>CAWBHB010000008.1:0-34098 GCA_963788625.1 uncultured Gemmatimonadales bacterium | reverse complement strand
CGGAGGAGCGACGTTCAGCAGGGGCGGCTCTCAGGGGACCTGGTCCGCGACGTGGTGCCTCCGGCCAATTACGCACCTCTCGAAGCACCTGCCACCGGTGCGCCGCGCACGTTGCCGACGATTCCAGCCGGCTCGCCGGCTCCCTCGCCTGAGATCCTGGCCAAGCTCCGCCAGGCGTACGGCACCATGCTCGATCGCATGGCACGGCCCACGACACCGATCGCGACTCTGGTGGAAGCGGATCTCGACGGTATCGCAGCGACCCTCAAGACCAAGCTCGACCCCACCCTGACCATCGCGCAGGCATACACCGGACGCTACGCCCTCGACGGCGCTGCAATCTGGGAGCCGTTCGATCCGCTGGAGCCGCTGCTCGCCGCACCCGAATTCCCTCAGCCGATGTACCGGCCGCTGGCTCAGCTCGACAACGAGTGGCTGCTGCCGGGATTCGACAAGATCCCGCCCAACTCCGCGACGCTGCTCAAGACCAATCAGCGAATGATCGAGGCGCACATGGTGGGCGTGAATCATGAAATGGCGCGCGAGCTGCTTTGGCGGGAGTACCCCACGACTCAGCGCGCGACCTACTTCCGCCAGTTCTGGGATACCGCAGGCTACGTCGCGCCACCCGGCGGCGGTCTCTCTCCGGAGCAGCTCAAGGACATCGTTCCCATCCATACCTGGCGGCCGCCAAGCGATCTCAAGGAGCACAGTCCCCGTCCCCCAGTGCCGGGCGGCGACTCCGACTATCTGGTCCTCTTCATCCGGGGTGACCTGCTGCGACGCTACCCGAACACTGAAGTGTACGCCGTGAAGGCCAAGTGGGGCGGGCCGGTTGACGGCCGAATCATCGATGACCCTGCCAACGATGCCGAGGCCAAAGAGAAGATCGCGCATCCGCTCTTTTCGGGCTTCATGGATCCGGACGCAAATTTCTTCGGCTTTGCCCTTACTAAGGAAGAGGTGTTGGGCGATGGGATTCGGGACGGCGCCAAGCCAGGCTGGTATTTCGTCCTCGCCGAGCCTTCGGGAGAACCGCGTTTCGGCCTGGACGAACCAGAACCGGATACCCCTGACTCCCAATTCGGTCTGCCGGTGAGTGGCGGCTGGAATAATCTCGGATGGGCCAACCTGGCCGGCAGCCGGGCCGCGTTGAACGATTTCCTGAGCTTGAATCTGGATGCGTCGCTCCCCGACACCACGCTGGTCTCCGACTCCACGACGACGCGATGGCATGCGGACCAGGGGCCCGGGCAACACGGAAGTCGGTCGTCCGATCTCGCTTACATCACGCTGCAGCGGCCGATGCGGATCGCCATTCATGCTTCGGAGATGATTCCCTGATGGCTGCACCCTTCTTCGGGACGCGTCCCAGCGACGGTCCCACCGCGGTTGATCAGCAGCGCGCCCTGCTCGAGGATGCGCGACGCGAGCTCCGCGGCGCCACGTTCGCCGTCGCTGACGCAGCGGCAAGGTTGGAGGCAATCAAGCGGGACCGGAATGAAAACTCGGCCGCTGCAGTGGAAGCCGCCGAAGCGAATGTGGAACGCGCGGCATCCGCGCTCGCCGCCATCCGGAGTAGAACCAGGGAGGAGTTGGCTTCACTCGCGGTAGATCTCGGAAACTTTCTCACCCCGACGCCCGAGCAGGAAGTCGCGCGACTCTCCGCCGGCTATCCCATCGTGCTGCTTCCGGTTCGCATCGAGACCCGCTTTACGGCGGACCAGATGCTGCTTCGGGTGTATCCCGACGAGATCCTGGCCGACAGCTTCGAGCCGGAGCTAACCGACGAAGAAATCGCCGACGGTCAGGCCTATTGGGATGCGGCCTGGCCCGGTGAGGCCGAAGAAAAGCTGGCGTGGAGGGCCCTCGTTAAGAAGCTCGGTGTGCCTCGGGGGTCCTGGGTGGTCGAGGCGATGACCCCGAGCAATCTCGACAGCCGTCCGGCCGGTGCTCCCGTCTATCTCCCGCCGGCGCGGCGTGAATCGAGTTGGACGCGGCCGGCGGAAGCTCAGCTGCTTCCCGATCGGTGGCATGTCCTGCTCGATACCGGCGGCGGCGAGCGAATCGTCTCGGGCTCTACGATTCACGAGCCACTGGCGCTCACCTTCTCCCCCGATCCCGCCGATCCAACCGATCCGCTCGGGGATGACGGACTCCGGCTCTCATCCGACGTGCGCTGGACAGTGGACTTCGATCAAGCCGAAAAGGTCGGGATGGGGATCCGGATTCCGCTTTCCAACGCCGAGCGCGGGATGGGCTTTACCCGGGTCATCGTGTTTGGCGTGAAGTCATCGCTGGCTCCCGACGTGAGTGCCGGCGGAATTCAAGAGCTGCTCGGACACCATCGCCATGGTCGGGGCTTCGCATTGCTGCCCCAGGGAACACCGACCAATAACACCTCGGCCGCCACCACTCCGTTTCCACCCAGTGACGGCGACGGCCAGCGAAGCTTTGCGGTCGCGCGAACCGGACTGCCCGTCGTCGCTGGGCGCGACGGGCCCCGGCTGATCACCGCATTCGGATTGGCGAGCGACACCGCAATCCATCTGGATGGCGCCGACGGACGGGAAGCCGAGCGGGGCGCTGCCATGGCGCGGGCGCTCTGGCCGGTGACCTGGGGCTACTTCCTGACCGAGCTCATGAAGCCGGTGTTCGAAACGGACGACATCCAGACCGCTCAAAGCTTCTTCGTGAATCATGTGAGAGGTCGGGGACCGTACTCCGCGTTTCGGATCGGTGGCACACCGTATGGAGTACTGCCCGTGTCGAGTCTGCGGAGCTGGCAAGCGGCGCGGCGGAGCGATGCCGTTGACCGCGCGCTACCATCGACCCTGCGTACGCTGAGAGCGATCTGGCTCCAGCAGAGCGGGCAGGTCCCCAGGGTGGGCCGGACTGGCGATCCCGATCAGGATCTGCTGGAAATCCTCGGCCTCGACGCGAGCACCCGCGAGGTTAGAGTCCGGCCGGTGCTGGGAGAAGATGCGACCTGGAATCTCTTCGGAATCTGGGGCTGGAACGAGGCATGGACCGCTTGGCTGGATGCCGGTCAGGCACTGGCCAACCAGGTCTTCACTCTGATCGGTCATCCGGAATGGAGGCCTCGAATCGCTCAGCTCAACTTCGACCCCAACGCCTGGCCGTTTCGGTATCACCTGGTGACCGAGGATCCGGTGTCGGAGACGCTGGGTCTCACTCCGAACTACATCGAGTGGATCCGCACCGCTTCGGTGCCGGCACTGATCGCCCAATCGGTTCCAGCCGACTGGGACCGGCCGGTCTCATTGCTGTATCGTCTGCTCCGCCACGGCGGCCTGCTCGAGTATCAGAACGCCTCCTATCTGCTCGGCCTCCGATTCGAAACCGTTGAAGTGGGAGCCGCGGTAGAGCGGGAGATCGTCGGACTGCCGGGCACGGTGCAAGGTCCGAACCGGGTGGAGCAGATGATGCAGCCGATCGGGCAGCTCAGCGGCACGGCTCCGCTGCACACCTTTCTCTCGGATCCGGCCAACACTGCCATCATTCGCAGTCTGCTGCCCGATGAGCCGGTCGTCGGGTTCCGGGATGCGCTGGCCGCGCTGTCGGGCGCCAGCACCGCGGAGCTGGAGCGGCTGCTGGGAGAGACGCTCGATGTGGCATCCCACCGGCTCGACGCCTGGATCACCGGACTCGCGGCCAAGCGACTCGAGCAAATGCGCTCGGCGCAGCCACTCGGCTGTCATATCGGCGCCTACGGATGGGTCGAGAATCTCCGGCCCCGCCCCGCCTCGAGCGCGCATCCGGTCCGCCTCTCCGACGGGAGCATGGCGGCGCGGCAGGACGGGAACGGCGGCTATGTGCATGCGCCTTCGATGACCCATGCCGCCGCGGCGGCGATTCTTCGAAATGGCTATCTCTCTCGAACCGGAGACGATCGCAAGAAGTACGCGGTGGATCTCTCGTCCGCCCGAGTTCGTGCCGGCCGGTTCGTGCTCGATGCGGTGCGGGAAGGGCAGCCGGTCGGCGCGGTCTTCGGCTATCAGATGGAGCGGGGGCTGCACGATCATAATCTGGATAAATGGATCGCTCCGCTCCGGGCTCGCTATCCGCTGGTGGCCGGGAAATCCGGTGACCCCGAGGATTTCGATCCCAATGACCCGGATCAGCCCAAGGAACACATCGCCGCCCAAAACGTGGTGGATGGTCTGGCGCTGCGCCGAGCCTATCAGGCAGGGGAAATCCCGTGGGGCCAGTTCGGTCTGCCCAATGGCGGGGCCGACCAGGCGGGCGTGGAGGCCGAGCTGGTGCGGCTTGATCAGACCGTTGATGCGACCTCGGACCTTCTGTTCGGAGAAGCGGTTTATCAACTCGTCAAAGGAAGTCCTAATGTCGCGGCGGCTACGCTGGATGCGATGGCGCAAGGTGTGGTCCGTCCCCCCGATCCTGAAATCGCCACTCAGCCGCGACGCGGAACCCCTTTGACCCACAAGATCGCGTTGCTGCTGGGCGGCAGTGGGAAGCCTCTTCCCCCAGGATATCCGGCGCCCACCCCACGCGCCCAAATTGAGCCTCGCATCGATGCTTGGCTCGGTCAGCTCTTCGGCAAAGCCGACGACTATGAGTGTGGAGTCGAGTTCGGTCCCGAGGAGGCGCCAACCGGCATCACCACGGTTTCACTGAAGAAGCTGGCGCTGCGACCGATCGATGTGCTGGTGCTGGCCCGGGCGCGAGCCGATGCGCATCCAGACGCCACCCGAGCAGAAGCGTCTGAGCTGGACCGGCGCATCCTCGAAGCGGCGCACGCCGCGCTGGGTCTCACCGAGGAGACGCCGGGTCGGATCACTTATGGAAGGCCCGATGCGGGGTTCGATCCGGCGACCGACCGCTCCTTTACTGACCTGCTCGAGCTGGCCCGCACGGCGGCGGACATCATCGCCAAGAGCCGCCCGCTGACCCCCGAGGATCTGGTCGCCGAAGATCGTCCTGACGACGCAAAGGCGGCCGATCACCGAACCGGTGACGCCATCGCCCGCGCGACGACTGCTCGGCAGACGTTAGATGTCGCCACTCTATCGTTGAGTCAGGCGCTGTCCCTGGCACAGGCAGCAGCCGAGGGTGCGCCCTTCAATCTCACCAATCTCCGCAATGCCCTTCGAGCGGTTTCGGCCCTCGGGGTAACGGGAGCATACCCGATCTCTTCGTTCGGCCACGACCTGGCGGCTCGGCAACAGCTCATCGCGCAGGCAGTGAGTGTGGTGTCGGAAGCCTCGCGGCGGGTAACGCGGTCGGGTGCTGTTCTGACAGAGGCGGCGAAGCCGGAACACGCCAGCGACTCGCGCTTCCTCCTGGGGGCAGCGCGAGAGGTGTTGGATATCGTGTGCGGAGCGGAACTGCCGTTCGCACCGCTGTTCGATGTTCCGGCGCCGGCCGAGCTGACCAATGCACTCGCTCACAGCGGGACGGCGGCGTTCATCGACGCTGATCCACTGGTCCGCAAGGCAGCGCTACAAGACTTCGAGAGAACCGCCCTTCGGGTTCGTCCTCCGTTGGACTCCTGGCGACGGCTGGAGATCGTGGCGAACTCTTTGGGCCGCGGGCGGGCCACGCGCGCTCTGGCCCAGCTTCCCTACTACGCCGGCGCCCGTTGGGTCGCGCTTCCCTTTGCCAGCGAGGCAGACCGCCCCGGGGCGGGCCGGATCTCACTCCTGTTTTACCAGGCTGATACGCCACCGGTCAACGTCCCATGGGCCGGCCTTCTGCTCGATCACTGGACCGAGATCATCCCCTTTCCCGACGAACAGACCGGAGTCGCTTTCCACTATGACGATCCGGGTGCCGAGGCGTCCCAGACGGTGCTGCTGGCGGTTCCCCCTGTCGCGGAGGCGGAGCAGTGGTCGCTGTCCTGGTTAACGGAAACCCTGAAGGAAACGCTGGAGATGGCTCGAATCCGCGCCGTCGATGGGGAGCTGCTTGGGGCCCTGAGTCAGCTGCTTCCCGCGATCTGCTTGGCGGACAGTACTGATGAGGTGACGATACGAAGCAATTTTATCGATGCGGTTAGGCTCGAGGTTGAGCTGGTCAGGAGGACCTGACATGGGCGTGGCAATCCCGATCGAAGCCGGAGCACTCCAAATCAATCTGCTCTCGCTGACCTGGTGGAACCGCTTGGAGCCCAGGCCGCGGTCGCCTGAGGTCGCCGACACCCTGGCCGCGAAGATCCGGGATCCGTTGTGGATGCTGACCCGGCAGTGGCAATTCGGTGAATTTCAGGGCGAGGATGCTGGCTCACCGGCCTGGGTGCAGATGCGAGCGCGAACCACGCCCTTCCTCGGCTGGCGCCCTCATCTTGATACGGGCCAGCCTCTACCGCTCCGGCCTATCACGGCACCCCTCGAGGAGCTGGTGGAGACCGAGGCCTTCGCGCCCGATCTGGCGACGCAGGCCGAGTGGGGACTTACCCTGGCGTCACTCCTGGAGGATCAGGGTCTCAACCCAACCCAGCGCGCCGCGGTGCTCGCCGCTGTGCGGGAGGAGTTCCCGCTGGACTCCTCAAGGGTGGACCCCAGTGATGCGCGTGCGGCGCGTTTCCTCGGCGTGTGTGATGGCCGGGCGGTGAATGGAGTTGAGCTGGCGGCGCAGGGAGCAACGCCCGCGCTTCTCGCCAAGCCCGCGGTCGTTCCCTTCGTCGCTCAGCTCCAGGCCGCGATCACCGCTCTGCAGCAGTCGATCTCCCGTACCCTTGGCCAGATCGGGGCGGATAGCGGGACCTCATGGCACAGCGATCGACTGGAATACCAGGTGGAGGCAGTCGCCGCAGGCCCGACCGGAGGAACCATGTTGTTTCAGTCCACTCCGGACCGGGATGCCACCTTCGAGTGGTTTACCATGGACCTCCTCTCCCGGGCCGAAAATCCGGGAACGCCGGAAGGCGTCGCGGTGCCGGTACCCGAAGCGATGAGTGTAAGTCGATTGCCCACCTTCGTTCGTTTCCGCGGCATGCCGAACCATCGCTGGTGGGATTTCGAGCGCGGGTCCAGTGATTTCGGCAGTGTGATACCGGATAAGCGCGATCTCGCCAAGCTGCTGGTGATGGATTTCATGCTGATTCATGGGAACGACTACTTCGTCGTGCCCTTTGATTTTCCAGTGAGCCGAGTCGCGCGGATCGATGAGCTGCTGGTGCATGACGTCTTCGGTGGCGTCACCCTGGTGGATCGGGCCGATGCGGCGCCCACCCCGCCCGACGCTCGGTGGACCTGTTTCTCGACCTCGATTGCGGATCAGGATGGGCGGCCGGCTGATTTTCTCCTGCTGCCGCCCAGCGCCGGCCCGGCCCGCCTGGTAGGCGATCAGATAGAAGACGTTCGCTTCGTGCGCGACGAGCAGGCCAACCTGGTGTGGGCCATCGAGCAGATGATCGAAGGCGGCGAGGGACGGCCTTGGCCGGGACGGGAACGCCACGTCGCCGCCAGCGCTCTGGAACCGCCGCAGGTAGTGCCGGTAACCACCGCGCCGCTGCTGTATCGCCTGCAGAGCTTTGTGCCGTGGCACTGGTTTCCGATGCTACCCGTCTCACTCGATCAGTTTACCGGGGAAACGGCCCTCGAACGCGGTCAGATGATTCGGCCAGACGGCATCACCAGCCCGGCCCCCATTGGACGTCTCATCCAGGCTCCACCGAACGGCGTCTACCGAGTTCGAGAGGAAGCCGTCCCCCGGACCGGACTCAAGGTGGTTCGAGAGGTCGTGCGATGCCGCTGGCTCTCAGGGGAGACTCATCTTTGGATTGCGCGCCGAAAAGGCGTGGGTCGGGGGGAAGGGTCGAGCGGATTGCGTTACGACGAGGCGCGACGCACCCCGCCTCCGGCAGAGTGATGCTTTTGGTCCGTGTCGCGCGGACCGGCGGACCGGCCCTCCAGCGGTCTTTCTCTTGGTCGGTCTATCAGTCTTTCGGTCCATCCGTCCGCCTTGTCCGCCTTGTCCGCCTTGTCCGCCTTGTCCGCCTGTCCGCCGGTCCGTCTAGTTCGCCTTGTCCCCGCGACCCACCTAACCCCCTGTCCCCCTTCCCTATTGGGAAGGGGGGACGCCAGTGATGAGTCACGTTCGATTCGCGCATCGTTCATGTTTCTCGCCCGACTACCCACGGCCCACAACCCACCACCCGCCGTCTTGTCGCCTTTCCGTCTTTCCGCCTTTTCCCCGTAGTCCACCCGACAATCTTGTCGCTCTCACTTCACTCCACCAGCCGCGCTGTGCGCCGGTCCGCCTTATCGCCTGTCGCCCTACCAAAGGGGAGGGGGACCGGACCGGGGAAGAGGAAAAGGAGAGGAGAAGGACAAAAGGGAAGGGCCAGGGGTTAAGCATGCGGCGCCCCGTCGGGGCGCTGAGGTTCCGATGGCGTCCTCTGGCTACGTTGCGTGGCCCCCTCGCCGCGCTCGGGGCAGGCTCTTCCGGGCCTTTCCTTGCAAGCGAACCAGGCGTAGTCCCGTTCCCCGTTCCCCGTTCCCCGTTCCCTGTTCCCCATTCCCTGTTCCCCTTTCCCTTTCCCCCTTTCCCTTTTCCCTTTTCCCCTACACGCCGTTCTTAATCGCAACAACTCACCACAATCGTTCCCTGTCCGACACTTGGCGGTGACGAGGCACCTGCCTGGACCGTTACCTCGGGGAGCAAATGTCGGGGCCGCAGTACAACCCCTCACTCCCGGAGATTCATCATGGCGATCCGTCATCCCCTGCTGCTTCCCACGGCGCTCTCGCTCTCGATCCTCGCGGTCGAAGCATGCTCGCCCGATTCCACTACCACGACCACCCGCGACGCCAGCAGCGAGCTGCCCTCGGAGCTTGGTCTTCCGCTCAACTTTGTTGCTCCGGGGAACACCCTCCCCTTCACCCCGATCTCCGGCTCTGCTGTGTGCTCCCCCGGTGGCGGCGCGGAGCAACTGGTCCTTCCAGCGGGCTACGTCCAGACTGTCGTCGCGAAAGAGGGCGGTGGGTTCCTCGACCTGTCGGACATGAACACCGTCAACGAGACGGGCTTCCCCAGGGGCCGGTTCCTCTACCGGACCCATGAGCTTGGCTCGGGCGCCGGGGTCTCGGTTACCGACCTCGTTACCGGGGCCACCAGCCTGGTGGCGCAGCGGGCCGATTGGGAGCGGTTCGACGGGATCGCTTGGACCCCTTGGGGAACCCTCCTCGCCGCGGAGGAGACCAGCCCCTCGCTGCTCAAGGATCCCACCCAACCCAACGCGGTCGGCGGTCACGTCTACGAGATCAATCCCCAGACCGGCGCCGCTGTCGTCAGGCCGGCCATCGGTGCCCGGTCCCACGAAGGTCTCCGGTTCGACAAGGCTGGCAATCTCTACGGCATCTCGGAGACTGGGCCTGGCTACATCTTCAAGTTTGTACCGACTCACCTGAATGACCTGAGTGCCGGCACTCTCTACGCCCTCAAGATCGTGAACGACCTCGGCAACCGCACCGGGTTCGCCGAATGGGTGCAGCTGGATCCCGCCGCTATCCTGATCAACTCGATCGACGAGGCCACCGCCAAGGGTGCTACTGGCTACACCCGGCCGGAGGATGTGGAGATCGGCACCAGCACCGGGGACGACCTCCGCGGCAACAACACCCTGTACGTCGCCGTGACTGGCGAGGATCGGGTACTGGCGATCGACCTCAAGCCCCAGGGTGGCGCTCCGGGACAGGCGTTCGTCTCGGACTATGTGAAGGACGGACTTAACGCCCCGGCCGACTTCGACTTCCCCGATAACCTGGCGCTCGACAAGTCCGGCAATCTGTACATCACCGAGGATCCGGGTGGGAGCTCGTCCACCGGCAAGACCATCGGCGACGATGTGTGGTTCGCGCCATTCAACCCTGCTTCCTCGGCTCACTCGCAGCCGATCGTGCGTTTCCTGTCGATCACCGACTGCGACGCCGAGCCGACCGGCGTGTACCTCAGCCCGACCGGCAAGACGTTGTTCGTCAACGTCCAGCACCGCGGCGGATCGGATCCGCGTGACCTGGCCATGGCGGTGCAGCGCTTCAGCAATGTGAATTTCATTCGAGCGAAGTAGGAACAGCGGGGAACGGTGAACGGTGAACGGTGAACGGGGAGGGCAGCCGTTGCCCTTTCGCCATTCCCCGTTCGCCGTTGCCCGTTCTACCGTTCTACCGTTCTACCGTTCACCGTTCACCGTTCACCGTTCTACCGCTTCCCACCCTCCCCCGCCCATTCGAGCGATACCGCCCCATCCCCTGCTTCCCCACATTGCACTCCGCTTCTGGTCTCATTTTACCGGAGGATCGCAATACCATGTCCGACACCAACTCACTTCAGGCGCTCTCCGACGCCTTAGCTAGCGCGGTAGAGCGTGCCGCACGGGCGGTCGTCGCGGTTCACGCCCGTCCGCGACTTCCATCGAGCGGGGTCCATTGGCGGGATGGGCTGATCGTCACTACCGACGGCACGGTCCGCCACACCGAAGGAATCACCGTCACTCTGCCCGACGGCCGCTCGGTCGCTGCAACCCTTCAGGGCCGAGATCCGGGCACCGACCTGGCATTGCTTCGGATCGAGACTGGCCTGCTTCCCGTCACCGAGCGCGCGACGAGCAGTCTGAAGCCGGGCCACTTGGTTCTGGCCATCGGCCGGTTGGATGAGAACGGACCCCGCACCAGCTTCGGCGCGGTGAGCAGCGTCGGCCCCGCTTGGCGCAGCTGGAAAGGCGGGGAGATCGACGCGCAACTGCAATCCGATCTGACCATCTACCCCGGCCTGGGAGGCGGGGCACTGGTAGACGTCTCCGGACAGATCCACGGCATCAACTCCGGTGGACTGAGCCGGCCTTTCGCGACGACCATTCCGGTTCAGACGGTGGAGCGGGTGGTCACCGCCCTCTTGAACAAGGGGTACGTGGCCCGCGGCTACATCGGCGCGGCACTCCATGCGGTGCGCTTCTCCGATAAGGCGCGTGAGCGAATGAAACTGTCGCACGGCGGGGGCGTGGTGGTGCTCGAGGTCGATGGAGACGGGCCGGCCGCTAACGCGGGTATCCTTCTGGGGGATGTACTGGTCGGCGCCAACGGCGCGCCGCTCGACAGCCCGGAGGATCTGGTGAACCAGCTCGGGAGTGCCATGGTGGGCCGCAAACTCAAACTCGATATCGTGCGCGGGGGCAGCCTGACCAGCGCCGAGCTGGTGGTGGGCGAGCGTCCCCGGAAGACCGCATGACCGGACTCGCCGCGGTGCTCGACGCCCAGAATCGGCTAGCGGAGCTGGCCGAACGGATTCGGCAGTCGACGGTTCAGCTGCAGGCCGGGCCGCACCAACTCGGCGCGGGCATTGCCTGGGGAGAGGACCTGGTGATCACCAACGCGCACGTCGCGGTGGCCGACTCGCTCGAGGTGACTCGCCCGGACCGGCAAACGCGGCAGGGCCGGCTCGTCGCCCGTGATCCGAAGAGGGACTTGGCCCTGCTGGAGGTCCCGCGGCTCGATCTCGCTCCGGTTTCACTGGGCGGTTCCACTCGACTGCGGCCCGGGATGCTGGTCTTCGCCATCGGCCATCCGTTCGGCCTGGTCGGCGCACTCGCCACCGGCATCGTGCACGCGGTGGGCCCGGCGCCTTCGCAGTTGATTCCCAAGGCCCTCGCGGGGCGATTGCCGTGGCTGCTGCTGGATATGGAGGTGGCGCCGGGCAATTCGGGTGGCCCGGTGCTCGACACACATGGAGAGGTGGTCGGTATCACCACGATGATTGCCTTCGGCCTGGCGCTGGCGGTGCCGGGGGAAGCGGCGTTCCGCTGGGCTTCCCGCCAGCTGCAGCAGCGTCATTCAAAGCGCACTGCGTGAGCCCTGGTGCTGTCATTCCGAGAGCCTGTCCCGAGGGCAGCGAGGGAAAGCGAAGCGACCGAGGAATCTCAATGCCTCTGAATCCGCCAGTGCCCTGGCATTCGGATTCCTCGCTGCGCTCGGAATGACAACGCTTACTGAATCTCGTCGCAGTAGGAACCACCGAACCCACCAATGCCTCCCCTTCGCGTCCTGATCCGGAGTTCCCCCCGGGCCCTGGAGAACGACCGCGGCCTCCTGGCGACCGACCCGGACGTCACGGTCGTTACCGACCCGGCGCGGGCCGATGTCACCCTCCTGGATCTGACCGATCTCGACGGCGAGACGCCGGCGCCTCTGGCTCTGCCGGCCAATGGCAGTCGCCTGCTCATGCTGATCGGTGAGTCAGCTCCGGCGTCACTCATGGCGGAAGTGCTGGCGAGCGAGGCGAGCGTAGTGACGGATGCGGTGTCGCGCGATCAGCTGGTGAGTGCTCTGCGAGCGGTGGCAGGCGGGCTCGTGGTGCGAACTCGCTCAACGGTTCCCGGTGCGGTACCGGTGCGGGCTCGACCGCTCCCGGCTGATGACCCGTCCGACGCGCTCACCCCGAGGGAGCGCGACATTCTCCGTCTCCTGGGCGACGGCCTCGCCAACCACGACATCGCCACGACGCTCGGTCTCTCGGATCACACCGTCAAATTCCACCTGCGATCGATCTTCGCCAAACTCGGCGCCCACTCGAGGACCGAGGCGGTGAGTGTGGCGGTGCGGCGGGGGATGCTGTTGTTGTAGCGGGACCTAACCCCCTGTCCCCCTTCCCTACTGGGAAGGGGGAACGGGTTTGACGCATCTCGTGAGCAAACCGCTGAATCCCAATGCGGAAGGTTCCGTGACAGCCAGGCATTCGGAATGACAACGATCGCCGACTACTGATCGAGGAGCTCTTGGACGCCGTTCCCCCTTCCCAACAGGGAAGGGGGACAGGGGGTTAGGTCTGCCTCCGCTGAACCGTACGAAGATTGCTTCGGCCCCCTCGCGCTGCTCGGGGGGCCTCGCAATGACAGAGGGTCGCGTCCCCCCTCTCCCGCGAGGGAGAGGGGGGCAGGGGGTGAGGTGACAACTACTCCGGCATCCCCACCCTTTTCACCAGTGCCTTGTACCTCGCGTCGTCTCGCAGCCAATCCCATTCGGGGTCTGCCGTAAGAAACACGCACCAGCCCGATCGTTGATCGCAGGCCTGCTCCCAGAGCTGAAATCCCGCGTCAAACTCCTCCAGCCCGAAAAGAATCAGGGCCTGGAATATTTCCGGTACGTAGCGCTGGGTTCCCATCTCTCGCAGCTCCGCGAGAAGGGCCTTGGCCTCCGCCCGGTGCCCCAACCTGCCATGCGCCTCACCGGCGTAGGCGAGGATAATCGGCCGACGCCCGATATTCTGGATCGCCTGATTCGTGGTAGCGCCGACTTCGTCAATGTTCCCCCGAGCCAACGAGTTTCGCGCCAACGCCACGTAGCCCTGGTACGAGTCGGGATTCAGGTCGAGGTGGGCCCGGAAAACCTGGGCGGCCTCATCCAGGCGTCGCGCATAGTGCAGGCACCGGCCGACGCTGACCTGTATCGTGACCGAAAGCGGATCGTTCACCTGCGCCCGGCGGATCACCTGCTGGGCTTCCTCGGCGTGACCCATGGCGCAGAGGAACAGGGCATACCAGTGCTGGGCCGGACCACTGGAGCCGAGCGCCATGCCCTGATCGAACTCCCGCTGTGCGAGCGCCCAATCCCAATCGTAGAGTGTCGCGACGATCGCTCGGGTCATATGCGCGTCCGGCAGGGCATCGTCCAGCTCCACGGCCCTGAGGGCGGCGGCACGTGCCGGTGGAATCGCCTGCTCCGACGGGAGCGCACCAAACTCCTCGAAGCCGAGCATCGCATAGGCGTACCCCAGCCAGGCATGGGCCTGGGCATAGTCGGGGTCGATCACCAGCGCGTGTTGGAAAAAGGTTAGGGCCTGCCCAAAGCCCTGAGGTGTGCCCTGAGCCCACGCGTGACGGCCCCTCAGGTAGTTGTTGTACGCCTCCGGTTTCCGAGTCTGCGGTGCGACCAAGGGAGCTGGAGTGTTGATGGAGACAGTGCGGGTGAGGGTGCCTGATATTGCTTGAGCCAGTTCGTCCTGTACCGCGAACACATCCGCCAATGTGCGGTCGTAGGTCTGCGACCAGATGTGATAGCCGTCCGCCGCGTTGATCAGCTGAGCGGTGACCCGCACCTGGTCGCCGGCCTTCCGCACGCTGCCTTCGAGCAGAGTCCGCACTCGAAGTCGCTCCCCGATCTCGCGCGCATCTGCGTTCTTGCCCTTGAAGGCAAAGGCCGAGGTCCGGGCGGCGACCCGAAGAGCGGGCACCTGAGTCAGGGCGTTGATGATCTCCTCGGTCATCCCATCGCTGAAGTACTCGGTCTCGGGGTCCGAACTCAGGTTGGCGAAGGGGAGCACGGCGACGGATGCCTCGGGACTTGCCTCGTACCTCCTCGCCTGGACCACGGGCGGGGCAGCAAGGATCGCCGCGGGCTGGAGTGCCGCATTGAATTCGGCCGCGCTGGCGAAACGGTCGCGCGGTTCGGTCTCCAGCGCCCGGGCGACCGCGGCATCAATCGCCGGCGGAATCGAAGCGTCGATTCCGCGGAGCGAAGGGGCAGGGTCCACCAGGCGGCGAAGCATGACCGAGCGCACGGTCAGCCCTCCGAACGGAGGGTTTCCCGCCAATGCTTCGAAGAGCAGGCACCCCAGGCTGTAGATGTCGGTCCGCCCATCCAGCTCCACGTCGCGGGAGACCTGCTCCGGGCTCATGTAGTCCGGCGTCCCGAGGATGGTGCCGGCCGTCACCTCGCTTGCCTCGGCCTCGGCAATCGCCCGGGCGATACCAAAGTCGGCCACCATCGCGTGTCCTGCGCCCAGGAGCACGTTCTCCGGCTTGATGTCGCGATGGATCACACCGCGGGTGTGGGCATAGTCGAGGGCATCCGCCACCTCGCGCGCGATCTTTAACGCCTCCTCAAGCCCCAGTCGGCGTTCCCGATTCAGGCGGGCTCGCAGCGATTCGCCTTCGATGTAGGCCATCACGTAGTAGAGCTGCCCGTCCTGGCTCCCGGAGTCGTACACCGGCACGATGTGCGGGTGGGTCAGGCTCGCGGCCAGCTTGATCTCCCGGAGAAACCGCTCGCTCTGGAGCGCGTGGGACAATTCGGGTTGCAGCACCTTGAGCGCAACCGGGCGTTCGTGCTTCCGATCCCGGGCGAGATAGACCACCGCCATGCCGCCGCGCCCGAGCTCGCGCTCGATGAGAAAGCGGTCTCCGAACTCGGTGCCGATTTCGACGATGGGATCAGCCGTCACGTAGAGTCGGCCATGATGGGAACGCCTGTATGGGCTGCGAAGAAAACAGTGTGGTCGATGCCCGGCCCGCACAAGGTGCTCGCTTTCCCACGCCACTAAAGTCGCGGCTCAGCCTGCCCCGAGCGCAGCGAGGGGGCAGGCCGTGGCTGCGCCACGGGGTCATCCCACCGCACGCGTCGCGGAGCGACGCTCTGCCGAGTCGCGATTGCTTGGTCGCCCGTCGCCCGTCGCCTTGTCGCCTCGTCGCCCCTTTCTCCCATCTCCCTTCTCCGTTCTCCCGTCCCCCGTCTCCCGCTAACTGGCCCCATCCTTGCGGGTTCCTCTCGCAGGCCACAGTCTCTAAAGCCCATTCCCAACCCCTTGTAACACAATCACATCGCGAGGCGGCCGTGCACTTCAACCCCGCAATGGTCATCGGCTTCGGCCTCGGCGTCGGGATCCTCGTGGGAATGACGGGGATTGGTGGTGGAGCGCTGATGACCCCGCTTCTGGTGCTATTCGTCGGCACTCCGCCAGTAACGGCCGTGGGAACCGATTTGGTCTACGGTGCGGTGACTAAGACCGTGGGGGGATACAAGCACTGGCAACAGAAGACGGTGGACTTCACACTCTCCTGGTGGATGGCGTTGGGCTCGGTACCGGCCGCGGTCGGTGGCGTCTATTTCGTGGGAATTCTGCGGAAGAAACTCGGCGGCCCCGCGTTCGATCATACAATGCTTTTGCTCCTGGCCGGTGCGATCGCGTTCACCGGTGCCGTCACCCTGATCCGCGCCATCTTCCTCAAGCAGCTCATCGCGCGTGAGCGCGACACCATACAGATGCAGGCGCGGCACAGGATTGCCGCCGTAGTCCTCGGACTTTCCGTCGGTTTCGTTCTGGGCATCACCTCCGCCGGCAGCGGATCGCTCATTGCGCTCGGCCTGATCCTGATCTTCCGACTCAGCCCGCATCGGGTGGTGGGCACCGACATCTTTCACGCGGCGCTCGTCCTCTGGGCCGGTGGAATCGCTCACATCATCGCGGGCAATGTGGACTGGCCCCTCGCCGGCACCATTCTGATCGGCTCGGTCCCGGGCGTGTGGATTGGGAGCCATATGTCGGTTCGTCTTCCCGCCGGTACCCTCCGTACCGTGCTCGGTGTGGTACTCATCGGTGCCGCGATGGGGCTGGGTTCGAAGGCCGGACTGCCGATTCCGCCCTGGGCCATCGCCGTCGTACCGGGCATCCTTGCGGCCATCGTGTTGTGGGAGCGGTTCCGCAATCGGGTCCACCGGCATGAGGCGGATACGGTGGCGCAGTACCCAGAACGGTGGACGGGGGAACGGGAAAAGCGTGAGAAGTGAGAAGTAGGAAGGGCGAGGAGCAAGTCGCGAGTGGTCCTGGTAGTCATTACGAGGACCTCTCGCGAAGCGAGGGCAGGGGCCGTGCCAATCTTACCCACTTCCCGTACACTGACCTCAGTCAGCGCAAGACCTGACGAGGCCCTGTCGTTGCGAGGGCCTTTTCTGCTAGCCCAATCGCACCCGTTTCTCCTTCCCCTTTTCCTCCTTTTCCTGATGTGGTTCCCCTTTCCGCCCTTCTCCTCCCGCCGTATCGTCTAGCTCCCCACCACCAACGCCATGACCGCGACGGATCCGGTTACCCGACTGAATGAGGCCCTCGCCGGCCGCTACGTCATCGAGCGCAAGCTCGGCGCCGGCGGTATGGCCACGGTCTATCTCGCGCGGGACCTCAAGCACGATCGGAAGGTCGCGCTCAAGGTGCTCAAGCCGGAGCTGGCCGCGGTACTCGGCGCCGAGCGGTTCGTGCAGGAGATCAAGACTACGGCGAGTCTGCAACATCCTCATATCCTTCCGCTCTTCGATAGCGGGCGTACGGGCGGCCCAGCAGAGGGGCGGTCCGACGACGACTTCCTCTATTACGTGATGCCCTACATCGAGGGCGAGACCCTCCGCGACCGATTGAATCGCGAGACCCAGCTGAGCGTGGATGAGGCGGTGCGAATCACCCGCGAGGTGGCCGATGCCCTGGACTACGCCCACCGTCATGGCGTGATCCACCGCGATATCAAGCCGGAGAACATCCTGCTGCACGACGGCCGCCCCATGGTGGCCGACTTCGGGATCGCCCTCGCCGTGAGCGCCGCCGCCGGGGGCCGGATGACCGAGACCGGCCTCTCGCTCGGCACCCCCCACTACATGAGCCCCGAACAGGCGACCGCCGACAAGGAGATCACTGCCCGGGCCGATATCTACTCGCTGGGCTGTGTGCTCTACGAGATGCTCTCCGGCAATCCGCCACACGTGGGGGCTACCGCCCAGCAGATCATCATGAAGATCGTGCTCGAGCCGGCCGAGGTGGTGACCAAGTTCCGGAAGTCGGTGCCACCCAATGTCGCGGCGGCGGTGGCCCGGGCCATCGAGAAACTGCCTGCGGACCGGTTCGAAACTGCCAAGGCCTTCGCCGATGCTCTCGCCAATCCAGCCTTCGGCGCCACAACCGCCACGACCGCCACGACCGCCCTGGCCGCACCGCGCGGGGTGCCTCCGCTTTACTTCGGGATCGCGCTGGGGCTGGCCGCCGTGGCGCTCGTGGGCTGGGCCTGGAGCGCGCGCCGGGCCACACCTCCGGTGCAACGCGCCCGCTTCACTGTCGCCTTCGGCGACAGCGCCCGCCTCCGGACCGACGAGATTGGCGTAGGGCTCACCATTTCGCGCGATGGATCACACCTGGCCTGGGTGGGCGGCTCTCCCACCCGCCGGATCTACGTGAGAGCGCTCGATGACCTGGTGCCCAAAGCGGTCCCCGGATCCGAGAGCGCCCAGCATCCGGAGTTCTCACCCGATGGGAAATGGCTCGCGTTCGTGCTGTCCGGCCGCCTGCTCCGGGTCCCGCTGTCCGGCGGTGCCGTCTCGATCATCGCAGAACGGGTCACGAGCTACTCCTGGGGCGAAGGCGATGTGATCGTGTTCGCGGGCAATCCAAACAGTGCCAACGCGGGTCTCTGGCGGGTGAGTGCAGCCGGCGGCCGCCCTGAACGCCTGGTCCAGCCCGACAGCGCACGGGGAGAAGCCGGCGACCTCTGGCCCCACTTTCTGCCGGGAGGCAAGGCGGTGGTCTTCGAGGTTCGTTTGGCGATTGCGGAGAACGACTCGCTCGCCGTGGTTCGCCTGAGCGACGGACGGATGACCCGCCTCGGCATCCAGGGCAACAACCCCCGCTATGCCACGAGCGGCCATCTGCTGTTTGGGCGGATCGATGGCACCGTTACGGCAGTTCGGTTCGATCCCGGAAGCTTCGAAGTTTCCGGCCCGGAGGTGGCGGTCCTCGAAAGCGTCATCTGCGCCCCGGGTGGTGTAGCCAGTTCGGGAGCGACCGGGTTTGACCTGGCCAGCAACGGCACCCTGGTGTACGCGCAGAAACGGACCGAGGGACACCTCGTGCTGGTCGACCGGCAGGGAACCACCCGTTTGCTCCGACCCGAAATCCAGCCCTACGCCAACCCGCGTTTTTCACCCGATGGCACCCGCCTCGCCTTGACCATACGGGGAGTAGCCGGTTCGTCCGACATTTGGATCGAGAACCTTGCGGCCCGAACCGTCACCCGATTCACCAGCGACGGAGTCAGCGATCGGCCGGGCTGGAGCGCCGATGGGCGCCACATCGGCTGGCGTACCAAAGGCGACAGTGCCGCGTTCGATGTGAAGTGGGCCCCATCCGACGGGAGCGGCACGCCCGAGCTGCTCGTCAGGGACGGATGGAGTGCAGTCTTTGTGCGCTCGGGCGATCGCTTCTTCACCAACGCGGTCCACCCGGGTACCGCTGGCGAGATCGATGTGGTGTTGCTCGACTCAGCGCGACACCGCACAGTGTTTCAAAACACCCGCGCCAGCGAGTTCGCCCAGAAGGTGTCCCCCGACGGGAACTGGGTGGCCTTCATGTCGGATCAGTCGGGAGTGTTCGAGGTCTACGTGCGAGCGGCTTCTGGTCCCACCGGGGTCCACCAGATCACTACTGACGGTGGGGCCGAGCCGGTTTGGGCACCCAGCGGTTTGCAACTGTATTACCGCTCCGGCGCCAAGCTCATGGCTGCCACGATTACCACTACCCCGGACTTTGCCGTGGCTCAACGCGACACCGTGCTCGACGACGTCTTCCAGCTCGGCACCGTCTTCGCCAACTACGACGTCTCGCCCGACGGTCGGACCTTCGTGATGGTGCAGTCGGCCGGCGGGGAGTCCCCGCCGGTCATCGTGCTGGGCTGGCTGGATGAATTGCGGGAGCGGATGAAGCAGGCGACGCGATAGACGTTACGGGAGGTAGCGTAGAAGGGTAGAAGGGTAGGAGAGGAGAAGAAGAACAGCGGAGTGATGGGAGAGCAGTGTCATTGCGAGGGCCCCTTCCCGGAGCGGCGCGACGGGAAGGGCCCGCGGCAATCTCACCTGCTCGCCTTCCACGACAACTTCTGGCAACGGCTAGATCGAGATTGCTTCGGCCCCTTTCCCCTCGCCGCTCGCACTCTCGCTGCGCTCGGGCAGGGGGCCTCGCAATGACATCCGGCCTATTTCCTCGCTGGGCTGCCTTACGCCGCCAACCGGTACCGCTCCTGCAGCACGCACGCGCTGAGCAGCAGCATCAGCACCTGGTCGTTGGCCACCCGCGATCCTTCATCCATCGTCGGCAATTGATCCAGCAGGGTAAGTACCTCGGCGCGATCGAAGAACGGCAGCGCCGCAAGCGCGGGCCCCCGGAGACTGTCCTGCACCAGCGTGTGCAGCCGCTGACCGGGATTGAGCGTCGCCGGCGGACTCAGAAACGGATGCTTCTGCCGCCGGTACACCGTGTCGGTCAGGACACTTCGAGCCGCCTGACGCAAGACGTACTTCTCGGTCATCCCTCGAATCTTCTGCGCCACCGGCTGCGAGCGGAGGACCTCGACCAGATGATGATCGAGGAACGGCACCCGACCCTCGATGGAATGGGCCATTTCCATCCGGTCGCCCAGGACAGTCAGGATGTAGGTGGGTAGTGCGGTCTTGGACCAGAGGTACAGGGCCTGGTGCACCGGCTCGCGTCCCGCCAGCTGGCCCCGCACGTCGAGACTGCTGAGCAAATCGCGGAACGGTTCCCTCCCGACGAATCGCTCCCGGACAGCCGGTGCGAACAGGGGCTGCATCTTTACCGCCCGCGCCGAGAAGACCTCGAACCATGAAGGGACCGTGCCCAGGATCCGTTTCACCCCGTCCATTGGAGCCGATTCACCGTGGGCGAGGAGTATGCCCCGGGAAACTGGATTGGCGGCTTCCAGGGCGGCCAGCATCTCCGGGATTGCGGCGGGATCCTGCCCCTCGGTGTTGTACAGCAGCATGTCCCGACGGAAGTGGGCATATCCGCCCAGGATTTCATCCGATCCTTCACCGGTCAGCACCACCTTGTAACCCGCGTCGCGCACCGCTCGGCTCAGCAGATACTTGGCAACACCGTGAGCATTGAGGCACAGGGTCTCAGACTGGGCGGTGGCGTCGGCAAAATGATCCGCCAGGTCGTCCTGCCGGATGGGGATGGGATAGAACTCGGCACCGACCCGCGCCGCCATCTCCCGGGCGATGGGCCCTTCGTCGTAGTCCCCATGGTCGAAGGTGAGGGTAAAGGCGCGGATCGGCTCCGGATGATGCGGCGCCGCCAACCCCAGCACCGCGCAACTGTCCAGCCCGCCGCTCAGGTAGCAACCCACCGGGACATCGGCCCGAAGCCGGATCTTTACTGCTTCGTCCAACTCGCCGCGGAACTCGTCGGCGTATTCCTGGTCGGTGCGGCGCGGAGCACCTGAATCGGCCCTTGGATAATCGAAGTCCCAGTAACGGGCGAGCTGCAGATGACGGTCGGTCGCCAGGAGATAATGGCCCGGCGGCACCTGAAACACCCCGTCGAACAGAGTGCGGATGGGGCTGCCGCCCAGGTCGACGGAGTTGTGCACCGACTCGATATCCCACCGGGCGGGCACTCCGGCGGCAAACAGCGCCTTCACCTCGGAGGCGAGGTAGAGCGTGTCCTGATGCAGGGCATAAAACAGCGGTTTGATGCCGAACCGGTCGCGGCCGGCGAACAGAGTCCGGTGGGCCTGGTCCCAGAGGACGAAGGCGAACTCACCCCTCAGCCGGTGGAGACAGTGGGTACCGAGGTCCTGGTAGAGATGGAGCGCGATTTCGCTGTCGGACCGCGTGCGCAGCTGGTGGCCCTTCTGCTCCAGTTCTCGCTGAATGGCTTCGAATCCATAGAACTCCCCGTTGACGACGATGTGCTCCCGGCCGTCCTCACTGCTGATCGGCTGGTCGCCGGTTGTGAGGTCGATAATGCTGAGCCGGGCGTGGCCCAGGCCGACCGCACCGTCAGAGGAGATCCACACCCGCTGTCCGTCCGGTCCCCGGTGATACAGAGCTTGGGTAGCCCGCAGCAGCGAGTCCCGGGAAACCGGGAAGCTGCGGGAGAACATGGCGACGATACCACACATGGGGATCCGGGGTTCAGGCGAGGGGGAGTAGTCTGGTGGGGAAGGGGAGAAAGGGAAAGGGGGAAGGGGAGAAGGGGGAAATGGAGAAGGGAACAGCGGAGCGATGGAAGGGCGCGGTGTCATTGCGAGGGCCCCTTCCCGGAGCAGCGCGACGGGAAGGGCCCGCGGCAATCTCACCTGCTTGCCTTCCATGACAACTTCTGCAGGGCTAGATCGAGATTGCTTCGGCCCCTTTCCTCGCTGCGCTCGGGCAGGAGGCCTCGCAATGACATCCGGCCCATCCCCTTTCGCCTTTCCCTTTTCCCTTGATTATTGACTATTCGGTCAAGTTTGCCTACTTTAGGTCCCATGCCGAGACCGCGTGAATTCGACCCCGACCTGGTG
The DNA here is from genome assembly GCA_963788625.1 of uncultured Gemmatimonadales bacterium. Classification (GTDB taxonomy): domain Bacteria; phylum Gemmatimonadota; class Gemmatimonadetes; order Gemmatimonadales; family GWC2-71-9; genus DATBGE01. Next base: position 12,005 of record CAWBHB010000008.1, on the reverse strand, counting down.
CTGGACCGTGCGACAGAGCTGTTCTGGAGCAAGGGGTACGAGGCCACCTCCATCAGCGACCTCGAGGAGTACCTCGGCGTAGGACGGCAAAGCCTCTACGGGACCTTCGGCGACAAGCACGAGTTGTATGTGAAAGCGATGGATCGCTATAGCGCGTCGCAGTCCGGCGTCAGACTCGCCTTGCTCACGCCGGGTGCGGCCGCCAAGGAGATCCGGGAGTACTTCGCCGCACTTGTCACCCATCTCACGACTGAACCGCGGCGGTCCTGCATGATGATCAATGCCGCGCTCGAGACTGGGAGCGAGGACCCGGCCGTCGCATCACGGATCGGCGACAACCAGTTGAACCTGACTCGCGCATTCCGGAACGCCCTGGCGGGCGTGGTGGCGAAGGGGCAACTCGACCGAAAAGCCGACACCAACGCCCTCGCCCTGGCCCTCGTCAGTCACTCCTTCGGCCTCAACATCATGGCCCGAAACGGGGCCACCGCGGCGACCCTGGGGCAGGCCGTCGAGAGCGCCCTGCGGGGTTTGAAGTAGTCTTCTATTTACATTATTCTTGACCGATCGGTCAACATTAAGGAGACTCCAATGACCGGGCAGAAGATCCAGGGCAGTGTCGCCCTCGTGACGGGTGCGAATCGTGGAATCGGCAAGGCGATCGTCGAGGAGTTACTGGACCGGGGTACGGCCAGGGTCTATGCCGGAGCGAGAAGACTCGAGGCGCTCGGCGACCTGGTGGCGCGGTACGGCACCCGGCTGGTGCCGGTGGCCCTCGATGTGACCGATCGGGTGCAGGTCGGCGCATTGCCTGGCGCGGCCGGCGATGTCACGCTCGTGATCAACAATGCAGGTGTGGCAGCGGCGGCGCTGGGAGCCCGGATCACCGACCCCGGTATCCTCGCGGGAGCCCGCGCGGAAATCGACGTGAACTATTTCGGAACCCTGCACGTGACGCAGGCACTCGCGCCGGTCCTCGCGAAGAACGGCGGTGGCACCATCGTCAACATCGCGTCCGTGGCGTCACTGTCATCCTCGCCGGCGCTCGCATCCTACAGCGCGTCCAAGGCGGCGCTGCACTCGCTGACCCAGGCAACCAGGGCGCACCTCGCGGCCCAGGGGACGCGGGTGCTCGGCGTCTACCCGGGGCCGGTCGACACCGAGATGGCCGCCGATATCCCGTTAGCGAAGGTCTCGCCGTCGAGCGTCGCGGCGCGGATCCTCGATGCCGTGGAAGTAGGGAGCCAGGAAGTGTATCCCGACCCGATGGCGGCTGAGGTGGGACGGCGGTACGAGTCGAACCCGCTCGAACTGGAGCGGCACATGTCGGGGACCGCGGCCTAGCGGCGGTCTCGGTCAGGCCACCCCGACCGCCCGAGATCCAGATCTCTACACACTCATTCTAAGGAGAAAACGCAATGACAATGCTCATCAAGGCGCTTGCCGCAGTAGCGGCTGGCACTGCGCTCGCCACGAGCGCCTTCGCCCAGAGCGCAAGGGAGATCCGCGGCGCTTCCCCGTACGTCGCGATCGAGAACGAGCCCGCACCCAAGCTGATCGTCGATCCCCCGCTTCCCGAGGGGCTGGTCCTGGGCGTCTTCTGGGCCCAGTACCGAGTGGAGAACTTGCACATCGCACCCGTGTTCGGGGCGGGCGCCGTCCAGGCATCTCCACGTGTCGGGCATCTGCACGTCATCGTCGACGACCTGCCTTGGTGGTGGGCGGATGCGAGTGACAACAACACAGTCGACATCGCCGGGCTGCCGCCCGGCCAGCACAAGGTGAAGATCGAGTTGGTGAACGCCAACCATGAGGTCTTCCCCGGGCAGTCCAAGACTCTGACGTTCACGATACCTGAGGGAGCGACTCTCTCTCACGCTCACTGAGGGGTACCGAAGCTTGGCTGCAGATCAGGAGCGGCCACAACTGGGGAGAATGAACAGCGCGGCAGCCCGCGACTGCACTCGGAGGAGAGGGAAATGAAAGACGGTACCCTGGTTACACGACGCCTGTGCGTCCTCATCGCTGCCTCGGTGGGGTTTCTGGCGGCTCCGTATGCTATGGCGCAGTCCTCGGCCCACCCGGCGTCGCTACAGTGGTCAGTGCCCACCACGCTGCCACCGAGCGCGCGTGTCGCCGTCGTCAGCGGGGATCCTTACGGCCCCGGCGAGTCCACCTTCCTGCTTTCCATGCCGAACGGCTACCGGATCCCGCCGCACTTTCATCCGAGTTTTACGCACGTCGAAGTCAGAGAGGGAACCCTCCTGATTGGGATGGGAGAGCGGCTCGACCTGAAGCGGAACCGGGCGCTGGCCGCTGGGGATTCGGTCACCGTCCCGGCGGGGATGCACCATTTCTGGATCGCCAGCGGGCCGACCGTCGTGTCTTTGACGTTCATCGGCCCTTTTACGATCACCTACCTCCATGCGGAAGAGGCTCCGCGGAAGCGGGTTTTCCCGTTCGGCTATTGAGTCATGGTATGGCTCCGCTCTCTCACCCAGGCCAGCCGGGCTCATCTCGCGGCCCAGGGCACTCAGGTCATCGGTGTGTACCCCGGCCCGGTCGACACCGAGATGGCCGCGGGACATCCCGCTCGAAAAGGTCTCGCCGTCAAGCGTGGCGGCCCGGATTCTCGACGCGGTGGAACAGGGAAGGCTGGAGATGTATCCCGATCCGATGGCGGTGGAGGTCGGGCGGCAGTACGAGTCGAACCCGCTGGCCCTCGAGCGGCAGGTGTCGGGCAGGAGCGCCGCTGCGTGAGGCGACGGAAGGTGAACGGGTGGCCCTCGAAATCCTGCTCACTCACGTCAGTCCTGTGATCCATGACACATGGCTCACGTCCGACTATTGACCACCAACCCCAGACTACCGACTATTCACTGTCGACTCTAGCGAATGTCGACCGCCTAACCGCGAGAGCATTAGGCTCTTCGAGTTGAAGGCGTGATCCCGCTGGCCAGGCCGCCAAGGTTCACGCCTTCTTTGTTTTGTGTGTTAACAGTGAACGGTGAACAGTGAACGGTGAACGGGGACTAGAGCTGAAGCTCCCTGACACCTGACCCCCGACAGCTGACACCTATAGAAGGACGCCACCATGACTTCACACCACCTTAAGGCAGGCATCGCCCTCGGCTGTACCCTCGCCGGCATCGTCTCCTGCGCCATCAATCAGCAACAGGAGGTGGAGCTGGGCGCGCAGACCGCGGCGGAGATCGACACGATGTTGCCGCTGATCCGGGATCCCGCCATTAACAGCTACATCAACAGCCTCGGCAACCAGCTCGCCAGGGTGACCGATACTCGCAATCTCACCTGGCGCTTCACCGTGGTTGATAGCAAGGAAGTGAACGCGTTCGCTATTCCGGGCGGGTGGGTCTATGTCAATCGCGGACTCATCGAGCGGGCCACCAACATGAGCGAGGTGGCGGGCGTGCTGGGCCACGAAATCGGCCACGTCACCCTGCGTCACACCGTGCAGCAGATGCAGCAACAGCAGGAGGTAGGGGCTGGCGCTGTGGCCCTATGCACCCTCACCAAGGTGTGTGAGAGCGGGACCGGTCAGGCCGCCGTTGGTGTGGCCGGCAGTGCGCTCTTCGCCAAGTTCAGTCGGGAAGATGAGGCCGAAGCCGACGCCGAAGGAGTGAAGACGACGGTCAAGGCGGGGATCGATCCGCACGGGATCCCCGACATGTTCAAGATCCTGCTCGACGAGCGGAAGTCCAATCCGTCGGCGGTGGATGCGTTCTTCGCCTCTCACCCACTGGAGGAGGATCGCATCACGGCCACCGAGTCCCAGATCGCGAAGTATCCGGCCAGCCAATTGAAAGGCCTGATTCAGGACACGCCGTCGTTCCAGGACTTTCAGAACCGGCTCAACGCGTTGCCGCCGTCGCCCCCGCCGAAGCAGACGGCGAGCAAACCGTGAGAGCGGTGGAAGGGTGAACGGCGAACGGTGAACGGGAACAGGCGATGAGGTGAGCGACGCACGACGAGGCAGCAACACCCAGATCCCTCGCTGCGCTCGGGATGAGGTGCTACCCTCGCTCCTGCGTGTTCACCGTTCACCGTTCACCGTTCACCGTTCACCGTTCACCCGTTCCCCGTTCCCCGTTCCCCGTTCCCCGTTCCCCGTTCCCCGTTCCCCCCCACCGTTCCCCCCGCCACCTCCCTCAACCTCTCCAACAACCTCACCATCGCCCAGGTATCCCGCTCACAGTAGGCCAGGAGATCTTGCCTGAGTTGGTCGCGGTCTTTGACCAGGTGCGCCACGAATAGGAGCCGAGCGATCTCGACACTCGCGACCATGCCATCCACGATGGCCAGGTCGTCATACGTCAGCTCCGGCACCAGCGGGTTCAGCACTGCCTTGATACTGAAGCTCCCCTGGAACTTCGGGTGATAGACGTTGTCGCGTATCACCGGCAGCAGATCGACGAGCTTCGCATTGAGCGCCGTCAATTCCGCCGAGAGATGGGGCAGCCATCCCGCCAGATCCTTGATCCGTTGCCGCTCGAACGAGCTGTACATCACGATCCGCTCGGCTCCTGCGGTGGCGTCGAGCAGCCGAAGCGCCAACTCCTCGCGGGGATCGTGGGGACCCTCAGCCAGATAGGCCTTGTGACTATAGGAGCCATCGGTCTGCTGCTCATGGTAGCTGAACTGTACCACCACCTGGCGCCACGGACCCACCTCGGCCCAGACCGGCACCGCACGATTGATGGTTTCGAAGTCGAGGAAACCGAGCCGGCCGTCGAAAGCGCGGAGCGCGTCCTCGAGTCCCGGCTCTATTACCACGTCGTCGGCATCGAGCGCTTGGCGCTGGCGTCGTTGGATGGCTGTGAGCCTGTGATTGGCAGGAAGGTCCAGGATGCGGTGACACCCCTGCTGGATCAGAGCCCACTTCTGGTGCTTCTGGGCGTTGTACAGCGTCCATACGTGCAAATGGTCCGTCGGGAAGCAGCGGTCCCAGAAGGGGCATTCCCGGTTGGTCATCCAGCAGTGAGTGCCAACCGGAACGTCGGGCTCCGGCCCAGCCAGCGCCGCGAGTTGCTCCTCGATCATCGCCGGGATGTGAGGCAGGAATGCCTCGACCTCCGCCGTGATGTCGGTGCGCTGGAACAGCTCTCCAATGTCCGGGTGGCGGAAGTCGGTGTTCAAGTGCATCAGCTGCACCCGCCGCACATCGATTCCGGCCTTACGCGCCACCCAGGTTTGGATGGCGGCGTCGGGGATGTGATCGTCCTTCACCTTGCTGGAAGACTTGACCTCGATGAGGGTGAATCCCTCCGCGGTCCGCTCAAGGACGTCGATCGAAACGAACACCCGATCCTCGATAAACGTGGCTTCGAACACCGCCGGCGCACCCGCGTCGAGCGCCTGCCGAGTCGCCTCGACGCGCCATGGGTCGTCGTGGGGCAGATCGATCAGCACGCCGCCCGGGAACCGGCCTCGTGCCAGGGTGCCAACCTGGACCCCCTGATCGAATCGATCCTGCAACACCACGTCCACCTGGAGCTCGGGCGCCTGGGGCTCGTGCGCCTTGAGCCAGAGCAGCTTGTGGCACTGCCATCCGGCCACGAAGCGGGACTTGGATAGGTTGGGGGGCATGGCACAAATGTCGTATGGGGGAGTGACAATCCAAAGGCGGGAACAGGGAACGGGGAACAGGGAACGGAAAACGAGGTGTCAGGGGTCAGGTGTCAGGTGTCGGTGCTGTCATTCCGAGGGAGCGAAGCGACCGAGGAATCCCAATGTCTGACAGCCTGCGGGCACCGACAGGGGGTTAGGTAGAAGGGTCAGGAGATTCCTCCGTCCGTCCTGTCCGCCCCGACCGCCTGACCGCCCATCCGCCTTCCCGCCACACCTGATCCCTGACACCTTCTCGAATCCCTGCGACCCTCCCACCGATTGTCACAGGCCGGTGTTAGCGAACACCTCACCACTTTCAGTATCTTATCGCTCTGTCGCTGGATCTTTCAGTTTTCGCGAGCCAGCTTGAGTCCCCTTTCTCCCTGATCATTCGTGCCCCGATCACGCCGCTCAACTCGCCGCGTCAGCAAGACCGAGCGCTGGCTCAACCTGCTCGCCTTCCTGCTCGACCGGCGCTTCCCCGTCACCCGCGAGGAGATCCTCAGCAAGGTCGAGGACTATCGCGGCGACTGGCTCAAGGGCACCCCCACCGGGAAAGAATCCGTCCGTCGCAAGTTTGAGCGCGACAAACGTGAACTCCGCGAACTCGGCATCGTGATCGAGCCTGAGCGCCAGAAGGTGACGGCCGATCACACCGGAGTCGAAGTCGAGGCCTACCTGCTGCGCCCGCGGGATCTCTACCTGCCGTACCTGCAGGTCAGCTCCGGACCTCGCAGAGCGGCGGGATCTTACACTCTCCCCGAGATCTCGCTCCGGCCCGACGAGTTCGCCTTGCTCCGTCGCGCGGCGGCCCGCGCGCTTGCCTTGGGCAGCACTTCACTCGGCGTTTCGGCCGCGTCAGCCCTTCGTAAGCTCTCCTTCGACCTGCCAGGAATCGCTTCGGCCGAAGCCGAGACAGCGCTGGCGCGACCGGTGAATCCGGGGTTCGAGGAGATCTTCAGGACGCTGCGGGAGGGAGTAGAACGCCGGATTGCGATTCGCTGCCGCTACTACGCGATTGGGAAAAATGAAGAGCGGAACCGGGTGATCGAGCCCTACGGCCTGATGCTGTCCTGGGGCTACTGGTACTGCATCGCCCGGGCGCGAGATCGTGGTGCGATGCGGGTCTTCCGCCTGGAGCGGATGCGGACCGCGGAGCTGCTCGATGATGAGAGCGCCCATTTCCAGGTTCCCCCTGGCTTCTCGGTGCGGCACTACCTCGATCGTGCTCCGTGGGAGCTCTCAGAGGCACCGCCGGTGACGACTCGGGTGCGAATCCGATTCCCGCACTCCCGCTGGACCATTGCCGAGGGACTCGGTCGCGTGGTGAAAGCGGTGGACTCGGAGGGCGGGGCACTGCTCGAGTTCGACGTCCGGGTCCCCGAGGCCTTCATCCGCTGGCTGCTGCCGTTCGGTTCGCAGGCCCGCATCGTCGACCCTCCGGACCTGGCCTCGCGTCTCGCCGCTGAACGCGAAAGAGTGCGGGCGGTCTACAGCTGACCATGGCAGACCTGGCGCAGAACCAGATCCAGCGACTGGTCGAGCTGGTGGCCTGGATGTCACAGCGTGACATCGAGGATCCGGTACCCTACCGCGATGCCGCTCGTGAACTCGGCATCTCGGAGCGTACCCTGAAGGCGGACCTTCAGATTCTCATCGATCTCACCGAGAGCTACAAGCCCTGGCTTGGCAGTCTGAGCGTGCTGCTCACCGCGGATGGCTTCCTCCTCGGGAGCCACGGTTCCTTCCGCCGGCCCCTTCGGCTGAACCGCGACGAGGTGCTCGTGCTCATGCTGGGTCTTACCGGCTTGACCGGGGGACGGGAGCTCGCTGTTCGCGTGGGTGGAGATTTCGCGAAACCGCCGGATGGCCACGAGCCGGAACGCGCCTGGGCGATTGGTCCGACGCCCGCGGAACGGTTGGCCCAGCTGCTGGGACTGGCACGGCTGGCGAGGGATGAGCACCGCAAGCTCGCGATTCTCTATTCCGCGAGCGCGGGTGAACCTTCCCGCCGCACTGTCGAGCCGCATCAGGTGGTTCAGGCCGGAGGCGCCTGGTATCTCGTGGCGTGGTGTGAGAAGTCGAAGGACACTCGTCGCTTCCGCATCGAGCGGATTCTTGACGCCAGGATGCTCGACCAGGGCTTCACTCCGCGGCCCGAGGTGAAGCGGGTCAAGTCGGTCAAGGATCTCCTGGTCGCTGCCGACGCGCCGACCGCGACGGTCGCATTCAGCGACCAGATCGCCCGCTGGATGCGGGAGCGGTATCCGGGCGGCAAGACCGCACCGGATGGGCGCTACGTCGTGGAGTTCCCGGTCGCGGATCCCAACTGGCTTGCTCGCGAGGTGCTGCAATACGGGGCCGAGGCGGAAGTGGTGGCGCCGGAGGGGATGCGGGAGTTTGTGCGGGGCATCATGGGCTAGGCTAGCTCCCCACGCAAAAAGCGGGAACAGGGGACAGGGAACAGGGAACAGGGAACGGTGGAACGGTGGAACGGTGGAACGGTGAACGCGCAGGAGCGAGGGTAACACCTCATCCCGAGCGCAGCGAGGGATCGAGCCTCCTAGCCTAGACGTCAGGCCAAGGACACTAGATCCCTCGTCGCTTCGCCCCTCGCGGTGCTCGGGGCGAGCTTTCTCGGGATGAAGTACCTCCGGTTCCGCCCATCGTTTCTCCCCGTTCCCCGTTCCCGCCTATTCTGTCAGGCTACACCCTCACTGATGCGCCAGGATAAAGTCCTCGCCGTTCCCGGTCACGTGCAGCGTGTCGACAGCCGTGAACCGGCCGGTGAACTGCACGTCTCCGCCGGGCCGGGTGATCGTGAAAGTGACCCTTGAATGAACCCAAGTGCCGGCGATGGCGCTGGTACCGAAGGCCGGGTGCTCTTCAGTGCCTATGAAGGAGCCGGTTGCGTTCCCGTCGTCATTGGAGGACATGTCGAGCGTGTGGTTCTGGTCCGCGACATCTCTCCAGAAATTCGTGATGACGGGGAGAAAGTCGTCGTTAGCCGTCATCGCACTGTCGCAGCCGCTCGTCACTAGAGCAAGCCAGGCCCCGGTAATGACGACTAATAGTCTCGTGAAGCGCATGGTCTGACCTCCTGCCATTCTCGCCGAGGGTGGGCTCAGCGAGTACCTGACTGCAACTCGAGAAGAACACGATCCTTGCGCCGCCCCAACTCTTCGAGTCGAGGAGCGAGGTCCCTCACGGCCGTCTTGATCTCTGCGGTGACCATTTCCTGTGACTGCTTTCCTGCTCTCCCGTTGCGGATATCACTGATAGGACCGAGGGTGTTGTTGAGCGGGAGGATGCGGACGCGGTGGACTTCTCCTAGGGCGTAATCAAAAAGATCCCGCAGGTCGCTCGATATCTTCTCGCTCTTCCAATACGACCCCACGGTACTCTCGAACGCTGCGCGGTGGCTGTTCAGTGTATCACAGGCACCATTGTACTCGAGAATGGCATTCTTGAGTTCAGTGAAGGCAGCGGCGTTACGGAACGCCTCATCAGAGATGAAGATGAACGCGTTCTGGAGATCGTTCGCCTCCGTTACGTACCGCTCGATGGCCACGGAGATCGGGGTGAACGCCCGGACCCGATCACTTTCCCGTTGCGCGGCAATTCTCAGCTCTTCTACCTCGACCTGGGTACGATCGGCGAAGTCAGCGCGCATGCGCTCCAGGATATCGAGAGCCTGGTCCTGCTTGACGCCGGCCTCCGTCAGCCGCTGCTGCAGCTGCGCGTTGTCGACCGCGTAGGCCCGGGCGAGACTCGCCTCAACCGAGAGAGCGACGACGACATCGGTTACGGCGGCGGCGTCGGCAGGGACAGGTACCGGGCCTGTCGGGTATCTCACCACCCATTTGGGATCGCCGGTCTCGACCTGAATGGTCACCGATGTGGTGCCAGCCGGGAGAGCGATCGTGAAGAAGCCCGCGTCATTCGTTGCGGTCGAGCCAAACTGGCCGAGATGCACCGTGAGGCGGGCAGGCGACGGACCGCCGTCCTGGACGACCACGCGCCCCTTGAAGTGGAGCGACTGCTGTGCGGCGACCGAAAACTGGACGGCACTCGAGACCGTTAGACTGGTGATGACGCATCCACTGATCCATCTGGAGCGCGCGATCATGGCTACGGGTTCTTGATCCTGATCTTGAGCGCGGGAGTCTCGGCCACCGTGATGTTGTCATCGTAGACGATCCGTCCCTTCAAGGTGACCGTGATGGGTACGATCTGGCCGGCGTCCACGGGAAGAGCAGCGCTGAAACTGCCAAGGTCGTCGGTCACCGTGGTTACACTCCCCCCATTGAAGCTGACTGTCGCGTTTCCCACCGTCCGATTGCGCGAATCGAATACAACGCCGCGGACCGTGGTCGACGCCTCGGGGCGCAGTAACTCGAGCTCGAGAACATGGTCGTCGGGTATCACCAACGGGTCGGTAGTGCGAAGACGATAGCCCGGCACGTCGGGGAGCAGCTGGATCGGTTGACCAACCAGGGCGGCAGGAATGTCCGCGAAAACAACCTCCCCCTGGGCATTGATTGGCCTGGTATCCCGTCTCGGCCCAAGGTCCGCGGTCACCGTGCCCTGACGGATGATGTCGGCCTGTCCACCAGGACCAAACACCCGGACGGTCAGCGCGAAGGTCGTTGTGGGATTGGCCAGGAAAAGCCCACCGAGAACCACGAGACCGAAGACAACGACGGGACCGGCAAGTTCGAGAGTGCCGTACGACATCTTGCCGGAAAACTTCGCGTGGGATCGCATGGCGCCGAACAGGAATCCGGCGGCCGTCAAACCGAGTGGAATCAGTATCACGAAGTAGAGCGAATTCGGGATGAAGCTCAGCCGTCCGGCGAACGCGATCAAGGCAACCGCGCAAGCCAACGCGACGAGAAAGGCAACACCACTGATGTAGACCCACTTCAGCGGGTGAATCTTGGATGCTGGGGAGGCCATGGGTTACGTCCAGTTCGCTCAAGGCGGAACTCCAACCCAAACTACAGCAAATGCAAGGTGTGAGTGGAGAGACCTGCGATCTGTAGGCCATCGGATCTAGTTCTCAGGTACTAGTGGCGCCAGCCGTCAGCCGTCAGCCATTTCAGCCATCAGCCATCAGCCATCAGCGTCAGCCGTCAGCTGTTAGCTGTTAGCCAGAATCCCTAGGCATTACCCCTTGGCAGAGTTCGGTACTCGGTACCCTCAGTCCTCAGTCCTCAGTCCTTTCCCCTGCTTTTCCCGTCCGCCCCCGATGACACCCCCGTCTCCCGTCGGCTTCACGACGGGGCAGGGCCCACCTGAGCCCGCCTGCACAACGCAAGAGATTCCCTCGACCCACCATACTCGTTTCCATACCCTATGCGAACGGCCTTCCAACAGACCGGACCCCGGCTCGAACGCCAACTCCATTCATTCTGGCACGTTCTTCGCCACCAGCACGCCTGATCCCGGTCCCCAAATTCGCGGTCACCGTTCACCGTTCACCGTTCACCGTTCACCGTTCACCGTTCACCGTTTCGCCGTTCTCCGTTCACCCAATTCTGGAGGCTTTCGTGCGCACCTCACTGCTCGCCACCATGCTGCTCGCAACGCTCGTCGCGGGCTCCGTCGCCGCACAGGAAGAGCGGCCCTCGAATGTTCGGAAGGGATTCTGGATCGGGTTTGGGCTGGGAGCGGGCGTGAACCTCTCGGAAGGTCTGGATGGTGATCAACTCTGGGGCGGCAACGGTTACCTCCGCATGGGAGGCACCACCAAGTCCAACCTGCTTCTGGGTGGCGAGGCGATCGGCTGGGTGGTGGACGACGACAATAACAACACGCTTTCGCGCGGCAACGTCCACTTCGTCGCCATGTGGTATCCCAACGTGAAGTCGGGCTTCTACCTCAAGGGCGGAATCGGCGGCGCCTCGATCGGGCAAAGCCACCACTCCGGCAACACGACCACCAGCACCACCAAGGGCGGCTTCGGCAGCGGACTCGGCCTGGGCTACGAACTCCAGATCGGCCGGAACCTCTATCTGGTCCCCTCAGCCGACTTCCTGCTGCAGCTCTTCTCCAGCGAGAACGATCCGGTGCTGGGGCACATTCCGGGGTCGAACACGATGTTGCTGTTCAATCTCGGATTGACGTGGCATTAAGTGCAGTCGATAGTCGACAGTCGGTAGTCAAAAGTGGGAGCAGCGAACGGGGAACGGTGGTGCTTGCCGCCAGGATGTCAACCCGAAGCCACGTACCTCATCCCGAGCGCAGCGAGGGGCCTACGATCCTGACCTTGGCGCCAAGGTACGGAAATTAGGTCCCTCGTCGCTTCGCTCCTCGGGATGAGGTGTTACCTTCGGCCCCCGTTCCCCGTTCCCCGTTCCCCGTTCCCCGTCCCC
>CAWBHB010000007.1:0-120622 GCA_963788625.1 uncultured Gemmatimonadales bacterium | reverse complement strand
GGCAGCGGAACTCCGCGACATCGGGGCGGGCTTCCCGGGACGGCGGTAGACGGTTTCACCGAGCCCGAGAAAGGGAAGCGACGCGGGAATCGCATACAGAGAGGGGCGGGCCAACGCCCACTGAGCGAGAGTCTTGCCGAGCTGGATCAATCCCGCCCTGGGTGGAGTATCGATGATCGCAGTGGCTTCCTTGGCTGCGGGTACCAATTCCTCCGAATGGACAAGAAGGGCTCCGCCTCCACCACCGGTCAGTCCCTTCCCTCGACCGAAGCTCAGAATCGCCATGCCACCGAACGAGCCCAGCGGACGGCCGTCATATCTGGCCCCCACTCCCTGAGCCGCGTCCTCGATCAGGATGGACCCGGCAGAATCAGCGAGCGCTTGAGCCTGACGGAGGTCAACCGGATGACCGTAGAGGTGTGCCACGACCACGGCGGCGGCTCCCGCGGCCGAGGGTCCGCTCGAACGAGCTCCAGTCGGGACCCAGAGTAAGGGGATCGAGGTCGTAGAGCAGGACATCGGCACCCGCTCCATCGGCCGCCGTGGCGAGATCGTAGCAGCAATACGCGGGAAGGGAGACCGGACCTGGCCGGATTCGCTGCGCCGCACGAATTGCCAGAGTGAGCGCGGTGGTGCCGCTGTCGGTGAGAACGGCGTGCTGGGGGTGGAAACTCGCCCTGATCCAGCTGAGCACCGCCTCCTTGATCCGCCTCTCCACCTCCGAGCGCTGCAGGGCTCCCGCCCACAAGGCTCGAGCCTCGAAGAGGGGAGTAAACCGGAGGGAGCCGGCGAAGCCTCACGGGATGTAGCGGACGATTCGGGGCCCCAGGGCCGTCGCGACCGGGAGCGGCAACCGGCGCCAGAGCCGCGGGCCCCAGGAAAAGGCTCCCTGGTCCGGCGAAGGAGTCGCCGTCGTGTCTCCCCGACCCTGCTGGTACCACCAGAGTTGTTCGTCGCGCGAGCCCCATTGCCGCTTGAAGCGGTGGGTGCCTGAACCAGGGGTGCAGCGGCCGAAGTTGAACAGCGTCAGACCCTGTTCCATCGCCCGTTCCATGAAGGCCCAGTAGAGCAGCATGTTGGGGGCGAGCTTGTTGTAGGCGTAGAGCGACGAGGCCCAGGTCATCTCGAACTCGCCGCCCCAGCGGAAGCCGGCGCCGCAGGCGATCGGCTTGTCTCCCATCCACGCGCAACCAAACCAGGCATCAGTGAAGGAGTCGGCGATGGCCTCGAAGAAGCGGAGAGGCTGGGTCGGCGTCCCCAAGTCTCTCATGTGAGCGGAGAATACCTCGAAGAAGGGGCCCACCTGGTCTCGCCCGAACCGGACCTCGACCCCTTCCTTCTGCGGTCGGCGGATCTGGCTCCGAAGCTTGGAGTCGAAGCTCTTGAAAAGCGCCGGTGAACCAGCGGCGGGAAGGTCCAGCACCACGGTGATTTTCCGGTGGGATACCGGGAGATCGAGGGCCAGCTCCTGCCGGCTTCGGAGCTCGAGCAGTTTCACGCCGTCGTGTTCGGCCCGCTCTGCGGCGGCCGCCGCCAGCGCCCGGACCGCCTCTGTGGTTCCCAGCGGTCCACCGTAGTTAAGAAAGGGTAACGAGACGAGGTAGTGGCCGAAGAGCACACTCCGCACGCGGACGAGAGGAAGGGTACCTGCAATCAGGCCTTGCTCGTCGCGGGCCACGAGATACAGGCATTCATGCCCGAAGACGGTTTCGAAAATCTGGCGCCAGGCATACAGGTGAAAGTGGGTCCACCCGCTGGAGCCGCGAACCGCCGCTATCCCAATCGGCGGAGGACCCCTCGAAAGGCTCGATCCGGAGTGTCACGCGGTGGCGCTCTGATCGGCTTTCTGGGGCGGAACCGCCGGCAGGGACAGGTCCCCGTAACGCTTGCGCACGCTGGTCCAGCGGAACTCCTTCAGCAGCCGTTCGAGGAGAGGGAGGGTTCGCCCCAGCCCCCCGTAATGCCGTTGCCGGGTGAGCCAGCCGACCTTGAGCCGGGGCTGGTCGACATCCACCTCCCAAGGGTGCACATAGAAGGTGGCAGAATGGCCCCGTTGGCCGTAGGTGCGAAAAGCGCGACGAATGACCCAGAAGGGAAGCTGCCGCAGATAGCCGCCACCGGCCGCAGGAGTTCGCAGGCCCAGGACATGGGTGATGGTCATTGGCAGCTCCAGGAGGCTGCCACCGTCCCGCACGATAGTATGTGGCACCATGGGCGCCCGGGCATAACCGTATCCCCCGGGACGCCAAATCGGGAACAAGCTGGAGTCGTAACGAAAGCCCTCCTCAAGCAGCACGTCGAAGGCCCATTCCAGTCCCGGAAGAATCGAGAATGTCGGGGCCCGAAAGCCGGTGACCGACTCACCGCAGGTATCCTCCAGGACCTGCTTCGCCTCCCTCAGGTCCTCGCGAAACTGCTGCGGCGTCAGTGTGGCGATCCGGCGATGCCAGAACCCGTGAGAGGCGACTTCGTGCCCGGCCCCGGAAATCCGTCGCACCAATTGAGGAAAGCGACGTGCCACCCATCCCAAGGTGAAGAAAGTGCCCTGGGCACCATGGCGACCCAGCAGGTCCAGCAGCACATCGGTGTTTCGTTCAACCCGACTGGGATATGAATCCCAAGTGGCTCGATCAACCACTCTCTCGAACGCGCTGACCTGGAAGTAGTCCTCCACGTCCACCGAGAAGATGTGGGGCGGGTCGGTCAGGGGCGGCAGGACGTGGGTCTGGAGGGGCGGGGCAAGGGGTGGGTGAACGGTGAACGGTGAACAGGTGAACGGTGAACGGTGGAACGGTGAACGGTGAACGGTGAACGGTGAACGGTGAACGGTGAATGGTGATGGACGACAGGGCGGAATCTACGGTACTCAGGGTCGGCCTGCAGTTCAATCAGCTAACAGCTAACAGCTAACAGCTGACAGCTGACGGCTGACGGCTTATGGCTGATGGCCACAAAACAGAACCCCGGGTGTTTCCACCCGGGGCTGGGGACGTGAGAGACTTGAGGTGCGTCAGGCTGCAGGCTGGTTCTTCTTCCTCCGCCGGAAGAATCCGACCCCACCCATGCCGGCGAGACCGGTGGCCAGCAGCGTCATGCTGACCGGCTCAGGAGTGACCGTGGTGCAGGCGGCCGGACGACCACCAGGAGTGGTGCCGGTCGAGCACTCAGTGGCTTTCCCGATTCCGATGTCCCGCCCACGCAGCGAGATGTCGGACTTGGACGGATCCCAGGACCCACCGGTGATCTGGAAGGTGAACCGGGTCCACCCGTTGCCGTTCAGGCTGCTGGCGCAAGGGCTCGAGAAGATGTTCGGACCGGTGCCGGGCGTCTGCGCAGAGGTAGCGCAGCCGCTCTTGATTCCAACCCTCTGGAACTGAGTGGTGCTCAGGCTGAAGTCGGTCTTGAACATCACGGAGCCGTTGTTCTTCAAGCTCCAACCGCCGTCGGGCTGGTGCCCGCTACCGGTGGGACCGTGAACGGCCATGCTGCCGGCAACCGCGTCGACGCCGGCGGGGACGTTGTAAAACCCGATGCCGTTGAAGATGCGTGCCGGCATTCGAATTGGTCCCGTAGCTACCGGCTGCGTTGCCCGAGAGGTTCCAGACATCAACCGTGACGTTGTTGCCGACCACGGTGATGCGAACCGCCGCGCAGGTGGTGAAGCTATCACCACCGCAGACCCGATAGCTCCTGAAACCATCGGCTTTGGCGACGCCGGGCAGCGCCATCAACAGCGCCGCTGCGGCCAGAAACAGCTTACCTCGCGTTACCATGGTACACCTCAAGTGTATGTTGACTCTCACGCCGTCCACGCGTGTCTCCAGCCTTTGATCCCAAGCCACCCGAATGCCAAGGGGTAACCGATCGCCTGTACCAGCGACTGCAGGATCGAGCGGTTCAGGCCGACGCGGAGCACCGGGTCCGTCACCGATGCCGTCGCAACCCCGATGTTTCTCCCCAGCAAGAGTCCGGTCACAACCACCCAGATCGCCAACACCAGCAGGAGGGTCGAAACCACCCTCAGCATTCCCCGGGCTCCGCGAGCAACGGCCGACCCAAAGACCAGCGCGAGTCCAACAGCTAGCAGCGGGAGGTGTTCGAGAGTTGTCGTGGCGGTGCCGAATTCCCATTCGGCGTTACCGAAATTGGTCGGGTACCAGGCCAGGACCAGATCGGCTGCGGCCACTACCGAAAAGAGCCACCCCACGCCACCCAGAAGGGACCAAGCTGTTTCGGGTGCCGGCGTCAGGGGCGCTCGCCCCTTCCCTTCCTGAACGAGAATTCTGGCGCTCATTGGAGCCCCTCACTGAGTGCCACTCGTCCGCAGCCATCCCCTTGAGCAGCGTTCGGGCCACCCTTACGGACTTGAAATATTCCAAGCATGTCGTTGGAAGGCATAGATTTACTCCAAAGTACCAAGTCCCGCTAGATGCTCGAGAGTGAGCGCTGTTGTCGCGCTGCCACAACAACTTAGGCCAGGTTACAGCGGTGTCATCAGTGTCTGCTGAGGGTCCGGCGCCAGCTCCAGATGCCCAGCCAGAGAAAACCGACCGGGTAAATCAGGATCTGGACGGCTGTTTTGGCGACCGCCTTCTTGATCGCGGTAAGGGCCGTTGGGGAGGGAGCGGCGCTGTAGGCCTGGGGGACCACGGTGGCATACAACCCAGCCGCGAGCCACATGAGGAGTGCAAGAAAAATACACACCAGCGCCAGAGTCCGGACTCGCCCGCGGGCGCCGACAGCCAGCCCGGATGCCATCAGGAATCCGAGGCCGAGTCCCAAAATCGGTACGCTATCGAAGAACTGACTGGCGGTTCCGAACTCCCATTCGATGACCCCGATCCGGAGGGGGAAGAGTGGGGCGAACAGGCTCACCCCTCCCACGAGCAGAAATACCAGGCCCAGTATGGTGAAGATCTGCCAGGTCAAAGTGAACGCCGGCGCATTGGAGCGTGTGGTGGTCACGGGGGTTCTGGCTCGGGTCAGTTAATAGTCACGTCGGCGTTATCCCGGACCTTGAGCTGCCAGGTGGAGCCGGTGGCAGGCACCAGAACCCCATTCCCCGACAGGGTGCCGCCCAAGGGAGCGGGCGGCGTGGGTGGACTGATGTTGGCATCGAAAACTACATCCAGCGGTCCGGAACCGTCATTCACCTGAATGACGAAGTCGTTGCCGACTGTGGAGGTGTCGATGATAGTGGCGCCGGCCACCGCCACCAGCGCCGCGTCGAGCAGACCACCGTCCGCGGTCGCCGCCACGTGGGTCGACGCATTCACGGGTTGGGGTGCCGGATCCCCGGGACCGATCAGGAAGTAGGCGAAGATCTGGGCGTTGTTGATCACCGGTTGGCCTCTCCGGTTCCCCACCGTACCCACGATCCGGACGGTGTCTCCTGGCGCAGAAATGGCGCCGGTAGCGTTGGTGAGCCGAATCGTGCCGGAGGTATCGGCCACGTACGCGGTGGTGTCGGAGAAGGTGGTGCGACCAGCCAGGACGCCGGCTTTCACCAGTACCCGGGTACCTCCCGCCAGACCTCGTACCGACCGAATGCTGGAGATCGCGAAGCCGAAACTGGCAACGATGGTCTGCGCGCCACCCTGTGCCGTGATCGTCACCTCGGTGGGGCTCGCACCAGTAGCGACCAGCGAATCACCCGCCCAACCCGGTGGTATCCACCACGACAGTATACCGGCCGACGCTGACTCCGGTGAAGTCCACCAGCCCGCCCGCGTCGGTGACTCCGCTCGCGACCGGAATGGTGCCGCCGGGGGAAACCAGATTGACCCGCACGCCGGCGAACACGGTATCCGGGGCGTTGAGGCGTACCGGATCCGTCCCGGTCGAAGAACGCACCGGCATTGATCACGTTGGTCGCGGCTACCCCGTGCGACAGCGATTCCCCGGCATTGTCGCAGGCGAGACTCGCCCAGGCAGCGAAGCAGGTGACGGTAAGGACGCGCAGCACAGTCATGGAATCAGTACCCCACCCGCAGGCCGACGCGGATCACGCGGCCCTCGCCGCGCCGGATCAGCAGTTTGCCGAAGTGAGGATTGGCTATGAGGGGCAGTACCACGTTTCCCTGGCCATCGGTGGTGATGCTCCCGCTCGGATCGATCAGCAGGAGGGCCCGATCCAGCAGCCCGGTCTCGGTGGCAACCAGGTTGAAGGCGTCGAGGGTCAGCTCGAGATTGCCCGCGGAGCCGACCGGAATCCCGAAACTGGCACTCAGATCCAGCGCGTGATTCGATGGCTCTCGGCAGCTGTTCCGCTCCAGCAGTCCCGCCTGCCCCTGGAGACACGCATTCTGGGAAACGACCCCGACATACCCGGAGTATTGAGGTCGAGGTAAGCTGGATCGTTGCGGCCCGAGCCATCGCCATTGGCATCCACCCCAGCTCGGAAGCCAGGAGTGTAGGGTAATCCGGAGCGGAAACGGTAGCGGAGGCCGACCCCGATGGGATACTTCCCGGCGGTGCGGTAAGCAGCGGTGATCCGGGCCCGGTGGGGAAGGTCGAAATCGGAGCGGCCCCGGATCCACTCGCTGCCCACGGGATCGTTGGGGAAAGGACTCAGCTGATCCTCGGGATCTCCGCGTCGCCGGCGCCGACGCCCAGTTGTCGGTGGTGTGGGAGTAGGTGTACGAACCCGCGAATGAGAAACCGGTCAGCGGGCGGCGGGCGATCTCGATGCCGGCCTCGTAGTAGTCCGAGAATCCGGTGGACGCCATCTCACTCACCATATCAAAGGTCCCGAATCGACGATTGGAGCCGGGACTCGCGGTGATCATGCTACCCTGCTGCACCAGGGTTCCGAAGATCGGCCGTCCCTCCGAGGTCAACGCCAGCGGGGCGTTCGGAAGGTTGATATCGCTGCGCCGCAGCAGGTAGTCGGTGTGGTGATAGCCTCCACTCAGGCTGATGGCGATCCCTGAACTCAGAGTCCGAGTCACGGCGGCATCCAGTTTGGCCGCGCGGGGCGACTTGTAGCGGTTGTCGATGAAGGTGATCCGATCTCCCACAAATGGGGCGGCCGCTATCGTGTCCGGGTTGACCGGCCAGGAGCTGAATGCGCCCGAGGCCGCGGCGTACTCGGAGGGCGCCATCGGCCACGGCGGCCTCACTGATGGTGGCCAGATCGAGTTGCCCATAGGTGAGCGACCCGCCGGCCCGCACGATCCACTCCTGCTTCTGGTCAACGTCCCACACGAGGCCGAAGCGAGGCTCCAGATTGTCCTGGTCATCCGGGAGGAACTTGTTCTGCCGGTTGAAGGCGTTCTGGAACGCGGTGTTCGTGTTGATGGGGTTGTCGCTGGAGCTGGTAGGGAGTTTCTGCCGGTTCCACCCCATCCCCACGGTGACGACGATGCCCCGGTCCACCTCCCAGGCGTCCTGGGCAAACAGGCCCCAGTCGGTCGTCGTGAACTCCGCCACATTGGACGGAGGCCACCGTCCGGAAGTAGGTACCCTCGGCGTTGCCGAACTGGTCAAGATTGCCGAACTGGAAAATCCCGTTCCGTCCGTAGCTGTAGGATTGGGTCCAGGAGGTTGACGTCCATTGCACCCCGGCCTTCAAGACATGGTTCCGGGCCAATCGGGCGTGGAAGGTCTCGCTCAGATCGAACGCATGGGCCTTGAAGTTGGCCGGAGCCGATGGCGCTGCACCGATTCCGGCGCCCTCGCCCACGAAATAGGTGGTCGGCAGGCTCGACCCGGTCCATTCACGATTGGTGGTGCGATGGGCGAAACGAAACTCGTTGCCGCTGTTGAGCCACATCGACGTGAGCGACAGACTTCCGGAGAAATCACGGGCTTCGAGATCGGTGTCGAAATCGTGTCAGGACATCCTCGCCCAGGATCGGAGACTCTTCCTTCCATTTTGCCAGCGAGAAGCGACCCATCAGATTGTGGGTCTTGGTGGTGGACTTGGATAGCTGCCAATCCAACCGGGCCCCGCCGGAGCCTCCCTTCCAATTCCGCACAGTGGGCTGGGTGAAGTTGTCGACCGTTTGACCAAAGCTGTCGGTCGCAATTCGGGCGATGGTACCGCTGAGCGAGACCGGAGCACCGTCAAAACTGGCGCTATCCTCGGCCCAGGGAGCGGCAGACGGCTGCTCCAGGGACTGGTAATCGAACCCAGCCACAAACTGCGCCGAGTTCTTGATCAGGGCACCGCTCACCACTGCTCCTGCCTGGACCGAGGTAGCCGAGGAGTCCGCTGGGTTGTCTTCCGTAGCAAGCGCCTGCTTGCCGCTGAAAGTGACGTAAGGCTGGAACCGGAAGGTGTTGGTGCCCCGCCGGCTGTAGCCGCTGAGGATAGTGCCTGGCCCGCCGCGCCATTCGCCGTCGAAGCTGTTCTCGATGACCTGAGCTTGCTCGAATAAGACCCGGAGATATTCCGGACTCGCGACGGGTTCAGTAGGCAGCCCAGGATGGCGCAGCCAGAAATTCGGCATACCATCCACATACAGTTCACTAAGAGATTGGGGCAGCCCCCCGGCCATCTGCGCGTAACCTGCGCGTCCGTCCCGCGGCTGGGTCACGATGGAGGAGCCGCGACTCAAGTCGCCCAGGTCACTTCGCCATGGCGCGTTCTTGAGTTCCCGTTCGTTGAAATACTGGCCGATTGACGTCCCGGTGGAAGGTTCGCCTCGCTCGGGATAGGGAATTTCCTCGACGCTGGTGATCGGCGGTGGCCGCCGCGTGAGAACGATCTGGAGGTTGGTCGTGCGTCCGGCGAAGACCCGCACCCCATTCTGCCGGACTGGTTGGTAGCCGGCCAATTCCACCAGAACCGAGTAGGTGCCTGGGGCGATGAGATGGAGGTTGAACATTCCGAGATAGTCGGCCTTGAATGAGATCCGGGAGCCAGTGGACTGGCTGAGCAACGTCACCTGGGGCTTCCCTATGGCCCCGCCCTGGGGGGAAACCACGGCGCCGACGATGCGTCCCTCAGTGATGCTTTGGGCCTGAATCGGTCCGGAAAGAGCCGACGCAACCGCGAGGACCGCGGCCAGCATAAGAGAACGGGCGCGCAATCCCACGGATTGGGCCATGAAATATCCTGATCGGGGAGAAGTGCGGACTACTAGGTGATGATGGATAGTGCAGTTAGGATGCCGGGCGCGCAAGACGAATAATCCTTTGAGGAAGGCCGTGACCCGACAAATACGAGCAGGTTGGATCATCACGGCGCTCTCCCTCTGTCTCATCGCCTATTTCACTCTGCGCCCTGTCCCGGAGCAGGCCGCTGCAGTCGCCGAAACCTCGCCCTGGTGCTTCGTCGGGTGCGGCGACCTGGGCGTCCTCGACATCATTCTCAACGTTCTTCTGTTTGTTCCCCTGGGCATCGGACTTGGGCTGGTGCGGGGGACCCGAGCCGCAGTGGTGATCGGGCTTTTGTGCAGCGTCGCGATCGAGCTGACCCAGTTTCGGCTGATTGCCGGCCGCGACGCCAGCCTGCGCGATGTGATAACCAACACAATCGGAGCGGGTCTGGGCGCCGCTCTAGTGACACTCTGGCGCCCGATTCTGCTGTGTCAGAGCCACACCGCACGGCGACTTGCTACACTCGCCTGCATCGGGTGGCTGGCCGTACTCGCCGGAACTGGCTTCGCCAACCAACCCTCCCTCCCTCAATCCACCTGGTTCGGACAGTGGGCTCCGGAACTGGGCCAGTTCGACACCTTCCCCGGAACGGTTCGAGACGTCCACCTCGACCAGACATTCCTGCCTGCCGGGATACTGACCAAGGGAGCCGAGGTGCGGGACTCGCTGCTCACCCAGCGCTACCGACTGCAGGCCTCGGCCGTGGCAGAGGGACCGACCGAACGTGAAGCTCCGATCTTCTCGATTTTCGATGACCAACAGCAGGAGATTCTGGTGCTGGCGCAGGCAGGCCGTTCCATACATTTCCGTACCCGCACTCGTGCCTCCGACTATGGGCTGCGGAGCCCAGCGGTCCGGCTCGACGGTTTTCCGATCGAGCCCGGCACTCCTGTCAAGATCACGATCCGTCGAGATGGCCCGAGGTTGTCGCTTGCCCTCGATGGCGCCGAGGGTCCCGCACGGTGGACCAGTCGAACGACTGTGGGATCGGGATGGGCTCTGCTGCTGCCCTGGGAGTATGCCGAGGGACCGGAAGCATCATTCGGGGCGCTGATCTGGCTCGGCGGCTTGCTGCTACCATCGGGGTATTGGGCAGGGCGGTGCGGGGCGGGTCGGGCAATGCCGCTGGTTCTTGCGGTGACCATCGTGGTGGGGCTGGTCCTGATCCCCCGGATGTTCGGAATTGACGTCTCCCCGTGGTGGGAATGGGGCGGAAGTGTTGCGGGTGCGGTCACCGGCTGGTTTGTCGGACGCGCGACGTAGATGAATCCGTCCACGATACAGCGCCCCGTCGGGGCGCACTTCATTCCTGCCGTACCGGGCCAAGATGCGGCGCCCATTCAGGGCGCACCTCATCGCTGGCACATCGGGCCAAGATGCGGCGCCCCTTCAGGGCGCACCTCATCGCTGGCGCATGGGGCTAAGATGCAGCGCCCCGTTCAGGGCGCACCTCATCGCTGGCGCATGGGGCTAACGTGCAGCGCCGCCGTCGGGGCGCACATCTTTCCTGCGACACCAGGTGCGGCGCCCTTCAGGGCGCACACGCTCCCATCACCGCAACAGCAGGCGTGCGGTGGCCCCTCGGACAGAAACCCCAGCCGGTCGCCGCCCCCACAGGTGGAGCCCCGAAGGGGCTCCGCATCATAGCCCAGGGATACGATCGATGCCCCGCGCCCTGAAGGGGCGCTGCAATGATTCGGCGCGCGGTTGAGCCCTACGGTACGTGGCCGCCCTCGCTTTCGCTCGGGGCAGGCTCTTCGGGCCAACGGGGTTCCACGGCAGACCGGAAAGCCGAGCCCCGAAGGGGCTCCGCATCGTAACCCAGGCGGCAGCGGATCATCGCGCCCACGTGGCGTCCCCAATCCTGGCACACCAGGTGCGGCGCCCTTCAGGGCGCATGTCATCGCTGGCGCATCGGGCTAAGGTGCAGCGCCCCGTCGGGGCGCACTTCATTCCTGCCGCATCGGGCCAAGACGCGGCGCCCCGTCGGGGCGCACTTCATTCCTGCCGCATCGGGCCAAGATGCGGCGCCCAGTCAGGGCGCACCTCATCGCTGGCGCATCGGGCTAAGGTGCGGCGCCCCGTCGGGGCGCACTTCATTCCTGCCGTATCGGGCCAAGATGCGGCGCCCATTCAGGGCGCACCTCATCGCTGGCACATCGGGCCAAGATGCGGCGCCCCTTCAGGGCGCACCTCATCGCTGGCGCATGGGGCTGAGATGCAGCGCCCCTTCAGGGCGCACCTCATCGCTGGCGCATGGGGCTAACGTGCAGCGCCCCCGTCGGGGCGCACATCTTTCCTGCGACACCAGGTGCGGCGCCCTTCAGGGCGCACACGCTCCCATCACCGCAACAGCAGGCGTGCGGTGGCCCCTCGGACAGAACCCCAGCCGGTCGCCGCCCCCACAGGTGGAGCCCCGAAGGGGCTCCGCATCATAGCCCAGGGTCGATCGATGCCCGGCGCCCTGAAGGGGCGCAGCAATGATTCGGCGCGCGGTTGAGCCCTACGGTACGTGGCCCCCCTCGCTTTCGCTCGGGGCAGGCTCTTCGGGGCCAACAGGGTTCCACGGCAGACCGGAAAGCCGAGCCCCGAAGGGGCTCCGCATCATAGCCCAGGCGTCGGGCCATGCCCGGCGCCCCGAAGGGGCGCTGCAACGATTCGTCCCAAGATTGAGGATCAGTTGATCCCAGATCGCCATCGTGAAGTCGTGGCCGGGACATATACCAAACTCAATTTTCACATCGTCTTCTCCACCTGGAGGCGGCAGCGGATAATCGCGCCGACGTGGCGAGCCAATCTCCACGCGTACCTTGGCGGCGCACTCCGTACGCTCAATGCGGTGGGCTTGGCGGTTGGTGGTACCGACGATCATGTCCACATTCTCGCCGGACTCAGGCCGATTCACCGCATGTCCGACATCGTGCGAGATATCAAGCACGCCTCCTCCCAATGGGTCCATGAAGAGATCCACCTCGAGAGGTTCCGTTGGCAGCAGGGTTATGGAGCCTTCACAGTCGGATATCGGGAGGTAGGGATAGTGACGAAGTACATCCTCGAACAAGAGGTCTATCACACAAGAACGGACTTCGAGAGCGAGTATCTGCATATTTTGCAGGCAGAACAGGTAGACTACCGCCGCGAATATGTATTCTGAAACTCTGCAGCGCCCCTTCAGGGCGCATGTCATCGCTGGCGCATGGGGCTAAGGTGCGGCGCCCCTTCGGGGCGCACATCTTCCGCCCCAAGGTGCGGCGCCCCGTCGGGGCGCACTTCATTCCTGCCGCATCCGGCTAAGGTGCGGCGCCCCGTCAGGGCGCACTTCATTCCTGCCGCATCGGGCCAAGATGCAGCGCCCCTTCAGGGCGCACCTCATCGCTGGCGCATGGGGCTAAGGTGCGGCGCCCCTTCAGGGCGCACCTCATCGCTGGCGCATGGGGCTAAGGTGCGGCGCCCCGTCGGGGCGCACTTCATTCCTGCCGCATCGGGCCAAGATGCGGCGCCCCGTCAGGGCGCACTTCATTCCTGCCGCATCGGGCCAAGATGCGGCGCCCCTTCAGGGCGCACCTCATCGCTGGCGCATGGGGCTAAGGTGCGGCGCCCCGTCGGGGCGCACTTCATTCCTGCCGCATCGGGCCAAGATGCGGCGCCCCTTCAGGGCGCACTTCATCGCTGCCGCATCGGGCCAAGATGCGGCGCCCCTTCGGGCGCACCTCATCGCTGGCGCATGGGGCTAAGGTGCGGCGCCCCGTCGGGGCGCACTTCATTCCTGCCGCATCGGGCTAAGGTGCAGCGCCCCTTCAGGGCGCACATCTCATCCTGCCGCATCGGGCTAAGGTGCGGCGCCCCGTCGGGGCGCACATCTTTCCTGCCACACCAGGTGCGGCGCCCTTCAGGGCGCACACGCTCCCATCACCGCAACAGCAGGCGTGCGGTGGCCCCTCGGACAGAAACCCCAGCCGGTCGCCGCCCCCACAGGTGGAGCCCCGAAGGGCTCCGCTGTGCCCAGTGTCGACCGATGCCCGGCGCCCTGAAGGGGCGCTGCAAAGATTCGCCCCACCACTGGTTCGAGTTGTGGCGCTAGCGCCCTGACCGGTGGACGGTTCCGCGAAGCATTCAAGGCGTCCCGCAAGGGACATAGATTTCCCCCATGGCCCTTCCATTCAGGCAGCGGATTCTCCTGGCCCTCGTCCTCGTGGGGGTGATCCCGACGTCGATTGCGCTGGTCGGCTGGGTGCTGGCTGTGCGGGCGAACAATCCAGCGACCGCCACCCGGGCCGCCGTGGAGCAGCTCAGCGTCACCGGCCGGGACCTGGCTCAGACGGTGGATTCGACTCGTCTCAGTCCAGTCGAGCGGAAGGCGCTCTCCTCTCATCTCCGGGAGCTCAACCGCACGCTGAGCCGGGTTCAGCGCGCCGAGGCATACGCCCGGTACTACTATGCCGGCCTCACTGCTGCGGTGCTCGCGCTGGGTGTGCTGGTTCTGTACCTGTCGGTGCGGGTGGGCGGCTACCTCTCCCGACAATTGAGCCGGCCGATTGACGAACTGGTCGGATGGACTGGCCACATCCTTCGGGAGGAACGGCTGCCGCCGGACGAGCCGCAGCGCGGTGCTCCGGAATTCGCGGCGCTTCGCCGTGCGCTCAGGGAGATGGCGGCGGGGCTGGCCCAGGCGCGGGACCGCCAGGTCGAAGCGGCGCGGCTTCGCACCTTCCGCGAGATCGCCCGCCAGGTGGCCCACGAGATGAAGAACCCCCTGACCCCGATCCGGTTTGCGGTGGCCCAGCTGTCTCGCTCGGCAAGCGCGGGACAGAAGGAGCCGCTCGAGGTCCTGACAGCGGAAGCCGGGCGGCTCGAGGCTCTGGCTCGGGAATTCACCGAATTCGGCCGGCTGCCCGAGGGCCCGGCCGCCGAAGTGGACTTGGGAGAGTTGCTCGCGGAGCTGGGCCACACCAGCCTGCCGCCGGGGATGGAATCGAAACTGAGCGTACATCTCTCCACTCCGAGAATCGTGGGACATTACGAGCCGCTGCGGCGGGCTTTCAGCAATCTGCTTCGCAACGCGGCCGAGGCCTGCGGTGGCAGCGGAACCGTCGAGCTCGAGGTAGGACCACTGAATGCGAGCGGTGCGCGGGTAGTCATGCGAGACCACGGCCCCGGTGTGCCAGCGGAGATCCGCGATCGGTTGTTCGAGCCCTACGTGACGGCAAAGGCCGGCGGCACCGGGCTGGGGCTGGCGCTGGTCCGCCAGACGATCGAGGACCATGGTGGCACCATCCGATTGGAAGACACGCCGGGTGGGGGAGCGACGTTCGTGGTGGAGTTGGCGGGAGCGGGAGGCAGGAAGTAGGAGTAGAAGCGGGGAACGGTGAACAGCGAACGGTGAACGGTGAAAGGGGGCGAACTACTCGAGCACCTCATCCCGAGGACACCCCGGGCGAAGCGAGACTCCGAGGGACGGGATGAGGTGCGGCGTCAGGCCACTGCTATCCCGTTCGCCGTCCACTGTTCACCGTTCGCCGTTCACTGTTCACCGTTCGCCGTTCGCCGTTCACTGTTCGCCGTTCACTGTTCGCCGTTCACCGTTCGCCGTTCACCGTTCGCCGTTCACTGTTCACCGTTCGCCGTTCACTGTTCACTGTTCACCGTTCGCCGTTCACCGTTCACCGTTCACCTTGGTGACTATCTTTCCCCCTCACCTATGTCTCATCGGATTCTGATCGTCGACGACGAGGCCAACATCCGCCGAATGCTGGCGGCGCTGCTTCGGGCCGAGGGGTTCACGGTCGAGGAGGCAGGAAACGGCCATGCCGCATTGTTGGCGGTGGAACGGGTCGAGCCGGACGCCATGTTCCTCGACCTGATGATGCCACCGGGCCCCGATGGGCTCAGTACGCTGCGGAGTCTCCGAGAGCGCCGGATCGAAGTACCGGTCATCATGATGAGCGGCAAGGCCCAACTGGCGGACGCGGTGCGGGCTACCCAACTCGGCGCCTTTCAGTTCCTCGAAAAGCCCCTCAGTCCTGAAGCAGTACTCGTCACACTGCGCTCGGCCATCGAGCTGGGGCGGGCCCGGACCCAGAATCGGGCGCTGCAGGAGGCATTGGGCCAACGGCAGGAGATGGTGGGTTCCACCCCGGCCATTGGCCAGGTTCGCCAGCTGATCTCCCAGGTTGCAACCACCGATGCCCGGGTGCTCATCACTGGAGAATCGGGCACCGGCAAGGAACTGGTCGCGGCCGCAATCCACCGGGCCAGTCGTCGATCCAGGGGGCCATTCGTGACGGTGAATTGTGCGGCGATTCCCCGAGAGCTGGTGGAATCCGAGATGTTCGGTCACGAGCGTGGCGCATTCACCGGAGCCCACGAACGCCGGCTCGGGCGGTTCGAGCTGGCAGACGGCGGCACCCTTTTCCTCGACGAAGTAGGCGACCTCAACCTCGAGGCTCAGGCCAAGCTGCTCCGCACTCTGGAAACCGGCGTGCTGCAACGGCTGGGCGCCGAGCAGCCAACCGCGGTCGATGTGCGAGTCGTGTCCGCGACCAACCGCCGGCTGGATCGGGCGGAGGCGGGTACCGCTTTTCGGGAAGACCTCTACTTCCGGCTCAACATCTTCCCGATTCATCTGCCGCCGCTGCGCGAACGACTGGATGACCTGCCTGCGCTGGTGAACCACCTGGCGGGACGGGTCCGGCCCGGCAAGCCACAGACCTTCACCCCGGTCGCACTCGCGACGTTGAGGAGCTATCGCTGGCCCGGCAATATCCGCGAACTGGCCAACGTGGTGGAGCGGCTCGCAATCCTTGGCGGGGAAATGGTGGACGAGCACGCCGTGGCCGAGTCCTCCCGTTGGGCGGGGCGGCGGGAGAGGCAATGCGTACTGGAGACAACCTCCGCGCGCTCCAATTCGCCCGCTCCGGGCGAGGGTCCGGCCGGCCTCCCGAGCTCGACGGCAGCCTGCCCCTGGCTGATGCCCTGGACGCCCACGAACGGCAATTGATCGGTGCTGCACTGTCGCGCGCCGGGGGCAACGTGGCAGAAACCGCGAGGATGCTTCAGACCGACCGCGCGAACCTGTATCGCCGCATGAAACGGCTGGGCCTCATTTCCAAAGAAGTGGGCAGCGAGTGAAGTCCGAGGTCTGTCGACAGGGTACCGAGTGCCGAGTACCGGGTACCGAGTACCACCTACCCAGTTCCGAGTTCCAGCTTTCCCGTGGGCGCGTAAGGGCCCGCTCATCGCTCACCACTCACCGCTCACTCCCCCGAGTGCTCGCGGTGGCGGTTCTCGCAGCGTTTCTGGCAAGCCTTCAGCTGGCCTCCCCCGCGCTTGCCCAGGACAGCGTCATCGTCATCGATCCCGACGCTCCGGTCTCCGATTCGACCGAACGAGGTGCCCTCCCGGCGGATATCCTCACCGAGTTGCTGACGGACTACAACGATTCGCTGAGTATCCGGCTCCCCGGCGGGATCACGGTCCCGCGAGGCAGCATGCTGGGCGGCAAGATCGCGGCCTACCGCGGCAACGTGCACGTCGCAGGGACGATCGACGGGTCGCTCACGGTCATCAACGGCGACCTGGTAGTGGACTCGGGCGGAGTGATCCACGGAGACGTGCTGGTGGCGGGCGGGGGCATGACCGTGGCACCGGGAGGAGTCCAGGAGGGAGAGGCGCGGATTTACTGGGACGCGGCCCCGGTGTATCGCGCTGCCGACGGCACCCTCGCCTCTGCGGGAGCGTCGTCGCCCGATCGGCGAGCTGGCGACGGCCCAGCGCACCTTCGCAACCGGGAAGGTCAAGACCACCCTCCGGCTCACCACCGGCCAGACCTACAACCGCATCGAGGGCCTGCCCGATCGTCTTCGGCCCCGCGTTCGAGTACCGACCTTCGCGCAGTATCCTCACGCGGCTCGATGCACGTGGCATTCTGCGTACGGCGGGGAACTCCTCCCCCTTCCGCGATGACTTCGGCTACTCGGTCCGGGGCGATATCCGATTCAACGCGCCGCGCGGCTTCGGGATCGGCGGTCGAGTCTACAGCGAAATCCGGGGGATCGAAGAGCACACCCTGCCGAAAGACGAGATCGGGTGGTCTGCCTTCCTGCTCCAGCGCGACAACCGGGACTACTTCGACGCTCAGGGAATCGTAGGCAGCATCTACTTCTTCCCGACCAGACACCTTCGGATTGAAGCCACGGTGCGCCATGAGTGGGAAGGTTCGGTGCGGGCCACGGATCCCTGGTCCCTGCTACGCAACTCGGAAACCTGGCGTCCCAACCCGCTCATCGATGATGGGCACTATAACAGCGCCGGAATCGGCATCGAATACGACACCAGGAATTCCCGCGACGCGACCAGCCATGGATGGTGGATCCGCGCGGGAGTCGAGCGGAGCTCAAGCGACGACGTCGCGCCGGTTACGCTCTCGACCGCCGTGCGGGATCCGATTCCCACCCACGACTACGACTATCAGCGCTTCACGCTCGACCTGCGACGCTACAACCGTCTCAGCGCCGACGATCGGCTGAACCTCCGACTGTGGGCCGGGGGCTGGCTGGGCGGGGATCCGTTGCCGGTGCAGCGGCGGCTCTCGCTCGGGCGGGCTCGACCTGGTTCCGGGATACGAATTCCGGTCCGAGACCTGCGCGCCGGCCGGCACTTTCGATCCGGCGAAGACGGCACTCTGCGACCGGGCCATCTTCACTCAGGCCGAGTTCCGCCATCGCCTGCCGTTTCGCATCGGTTACACCTATCGCGACAAGAACAACCGCGAGCTGGACCGGTTCCTCGGCATCGACGAGGTGTACCTCGTGCTGCTCGGACGACGCGGGCAAGTCGTGGCTCACCGGTGATGGGCCTGGACGAGTCCCCAACAACCGCATCCCTTCCCTCGACGAGTGGAAGGCCGACCTCGGAGTGGGAGCCGATGCCGGATGGGTCGGCATCTATCTGCGCCAAGGCGATAACCGACGGAGAGCCGGTCCGGTTCTTCATCCGCCTCGAGCGGCGGTTCTGATCGTGAGCGGGGAGTGGTGAGCGGTGCGTGGGGTCGAGCAATCGGGAGCCGGTGGCTGATCGGCCTCGCCCTGATCCTCGCCGGCAGGGCCGGATCCGATCGCGGCGCAGGACATCGAGCGAGGTTCGCCTCGAAGTGACCCTGGCTCCGGACACGTCCAGCAACGGCGGTCGAGCACCGATCATCCGCACCTACAACCTGCTGACCGACACCCCGTGGCTCTCGATGCTGCGGTCGGGCTTCCCGGTGCGGCTGCACTACCGGCTCGAAGTGTGGCGCTCCCGGTCGGCCTGGTTCGACCAGATCGAACGGTCTCAGGACTGGGACGTGGTGGCACGGCACGAGCCGCTGCTGGAGCAATTCACTGTCACCCGACTGGTTGGCCGCAACCGGGTCGAGAACCGCTACGCGACGCCTGGAGCCCTGGCCGCCGCACTCGGCCTTTCCTACCGGATCAAGGTCACGCCCACCCAGCAGGGCAGCTACTACTATGTGGGCTCGCTCGAAGTGACGACCCTTTCCGATTCCGATCTCGACGAGCTGGAGCGCTTCTTCCGCGGTGAGCTGCAGACCGTGCCCGACAGTCAGATCGGCGGGACGACCGTGGGTCGTGGTGCGCGCCGGCTCATGCTGCGACTGGCCGGGCTTACCCAGTCTGAAGCTGACGGGGAGGTCGGAACGTTTTGAAGTGAGGTAGGAGGTGGGAGGGGAGACGGGAAAAGCGTGAGAGTTGAGAAGTAAGAAGTGAGAAGGAACAGCGTGAGAAGTGAGAAGTGAGCAGCGTGAGAAGTGAGACGTGAGACGACGGGCACCGTTAAAGATCCGACCCTCCGCGGGCATTCCCCTGGAGGGTCGTTTTCCTTCTCACTTCTCACTTCTCACTTCTCACTTCTCACGCTTTTCAGTGTTTCCCACTCACCGCGAGCCACCCCGCCCAGCGCCTTGAGGGCCGACTCACCGTAGAAGAGGCGAATGTACTTGGCCTGCGTCGTCGTGAGCCGGCGGACCGCCCAGGAGAGGTGGACGAAGTGCGGCTCGTGGGGCGCCGAGTGCGGATGCATGCCGCATTCCTCGGGCAGATGATTCCCCTTCCGCGTGTTGCAGGTGCTGCACGCCGTCACCACGTTGGTCCAGTCATTGTTCCCGCCGCGCGACAGCGGGACCAGATGGTCCCGCGTCAGGCACTCCCGATGCCGCAGCTCGAACTGACTCCGGTTGCAGTACTGGCACCGGTAGTGGTCCCGCGCGAAGAGGAAGGTG
Organism: uncultured Gemmatimonadales bacterium; assembly: GCA_963788625.1. Taxonomy (GTDB): domain Bacteria; phylum Gemmatimonadota; class Gemmatimonadetes; order Gemmatimonadales; family GWC2-71-9; genus DATBGE01. The sequence goes on along the minus strand of CAWBHB010000007.1, from coordinate 101,244 downwards.
TTGGTTACCTGACGGCGGAAACGGCGGGGAACGTGCACGAACTTGACAAGGCGGATAATGGCGGGCCGGGGGATGACGAGTCGTTCACTGCGAACGAGATCGTCTTTCTCGGCTTCGACGATTTCCGCTTTGCCTTCGATGACTAGCCGAAGGGCTCGCCGGACGGGCACCATGGTCAGGGGCTCGAACGACGCGTTCAGGGCGAGACAACGCACCGGTTCTCTCCAGGACCGTTTGCAAAGACCCTGTATCGTAAGGGGATAGGCCTCCACAAGGCAAGCAACAAACTGGTCACCGGGCGAGGGCCGCGAGCCGGGAAGCCACCGCCTGACGCATCGCCGGACTGCGGGCGATGACCAGGACCGTGTCCTCCCCCGCAATCGTGCCGATCACCTCACTCCATCCCGCCTGATCGACCGCGGCGCCCACGGCACCGGCGCCACCGCTCGCTGTCTTGATCACGAGCAGCGGACCGGTCCCCTCGACGCTCAACATCAGCGTAGGAAGAATCTGTCCCAGGTCAGGCCGCAGCGAGCCCTCGTTTGGATTGGCGTAGAAGGCGCCGCCCTGCGGATCCACCAGCTTGGCCAGACCCAGCTCACGAATGTCGCGCGAAAGCGTAGCCTGGGTGACGTTGATCCCCTCGCCGGCCAACGCCTCGCGCAGCACGTCCTGATTCTCGACCCGGCGGTCGCGGACGATACGGAGAATCGCGGCGTGCCGCTGCAGCTTCATGAGGGACTCCTCCAGACCTGGCGACCGGCCAGGATGGTTGCGACGACATCGTCCGACCGGCGCGTCACTACGGTATCCGCCAAACGCGCCCCGTCAACCGGACCGGGCAACCGAAATGCGACTAGATCGCCCCACTTTCCGGCGGTGAGACTGCCGATCTCACTCTCGAGCCCGAGGGCGCGGGCGCCGCTCCAGGGTGCACAGCCGCAGGACTTCATCGCCCTTCAAACCCGCCAGGCTGGCCGCCGCTCGCGCTTCGGCGAGGAGGTCGCAGGGCGCAACGCTGGCCACCGAGTCGGTGCCGATCCCGACCCTGATTCCCCGGTCGAGCATCGAACGGACCGGAGCCGCTTCCGTGTCCGTGCCGGTCGTTGGAGCGGGGACAGTGCGCTACTGCCGCGGCGCGACGCTCCAGGAGCGCCAGGTCGCTGTCGCTGGCATGAACCACATGGATGCACAGCGTGTCGGGACCGAGGACGCCATGTTCCTCGAGCCACGCGATCGGGGTGCGACCGGGCAACGCAGGGAGCGGAATACCCCTGCCCCGCCAGGCTTCGGCGAAGCCGCCGGACGCGTTGCCCAGCAGATCGGACTCGGCGGAGGATTCGGCGATGTGGACCGCGATCGGATAGCTGCGTTCCCGCGCCAACTGCGCAACCATCGGCGTAGAGCGGGCCGCTCACCGAATACGGGGCGTGAGGCGAGACGCCGAGTCGAACCCGGTCCCCCGCGAGCGGTGCGAGAGCGTCGAGTCGGGCGACGAGACCCGCGAGTTGAGCGGGAGCCTGATCCGGATGCGGCCCGAATACTTCCTGGTAGGCGATCCCGCTTCCGCCCAACTCGTGAAGCGCCTGCATTGCGGCACCGCTATCACCGGTGTCGGCGACGGTGGTGACTCCCTGACTCCAGCCATCCCGGATGCCCTGCTTCGCCGCAGCAAGAAAATCGGCGGGCGTCCGTTGAGCCTTGAGCGCGATCACTCGGCGAATCCACGAGGGGAAATCGTCCTCCGGAATCTGGCCGTCGAGTCCGGTGAGCTCGAGATGGGTGTGGGTATTGACCAGGCCAGGCAGGAGCGCGGCCGTGGGGAATTCTGATTGCTCAACACCCTGCGGAGTCGGGACCTCGGTATCGGGCCCGACGGCGAGGATTCGCCCGTCCGCGGCCAGAAGCACGGCGCCGTCGGCGATGGGGGCTCGATCGATCGGGAGCACCCAGGCGGCGCGGCACCGGCGCACCGTCATCTAGGGTCGCTGCTGCAGCGGGTTGCTCTGGCTGTTGCCGAACGGCGAATGGATGGGGCAGAACTCCTTGGGTTCGGTTCCCGGGATGAAGGATTCCACGTAGAGGGAGTCCTTCGGGCAGAACGGCGTGAACTTGTACCCGGTGCCGCGATCGATCTCCACGAAGGTCAGTCCTTCGGGCCGGGACCATCCCGCAGGTGTTGGCCGCCGCTCGTAGATCTCCCGCATCATGGCCGTCCAAGCCGGAGCCGCCAGGCGACCGCCCTGGGCATTGCCCATGATCTTTTGCGGCTTGTCCATCCCGATCCAGAGCCCGGTGACCAGATCCGGAGTAAACCCGATGAACCACACGTCGGTGTAGTCGTTCGTGGTTCCGGTCTTTCCGCCTGCTGCGATGGGGAATCGAGCGCCGACCGTACTGGCGGCCGTCCCCCGACGCACGACGTCACGCATCGCATCCACCATGAGCCAGGCGAGTGCCGAGTCCATCACGGTCTCACTGCGCGGCTTGGGAGCCCACACGGTGTTCCCGGCCCGGTCCTCCACCCGCTCGATAGCGTAGGGCGTGGTGCGGGTACCCAGCGTGGCGAAGGCGCTGTATGCGGAGATGATCTCCAGCGGGATCACATCCGCTGAACCGATGTAGATCGAGGGATAGGGCGGAATGTTGGTGGTCAGTCCGAAGCGGGCGGCTTCGCCGATAACCGCCTGGGGCCCGATCTCCATGCCGAGCTTGATCGCGATGATGTTGCGCGACTTGTAGAGCGCCTCGCGCAGCGTCATGGCGCCTTCGAACTTGTTGTCGTAATTCGGCCGGCTCCCAAGGCGGCTCGCCGGGCCGCATTTCCACGCTGATAGGATCGTCCACCATGATGGTGGACCAGGGATAGCCGGCGCGGAGCGCCGCCGCGTACACGAACGGCTTGAAGGTGGACCCGGGCTGCCGAGTGGCCTGGGTGGCCCGGTTGAACTTGCTGTCGTTGAAGTCGCGGCCGCCCACCATGGCGCGAATGGCGCCGGTCCTCGCCTCGAGGGTCACCACGAGTCCCTGGAGATACGGCGTTGGCACCGGGGACTCGCTCTGGTCTTCCCGCTTCTCGATGTACTGGCTGTAGGTCGGGTGCTCGTACTCGCCGTAGGTCCCGCCTTCGATCGCATCGAGCTGCTGGGTCAGGGCTCGCTCCGCCGCCTGCTGCGCATCGAGGTCGATCGTGGTGTAGATCCGGAGACCGTTGGTGTACAGGTCGGGACCAAAGCGGGTATCGAGCTGTTGCCGGACGTATTCGATGAAGTACGGCGCAACCTCGCTGAAGTCGGAGCGGGAGGACAACACCAGGGGATACGACTTCCACCGCTCCGCGTCGGGCTTGGACAGCAGACCCGCGTCTTCCATCAGGCTCAGGATCAGGTTGCGACGATAGACCGCGAGATCGGGATTCTTGCGCGGGTTGTACCTGCTGGGCGCCTTGGGCAGTGCCGCCAGCGTGGCCGCCTCGGCCACGTTGAGGTCCCGAACCGATTTGCCGAAGTAGCGCTGGGACGCGGACTCCACGCCGTAGGCCCGGTTGCCGAGGTCGATCTGATTCAGGTAGAACTCGAGGATCTTGTCCTTGGGGAAATTCCGCTCGATGTCATAGGCGACCTGCACCTCGCGCAACTTGCGGCGGATGGTACGGTCTTGCCCGCTGATGTCCTCGGGGAAGAGGTTCCGGGCCAGCTGCATCGTGATGGTAGAGAATCCCTGGGCCACGCCGCCGTGCCGGAAATTGGCCCAGAGCGCACCCAGGAAACGGACCCAGTCTACCCCGTGGTGATCGTAGAACCGCTTGTCCTCGGTGACCACAAAGGCGGCGACCACCGCCGGTGAGATCTGACTCAGCGGCACCAGGGTCCGGCGCTGAAGGCCCAGGTCGGTGATGAGGCGCCCGTCGGCGGCGTAGACCTTCGACGCCTGCTGGGGATCGTACCCCTTGTCGACCAGGCTCGCAGTGGACGGACACGTCGCACCGGCGCAGGCGCGCCGCCAGGAGCCGAGCACGAGCCCGGCGACCAGCATCACGACCGCGAGTACACCAGTGATGATGTTGCTGCGGATCCGCGGAGTGAACCACCAACGCTTCAGAGTTTCGAGCATGGGGGGAATTTAGGCGAGTGTGGCGAGACATGAGTAGATGTTGGGGAGGTGGGAGCTGGGGAGTAGGGAGTGGGGAGTCGGGAGTAGGGCGCTTTGTCTGGCACCGGAGCTCTTCCCCCACTCCGTACTCCCTACTCCCTACTCACCCTACCACCTACTCCCCACGACCAATTCTTGCCCACCCTCTCAGGCACCCCTAACATTCCGCCCCATGTCCGACCTCTTCGATCTCCTCACCCAACGCGGCTTCGTCCACGACGCGACCCCCGGTCTGCCCGAGCGAATGCGTCAGGGGCCGATCACCGCCTATGTCGGGTTCGATCCGACCGCGGACTCGCTGCATGTCGGGAATCTGGTCCCGGTCATGGGACTGGCCTGGCTCCAGCGCACCGGGGGGACGCCGATCGTAGTGATCGGCGGCTGGCACCGGGATGGTGGGAGATCCGAGCGGGAAGCGGGGGGAGCGCCCGATTCTCTCGGTCGAGCGCATTGATGCCAACGCCCAGGCGATTCGGGCCCAGCTCGAACGGTTTCTCAGCTTCGAGGGTGGCAATGCGGCCCGGATGCGCAACAACGCCGACTGGCTGCGGCCGATCCGGCTCCTGGACTTCCTGCGCGACACCGGCAAGCACTTCACCATCAGCTACATGCTGCAGAAGGAGTCGGTGAAAAGCCGGATGGAGACCGGCATCTCCTTCACCGAATTCAGCTACATGCTGACCCAGGCCTACGACTTCTGGCATCTCTTCCGCACCGACGGCTGCGAGCTGCAGATGGGCGGAAGCGACCAGTGGGGCAACATCACCGCGGGCACCGAGCTGATCGGGCGGCGGGAGGGGAAGAGCGCGCATGCCCTGGTATTTCCGCTCATCACCACCGCGTCTGGAGCCAAATTCGGCAAGAGCGAGGATGAGAATGTCTGGCTCGATGCGCGGAAGACCAGTCCCTACAAGTTCTACCAGTTCTGGCTCAACACGGATGACCGGGACCTGGAGCGTTGCCTCAAGTTTTTCACCTTCCTGCCACTCGAGGACATCCACCGGGTTCTGGAAGACCAAGTCAGGGATCCGGGTCAGCGCGCCGCCCATCGTCTGCTGGCCGAGGACCTGACCACTCGGGTTCACGGCACCGACACGGCCAAGCGAGTGGTCGCCGCAAGCCGCCTGCTCTTTGGAGGTCAGGATCTGCGGGCCGCCGAGGCCACCGTGTTTCAGACCCTGGCCGATGAGATCCCCACCCTGCGGATGGCACGAGCCGAACTGAAAGGCCTTCCGGTGATCGACCTGCTGGTCAAGGCCGGGCTGGCGAGCTCCAAGAGCGACGCCCGACGGGGAATTCAGGGGAAAGGATTCTCCCTCAACGCCGAGCCGGTGGGCGATGTGGACCGGATCATCAGCGACACGGATCTGCTGGCCGGCGGGCACGCCATGCTGCAAAAGGGCAAGAAGAACTACGCGCTACTGGTAGCCGAATCTTAGGCTCCGCTTCCCTGCCGTACCCCCGTTCCCGGAGAGATCCAGATGAGCGACTTCACGCGGTTCCTCAATGAGTACGGAGTCATCGGCCTGGCCATCGCCGTGATCATCGGAGGGAAAGCCGGGGAGCTGGTGAAGGCGATCGTGGACGGGCTCCTGATGCCTATTGTCGGGTTGGTTCTGCCCGGCGGAGACTGGCAGAAGTGGACTCTGGGACCCTTCGCGATCGGGTCAGTGCTGGCGGCGCTGCTCAACTTCCTTATCGTCGCCTGGCTGGTGTACTGGTTTGCCAAGAAGGTGCTGAAGGAGGAGTCGGTGGCGAAGAAGTAGGGCGGGAGACGGCAAAGCGTGAGAAGTGAGACGTGAGAAGTGAGAAGGAAAAACGACCCTCCGTGGCAATACGCACGGAGGGTCGGTTCTTAGCGGGACCCCCGTCTCACTTCTTACGTTCTTCTTCTCACGCTCTTCCGTCTCACGTCTCACGTTCTCCCTACCACCGGGTCCGTCTCGTCGTTCGGGGCGCACGGGCGCCCAGCATCCCGAAGACCCCTCGCACCAGTTCCCTCCCCACGGTCCGCGCGATGGTGGTCCCCAGCGCACCGAGAACCGCGCCACCCACCACTGCGCCGACTGATTTTCCACTCTTCGCCGCCGGTTTGGCTTCGGCGGGCGAAGGCTCCGTCTTCGCCAGCCGTGCCGCCAGAATCTCCCGGGCGCTCTCCCGATCGACCGCGGTTCCATACTCCTTCACCAGATCCGACTGCCTGATGTCGGCCTGAAGCTCCTCGGGCGTGAGCGGCGCCATGCGGGAAACGGGAGGAATCAGTCTGGTGGGCATCACCGGGGTCGGGACGCCACGGGGGTCGAGCACGGTGACCACCGCTTCGCCGATGCCGAGCGAGGTGAGGACCTCTTCAAGATCGAGATAGGGTGCCTTGGGATAGGTACGGGCTGTAGCAGCGAGCAGGCGCTCGTCATCCGGAGTGTGAGCCCGGAGGGCGTGCTGCACCCGATTGCTCAGCTGAGCCAGCACGTCGGGCGGTACATCCTTCGGAGTCTGGGTGACGAAATACACCCCGACGCCTTTCGAGCGGACCAGCCGCACGACCTGCTCGACCTGCTCGAGGAATGGCTTGGGAGCATCCTGGAACAGCAGATGTGCCTCGTCGAAGAAGAACACCAGCTTGGGCCGGTCCAGGTCTCCTGCCTCAGGCAAGTTGTGATAGAGATCGGCCAATAACCACATCATGAAGGTGGAGAAGAGCCGGGGCTTGTCCTGTGCGTCGGCCAGTTCCAGGCAGGTGACGACGCCCCGGCCATCAGAAGTCGTGGTGAGCAAGTCATGGACATCGAACTGCGGCTCGCCGAAGAACGCCCGGGCGCCTTGAGCCTCGAGCTCGATCATTTTCCGCAGCAGCACGCCGACCGTCGCCTCCGACAGCCCACCGTATCCCGCGAGCGCCCCCTTCCCCGCATCCGAGGTCAGGAACTGCAACACTGCGCGCAGATCCTCGAAATCGAGTAGCGGGAGCTGATTGTCGTCGGCGTACTTGACCACCAGGGTGAGCACGCTCGTTTGCGTGTCGTTGAGGCCCAGCACCTTGGCGAGCAGCAGGGGACCGAAGTCGCTCACCGTCGCCCGGAGCTGCACGCCCGACTTGCCGGTCAGGCTCACGAATTCGACCGGCACCCCGCCCGGCTTCCAGGCCCATCCCGTCTCCTTCGCCCGCTGCGCCACCCGGTCATTGGACTCGCCAGGCATCGCCAGGCCGGAGAGATCGCCCTTGATGTCGGCCACGAACACCGGCACTCCGGCGGCGGAGAACTGTTCGGCGAGGAGCTGCAGGGTTCTTGTCTTGCCCGTTCCGGTGGCACCGGCGATGAGCCCATGGCGGTTGGTCATGGCGAGCGGGACGCGGACTTTCGGCTCCGGAATCAGCGCAGCGCCATCGAGAGCCGCACCGAAGACGATGGATGGATCGGTGAAGCCGTAGCCGGAGTTGAGGGCGTCGGAAAGGGACATGGACGTATTGCCGAGGTAGGACGTTGGACGTGGGACGTGGGGACGTTGTTCAGCAGAGACTCGAGTCGAGTTCGAAAGCTACCGGTCGCGTTGCCGGGAGACCAATGCCGCCGATATGCCACCTAGTGTGGTAGTCAATGCGAACACACCATACTCTCATCTGTTGGCAAGTGGCGAAGGATCTCACCGCGAAAACGCACCAACTCACGGTGCGGCGATGGTCTCCGCCGGCATCCGCTGCCTTCGATCAGTTGCGTCGTGCATCCCTTTCGGTCCGGCTGAACATAGTCGAGGGTCATGCCCTCGCCAGTCCGGGCGCCTTCGCCCGTCATCTAAACGTTGCGTACGGTTCTGCGGTGGAGACTACGGAAATCCTCGAGTTCTGTACCGAGGCTGGCCTTCTCACTTCCGCCGATACAAAACCGCTGATTGAACTGGGAAGGAGGGTCGAGGCACTGGTTCTTCGTTTGCGAATTCGTTGCCTCGCTGAACGGAAGGCGGCGCCTGACCGTCGGCGAGGCTTGAGGTGAATCCACGTCCTACGTCCCACGTCCTACCTCACACCGTCGAGCACCTCGGCAACTCTGGCAAGTTCGTCTATCGTGTTGTAGCAGTGGGGGCTCAGGCGAATCACTCCCTCACGGAGACTGCAGTAGATCCCCGCCTCGCGTAGTGCGTGGTGGGAGCCCGACAGGTTGGGAGGCGAGACGCTGATGATCGCCGATCCCCGGGGCCCGGTGGGTGAGGCGACCGGCACGCCGCGCCGTTCGGCCCAGGCGATCACCGGCGCCTGCAGCTCGCGCAGGTGACGCTCGATGTGCTCGATACCGAGAGACAGCAGCAGCTCCAGCGACTGGTTCATGGCGAAGAAGTCCTGGAACGGGAGCGTCACCATCTCATAGCGTCGAGCGGTCCCGCGAAGCAGAGGATTGTATCGGGTGAGCCGGGAGAGGTCATCGGTTCCCTCATAGGCCATCCACCCGGTCATCGCGGGAGTGAGCTGCTCGATCAGCTCGCGCCGGACGTAGACGAAGCCGGAGCCCCAGGGAGAGAGCAGCCATTTCTGCGCCCCGCAGGCGAGGACATCCACCGGTGTCTTGCGGACGTCGAGCGGCATCTGGCCGATGCCCTGAATGGCATCGAGCACCAGCCACTTGCCGAGCTGGCGCGTCGCTGTCGAGAGCCGGGGGAGATCGATGGTGTATCCAGTGGCGAACTGGGTGAGGGAGACCGCGATCGCCCGAACCCTGGGGTCGGCGAGCCGGTCGTGCAGCCGTTCCTCGTCGGGCCAGCCTTGGGCGGTGACCGGAACCACCTCGCAGGTCACATCCAGATTCCGCAGCGCCAACCACGGGTACACGTTCGCGGGGAACTCGCGATCACTCACGAGAACGATGTCGCCGGAACGAAACGGCAGGCCCCGGGCGGCCACTGACAGCCCGAAGGTCGTGTTGGTGGCCAACCCGATTTCTTCCACCTCGGCGTTGATGAGGCGGGCGCAAAGTTCCCGGGCTCGCGCGAAGGCGCCGAAGGTGTCCTCGTGCTTGAGGAGATACGGGCGGGCGCGCTTATGGCTGAAGTCCTCGACTGCGCGTCGGGTACGCTCGGGGAGGGGGCCGATGCTGGCGTGGTCGAGGTAGGTGGTCTCCCGGCTCCAGGGAAACTCCTGACGCCGAAGCGCTTCGAGGTCGTAGCCGGGAGAACGGGGAACGGGGAACGGGGAACGGGGGTCCCTTGCTGGCACCGTGTCAGTCAATGCTGGAACCCATCCTTTCCTCCGTTGTCGTTCCTCGTTGCCCGTTGCCCGTTCACCGTTCACCTGTTGCTCTCATCTCTCCCGCAGGATCGGGTCCAGGGGGGCAAGCCACGGAGCAAAGAGGGCGGCCAGCCCCATGGAGGCCACTAGGAGAACCCCGAGCTGGAAGAATCGGTCGCGCTTGAGCTTCAGGGCCAGAGGTGAGATGCAGGGCTCCGGGGGCAGGGGGTAGAAGTACCGCGTACCGAGTACCGCGTACCTTGTATCGAGTTCCGAGTCGGAGTCCGAGTTCTGAGGATACGGCCCGTTCACCGTTCCCCGTTCACTGTTCCCCGTCTGCTCGGATCGCTACGTTACCCCGATCTCCACCTATCCGGCAAGCACGTGAGTTTCAGCGGGCCATTCACCCTGGTGCTTAGCGGCGGCGGCCTCAAAGGGCTGGCGCATATCGGGGTGCTGCGTGCGCTGGAGGAGCGCGGTCTGGTCCCGAGCCTGGTCGTCGGCACCAGCATGGGATCGCTGGTCGCCGCGGCGTGGGCCACCGGGATGCCGATCGGCGAAATGACCGAGCGCGGCCTTCGGGTCAAGCGCCGCGACATCTTTCAGGTGGCTCACGTGGATATGGCGCTCAAGCGGATGCAGTCACCCGCAGTCTACCGGCGGGAGCCGCTCGACAACCTGATCCAAAGCCTGGCCGGCGACCGCACCTTCGAGGAGCTGGATCGCCCCCTCCTGGTCAACACGGTTGAGCTCAATTCCGGAGCCCAGGTCCTCTGGGGTCTTCCAGGCCTTCGCAAAGTCCGGGTGGCCGACGCGGTGTTCGCCTCCTGCGCCCTCCCGGGCATTCTCCCTCCTCGAGAGATCCAAGGCCGCCACTACGTGGACGGTGCGGTGATCGAGAATCTCCCGGTCCAGATCGCTGCCATGCAGCGAACGTCGGTGGTCCTGGCCGTGGACGTGGGCGGCTCGGGCGCGCTCCGAGCCGAGGTCCAGGAGGCCGGATTCGCCGCGACGTATCTCAGAGGGTATGAGATCGTGATGCAGACCCTCATGGAGACTCGACTGCGTGAGTGGCGGCACCCCAGCCTGGTGCTGGTCCATCCCAGGGTCGAGCACATGTCGCTCTTCGCGTTCGGCCACAACCGCGAGCTGATCGACGAAGGTTACCGGGCCACTGCGGACCTGCTCGATTCGCTCGGCGACCACCCCTTGGAGGGCGGCGTCTACCCCCGCAAGCGCGTCGAAGTCCGGGTTGATCGCTCGCGGTGTATCGGTTGCGGTATGTGCGCCATGCATTCACCGGCCGTTTTTCGGATGGCCGACGACGAGCGGGCCGAGGTCATCCAGCCGGTGCAAATCTGGTCTCCGCTCGATGGAGCCTACGTTCGGAATTGTCCCACTTATGCGATCAGCGTCCGGCTGGCGCCGCCGGGAGTCTGACCCCCGCTTCAATAGCACGGAGATCCCGCACCACGCGGTCCCAGTTGAGGCGACGCTCGACCTCGATCCGTCCCCGAGCACCCATTCTTTCAGCCAGCTCCCGGTCGTTCAGCACCTGTCGCGCTGCGTTGGTGGCTTGCTCGAGACTTCCCGGCTCGACCAGGAAACCCGTCTCTCCGTCCTGCACCGCATCGGGAATCCCCCCGCTTCGAGTTGCCACAACGGGCAAGCCGCAGGCTGAGGCTTCGACCAGCGACAATCCGAATCCTTCGACCTGCATCGGCAGTTCCCGGGAGAGTCCCAGATACAGGGTTGCCGCGCAGTAGAGGGCGGGGAGGTCGTCCTCGGCGACTTCTCCCAGAAAGTGGACCCGATCCTGCAACCCTCTGCGATCAACCTCGGCTGAAAGCGCGTCCTTTCCCGGCCCGGTTCCCGCGATGAGATATCCCAGGTCGGAAAACTCCGCGGCGAGGCGCTCCAGCACCTGAATCCCGGTGTCTACTCCCTTGTGCTCCACCAGCCTGGTGACGGTGAGGAGCCATCGTCTATCGCCTAGTCCCAGCCGGCGGCGCACGTCCTCCGTGCTGCGGCCCGGGTGGAACCGCTCGGGATCCGTTCCCAAGGGCACCGTGTGCAGCCGGTCGTTGGCGGAGAGACCAAGCGCCTCGCAAAGCCGGGCGGCTCGCGCCCGAGTCCAGCTGCTGATGGCTACCAGGGCGGCCGCCTGACCCAGCAGCCGACGGGCTATTGCGCGCTTGATCGGCGACCGCTGGACCTGCCTCGCGACCAGCAGCAGGTCGAGTCCGTAGAGAATGATTCCATAGGGAATTCTTTCGCGGGCCCGCAGCCAGAGCGCCGGATAGCCAGCAGGTTTGAGGTTTCCGGCCCAGGCAAATTCGATCTTCTCCCGATTGCTCAGCTCGAATGCGCGAGCTGACCAGCGCCGCAATCCCCCGAGCGTCCGCAAGCGATCCCTCGGTACCTCCACGCGGTCGATTCCGCTCTCGACGGCGCGAGTTCCACCGGGGACGGCGCCGGTCGAGACCAGGAGTTCGCCTCGCGGGTAGTGCCGTGCTATCTCGGAGAGGCATCGGGCGATGCCGCCGACCATCGGAGGGAAATCGTACGCGAGAAGAAGAGTGCGAGGCACGGCCGCCTCAGCGGGCCGGCTGGCCGAGGATGTCGCGATACACGGCGATCGTTCCAGTCACCGTCCGGTCCAGAGAAAAATCCTCCCGAGCAGTGCGGCGACCGGCAGCTCCCAGACGTTCTCGAAGAGCCCGGTCTCCCAGCAGCCCGTCGATCGCGTCGGCCCAGCGCCGAGGTGAATCGAGAGGTAGCAGTCGGCCGTTCACGCCATCCTTCAGCACGTACGCATTCCCCGGCACCGCGGAGGCAATGACCGGACATCCCAGGGCCAAAGCCTCGAGCAACGCTTGCGACAGGCCCTCGTCCCGGGTAGGCAGGATTACCAGTTCGGCCAGCTCATAGAGTGGTCGGATGTCTCGCTCGAAGTTGAAGGACACGACCGCATGGCGGTCCGGAACCCTCGCCGCCAGACGGGGGAACGCGTCTTCGCCTGCACCGGCCATGACCAGTCTCACCGGTGTCGTCACCGATTGGAGAGCCCGCAGGACGACGTCCTGGGCCTTGCGTCGGGCAGCGATCAGGACCGTTCGACGATCAGGATCCCACTCGATTCGCTGCCGCCAGGTCTCGACCTCCGCAGTGGAGAGCGGGCGATCCACCCGTGCCGCAATCAGGCCGTTCGGCACGACGGCAATCTTCCGGCGCGGAATCCCCCGGTGGGCCAGCGCCTCGGCCACCGCGGGACTCACGGCGACGACCCGGGAAGCCACTCTGCCCGAGAGCCAGTTTTCAAGGTAGAAGGTCCGTGGCATCTGCCGCCGGGTGACCACGGCAGGGACCGGGAGACGACGGGTGAGGCCCAGCCACGTCAGCGCCTTGCGGTCCCGAGCGGAATGTGAGTTGACCAGGTCCACCGGATGACGGGTGAGCAGGTCGTGAAGCAGGGCCGCGTTGTGCCGCCGGCCGCGCCTGGCAAAGGGCAGCGCATCCACCTGGAGCCCGGCTCGACGCGCATCCTCCTCCAGCTCCGATCCGACGGGGCAGGCGAACCGGACCTGCGCGCCGCGTTCGGATAGTCCCAGACTAAGGTGGAGAGTGGAAAGCGAGGCCCCGGTGCCCCCGGGCTGCTGGATGACCTGAAGGACTCTCAATCCATCTCCCGACGCTCGTGGGATCGCGGTATTGGAGTCGCCGACAGGTCGCGTTGGGGTCATGGGTTCGGTAAGATACCGCATGCGTGTGGCGGTTGTCGGGGCCGGGAGCCCGCTCAAGACCGAGGCATCCATCACGCGCGCCTGCCGAAGCCTCGGCTGCGAGACACTCCACCTGAATGTGCCGGGTTCGAGCCGCTGGCTCGGCCCTATCGCGCCGTTCCTCCTCTGGCGTCGCCTGGTGGGATTCCGTCCCGACATCGTGGTGCTGACGGTCCGAGCCATCCGCCTCGGAGAGGGCTACCTCGCTCGCATGGCGGAACGATTCTCCACCGCCTTCTGGTATTTCGACTACCTGTTGACCACCGACGCGGTGAAGCTGGCGCGGCTGGCGGGAACCACCTTCGTCAGCTCCACCCAGCACGTCGGGCATCTCGGCACCGCAGGAGTAGGAAGGGTGCTGTTCCTGCCCCAAGGCGTGGACCCCGAGGTTGACCGTCCCCCGGATGAGATTCCCGATTCATTCGTTTGCGAGGTGTCGTTCATCGGGTCGGGCCAATATCAGGCACGCCATGATCCGTTGCGCAGAATCGCTGCGGCGGCGCGGCTGCAGGTGCGCGGGCCGGGCTGGAATCCCCTTCCGGCGGGAATTCCCGTCGTGGGAGGGGAGACCCGTGGCCTGGCCTTCACTCAGGCGACGGCGGGGGCCGCGATCTGCCTGGGCCTTCATGCCTATCCGGAGCAGGCTCTGGGTGGGTATTCCAGCTCGAACCGCATGTGGAAGGTCCTGGGGACCGGAGGATTTTTCCTCGGAGAGTACAGCGCGGGCATCGAGGAGTTCGCCCGAGATGGGGAGCATTGCGCCTGGTTTCGCGCGTCGGAGGAGATGCTGGACCGAATCAGTCACTACCTGGCGCGCCCGGACGAGCGCCGGGGCATTGCCGAGGCCGGCCGAGCTCACGCACTGGCCAGACACACCTACGCCCACCGAATGGAGCTGATGCTTAGCGGACGGGGTTACCCGGTGACGGCCGGCTCAGCTCTCTGAGGATTTCTGGGGGCGGAGGGCGTCGGTCAGCAAGGCCGACATCCGATGCATGTAGGTATGGCTGGAAAGGCAGCGCTGTCGCGCGGCATTCGCCAGACGGTCCCGGTAAGTATCCTGCTGCAAAGCACGCTTGACCTGGCCCCGCAGCTGGGCGGGGTTTTCGAAGACCAGGATCTCCCGTCCATCCTCGAAATGCAGCGGAAGGTCCGCTCGCGCATCCACGACTTGAGCCACCCCGATGCTGGTGAGCTCGAAGAGGCGCTGATTGCAGCCCCGGCCCTGGTGCGCGGGGTCGTCATCGAGAGCGTGGTGGACATTGATGCCAACCGTCGCTCCGGCGTAGGCCCGCACGTAGTCCTCCACGGTTGGCAGCGATCCGCGACAGTAGTCCTTGAGCGAGGTCTTCTTCCAGCTGTCTCCCCAGACCGCGAGGCCAAACTCCACCAGCTCATTGATCAGCGCTTCCCGCCGAGGCGTGGCCTCGCCGGCGAAAACCACGTTGGCGCGGAAGGGTCCCTTGGCCCGCAGCGGCTTGTGCACCGAAGGGTCACAACCCAGTGGCAGGAAGACAGCCGGGGTCACTCCACCTCGCTGCACTTCCTCGGTCACATCGGTTCCCGTCAGGTACATGCGGTCGTAGGCCGGCGCCAGCTGCTTGGCTGGATTCACCACTCGCAGGTCGCCCGGGAACCAGTTCACCCAACGCGCGGAGTAGCCGCTTCGCACCGCGCGGATGGCCAAGGCGTCGAGTCCGAAGCCGCCCATCGCGATCACCAGCTGCGGCTTGTGGCTGTCGAGCGCCTTCACCAGCCGGCCCTCGAAGTCCCGTCTGGCCAGCCGCTCGAGCCAACCCGCCTGTTCGGGATCGAGGGTGGCCACGACACAGCCGAGCCGCTCGAGGGCGCGACAGCGCAGGCTATTGTGGGCGTGGACTTCCTCATCCTGCCGCCCGATGAACAGTACCCGCGTTCCGCTGAAACTCGTCACGAGGTGAACTCCGGACTCGGGATTGGAGGACGCCCGCTGCGTCGTACCGGGCGTTCCAGTCGGTGACCCTCGTACAGATCCCGGTAACGACCGCCCTGGGCCAGGAGCGAGTCGTGGGTACCACGCTCGATGATCCGGCCGTGTTCCAGCACCAGAATCAGGTCGGCGTGGCGGATAGTCGACAACCGATGGGCGATCACCAGCACGGTCCGGTGCTGCATGAGCCGGTCGATCGCCTCCCGGACCAGCCGTTCCGACTCGGGATCCAGCGCGCTGGTGGCTTCATCCAGCACCAGAATCGGGGAATCCTTGAGCAGGGCCCGGGCGATGGCGACTCGCTGCCGCTGCCCACCCGAAAGCCGGGCGCCGCGCTCCCCCACCACAGTGTCATATCCCATTGGCAACTGGGCGATGAAGTCATGCGCGTTCGCCGCTCGCGCCGCCGCTTCAACTTCCTCGCGAGTGGCCACGGGGCGACCGTAGGCGATGTTGGCGTGCACCGTGTCGTGCAACAGCACAGCATCCTGTCCCACCACGCCCATCAGAGACCGCACCGAGCTCCGGCTCAAGGTGTCGAGCGGCACATCGTCCATCAGAATGCGTCCACGAGTGGGCTCCCGGAATCGGACCAACAGTTCGGCGATGGTGCTCTTCCCCGCTCCCGACGGTCCCACCAGTGCGACGATCGAACCTCGCGGCAGGGAGAAGGAGACATCCTGCAGGACCCAATGCGGATGCGCCGCGGAAATCCGGCTCGACCGACCATACTCGAACCAGACTCCATCGAATAGCACGGTCCGAGCGAAGCGCGCCTCCGCCAAACCAGGCGGCTCGGCCTCCGGCAGTGGCAGATCCAGCACCTCGAATACCCGCTCGGCGCTTCCCAGCGCCACGGCCAACTGGTTGGGAAACTGGGTGAGCGCCTTGAGCGGAGCCATCATCTTGAGCGCAGCGACCAGGAACACCATCAGCGCTTGAGGACTGAGGGCACCACTCCCACTGAAGGCGGGCGTGGCTCCGACCCCAATCAGGAGCACCAGCAGGAGTCCGCCGAACAGCTCGCTGAGCGGAGCGGTCAGGGTGGCCAACCGCTGAGCCCTCACCGTCCGCTGCCGGTAACGACTGGCCTGGTCCCGGAATCGTCTGCTCTCCCGTTCTTCGCCTCCGAAGGCGCGCACCAGCTTGACCGCACCCAGCCGCTCCGCGACGCTCGCGGTCATTTCCCCCGCTTCATCGGCCCGGGCCCGGGAATACCGTCTGAGCCGTTTGAGCAGGGCCCGGATGGTCACCAGGAGGACCGGAGCGGCGGCCAGCGCCAGCAAGGTGAGGCGCCAGGAGATCTGGGTCAGTACCAGGAGGGTGGTGCAGATGACCACCAGATTCTGAAAAAAGGAGGCGAGCCCCGCGCTCACAACCCCCTTGGAGGCGTCGGCGTCCTGCATGACCCGGGAGCTGATCTGTCCGCTGCGGGTCCGCTCGAAGAAGCCCAGATCCAGCCGCAACAAATGGTCAAACAGCTGGGTGCGGAGGTCCCGCACCAGGCTTTCCTGGATCTGCACGCTGATCTGCCCAGAGACATAAGCGAGGACATTCTTGAGCAGGAGGGCGACGAGGAGCAGCAGGACCAGTCGCACCGTCGCGGCGGTAGGTGAGACCCCGCTCAGCAAAGGCGAGAGGACCCTGGCCACCAGGGCTTCGAGCTGAGTTCCACCGCCCGGTGGTGGGGCCGACCCGAATATCTGCTGCAACAGCGGGATGAGGATGACCAGCGTGACGCCGTCCAGCAGCGAGGCCAGCGTGGTGGTGACGAGACCGAGGGAGAAGCGGAGGCGATAAGGCCGCAGGTACCCAAGCAGCCGCCGCGTCGAGCCTCGCCGGGCCGGGCGCGGCGCGGACGAACTACGAGCCACGGCGGGGCTGCAGCAGCGCGATGGGAAGCACCATTTCTTCCGGAGTCACGCCGCCGTGAAGGAACGCCCCCCGGTAGCGCGCCTGGTATTCCCTGAGCTTCGTGGGGTAGACGAAGAACCGGTCGCCGGTGGCGAGCAGCATCCGGGTTCCGGGGGTACGCGGCGGAAGACCCCACGCCGGTCAGGTCGTCCACGGCGATCGCGGCATCCCGTTCCTGGGCCCGAAGATCCTCGCCGAACTTGTAGCGCAGGTTGGCCGTCGCGTCACGGCGGGCATAGACCGTCGCCGGAGTGTGGCAGTGGATCGAACCGTGATCGGTGGTGAGCAATACCGGAACCGAGCGACGTTCGGCCTCACGCAACGCATGCCACAGGGATGACCGCTCAAACCAGGTCCGGGTCAGGCTGCGAAGCGCGGATGTATCACGCGCGACCTCGAACAGCGTCGAATTCTCGGTGCGGCCGTGAGTGAGCTGGTCGATGAAGTTGAAGACCAGGGCCGTTACGCCATCGTGAGCGAGGTGCGCCGGGAGCCGGGTCAGCAAGGCCTCACCGTCGGTCGCGGTGAATACCTTCTCGTAGTGCACCGGCACCTGGCTCCCGGTCAGGTCCTTGAACTGCTCGATCATCAGCTCCGCTTCATGAGCGTTCAGGCTGGCATCGTCGTTGTCCCGCCACCATGCAGGGATAGCGAGTGGCAAGCTCCGAGGGGAACAGACCGCTGAAGATCGCGTTCCGCGCGAACGGAGTCGCGGTCGGAAGGATCGAGAAGTAGTAGGCCGTCTCGATGTCGAAGCGGGAGCTGACCAGCGGACGAATCGCCTCCCACTGATCGAGTCTGAGGCAATCCACCACGACCAGCATGGCCTTGCCATGCTGGCGATAGAGCGGCAGGAGGAACTCGGCGCCGATGTCGACGCTGAGCGGCGGCCGGTCTCCCCCGCCCTCCTTGAGCCATCGGGGATAGTGCTGTTCGATGAACCGGGCGAAGTCCTGCCGCATGCTGATCTGCAGGGTGTGGAGCGCCTCGGAGAGACCGGGCTCGTCGGCCTCCCCCAATCGGACTTCCCACACTGCGAGCTCCGCGGCCAGTTCCATCCACTCCCGCCAGGCCATCGGCGAGCCCCGGCGGGATTCCAGATCCCGGAACCGGGTCGCGAAGTCCCGCGAGAGCCGCTGCTGGCGGATCCGGTCTCCATCCAGCAGCCGGGTCACCACGCTGAGGATCTGCCGGGGGTTCACCGGCTTGACGAGGTAGTCGGCGATCTCGGCCCCGATGGCGTCCTTGAGCGTGCCGGCTTCCTCGCTCTTGGTCACCATGACGATCGGCATGGCATGATCGATCCCCCGGATCGCCTGAAGCAGCTCGAGACCGCGACGACCCGGCATCTGCTCGTCGAGCAGGACGACGCCATAGGGCTGGCGCTGCAGGAGGACCAGGGCATCGTCTCCGTGCGCCGCCTTATCCACGGTGAAGCCCTGCTCCTCAAGGAACATGGTATGCGAGATCAGGGTCTCGACTTCATC
Source organism: uncultured Gemmatimonadales bacterium (assembly GCA_963788625.1). GTDB lineage: Bacteria > Gemmatimonadota > Gemmatimonadetes > Gemmatimonadales > GWC2-71-9 > DATBGE01. Next base: position 82,725 of record CAWBHB010000007.1, on the reverse strand, counting down.
ATCGACCCAGAGAATTCGTTTCGGGCGGGGCATGAGGTGAATTATAGGCGAGACCGCACCCCCGTGGGCGGGTGGCCGGAGTCAGGCTAGCTTATTCCGGTGCCCAGCGACCCTCGCATCCTGGCCGTCCGTTTCAGCTCAATCGGCGACGTCTTGCTCATCACCCCCTTGCTTCGGGCCTTGCGTGCCCGGCATCCAGGGGCGACCATCTCGGCGCTGACCAAGTCCCCGTTCGCTCCACTCCTTACCGAAAATCCGCACCTCGACGAGGTGCTGACCCTGGACCCCCCGGATTCGATCGCGGCGATGGCGCGTGAGCTCCGTCTCAGGAACTACACTCACCTGCTCGACCTGCATGGGAGCCTCAGGTCTCGAGTGCTTCGGCTGCTGGTGCCCGGGCGGTGGAGCGGATTCGATGCCCGCCGGCGTCAGCGCCGAGCCCTCATCCGCTACAAGCGCAATCTGTACCGGGGAACCTTCCCGGTTCCCGAACGGTATTTCGAAGCCGCCCGCGACCTCGACGTGACTCCGGACCAGGCCTCGGCCGAGCTTCACCTGAAAGCCTCGGCAAGAGAGAGTGCTGTTCGATGGCTGGCGGGGAATGCGCTGAACGGCGACCGGAAGCTCCTGGTCGTGGCTCCCGGCGCCGCGCACGCCACGAAACGCTGGCCGCGAGACCACTGGTGCAAGCTGGTGGAGTCGCTGACGAGCGCCGGAGCCCAGGTCGCGGTGATCGGCGGACCGGAAGATGGTGCGCTCTGCTCCGGGATAGCCGCGGCCGGCAATGGCTCCGCCGCATCAGGTGCGGGGGATCTCGGGTTGCAGGAATCGGGAGCGGTGCTGGAGCACGCCGCGGCGGCTGTCACCGGAGACACCGGGGTCATGCACATGGCCACCGCGCTCGGCACTCCGGTGGTGGCCCTGTTCGGCCCCACCGTCGAGGCCTTCGGCTTCTTCCCCTATCGGGCCCGGGCAACGGTGCTGCAGCGCGATCTGGGATGCCGCCCCTGCAGCGCCAAGGGAACTCCCCGCTGTCCCCTGGTGCACCACCGCTGTCTGAAGGAGATCACGCCTGAGGAAGTCGCAAGTCGCCCTGACCGAGCTCGGCGCGTGAGCGGCTGGGACCCGTCGGCCTTCGAGCTGATTTCGTTGCTGGCCCGGAGCGCCCGAGGCCCGCGGCGGGAAGGGCTGTTCGCATTGTGGCTCACCCTCCGGGTGGCGCAGGACCTCCAACTCGAGCCACCCCTCGGAGAGCGCAACGTCCGGCGCCGGATCACCGCTCTCGAGTCCCGGCTATCCAGTCTCACCGTCCCTGCCCCGCTCCGCCGCGCGCTTACCGCGGCCCTTCATCAGTTGCGCGACGCGACCCGGGAATCGGTGCCAGGTATCCTGAACGGGTTAGTCGCCCCAACCCGGGAAGGAGCCGGACAGGAGGCGGCGGAAGCGATCCGCAAGGCCGAACGGGCCGCCCGTCAGGCCCTGCTTCCACTCGGTCGCTGACCGATGTCGTATAATTGAGGCATGCAACGCCCCCGCCCTTCTCTGAACAAGGAACCTGCCACCACGGTCGAAGCGCTGGTCCAGCGGATGGACGCGCGCAGCGACGGCACGGCCGCGAGCGACACCGTTCCCACCGGTTTCCCTTCGCTTGATCGGATGCTGGCGGGTGGATTTCGGCGGCAGGACCTGATTGTCCTGGCCGGCGATGTGGGAAGCGGCAAGTCCTCCCTCGGACTCGCGATGGCCATCCGGGGCGCTCAGTCGGGAGTGCCGACCGTCTTCTTGTCGGGTGAGATGACCGAAGACCGGCTCATGGAACGAGCGCTGGCACTCGAGGCGCGGGTCCCGGTGGACTCCCTGCGGAGCGGATCCCTGGACGATGTGAGCCGGGCCTCGGTTGGCGCTGCCGCGCTCCGGCTGCGCGATCTTCCGCTGCAGGTCCGCTCGCTGAGCGGACAGCGGTTTACCGAGGTATCGGAGGCACTGGATACAGTTCCCCGGCGGGCGCTTCTGGTGATCGATTCCCTGCAGATGACTGCGCCGCCGGCATCGGCCACCGGACCGGACGAGGCGGTTGCAGGAGCGGCACGCGCGCTCAAGGCGCTGGCGCTCGATCATGACGTCGCGGTGCTGGTGCTGGCCCAGCTTCCCGGGCTCAAGCCCAGTCGACGCGATCCGCGGCCGTCGCTCGAAGACCTGGGAGGACTAGGGGTGGTAAAGCAGGTCGCTGATGTCGTCCTGGCGATTTATCGCGAGGAGATGTACCGGCCTGCGGGTGGAGTCGAAGGGGCTACGGAGTTGATCGTGGCAAAGAATCGCAACGGGACCACCGGCTTTGTGGACCTGTTCTTTTACCACGAATGGTTGCGCTTCGAGGATATGGTCGAGCCGGAGCGGAAAGTATGAGCGTCACGCCTACTGACTGGGCGACGTCGCCTTCTCATTCGAGACAGATCCCTTAGCTCCGGCGATATCAACCAGGCTGCCATCCTGGCCGCCAGCCTTGGTGATCGTCACCCAGAGGGGCCGCTTCGTTCCTTCCGCATACATCACGATGACCCCCTCCCGGGTCTTGATGTCGCTCACCAGCCGCCAGTTGTTCTTGCTGAAGTAGGTTCGATAATAGGTCGCGATCTCCTCGGGCTCCCCGGTACTCTTGAAGCGGATCTGGAGTGCGTCCTCCCCGCCGGAATTCGAAATGACCTCCGCAGCTGGGGGGACCGGGAGCTCCGGCATGGTCTCGGAGAGCGGGGGCATTTTGGGCCGGTCACCCTTGCAGGCCATGGCAAGGACCACTGCGACAGCGAGAAGTTGTAGACGCATAGGCGGGGGAGACTAGTGGTAGGCCCCAAGAGGGTCAATGGCCGGATGCCGGCCAGTCTCGTTTCCCTGCTGTGCCGCGCCGGACCGTTGGATCAAATGCGCGGTTGAGGGCTGACGACAACGGGTTACGGCAGTATTTTCCACCCAGAATCCCGTCGAGGCAGAGGAATGGCCGGTCATAGCAAGTGGAAACAGATCAAGCGCAAGAAGGCGATTGCGGACCAGAAACGCGGCGCCTCCTGGACCAAGGTGATCCGCGAGATCACGGTGGCCGCCAAGGCCGGTGGTGGCGATCCCGGGGGCAACCCCCGCCTTCGCACCGCGGTCGACGCGGCTAAGGCCGTCAACATGCCAGCCGATAACATCGACCGCGCCATCAAGAAGGGAACCGGCGAGCTCGAGGGCGCGATCTACGAAGAAGTCACCTACGAAGGCTACGGGCCGGGTGGCGCCGCGATTTTGATCGAGGCCACCACCGACAATGCCAACCGCACAGTGGCCGAGATTCGTCATGCGTTCAGCCGCAACGGCGGCAACCTGGGTGCGACCAACTCGGTGGCCTGGATGTTCGAGCGCAAGGGTCAGATCTACCTCGATGCCGCGAAGTTCGATGAAGACAGCGCACTGGAAGCGGCCCTCGAGGCCGGCGCCGAGGACATTGTCCGCGATGGCGAACAATACGTAGTCTCCACCACCCCGCACGGTTTCCACGCAGTACAGGACGCCCTGAAGGCCAAGCGCTACACCATCGAGTCCGCCGAGCTCACGATGGTTCCCAAGAGCACGGTGCGAGTCGAAGGCAAACAGGCGGAGCAGATGCTCCGGCTCATGGAAACGCTTGAGGAGCTGGACGACGTTTCGAAGGTCTCTTCCAACTTCGACATCGACGCGGCCGCGATGGCGGAGGCGGAGACATCGGTCTGAGCCGGGCCCTCCCATGAGGGTGCTCGGCATCGATCCGGGTACCGCGATTACGGGCTACGGCATGGTCGAAGCCCGGGCCGGCCGGGCCCCCCAGCTCGTCGAGTGCGGCGTGATCAGGACTCTGCCTCGGGATCCCCTGCCCCAACGGCTGCGACTCATCCACGACGAATTGCTCGGCCTCATCGACCGGCTGGCACCGGAGAGTGTCGTGGTCGAAGGGGTGTTCGCGGCACGCAACGTGAGAACGGCGCTGGTGCTCGGTCATGCGCGGGGTGCGATCCTGGTCGCCGCGGCTCTACGCGGCATACCAGTCACCGAGTACTCACCGGCGGTCGTGAAGCAGACGGTGGTTGGCCGCGGCGCCGCCCTCAAACCGCAGGTAGGATTTATGGTGGCGCAGTTACTTCGCCTCAAGAGCGCACCCCGCCCTGCCGACGCAGCCGATGGAGTCGCCATCGCGCTCACTCACCTGCTTCGCACCGCGCCAAAAAGCCTCGGCCCCTTCCTGGGACGCCGGGCATGATCGCGCTGGTTTCCGGAATACTTCGCGGACGGGATGGAGACACCGTCCTGATCGAGACCTCGGGCGGGGTCGGCTACAGCATCACGCTCCCTCTCGGTGTCGTGGAACGATTGCCAGCGCTCGGACACAAGGTGCAGCTCCACACCGAGCTCGTTGTGAAGGAGGACGGCTGGGCGCTCTTCGGGTTCGACCGCCCCGGGGAACGGCTAGTCTTTCAGCGGCTGCTCACCGCCAGCGGCTTTGGTCCCCGGCTGGCGCTGGCCCTTCTCTCCACACTGGGCGCCGATCGCACCGTGCGCAGCATCCGGCAGCGGGACATCGCCGCGCTGAGCACTGTGAGCGGCATCGGAAAGAAGAAGGCAGAGCGGCTGGTACTGGAGCTGCATGACCGGTTCGAGGAAGTCGGGGGCGAGTTGCCACCGGCGACGATGGGACCCAGCGAAGAGGCGCTGGCTGCCCTCACCCGCCTCGGTTATCCTCCGGCCCAGGCCGAGAGCGCAGTGCGCGACGCGCTGGCCGCTGATGGGTCCTCGGACACGGCGCAGCTGATCAAGCAGGCGCTGCAGCGGCTGGCGGGGAAGCGATAAAAAGCGTGAGATGTGAGAAGTAAGAAGTGAGAAGGCTGCTCTCGGGACTCGGTACGCGGAACTCGGAACTCGGAACTCACCTAGAGACTCCATGACTGTCGCCGCCACTACCGCCGAATGGCTCTGCACCCGATGCGGGAGCACCAATCGCCTGCTGGTTCCCGCGGAGACCCGGGAAGCGGAGGATCGCTGTACTCACTGCCACGTGAAGCACCTGGTACGGCCGGGTGACCGGCCGGTCCGGTGGGAAGCCCGACTGCTCGAATGATGAGCCGCCTGCAGATCACCACTCCTGACGTCCTCCCCGAGGAGACCGGGGCCGAGGCCGCGCTGCGGCCCTCCCGGCTCGATGAGTTCGTGGGCCAGACCCAGGTGAAGGCGTCGCTCCAGATCGCGATCGACGCCGCGAAGGCGCGGGGCGAGCCGCTGGACCACACCCTCTTCTTCGGACCGCCCGGACTGGGCAAGACCACGCTGGCCACCCTGCTGGCCCGGGAGATGGGGGTCCAACTCCGGACGACGTCGGGTCCGGTGCTGGAAAAGCCCGGCGATCTGGTGAGCTTGCTGACCACGCTGCAGCCGGGAGACGTGCTCTTCATCGATGAGATCCATCGTCTCCGGCCGGTCCTGGAAGAGTTCCTCTACCCCGCGATGGAGGACTACCGCGTCGAAGTGCGCATCGCCGACGGCCCCCACGCCCAGACCATCCCGATGGCGATCGAGCGGTTCACCCTGGTCGGAGCCACGACCAGGTTCGGCCTGCTGACTCCACCGATGCGCGCCCGCTTCGGCATGGTCGAGCGGCTGAATTTCTATCCGGCTGATGAGCTCAAGACCATCGTCGAACGCTCGGCGCAGATCCTGAATGTTCCGATCGAGTCGGAGGGGGCCGATGAGCTGGCGAGGCGAAGCCGGGGGACCCCGCGCGTCGCCAACCGCCTGCTGCGCCGGGTGCGGGACTATGCCCAGGTGCGGGCCAACGGCACCATCACCAGTCAGGTTGCCCGGGATGCGCTGAGCCGGCTCAACGTGGATGAGTTCGGGCTCGACGACATGGACGCGCGCATCCTCAAGACCATCATCGAGAAGTTCGGCGGCGGACCAGTCGGCCTCAGTACCGTTGCCGTTGCAGTGGGCGAGGACAGCGGGACCCTGGAAGAGGTGTACGAGCCGTACCTGATCCAGCAGGGCTTTCTGGAGCGCACGCCGCGAGGTCGGGTCGCGACCGCGCATGCGTATCGTCGATTTGGGATCAAGATGCCGGCAGCACAGCCGTCCATGTTTGAGTAGGCGGTGGGGAGTAGGGAGTAGGGTGTAGGGAGTAGGGGACATGGACCCCGACCGAATGCCGATCCCCACTCCCTACTCCCTATTCCCTACTCCCGCTAAACCGTCCGGCCCGTGCCCTACCACACCTCCGACTTCGACTACTCCCTCCCGCCCGAGCTGATCGCGCAGCATCCCCTGGCCGAGCGTGGGACCAGCCGGCTGCTGGTAGCCAAACGGGTGGATGGGACACTGCAGGATCGAACCTTTGGAGACCTGACCCAGCTCATCTCTCCCGGAGACCTGCTGGTCCTCAACAGCACCCGGGTTCGGCACGCGCGCTTGCTGGGGACTCGGCCGAGTGGCGCGCCAGCGGAGGTATTGCTGCTCCATCCCGGCACCGATGGGGCCTGGATCGCGATCGGCCGCCCCGGTTCGGCGCTGAAGCCCGGGAAGCGTATCCGTCTCGCGCCCGACATCGAGGTGGAGACGGTCGCCGAGCTGGCGGAAGGGCATCGTGAGGTGCGATTCATCGGCGCCTCTGCCGACGAGGCGATTCGACGGCTGGGCCGGCTGCCTCTCCCTCCCTACATCGAACGGGATCCCGATTCGACCGACGAGATTCGCTATCAGACCGTCTACGCCGAGCAGGAAGGCAGCGTGGCGGCGCCTACCGCCGGGCTTCACTTCACCGCCGAGATCCTTGAGGGGCTGGAACTACGGGGCGTGCGCATCGCGCGGCTGGATCTCGAAGTCGGCCCCGGCACCTTCAAGCCGGTCGAAGTCGAGGATATCTCCCGGCACCACATGCATCCGGAGCGATTTGAAATCCCCGAGGCGACCGCGACAGCGATAGCCGACGCCCGGGACCGGAAGGGGAGTGTTTGGGCGGTGGGCACCACGGTGGTGAGGGCGCTCGAAAGCGCCGCCAGCTGACAGGAGCCTGGTGCGATCCGGGAGTGCTGAAACCCGGCTCATGATCACCCCCGGATTTCAGTTCAGGGTAGTGGACCACCTGCTGACCAACTTTCACCTGCCCCGTTCGACGCTGTTGATGCTGGTCTGTGCCTTCGCGGGATATGACCTCGCCATGGCCGCGTATCGTCACGCGGTAGAGAAGCGATACCGGTTCTACTCGTATGGGGATGCGATGGTAGTCTTTAGTAAGGAGTAGGACTGAGGAGTCGAGGAGTGAGACGAGTGGGACGTCTGGTACTCCTCTACTTCTCTACTCCTTACTCCTTACCTTTCACCGCCCCATGTTCGACTTCACCCTCGACGGCACCCACGGTCTCGCCCGCGCCGGCACGCTGACACTGCCGCATGGCGAGGTGCGTACTCCGGCGTTCATGCCGGTGGGTACTCACGGCACCGTGCGGGGCCTTCATCCCGCCGAAGTCGAACGCGCGGGAGCCCAGATCATTCTGGGCAATACCTACCATCTGCATCTGCGCCCCGGCGAAGAGGTCGTGCGCAGGCTTGGGAGGGCTGCACCGCTTCTCCACCTGGCCGGGCCCGATGCTCACCGATTCGGGCGGTTTCCAGGTGTTCTCGCTGGAGGGCCTTCGGACCGTCGAAGAAGTGGGCGTCGAGTTTCAGAGTCACATCGACGGCGGACTGCGGACCATCACTCCCGAATCGTCGATGGAGATCCAGTGGGCCCTGGGCGCCGACATCGCGATGGCGTTCGATCATGTGGTCCCGGCTCAGTCGGACTTCGACGCGGGCGGAAGAGGGCATGGAACGGACTCTCCGCTGGCTGGGACGATGCCGCGGACGACACGACGAACTCGTCCGGTCGTGGGTCGTGGTCAATGAGTCAATGGTCGAGCGGACGGGTGGCAGCGGACCATCGACCTCGACCATCGACCCATGACCATCGACCGACGCCCACCGCCCAGACCCTCTGGCCCATCATCCAGGGCGGCACCCATGCCGAGCTGCGGATGCGCTCGCTGGAAGGCACCCTGACTCGCGGACCCTGGACCGGAATCGCGATCGGCGGCCTCTCGGTCGGCGAGCCCAAACCGGTCATGCACCGCGTCTTGGAAGAGCTCGCGCCGGTCCTGCCTGCGCCGGTCCCCCGTTATCTTATGGGAGTGGGTTTTCCCGACGATCTGCTGGAGGGAATCGCCCGCGGAGTGGACCTGTTCGACTGTGTTGCCGCGACGCGAAATGGGCGGCACGGCAGCGCCTGGACCAGCCAGGGGAAGGTGAACATCCGGTCCGCCGGGCTCAGATTGTCGGACCAGCCGCTCGACCCGGCCTGCGACTGCGAGACCTGCGTTCGGTTCTCGCGGGGATACCTCCGCCACCTGTTCATGGCGGAGGAGATGTTGGGGTTGCGCCTGGTGTCGATCCACAACATCCGGTTCCTGATCCGGCTGGGGGAACTCGCCCGCACCACGATCCTGGACCGGACTTTTGATCGCTGGAGCCGGGACTGGCTCGAGCGTTACCATCGCCGAGGAGACTTGTGACCGCTTCAGCTGCTGGCCGTGATGGCCGCTCCCGACGTCCCGGGAGGCGGATTCAGCCTGCTGCTCTTCCAGATCGTGGCAATCGGCCTGGTGTTCTACTTCCTGATTCTCCGCCCCCAGTCTCAGGCGCGGAAGAAGCACGAAGAACTGCTCAAGAACATCAAGAAGGGCGACGAAATCAGCACCGCCGGCGGGATTATCGGGAAGGTGAAAGACGTGAAGGAAGACCGGGTCACCATCGAGAGTGGCGGCTCCACCCTCGTGGTCGAACGGGCCCGCATCGTCCGGGTCGGTGACAGCGCACCCGCGCCGGGGGCCGCTGGATGAGTCTGCTGCCGCTCCACCTGCTTGGCTCTCCCGTCTTGCGGCAGCGAAGCGTGGAGGTTTCCGCGATCGACGAAGAGGTCCGCCAGTTCGTGGACGACCTCTTCGAGACCATGCATGCCGCCAAGGGGGTGGGCCTCGCCGCCAATCAGGTCGGGGTGGCGCGTCGCATCGCGGTGGTAGAAACCGAAGACGAGAAGCTGGTCCTGATCAACCCGGTGATCGTCGAGGCCGAGGGGCGGGACACCGAGGAAGAAGGCTGCCTTTCGATTCCTAAGGTCTACGCCGATGTGACCCGTCCCGCCAGCGTCGTGCTGGAAGCCACCGATCGCGACGGAAACCGATACACCAGGACGCTCGAGGGCCTCGCCGCCCGGGCGGTCCAGCACGAGATCGACCACCTCGATGGCATTCTTTTCGTCGACCATCTCGGCCTGCTCAAGCGGAAGCGCATCCTGTCGAAGTGGAAGAAGGACCACGAAGGCGAGACGAGCTTCGTCTCGGAGGTGAGGCCCGCGTCCGCGGGGACGACCTGATGCGCCTCGTGTTCTTCGGTACTCCCGAATTCGCAGTCCCATCATTGCGCGCGCTGCTCGAGGAAGGCTTCGACGTGGCGCTGGTGGTCACTCAACCCGACCGCGCGGTGGGACGTTCCCGCAGCACTCTCACTCCTTCCCCGGTCAAAGTCGCGGCGCTCGAGGAGGACTTGCCCGTCCTTCAGCCCGAGCGCCCCTTCGGAGAAGAATTCGAGTCCGCTCTTCGCGGGTATGCCCCGGACCTGGGCGTCGTCGTCGCGTACGGCCACATTCTCAAGCCGGCGATTCTGGCCCTGCCCCGCCGCGGGATGCTGAACGTGCACGCCTCATTGCTACCCCGGCACCGCGGGCCCGCCCCGGTCCAGTGGGCCATCCTGAACGGCGACGAGACCACGGGCGTCAGCATCATGCAGCTCGAGCCCGGGCTCGATACCGGGCCGGTGCTGCACCAGATCGAAACCGAAGTGGCACGGGATGAAACCGGAGGGGAGCTGCTCGAGCGGCTGGCCGAGCTCGGCGCCGCGGCTCTGGTCGAAGCGCTCACCATGGTGGCGGCCGACGCGGCCCGACCCGGAGCCGCAAGACCACAGCCTTGCCACCTACGCTCCGAAGATCGACCGCGGCACTACTCGTCTCGATTGGGAGCGTGACGCGGCCACTCTGGCCCGAACCATCCGGGCCTTCGATCCCGATCCGGGGGCGTGGACCTCTCTGGACGACACGGAGCTGAAGCTGTTCGGCGGCCGCGTGGTGAACGGGAGCGGCGAGCCAGGAACGGTGCTGGAGGCGGGCAATACGCTTCAGGTGGCCGCAGGAGTAGGCGCCGTCGAGGTCGCGGAGGTCCAACCCGCCGGCAAGAGCCGCATGGAAGTCGGCGCATGGACTCGCGGTCGTCGGGTGGAGCCCGGTCATCGACTCACATGAGGCCATTGCCTCGACTGCATGCGGTGACCGATCGAGCGGTGCTGGAGCTGGAGGATTTGGGAGTGCGAGCGGCCGCACTCGCCTCGACCGGATCGGTAGTGGCGCTCCACGCCCGGGACCGTGCGGCCACCGGTGCACGACTCACCGCGGCGGTACGACGGTTTCTCGCGCTGGCCCGGCCACCAGAGGCCGCGGTGTTCGTGAATGGAAGGCCCGACATCGCGGCGGCACTCGCCGCCCAGGGGATCCAACTTGGCGCGGGCGATCTGCTCCCCCGCGATGCGCGGCAGGTGGTGGGCAACTGGTCCGGTTGGATTGGAAGCTCGGTGCATTCGGGCGACGAAGCGCGGGCTGCGCTCGACGCCGGAGCAGATTTTCTGATGGTGGGTCCGATCTATAGTACTCCCACCCATCCCGGTCGCCCCGCGGCTGGTCCCGGTCTCGTGAACGAAGTTGCGAGTCTGGGACGACCGGTGATCGCGATCGGTGGGGTGACGCCGGAGCGGACCCCAGAACTGCGCGAGGCCGGAGCGTACGGGATTGCCGCCATCTCCGCCGCGTGGCACGTGCGCGACCCGGCAGCGGCGGCATTGGCGCTCCTCGCGCCCTGGCTGGAGCCAGTATGAGCAGACTCAGCGTCACAGTGAACGGCGAGCCCCGGGAGATCGACGCCCCCGCGACTCTGGCCGACCTGCTGCGCCAGCTGGATCTGGACGCCCGGATGGTCGTGGTGGAGCTCAACCGGGAAATCGTCCGCCGGCCACGCCTGGGCGACACCGGACTCCAGAACGGCGATTCGGTCGAACTGGTGCACTTCGTGGGTGGAGGATGAGGCGGAACGGCGAGATGGCGGAATGGCGGAATGGCGGAGATGGCGGAATGGCGGATGGCCACGAGAATGAATGGCTGAAGAGGAAGTTGTCATTCCGAGCGCAGCGAGGAATCCCGGGCATATGGCAACGACAATACAGACACAAATCTTGACCGATCCACCCCTCACGGTGGGGGGACGATCTTTTCGTTCTCGTTTGCTGGTTGGCACCGGGAAGTACCGCAGCAACGCCGAAATGATCCGCGCCATTGAGGCGTCGGGCGCCGAGGTGGTGACCGTCGCCGTGCGACGGGTGGACCTCGATCGCACGAAGGAAGAGGGACTGCTGTATCATCTCGATCCCACCCGGTACTTCCTGCTCGCCAACACCGCGGGCTGTTATACCGCGGAGGAAGCGATCCGGTACGCCCGCCTCGGTCGCGAGGCTGGCTTCAACGATTTCGTCAAACTGGAAGTGATCGGGGATCGGGAGACCCTGCTTCCCGACACCGCGGGCCTCATCTCGCGCTACCAGAACGCTGGTCGCCGAAGGATTCCAGGTGATGGCCTATACCAACGACGACCTGATCACCGCGTTGCGGCTCGAGGACGCCGGCGCCGCCGCGGTCATGCCGCTCGCGTCTCCGATAGGCAGCGGACTTGGCCTGCTCAATCCCTACAGCATCCGCACCATCAAGCAGCGCCTCAAGGTTCCGGTGCTGGTGGATGCCGGCGTCGGCACCGCCTCCGATGCCTGCATCACGATGGAGCAGGGCGTGGACGGGATTCTCATGAACACCGCCATCGCCGAGGCCGAGGACGCAGCCGGGAATGGCGCTCGCGATGCGCTACGCGGTCGAAGCCGGCCGCCTGGCGTTCCTGTCGGGTCGCATGCCGCGGCGGGAAGTCGCGGTGCCGTCGAGCCCCGTGCGGGGGATGCTGTGAGACGTAGAGACGGGAGACGGGAGACGGTCGATGGTCGATGGGCGAACGGTCGATAGGACTCAAGACCTAGAGACTAAGACTCACGACCATCGACCATCGACCATTGACCATCGACCGCTCTACTGACCTCTCGCCTCCCGGCCTCGCACCGCGTCGCGCCGCTCTGCGAATCCTGGAGCGAGCGGGACGGGGCCTGCCCTTGGATGCCGCGCTCGAGTTGAGCATGAAAGGGCTCGAGGGTGCTGATCGTCGGCTGGCCCACGAGCTGGCGGCGGGAGTGTTGCGTCGGCAGAGCGAACTCGATTCGCGGCTGGCGCCGCATGTGCCGCGCGGATTGGGCTCGGTGCCGCCGCTGATTCGGGGAGTCCTGCGGCTCGGCGTCTATCAGCTCGATGAACTGGACCGGGTGCCGCCCCACGCCGCAGTCAGCACCTCGGTAGATCTGGCGCGCGAAGTGGCCGGAGCGAAGGCCGCAGGATTCGTCAATGCGGTGCTGAGGAGGGCGGGAGAGACAAGAGTGGCGGGAAAGTCGGAAGAAACATCGACCGCCCCGTCCGACCTGTCCGCCCCGTCCGACATCTCCACCCGGTACTCCCACCCTGACTGGCTGGTCGCCCGCTGGCTGGAACGATTTGGTCCGGAAAGCACCGAATCCCTCTTGGCGTGGAATAACCGCCGGCCGGTTCTTGTGGTGCAGCCCGGTCGCGAGAGCGAGAGCCAGATCCGTCGGCGATTCGAGGACAACCAAATCCGCTTCGAGCCGGCGCCGTTTGGTGCCGGACTCGTCGTGGCGGAACGGTCGCCTACCGGTCTGCCGGGCTTTGACGAAGGCGCGTTCATCGTTCAGGATCCGGCCCAGGCACTCGTAATCCGGTTCGCCGATTTCCCCGACGACGCGACGGTGTACGACGCCTGCGCCGCCCCCGGTGGGAAGACCATCGCTCTGGGCCGCAGCGTGCACGCGGTGATCGCGGGCGAGGCGCGGCCATCCCGGTTGCCCCGATTGGCCGAGAACCTCGCTCGAGCCGGTTCCGGGCCGGCCTTTATCGTGGCCGCGGACGCCGGTCGCCCTCCGCTCAGGCAATGCGCTGCCGTCCTGCTCGATGCGCCATGCCTGGGGACCGGTACCTTCGCGCGGCATCCGGATGCGCGGTGGAAAGTGACGGCTGATGCCCTGGATCGCCTGACTCGCCGGCAGGCGGATCTACTGACGGGGTGCGCCGCGCTGGTGCCATCGGGCGGCCTGCTGGTCTACTCCACCTGCTCCCTCGAGCCGGAGGAGAATGCCGAGCAGATCGATCGCTTCCTGGCTCGGTCGCCCCAGTTTCGCCGTGAGGCCCCCGGCAGCGTCCCCGCCGAATTGCTCTCCGACAAGGGAGACCTTCAACTGTTGCCACAGCGGCACGCCATGGACGGGGCTTTCGCGGCCCGGCTCAGGAGAATCGCCTGATGCGCTTTCGGCGCCATGAGGATGGCCCGCCGCTGGTCGCCACGATTGCCGGACGCAGAATGGTCCGCCAGGCCGCGCTTGTCGTGGGCGCCTTCCTGTTCGGTTACCTTCTCACAGTGATCTGGCTCTTCCCGTCGAAGCTGTTCTCGACCGATCACGCGGTGCCGCGCCTCCTCGACCTCGGCGTCACCGAGGCAAAGTCCCGGCTCACCAAGCAGGGGTTCCGGATGAAGCTGGACCCGGAGATGGCTCATCCCAAGGCGCCTAAGGGAACGGTGGTCTGGCAGGATCCAGCGCCCGGTGTAGTAATGCCGCCCAACTCTCCGATCAGCTTGACCCTCAGCAACGGTCCTGCGCCGGTGGCGATCCCCGATGTGGTCGGCTTCGAGGCGAGCCTCGCCCTCCGGGTGCTGCGAGTCCTCAGGGCTCACGATCGGAGCAACCGACTCGCTCCCCTCGGCGGCCGATCCTGGCGTCGTGGTAGCGACCCGGCCTGGCGCCGGTGTCGGTCGCGATCCGGGAACTCCGGTTGATATCGTGGTGAGTCGCGGTCCCGCCGAGATCAGTGTACCCGGGGTGATCGGGATGACGACGCAACAGGCGAGGGAGCGGCTGGAGCTGGCAGGCCTTGCCGTCGGCTCCACCTCGTCCCGCACGGTCCTGGGCAAGCCGGATGGCATCGTGGTAGAGCAGCGGCCCGCACCGGGCACGCTAAGCTCGAGGGGAGGCCGGGTGGATCTGATTCTCTCACGGAAGGCGACTCCATGACGGTGCGGATCGCACCCAGCCTGCTCAGCGCCGACCTGGGCCGGCTGCGGGAAGAGGTCGAAGGCGGCACTGGCCGGCGGAGCCGAATGGCTGCACATCGACGTGATGGACGGCCGGTTTGTGCCGAACCTGACCTTCGGCGCTCCTCTGCTTCGCGCCTTACGGCGATTCACCGATGCGCCGCTCGACGTGCATCTCATGGTCCAGGAGCCGGAACGCTACATCGCGGAGTACGCCGACCTGGGCGCCACGGTCTTCACCTTCCATCCCGAGGCGACGGTGCACACCCAGCGGCATCTCGCCATGGTCCGGGAACGAGGCATGATGGCCGGACTGGCACTGGTGCCGTCCACTCCGCTGGAGGCCGTCGCCGAGGTAGTTGACGATCTCGACCTCTTGCTCATCATGAGTGTGAACCCCGGGTTTCGGCGGCCAGTCCTACATCCCTGCCGCGACCGGGAAGATCGAACGCGCCCGCGCCCTGCTGGACAGCGAAGGGTCCCGTGCCGCGCTGGAAGTGGACGGTGGGATCACGGTCGAGACCATCGAGACCGCGTGGCGGGCCGGCGCCGATACCTTTGTGGCAGGAACCGCGGTCTTCGGCGGGGGAGATCCGGGAGGGGCAGTGCGGGCTCTCAAGCGGCGTTGTCTTCAGCAGGTTTAGGAATCGTGAATCGACAATGGTTTTGGGTGGGATCGATCGTAGCGGGGCTCGGCCTCGCGGTAGCGGCCGTGCTCTGGTTTGGTCCCGACGTAAAGGCAGTTCAGATCGGAGCGACGGCGCCCGACTTCAAGGTGTACGATCTCCGGACCCAGGATAGCGTCAGCTTCCGCCGGCACTACAAGGGCGCCGTGACCCTGGTGAACGTCTGGGCCACCTACTGCATACCCTGCAAGGTCGAGATGCCTGCGATGCAGGCCCTCTACGATTCGCTGAGCGGGAAGGGGTTCCGCATCGCGGCGGTGAGCGTGGATGTGGTCGGTCCGCAGGAGGTTCGCCAGTTCGCCGACGATCTGCACCTCACCTTCGACATCCTGCAGGATCGGGACGGACAGGATCCAGCAGGACTATCAGACCACCGGGGTTCCCGAGAGCTTCCTGGTGAACAAGAAGGGCGTCATCGTCAAGCGCCTGATCGGGGCACAGGACTGGAATTCCCCGGTGAATCGCGCCCTGGTCACCAGGCTCCTCGCGGAATCGCCGGACTCGTGAAGCTCGGCACCGCTGACGAGGAATTGGCCGCTCAAGCTCACCTCTCTCCTGCTGGCGGTCATGCTCTGGGTGGTCGCCACGGCAGAGCAGCCGGCGAGCAGGGTCCTACCTGTGACCCTCGTTCCCCAGGGTCCCGCAGGCCGTTCATTCACCGGAGATCCTCCGGCGATCACGCGCTCTCGTGGTGGGGCCCCGACGTGAGCTGCTCAAGCTCACCGGCGCCCATCTGACGCTGACCCGCATTCTCCCGGACACGGTCACCGGCCGGGCAGTCACCCTGGACCTGTTGCCTTCGGAT
The DNA here is from genome assembly GCA_963788625.1 of uncultured Gemmatimonadales bacterium. Taxonomy (GTDB): domain Bacteria; phylum Gemmatimonadota; class Gemmatimonadetes; order Gemmatimonadales; family GWC2-71-9; genus DATBGE01. The sequence goes on along the minus strand of CAWBHB010000007.1, from coordinate 66,853 downwards.
GTCGAGGTGCCTCGCGGAAGCGAGGTGAGAGTCCAGGACATCCAGCCCCGGCAGGTCACCCTCCAGCTCGATCCGGTGGTCTTTCGCTCGGTCCCGGTCCATCCCGATCTGCGGCTCCAACTGGATTCCGGGACGAGGCTGATGCGCACGGTCCAGGTATTTCCCGGTATGGTACGGCTGACTGGTCCCGCGGATATGGTGGCACGAATCGATTCCGTGACCACCATCCCGCTCCGCGTCGAGCGCGTGGAGGGAGTGTTCGAGCGCTCGATTGCGGTGGACACGACAAGGATTCGGCGCCGTGCAGGGTTTCCCCGCCGAGGTCACTGATCAGCTTCGAAGTCCTGCCCGACACCGCCAGGCGAGACGAGCTCAGAGATGACCGAGAAGATTCTCGCCTTCGAGACGTCCTGTGACGAAACCTCCGCGGCGGTGCTCACGGTCGAGGGAGACAAGCGGACGCTCGCCAGCCTCGTCATTCTGTCGCAGGACGTGCACCGGATCTTCGGCGGGGTAGTCCCCGAGCTGGCCAGTCGGGCCCACCTCCAGACCATCGGCGACGTCACCGAGCAGGCGCTTGGCGGAAGCCGGCATTCACCCAGAGTGACGTCACCGCGGTCGCGGTGACCGCGGGGCCGGGACTGGTGGGAGCTCTGCTGGTCGGCGTGATGTTCGGGAAGACGATGGCCCTGTCGCTCGAGCGTGCCGCTGATCGGGGTGCACCATCTCGAGGGCCATCTCTTCGCGCCGACCCTCGAGCAACCTGAATTCGCGCCGCCATTCGTGGCCCTGCTGGTGAGCGGCGGCCACACTCTCCTGCTCGATGTGCCGGCGTGGGGAGACTACCGGCTGCTCGGGAGCACCCGGGACGATGCCGCCGGCGAAGCGTTCGACAAGGTCGCCACACTCCTCGGACTCGGGTATCCGGGCGGTGCCGCGATCGAACGCCTGGCGCAATCCGGTCGGGCGGGTCGCTACGCTTTCCCCGTCCCCTGCTGAAGGAGTTGGATCGCGAGGGGCCGGATCGGTATGCGTTCTCGTTCAGCGGCCTCAAGACCGCGGTGCTCCGTGCCGTCCGTGCCAGCCGGGATCTCGCCGCCGAGCGGGCCGACATGGCCCGCGGGTTTCAGGACGCGATCGTCGAGGTGCTGGCCGCGAAGACGGCCGATGCGGCGGTCAACCTGGGTTACTCCCGCGTCATGCTGGGCGGAGGTGTCGCCTGCAACCAGGTCCTGGTCGAGCAGGTGCGATCCATGCTCGCGGGAAACGGGACCGTGGCCGTGGCGTCCAACCGTCTCAACACCGACAACGCTGCCATGATCGCCGCGGCGGGCGCCTGGCACTTGAGCCGCGGAGAGTCGAGCGGCTGGGATCTCGAACCCCGCGCCGATCTCCCCTTCCCCGGTCTCACCATTCCAACCGATCTCACAGGCGTCACCCGATGAACGTCTATCCTCTCGTCTGGCGCTTCCCGGTCCCTCTCCTGGGTCACATCGAGATCACCGGCTACGGGATCATGATGATGGTCGGCTTCCTCATGGGCGGCTGGCTGATTGCGATGGAGTTGCGGCGCCGCGGGCTGTACGAGGAATACGCCGCGGACATCACCGTCGCCGCCGTGATCGGCGGGATCATCGGCGCCAAGCTGTGGTACTGGGCGATGAACGGAGGAAGCCTCTTCTCCCGCGGAGGCCTGGTGTGGTACGGAGGGTTTCTGGGCGGAGCGGCGGCGGTGATTCTCAACGGCTGGCGGCAAGCGAGTCCCGCTGCGGTGGACCTTCCAGATCGCCGCGCCGTCTCTCGCCGCGGCCTACGCGCTGGGACGGATCGGCTGCTTCATCGTCAACGACGATTACGGCCGCCCCACCAACCTTCCCTGGGGAGTGAAATTCCCCCAGGGGCTTCCGCCTTCCACGGCGGAGAACATGACCTCACTGTTCGGCATTCCTGTGCCGCCCGGCACCGACCCGCTCACGGTGCTCGCGGTGCATCCGACCCAGCTGTACGAGGTCGTCATCATGCTGGCGGTCTTCGCGCTGCTGTGGCGGTGGCGGCTCAAGGACAAGCCGATCGGCTGGCTTTTCGGAGTCTATCTGCTGCTGGCGGGCGTCGAACGGTTCCTGATCGAATTCCTGCGGGCCAAGGACGATCGCCTGCTGGGTCCGCTGACGGTGGCGCAGGTGGTGAGCATGGTGTTGATCGTGATCGCCGCGTCACTCATCGCGAAGTTCAGCAACAGCCCCTCGCCGGATCCGGGGCCATACCTCTCCCAGACCAGGGCACGCGACTGAAGTCGCGGCTCGGCAAGGCGTCGCTTCGCGACGACATGCGACTTTAGTCGCGGCCTTCGCGACGCACGCAGCCGGGGACTCGTTGCATTTCTCTGGTCGGGGTCGCGGGAATCTGATCAGCGAATCAGCGCAACCTGGCGTTATTCTCGGCCGTGTTTCACCAACTCTACGTCCACATAGTCTGGACCACCCGCGACCGCGCCCCGCTCATCGACGCCGCCTTGGCCCGGTTCCTCTGTCGGATCCTACGCGCCCTGGCCCGCAAGGAGCGGTGCTACATCCTCGAAATTGGGATGGTCCAGACCCACGTGCACCTGCTGGTCCGGGTGCATCCCACAACGAGTATTGCCCAGCTGCTCAAGCGGCTGAAAGGAGCCAGCTCGGCGCTGGCCACGCAGGAAGGTTATGGGGCGGCGGGTCGTCTCTACTGGGCAAAGGGGTACAGCGTTCACAGCGTGAGCACCCGTATTCTGGAACGAGTGCGACACTACCTGAGAGGGCAGCCGCAGCACCATCCGGCGGAGGCGATTGCCGGCTGGGGTGGCGACGAGGCGGCGGAGTACGACGTGGCAAGCGAGGCCGCACGGGCGAGGGAGGCTAACATCGCGGCCCAAGGTGCACGCGACTAAAGTCGCGACCACCGCGGCGCAGCCGACCCGCCGCCGCATCTACGAAGGAGATTCACATCGCACCCCGTGGCAGAGCCACGGTCTGCCGAGCCGCGACTTCAGTCGCGACGACGTGGCCGCGACGCCTACCGCCGCGAACTCCTGCTAGCCAGCAGCTGCTTCAGCCGCTCGACTTCCGCCCGCAACGCCGCCAGATCGGCACCCATGCGCTCGAGCGAGCGCAGCATGTCGAGATCCACCCGCGACGGTTCGACCGGGATCGCGGGCTGCGCACCCGGCGGCTTGCGTCGTCCGGCACCATGACGCTCGTCGCCTTGCAGCCGGCGCGGCTCGATCACGAAGGTCCAGACCAGCCCGACAATGAGCAGCAGAACCAGCACGCCCTGAAGCGCCAGCGACTCGACCGTCGGATAGATGCCCAAGGCCGGAACCCGCGGCGCCCACGGCACGATCGTGGTCCCCACCAGACCGCCCTCCTGCAGCTCCGCGATTCCCTTCCCCGCAAAGACGAACGCCATGTAGTAGAGGAAGGCGCTGGTGAAGGCGAAGAACGGCTTGAGCGGAATCCGCACGCCGTACCGGTTGATCGCGACGTAGACGGCCACCAGGATCACGCGAGCCGACCAGGATGCCGAGCACGATCGGAATCGGGGAGCCTCCACCGGTCAGGAACAGCGCCTTGTAGAACAGCACCGTCTCGAAGCCTTCGCGATAGACCGCGAGGAACGCCACCGAGGCGAGTGCGAGAGCGGATCCGCTGGTCACCGCGTCCTGCACCCGGCCCCGCACGAAGCGATTCCACTTGGCCACTTCCATCTTCGACAGCAGCCAGTAGCTCACGTAGAACAGCATCGCCGTCGCGACCATCATGGTCACGCCTTCGAGCGCCTCGCGGCGGGCCGGTGAGATCTGGAAGATCGTCTCCAGCGCCACCGCGGTGAGCAGGCTGGCCAGCGACGGCGGCGCCGACGCCGACGTGGATGTCGCGCTTGCGCTGGACGTTCCCGGTCTTGATCAGGAACGCCATCAGCGCGCCGATCACCAGGATCGCCTCGAGCCCTTCGCGCACCAGGATCACCAGCGACTGGAGGAACAGGTTGAAGGGCGACAACTCGTCTCCGATGACCCGCTCGGCGTTCTCGAGATCAGCCATCAGGTGCGCCTGAATGCCCTTGCAGCTCCTGCGGCGGTGGCTCCGCCCGCGGCACGAGTGCGATATGCCGCGAAGCCGGCCTCGAGCTGATCGGCCAGCGACGGCGTTCTTCACCCGCACCGCATTCTCCACCTGCTCGAACGTCATGTAGGCGTCGAACGCGGTGCCGCTCGCCGCGGCCACCTGTCCCCGGGTCGCCAGCATGTGGGCGGAATCGAGCTGGCTCCGCACCCGGGCGAATACCATTGCGGTGGCATCCGCCGAAGCGATGTTGCCCTGGAAGCCGCGTACCGCCGCGATCCGGGAGCGCGTGGCGGGCGACAGTGGATCGGCATTGGGATCCAGCGCCGCGGCGATCTCGCCATCGGTCATCCGGCCGGTCGAGGCAAACTCCCGTAAGGCGACCGGAACCTCGCCCCGCGGAGCGGGCAACCGGAGCAACGTCGCGTACACCGCCGCCGCCCAGCGGTCCTCGGGGGAAAGCCGGGTCTCGAAGGCGGGCATCGCGGTTCCCGCGACGCCGATGGTCACTCGACGATAGAAATCGAGGGGCGAACGGTCGCTGAGCGTGTGGCTGTCGGTGAGGTCGGGCGCGGGCGGATCGAGTGACACGCCGGCCGGTCCATCTCCGCGTCCGGTCACCCCATGGCAGCTGGCGCAATTGGTCTGATAGAGCTCGGCGCCGCGGGCGAGAGTCGGAACCTGGGCGGGAATTTCGTCGAGCGAGACGCCGAGTTTCTGGCTGAGCGTCGCGGTGAGCTGGCGGACCCGGAGGTCGATCGAATCGGGACTCGCGGTCTGCCGCACCATCCCGAGAATGCGATCGAGTTCGTCGCCGGTGGACTTGCTGAGCTCGAGCGGCAATCCCGCAGCCGTGCGGCGGGCCTCGGTGAGAAACAGCTCGGCCTCTTCGACCTCGGCTCGCGCGATGACCTTGCCGTCCTTCACGCCGTCCCGGTATTCCTGGGCGGCGAGTGCGGCAGTGGCCGCGATGCGGCGAACGACCGGAGTACGGTCCTCACCCTGAGTGGGGTCGGGTGACGAAGGCGCAACAAGAAGCGAGATCGCGAGGGATCCCGCGGCGATGAGAAGCATTCTCAACCAGTTCTCTGTGTCGCGAGGAAATTAGAGCGAATAGTCGGGATTGGAAGGGATGGGAGACGGGAGACGGGAGACGGGAGACCAGGGAGACTTGTGGGTGGTTTGGGCCGCAAACGCTTCGGGCCCGAACGAGTTGCGGTTCAGCTGCGGCCCGAGGCGGCTGCAACGGTGATCAACTCTGCCGCCAGGCGCGGCCGCCTTGGGCCGCCAGCTGCAGCGCTTGTTAGGCGGCGCCAGAGCAACCGTTGGGCCCAACTTGTCCTTACTCCGCGTAAACGGCCCTCGACATGCGAAGAGTGATATGATGCGGTGCGTTGGTCGTGTCGCGCAAGAAACACAGCAAGGCGATAGGTGCGGCCCGATGTCAGGTCGACCAAGAGTCGGGTCGAGGACGATTGCCCTGGCTCGGCGACGAGAATAGCGCCGCTTTGGTCTGTGAGGGCTCGGCGCTCTTGCGCTGTGGTCGCGCGACTGAATTCGGCCAGGGTGCGACCAGCCCGAAGGCGAACGAAGTACAGCTCGTGACGCACGGAGCCTTGATTGATGAAGGCGACAATGGCTGGCCCTGCGGGTACCGAATCCGGTGCGAGGAAGGCGTAATCTAGGGCGGTTACCGTGAGGGTATCAGGAAGCTGGGCGTCAGGAGCACAGGACACTGCAAACACCCCGGCCGCTGCGGCAAGGCCGAGTATTGGTGGGTCTGATGGTCCGTCGTGGATCACGCCTGTGCATAGCCGCTTGCGCGAGAGCAGATTGCTTCCGCCTAACTGATTCTTGGCCTGCATCATCTGAGTGCGATCACCCGTCCGCCACGTCTCACGTCTTACGTCTCACGTCTCACGTCCCCGCACCAGCACCGCCACCGCCCCCGCCGTCCGATCCGAATGACTCAGCGAAAGCTGGATCGTGAAGGGTCCGTGCTTGGTCGCCAATTCCGCCGCGAGACCCAGCAGTTTGAGCGATGGGCGCCCGTCGTGGGCCCGTTCGACCTCGAGATCCTGCCAGGAGACGGCTCGCGCATCGGGGAGCGACTGCAGTGCCTTGTACGCGGCCTCCTTCGCTGCCATTCGCGCGGCGATGTGCAGTGCCGGGACGGAATCGGCCGGTCACGTACTCGCGCTCGCCGTCGGTGAGAAATCGGGTGAGTACCCGTTCTCCATGCCGCTCCAGCATTCGCTCGACCCGGGCGATATCCACCAGGTCGATCCCGACCCCGATCAGCTCCATCGCTCCCACACCCATTCGACCGGTCCCTGCGAGCGGACCCGGAACCGGCAGATAGCCACCGAGCAGAAGACCGACGTATGTCGCCGTGGCGACGATCAACAACGAAATCAGGACCAGGGGCCAGAGCGGCCGGCGCCACGCCCGCACTTCCTCCACGTCGCGCGCCCAGCGCACCCATTCCTTCTCGGCGGCTTCCTCGAGGCCGAGCCAGGCGGATTCGAGTCGGCGGGCGACGATGGTCAGCAAGTTGGACCAGGTCTCCGCCGCGGGACCCTTACCCTGTGCCGCGCGGGCCGCGTGTGCCGCACTTCTCGAGCCGGTCGACCGCCTCCCGAAAGGGGCCGCTCCCGGCATCCAGTCGCGCGTGGAGAGCGAAGACCTCATCGGGTCCCAGCGGCAAGCCGGCTGCGCAATCGGCGCGGCATGCGGGATTCCGCCGCGGCCGCTTCGAGCCGAGCGTTGATCGCCTGCGAGGCGCGCTGGCTCACCGCGCCGAGTGCACTGCTCCCAGAGTCCGAGCCAGGCGGAACGTCCCAGCGTGGCGATGGTGAGATCGGGATCGTCAGCGGCGCACCATTCCCGCGCCTCGCCGGAGCGCACGAACACTCCCGTCACCAGCTCGTAGCGGATGTCTTCCAACGGAATCCAGTGCCGCTGCCCGGTCTCGATGACCGGGGGCGCCACCAGTCGGCCCAGGTATGGACCCAGCTCCGGAATCTCGAGACTCACGGGGTGCTCGCTGGTGAGGCTCACAGGCCGTGCCACGATGGAGCGCCGTCGCCCAGGTCACGCTCGGCGACGAATCGCGGGCTGAGATTGTCCGCGCCTCGTAGCGCTGGACGAAGATCGGCAAGCGGGTCGGCCAGGAACGCGGAACGAGGAAGCCCGCTCTGGCCCACGGCCGATTCGATGGCGGCGGGAGGTGCCTTCGATCTCCATGAGCACGTCCATGCGGGGATACCACTCCAGTCGCGCGGTGGCGCCCGCAACGCGAGAACACCTCAACGTAGCGATCGATGCTGTGTATACGCGGTAGCCCAGCGCCTCCAGCAACCGAGCGGCGCGTGTCGCCGTCCGGAGTCGGATACTCGATTTCCTGGCGCAGCTTGTAGCCATCCGGCGAACGCAGGGTGGGTCCCTTCCAGCCGACCATGGCGTTGGGCCGGCTCGAACCTCGGGGTTCGTAGCTCCGGATCCGGAGCACCTCACCCTTCGCGGTGAGCCACCCGTCGGCATCGAACAGCCTGTCGCGCATCATGCCGCGGTACAGCTCGCGGGCCCCCGCCGCCTTCAGCCGATCGCGGGTCCGTGCCGGATCGGGGACCACCGCCTTGAGCTCGAGCTCCTCAGCCAAGAATCGCCTCGACCACCCGTTCGGTGTCGCTCAAGTCGGGGAACGCCGCGTAGGCACCTGCCGCCGTCGAGTGCCTCACACGGATAGGATCCGGTCGCCACTCCGATCGCTCGCGCGTCGATGCCGAGTCCGCAGGTCATGTCGGCAGGGGTGTCGCCGATGATGACGACCTCGGTGCCGCGCGGCTCCCGTCCGAAATGGGGATGAGCGCGCCGTGAGGCGATGGCGGGAAGGTCCGGGCGGTGCGCCGAGTCGGAGCCATAGGCGCCGACCCGGAAGCGGGACGGATCGATGCCGCTGGCCTTGAGCTTGAGGGCCGCTCCTTCCGCCATGTTGCCGGTGAGCAGTCCCGAGGACGATCTCCGACTTCGGATTCCAGCCGATCGAGAGATCGCGGGAACGCCCGGCATGAGGCGGATCCTGGTACGCGGCTGCTGCAGCTCGACCTCGAGCAGGGTCACGTAGTTCCGGCACAACCCGGCGATCAGGACGCCGTCGCCGCACTGGGGATGTCCGCCGGCCTCGAGCAGCTCGCGCATGATCTGGGGATCGGTTTTTCCATCGAAGCGGATGCGGTCGAAGCAGGCGGGGTCGCTCACATGATCGCGCAGCGCGGTGGTGATGGCGCGACGCCCGGCGCCGGCGGTCATGAGGAGAGTGCCGTCGATGTCGAACAGCACCAGCCGTTGCGGCACGGCTACCTCACCCGCCGAACGCCTACCAGCCGCTCCCGCATGTACTCCGCCCGGGTGCCCGGTCCCCACGGCTCCTGAACGAATCCGCCGCAGGAGAGCGTCGCGTGGACCAGCGAGTCCTGCTCTCCGCAGAGGGCGACATGAGTCACCCGACCGTCCTCGGCGAAGAACAGCAGGTCGCCCGGCCGCCTTTGCTCCGGCTCGACCGACACGCCGCAGGTGATCTGCTGAGAGGCATCTCGAGGAAGAGCGACGCCGCGGGCGCGAAAGGTGGTCTGCACCAGTCCCGAGCAATCCACACCCCAGGGCGTCACTCCGCCCCATTGGTAAGCAGTGCCGGCAAAGGCCCGCGCGGCCCAGCGATCGGGAGGAGTTCGCGCCGCGCGCCGCCGTGCCCGGTCGAACGGCGCGACCGAACCCGCAATCAGGCGGCCTCGACGTCCATCGGGCAAGCCCAGCTCGGCGCCTTTCAGCCGGACCCGGGAACGGAGCGGCAACCGGACCGACTCGGCACCGCCTCGCACCACCGCACCCTCGCTCCAGCCATCGGCCGCCTCCCGCCACTCCACCGCGGTCGCCGGATCGATCTCCAGGACGTAGCCGCGGTGAACCCAGCCCTGATAGCCATCGCCATCGAGTTGGATCCGGCGCCACTCGCCTACCTGCTCCAGGACCTGTGCCGTTTCGCCGAGGACCAGCTGGGTTACCTGTTCGGCGCGGGTGGATGGCTCGCGACAGACCGGTGCCACCCCCGACCGCCCGATGAGGGCTCCAATCACTGACCGGCAGACTCCTTTTCCTGGCAGGCCTTGCAGAGCGTAACGCCGCGGAAGGTGCACATGAGGCAGATGAACGTACCGCAACTATCGCAGGGATATCCCTCCGACGCGCGCTCCTCCCGCTCGCAGGCACGGCAGATCATGGCGTCGTGCTCTTTGAGTTCGGCCATGGTGTCTCCTCCTCGACAGTCAGCTGTAAGCCGTAAGCCGTTAGCCGTAAGCTAACAGCTCGCGGCTTCGAGCTCATCAGCTTACGGCTTATGGCTTACGGCTTAAGGCTACCTCCCCAACCCTCACACCTGAATCGAATACCGCTTGATCTTATTGATCAGCGTCGCCCGCGAGATGCCGAGTTCCTGGGCCGCCCGGGTTCGATTGCCGGCGTGGTGCCGCAGGGTGCGCTCGATGTGCACCCGCTCGAGATCGTCCAGGGTCTGTGGCGTGTGGCGACGGTCGCCGGGACCGGGACGGGCGCGGAATTCACCGGGCAGATGCTCAACCCCGATCTGGGACTGGCCGCGCGCGAGGATCACCGCGCGCTCGAGGACGTTGCGCATCTCCCGGACGTTTCCGGGCCAGGAGTGGCCCAGCATCCGTTCGATCGCCTCGGGAGAGAGTGCCGCGGGAACTCCGGATACCTTGCCCTGCAGCTCGTTCAGGAGCGCCGACATCAGCGTGAGTCGGTCTTCCCGTGCCCGCTCGCGCAGCGGGCGGCAGCACCACCGGCATCACGCTCAGGCGATAGTAGAGGTCTTCCCGGAATTTCCCCGCCTCCACTTCGGCGGCGAGGTCGCGGCTGCGTCGCGGCCAGGATCCGGACATCGGTCGCCACGTCGCGAGTGCCGCCGACCCGGCGGAAGGTCCGGGTCTCGAGAACCCGCTGCAGTTTGGGCTGCAGCTCGGCGGGCAGGTCTCCGATTTCCTCGAACAGAATGGTTCCACCCGAGGAGATCTCCATCAGGCCCTGGCGGCGCTCCCGCACGTCCGCCGGCGTCGCCCGCTCCACCCCGAAGAGCTCGGCGTCGAGCCCGCGCGGCACTGCGACCCCAGCAGGAGACCTCGGTGAAGGGGCCCGAGGCTCGGGGACTCAGCTGGTGCAGCATCCGACCGATCCAGGCCTTGCCCACCCCGCTCTCCCCCTTGAGCAGCACGGCAGTCCGATCGCTCAGGGCGACGAGGCCGATCTGCCGGGTCAGTTCCTTGATTTCGGGCGACTCGCCCGAGCGATTCCAGCCCTTCGCCCGGGCGAGGTACGGAGCAGGAGCATCTCGTTGAGCCGGCGCAGCCGCACCTTGTCCGACACCCGGGTTGCGGCGGCGGTGAGGTGGTCCATGTCCACCGGCTTGGTCAGGAAGTTCTCGGCGCCGAGCTGCATGGCCCGCACCGCGGTGGGAACGTCGCCCTGGCCGGTGAGGAGGATGACGGCGGCGTTTCTTTCTCGGAGCCGCGACAGCACCTCCATCCCGTCCAGTGCCGGGGAGATGCAGGTCGAGGATCACCACCTCGGGTCGCAGCCGATCGTAGGCGGCGAGACCGGCTTCGCCGTCCAGTTCGCGCGCCACCTCCCAGCCTACGCGCTCGAAGTAGGTGCCGACCGTGCGCAGCACGTCGGCGTCGTCATCGATCAGCAGGACGGAATCAGCCATCGGCGACTCCCGTCAGACGGGTGACCTTGAGGTCCATGGCCCTGGTGGCGAGGAATGGCTCGAAGATGCGCTTACGCGTCACGGACGCAATCCCCGACCCCAACCAGGCACGACTCACGACAGTGGTGGAACGAGAACACGAATGGCACCGGGGACCACCGTGGCTACGAACGGCGTCTCTCCTCCCGGCTCGCCGTCCAACTGCACCGGCTCGGCCGGAGTGGTTTCGACCCGGATCTCACGGCCCTGGGCGTACCCGATGCGCCCCTCGGTACCCTGCGACACCCCCTCGTGCAGCAACTCCCAAATCGCGCGAACACCCTTCGATGAAGCTGTCGGCCCGGACGACCACGACATCGAGCAGGCCATCGTGCGGGGAGATACCGGTGCGCAGCCTCACGAACGGCGGGATGACCTCCCCGCAGTTGGCGACCAGCACCATCGTGGCCTGCGCCTCGTATTCCACCCCGTCCACGGTGATCAGGTGCTGGATGCTGCGCATCTCGGGCACCAGCCGCAGGGTCGTGGCGACGTACGCGGCGAAGCGCCAGCGATGCTTGTCCAGGCGTGCTGGTACCGGCCATGACTCTCGCGTCGTAGCCGGCGCCGCAGGCCACCGCGAAATAGTGCATCCCGTCGGCCCGCTCCATGCGCCCCAGGTCGAGCGGATCGCGGAGTGCCGGCAATCAGCGCGCTTCGCCGCCCGCACCGGATGGGTGGGGATTCGCAGGTTGCCGGCCAGCAGGTTACCGGTACCGCCGGGGACAACGCCGAGCGCCACGTCGGTGCCGACCAGCGCCGCGGCGGCCTGCATGGTCGTGCCATCTCCGCCGAACACCGTCACCACGTCCAGGCGATCCGCCACGGCCTGTTCGGCCAGGCGTCGCGCGTCGCCGGGGCCCCCGGTGGCAGCACAGCTCCACCTGCCAGCCACCCCGTTCGAGCGTCTCGACCACCGCGCGCACCGCGACCCCTTCGGTCCGGGCCGCCGCCGGGATTCGTGATGAGCAGCGCCCGGGTCACGTCAGTAGTCCAGGGACCACAGCGTGTCCAGACCGACCTGATAGCGCTTTCGATTCTGCGGATGGATCGAAAGTGTTGATGGTACAGGGCGTGGTCGGTTCGACCGCCAGCTTGAAGCGAAGCGGCCGGTTGAGCCGGTACTCCGCACTGGGGTAGAAATTCGTCCCGCTGGTGCAGACATCGGTCAGGAGAGCGAGATACCACTTCCGGCCCACCTGCCACCCGGCGGTCACCTGTGCCACCTGCGAAGCGCCGCTGCTGGTCGCGGAAACCGTTCCGCTGGAGACGGTACCCGGCCGGATATCGAGGTAGTCGATCGGGACCCCGAGGTCGCTGATCAGCGTCCGCTGGATCTCGCTGGAGAGGGCGCTCGAGAAGTAGGAGAGGCCGGTCGCGAGCGCGGCCGACTGGTTCTGGCTCGCGGCGCCGCCCGAATTCACCGCGAAGCTGGAACGCCCGAACATGAGGTAACTGACCAGTTCGGTCTCCGAGAGTGGCGGGTGCTGATCGCTCTCCAGCGCCAGCTTCGGCTGCAGCAGCGTCCCGGTGATCTTGGCGATGACCGGAATCTCCTCCCTGGTATCCACGTCCTCCGCGATGTACTCGGCCGTGATGTTCAACTCGGCATTCAGGTCCGGGCGTTCCGAAGTAACGGACCGTCCCCTCGTCGACCGTGAAGTCACGGACCACGAACCCGATCTTGACGCTGTAGGTGCCGCGCAGCGCGCTGAGCGTCCCGTCCATGCGGTACGACGTCGCGCACCTTGTTGACCGTCAGATCCCCGTCCAACTGGATGTTGGCCTCGCTGGAGCGGAGCCAGAACGATTCGCCCATCACCAGCCGGAGGTTCTCGATGGTGAGCGAGTCGAGGAACCGGTTCTGGAACGCGGCGCCCAGCTTTTCCTCTCGAATTTCGGAGATGTCGATCAGCCCGGAATCGGCCGGATTCTCCAGATCCACGATGCGCTTGGTGAGCAGGTCGGAGAAGCGGAAATTGCCCTCGTCCGCCACCAGACGCCCGGTGAGACGGGCCTGCATCACCGGCCCGGTCAGCTCCAGGTTGCCGGTAGCGTCCAGGGTGAGGAACCGCCGGTCGGCGATGGCGCGGAACCGATTGGCCCGGAGCCTCAGGCCGAGAATCGGGCGGGTGAGCTCCTCGAGCCGGAGCACGCCGCTGACCTCCATGCTCCCCTTGCCCCCGTTCACCCGAAGGGTGTCGATCTGGATCGAGTCGCCGTTCAGTCGGGCGCGACCATTGATTCCGCTGAACGACGTTCCGAGCGAGGGCACGCTGCCTTCGGCGTTCCGCACATCGATGAAGCCGGCCAGGGCCGGCTTGTCCCAACTCCCGGTGACCTGCGCATCCATGCGAAGGGTGCCGTGGACTCCCCGCACCGTATCGGGTGAACGCCTCGAGCACGCTCATGTCGGTGCTGTCGGCCACCGCCCGCACGACCAGATCTCCCGGCAGCTGTCGCTTTGGCACGCGCTTCAGGGCCAGATCGATCGGAAGCGCCGCCTCGACCCGCATGACCGGGATGCCGGTCTTCCACAACAGGACATTGGCATCGAGCCGGCGGTCGGCGTAGTTGACGATGCCCTGCACGTAGGGCGAGGCGAGATCGCCGAGTGCCAGATCCGCGAGCGAGGCCGTGCCTTGGAAGGTCGGGGCCGCGGCGGTGCCACCCACTTCGAGATCGGCCTGCAGTGTCCCTCCCACTCTGGTGGTGTCACGCTGCAAGGCGAGGTAGACGTCCCGCAGATCGAGTCCGATGGCACTGATTGTCAGCTTTCCTTCCTGCTCGCGAGGAAGACTTCCTTCGATGCGGACCACGCCGGATCCGTCCGAGGCTTCGAGGAAAAGCGGACTGAAGTCGAACCGCTCCCGTCCCAGCGCCAGCGAGACCGGCTCGTGCAGCCGCCAGGTATGGTCGGGCAGCGTCAGACGGGCGCTGTCCACCGCCACGACCTGCGACGGGGGTTGTTTCCACCATTGTCCGCTGGCCGCGAGCGAGACGCTGTCCGCCAGCTTCGCCGAACCACTCCAGAGCAGTGAATCGGTGTAGCCCCGCAATTCGGCGGTCAGCGAGGTCATGGTCCAGTCCTCGCTTCGCACCGAATCCAGGGTAACCACCAGTCCGAGCTGAGAACGCTCCGCACGGCTCCAGTCGAGCGTGGCCGACGCGGTGGGGACCTCGAAGCCCTTCCACTCGAGCCCGCGTCCGTCCGCATCGATCCGAACGGTGGGAGCGTCCACTGCACCGGCCAGCGAAACCGTCCCGGCTACCCGGCCCAGGAGAGGATGCGGCGGCTCGCTGTCGCTTGGCGGCGTGATTGTGTCGCGCAGGAAGGGATCCAGCGTGACGAGACTGTCGGCGGTAAAGGCGACTTGGATCTCCCCGTCCGAAGGAGAGCGCCAACCCAGTGTTCCTTCTCCGTTGGCTGCGACACCAGGAAGCCGCGCGAGAAGGGTGTCGAAGGTGAGGATCCCGTTTTCCGCGTTGAGCGTCGCGATGACCGTGTCGAGTGGGACCTCGGCCGCAGTGCTGTGCGCCAGCGAGATCGCGAAGGTGCCCTGCGGACCGGTCACCGAATCCATGGTGCCGTTCACGAACAGGGTTCCGGTCAGCCGAGTCACTGGCGGGGTTCCGCGGAGTCGAGCGAGGTCCACTCCTTCGAAGTCCACTAGCAGGCTGTCCCCTCCCATCTTGCCGGGGGTCAGCCGAACGCCACCGGTCGCCCGAATGTGGCCGATCTCGCCACGCAGGTCTCCATCCACCCGCATGCTGTCCATCGTCCCGGAAAGCTTGAGCGGTCCCTGCAGCCGCCCGGGGAGTTTGAGCGAGGGGAAGCTGGTACGGAGACCATCGAAATCGAGAGGATCCAGCCGAACGTCGGTGGCGAATCGCGTCGTGGTCGAATCGCGGGTGTCGAGCCGGGAAACTCCCTCCGCCATCGTTTCGGGATGGCCATCATCGTGATGCCGTGCCGTGCCGGAGAAGGTCACATTCTTCCACGGCCCTGAAAGCGTCCCGACCAGTGACAGCCTTCCCTGCAAAGGCAGCGAAGGCGAAACCTTCCTGATCGTGGCCAAGTCGAAGTCGGTCTCCCGCAACTCCATGGTGTCGAACACCGCACCGAGGGGCCCGCCCAGGTGTACCAGCCCGGCCAGGCTGAGGCGATTCTCGGCGCCACCCTCGACCGCGGAGTCGCTGAAGATGCCGTCGTAGTCGATCGTCAGCGCATCGAGATACCCGCGGCCCGACATCTTGCCGGTAAGAGTCCCGTAGAATGGCAGGGTGTCGAGGAAGGGACGGAGCACGTCCATGTCGACCGCCGCGAGATCCAGCTTCATGTTTTCCGTGCCCAGGCCGCGCCGGTTGTCCACCAGCAAGGTGACCTGGCCGGTGATTCGACCGTCATCACCCTGAAGCTCGAGACCCCGCAGCCCATACGACGTGAAGGTCTCGTCCCGGGACTTCGCCACGACCCGCGCCTTCCCCGTCATCGGCGGGAGTTTCGGGGTGATCCACCAGAAGTCCCGCAGATCGGCCTGAGTGGCGACCATGGCGAAGTCGTACAGCACCGGACCCTTGGGCCAGGTCAGGGTCCCGCTGCCCGAGGCGCGAGTGTTCGGTAGCTTCACCCCCTCCACCGTGAACTGAAGCGTGTCGGCGCGGGTCCACCCGTTGGCATCCAGCTGATTGATGGTGATCGCGGGATCGCTGATCCGGGTGGACAGCGAGTCGATCTCGAAGGTCAGCGGCTCGTGGGTGGGCGAGCTGATCAGCAGGCGGCTGAGTCTCGCATTCAGAGCGTCAAGGGTGACGAGCTTCCGGTATCCGTGCCGAGTCTCCAGGATGACTCTACCTGGCTTGGCGCGTTCGGCGGCGAGTGCTGCAGCCTTGGCGGCGTCGGTCTTCGCGGTGTCCGGCGGGTTCCAGGGCAGGAGCGCCTCGAGCGTCGTCGCCCGCAGTCTCGCGTTGCGGAGCTCGATCAACGGCGAACTCCCGCCTCCGCCCTTCCCCTCTCCCAGTTTGAAGATCTCCTGGAAGTTGAGCCGGCCGTTCTTCTGCTTCACGATCCGGATGGTCCCCCGGTCTACTTCGAGATCCTCGAGGATGATCCTGCCCGCCATGAGGTTGGGGAACTTGTAGCGGACCTCGAGATGAGGGACATCGGCCAGGAGGTCGCCGGTCGTATCACGGATCACGACGTGATCGAACTCGAGGGTCCTCAGAAAGTTGCCGGAGACCCGCGCCACCTCGAAGCGTCCCCGCATGATCCGTCCCAGCTCCCCGGCGACCAGCCGGCCGGTGAGCAGGCGGCCGGTCTCCGTGAAGAGCAGCGCCGTGGCCCCGCCCAGCAATGCGGGGACGGTGCCCAGGAGGATGGCGAGGAACAAACGGATGACGTGACGCCGCATCAGAACGGCTGCCCGAACGTGAAGTGGAACGTGTAGCGACTGGGCCGTTCCTGCTTGAAATTGTCCTGGACCAGCACCAGCGTGCCGTCGCTCCGCTCGAGATAGAGAGGTCCCGTCTGCCGGTCGTAATGGTTGTACCCCACATCGAGTCGGGCCGGCCCCAGCGGCGTGGCGATGCGGATCCCGAGGCCCGGTGTGATCCGCAGGGTAAAGGGTGCCAGGTTCCCCTTCCCCCGCTCCCACAGACTTCCGGCGTCCACGAACGCGGCGAGCCGGATCCGGCTGGGCCAGATCGGCGAGGGCACGCGCACCTCGAATTGCCCGATGGTCACAGTGTTTCCACCCGTGGCGGAGAATCTGGGCTGGACCAGACCACGGGCCAGCGAGTCCTGCAGCCCCAGGGTCAGGCTATCGGCCGGGTACACGTACACCACCGGTCCCAGCTCATTCACGTTGTAGCCCCGGACGTCATTCGGCCCGCCGGCGTAATAGCGCTCTTCCGGCGGAATGAAATTGCCCGAGGCACTGTCGAGCGACACCGAGGGGGCAAACATGATTCCGCCCCGGAGGTGCCAACTGAAGACGACGTCGCGACCGAGCTGTTTGTACCACGAGGCATCCGCGGTGAACCGGAGGAATTCCTCGAAGTCATCCGACCCGGTGAGGGGCGAGCTCACCGCACTCTCAATCGAGTACACGTGACCCCGGGTCGGATCCAGCGGATTGTTGGAACGGGGCCAGGCGATGCCCGCGCCAAAGAATACCGAGCACCCGGCGTTCCGAGAGGCGCTGCGCATCCTGCGGGGTGCAGGCATTGAAGAACGCGCAGAAGCTGGCCGCGCTCGCCGTGGTGCGTCCGTAGGAGAGCTTGTACCCGACGGTGATGGGGACCCGGTGATAGTCTTCCCGCAACAGCGTGGCGCTGAGGCCGATCTCCTCCCGCCGGTAAACCTCGAACTCGGATCGGCGCTCGGCGAAGAGAGCGAAGGTCCCAGCGATGATCGGCGAAACGAAGCGCGGCTGCCGAACCGAGCCGGTGACGTTGTAGTTGAGCTTGGAGGAGCCGATCGTGTCGTCCACCAGGCCGGAACAGATCGAATTCTCCAGTCCCCAGTTCGTGGGGGTTCCCACTCCGACCTTGGAGACCCTGCCGCTGATGTCGAACAGCCGGCCGGTACGAAGCAGATTGCGGTCGGTCCAGCCCACTCCACCGCGAAAGCAGTCTTCCGTGGCGTATCCGATACTGCTCCGGATCCGGTGCCTCAGCCCGTCGCGCAGGTCCACCGTCAAGGGGACCAGCGTATCGCCGGGCTGCCACTGGCTGGAATCCACCTTCACGGTGGCGAGCCGGAACAACTCGGTCTGGTAGAGCTTCCGCTGACTTTCGAAGAGACGCTCCTGGGAATACCGGGCGCCCGGGCGCAGAGTCAGCAACTGGCGAACGAAGACCGAGTCAACCCGTTCGCTTCCCTGTACCGCGATCGGGCCGATCCGGGCACGAGGACCGGTCACTACGCCGATTGAGGCGGTCGCCTTCCGCTCAACCCGATCCACCGAGTAGTTGCGGAATACTTCCGCCGACGGGTATCCCTTGTTTCGAAGGCGCTGCAGCAGCGTGTCGGAGCTGGCCTGAAACAGGAAGCGGTTGAACGGCTTTCCCTCCTGCAGCGGAAGCTCGTCGGTGATGTCCTTCCGGTTCGCCACGGAATCGAGGCCGGTTACCGTGAACGAGGTCACGACGATCGGAGGACCTTCCTTTATCAGAAATTTCACCTTTACGTCGGTGGGAGTCCGGGTGACCACCGTGTCCACCCGAACTTCCATGAAGCCGCTCTGCCGGTAGAACAGGATGATCCGCAGCACGTCGCGCCGGAATTCGATCTCGTCGAACTCGCGCTTCTCACCCAGCCCGATCCATTTGAAGGGCGGAGTGCGGGCAAACCAGCTCGAATTGGTCGTGCCGATTGCGGCACTCAGGGGGTAGTCATCAATGGACTTGTTGCCGTCAAAGTCCAAGCCGCGCACGACCCTGATCGAATCCTGAGCCTGCAAGACAGCGGTACACATCACCAAGCCCCCGACGATGCCGCAGAGGCGCGTCACAAAATCAGACAGATGAGCCCGCCCCGGAAGCGGTCCGAACCGTAATTGACGGCATCGTTTAAGTGCTGTAGTTTGGCGGAGTTAGACCAAAGAGTCAACGAGGTTTGGCGCACCGGGCGGACTGGCGGTGAAGTCGCGTCATGCGCCCTCATTCCTGGGCCACTCGGATGACCTGTCTCCGCTCCATCCTTCCCGTGGTATTCCCCGCCCTGGTCATCGGGCTGGGGTGTGCCGAGCCTCCCAACCCCGGGACGCTGACCTACTACTTCTATTACGACCCGCGCTCGCTCGACCCGGCCCTCTCGACCGACGTGCCGACCGGCGAGGTCATGGCCCTGCTGTTCGACAACCTCACCCAGTTCGACACCGAGGGTGAGCTGACCCTAGGACTGGCCCGGGGCTGGGAGCTGGACCGGACCGGTCTGCATTACACATTCCACCTGCGGTCCAACGCGAAGTTCCACGACGGGCGGCCCGTCACGGCGGGCCAAGCTAGTGCGGAGTTGGCTTCAGGCGGACTCGTTCAATTCGCAGTTGTTCAACACAAAGACACGAAGGGCACAAAGAGTCCAAAGACATGTCGTGTGCCGTGCACCTAATCCAAGTTTTTTCTATTTCAATGTGGTTTGTAATTGTCGCTTTCAGTCTTCGTGTTCTGCTTGTGCATGCGGAGGCGGCTTCAGATGGACTTGTTCAACTCACAGTTGCTCAACAAACGAGTGACTCTACCGCGTCAAGGAGGTCGTCTTGAACCGCTAATCGCCCGGAGCGTGGCGTTCATCGCTCGGATTACCCGGACGGCAATGCAGGAAATCCTCCAGAGCGACTACATTCGCAGCGCACGGGCGCAGGGGTTGAGAGAGTGGGGCGCTACGTGCTCGACGCCATCGGCAAGCGTGATCTGTTCGTGCTGGTCAATCTTCTTACCGATCTCCTCTATGCGAAAGCGGATCCAAGGGTGGCGTATGAGTAGGGCGGACAGGGCGGACGGGCGGACGGGGCGGACAAGACGGGCCGGGCGGCGCGTGGATCGACCGTCACGACCGTCCTGTCCGTCCTGATCGCCCTGACCGCCGTTCCCACCCTTTCCGCTCAGATATCCAAGTCCGAAACCAAACGCATCGACTCCCTCCTCGACGCCCCGCCGTTCAACCGGCACTTCTGGGGAGTCGCCCTGGTGGATGAGAAGGGGAAACTGGTCTTCGGTCGCAATGCCGAGCGGCTCTTCGTCCCAGCCAGCAACACCAAGCTGGTGGTGAGTGCCGTGGGCGCAGCACTCCTGGCTCCTGATTGGACCGTCAGCCACCAGCGTGTATGGCAATGGTCCAATGACCGGCGGCACGCTGGACGGCGACCTCATTCTCTACGGGCGTGGTTCGCCGTTCTCCGGCATACGCTGCTACGCGACCGACAGTACCCTCGCTGGCGTCTGCGATACCGATCCCTTCGCTCCCTATCGCGCGCTGGCCGAATCGCTCACCGCACGCGGGCTCAAGGTGGTCAATGGAGATCTCATCGGTGACGGGAGCTGGTTCGACGGCGAGCTGATCCATCCCGCCTGGGAGAGCTATGACCTGAGCTGGTGGTACGCGGCGCCGGTCTCCGGATTGGGCTTCAACGACAACAGCGTGGATCTCGCCTGGGAGGCGGGCCGGGCGGAATACGCGCCGGCGTCGATCAGCATGACACCCGACGTCGGAGACGTCACCCTCGAGAATCGCACCCAGACGGGCGTCGGTCGGCAGCGACGACACCATCGATTTCTTCCGGATTCCCGGTTCGATGACGCTATGGGCGCAGGGCAACGTCGCGCTCGACAGCAAAGGCGGCACCGAATACTTCGCGATGCCGGACCCGAATCTGTTCACGGCCCGCGCCTTCCGCCGCATGCTGAACGAGGCCGGGATCAGCATCCTGGGCACCACCCGCTCGACGACCGACTCGGTCAAATACGCCGGCGCGCGTGGGGCGCCTCCGCTCGCCGAGGTCAGCTCGCGTCCCCTCCGGGACTGGATCTTCCCGATCCTGAATACCAGCCAGAACTGGTACGCCGAGATGTTGCTCAAGGAGCTGGGCAAGACAATTCGGGAAGGCAGGATCATGGTCGGAAGGGCTCGAGGTAGAACGGCGCTTTCTGATCGATTCGGTGGGCGCCGACTCGACCCAGTTCAGCCTGAGCGATGGCTCCGGTCTGTCCAGCGTGAACTTTGTCTCACCGCTCACCTTTACCAAGTTGCTGCTCTTCATACGCCGGCATCCGCATTACCAGAGCTTTGTCGCCGGGCTTCCGCAGTCAGGCAATACCGGATCGCTCAAGCGCCGGTTCGTCGGAACTCCACTCGAGGGGAAGGTCTGGGCCAAGACCGGGAGCATCAGCGGAGTCAATACGCTTTCGGGATATTTCGAGCTCAACAACGGCAAGACCTACACCTTCTCGGTGCAGGCCAATCATCATGTCCTGGGTGGGCGCAAGATGCTGCCTGAGATTGACAGTGTGGTCGTTGCGCTTGCCAAGGCGGTGTCACGGAAGAAGTAGTGGTCTCGGCGTCTTAGGTCCTAGGTCTAAGGTCTAAGGTCTTTGAGCCGTAAGCCGTCTCGAGATCGAAACGGCTTAAGGCTTATGGCTTAAGCTCATGGCTGTGTACCCCAACCCGGGAGATCAACCATGCTCCTGCTCCTCATCCGGCACGGGGATGCCGGCTCGCGCGATGCGACGAAGTGGCGCGACGACACCGAGAGGCCCCTGACCAAGCAGGGCAGCCGACAGACCGCGAAGATGGCGAAGCGGCTGCGCCGCCGCGGCTACATCCCCGACACCCTCCTCAGTAGTCCCTGGGTTCGCGCGTGGCAGACCGCCGAAGTCGTGGCGCAGGAGTTCGAGGACGAAGGACTGGTGCCGGTCGCCTGCGAACCGCTTGCCACCATGCCCCGGATCGACCGATTCGTCGAAGCCATCGGATCACCCGGAGCAGAAGCCATCATCGCCCTGGTCGGGCACGAGCCCTGGCTGGGCGAACTTGCCTCCCGCCTCCTTACCTCGAGCGGGTCCCGGCTCCAGATCGATTTCCCCAAGAGCGGGGTGATCGGAATCGAGCTCGATACGCTCGAGAGCGGTGCGGGAAGGCTGGTGTTTTTCTGGAGGCCAAAGGGGAGTAGTACGAGTAGAGAGGACTGAGGATTGACGAGTACCGAGCACCGAGTACCGTCGTGCTGAATGGCTAACAGCTAACAGCTGACAGCTAGCTGACGGCTGATGGCCGATGGCTGACGGCTGACGGCTGACGGCTATTAACTTCCCCCGCCATGAATTCCCCCAATCCATTGCGGGTGGCGATCGTCGGCTCCGGGCCCTCGGGGTTCTACGCCGCGGAGCACCTGTTGAAGAAGCACCCCGGAGTCGAGATCGATCTCATCGATCGGCTTCCCACTCCCTTTGGACTGGTGCGGGGTGGCGTCGCGCCGGATCATCAGAAGATCAAGTCAGTCACCCGAGTGTACGAGAAGATCGCCTCCCAGCCCGGAGTGCGCTTCCTGGGCAACGTCCGCATCGGAGGAGATCTCACCCGGGAGGAATTGCTCGAGCACTACCATGCCGTGATTTATGCGATCGGAGCCCAGAGCGACCGTACCCTGGGCGTCCCGGGAGAAGACCTGGCCGGCAGCCACGCCGCCACCGAGTTCGTCGGCTGGTACAACGGTCATCCCGACTACCGCGACCGCAGCTTCGACTTCTCCCAGGAGAACGTGGTCGTGATCGGCGTGGGCAATGTCGCGGTGGACGTGACCCGGGTCCTGGCGCGCACGCCCGACGAGCTGGCGAAGACCGACATCGCGCCTTACGCCCTCGAGGCTCTCCAGAACAGCCGGGTCAAGAACGTGTTCATGATCGGCCGCCGGGGACCGGTGCAGGCGGCATTCACCAATCCGGAGCTCAAGGAACTGGGGGAAATGCCCGGCGCCGACATCGTGGTGCTCCCTCAAGAGCTGGCGCTCGACGAAGGAAGCCGCGCAGCTCTCGCCCATGCCGAGGAACGCACCGCGGAGAAGAACCTGCATACCCTGGAGGCCTTCGCCGCGAAACCCCAGGAAGGAAAGCCGATGCGGATCCACTTGCGGTTCCTGCTGTCTCCGCTGGAGCTGCAGGGCGACGGGAGAGTGGAAACCGTCAAACTGGCAAAGAACCGCCTGGTTCCCGCGGCCAATGGAGACCTTCGGGCGGAACCGACCGGAGAGTCCGAGGTCATCCCCGCCGGCCTCGTGTTCCGCTCGGTGGGCTATCTCGGCACCGGTATTCCCGGAGTGGTCTTCGATGCCAAGCGCGGCATCGTGCCGAACGAGGGAGGTAGAGTGGTAACCGCTCCCGGTACGGCCAGCCGGGGAGAATACGTCGTGGGTTGGATCAAGCGCGGTCCTACCGGTGTCATCGGGACCAACAAGCCCGATGCGACGGAGACCACCGAGCATCTGCTGGAGGACTTCGGATCCGGTCGGCTCGAGCGCGCCCTTCCCGCACGGGACGCGGTAGACCGGCTGCTTGGGGAGCGCGGCGTGCGAGTGGTGACCTGGAATGACTGGCGAAAGCTGGATCAGATCGAGCGCGAGCGCGGCGCCGCCCTCGGCCGGCCCCGACTCAAGTTCACCACCGTCGCCGAGATGCTGGGAGCCCTCGGATGAAGCCCATCACACTCGCTCTGCTTGGCGGTGTCCTGGCTTCAAGGGTGCAGCAACTTCGGAAAGTTCGTACAAGAGGTATTCAAGGAAAGACCACCGGTTCCCCTCCAATCGGCCGAGATTTCGAGTGATGCCCGGCTCGATTCAACCGGCGCCATCGTGGGAAGTTTCGTGGGTGAAGGGACCAGCCGCCGGGTCCATCTCCTGTCGAGCGATACCGGCCTGGTCGCCGCCCTCGTCAGGCGCTATCGCCCGGTCAATCAGCGGGGGTCGACGGTGTGGGAGTGGCTGGATCAGCAGGGCACCTACGCCATCAATGTGGATCCGTCGTCGCGATCCGGTGCTCGCCAACCAGCCCATGCTGACCGGTTCCCCCGTCGGTCACACCTCGGTGGAGCTCGAGACCATCCTGCTGCACGGCAGCCGATGCGGCTGGCGCGGCACCCAGGTCGAGTTCATCGTCGAGCCGGTCGGTTCCAACCCATCCCTCCGGGGTCCGGTGGTCGGATCGTTCCGGGACTCGCGAGACAGCTGGCAGGGAGATCATGGGTATCGCAACGCGCCGACCGAACCGGACAGCCGCCTGGTCGACACGCTTCTCCAAGCGACCTCCCGCGCGATGGATTCGGTGCTGGAATCACGGCTCTCCTCGCGCGATCTGCCGCTCGTAGCCGTCGCGGGCAGCAGGCCGGAGATCAATACCCTGGAAGACATCGACGCGGCCGATGTGCTGGCGTTCCAACTGGAAGACGGCCGGGTGCGCTATGCCGTCTCGCTGCGCGAACAACGGCGGACCGGCTCGGGGATTCCCCTGGTGGCGGCGACCGTGATGGTCTGGGATGGGTCCCTGGTCTGGCGCCAGTTCATTTTTGCGCCCACTCTGCTGGAGTTCCGCTATGGAAGGCTCCGGCCCTGGAAGTCGTGGCCGCCATTCTTCTGGCGCCGGCTCGACGCGATGAGCGGGTTCGCGTTCCAGCGGGATTACCTCTGGATGGAGCAGGTGGACGTCGCCGATGATGCCGTACTGTGGACCGTACTGGAGCCGCGAAGCAACACGGTCGTAGCAGCGGCGGAGGTGGATGGTCCGTGTTGATTGGAACCGATCGCCTCGAGCTGATCCCCTTCACCGCCGAAGCGATCGACCTGCTGCTGGCGCGAAACGAGAAGCGATTGCGGGAATCCACCGGGCTCGAGTTTCCCCAACCGCTTCGGCCCCCTCCCCTGATGGAGGAGTTGCTTCCCCAGGTGCGCGACCGGCTCCGCGCGGAGCCGGCTTCCCTCGGGTGGTGGACCTGGCTCGCGGTGGAGCGGGAGTCCCGACGGGTGACCGGTGCCCTCGGCTTCGGCGGTCCGCCGGATCCCGAAGGTGCCGTCATGATCGGCTACTCGACCTATCCCGGAGCGGATCGGAAGGGATACGCTTCCGAGGCGACCCGGGCGTTGGTGGATTGGGCGCTGGCTCAGCCCGGCGTCACCCGGGTGTGCGCGAGCATCCCGCCCGACAACTGGCCGGCGCGCCGTGTCGCCGAGAAGGTCGGGATGGCCATAGTCGGAACCGTGTGGGAAGAGGACATCGACGAAGTCCTGCTCTACGAAATCGAGCGCTGATGATGAGCACGGAAGCGCAATGAAGATCTACACCAGGACGGGCGACGAGGGCGATACCGGTCTCTTCGGCGGAGGGCGGGTGCCGAAGGATCATCCCCGAGTCGAGGCGTACGGAGAAGTGGATGAGCTCAACTCCGCGATCGGAGTCGCACGAGCGGCCGCTCCGGCCGGGGCTTTTGATGAACTGCTCGAGGGCATCCAGCGGGACCTCTTCGCGATCGGCGGCCAGCTGGCGAGTCCTGACCCCGAGAAGGTACGCAAGGCGCTCGAGAAGGCGGGACTCTCGGAGGAACGGGTGGCCTTGCTGGAGCGGACCATTGATGAGGCCGACCGGGAGCTGGCACCGCTCACCGCCTTCATCCTGCCCGCCGGGACCGCGAAGGCGGCGGCGCTGCATCTGGCCCGAACCGTGTGCCGGCGGGCGGAGCGCTCCGTTGTCCGGCTCTCCCATGACACCGACGTGCCCCCACTCTTCGTAGTCTATCTCAATCGACTGTCTGACCTCCTGTTCACGCTGGCCCGCCTGGCCAATCACCGCGAAGGGGCGCAAGAGACGAAGTGGTGAGGCCTCCGATCCCGGTCGCTCACGCGCTGGGAAGCTATCCGGTCTATGTCGACGTCGGCGCGCTGGCGGGTCTTCCCGAGATGCTGGCCGGTCTCTGGGGGGATCGCCGTCTGGCGATCATCTCCGACAGCCACGTCGCGGCGTTGTACGACAAGTGGACTCAGGGGGAGCAGCGGTCCGGGCCGAGGCCAGTCTGATCTTCCCCGCCGGTGAAGGATCGAAGACCCGCGAGACCTGGATCCGCCTCTCCGACGAGCTTCTGGCCCGTGGCTTCGGGCGCGACTCGGCGATCGTGGCCATCGGCGGTGGTGTCGTGGGAGACATGGCTGGATTTGTCGCCGCCACCTACTGCCGCGGCGTGCCCTACGCCCAGGTGCCCACCACGCTCCTCGCGATGCTCGACGCGTCGGTGGGAGGCAAGGTCGGCGTCGATACTCCCCAAGGGAAGAATCTGATCGGCGCCTTCCACCCTCCGTCCATCGTGGTGGCGGACCCCGGCAACCCTGATGGATCTACCCGCCGCCGAATACCGCGCCGGCTTTGCGGAAGCGATCAAACACGGCCTCATCGCCGACGCGGCCTACTTCGAGTGGATCGAGACCCACGTCTCCGGCCTGGTGGCGCGCTCGAAGGAAACGCTGGTGGACTTGATTCGTCGAAGCGTGGAGATCAAGGCGGAAGTGGTAAGCGCGGACGAGCGGGAGTCGGGGCGGCGTGCGATCCTCAACGCGGGGCACACCATTGCGCACGCGCTGGAGACCGAATCCGGTTTTCAACTCGCTCACGGCGAAGCGGTAGGACTGGGACTCGTCGCGGAGACCCGGATCGCGGAGCGACTGGGAATTGCTCCGTCCGGGCTCTCGCACCGAATCGCGACTCTCGCCGCTGCCCTGGGCCTGCCCACGGAGTCGCAGGTCCCGCGTGATCTCCTGCGTCTCACCCAGGCGCTCACCCGAGACAAGAAAAATCGCGCGGGGAAAATTCAGCTCGCCTTGCCTGAAGCTCTGGGACGGATGCACACCGCGAACGGACAATGGACGGTACCGGTGGAGAGCACGATGATCATGGAGGTTTTGGTGCAACGCGACTGATTCACACAACGCACCACAGGCCTTCCACAGCTTCCCACCTTTCCCCGCGTTGTAACCGACTGTACGACAATCAGTTAGCGCCTTGTATTGAATCGCTGCAATTGTGGAAAGCTGGGGATAAGTGGACAAAACTTGGAATCGTCTGCTGCTGAATGATTTGTGATGTGGAAATCTAAAAATGCTTGACCGCCTCCTAGGGGCGTCCTATATTCGCACACCTTTTTTGACGGCCACCGCGGGCCGCCTCCCTTCGAACAAAACTCAGCAGCACCTTCCGCTCGGGGAGTCTATGGCGTCACTCAACGAGAGCCGGGGCAAGGTTTTCTTTCGTCCAGTTGCAACCGGCGCTTTCGATCAGTACCTGCAGGACATTCAGAAGCTGCCGATGATCACCGATCCCGCCGAAGAGAAACGGCTGGCCCGGCTGGTACAGAAGGGAGACGAGAAGTCGGCGGAACGTCTGGTCACGGCCAATCTGCGATTCGTGATCTCCTACGTGAAGAAGTACCAGGGACACGGTCTCGATCTCGGCGGAGCTGGTGGCGATCGGCAACGAGGGGCTGCTCAAGGCGGTACGGAAATTCGATCCCGATCACGGCGTCAAGTTCATCTCCTACGCGGTCTGGTGGGTGCGGCAGGCGGTGCTCAAGGCGCTCGCCGAACAGACTCGCAGCGTACGCATCCCGCTCAACCAGAATTCGGCGCTGATCAAGATGTCCCGCGCCGAGACCTTCCTGTCCCAGGAGCTGGGGCGTGAGCCGACCGACGAAGAGATCGCCCTGGCGCTGAACGACTCGGTCGACAACATCCGCTCCGCCCGACGCATGACGTCGGCGGAGCTTTCGCTTGATGCTCCCGCTGGAGCGGGGCGACAAGAACGCGGGAACGCTGGGTGAGCGTTTCGCCGGCCCCGAGGGATTCGACATCGAGGAAAAGACCGACGCCCGGCTCACCCGCGAGTTCATCGATCGCATCTTCGAGCGGTACCTGACGCCACGCGAGCGCAAGATCCTCTACCTCTACTACGGGCTCGAGGAAGGCTCCGAGGCGCTCACCCTGGAGAAGATCGGCGAGCTGCTCGGAGTCACCCGCGAGCGGATTCGCCAGATCCGGGAGCGCGCCTTCGAGAAGCTGCGCCAGTCGCCTGACGTGAAGGGGCTGACAGGGGCACTGGGTGGCAGCGTAGGGGGTAGTGGGTAGTGGAGTAGGTAGTGGGAGCAACAGTGGACTGACGAATCAGACCCTCCGGGGAAGCCTCAGGGGGTTTCGTTTTCGTCCCCCACTACCTACCCCCTACTCCCTACTCCCCACCACCGGCTCCCCTACTTTCCAACCATGCTCCCGCTCTTCCCCCTCACCACCGTGCTGTTTCCCGGCGCCCCGATGCCGCTCCACATCTTCGAGCCCCGCTACCGGCAGATGCTGGCGGACTGTCTCGAGGGCGACCGCCGCTTCGGCCTGGTGCCCGGAGCAGCAGGCGGAGCCGGGGGCGAGTCGGCTGCATCGCCCACATCCGGGTGGCCCAGCCACTGGCCGACGGCAGGTCCAACATCGTCGTGGTGGGAGAGAAGCGATTCAGGCTGGTCGCCGTCGAAGCCGCCGAGCATCCGTACCTGATGGGTCAGAACCGAGGACTATGAGGATCGTCCCGAGAGCGCTCCCACGTCCCGAGGACCAGAGCGTCCTCATCGAACTCGCGGGGCGCTACCGGGAGTCGCTTCGAGTGCTGATGGACGGTGCCGGTGAGTCAGCCGAGTGGTCCAGCGAGCCAGTCCCGCTCTCATTTCAGGTCGCGGCACTGCTCGAGGCTCCACTCGAGATTCGGGTGCGGCTGCTCGCGACTCGTTCCACCACCGCGCGGAGTCAGCGTGCTCATCGAAGTGCTCCCTCCGTTGCTGCGCGAGGCGAGTACCCGGGTCGAGGTCCATCTCCGGCGCCCAGCAACGGCGTGGGTGGGCCTCATCACGAGATCGTCGCCGAGGGATGAAGCCGGATCTTGGCGAGCGGTTGAGTCGTATCGTCGGACCTCGCTGGGTCCGAACCCGGCGCCGCCGAGCTCGCCACCTACCGGGCCGATGGGCTCCCAACTCACGAATCCACCCCTGGCCTCGTGGTGCTGCCGGGATCCCGGGCCGAGGTGATCGAGGTGCTGCGGGAGCTCAGGCACCGCGGCGTTCCCTTCGTGGCCCGAGGCGCCGGCACCGGACTCTCCGGCGGGGCTCTGGCCGATCCGGATACCGTCCTCATCACCCTCACGCGGCTGAACCGGATTCTGGCGATCCATCCGGAACGCCGCCGTGCGGTGGTCGAGCCCGGCGTCGTGAACCTTCGTCTCTCCGAGGCGGCCCAGAAATTCGGGCTGCACTACGTGCCCGATCCGTCGAGCCAGAGCGCCTGCACCATCGGCGGCAACGTGGCGGAGAACGCCGGCGGGCCGCACTGCCTCAAGTATGGCGTCACCACGAACCACGTCACCGAAGTGGAGGTCGTGCTGCCCGATGGGAACACGGTCCGGCTCGGTTCCCCGCATGGAGAGCCCTGGGGACCAGACCTGGTCGGCCTTTTCGTCGGGAGCGAGGGGATGTTCGGCGTGGCCCTCGCCATCACCGTCCGGCTCGAACCGATCCCGCCTGCGGTGCGCACCGTGTTCGCCGAGTTTCTGGCGCTGCGCGACGCGAGCGAGGCGGTGACCGCCATCGTCTCCTCGGGAATCATCCCCGCTGCGCTCGAAATGATGGACCAGTCCTGCATCGCGGCGGTGGAGGCTTCGATCTACGCCACCGGTGCCCGGACCGATGCGGCCGCGGTGCTCCTGGTGGAGCTGGACGGCTCCGAGCGCACGGTCGAGGCCGAGTCGGCGGTCATCGAGCGGCTGCTGCGCCAGCATGGAGCGCGGGATGTGCGCAGCGCGTCGAGCGGCGCCGAACGGGCTCGGCTGTGGCAAGGCCGCAAGAAGGCGTTCGGGGCGCTGGGGCGGCTGGCTCCGGACCTCGCGGTTCAGGATGCGGTGGTGCCCCGCTCCGCGTTGCCCGATGTGCTCGACCAGCATCGCGGGCATTCGGGACCGGTTGGGCATTCAGATCAGTAACGTCTTCCACGCGGGCGACGGCAATCTGCATCCTTGCATCAGCTTCGACCGGCGCCAGCCAGGACTCACCGCGAAGGTCGAGGAAGCCAGTCGGGAGATCATGCGGGTCTGTCTCGAGGCGGGCGGCAGTATCACCGGTGAGCACGGAGTAGGATCGGACAAGATGGACTACATGCCCTGGGCCTTCAGCGCCGGCGTCGCTCGAAGCGATGTGCGCGGTGCGCCGGGTCTTCGATCCCGAGACCCGGGCCAATCCTGGCAAGGTCTTCCCCGTGCACACCTGCCGGGAGTGGCGGCAGGCAGGAGTCGCATGAGCGAAGCGCTATATACCCGGCTTACAGGCGCTGCTCGGACCCGGCGGCGTCGAGCGTGACGCCAAGGGCCTGCCCCGCGCGGTGCCCGAGAGCGACGATGCGCTCGCGATGGTCTGCGCGCTGGCGAGTGAGGAGGGCTGGAAGCTGCGGCTCGAAGGCGCCGGCACCTGGCTCGCCGCGGATGCCCCGGCCGACCTGAGCCTCAGCACCAGAAGTCTCAATCGCCTGATCGCCTTGAGCCCGGCCGACCTGGTCGCGACGGTGCAGCCCGGCATGCCGATCGAGTCGCTGCAGAGCGAGCTGGCGGCGAAAGGCATGTGGCTCGCTCTCGATCCTCCGGGGAGACCCGAGCGCACCATCGGCTCGATCGTGGCGACCGGAACCGCCGGACCGTTGCGGCTGGGATTCGGCCCGGTGCGGGATCACGTCCTGGGATGCACCGCGGCGACCGGAGACGGACGTCTCGTCAGCGCCGGTGGACGAGTCGTGAAGAACGTCGCCGGCTACGACCTCACCAAGCTCCACGTCGGCGGCTTCGGCGGGTTCGGTGCCATCGCCGAGCTGCACCTCCGACTGCGCGCCCTGCCCGAGGTCGATGTCACCCTGCTCGACCCGGGGGACGGGACGGAGCATGGTCCGAGCGGGTCGCGATACGCGGGAAGCCCAGTCCGCCGCCGTGGCGCTCGAGCTGTTCTCGCCCGCCCTCGCGGCCGACGCCGAGTGGGTGCTGGCCGCACGACTGATCGGTGCCGCAGCAGTAGTCGAAGCAGAGCGGGAGCGGCTCGCCAAGGCGACCGGGCTCGACCTGGGATCCCGTAGCCGCACAGAGAGAGATCGGCCTTCTGGGGCCTGGCTGCGCGAGGTGCCCTCGCGGGTCCGCTCACCGTCAGGCTCGGGCGTCCTGTTCGACGGCATGGACGACGCGCTCGATCTGGTCCGCGAGCATTTCGACGAAGGGCTGGTCTCGGCGGGTCTGGGGAGCGGCAGCATTCGCTGGACCGGCGACGTGCCCGCCGAACGCCTAGTGGCCCTGCGGCGTATCGCGGCGACCCGCGAAATCCCGATCACGCTGGAGCGCGCGCCGTGGGCGGTACGCCAGACGGTCGGGTCATTTCGGCGCCTACCGCGAAGGCGTGGGGCAGCTGGTGGGCCGGCTGCGCGAAACGTTCGATCCGCGCGGCATGCCTCTCGGTGGCGCTCGAGGGCAGCGATTCGTGACCCTGGATCTCGCCATCGCTCGATCCCTGCGTGCACTGCGGATTCTGCCTGCCGGCATGCCCAACCTACGCGGTCACCGGAGACGAGGCGGACAGCCCGCGCGGCCGGATCGTGCTCATGCGCGCACTGGAGCGGAACGAGATTCCAGCGGATGATCCGGCGCTCCTGCAGCACCTCGATACCTGCCTCGGCTGCCGGGGCTGCGAGCCGGTCTGTCCTTCTGGCGTGGGATACGGTCGCGGACTCGAGGCGACCCGGGAGCTTCCTCGCCGCGGCAAAACGGTATC
The DNA here is from genome assembly GCA_963788625.1 of uncultured Gemmatimonadales bacterium. GTDB lineage: Bacteria > Gemmatimonadota > Gemmatimonadetes > Gemmatimonadales > GWC2-71-9 > DATBGE01. The sequence goes on along the minus strand of CAWBHB010000007.1, from coordinate 35,583 downwards.
CCGCCGCTCGCGCGCCTGCTGCTCGGCACCTTCGGTAATTCGCTCTGGGCAAAGCCGTTCTTCTTCCTGCTTGAAGACGCTGCGGGAACTCCGGCTGGCCGACGCGCTGATCGTGGGAACGGACGGATCGGTTTCGGCCTGGGGATGATCGCCGCGACCAGCCGGTCCACCGGCGAAAGCCACCGCCCAGCGCCGAGTGACCGCAGCGGCTCCCACGAGGCACCGTCCGATTCTTCACCGGCTGCATCATGAATGGCTTGTTCGCCCACGTTCACGACGGCGACCCGCCGGACCCTCGAGGCAAATGGTTATCCGGGTCATCGAGACGGCAGGACAGGTATGCTGCGGCGCCCTGCACGCGCACGCCGGCGACCACCCCGGTGCCGTGCGTCTGGCCCGGGCACAACCTCGCGGCATTCGGGACCGGCAACCGAACCGGTGGTCGTGAACAGCGCGGGCTGCGGCGCTCTGCTCAAGGACTACGGTCATCTGCTGGGCACGGCGGAGGGCGAAGCCTTCGGCCGGCGGGTGCGTGACGTATCCGAGCTCCTTGCCGATGCGGGTCCGATCCCGGGCGGGGCGCTCTCGCTCGAGGTCGCCTACGACGCGCCTTGTCACCTGCAGCACGCCCAGCGAGTGCAGGCCGCTCCGCTTGCCGTCCTCAATGCAATTCCGGGGCTCCGGCTCCGCGTGCTGCCTGGTTCGGACCGCTGCTGTGGCAGCGCGGGTATCTTCTCCGCCCTGCAGCCCGCCATGTCTCGGGCGGTACTGCGAGACAAGATCGTCGTCATTCGCCGAAGCCAAACCGGAGCTCGATTTCGTAGCGACCGGGCAATCCTGGCTGCCACATGCAGATCGGGGCCGGACTGCGCGCGGCTCGACTCCCGATTCAGGTGGCCCATCCGGTGGAGCTGCTGGACTGGTCGTACGAGGTCGGGGGAGTGTATGCGAAAGGAGTGAGGAGTGAGGAGTGAGGAGTAAGAAGTGGACTGCTGAAGCGTCACTCCTCACGTCCTCACCTCCTCACTCCTCAGTCCTCACTTCGTCCTCTCCCAGCCTCCGGACTATCTTCAGGATGGAACGCGCCATCCTATTCGACTTCAATGGGGTCATCGTCGATGACGAGCCCCAGCACTGCGATGCGCTGATCGCGACGCTCGCCGAATACGGCCTCCCGCTCAGCCGAGATGACTACTACCGCGAATACCTCGGGTTCGACGACCGGGAGTGTTTCCGCTTCGCCTTCGAGCGGAGCCGGCTTCGGGTCGATGACGGTGTCGCTCGATCATGCGATCGAGCGGAAAGCAACCCTCTACGAGAAGGCCATTCGTCAGTCCATGACGCTGGTGCCGGGCTCGACCGAGCTTCATTCGCGACGCGGCCAGCAAAGGCTATCGCCTCGCGGTCGTCTCCGGCGCTTTGCGCCGGGAGATAGAGCTGGTGCTGTCGCTCGCCGGACTGCAGCGAATTGTTCGGCGTGGTGATCGCCTCGGAGGACGTGAATGCCTGTAAGCCCGATCCCCAGGGCTATCGAGCGGGCACGGGATACCCTTGCGCTGCCCAGCGAGCGATGCGTGGTCATCGAGGATTCGCTTCCCGGTTTGGGTGCTGCCCGCCGGGCAGGGATCCGCTGCGTGATGGTCGCGACTTCCCATCCGGCGGCCGATCTCCGGGGCGGCGACCTGGTGTGGCAGGATCTCCGGGGTCACACCGCCGACGAACTACCCTGGCCCTCATGAGTGCTCCCCGGGTTTCCCTCGATCGCGCACGTCTTGACCGACTCCGCCAGGGCGCGGTCGTCGGTTCGGACCGAGCCTGCGGCCTTCAGTGTCACCGGGATGGGGGCCCTGCAGTGTCTTCAGGGCCTGCTCACCAACGATCTGGTCAAACCGGGCGATCACAGCCTGGTGTACGGCGCGCTGCTCACGCCGAAGGGCATGATCGTGGTGGATTTCTGGGTGCTGCGTCGGCCGCAGCGGATTCCTGCTGCTCGCGGAACGGGACGGACGCGAGGCTGCCTTCGACCTGTTCCAGCGGCAGCTTCCGCCTCGCCTGGCCCGGATGGAGGATCTCACCGGGCAATTGAGCGCGCTCTGGTTGTTCGGCGAGAATGCGCTTGGAACCCTGCGCTTCTCCCGTATTGGTCCGGTCCCCGAAGCCGAAGGGCGACTGGCCGACGGCGGGTCTCCCGAATCAGAGCTCCTGATTGCGAGGCCCCATACCAAGGCTCCGTTTCAAGCCCTGGTGACGGGAGCCGCCGATGAGATCGATCGGGCGCATCGCGGCGCTGACCCGGGCCGGAGCAACCGTGGGAGACGATCGGGACGCTGCAGCGGCCCGGATCCTCGCGGGATGGCCCGTGCTGGGTGCCGAGATCGGAGAGAAGACCCTTCCGCAGGAGGTCCGCTACGACGAAATCGACGGGGTCTCCTATACCAAGGGCTGTTACACCGGGCAGGAAACGGTGGCCCGGCTTCACTTCCGCGGTCACACCAATCGCGGGCTTCGCGGGCTCATCTGGCAGGAGGGCGAGCTTCCACCGGGAACCGCGGTGACCACCGACGACGGCAAAGAAGTCGGCACGGTGCGCTCCACCCTCTTCCTGCCCGATCGTTCGGTGGCGCTGGCGCTGCTTCGCCGCGAGGTGGAACCGGGGTCCTTCGTGACGGCGTCCGGCCGGCCGGCGATAGTCGTTGCCCTGCCCTTCGACGTGGACCTGCTGCTTGCGTGACGTAGATCACCAAGAAGGTGGGAGGTAGGCCCTCAAAACACAGAGGGCCGCCTTCCGGCGGCCCCCGAGCGGCGATTCGGCAATCGCGTCTGAGCGATTACATCGAGTGCGCGCTGTCGCGGACCATGCCGCTGTCCGTCTTCATGGCGCCTGAGTCGGCCGGAGCCGGCGCGGCGGTGGTCGTGTCGGCCGCCGGAGTCTGGGCCTTCTTCGCACCGCACGCGGTCAGAGCGAGCAGGGCAGCCAGCGTGAGAACCTTCTTCATTGGAACTCCTCTAAGGTTACGAGTGATGCACAGCCGGCTCGGAGCCCCATCCAAGGGCGACAAACCGCGCGCAAGTTAAGACCGAGTATTCCATTGTCAAGCACCCGGGCCGCCAGGTCACGCCCTTCGTTTTTTCCCCGGATCACCGGCCCCGACTAATTTTACACTGCATGGCAACCTTCCCCCAGACCCTCGGCGAGCTCAAGCGCAGCCGTTGGGCCGAGCCGCCGCTGCGCGGCCGATCAGTGCGCGACGAAGTCCGCGCCAACGTCCTGCGCATGACTGCAGGCCGGTGAAGAGCTCTTCCCCGGCATCGTGGGCTACGAGGACACCATCCAGCCTCAGCTGATCAACGCCCTCCTCGCCCGACACCACATCATTCTCCTCGGCTTGCGAGGCCAGGCCAAGAGCCGGATCCTGCGCCAACTCACCCGATTTCTCGACGAGGCGATTCCCATCGTCGATGGCAGCGAGGTGAACGACGATCCCTTCGCGCCGATCTCCAAGTTTGCCCGGGAGCGGATCGCCGCAGTGCGGCGACGCCACGCCGATCGCCTGGCTGCATCGGGACAACCGCTACGTGGAGAAGCTGGCCACCCCCGACGTGACCATCGCGGACATCATCGGCGACGTGGATCCAATCAAGGCCGCGCGAGGTGGGCACCTCCTGGCCGACGAGCTCAGCATGCATTTCGGCCTGCTGCCCCAGAGCCAACCGCGGCATCTTTGCCATCAACGAGCTGCCGGACCTGAGCGGCAAGATCCAGGTGGGGCTGTTCAACATCATGCAGGAGGGCGACGTCCAGATCAAAGGCTATCCGGTCCGTCTGCCGCTCGACGTGATGCTGGCCTTTACGGCGAACCCGGAGGACTACACCGCGCGCGGCAAGATCATCACACCGCTCAAGGACCGGATCGGCTCCGAGATCACTACCCACTATCCCCGCACGGTGGAGTTGGGCATGGCGATCACCGCGCAGGAGGCATGGGCCGATCGCGGCGGGTTGCCGCTGGACCTCCCCGACTTCGTCCTCGAGCTCATCGAACGGGTCGCGTTCGAAGGCCGCGAAGACAAGCGGGTGGACAAGCGCTCCGGTGTAAGCCAGCGGTTGCCGATCAGCCTGCTGGAACACGTGATCTCCAACGCGGAGCGTCGTTCACTCACCCACAGCGAGCCCAGGGTTACCCCAAGGGTGAGCGACGTGTACGCCGCGGTGGCTTCGATCACCGGAAAACTCGAGCTGGAGTACGAGGGTGAACTCCAGGGCGGCGAGACCATTGCGAAGGAACTGATCCGTCGGGCGGCCGGTCACACCCTGGAGGAACGGTTGGGTGGGCGCAGCCTCGATCGCGTCGTCGCCTGGTTCGACCAGGGCGGCGCCCTCAAGGTCAGCGGGGACGAGCGGAGTGAGGTCTATCTCAAGGGGCTGCGGGTGGTGCCGGATCTCTGCGATGCCGCCACCGACACAGGGCTGGCCGGTGCCCGCGATTCCGCGCGTCTGGTCGCGGCATGCGAGCTGATTCTGGAAGGCCTCGCGGCCGAGAAGCGAATCAGCCGCAATGAAGAGGTGGGATATACCCGGGCGAAGCCGGAGAGACGAGAGCCGGGGGGTGGGTATCAGAAGGGCTTGGGGCTGGGGTGAGAATTGCAGATTGACGAATGTCAGATTGACGGATTGAATCGGCGGACGGCAGCTCCGAGGCCGCCGTTCAATCTTCGCAATTCACATTTCTTCAATCTTCAATCTTCAATCCGCCATTCCCTACCACACCCCTCGCCCTCGCCAATCCCACCACCACCTCCGCCGCACCCTCGAACCCCAGCAGCCCGGTATTGAGAATCATGTGATAGTGGGCGGGGTCGTCCCAATCCCGGCCGTAGTGCTCCCGGTGGTACCGCGCCCGACGGGCGTCGGTGTCGTCCATGAACTTCTCTGCCGCGCGAGGATCCAGCTTCTCGGCGTGGGCCGCGTACCTGGCGCGGAACGGCCGCGGGGCGACCAGCTTCACGTGCAGCGCGTCAGGTAGCTGGCCGATCACCACCGGCGCTGCGCGACCCACCAGCACCGCCCGCCCCTCCGCGGCGACTTCCTTGACCACCGCTTCGGTAATTCGCACCAGGCTGGGCTCATCACGCGGCAGCGCGGCCCCCAGCTCGGGCACCGCCAGCTCCTGCGACGAGACCGCCAGCGTGCGGGCCAGCCGCTCGATGAAGCTCGGCGCCCGTTCCTCCTGACGAGCCACGTCGACCGGTGAGAGTCCGGCGCGCTCCGCTACCCGGTCAATGATTTCGTTGTCCACCACGGACCACCCCAGCCGGGCAGCGATCAATCGCGCCACCTCGGAGCCACCTGCTCCGTACTGCCGTGAGATGGTGATCACCATGGTGAGAAGCTACGGTCAACGGTGAATGGTGAACAGGGAACGGGGGGAAAGCTGTAAGAAGTGAGAAGTGAGAAGTGAGACGAAAGACAGGGCCGGTGGGACCGCCCAGCCCTTCTCAACCTGCGCATCCATGTTCCACGTCGCACCTCCTACCTCCCACGTCCTACGTCCCACGTCTCATGGCTGTTCCCGGAACCCGAGCAGTATCGTCGCGGTCGCGCACACCGCACCGCCTAAGGCGAGCGAGGTGCGTACTCCCAGGTGCTCGGAGATCCATCCGGCCTGCAGCGAGCCGAATGGGGCCATCCCCAGCACCATGAGCGAGTAAAATCCCATCACCCGTCCTCGCAGGGCATCAGGTGCCCGGGTCTGCAACAGCGAGTTGGTCATCACGTTGTTCAGAATCATGCTGCATCCGGCCAGCCCCAGCAGCAGAGCGGCAATCCAGTACTGCGACACCAGGGCCACCAGGGCGAGGGCCGTGCTGAACAGCAACCCGCCGACTCGGATGAGGCTCGAACCCCGGGCCCGATGCCCAAGGGCAGCCATCGCCAGGGCGCCGACACTGGCGCCGATCCCCACCGCCGACATGAGCCCGCCGTAACCGGTCGCGCCGACACCCAGCACATTTCGGGCGTACACCGGCAGCATGGTCAGAAAAGAGAAGCCGAACACGCTGAAGGTTGCGGTGAGCAGGAGCAAGGCTCGGGGCACCGGCTCCCCCATCGCGTAGCGGACTCCCTCCCGGAAACTCCCCTGGTCATCGATCTGCCGCTGGGATCCTCCGCTGGTCACCCCACGCATCGAGAGAAAGGCGATGATCACCGCGAGGAAGCTCGCGGCATTGGCGAAAAAGCAGGCGGCGAGGCCCACGGCAGCAATCAGGGTCGCGGCGATCACCGGCCCGATGATCCGGGAGAGGTTGAAGACCGAGGAGTTGAGGGCGATCGCGTTCAGCAGGTCCTCCCTTCCCACCATCTCGATCACGAACGACTGGCGGAACGGAACCTCGAAGGCGGAAAGCGTCCCCAGGAAAACCGCCAGCGCCATCACCCAGGCGACGGTCACCCGTCCGGTGGCGGTCAGCACCCCGAGGGTGAGCGCCTCACACATCATGAGACTTTGAAACAGGATGATGCCCCGGTGCTTGTTGACTCGATCCGCCAGGACCCCGCCGTAGAGCGTAAACGCGAGGATCGGCAGGGATCCCAGGGTGCTCACCAGTCCCACTTTGAAGGCGGAATTGGTCAGCTGCAGGACCAGCCATCCCTGCGCCACCGTCTGCATCCAGGTGCCGCAGAGAGAAATGAACTGGCCGGCAAAAAACAGTCGAAAATTCCGGTGGCGGAGCGCGGTGAAAGGGGTGGGCACGGAGGAAGGGTAGCAAGGGCCGGCGGCAGGCGACAGGCGACGGGAGACGGGAACGGCGAACGGTGAACAGTGAACGGGAGGTGAGAGCTGGTCGTCGGCGTACTTGAACGGAAGGGAGGCTTCAGGGTATGCATTACGTAGCGTGAAATGGACTCGGTATTGCCGTCTTCACCGTTCACTGTTCACCGTTCGCCGTTCACTGGCCTAATGCGCTTCACCACCTACTCCAAATTCGTTCCCGGTCTCGCCGAGGCGGTGAACCTCCAGTCGCTGCTGGATCAACTGGGGGATTTCCTGCTGCAGTCGGGCTTCTCGGGCGGCGAGTTCTGGGGCGAGGATGGGGAAAACCGATCGCTCGAGTCGCTCCGGCAGGCCATCCTGCAGGCGCTGATCGACTCGGGACAGCTCACGCCCGAGATGCTCCAGTACCTGCGCGGAGAGCCGTCGAAGGATCCCACCAGCCAACGGCAAATCGAGCATGACCTGGCGCAACTGCTGGACGAGATCGTTCGACGCCTGATGGAGGAGGGCTACCTCAATCTCGAGCAGGCGCCCCAGATGCCGGCCGGCTACAGCGCGCTCTATGGCCCGGGAGGGCAAGCGGCATCGGCGGCCCGTCAGATCCAGTTCAATCTGACCGAGAAGGGCATCGACTTCCTCGGTTACAAGACCCTGAAGGGCCTCCTCGGCAGCATCGGGAAGTCGAGCTTCGGCGCGCACGAGACGCCTCACCTGGCCACCGGCATCGAAGCCGAGTCGGTGAGCAAGCCGTACGAGTTCGGCGACACCATGAACCTGGATGTACCGGCGACCCTGGCGCGGGCCATCGCCCGCGAGGGACTGGTCGTCCCCATTCCCCTGGAGTACGACGATCTCATGGTGCACCAGGCCGAGTATCGCTCCTCGGCCGCGACGGTGCTCATGCTGGACTGCTCCCACTCCATGATCCTTTACGGAGAGGACCGCTTCACTCCCGCCAAGAAGGTCGCCCTGGCGTTGACCCACCTGATCCGGACCCAGTACCCCGGCGATTCCATCCGCTGCATCCTGTTCCACGACACCGCGGAAGAGATTCCGCTCGCCGCCCTGGCCACGACTCAGGTAGGACCCTATCACACCAACACAGCGGAAGGGCTGCGCCTGGCCCGGCGGATCCTCACCGGCCAGAAGAAGGACATGCGCCAGATCATCATGATCACCGACGGCAAGCCGTCGGCGCTCACCATGCCGGATGGCCGGGTCTACATGAATTCGATGGGACTCGATCCGATGATCCTGCAGGCGACCTATCGCGAGGTGGCCAACTGTCGCCGGGCGGGCATCATGATCAACACCTTCATGCTGGCTCGGGACCGCCACCTGGTGGACTTCGTGAAGAAGATGTCGCAGATCTGCCGCGGCAAGGCGTACTTCACCACGACCATGACGCTCGGTCAGTTCATTCTGATGGATTTCATGAAGCGGAAGACGCGGAGGGTGTCGTGAGACGTGGGACGTGAATACGTAGGACGTGAGGACGTAGGGACCTGAGTCGATCTCGTCACCGTCTCACGTCTCACGATTCACGTCCCCACGTCCCCACGTCCAACGTCTCCTAGTCGCCCGTCGTTCCCCCCACCACCCGCTTGATCTTCTGCCCAGCCTCGAGCTGGGAATCCGTCTGAAGCCCGTTGATGATCGCCACTTGCTCGATCGGGATGCTGGAGGGGAACTGGTGGTAGTAATCCGTGAGCGTCATGGCCCGCGGCACCGTCTCCACCTTCACCCGCGCCGGCTGGACATTGAGCGCCTTGGGGTCGGTCAGCTTGCGGAAACTGCCCATGGCCTTCTGGAACATCTGCTCATAGTCGGAGTAGCTGTTCGCGTTCGTGTACCCGAGGAAGCGGAATGTCACCCCATTGTAGGAAATGAAGGTAGCCAGGCCGCGCAGCTGGCCATTATCGGTCTGAGCGGAGAACTGCGCTTGGGCCGCCGGATTGCCGTTGATCGTAATGTTGCGCGGCTGACCTCCCTGCACTTTCTCATTCGACAAAAACTTTTGTAGCGCATCGGCAGGACTGGCGTTGCCGGCCGCCGTCAGCTCCAGGATCGCATCCTTTTGCGGGCTGATGGCGCCAACCGCCTGATCGGTGTTCTGCGTCGGCCAGTCGGGCGGGAAATCCAGCGCAAAAGCGAGCCCGGGATGGATGAATGTGCCCCCGGTGAAGTAGCCCTTCCGGGGGTCTTCGCCGTACACCATGCCGTCGATGATCGCGAGGAACTCATCCCGGTTGACCCGCGTGCCGTCCAGCGGCTTCGTCACCTTCTGGAGCCGCGCCTCGGTCGCCTCGATCCGGTTCCCGGGATCCGGGTGAGTGGACTGCCACTCCGGGATCTTGCTGCCGCCGCTCACCCGCTCCAGGATCTGAAACATGTCGACCATTTTCCGCACGTCGTACCCGTCATTCAGCGCGTACTTGAATCCCAGCGCGTCGGCCTGACTCTCGGCATCCCGGCCGTACTTGAGGAACAGCACGCCGAGTCCCTGGCTCAACTCGCCGAGGTGCTGAGCCACCTCTTTGGAAGCGATGGCACCCGCCATGAGGCCGACCTGGGCAATCTGCTGCCGGGTCATCTGCTGCACCGAGTGCCGGGCCGTGACATGGCCGATCTCGTGACCCACCACCGTGGCCATCTCCGCCTCGGAGTTCATGTGGGTCAGGATGCCCCGGGTGATGAAGATGTAGCCGCCCGGAAGCGCGAAGGCGTTCACCACCGGATCGTCCATGACGGTGAAGTCCCAGGGAAGCGAAGGTCGCTCGCTCTCCGAGGCTAGTCGCTTCCCGATCGTGCTCACATAGTTCTGAACCTTGGGATCGTCATAAACGCCCATCTGCTGCTTGACGGCAGAAGCATTCTCCTGCCCGATCTGGATCTCCTGGCTTTCGGAAACGAAGGAAAGCTCCTTCTTTCCGGTCGCCGGATTGGTGGCGCAAGTCGCGAGGGCGAGGCCACTGAGCAACAGTAGCGCCGGTCGCCCCAGGTGTCTCATGCTGGCCATCGCAATACCCCTTTCACTCATTTCCAGACCGCATCCTTCCAGGGTCGATCCGTGCGGCCTGACGGCCCTGGAAGGAATCTGGCTTCACCTGTTCACTGCTGCAATTCGTCCGCGAGGGCCTTCGCGCCATACACCTTCCGCAGTGACTCGACGATGGCGCGGGAGTCCACCCACACCGAGCGGGCTACCCGTTCGGTGAACAGGAAGCGGTTGGGCAGCATCTCCATGTTGCCGTCGAAGATCAGGCCCACCACCTCCGCATCGCGGTTGATGACCGGACTGCCGGAGTTGCCACCGATGATGTCTGCGGTGGACACCCCGTTGAACTGCAACGAGAGATTGATCGAATCCTTCGCCGCCTTCCACCGCGGCGGGAGGTCGAATGGCGGCACGCCGCCGAATGACGCCTCCCGATCATAGAGTCCGTAGAAGGTGGTGAAGGGCGCGGCGATCGTCCCATTCATCGGATAGCGCTTCACCTCGCCGTCGGAGATCCGCAGGCTGAAGGTGGCATCCGGCGACATGCTCCCACCGTAGACCGCGAGGAACGCGCGCGCGATTCGCTCGTTGGCTGCGGCCTCCCGGTCGTTCAGTGCGGTGACCTCCTTGGTCATGGCGCGCTCCAACGGATCGATGATCCGGGCCAGCGCGATGAACGGGTCGCTGGACGCCGCGGCCGCCGACGGACCGCCGTCTCCCAACGCCTTGCGCTGGTCTCCCGTGACGATGGCGCTGGCACTCACCATTTCCTTGGCCGCGGCATCCGGACTGCGGCCCGCAAGCGCCTGCTTGAGCACCGGATCGGTCGCCGGCAGCTCCTTCTGCATCGCGGTCAAGTAGGCGGTGAGCAACGCGGTTTCGGTTTCGGGATCGATCGGCGTCGTGCTGAAGAGGTTCTTCTCCAGCGCCGCCTTGTTCGCATCCTGATACGCCGGCAACCGTGGCCGAGTCAGGCTTGGCCGGTCTCCACCGGGTAGCGGACGGTGCCCAGCGCCAGGTTGAGCAGTCTGGAGCCGTAGGCGTTGGCCGCGTAGTAGCGGCGGCGGACGTCGATCTGACGGAACCGGCGCGCGGATCTGGGCGATGTCGCTCCAGGCGGTGGCATACTGTTTCCGGAGCGCCGGATCGGCCTTCACCTTGGCGAGGAATTCGGTCTCCCACTGCCGCTTGTGATCCATGAGCTTGGGATCGAGCAGGCCCGACTGGTAGCCGGTGATTGCCTTCTGGGTGTTCTCCAGGCCGAAAATCGTGTTGCGGAGCGACAATCCCGCGCGCCGAATCAGCCTCGGCCAGGGCGTGGTAGGTCGTGATCTGCCGGTGAAGCTGATCCAACTGCGCGGGGTACTGGACGTCCCGCAGGTATTCCAGCTGCGCCATCGTGTTCAGCCGTCCCGTTGAACCGGGGTTGCCGATCACGAAGACCAGGTCCCCTTCCTTCGAACCTGCCTTGCTCCAGCTGAAATGATGCTGGCCGGTGTTCGCCGGTTGGCCATTTTCATAGGCCCGCACGAAGCTCATGTCGAGATTGAAGCGCGGGTAGGTGAAGTTGTCCGGGTCGCCGCCGAAGAAGGCGATCTGCTCCTCGGGCGCGAACACCAGCCGGATATCCTTGTAGCGCTTGAACCGATAGAGCTTGTACTGCCCGCCCCGGTACATGCTCACCACCTGGCAGGCCCTGTCTTCCTGGCCCTGGCTGCACTCCTCCTCGATGGAGTGGATCACCTTGGTTCGCTCAGCCGCGGCGGTCTTGGGATCCATCTTCGCAGTCGCGGCCCCCGAGACGCGGTCGGTTACATCGGTGATCTCCTCCAGCTGATCGAGGAACAACCCGGTACAGGCGCGCTCATCCTCTCGCCTCGCGGCGTAGAAGCCGTTGGTCAGGAAGTCCTCACCCGTCTTGGTCGTGGACTCGATGCAGGCCCGGGCGCAGTGATGATTGCTCATCACCAGTCCGTTCCCCGAAACGAACGACGCGGTGCAGCCGTTGCCGTAACGCAGCGCCGAGAGCTGGACATGGGTCATCCAGCCGTCGCTGGGGGTGAACTGGTACCGCTTGGCCCAATAGTCCTTCGGGGGAACGTCGAACGTCCACATCTTCCCGGTTTCGAGGCCGGGATATTCCCCCGCCTCGGCTGGCCTGGCCGGCGAGTCGCGCGGGCAGCAGGACCAGGAGAATCAGAGCCAGGCGTGTCAGGGTGCGCATGAGTGGGATGGGTTGAAGTGAGTAGGAGTCTTGGCGTCAATGGTCGAGAGAGTGCCCTTCGAGACTGATCTTCTCGTCTCCCGGCTCGTATCGCAGGTAGACCAGGATGAACTGGAACATCTCGTCGGTCGTCTTCATGCTCCCCATGTGATCCTGTACCGTCTGGGGAGGCTTGAACGGGTTGAGTGGATTGTTGCTGGTGTTGTCGTAGATCGCTTCCGCGCGGATCAGACTGCCGCGGGGAATGTGCAGCAGGGTCTTCGGCTTGTAGGCGTACTGCCAGCGGAAGTCCCATTTCCGCAGCCGAATGAGCGGGATGGTATCCCGCTGCGGCGTGACCGCGTACGCCACGAACGACTGACCCAGAAGGTGCATGTGCGGCGTCATCGTCACGATCGAGATGTCCGCCGGAATGGTGCCCTCGGTGTAGAAGGACTTCACCGTATTGGGCGGGATCACCAGCTCGGGTACCACCTTGGTGGCACCTACCGTCCCCATGACCAGGTCATACAGATGGCGCCGGGGCGGCACCTTGCCGTAGAAGATGTTGAAGTACGAACGATCGCTGTCGGCGACAAACGAAGGCCCGTAGTGAATCTGATTCAGGATCAGGGCCCCCTGCCTGGGCAGCACGAAGCTGCCCACCTGTTCCGGTAATACCCTCGGCTGGGCGCCGGGCAGGTAGTTCACCAGCGAGAGCATCAGGGGTGGAAACGATCCGTCATCATTGAGCAGGTCGAGTTTCTTCAGGTCGTCCATGTTGTGGTACGCATCGTCAACGTACGCCAGTTGGCCCCGGAAGATGTCTCGCTTGCCACCGGGCGGATACACGAGCAGGTGCCCGTTCATGTGGTGCACCAGGCGCGGATTCCCCGGAACGAACTCAATGGCCCGGACAAAGGTGTCGCGGGGGATCTCGAACGGAATCTTGAGCGTGACGAAGTGGTCGGCACCGTCCCCGGGAATCCGGTAGGTCCGTGGCATCCGCAGCACCAGGTCGGGCTTGCCGAGCTTGGAGCCGCTGGGGAAGGAGGGCGGCGGAGCGAGGCGCGTGGTGTCGCCTGCGATCGCACCACTCTCCGCCCAGCGCGCGATGATCTCGATCTCCCGGTCGGTCAACACCCGCTCATCAGAGAAATGACTGTAGGTCGGGTCCGCCGGCCATGGCGGCATGGTGCGGGCCTTTACCCGCTCGGCGATCACCGCCGCGTGACTCGCGGCGTCGGCATAGGTCAGCAGCGGAAACGGCGCCGGCTGGCCGGGCCGGTGGCACTCGGTACAGTTGCGATACAGGATCGGGGCGACGTGATCCGTGTAAGTGACCGAATTCGGGACCGGCTCAGGCGGGGGAGACGAGGCCGCCGGGACGGCGCGGCCCCGAGTGAAGACCAGCAGGCTTATCACGCCCAGCGCGAGGACCAGCCCCGCGCTGGTAATCATCAGCTTAGACCTTGGCATTCATCCGGCAGTTCAGGACGTCTGGGAAACAGTCCCTAAAGATAGCCGGATGGCAGGGGTCTCAGGCAGCCAGCTTGGGCCAGAGCCACCCGAAGGAGCCCGCCGTCATTCCGGCGTAGATCAGCCCGTCCACCATGTCCTTGATGGTGATGCTCCACGGCCGACCCATCCAGATCGAACTGGAGGGTGCCGCGCCGGCATACCCCAGCCAGGCCGCGAGTCCCGCCACCTTGAAGACCGGCAGGTAATCGGTTCCCGGTGGGAAGACGCGGGCAGCCAGGCAGGCCACGACCAGCGAGATGAAGAGGTTGTAGAGGAACCATTTGCCCAGCATCGGCCCCATGCTGGGAAGCCCCGGTTTGATGATGGTCAGTACGGCGTTAGGCCCCTCGGAATACTTCTTCTGCATCTCCGGCTCGGCCATCTTCTTCATGTCACTGCAGAAGGGAAGGATGTACATAGCCGGCGGCGGATTGCCCTTGCGGATCGCCGCACGCACCTCGTCTTCGTTGGCCAAGCCTTTGTAGTCACCCTTATGCCATTGGATGAGCATGTGGATGATCGAGCTGGCAACGAACACCAGAACCGCCGAGAGGAGAATCGGAACCCAAAGTTGAGCGAGCGAAACCATAGTTCCTCGGTGTGGAGGGTGAGGTGGTACTGAGTACCTAGTACCGAGTACCGAGTACCGAGTACCGAGTACTGACTACCGAGCACTGTTCCCTGGTACTCGGTACTCGGTACTCCGTCACCCGTCACCGTCCAAATCACCCGCTAGTTCTACCGCCGGTCCCCAATTCGTCAAGCGGGTCCCCGGCGCCCTGGCGCATCATCCAGCAGAGCCAGAGTCCGTATCCCATGGAAACCAGGAAGCAGGCCAAGGCGAGGATGCGGAGGGCGTTCGCGATCCGGGTGTCATACTGCAATGCACCGAACCGGCCCAGCAGGTAGGCCCAATCGTGCTGGGGGTCGCCACCGAAGCCCACCAGGTCCAGGTCGAAGGCACGGGCGTCTCCCACGTAGCGGGCCAGATCGAGCAGGCTCGAGCTCAACCAGGCGCCCGCGGCGCTGAGGCCGAAGTAGTCGTTGTAGTAGAGAGAAGTACGCCGGCGCCGATCGGGATCAGGAGCTGGTTGAGGCTTCCACCTGCCACCCCCATGAACTCCCCGAGGAAGCCAAACAGCAGATGGCCCAGCTCGTGGCTCCCGAAGGTGATTCCGGCGAAGAGCCCGCCTGCCTCGGGATCCCGAAGGTGCCGCAAGCCATCCCAGCCGAGGAGTGCGAGCACAGCCAATCGCCAGTAGGGAGATCGGCCCTGTGCCCAGGCTTTAGCGCTCACCTCACCTCCACCGTCCAGATATCCCCCTCGTACTTGTTGATCGTGAAGAACAGGCGCTTCCCATCGGTAGTCCAGTCGCCGCGCAGGGCAGCCCGGGTCGCATCCCGCGGCCGGACCAGCGTGTCGGGTCGCGAGCCGTTCAGATGCAGCAGAAGAAGGGAGAGCCGTCCATCGGGTTCTCGGGCGCGGTAGTAGACACCCAGACCGTCGGCCGTCATGATCCCCCCGCGGACTCCCTGCGAGGTCGCGATTGGGCCGGGGACCGGGGTGGCCCGCCAGGTGACCGGGTCGATGACGCTGAGCACTCCGGCGTGAGTACCAACGATGCGGGTGTAGGTTCCCGCGACGCCAACCCCGCTGGCGCCCGGCCAATCCGCGACTACCAGGCGCGGACTGCCCCAGGTTCCCGCACTGTCCCGCGAGACCGCTCCGAGCCAGAATGTGGCGCCCGAATCGGCGTAATACACGACACCGCGGCCATCCGGCAACCACGTCCCGGAGTACTCGTCGTACGGAGCGTGGCTAATCTGCCGGGGATTGCTGCCGTCGCTGCCCATCACCCATAGATCCCGATTGCCGCTGCGGAGGCTGTGGAAGAGAATCTCACGGCCATCGGGAGAGACAGCCGGGGCGTAGTCGTCGGCCGAGTCGGCCGTGAGCTGCTCCGGCAAGGCATTCGGTTCATCCAGCCGCTGGCGATAGATGTCGGCGTTGCCTCTCCGGTCGGAATCGAAGATGAGCCAGCGACCATCGGGAGAGATGTTGGTGCGCTCGATAACCTGAGCGCCGTTGGTCACCTGAACTGCCGCGTCGTCATCGATGGTTCGGCCGGGTTGCAGCGGGAGCATCCATATGTTCGCTTCACGCAGCAGGGTAGAGAACGCCATCGTCCGTCCATCGGGAGAGAGACTCAACGTCTGAGCCGTCGAGCCCGGTGCTGAGCCGCTCGGGCGCCCCGGCGGGATGCCCGTTCGAGCCCAGGGGAACCCGCCAGACGTCTTTGGCACCATCGAGGCTCGAAATAAAGAAGAGCACCCTTCCGTCGGCCGCCCAGGTCGGGCTCAGATTCACCGCGTTGCGGGGCATGATGGTATCCACCGACCGCCCGTCGCCGGGACCACCACAATGGAGCTCGGTGCCGTGTTCGAGATTCCGGTAGCGCCTTGCCAGAGCCGGTTACCGCCCTCCACGAAGGCGAGACGCTTGCCGTCGGGGGACCAGCTGATCGAGTGGGGATCGGTCCCGCCATACACGATGCTTTCGCTTCCCCCACCGCTGGACTCCACCACATGGATCTTACCGTCGCGATCGAAGGCGATGCGTTTACCGTCAGGCGACCAGTCGGCGCTGGCGATGGCTCCGCCACCCTCGAATTCCACCAAGGTGCGCGGTGCGCCTCCCAGCGCCGAGACCCGGCTCACGCGGCGGGTAAGCCTGTCGCTGGTAACGAATAGCAATTCGCTGCCGCCCGGAGCCCAGCGTGGTCGCACATGCCGGCCGGGGAGCCCCGTGGTGAGATCGAGGGACGGACCGCCACTCAGTTGCCGTACGAAAATGTGCGACAGTGAAGTACGGTCCCCCTGCGTAGGCGAGAAGCCGCCCGTCGGGTGACAGCACCGGATCGATCTCGAGGCCGGGCGCGTCGGTTATCCGGGTCTGGCGGCCGAGGGTCACCGCGGCAGAATGACTCCGCGGCGAAAGAGCATCACGGCAAGAACCACGGCGGCCAATCCGCCAAGGATGCGGGCGGCGTTGAACAGCCGAGACCTGCCCGGCGCAACCGCGGGTACCGGCTGAGTCTGAGTCGGGGTGACTCCGCCGCTCGGCGTCGCAGAGTGGCTCCAAGGCTGGTGACCAGCTCCTCGGCTGTCTGGTACCGGTCGGCCGGTCGCTTGGCCAGGCACTTGAGGATCACGGCCTCGAGCGGAGCGGACAGGCCCCGGCCGAACCTGGTCAGCGGATCGGGCGCCTGCATCACGTGCGCCGAGAGCATTTCCTGAGGCGGTCTTTCCGGCGAATGGAGTGCTTCCGGTGAGCAGCTCGTAGCCCAGCACCCCGAACGCGTAGATGTCCACCCGCTGATCGAGATGCGGGATCGGCCGCCGCCTGCTCCGGCGCCATGTAGGCCGGCGTGCCGAGGGCGACGCCCGCCGTCGTCAGCTGCTTGCGGCCGGTCGCCTCGCTCACCGCCTTGGCCACACCGAAGTCGGTGACCAGGGCGTGGCGGCCGGACAGCATGACGTTGTCCGGCTTGATGTCGCGGTGCACGACGCCGCGTCGCGTGGGCCTGGGCCAGCGCGTCCGCCACTTCGCAGAGGAGTCGCACCGCCTCGTGGACCGGGAGCTCGCCCTGGCGGGTCGAGCCGCTCCCGGAGCGACTCGCCCTCGACGAACGGCATCACGTAGTAGAGGAAGCCGTCGGCCTCGCCGGAGTCGTGCAGCGGCAGGATGTGCGGATGCTGCAGTTGGGCGGCGACTTCGATCTCCCGGAAGAACCGGTCGCGGCCCGAGGGTCGCCGCGAGCTCCGGACGCAGCACCTTCACCGCCACCTTGCGGCGGTGCTTGAGATCCTCGGCGAGGTAGACGGTGGCCATCCCGCCCTGACCAATCTCCCGGTCGATGCGGTAGCGATCGGCGAGCGCGGCCTTCAGGAGGTCGGCAGTACTGGGCATGGGTCGTCCGGTCAGGGTCGGGCTGGCATCAATGCTAGCACATTAGCCGTCAGCCGTCAGCCGTCAGCGGTCAGCTCGTTAGCTGTTAGCTAGTCGCCGTAAGCCATAAGCCGTAAGCCAAGCCCTACCACCCTACTCCCTACTCCCTACTCCCTATCACCCACCACCCTTTAGCTTCAGGCTTCACCCTCTCACGAATCGGACCTCCATGCGACGCCGACTGTGCCCGGTACTGCTGTGCCTGGCGGTGCTCCCCGGTTCTCCGCTGATGGCGCAAAACACGTTGACCCTGATGCCGGTGCCGGCGCACCTGGAAATCGGTGCCGGTCGCCTCGTCGTGGACAGCGGATTCCTGGTTTCCGTTTCCGGCTTCAGCGACGCTGCGGCTCGAAGCGGCGGTCGAGCGTACTCTGGTTCGCCTGGAGCGTCGGCTCGGCGTCGCCATTACCCGAGCGGCAAAGGCCGCGAAGGGAGCGCCGGACCTGATAGTGGAGGTGAAGGGACCGGGTCAGACGGTGCAGACGCCCGACGAGGACGAGTCGTACACTCTGACGGTTACCCCGCAAGGAGCCGCGCTCAAGGCACCCACCGTGGTGGGTGCGCTGCGGGGCCTCGAGACACTGCTACAATTGGTGGCGGCCGACAGCACCGGATTCTACCTCCCAGCTGTTTCAATCACTGACGCACCCCGCTTTCCCTGGCGCGGTCTCCTGGTTGACGCCTGCCGGCACTGGCAGCCGGTCGAGGTCATCAAGCGCACCCTGGACGGCATGGCGGCGGTCAAGCTCAACGTGCTGCACTGGCACCTGAGCGAAGACCAGGGCTTCCGGGTCGAGAGCAAGCGGTTCCCCCGGCTTCAGGAGCTGGGCTCCGACGGGAAGTACTACACCCAGCAGGAGATCGTCGACGTAGTCTCCTACGCGCGGGCTCGCGGTATCCGGGTGATTCCCGAATTCGACATGCCGGGCCACACAACATCATGGTTCGTCGGCTACCCTGAATTCGCCAGCGCCCCGGGTCCCTACGCCATCGAGAGGAAGTTCGGAGTCTTCGATCCCTCCTTCGATCCGACTCGGGAGGAGGTCTATCGCTTCATCGATGAGTTCATCGGCGAAATGGCCCCGCTCTTCCCCGACCCCTACTGGCACATCGGCGGAGATGAGGTCACCGGGCGGCAGTGGAACAGCAACATCCGGATTCAGAAGTTCATGCGGACCAACGGACTCCGGACCAATGACGGCGCTCCAGGCCTACTTCAACCGCCGGCTGGAGAAGATCCTCGAGCAGCACGGCAAGCGGATGGTGGGCTGGGATGAAATCCTCCAACCCGATCTGCCCAAGACCATCGTGGTCCAGTCGTGGCGCGGAGTCGAATATCTCAGCCAGACCGCGCGCAGCGGGTACCAGGGGATTCTCTCCGCGCCCTACTATCTCGACCACATCAAGAGCGCCGAGGATCACTACCTCGCCGATCCGCTCCCGGTGGACCGGCCGCTCTCGACCGAGGAAGCTTCCCGGATCCTGGGCGGCGAAGCGTGCATGTGGGGCGAACACATCTCGCCCGAGACCATCGATTCCCGAATCTGGCCCCGGGTGGCGGCGGTGGCGGAGCGCTTGTGGTCGCCCGCATCAGTGCGAGACGTGGACGACATGTACCGCCGGCTCTCCACCACGAGCCTGGAGCTCGAAGGGCTGGGACTCACCCACGAGGCTCACACCTACCGCATGATTCGCCAGCTGACCGGCGCCCGTGGAGTCGGCCCGTTGCATGACCTCCTGCAATACGTTGAGCCCGTCAGCTTCAGCCAGCGCAATCGTCTCCAGGCCACCACCCAGCTCACTCCGCTGACTCGGCTCACCGACGCCGCGCGACCCGATCCGTGGGCCCGGAGCCGCCTCAATCGTCTGGCCCGCCAAGCGGTGAACGATCCGCGGGGGCCCGCCGCCGATTCCCTGCGTGCCGTGTTCACCCTCTGGCGCGAGCTTCCTGCGCGCTACGCCGCCCTATCAGACCTCCCGCTCGCGCGCGACGGAGATCCCGCGGTTGCGACACTTTCCCGGCTGGGAACCGTGGGCACGGAAGCTCTCGATCGGCTCTCCGCCACCGCGACCGCAAACCCTGCGTGGACGAATAGCCTCCGCACATTCCTTGATTCGGCATCTGGTCCACAGGGGCTGTTGCGGGTAGTCGGGGTCCAGGCGGTGGGGGTTCTGGTGGAGGGTCGATAGTCGATAGTCGATGGTCGATGGTCGATGGTCGATGGTCGATGGTCGATGGTCGATGCGTCGCGAGTCGATGGTCGATGGTCGATGGTCGGATCGAGGTCGACCGGTCCGTTGAGCGCGTCGACCTCCGCCCAACAAGGTAGTTGTGAAGCCGGTAGAGACGCCGACGGAGGGAGATAGTGCCTTTCAGCAGCCGCTCGGCATCCTCGGGCTTGAGGAAGTTCAATCGTCGTGATTGGACGATGTGAGATTCAACCTCAGCCGCCGAACCCGCAGCGATTCGAAGGAATCGAGCAAACTCCCGGTCCCCCAATCTCCCACAACCCTCGGCGATATTGGCCCCAATCGAGTTCGCGGCGCGCCGCATCTGGGACGTGAGACCAAATCGTTCATCGCCGGGGAAGGCGGCCGTGGATCGATAGATGGCGTCGGTTAGATCCTGGGCCTCAGCCCAAATCTTGAGCCTCCTAAAGTCAGCCACTTGGGGTTTCCTGAAACCGGTTCTGAAATCTGGCTCACGAAGCGATCTGGCCTGATCTCAGAAAAACGCGATCATAACCTATTGGATTTGACCATCGACCATCGACCATCGACCATTGACCATCGACCATCGACCATCGACCATCGACACTCAAACCCTCACCGATTATTTTTTAGTCACCGGAATGTTCATCCTTCACAACGCCGACCTCTACGCCCCCGAGCCCCGCGGGATCAAACACCTGCTGGTTGCAGGCTCGAGCATCGTGTGGATCGGCGATGATCCGCCCGCGCTCGACCCGACGCTGGGTGTCAAGGAGTTTGACCTTGGAGGTCGCCGGGTCATTCCGGGACTGATCGATGGACACGTCCACCTTTCGGGTGGTGGCGGTGAGGCGGGATACCAGCACCAGGGTCCCCGCCGTGGCGCTGAGCCGGCTGACGGCTGGGCGGTGTGACCTCGGTGGTTGGCGTGCTGGGGACCGATGATGTCACCCGTGCGCCCGGCGGAGCTCGTCGCAACCGCGCGCGGCCTGATCGAACAGGGGCTCTCCGCCTGGTGTCACACCGGCGGCTACCACATTCCGCCGGTGACGATCACCGGCAGTGTGCGGGGAGACATCATTCACATCGACCGGGTGATTGGAGTCGGCGAGGTCGCCGTCAGCGATCATCGTTCGAGCCAACCGACTCAGGATGAGCTGCTGCGGATCGGTGCCGAGGCGCACGTCGGTGGTCTGATGACCGGCAAAGCGGGAGTGGTGCACGTGCACATGGGCGACGGTCCTCGTGGCACCGAGCCCATTCGTCGCGCGATTGAAGGCAGTGAGATTCCGGCGCGGGTGTGGAATCCGACCCACGTGAATCGCCGCCGGGCCCTGTTCGACGATGCTCTCGGTCTGGCGGAACGCGGCTGCACGATCGACATCACCGCCTTCCCTGTAGCCGAGGGCGAGGATGCCTGGGCGGCGGACGAGGCGCTGGTCCGGTATCTCGATGCGGGATTGCCGGCAGATCGGGTCACCGTCAGTTCCGACGGCGGCGGCTGTCTCCCGGCGTTCGATTCTGAAGGCCGAGTGACCCATTTCGAGGTGGGGTCGCCGGGTGCGCTGGCGCAGACGTTGCTGGCGCTGCTGGACCGGGGGCAGCCGCTGGAGCGCATTCTGCCCGCCTTTACCCGCAACCCTGCCCTGCTGCTCCGGCTCCCCCGGAAGGGCCGGATTGCGGTCGGCGCCGATGCCGACCTCGTGACCCTGGATCCGAAAGGACGGATCGTGGACGTAATGGCCAACGGCACCTGGCATGTCAACGGCGGCAAACCTGTGATTCGCGGGCCCTTCGAGGGCACCGCGTGAGCCCGGCGCACGTGGGAGAGGGCGCGGAGCGGGGTTTCATCATTCCGGTGGGTGGAGCCGAAGAGAAACTCGACCGTCCCGCAATTCTGAAGCGTTTCCTCAAACTATCGGGCGGCCGGAAGGCCCGCATCGCGATCATCCCGACCGCGTCGCTGGCCGCGGACACCGGCGAGCGATACGAGGCAATCTTCGATGACCTCGGCGCCGACATCGCCGAGTCGTTGCCCTTCGAGGAACGCGGAGACGGAGACGATGACGCACTGCTGGAGCGGCTGGAGCACGCCACCGGCGTCTTCCTGACCGGTGGCAATCAGCTGCGGCTCGCCACGCACCTGGGCGGCACTCCGGCAGCGAAGGCGATCCGTCGGCTCAATGCCGCAGGGGTACCGGTCGCCGGTACCTCGGCCGGCGCAGCCTTCCTGTCCGAGCACATGATCGCCTTCGGCGATGAGGGTTCTTCCCCGCGCTCGGGCATCGTCACCCTCACACCGGGCCTGGGACTTACCAACCGCGTCATCATTGACCAGCACTTCCGGCAGCGTGACCGGATGGGGCGTCTCCTGACCGCGCTGGCCTACAATCCATTCGCGGTCGGCCTGGGACTCGACGAGGACACTGCTGCCTTCATCGGACCGGACAACGTGGTCGAGGTAGTCGGCAGCGGGGCCATTACGGTGGTGGATCCATCCGCACTCGAGTTTTCCTCGATGGATGTGGCCAAGGTTAACGATCCGGTCTGCATGCTGGGGATCAAACTCCACATCCTGATCCAGGGAAGCCACTTCAACCTGCATACCCGCGAGGCGTCGGCGGGGACGGTGGGAGCGGCCAAGGGTTAGTCGATGGTCGGTGGTCGGTGGTCGATAGTCCTTCAGGGGAGCCCGACGCCGCTCCCCTGACTCTTCCGGTAAGCTTTCCCTGCCTGTAACCTCTCCGTAGGCCCTCACGCCTGACTGACCGGTCCGACCATCGACTATCGACCACCGACTATTGACTGCTGTCCATGAAGATCATTGACCGGTCCGTCTATGTCGGGCCAAGCCTCTACGCCCACTTCCCGGTCATCCGTCTCGACGTAGACCTGGGACCGCTGGAAGAGTGGCCCACCGGCCGGCTCGGCCCGCAGTTCATCGACGGCCTGCTCGCGGCGCTCCCCGGGCTGGTTGAGCACGGCTGCTCCTACGGCGAGCCCGGCGGCTTCATCCGCCGGATGCGGGAGGATGGCGGCACCTGGCTGGGCCATGTGCTGGAGCACGTTGCCATCGAGCTGCAACAGGCCGCCGGAGGAAAAGTCACCTTCGGCAAGACCCGCTCGGCCGATGTTCGCGGCCAATACCATGTGGTCTTTCAGTACGAGCAGTCCGACGTCGGCCTCGAAGCCGGCAACCTCGCCCTCACCCTCCTGCACAGCCTGCTCCCCAACGAGCTGCAGCAGCCCGGGAGCGTTCCCGACGACTTTCACTTTCAGACCGAGCTGGAGTCGTTCATCAAGTTCGCCCAGCGGCGAGACCTGGGCCCCAGCACCGCGTCGCTGGTCCATGCCGCCGAAGCCCGCGGCATTCCCTGGATTCGGCTCAATTCGCAGAGCCTGATCCAGTTCGGACACGGCAAGTATCAGCAGAGAATTCAGGCCACGATAACCAGCCAGACTCCGCACATCGCGGTCGAGCTGGCCTCCGACAAGGAGGAAACCAACAAGATCCTCTCCAGCCTCGGACTGCCGGTGCCCAAGCAGGCGCTGGTCACCCGGGAGGAGGACGCCGTGCGGTCCGCCGCCGAGATCGGCTATCCGGTCGTGGTGAAGCCCTACAACGCCAACCACGGACGGGGAGTCGCGATCCATCTGACCGACGCCTCACAGGTACGCGCCGCGTTCCCGGTGGCGCAGCAGCACAGCCGCAGCGTGATCGTCGAGAGCTTCATCAGGGGAGACGATCACCGGATGCTGGTGGTGAACGGGCAGCTGATCGCGGTGGCGAAGCGGGTTCCCGGTCACGTCGTCGGAGACGGTAAGCACACCATCGAGGAACTGGTCAAGATCGTCAACAGCGACCCGCGCCGCGGCGTGGGCCACGAGAAGGTGCTCACCCGCCTCGAGTTCGACCACCAGGCCGAGCGGCTTCTCGCCAAGAAGGGCTACGACCGGAACAGCGTCCCCGCGAAGGACGAGGTGGTCTATCTCCGTTCAACCGGCAACCTCTCCACCGGCGGCACTTCGATCGACGTCACCGACATCGTGCACCCCGACAACGTCGAGATGGCGACGCGCACCATCCGTGCGATCGGGCTCGACGTTGGCGGCGTGGACTTCCTTACTCCCGACATCACCGTCTCCTACAAGGAAAACGGCGGCGCGATCTGCGAAGTGAATGCGGCCCCCGGCTTCCGGATGCACACCGCGCCGAGCGACGGGCAACCGCGGGATGTATCGGGCCCGGTGCTCGACATGCTGTTCCCGCCCACGACGCCATCGCGCATTCCCATAGCGGCGATCACGGGGACCAACGGCAAGACCACCACGGCGCGGATGCTGGCCCACATCCACAAGCTGGCGGGACGCGTCGTCGGCCTCACCACGACCGACGGCGTCTACATCGACGGCCAATGTACCATGAAGGGAGACATGACTGGTCCGGTCTCCACCCGGATGGTCCTGAGGGATCCCAACGTGGAGGTGGCGGTCCTGGAGATCGCGCGGGGTGGCCTGGTCCGGGCCGGAATGGGAACCCGCTTCATCGACGTGGCCGCGGTGCTGAACGTGCAATCCGACCACCTCGGCCTGCGCGGCATCGACACGCTGGAGCAACTCGCCGCCGTAAAGCGGATCCCGGTGGAGATCGCCAAGGACACCGCGGTGCTGAACGCCGACGATCCTCACGTGCTCCGGATGGCGGACTACACCGAGGCCAAACACGTCTGCTACGTCACCATGAATCCCGACCACAGCCTGGTGCGGGAACACATCCGGGCCGGCGGCCGCGCCGTCTCACTGGAGCGCGGGATCAACGGACAGATGATCACGATCTACGATCATGGAGCCCACATCCCGCTGCTCTGGACTCATCTCATTCCCGGCGACACTCGAGGGTCGCGCGACCCACAATGTCCAGAACGCCATGTTCGCCGCCGCTCTCGCCTTCAGCATGGGCGTGAAGCTGGAGGACATCAGACACGGCTTGCGGACCTTCGACACGACGTTCTTCCAGGCCCCGGGCCGGATGAACGTGTTCGATGAGTTGCCGTTCAAGGTGATCGTGGACTACGGCCACAACGCGGCGGCCATCGAGGTCATGTGCCAGCTGGTGGAGAGGCTGGAACCCAAGGGTCGCAAGCTCGTGGTGCTGGCGGGCCCGGGAGATCGGCGGGACGAGGACATCAAGGCGATCGCGAAGGTGGCCGCGGGCCGGTTCGATCGGTACATCGTGCGGCGGGATGACCAGCTCCGGGGACGGGCGCCGGAGGAAGTCCCCCACATGTTGCGCGACACCCTCATTGCGAGCGGAGTCTCCCCCGACCGGATCGAGGTGATCCCCGAGGAGCCCGCCGCCGTCGCCGCCGCCCTCGCCATGGGCCAGCCCGATGACCTGCTGCTCATCTTCGCCGATCAGCCGGTTCGCACCTGGAAGCAGGTCATTCAATTCCGGCCCGATGCGCAGACCCCCGCGGAAAGGACTTCCCGGCCGGTGTTCGTCGAGGTGCCCCAGGTTCCCGCCTTGTCGCTCGGAGAGAGCGATGCCCTGGTGCGGGATGAACGGGGTGTGAGGCTGGCCCGCGAGACCGACGACTAGGGATGGTCAGGTCATGACGTCGCCCAGTCCCGCCGCCACGACTGGCCCGATCATTCAGAAGGACTCACGCCGGCTCCCCGGAGTGAGCCTGCTGTGGGACCGGCCCGGCGCCATCCTCGACGTCGCCTTCCCCGATGATGTGGCGGAGCAGGCGGTTGGCGCTCTGGGAGGCGGCGGCACGCGCCATGCTGGACGCCGTCGGCTGGAAGGACGAGGGAACCCGGGCCCGGCTCTTCCCCGGCGGTGCCAATCTGGTCCTCAGTGCCCCGCATCGACAGCCTCTACCCTGCTACCGAAGTGAACGAATGGGCCCTGGCGGCGGCCAATGCCGAGCTTGGCGGGCCTCCCGCGCCGGCGTTTGAACTGGAGGCACACCGACTCCGACGCGCCATCGAGACCGAGCGGAAGCCTCGATTGCTGGCCATGCGGCAGGCGGCCCGCCGTCACGGAGTGTCGTTCATCTGGGACGACTATGTCACCTCGGTGGGCTCCGGAACCGGAAGCCGGGCCTGGAACACCGAAGAACTTCCCGAGCCGGAAACAGTTGACTGGGCCCGAGTGCACGACGTGCCCACGGCGCTCGTCACCGGCTCAAACGGAAAGACCACCACGGTAAGGCTGCTGACCGCCGTCGCCACGGCGGCGGGCCGGGTAGCCGGCATGTGCTGCACCGACTCGGTGAGCGTGGGGGGAGAGGTGCTGGCGGAGGGAGACTACGCCGGGCCCATGGGCGCCAGGATGGTGCTTCGGGACCCTCGAGTGGAGCTGGCGGTTCTGGAGACGGCGCGGGGCGGGATCCTGCGCCGGGGCGTCACCGTGAGTCGGGCCGACGCGGCGATCGTCACCAACATCGCCGAGGATCACTTTCGGCGAGTTTGGCGTATCGGACCTGCGGGCGCTGGCCGAGACCAAGCTGGTCGTGGCCCGTCCCGTCGCGGCGACTGGCCGAGTAGTCCTCAACGCGGACGACCCTGAGCTGGTCGCCGCTGCGGCTAAGCTCAAGAAGCCGCTCTGCTGGATCAGCCTGAATCCCCAGCATCCGGTCCTGCGCCAGAACCTGGCCCAAGGCGGTGAGGGGGTCTGGGCTGGACGGCGCGGCCATCGTCGCCTTGCATGGCGGAGAAGAACGGATCATCACGACGCTGGACCAGGTGCCAATCACCCTCGGTGGAGCGGCGCGACACAACGTCTATAACGCCTTGGGGGTGACGGCGCTGGCGCTGGCGCTGCACCTCGATCC
Organism: uncultured Gemmatimonadales bacterium; assembly: GCA_963788625.1. Taxonomy (GTDB): domain Bacteria; phylum Gemmatimonadota; class Gemmatimonadetes; order Gemmatimonadales; family GWC2-71-9; genus DATBGE01. The sequence continues at coordinate 9,029 of CAWBHB010000007.1, read as the reverse complement.
TGAGGCGATCGCGCGGGGGCTCCGAAGCTTTCAGGGCACTCCCGGAGAAAATCCCGGTCGCCTCAACCTGTTCGAATTCGGCGGCGTCGCGGGTCATCGCGGACTTTGCCCACAACCCGCACGGGATGGACGCCCTGGTCGAGCTGGCCCGGGCGCTGCCGGCCGATGCGGCGGCTGATCATCCTGGGACAGGCCGGCGACCGGGACGATCAGGCCATCCGCGACTTTGCCCGGAGTGCCTGGGGTGCCCGGCCCGATCGCATCGTGCTGAAGGAGATGGAGAAATACCGGCGGGGCCGCGCCCGTGGAGAAGCGTCGGGAATCCTGCGGCGAAGAATTCCTTCGCCTCGGCGCAGCCAGCGAGAGCATCACCGGCACGGACTCCGAATTCGAGGCGGTTCGAGCAGCGCTGGCCTGGGCTCGGCCGGGAGACCTCCTGATCCTCCCGCTCCATGCGGAGCGAGACCGCTGCCTGGCGTTCCTCGACCGGCTTGCGGAACGACGGCTGGACCCCGGGCGACGCGGTGCCCGAGCGATAAGACCCATGATGCAACCTTTACAAACCCCTGTTACCGAAAAGGCATGACCAACCCTACCGCCACTACTTGCCCGAAGTGCCACGGCGCCATCGAGCCGGGTGAGCGTTTCTGCCGCAATTGCGGCACCTCGCTTTCGGGAGAGCAGCGTGCCCGGACCACGGAGCTCGACCTGCTGCAGCAGGCGACCCTCGGGGACTACGAGATCATCCGGGTCCTCGGTCAGGGGGGAATGGCCACGGTCTATCTGGCGCAGGACCTGACGCTGGACCGCAAGGTCGCGATCAAGGTCATCTCTCCGGACGTGGCGCGCGGGGCGGAGATGATCGCCCGGTTCCGGCGCGAGGCGAAGACCGCGGCGGCGCTCACCCATCCTCACATCATCCCGATCTATGCGGTGAAGGAGACCGAGGACCTCATCTTCTTCGTGATGAAGTACGTGCGGGGACGGTCGCTCGACGCCATTCTGCGCGAAGTGGGGCCGCTCCCCTTCCCCATGGTGCGCACCATCCTGACCGATATCGGCTCCGCCCTGGACTTCGCCCATCGGCAGGGGGTGGTCCATCGCGACGTGAAGCCGGGCAACATCCTGGTCGAGGAAGAGGGCTTCGCGGTCATCACCGACTTCGGGATCGCCAAGGCGGCGGAGAGCGAATCGCTCACGAGGTCAGGAACCACGGTGGGCACGCCGAGCTACCTGAGCCCGGAAGCCTGCGCCGGCGATCGGGTCGGCCCGGCGGCTGACCAGTACTCGCTCGGCATCGTGGGCTACGAGATGATCACCGGGCAGCTCCCCTTCACCGCCGAGTCGAGCCTGGGGATGATGTACGCCCAGGTCCATACCCCGCCCCGGCCCAGCACCGACCTGCGCAGCGATTGCCCGCGCGGATCTGCACGACACGATCATGCGCATGCTGGAGAAGTCCGCCGAGGATCGCTTCGCGAGTCTCAAGGACGTCGGTGCTCGAGCTCTCGGTGGGCCAGCCTCCGGCCGACGAGCACGTCCGAAGCCACATCGGGTTGCTGGCGGTGCCTCGCGCCGGACGGCCCGCGGCGGAAATCCGTCGGACTCCAAGCAGCCCCCTGTTCGTCGGGGCCGTCAAGCCGACCTCTCCGATCTCTTCGATCCGCAGGAGAAAGCGGAACCGGCAACTCCGGCTACTGGCGGGAGCGGTGGGCGTCCTGGCAGTTGCAGCCGCGGCCTGGGGAATTCGAACCGCGCTCCGGAAGCCGGTGGCCGTGGTGGATAGCGTCACCGTCGCACCCGATCCGGCCGATACGCTCTATCTTGCGGCGCGCGGTGCCGCGACCTACGCCCGTCAGCGCGCCATCGCGGCCGGAGCGACTGACGCGGCTCTGCACCCGGGGACTCCCTGCGGGCCGAAGCCGAGTCGCTGGCCACCCTGGGGCAGCGTGCCGGAGCGGCCGTCCTGCTGACCTCGGCGGCCTCCCTCTGGCAGGCGGCGGAACAGCGCGCGACTCAGGTCACGAGCAAGCCCGCGATCAAGCCGGCCGTCCCCGCCCAGCGCCCGGCCGCCGTCGCCCTGAAGGCGGAGAGCCCCGCGACCAGCGCTGTCCCGGTCCCAGCCGAGCCGGAGCCTTCCGATTCAATGCTCATCGTTTCCTATTATCGGGAGCTCGAAAGGAGCCATTCGGACCCGTCAGGTCAGCGAGGTGAAACGGCTGCTTCCCAATCTCACGGACAGCGAGGAGAAATACTGGCGTAATCTCTTCAGTGATAAGAATCTGACTGCGGTCGACGCGGTCTATACCCTCGAATCGCTGGCCCGAGAGGGCGACCAGGCGACAGCCCGCGCTCCGACTCGAGCTTACCCTGACCAAGAAGGACAAATTCGAGCATCGAGAGCGGCGGGAGCGCGCCACGCTCACCGCCGGTGCTCAGGGATGGAGACAAATCCGGTCCGAGAAATTGCAATAATCGGCGAAAAACGTTTTTCTTTAGCAGATGGCAGTTAACGGAGGCAGGATGCGAATCGCTGAACGATTGCACCTATGTCCTTGCTGCAGCACTCGTTGCGCAGACCGCCTCCGCTCAGGCTCCCGCTTCTCAGCCGGCCGCCGATCCCAACTGCGATCGCGGCCGGAGTGAAGCACGTGAAGCAGCAGACCAAGATGATCGTCTACCCGGCGAAGCAGCAGTCGGCAGATCAGCAGGCCACGGACGAGCGGGAGTGCTACGTCTGGAGCTCAGCGAACAGACCGGGATTGATCCGATGGCGGCGGGGCCGAACGTCGACTCGGCGGCAGCGGCCTCGGCCGACAAGGATGGATTCGGCAACCACGGGTGCCGCGGTGGGGGGCGCCGCTCGGGGTGCCGCAGGCGGGGCCATCGTCGGTGGAATCGCTGGCGACGCCGGGGAAGGCGCGGCGATCGGTGCGGTCGCCGGTGCAGTGTCAGGCCGGCGGGCCAAGAAGAGGGCCGAGCAGCAGGCGGCCCAGCAGGGCGCGGCCCAGGCTCAAGGCATCTCAGCCGAGCGAATGGCCACCTTCAAGAAGGGTATGGCCGCCTGTCCTCCTGGTCGGGGCTACACGGTGCAATAGAGGAGACGATTTTGAACCTGATCGAGCGTAGCGCGTACCTTGGGGATAGGACGAGACTTGAGCGGTGACACAGCATCGCGGGCAAAACGGGAAGGGATGGAACCGAGCGGAGGCCGACGGATGAAGGCCTGCCCCCGCTGCGGCGAGACGATTTCGCCCGGGACCCGGCAGTGTGGGCGATGCGGTTTCGATCTGGCCTGGGAGCAGGGTGTCATCACTACCGCTCGCCTGAGTCTGGACCAGATCGCCCCGCCGGTCGTGGCCCAGATTGACCTGCTGCGCCGCGCCACGCTAGGCGAGTTCGAGATCATCACCGAGCTGGGACGGGGCGGGATGGCCACGGTCTACCTGGCCCACGATGTCCAGCTCGACCGCAAGGTCGCGATCAAGGTCATCTCCCACAGCATCGCCCAGCAGCCCGACGTAGCCGAGCGGTTCAAGCGCGAGGCACGGACCGCCGGCGCTCTCAGTCATCCCCACATCATTCCGATTCACGCGGTCCGGCAGGAGGAGGATCTCCTCTACTTCGTGATGAAGCACGTACCGGGTCGATCACTCGATTCGGTGCTCGCCGAGGTCGTCCCGCTCCCCTTCGCCATCGTCAGCGCGATCCTCTCCGAGGTGGGTGGCGCACTCGACTTCGCTCACCGCAATGGCGTGATCCACCGTGACGTCAAGCCCGGCAACATCATGCTGGACGAAGAGGGCTTCAGCGTCATCACCGACTTCGGCATCGCCAAAGCCGCCGAGGGCGACGGCCTGACCCAGGCCGGTACGGTTGTCGGCACCCCGGCGTACGTCAGCCCGGAGACCTGCGAGGGGAAACCCGCCACTGCCGCCGCCGATCAGTATTCGCTCGGGGTGGTGGCCTATCAGATGCTGACCGGCGAGTTACCGCTCCAGGCCGATTCCTCGATGGCCATGATGTACGCCCAGATTCACACCCCGCCGGAGCCCCTGGGCAAGATTCGCCCCGACCTGCCGCGAGACGTCAGCAGCGCGATCATGCGAATGCTGGCCAAGAATCCCGAGGACCGCTGGCCCAGCGTAAAGGACGCGGTGGCCGCTATTGCGGCGGTGGCTCCGCCCGTCGACGACGACATCCGGGCACGAATCATTACCCTCGCCAGGAATCGTCCCGACCGGGCCGCTACCGAGTTCAGGACTCCGGCCAGTCCCACTCCGCCACCGCGGCGAACCCCATCGGAGCCACCGGAGGCCTTCGTCGAGCGCCGGGTGAGTGGGGAAAACGTTCCGCCTCAGATCCAGATCATACACAAGATCGCCGCCTGGCCCATGGTGGTTGGCGGAATCCTCGCACTGGTCGCTGGGGGCTTCTATTGGCAAACCCGATCGCAGGCCACGGCTGCCCAGCCGCAGGACAGCCTGGCGGCGAGTACCACAACCATGGGAGACAGCCTCTGGCTCGAGGCGAGGGGGAAGGCGGATCTCGCCCGGCAGAACGCGCTTTCGGCAGGCGCCAAGGCGGGCGCTCTGGCCTCCGGGGATTCCCTTCGCGCCCTCGCGGAGTCGCTCGCGGCCGCGGGACAGAAGGCGGCGGGCGCGGTATTGCTGACTCAGGCGGTGACTGCCTGGCAGTCGGTGGAAGCAACGGCCCGCCGACCCGCGCCAGCCCCTCCGCGGGCAGTTCCCGACTCCCAGGGTACTGCAGCCGACGCTCCCCTGATCCCGGATTCAATGATTGGGCGACCCGTGGTGATTACCCCGAGGGTTGTAACCGATTCTCAGGCCGCTGCGGTGCTACCCGATTCCCAGCAGGTGGTGGTCTTCTATGACCGGCTCGCCGGTTTCATTGCGGCCCGCCAGCTAGGCGAGATGCAGCGCCTCCGAGCGAACATGTCCTCTTCAGAGGAACAGCGCTGGCTGGATCTCTTTCAGGATGAGAAGGTGGAAGGAGTCCACGTGGTGTTCACCGTCCTCGGCGTCAACGTGCAAGCGGGCAGGATCTATTCCCGGGTGCGCTACAATCTCGCGGTGACCAAGGACGGCAAGGTGGAAACCAAGAAAAGCACGTTGCGCGTCGAGTTGACCCGCGGTCCCGATGGACTGCGTGAGGTGAAGTGGGAGGAAGCCAAGTAACCAGGCGCAGGCACAGCTGATGGGATTGGACAGCGATGCGACATCTCCGTCTTGCTCCTCTCGTCCTCCTCATAGCTACACAGGGCCAGAACTGCACGGCGACCCTGGGACCGGAAGGACTCTGCGCTACGCTTACGCCTTCGAACCCTCCCAGCAGACAGCTTCAGGTGGGCCAGAACGCTGATCGTCCGGATCAACGGCAACCTCACTGTGGCCAACCCGTAGGTCAGGTAACCGCGTTACAGTGGCGCTCGACCTCCCCCAAGATTGCAACCGTCGATTCGACGGGGGTGGTCCACGCGCGTGAATCCCGGGTCAGGCACGCATCGAAGTGTCGGCTGTACCTCCTTCCCGCAGCATCTCCGTGAACGGGAATGCAGGTCATTGTCGTTCCCTGACTCAATCCCGCTCGCGCCACTCTCACTCTCTCCGGTCCTGATGTCCGGCATTCCCCCATTCCATCTCGCTTTTCCAGTCAATGATCTCGAACAGGCACGCGCCTTCTACGGCGGGCTGCTCGGGTGCGCCGAAGGCCGAAGCTCCGACCGCTGGGTGGATTTTGACTTCTACGGGCACCAGGTCGTGGCCCACCTGTCGCCTGCTGAAGTGGGTCGGAGTCAAACCAGTCCGGTCGATGGTCACGACGTGCCGGTGCGGCACTTTGGGGTGATCCTCGAATGGACGGAATGGCACCGGCTGGCGGAGCGGCTCCGCGGCAAGGGAGTGCGGTTCATCATCGAACCCGGGATCCGCTTCCAAGGCCAGGTGGGAGAGCAGGCGACGATGTTCTTCCTCGATCCCGCAGGCAACGCGCTCGAATTCAAGAGCTTCAAGGATCCCGCCCAGGTGTTCGCACGATAGGGTGCCGGGGACCAAGAGTCCCACCGCTAGTTGGATTTTTGTGCTCCAGATTACCAAATCATGTCACACGCCGACACCGCACGCGACATCTTGAGGTGGCAGCATTGAGGGACAGATTGAGGTGGCAGCATTGAGGGACAGAATGACGGGACTTGGGCGGCCGTGAAGGACGGCAATGCCTTGGGAATCAACAGCTTCAATCCCCACGTCTCGGTACTTGCTCGACGAGGAAGGTCAGTCCCGTCGCCATCGACTGCTACTGCGCCCCTCCTGCCCGAGGACTCAGCAGTGTGGGATAAAGGCCACACCTGTATGCGCCTTTCATGCAATTGCGGCTGACGGGCCGGGACTGTAAAAATGGGGGGCTTTCAGGTCACTTCACACCGCGCGAGAGCTAGGCCCCCGCGGGTCCACCCACGTCCAACCCCTACGGCAGGGATCCCTCCATGTCTCGTACCAACCAAGTCCTCCGGCTACTCCTGGCCGCTGCGGGCGCGTCGCTAATCGCGTGCGCCAAGGACGACAGCGCACCGAGCATGATCGGGGGACCGAACGGGCTCTCTAATGCCTCGGTCCCCGAGTTCGACATTCTGAGCACCGCTAACGATGACAGGGCGGCCGGTGCTGCCACCGACGGCTCCAACTATCTGGTTGGCTTCGCGACCGGGAACGTTGGCCCTGGGAACGCATTCGGGATCGTCAAATCGTACGTGGTATCGGCCAATGGCACGGTGGGCCAGCTGGAATCCACCGGCCGGATCGGCGCCGGGCCGACAGTGACCTTCGACGGAACCAACTACCTGTTGGTCTGGACCGACTTCAATAGCGGAGTTCCGGGTCCGGTCAACGTCTTCGGGCAGTTCGTCGACCCGTCGGGCAACGAGGTGGGAAACATGTTTCGTATCACCACCGAGGGGCAGGTGGTCCACGCCGGCGTTGCGTTTGGCTCGGGCCATTACCTCGTCACCTATTCCCGGGTCAATCTTAACGGCACCGTTGGCTTGTACGGCCGGTTCGTCTCCACCGCCGGTGTCCCGGAAGACCGTTTCCTCATAACCAATGGGTTCCCAGGGGGCCTGAACGCCGTCGCCACGGACGGCACCGACTTCCTGGCCGTCTGGAAGTCCGGAGTCAACTTCGAAACGGTCAAAGCGCGGCTGGTAGACGGCACCACCGGCGCGCTGGGCCAGGTAGCAACGCTCAACTCGAGTCCCGAGCCTAGCACTCAAGCGATCGGCGTGGCGTTTACCGGGAGCAACTACCTGGTAACCTGGAGCGACTCGATCGGTCTCAACGAGTCAAACGTGTACGGGCGCCTGGTGACTCAAGCCGGGCTAGGCTCGGGTCCGCGCATCACCATCGCGGGCGCTGCGGGGCAACAGCTCGGGGGCTTGGTGTCAGTACTCAATGGGAACTTCCTCGTCACCTGGCTTGACCTCCAGCCTGATCCGGCGAACAGCACACTGAAGGGGCGTTTCTTCAGCTCGACCGGGAGCCCACTCGGGACGGTACACACGGTGTTGACCACGGACCCGGTAACCGGAAAGCTGCCGTACTCTGCGGGGCCTGTGGCCCGGGGCGCGGATGCATTCTACCTGATCAGCAGAGCGCTACCGGACCCTCTCGACCCCCAAAGCGGCAGCGACCTGAGCGCATTCGACCTGCATGGCGCCATAAAGACCCTGGTACCGTAGAGTGAGGCCCTGACACTGGAAGCAGTTGGGCCGTAAGCAGGCAGAGTCACGGTGAGGGCCCCGACACCGTCAGCAATCGGGGTAGTGATCGTAGGTAGTCCGGCAATCGGAGGCAGTCTCGACAATCTCACTTGCAGGGGTTCGTTCAATGTCTTCTACCAAACAAGTCCTCCGGCTTCTTCTGGCCGCTGCGGGCGCGTCGCTTATCGCGTGCGCCCCAGACGACAGCGCTTCACCCATGATCGCGGGACCCAGTGGCGTATTCAACACGTCGACCCCCGAATTCGACATTCTGACCACCGCAAACGAAGATCAGAGCATTAGCGGAGCCACGGACGGCAGCCACTATCTGGTCGCCTTCTCGACCCGCGGCGTCGTAAGGTCATTCCTGGTATCGGCCGGCGGCGTTGTGGGGCAGCAGGCCTCCACCGGCCGGACCGCCCCGTCAGGCACTAATCCAATGGTGGCATTCGACGGGACCAACTACCTCCTGGTCTGGACCGACCAAAATGGTGGAGCCTTGGGTCCGTCCAATGTCTTCGGGCAGTTCATCGACGCGACGGGCGTCGAATCAGGGAGCTCGTTCCGGATCACTACCGAGGGATCGGCCACGCTCGCAGGTATCGCATACGGAGGCGGCCAGTACCTGGTCACCTATACCCGCGCCAATCTCAGCGGCACCACGGGGCTGTACGGCAGGACCGTCTCCACAGCCGGGGCGCCCGGAACCCGGTTCCTTATCACCAACGCCTTCGGCACCGGCAACCTGAACGACCTCGCTACCGACGGCACCAGCTTCCTCGCGGTTTGGTCGTCCGGAGCCGTCGGTGAGGCGGTAAAGGCCAGATTGGTCGACGGCGCCGGCACTCTGGGCCAAGTCGCAACCCTCAACTCGACTTCCGAGCCGAGTACCCAATCGCTCGGCGTGGCGTTCACCGGGGGGAACTATCTGGTAACCTGGAGCGACTCGGTCGGCCTTAACGAGTCCAATGTGTACGGCCGGCTAGTCGATGCGACCGGCTTAGGGAGCGGCGGACGTATCAGCATCGCGGGCGCGACGGGGCAGCAGATCGGCGCCAACGTATCGGTGCTCGACGGGAACTTCCTGGTCACCTGGCTGACCCTCGACGCCACTCCGGCTAATTCCACCGTGCAGGGACGGTTCTTCGACCCGACGGGCGCACCGGTCGGTACCGTACACACCCTGTTTACCACCGACGCGGGAACCGGGAAACTGGCGATCAGTTACGGCCCCGTGACCAACGGCAGCGATGCT
>CAWBHB010000006.1:0-22965 GCA_963788625.1 uncultured Gemmatimonadales bacterium | reverse complement strand
GCATCGGGGTCGTGCCGACCATGGGCGCGTTGCACGAAGGCCACCTTTCGCTCGTGGATCATTCCGTCGCCATGCACAGAGCGTGGTGATCAGCATCTTCGTCAACCCGCTGCAGTCCGGTCCGAAGGAAGACTTCGGACGATACCCGCGCGACCTCCATCGCGACCGCGCGCAGGCCGAGGCACGCGGAGTGCACGCGCTGTTCGTGCCGACCGTGGAGGCGATGTACCCGCCCGGCGCGGAGACCCGGGTCGTGCCCGGCAGCTCGGCCGAGCGCTGGGAAGGAGAGATGCGGCCCGGACATTTCGCCGGGGTGCTCACGGTTGTGGCGAAGCTGTTCCACATCGTTCAGCCGGACGTCGCCGTGTTCGGGCAGAAGGACATCCAGCAGGCGGTCCTGATTCGGCAGATGGCGCGTGACCTGGACTGGCCGCTCGAGCTGATTATCGCCCCGACGGTTCGCGAGGCGGACGGCCTGGCGCTCAGCAGCCGCAACGCCTACCTGGATCCGGCTCAACGCCGCGAGGCGCTGGCGCTGAGTCAGGCCCTCCGGGCCGCGGAACGTGCCTGGCACGCCGGAGAAGATGATGCGGCGCGGCTCGAGGCGGCGATGCGAGAGGTGTTCCGGCTGCATCCGTCGGTCAGCGTGGACTATATTGCGATCGTTGATGAACGTCTCGCGCCGACGGCACGCGCTTCGGCCGGCACCGTCGTCGCTGTGGCGGCCCGCGTCGGCACTACGCGGCTGCTCGATAACCTCATACTCGGCGTGGAGTTTCCTTGACCGACGAGGCCAGCCCGGTTCGCCAGACGCCGGCAGGACTGCGGCCTACCATTCCCTCCTGGGCCACCGCCTCACCGGGGCGCGTGGCGCACATCGAGCGGGTCGCTCGACTGGTGCTCGACTGGGCAGAGGAGATGGGCGTTCCCGATTCGGAGCGGAACCGCTGGCTCCGGGCGGTGTGGCTGCATGACGCGCTGCGCGATGCGCCGCCCGAGGAGTTGGAGAGCTGGGCTCCAACCTCACCCGGTCCACCTGCGATAAGGCATGGCCCTGCCAGCGCGGCGCGGGCCAAGGCCGACGGCGAAACCGATCGCGGCGTGCTCGACGCGGTGCGCTACCACAGCATGGGGCTGGCGGAGTGGGACATGGTAGGCCGGGTCCTCTACTGCGCCGATTTCCTCGAGCCGGGCCGGAATCTCGATCAGAGCGGACGGGCCGACCTGGCGGCCCGGTTCCCCCGCGATCCAACCGGAGTGTTGCGCGAGGTGGCCCGGGCCCGGGTCTCTCGCCTGGTACAGTCGGGCTGGCCTCTCCCTGATCCGACGGTGCGCTTTTGGAACAGTCTCTTCTCACGCGCCGGCTCCTGATCGTCGCCGGAGTACTCGGCGTCATCACCCTCGCGGCCCTCGTTCGTCCCCACCAGGACCGGGTGGCCGGTCACGCCTTCGCGATTCCGTCGGCCGATGATCGCATCCTGGTCGAAGTGCTGAATGGCACCGAAAAGCAGGGCCTCGCCCGGCTGGGGACCCGGAAGCTCCGCCGCCAGGGACTGGACGTGGTCTTCTTCGGGAACTCCGGCCAGACGACCGACTCGACCCTGGTTGTCGCCCGGCGCGGAGCACGGAACGCGGCCGAGCGGGTCCGCGAAGCCCTCGGCGTCGGCACGGTGGAGGTGGAGACCGATACGCTGCGGCGGGTGGATGTGACGGTGATTCTGGGGGGGGATTTTCGACCGGAAGAGGATGGGCGGCCGTAGGGAATTGCAGATTGAAGATTGCCGATTGGTGATTGGGAATTGCCAGATCAGCTCCTTCGCTGCTTTAACAGCCGCCACAGGCCTCAGATCTCAATATCAAATCAATTATCAATTACAATTCTCACCAATCCAATCACAACGTCCATCACATTCGTCCCCGTCATCCCCGTCTTGAACAAGGCACCCGCTGAGGCGAAGGCGTCGTAGGCGTTGTGGGTCGCGAGATCCTTGGCAGGGTCTCGGCCCGCGGCTCGAATCGCCTCCCACGAATCCCCATCGACAATCGCCCCGGCCGCATCGGTCGGACCGTCTCGCCCATCAGTTCCAGCAACGAGCAACGTTACCTCCCTCCGTCCGCCCCCCGCCTTCCCGCCCCTCCGCCGTCCGCTGTCCGCCGTCCCAGTTCCTCGCTGCCGCCAACGCCAGCTCCTGCGCCCTGCCACCACGACCCGGGGCAGGGCCGAGGGTCACCGTGGTCTCCCCGCCCCAAACGCAGACTGCATCTTTATTCAGGGCCCTGTCTTGCGCTCCCGGCCGGTTTTCGCCATCATGAAGAAGTAGGTAAGCCGCGACTCGGGCCCCCGCACTGGCTGCTTCCCCAGCCAACGCGGCATCAACCAGATGGGCCGTGAGTCCGAGGGTTCGTGCCTTAGCGCAGGCCGCCTCCAGCGCCAGCCGGTTGCTGGCAACGAGAACGGCCTGCGTCGTCTTGAAGGCGGGATGTTCAGGCTTGGGGGTCTCCGGAGTCTCTCCCCGCTCCACCGCCTGGAGAACTCGGCGGCATGGTTCGGGGATTCTCTCCCACAGGCCGGCGGAGGTCAGCAGGGCTCGCACTTCCGCGGCGGTGGACGAATCGGGCACGCATGGACCGGATCCAATAGCAGCCAGATCGTCCCCGATGACGTCCGAGATTGTGAAATTTTTCACGCGCGCCGGAGCGAGCGCGGCCGCGAGACGGCCTCCGCCCCAGCGCGAGAAACGCTTGCGGACGCGATTCATCGCGGTTATGTCGAGCCCAGAGCCGAGCAGTATTCGGTAGAGTTCCGTCAGGTTCTGGGTAGGTGAGTGGCGGGACCGGCGCTGCGAGCAGGCTGGTGGCGCCGCCGGAAAGCAGGACCCAGACTTCGTCGTCGGGTTGCACCCGAGCAACCGCTGCCTGGAGCAGCTCGGCCGCTCGGAATGAGCCAGGACCCGGCTCGGGATGATCGCCCACGGCGACGCCGAGTCGAGGATCAGGTGAAGGTGTCGGCTCCGGAGTGACCAGCAGGCCTCCGGCGAGATCCTGGTCGCGCTCGCTGAGCGCGGCGACGGCAGCGACGGCCATCGGGTAGGCCGCCTTGCCGAGTGCCAGAAGGTGTACCCGACGCTTGGGCTCCGACGGATGGGAGGCCAGCGCCGCACTCAGGGCGGGACCCGGTGCAGCCGCGGTGACGGCTGCCCAATAGAGGTCCGCCAGCAGCGCCGTGCGTTGTTCGCGCGTTGCGAGTACGGCCATGGTGCTCCGACGTCGAGGGTGTTGGCGGCCGAAGTATGGCCGCGGACAGTAATTCGCGCGAGAGCCCGGAGCTCTCGCTCTCGTCTTGTCTCCAGCGCTGAGGAAGCGTCATGCCTGGTCGCAACCATCTTTTCGTTCCCGGTCCTACCAATACGCCCGACCGGATCCTGCGCGCGATGCACGTCGCGATGGAGGATCACCGCTCCTCGAGCTTCCCGGAGCTGCCGCTCGGCCTCTTCGCCGAGCTCCGCAAGATCTTCAAGACCAAAGACGGGCAGCCGTTCATCTTCCCGGCCAGCGGGACCGGCGGCTGGGAAGCGGCGCTCTGCAATACTCTCTCGCCCGGCGACAAGGTCCTCTCGTTCCGCTACGGCCAGTTCAGCCATCTCTGGATCGACATGATGCAGCGGCTGGGCCTCGACGTGCAGGCCGTCGACGTCGAGTGGGGCGAGGGCGCTCCGCCGGAGCAGATTCAGCAGATCCTGAGCGCCGACAAGGCGCACGCCATCCAGGCCGTCGCCGTGGTCCACAACGAGACCGCGACCGGTGTCACCAGCGACATCGCCGCGGTGCGGAAGGCAATCGACGCGGCGAGACATCCCGCGCTGCTCTTCGTGGACGGCGTGAGCTCCATCGCCTCGCTCGACTTCCGCATGGACGAGTGGGGAGTGGACATGGCGGTCTGCGGTTCCCAGAAGGGACTGATGCTGCCCGCCGGTCTCGGCATCATCTGCGCCAGTCAGAAGGCGCTCGCCCGGACGGGAGCAGGCGAAGCTGCCCCGGGTGTTCTTCGACCTGGGCGACATGATCAAGGCCAACGCCACCGGCTATTTCCCCTACACGCCGTCGTTGCCGATGCTCTATGGCCTGCGGGAATCGCTCGGGATCCTGGCGGAAGAAGGGCTGGAGAATGTCATTCGCCCGGCATCACCGCCTGGCCGAAGGGACCCGCGCTGCGGTCAAGGCGTGGGGGCTCTCGCTCTGTGCCAAGGCGCCCAAGTGGCACTCCGACACGGTGTCGGCCATTCTGGTTCCGCCCGGCTTCAACGGCGCCGACGTGATCGACGTAGCCTACCGCCGGTACAACCTGGCGCTCGGCGCCGGTCTCAACAAAGTGGCGGGAAAGCTCTTCCGCATCGGCCACCTGGGAGATCTCAACGAACTGATGCTGGTCAGCGGTATCGCCGGAGCGGAGATGGCGATGCGGGACGTGGGCATCATGGTGACACCGGGAAGCGGTCGTCGCGGCCGCGGAAGAATACTGGCGCAGCACAGCCACGCCCCTGCCGGCGAAACAGGCCAGCGGCAGTCCCGACGCGGCAAGAACGGCTGAGACCAGGGCGACGCGCGCGCGCGTAGGCGCATGAGCCACACCCGCTACGAGCCGGCCCGGGCCCGCCTGCAACGCAGCGAGCTGGCGGTGCCGGGCTCCAATCCGGCCATGTTCGCCAAGGCCCTCGAGAGCGAGGCGGACTACGTCTTCCTCGACCTCGAGGACGCCGTGGCGCCCGCCGACAAGATCGCGGCGCGGATCCACGTCATCAAAGGCCTTCAGGAGTACGATTGGCGCGAACGCGGCAAGACGATCTGCGTTCGCATCAACGGCATCGACACCCACTACATGTACCGCGATGTGGTGGACGTCGTGGAACAGGCCGGCCATCAGCTCGACACCATCCTGATTCCGAAAGTGGGCGTGCCGTCCGACGTCTATCTCGTCGACGCTCTGCTTACCCAGATCGAAACCGCTAAAGGGATCGGACACCGCATCGGCATTGATGTCCTGATCGAAACCTCGCTCGGGATGGCGAATGTCGAGGCAATTGCGCAGAGCTCGCGGCGGCTGGAGGCGATGCACTTCGGGGTGGCGGACTACGCGGCGAGCATGCGGGCCCGGACCGTCTCGATCGGTGGGCTCAATCCCGACTACCCGGGCGATCAGTGGCATGCGTCGCTCACCAGGATGATCGTGGCCTGCCGGGCCTATGGGCTCCGTCCGATTGACGGACCCTTCGGCGATTTCAAGGACCCCGATGGCTATCTGGCGGCGGCCCGCCGCGGCGCGGCCCTCGGCATCGAAGGCAAGTGGGCGATCCATCCCTCACAAATCGCGCTGGCCAATCAGGTCTTCACCCCGCCTCCCGCGGAAGTCGAACGGGCGCAGCGAATTCTTTCCGCGCTGGATGAGGCCGCCCGGAACGGGAAGGGCGCCGCCCAGTTGGACGGCAAGATGATCGACGCCGCGAGTGCACGGATGGCGTCGGTGATTGTGGATATGGCGAAGGCGATTGGTGGAAAGAAGAAATGAGCTATTAGCTGTTAGCTGTTAGCCAATAGCTCACCGACGGCTCACGGCACTCGCTCATCGCTAACGGCTAATAGCTAACAGCTAACAGCTAGCACCTAAGGACAGCATGGACATCCACGAATACCAAGCCAAGGAACTCCTCGCCAACTTCGGGGTCGCGATCCCGCCCGGCGGCGTCGCGTACAGCGCGGAGCAGGCGGTCTATCGGGCGGCGGAGATCGGCGGCGCCCGGTGGGCGGTAAAGGCGCAGATTCATTCCGGCGCGCGGGGCAAGGCCGGGGGAATCAAACTGTGCACCACAGAAGACGAGGTGCGGCAAGCCGCCAACGCGTTGCTGGGCGCCCGTCTGGTCACCCATCAGACCGGGCCGGAAGGGAAGGTGGTGCACCGGCTCTACGTCGAGGCGGCGGTGCCCATCGACCGGGAGCTCTACATCGGATTCGTGCTCGACCGGAAGACCGAACGCATCATGCTCGTGGCGCATCCTCATGGCGGCATGGAAATCGAAGAAATCGCCAAGAGTGAGCCCGAGACGATGCTGCGTCAGGTCATGGAGCCCGCTGTTGGGATGCAGGCATTTCAGGCTCGAGAGATTGCCTATGGGCTGGGACTCGATCCGGCTCAAGTGAATCGCATGGTCACCACGCTGCTGGGCTGTCACCGTGCGTTCCGTGATCTCGACGCCACCATGGTGGAGATCAATCCGCTGGTGGTCACCAAAGACGGCCGGCTCCTCGCCCTCGACGCCAAAATGGGATTCGACGACAACGCGCTCTTCCGGCGACCCCAGGTGAGTGAGCTGCGGGACCACGCCGAGGAAGATCCGCGAGAGGCCCAGGCCGCCGAATCCGGACTCAACTACGTCGCGCTCGACGGCGAAATCGGCTGCATCATCAACGGTGCCGGTCTCGCCATGGCGACCATGGACATGATCAAGCACGCCGGGGGCCTGCCGGCCAATTTCCTCGACGTGGGCGGCGGCGCCTCGCCGGAGCGGGTGGCGATGGCGTTCAAGCTGGTGCTCCAGGACCGCAAGGTCGGGGCGATGCTGGTCAACATCTTCGCCGGCATCAACCGGTGTGACTGGGTGGCGAAGGGTGTGGTGCAGGCGGTGAAGGAAGTCGGAGTCGATGTGCCGCTGGTCGTGCGACTGGCGGGAACCAACGTCGAAGAGGGGCGCCGGATCCTGGATGAATCGAAGCTTCCGCTGATCCAGGCCGACAGCCTGGAGGACGCGGCGAACAAGGTTGTGGCGGCATGGAAGAGTCAGAAACAAAAAGCAAAAGCGTGAGACGTAAGAAGTGAGAAGTGAGAAGGTCGCGGATGAGAGATCCGGCCGCGTTCCCTCTCACTTCTCACGTCTCACTTCTCACGCTTTTACAGGAGCAGAGGCCAATGGCAATCCTGATAAACGAAATCACCCGCATCCTGGTCCAGGGATTCACCGGCGACAAGGCGACCTTCCACGCCCAGAAGATGATCGAGTATGGGGCGAAGGTGGTCGGTGGGGTGACGCCAGGCAAAGGAGGCCAGTCGCATATTGGCCTGCCGGTGTTCAACACCACGAAGGAAGCGGTGGACGCGGTATATCCCGATGCCAGCATCATCTTCGTTCCGGCCGCCTTCTGCGCCGATGCGATCATGGAAGCGGCGGACGCGGGCATCAGGCTGGTCTGCTGTATCACCGACGGTATTCCAGCGCAGGACATGATGATGGTGAAGCGTTACCTGCGGCGATATCCCAAGGAAAAGCGGACCATGCTGGTCGGTCCCAACTGCGCCGGCATCATCAGCCCCGGCAAGTCCATGCTCGGCATCATGCCGGGCCATATCTACATGGCGGGGAAGGTGGGCCTGGTGACCCGCTCGGGCACGCTGGGCTATGAGGCGGCCTCCCAGATGAAGGACCTCAATATCGGCGTCTCCACCAGCGTGGGCATCGGCGGTGATCCGGTGAACGGCTCCTCCTTCCTCGATATCCTGGCTCGATTCGAGGAAGATCCGGAGACCGAGGCCGTGATGATGATCGGCGAGATCGGTGGTCCGCAGGAAGCGGAAGCGGCGCTCTGGGTCAAGGAAAACATGTCGAAGCCGGTCATCGGCTACGTGGCCGGACTCACCGCGCCCAAGGGACGGCGCATGGGCCACGCCGGCGCCATCATCTCCGCCTTCGGCGACACCGCCGCCGAAAAAGCCGAGATCATGCGGTCACTCGGATTGTTTGTGGCGGCGAGCCCCGCCGATCTGGGCAAGGCCGTGGCCGAGGCACTGGTGAAGCGTCCTTCGCGCCGCGCGGTTTTGACCCGATGAGCGGCAAGCCCCGGGTCGTCGTCACCCGGAAGATCCCGGCCCCGGTGGAGGAGGAGCTGACCCGGTTGTTTGACGTGCAGCTCAATCCCGACGATCGGCCGCTCGATGCAGCGGGCCTCCAGGAAGCGCTTCGTACGGCCGATGGACTCCTTCCCACGGTCACCGACAAACTGACCGCCGAGGTCCTGGCAGCAGAGCCGCTCAAGGCGAAGGTCATTGCCAATTTCGGCGTGGGATTCAACAACATCGACATCGCGGCGGCAAAGGCGCGGGGCCTGACGGTCACCAACACGCCTGACGTGCTCACCGACGACACAGCCGACATCGCGACCATTCTGCTGCTCACCGTCGCCCGGAGGGCCGGAGAAGGAGAGCGCCACGTCCGGGCGAAAGCCTGGACCGGTTGGCGCCCGACTCACATGCTGGGCACCAAGGTCAGCGGCAAGACCCTCGGGCTGATCGGGATGGGCCGCATCGCAAAGGCGGTCGCGAAACGGGCCCATCACGGCTTCGGCATGCGGATCATTTACCACGATCCCTATCCTCCGAAGCCCGAAGAGGCGAAGGCGCTGGGTGCCGAAGGACGGGACAATATCGAGGCGGTGCTGCGGGAAGCCGATTTCGTTTCCCTGCATTGTCCCGCGACACCGGAGACCCGCCATCTCATCAACGCCGACCGGCTCAAGCTGATGAAGCGTGGGGCGTTCTTGATCAACACCGCCCGGGGCGATGTGGTGGACGAGGCCGCCCTGGTCGCGGCGCTCAAATCCGGAACCATCGCGGGCGCGGGCCTCGACGTCTATGAACGCGAGCCGGCCATGGCGCCCGGAACTGCTCAGCATGGAGAACGTGGCCCTGCTTCCCCACCTCGGCAGCGCCACCACGGAAACAAGGGTGGCCATGGGGATGCGCGCGCTGGAGAATCTCAAACTGTTTTTCGCGGGCCAGCCGGTTCGTGATCGCGTCGTGTGACCCAGGAGCACGCTGCCCCCTTTCCCGCCGAAGCTCTACCCGCTTCAGCTGATCCGCTCGCCGCCAGCGCCGCCGCCTACGCCACCGAGGTGGCGGAGCTGCTGTTCCGCCTGCTGCTCGACGTTGTGCGTGCCCGTGAGCCCGAGGTCGTGCCCGTTCTCCAGGGTCAGCCTGCGAGCCCGTCGGCGACACCCGAAGAAATCGAGCGCGGTCTCCGGGCTCAGGGGATCTGGTTCCAACTGCTGAGCGTGGCGGAACAGAACGCGGGGATGCGGCGCCGCCGCCAGACCGAAACCGAGCGCGGCATGGATCAAGTCCGCGGCACCTTCGCCCAGGTGATGGCCGAGGGAGCGGGCGCCGGCGCCAACGCCGATCGAATACGGAAGCTGCTTGCCGGCCTACGGGTGCGTCCGGTGATCACCGCTCATCCCACCGAGGCCAAGCGCGTCACCGTCTTGGAGAAGCATCGCCGGATCTATCGCCGGCTGGTGGATCTCGAGTCTCCCCGCTGGACCCCACGCGAGCGCGCCGCGCTGATTGATCAGCTCCGCAACGACATCGAGCTGCTCTGGATGACGGGCGAGCTCCGACTGGAAAAACCGACCGTTCCCCAGGAGGTCTACTGGGGACTCCACTTCTTCAACGAAACGCTGTTCGAAGCTACCGGCGAGGTCCACGAGAAGCTGGACCGCTCGCTCCAGATGGTCTATCCGGGCCAACGCTTCGAGATGCCGCCCTTCCTGCAGTTCGGCTCCTGGATCGGCGGAGACCGGGACGGGAATCCGTTCGTCACCAATGACGTCACTCGCCGCACGCTCGCCGAGAATCGCCGCGCCAGCCTGCAGCGATACCACGCCCGACTCGCCGAGTTGGTGAAAGTCCTGAGCATCACCGAACGGGCGATCGTGGTACCGGCCCCGTTCCGCTCGGCGCTGGAGAAGGCACTGGCGAGTGTCGAGCACGGCAAGGACATAGCGGTCCGTAACCCGGGCGAGATCTTCCGGCAGTACCTGGCCTGCATGATGGCGCGGCTCGAAGGGGCATTGCGCCACGCCGAATCGGGAGACACCACTCGCTGTGCCGAAGGATATGCCACCGCCGACGAGCTGACCGGCGATCTGCGGATCCTGATGGCGGGCCTGAATGATTCGCAGAGCTCGCACCTGGCGCACGCCTTTGTGCGGCCAGTGCTCCGAGAGGTGGAGGCGTTCCGGTTCAGTACCGTCCGGCTGGACCTGCGAGATAATTCGGCTCGGCTGCATGACGCTCTGACTGCTCTGTGGCGGGCTGCAACCGGAGAGACCGGAGAACCGCCTCCTGTGGCATCGAAAGAATGGAGAGCCTGGCTGCTATCGGAGCTGGGGAAGCCGCTGCGACCCGACCGCACGGCACCGCCGGAGACCGGGGAGACGCTGGGCATGTTCCGGCTGGTCGGCGAGGTCAGGGATGGGTTGGACCGCGAGGCGTTCGGCAGTTTCGTGCTCAGCATGACTCGCGAAGTGTCCGACGTCCTCGGCGCCTATCTGCTGGCGAAGGAAGCCGGGCTATTCGTCGACCAGGCCGGTACCGAGAGCTGCACGCTCCCGATCGTCCCGCTGTTCGAGACCATTGATGACCTGCAGCGCGCGCCGGTCATCATGCGGGACCTGCTCGGGGTCCCCCTGGTGCGGCGCAGCGTGCGCGCATCGGGCGGTGTGCAGGAAGTGATGATCGGTTACTCCGATTCCAACAAGGATGGAGGTTTCCTCTCCTCGAACTGGGAGCTGAGCAAGGTCCAGGCGCGACTCACCCGGTTGAGCGACGAATTGGGAGTGCCGATCGCCTTCTTCCACGGTCGCGGCGGATCGGTGAGCCGCGGAGGTGCTCCCTTGGGGCGTGCCATCGCCGCACAACCCGCCGGCTCCATCCGCGGCCGGATGCGTCTTACCGAACAAGGAGAGGTGGTCTCGTTCAAGTACGCCAACCGGGGGACCGCCGCCTATCAGCTCGAGCTGCTCGCGGCCAGCGTCATCGAACACTCGCTCAAGTCGGAGACCGAAGCCGAGTTGGTGCCCACCGCCGAGTTCGACGAGGCGATGGAGGCGTTGTCCGGAGCGGCCCAGGCGGCATATCGCCGGTTGGTGGACCAACCCGGGTTGCTGGCCTACTTCCAGGCCGCGAGCCCCCTGGAAGAGCTGGCCCTGCTCAACATCGGGTCGAGGCCGGCTCGTCGCACCGGACTCCATACCCTGGCCGACCTGCGCGCCATTCCCTGGGTGTTCGCGTGGTCCCAGAACCGCCACTTCATCACCGGATGGTACGGGGTGGGGAGCGGCCTGCTGACCTTCCTGCAGATTCGCGGCGACCGAGGTGAGCGTCTGCTGAAGCGGATGTACGGGGAGTCGCGACTGTTCCGGCTGGTGGTGGATGAGGTGGAGAAGACTCTGGCCTACGTGGATCTCGAGATTGCCCGGCTGTACGCTGACCTGGTCCAGGATTCCGCCGCACGGGATGAAATCTTCGGTCTCATCGAGGCGGAATATCACCGCACGGTGGAGGCGGTCCTCCGGGTGAGCGGCGGAAGCGAGCCGGCCGAGCGATTCCCCCGATTCCGGCGCCGCCTGGCCCGGCGCCTACCCACCATCAATCAGGTAAGCCGCCAGCAGGTGGATTTGCTGCGCCGCTTCCGCGCCGCGTCGACTGACCAGCAGCGGCAGCAATACCTGTCGGCGCTGTTGCTGTCGATCAATTGTATTTCGAGTGGGTTTGGGGCGACGGGGTAGAGCCGTCAGCCTGACGGCCTCTCGCCTGTCCTTCGATCTCGACCTTCAACTGTCCGCACGCTGCACTGATGTCCAGCCCCCGACTCCGGCGGACCACCGCCTCCACTCCCTGATTCTTCAGTCGTGCTGCGAAGGCCCGAATCCGATCGGGTGGGGTCGGGGTAAGGCCGGGTGCCCCGCCCGGGTGGAGCGGAAGAAGGTTGACCAGGGCGCCTATCTGTCGCGCAAGGCGAACCAGCTGATCGGCGTCGCGGTCGCTGTCGTTCTTCTCCGAAATCAGCACGTATTCGAAGGTGATCCGCTTCCGGAACGTCTTTGCGGCCTGGAGCACTTGGGACAGGTCGTATTTCTTCTCGACGGGCATCAGGGCGAGCCGCCGCTCCGGGGTCGCTGCGTGGAGGGAAATGGCCAGCCGGAACTGCTCGGGACGTTTGGCCAGCTCCTGCATTCCCGGAATGATCCCGACGGTAGAGACCGTGATGTGCCGGGCACCGATGCCCAGGCCTTCGGGGTGGTTGAGGATGGTGAGGCTGGCATCCACTCCCGGCCAGTTGAGCAGCGGCTCTCCCATCCCCATGTAGACCACGTTCGTCGGCGCCAGGTCGGGATGACGCAGGATGATCTCCCGGGCCTGCCCCGCGATCTCGAACGGGGCAAGGTTGCGGCCGAAACCCATCCGCCCAGTCGCGCAAAAGACGCACCCGAGAGCACAGCCGGCTTGCGAGGAGAGGCAGAGAGTGCGGCGGCTCTGCGACGGAATCAGCACCGACTCGATCGCCGCCCCGTCGTGCAGCCGCCACAGAAACTTCCGGGTCCCATCGGTCGAGCGTTGCTCGGTTACCAGCTCGAGCCGGGGGAGGGGATGGGCGTCTTGAAGCGCGTCGCGGAGGGTGAGGGGAAGCTCGGTCGCGTCGGTCCAGGCGCCGATGGGTCGCTGCCAGAGGCGGGGAAGTAGCTGGCGTGCTCGGTACGGGGGCAGACCTTGAGCCGTGGCCCAGTCGGCCAGCCTTCGTCCCGCTTCCAAGGGCGTCAGGTCCAACAGCGAACTAGATCCAACGGCCCGGGTTTGTATCGCCATGTCACAAAATAACCGAAAATTCGCGGGAGCCGGTCCTCACTTTCGTGGCACCCGAGCTACGATGTGTCGCCGCCGCCATGTTGACGGTCCGAAACGTCAAGCGTAGCTTGGCCATGCCTGCCGCGGGGGTGCCTTTCCACCCCCAAGACCACGAGATAGAATCGCCCACATCACTGATGGGAGCATTCCCTCAGAGCCCGTGCCGTTCCAGTTCCGCAAGGAGGGTGCATGCGTTGGTCACTTGCTGCCATCTCGTGTAGCGCAATCGTTCTTTTCGCCTGTAGTGAGAGCCAGTCGCCCACCGAAGCCGTTCCGGCGTCCGGTCTGGCAGATTTGATCGCCGCTCCAAGCGGACAAGGAGTACCCAATCGTTACATCGTAGTCCTCAAGCAGAATGTCGCCGCTCCCGCCGCCGAGGCCCAGCGGATGGTCGGTGCCTCGCAGGGGAAGATTCAATTCGTCTACACCCGAGCCATCAAGGGGTTCGCTGCCGAACTCTCGGCTCGGGCAGTTCAGGCGCTTCGGGCCGATCGCCACGTCGCCCTGATCGAGCAGGACCAGCGCATCAGCCTCGAGACGACTCAGACCCCCACCGCGAATTGGGGCCTCGATCGCATCGATCAGCGTAATCTCCCGCTCAATAACACCTACACGTTCACCCGCACCGGTACCGGGGTCCACTTCTACGGGATCGATACCGGTATCAATCTCACTCATAACGACCTGGCTGGTCGGGTAGGCAACGGGTTCGACGCCATCACCAGCGGGGGCAATGCCGCTGACTGCAACGGCCACGGTACCCACACCGCGACGACCGCGGCCGGCACCACTTTCGGGGTCGCCAAGTCCGCCACGGTGCACCCGGTGCGGGTGCTCGACTGCAACGGGTTTGGCACCTCAGCCAGTGTAATCGCGGGAGTGGATTGGGTGACCAACCATCACCAAAGCCCTGCCGTAGCCAACATGAGCCTCGGCGGCGGTGCCAGCACCGCGATTGATCAGGCGGTGGCGAGTTCGGTGGCCTCCGGAGTAGTCT
This sequence comes from uncultured Gemmatimonadales bacterium, assembly GCA_963788625.1. GTDB lineage: Bacteria > Gemmatimonadota > Gemmatimonadetes > Gemmatimonadales > GWC2-71-9 > DATBGE01. The sequence goes on along the minus strand of CAWBHB010000006.1, from coordinate 9,244 downwards.
ACGCCGTGTCCGCCGGGAACAACAACACCAATGCCTGCACCCAGTCTCCGGCGCGGGCACCGAGCGCGCTCACGGTGGCGGCCAGCAACAAGCAGGACAAGCGGCCCAATTTCTCGAACTTCGGCACCTGTGTCGACATCTTTGCCCCGGGCGTAGGGATCAAGGCCGGATGGATCGGTGGCAACAACGCGACCATGACCATCAGCGGCACCTCGATGGCCTCACCTCATGTGGCAGGCGTCGCATTGCAGTACCGGGAGGCCAACCCGACCGCGACGCCGGCTCAAGTGGCCACCGCGATCACCACCAACGCTACCATGAACAAGATCACCACTCCGGGCACCGGCAGCCCGAACCGGCTGCTGTACATGGGCTTCATCACCGGTGGCGGCGGCGGCAACCAGGCCCCGACCGCGAACTTTACCTCGAGCTGCGGGGCCAACCGAACCTGCACTCTCGACGCCAGCAGCTCGACCGACGACGTGGGCGTCGTGGCTTGGGAATGGAAGGGTCCCAATGGTGGAGTGATCGGCACCACTCAGGTCCTGGTCCGCACCTTCGCTCTTTCAGGCCCCAAGGCAATCACCCTCAAAGTGACCGATGGCGGTGGTCTCAGCGGCACGATCACCAAGACCGTCAACGTACCCTGAGGCTGGCAGGTAATGTTTGAGCCGCCCCGCCCGAAGTCTCCCGGAGAGTCTCGGCGGGGCTGTTGTTTTCGACCGGGATCGTGAAGTGCAGAGCCACCGTCCCTGTCCCATTCCCCTTTGCAGGAGGTAGCATGCAGAAGAAGTTTGCCATCCTTCCAATGGTTCTCGCGATCGCTGCCTGCAGCGACTCATCGGCGCCCACCGGCACGATGCCGGTGACGGCGCCCGCCGCAGTCGCCGGCCAGACGATCCCCAACCGATATGTAGTGGTATTCAAGCCCACAGTGGCCGGCGCTTCGGTAGCGGCGGAGGCTCAAAGAATCGTGAACGCTGACAAGGGCAAACTGCACTTCACCTACGAGCACTCGATCCACGGCTTCGCGGCGGATCTGTCACCTGCTGCAGTCGCCGTGCTGCGCCTGAATCCGAACGTGAAATACGTGGAGCAGGATCGGGTGGTCACCATCCAGGCAACCCAGTCTCCGGTGCCTTCCTGGGGCCTCGACCGCATCGACCAGAAGGCCTTGCCGCTCAATAACTCGTACACCTATCCCAACACCGGCGCCGGAGTGCACGTCTACGGCCTCGACACCGGGATTCTGTTCACCCACACCGATTTCGGCGGCCGCGCTTCGAAAGGATTCGATGCGATCACCTCGGGCGGTAACGCGGTGGACTGCAATGGCCACGGCACCCATACGGCTACGACCATTGCCGGCACAAAATTCGGTGTCGCCAAGGGCGCGACCGTCGTCGCCGTCCGGGTACTGGATTGCGGCGGTTCCGGCTCGTTCTCGCAGGTCATCGCGGGAGTGGACTGGGTTACCAACCACGGGATCAAGCCCGCAGTAGCCAACATGAGCCTGGGTGGAGGCGGTTTTAAGGCTCTGGATGACGCAGTGACCGCTTCGATTGCGACAGGGATCATCTACGCCCTCGCCGCAGGGAACGGGTTCGGGTCAAATGCCTGCAACACCTCGCCGGCGCGCACGCCCAATGCGCTCACCGTCGCCGCGAGTGACATCAAGGACAACCGGGCGAATTTCTCAGACATTGGAACCTGCGTTGACATCTACGGGCCGGGCGTGAACATCACTGCAGGTTGGATCGGCGGCAACAATGCCACCAACACGATAAGCGGCACCTCGATGGCCACTCCGCATGTAGCCGGTGTGGTGGCACTCTATCTCGCCGCCAATCCTACCGCGACGCCCGCCCAGGTCCGGAGTGCCCTGATCACCAACGCCTCCGCCGTGGTGAAGAACCCCGGCGCGAACACCACGAACCTGCTGGTCTTCATGGGCTTCATCGGCGGTGGCGGCGGTGGCAATCAGCCGCCGGTGGCGAACTTCACGGTGAGCTGCACCGCCCAGCATCGTTGCACGCTCAACGGCTCCAGTTCCACCGATGATCATGGCATCGTGAGTTACCTCTGGAACGGACCCGGTGGCCGGTTGTTGGGCACCGGTGCCACCATCACCTTGCAGTACGAGAAGGCGGGCAACCGTACCGCCGTCCTGACCGTGACCGACGCGGGTGGACTCACCGGATCGTTGTCAAAGACCTTCGCCGTGCCATGATCTGAGGTGATTTTGCGACCTGTGCCGCCGGAAGCCACCCCTTCCGGCGGCGCGTCGTTTTGTCCGCCAAATCAGCGAGTATCGACCATCGGTAACTTCCAAAACCGCTGTGGCTCAGGCCCCTAACTGCTAGTCCCTGAATCGCTTGCAGCGGTTGCCCGGGCTGGTTAGGTTTGCTCGGGTCCTCCTACTCCTGACCGCCGATTGCTGCTCACCGAATTGTTGACGCCTGACCGGATCAAGGTCCCCCTCGAGGCGGGCGACAAGCCGGGCGTCATCCGCGAACTCACCCAACTCCTCGCTCAACGTTCCGGTGGAGACCCGGCCAAAATCCTGGCCGCGGTCGAGGAGCGGGAACAGGTGCTGAGCACAGGCATCGGGTACGGGATTGCGATCCCCCACGCCAAGTCCGCCACGGTGCATGACCTGCAGCTCGTTTGCGGCAGCCGCCCGGTGGGTGTCCCCTTCGATGCGCTGGATGGCGAGCCGGTGCGGCTCTTTTTCCTCCTTGTTGGGCCAGAGGGCGCGGCTGGACTGCACGTGAAGGCGCTAAGTCGAATTGCCCGCGTGGTGCGGCGCGAATCGGTACGTGAGGCCCTGCTCAAGGCGCAAACTCCGGCCGAGTTCCACCAGGTGCTGGTGGAAGCGGAGGAACGGTGAGCGCCACAGCCCTCCGCACTCATCGCTGCGGGAGTCTCCGGCGCGAGCACGCGGGCCAGCGAGTTCGGCTCGGTGGCTGGGTTCATCGGGTGCGCGATCTCGGCGGGCTCCTGTTCATCGACCTGCGGGACCGCGAGGGGATCGTCCAGCTTTCGTTCGATCCAAAGTGGACTCCGGCCGAAGCTCTGAGTCGGGCGGCGGAAGTGGGAGCGGAAAGTGTCGTGCTGGTGAGCGGTACCGTGGAACTGCGTCCGGAATCTGCCCGCGACACGGCACTCCCCACCCGGGACGTCGAGATCAGGGTGCAGACCCTCGAGATCGTGGGACCGGCGGAGACCCCGGCGATCCCCGTCGCTCGGAAGGAGGGTGAGGAACTCCCCGCCGAAGAGCTGAGGCTCAAGCACCGGGTGCTCGACCTGCGGCGCCCTGAGCTGGCCCGCAATCTCGTCCTGCGACATCGGCTGTTACAGCGTGCCCGGCGCACCCTCACCGAGCTGGAGTTCCTGGAGCTCGAGACGCCGATTCTCACCAAGCCCACTCCCGAAGGCGCCCGTGACTACCTGGTGCCGAGCCGGATTCATCCGGGAGAGTTCTTCGCGCTGCCTCAATCCCCCCAGATCTACAAGCAGCTGCTGATGGTGGCGGGCTACGATCGCTATTTCCAGATCGCGCGCTGTTTCAGGGACGAAGATCTCCGCGCCGACCGGCAGCCGGAGTTCACCCAGATCGACCTCGAAGCGTCCTTTGTCTCCGCGGAGGACGTTCAGGCCGTGGTCGAGAAGGTCCTGGTGGATCTCTGGGCCGAAGCGGGACAGTCGGTGCAGACGCCGTTCCTTCGCATGCCGTGGCGCCAAGCGATGGAACGCTATGGCGTGGACAAGCCCGACCTGCGCTACGACCTCGAAATCCGGGATCTCACTCCTCAAGTCGGAGCCGACGCGGCGGACTTCCTGAAGTCTGCCGTGGCCGGCGGCCAACGGGTGCGCGCGATTATCGCACCGGGATCCGCCGGCGTGAGCCGGAAGGAAATCGACGGACTCACCGCAACGGTCAAAGGCGGCAAGGCGGGGGGACTGATCTGGGCCAAGCGCACAGCGACGGGATGGGAAGGGCAGGGGATGAAGGCGGTCGGCGCCGAGACGCTGGCCAGCCTGGGGACCGAGGGGGATCTGCTGCTCGCCGTCGTGGGGACCGATCAGGTGACCTCCCCGGCGCTGCACGCGCTGCGCTCCGACCTGATTCGGAGGCCCGCCTCGATAGCCACCACGGATCATTCCTTCTGCTGGATCGTGGATTTTCCGCTCTTCGAGCTGGACCCCGACAGCGGAAAGCACGTGCCGGCCCATCATCCGTTCACCGCCCCCCATCCGGAAGACATTGCCCACCTGACCAGCAATCCGGGCGGGACTCGCGCGCTACACTACGATGCGGTGTACAACGGCAATGAGTTGGGCAGCGGCTCCATCCGGATTACCGATCCCAAGGTTCAGCGGAAAATCTTCGAGCTGCTGGGGATTCCGGAGCCCGAGATCCGTCGCCGGTTCGGCTTCCTGCTGGACGGTCTCGCCGCGGGCGCTCCACCCCATGGTGGGTTCGCCCTGGGGTTCGACCGGATTTCGATGCTTCTGGCCGGCGCCACCTCGCTGCGCGATGTGATTGCGTTCCCCAAGACCACGGCGGCGCGAGCGCTGTACGAGGGTGCGCCGACGGTGGTGAATCCAGAGGACTTGAAGGCGTTGCACATTGAGGTGACAGAGACGTGAATACGTGGGACGTGAGGACGTGAAGGCTGAACTGTTCACCGGTCCCACGTCCCACGTACAACGTCCTACGTAACTACGGCTTTAAAGGAGACTGACATTGCCTGACGACATCCAGCATCGTCTATCGACCGAAGGCGCCGACCCGCTCCTCCTCGCCGGCGTGAACGACGCAAACCTCCTCGCTCTCGAACGGGCCCTCGGGGTCCGGGTGTCGCTCCGGGGTGACGCGATCACACTGGGAGGGAACTACGAACAGGTCGAGCGCGCGACCGGCGTAGTGCAAGCAATGCTCGACCTGACTCGCATGGGCGAGGCGGTCACCACCGACGACGTCGCCCGCCTGGTGGCGAACGGCCCGGTGACTGAACCGTCGGCGAGCGCCGAGCAGCGCATCATTCTTCCCGGGTTGCGCCGGGTGATCGTGCCCAAGACGCAGGGGCAGCGGGACTACCTGCAGGCCATCGCGACTCACGACGTCGTGATCAGCATCGGCCCTGCCGGCACCGGCAAGACCTACCTCGCGGTGGCCAAGGCGGTCGAGGCATTGGCCCGGAAGCGGGTGCGCCGGATCATCCTGGCCCGGCCAGCGGTCGAGGCGGGGGAGTCGCTGGGATTCCTTCCCGGCGACATGCAGGCCAAAGTGGATCCGTATCTGCGCCCTCTGTACGACGCGCTCGAAGACATGATGCCCCATGACCGGGTGCAGAAGGCGCTCGAGACGCGGACCATCGAGATCGCGCCGCTGGCCTACATGCGGGGCCGCACTCTAGCCGATGCGTTCATCATCCTGGACGAGGCGCAGAACGCCACCATCGCCCAGATGAAGATGTTCTTGACTCGGATCGGTGTGAACAGCAAAGTCGTGGTCACCGGTGACAAGACCCAGATCGACCTGCCCAAGCGGGAAGACTCGGGGCTGATCCAGATCGAACGGGTACTCCCAGGCATCGACGGGATCGCGTTCTGCTATCTCGACGAGTCCGATGTGCTGCGCCACAGACTGGTGCGGGAGATCATCCGAGCCTACGCGGAGGATCAGAACGGTTGATGCGTGACGGAAGGACCGAGCGCGCGTGGGGTGACGCCGCCGGATCCTCCTTGCTGAATCGCTTCACTTTCCACGCTGCCCGGTGGGGGCTGATTCTCATCCCGGCGCTGGCCACCCGGCTGGCATATCCTCCGGCGACCACCGGTGGCTTCATTCGGACCTGGGTCGGCCCGCTCCTCTACAATCTCGTCGTCCTCTCCATCTTCTGGCTGCTGCTCGCGCTCTATCGCCGCGAGACCTATCGGCGGCTGCGGGAGATGGTGTTCTTCACCGCGCTGTTCACACTCTCCATCGTTCTCGCCGATCTGCTCGACGGCCTGTTTCCAGCCCGGGCCGAGCCGCTGCCAATCCCCCTTGCGGCCATCCTGGTAACCCTGCTCTACAACGGCCGCATCGCGATCACCTGTGCCATCACCCTCGCACTCCTGCTGGGAACCCAGGGCGGGCAGACCGATGCCGCGACGCTCTTCTTCGGCATCGCCGGCGGTGTGGCGGGGGCCATCAGCATGCGGGTGGTGCGGCGCCGCAGCCAGGTTCTGGTGAGCATCGCGGCGATCACGGTCGCCTACGCTATCGCCGCGTTCACCTTCGGCCTCATGGCCGGATGGACCGCGGACGACATGATTCGGAGCGCGGGCATCGGCGCGGTCGTCGCCCTGGTCAGCACCTCGGTGGCCATGGCCCTGCTGCCGCTCGCCGAATGGCTGACCAGGATCACCACCGACTTGAGGCTGCTCGAGCTCGCCGACCCCTCCCGACCCCTGCTCAAGCGTCTGGCGACCGAGGCCCCCGGTACCTGGGCCCATAGTCTCCAGATGGCGAATCTGTGCGAGGTCGCATGCAACGCGATCGAGGCTAACGGGCTGCTGGCCCGGGTCGGCTGCTATTATCACGACGTCGGGAAGCTGGTGGGCCCGATCTACTTCGCCGAGAACCAGCAGGGCGGGCGCAACCCGCACGACGATCTCCCGCCGGTCGAGTCGGCTCGGATTATTCGGCAGCACGTCACTTACGGACTCGAGCTGGCCGATCAGGCCAAACTCCCCGAGGCGGTACGCATGTTCATCGCCGAGCATCACGGTACCAGCAGGATGGAATATTTCTTCGAGCAGGCCCGGAAGCCGGACGGAGCGGAAGCGAGAGACGAGAGCGCCTTCGAATATCCTGGCCCTCGGCCTCGAACCGCCGAGACGGCTGTCGCCATGCTTGCGGATAGCGCCGAGGCGGCGGTGCGAGTGCTGGATGAGCCTAGCCCCGAACGGGTGCGGGAAGCGGTGGATTTTCTGATCGCGCAGAAGATTGCCGCCGGGCAGCTGCGGGAGGCACCGCTGACGCTGCGGGATCTGGACCGGGTGGGTCAGGAATTCGCCCGGCTGCTGGCGGGGATGTACCATACCCGCGTCGAGTATCCCAGCGGTGCGGGCGGGATCACGGCTGACTTTGGCCGCGACTAGGAGATTGGGCGAGCGGCTACGCGAAGTCCGGGTCAGCGGCCGAAGCAAGCCGCTTTCCCCCGCCCGGGTGCGACGCATCGTGCGGGCCGTTTTGGCCGCCGAGCGACGCAGCGCGACCGTTTCGGTGACCTTCCTGGGCCCGACCCGGATGAGGCGGCTCAACCTGGAGTACAAACGCCATGACCGGCCGACCGATGTCATCTCGTTCCAGCTGCCTGGGCCCGACGGAAGTCTGGTCGGAGACATTTACGTATGTCCGGCCGTCGCAGCCCGGGAAGCCAAGGCGGCCGGAGTGACCCAGGCTGAAGAATTGGCCCGCCTCGTGATTCACGGCACCCTGCACGTGTTGGGTTACGACCATCCCGAGGGGCGGGGACGCACCCGCTCGGTGCTGTGGCGCCGGCAGGAACGATATCTGGAAGCGCTCACGTGATCGAGACCCTGCACTACTTCATCACTCCGCTGGCCACCCTGGTGTTCGCGCTCTGGGCGGCCTGGCTCTCCTTTGCCGGGGAAGCCGACGCGGATGTGCCCCACATCCTGGCGGATGAACAGCCCACCGGTGAGAGCGGATTGCCTCCGGCTCGTGGACTGTACGTCGCGCACCTGGCGCTTCTGGTTCTGGCCGGTGCGGCAGCCGGCATAGCCGAGTCATGGTGGGCCCGGCCCCCGGGTGGCGCGCTCGCACGGCTCCTTCTCGCCGTGGGTCTGGTCTGGGTCGTCGGCAACATCCTTCCCCGTTTCCTCGCCTCGGTGGCACCGGACCTTCCCGCGCTGGCACGGCCCTCGGCGCTCCGCTCGCTTCGGTTCCTCGCCCCGGCTTTGAGACTCGTAGCCTGGGCCGACCGGAAGATCCGTCCAATCAAACGGAGGGAGTACCGCGAGTCCGGCGCTACCCGGCGGGACATGCTGTTGGGTCTCTTCTCTCTGGCGGACACGACCGTGGCGGAGGTGATGACTCCCCGCATCGATATTATCGCGGTGGATGCATCGGCCACCCAGGACGAAGTCGTCGCAACGCTGCGGGGCTCGGAACACGCGAGGCTGCTGGTCTACGAGGAACACCCCGATGCGGTGATCGGCGTGCTCTATGCCAAGGACATGCTGGCTCGATTGCCGAACGACGGCGACCAAGCCGAGCCGTGGAACGCCCTGATCCGGCCTGCCGCCTATGTCCCGGAGGGGAAGACCCTCGATCGTCAGCTCCGCGACTTCCAACGGGGCCCCAGCCACCTCGCGGTTGTGGTGGATGAATTCGGGGGAACCGCGGACATCGTGACGCTGGAAGACATCCTGGAACAGATCGTCGGAGAAATCCAGGACGAGCATGACACCGACGAGGCCATTCCGGTCCAGGAACTTCCCGCGGGACGGCTCTCGGTCGAGGGTGGGGTGCCGCTCTCCGAGCTGGAAGCCATTCTGGGGCACAGTTTCGGCCGGGAAGACGTGAGCACGGTGGGAGGGTTGATGCTCGACGCCTTCGGTTCGGGTACCGCGTTCGGGTGAAGCGGTCGCCGTAGACGGGATCCGATTCGCCGTCGAGCAGGTGGCCCGCCGAAGGGTCAGACGGGTCCAGGTGGAGCGGCCCACCGCGCCTGCAGCAGCCGAGGAAGCCGAGGCCGCCGAATGATCTGGATCGTCTTTTCGATCGGCATTCTGCTCGCCGTCATCGGCGCCACCGCGAGCACCGCGCCTGGTTTCGATGAGCCGGCTGGAGGAACTGGTGCAGGCGTCTCCCGGCATTCCGCGGCGGACCGGGCTCCCTCGCCTGGCTGGCCGAGATGGAGACGTACCTCGGCATCACCGCCGCGCTCACCGCCCTGGGCATGACCGTGCTTGGGGTGGCCACCCCAGCCCTGTTCACCGGCATGAGTCTGCCGGGACTCTTCGCCTTGATGGTCCTGGTGGTGCTCCCGGTGGTGTTGCTCGGGGCTACCTGCTACCGCGCTGGGTGGCTCGGTCCCGTCCTGAGGCGTTCCGCGCCGGCGTTGTACCGGTGCTCCGGCCGCTCTCCGCTCTTTTTACTCTGTTCCTGCCGTCCCGCGCTGGAACCTCCAGTGCGGATCTCCGCACCATCTGGCGCCAGGGT
>CAWBHB010000005.1:0-260711 GCA_963788625.1 uncultured Gemmatimonadales bacterium | reverse complement strand
CGTCGGCGCGCGCGCCGATCTCCCGAATGTGCTGGACTTTCCCGTCTCGCAACGTGAACTCATACACGAGGTACCACGTCATATGGCAGTCCGGATTCGCGGACCCGCCCACGCTCGCGACCGATCAGGACGATGCAATGGCCTTGCGCGACGACCTTGAGCACTTCGGGCTGTTGCTCTGCGAGCGTCCCGAAGTTGTGCTCGACAGCGGCGCGAAGTTCAACGCTTCCTGTGCCACACGTCACAGCCGGTTTTTTCAGCCAACCTCTTCCCGCCGAACCTGCCGCGCCGGAATATCGTCACGAATGCCGACGAAGCTCGGTGCCTCAACAGCCCGTCGCGCGTCCATTCGACGAATTCCACCTCGATCACCAGACGCTTCGCCCGCAAACCCCACTGGTCATGTCCTCGGCGGTAATCCCTTCACCCCAATGATTCTTCCGCCGCTGTTCGGCAGGTTGGCAAACGGGCATCGCGCCACGACCTGATTCCGAATCCAGCGAAAAAATATCTCCTCGCGTGTGCGCGCGGAATCCGGCCCGCACCTTGGAGGCGAACTGCAACGATCGGCCGATGTAGCAGCCGACCAGCACAGACTCGAAGTTGACCGGATTCGGCTTGTAGCCGCCGATCACGAATTCCTGCCAGCAGTATGAAACCGCACCTTTGATCCACGAGGGGCTGCGGCGCCCGGCTTCGTAGATGGAATTCGCTCGTTTCGCGACAACGCCTTTCAGCCGAAGGCCGCGGATGGCGGCTTCAATCTGCTTGGGCGTACCAGGAAGTGTCTCCGAGAGCAGGATCCGCGCGTGCCGCGTAGATAACATAGAGCCCGACGGCGCTCGAGAGGCCATCGCGTCAAATCCTGGCCGTTCAGCTCGAGCAGGTCAAAGGCGTAATACACCAGCGAGTTCCTCGAGCCGTGATGGAGAGCCTGGAAGGATGGCTGCCCGTGCTCATCGAGCGCGACGACTTCGCCGTCGAGCACCGCCGACTGAGTAGGGATCGTCGCGATCGAGTGGCGATGGAGGGATGGTCTTTGTCGCGTCTTTCAGGTTGCGTGAAAGGAGGCGGACCGGAGCAGACTGTTCGACGCGAGCGTTCGATACCCGTCCCACTTCACTCATCCTCGCCTGGCCCGGATGGTCAAGTGGGGGGAGGGCGTGGCGAGCATGGGGGAAGGAACGCGGAGCATGGGACAGACTATCGGGTTCCGGAGTTCCAGTTCGGGGTTGGTTCCAGTCGGTTCGGGGTTCCGAGGTTCCGTAGCGTTCCGAAGCTCGACGGGATTCCGAGGTTCCGAGGTGCCCGGGTACCGGGGTTCGGACGCGCAGAAGAGATGGAAGCTGAGCGACACGTCTGGCCGGCGGGAGGGTTTACGATCGCGGCCGACTAGGGCTGACGCGAGGAGCGTCGGGTCCAAAACCGAGCCGGAAATATCCCGGCGCTTCCTGGACCGCCCGTTCGAGAATGGCCCGCACCGCCGCGTGTTCCTCCGGGGTCATGCGATAGCCATACCCGAAACTCCGGAGCACTGCCTCGTGAGCTGGCTCAAACTGTGCCTATCCGGAGCGCTTCACTCAGGGTGCGTGGCAAGACGCCATGCGCGTCGGCCAGCGTGGACACGATTCGGGGAGCGAGATCGTCCTGCAGCGCGAACATGTTCTCCGGCTGGAAGGGGCGATCGTAGGTCTCGGCCCACAGATGGGCGCCGGAGCTCGCGTCGACCAGCTGGGCCGACACACGGAGCGCGGAGCCCGCCTGACGAAGGTCTCCTTTGAGACGTAGCGGGCGCCGAGCTTGGCACCGGTAGCGCGAACGTCCACCGCCTCGCCGGCGGAGGGCAGCGTGGAGCTCTGAGCGATGACCCTCAAGTAGGAGAATCGCGACAGGCCGGTCACGATTTCCTCGGTCAGCCCTTCGGCCAGTGCCGTGATGTCAGGGATTGCCGCCGGTGTACTTGAACGGCAGCACGGCGACCCAGAACTCCTCGATCGCGGCGGGTCGCGCGCCCGAGGACCGGGTGGGAGCCGCGAGCGCGTCGCGCAACTGCTCCGCGGTCACGAACGGATCGGCCAGCGCCACTTGTCGCAGTCCCAGTTGATCGCCGCCTCGAGCGCGGGCGGTACCGTCTCCCTGAGAGTAGAAATCCGGGGCACCGGCTCCCGGAACCGCTTGGCGATGATGGCCTGACCGTGAGCCCGGTATAGGGCGGCTCGCCCGCGAGCATCTCATACAGCACGCAGCCCAGCGAATAGAGATCGCTCCGGCCGTCGAGGTCGGTCTCCCCCACCGACTGTTCCGGGCTCATGTAGGAAGGGGTCCCGACCGCGACTCCGGTCTGGGTCAGCTTGTCGGCTCCCGCGCTCGCCACTGCCCGCGCGATGCCGAAGTCCGCCACCACCGCGTGGCCCCGCTCCAGCAGGATGTTTTCCGGCTTGATATCGCGGTGAATGACGCCCTGGCTGTGGGCGTAGCCGAGGGCGTCCGCCACCTCGCGGGTAAGGCGCAGGGCCTCATCGAGCGGCAACTGCCGCTCGCGGGTGAGCCGGTCGCGGAGGGATTCGCCTTCGACCAGGGGCATGACGTAGTAGAGGGCGGTCCAGGGTCGGGGGTCTAAGGTCGAAGGTCTAAGGTCTGAGGTCTCCCCCGACAGGCCTTCGACCTCAGACCCAAGGACTGCCTCGACCTGCACCGTCCCCGAATCGTACAGGGGCAGGATATGGGGATGCCGCAGGTTCGCCGTCGTCGTGATCTCGGAGAAGGAAGCGCTCCGGGCCCAGGGCAGCGCGGCCAGCTCGGGACGCAGCACCTTCACGGCGACTTTCCGGTGGTGCTTGAGATCCTCGGCTTGGTACACCGTGGCCATGCCGCCCCGTCCCAGCTCCCGCTCGATGTGGTAGCGTCCCGCGAGCGCGGTGCGGAGGCGTTCTAGCTGGTCGACTGGCACGTGGGGTGGATGAGGGTGTCGGGTGTTCAGGTGTCAGGGAGCAGGTGTCAGGGAATCGGCCCCGGAGACCATTCGGCGTGTCGTGCTAGAGGATGATTGTACTCGGTTTTGGGGTCCGACCTAACCCCCTGTCCCCCTTCCCTAGACCTCACCCCCTGACCCCCTCTCCCTCGCCGAGGAGAGGGGGGACGGCAGCGAGGAGTCCATCCGCCGGTCGCCCGCCAGGGTTCCCGCGTTTCCTTGTGGCGACATGCGGCACCGTGATGTCAGCCACCCATCGGCCAGGCGCCATGCTTGGCCATGCGATCTTGCCCACTCGGCGCCGAGGAGACCAGCTTATGGGTATGGCACAGGCCAGTACCACCTGGACCGGGGAGCGGGTGCGAGCGCTGCCCGACGACGGGCTGCGCTACGAGTTGGTGGACGGCGAGCTGCTGGTGACTCCGTCACCCGGCTGGAGTCCACCAAACTGCGGTCGCCGCCTTGTTTCGCCGGCTCGACGAATATGTAGGTCAAATTCGCTCGGCTGGGTCCGGTTCGCGCCGGCCGACATCTCGCTCGGCGAAGACGAAGTGCTGCAACCCGATCTCTTCGTGATCCCGGCCGCCCTCAACCCGCGAAGCTGGCAAGAGGTCCGGGCTCTCCTCCTGGTCATCGAAGTCCTCTCCCCGGGAACGGCACGGTACGACCGGCTGGTCAAGCGACGCCGCTACCAGCGCGCTCCGGTGCCGGAGTACTGGATTGTGGATCTCGACGCACGGCTGGTGGAGCGCTGGAAACCCGACGACACGCGGCCTGAGATTCTGCACCGACACGCTCGAGTGGACGCCCGCCCCGGGGCTCAAACCGCTCGAGATAGAGCTTCCTGGTTTCTTTGCGGAGGTGTGGGGGGGCGAATAATAGGCGGTGAGGAAAAGGGAAAAGGGAAAAGGGGAAAGGGGAACAGGGTTGTCATCCCGAGCGGAGCGAGGGGGCCGAAGTGGCGGACCAGCAGACGGCGGACGGTGTGGGCGTGCACTCGGCCGTCGCTCTGCTCCTACTTCGGTCATTGCGAGCCCCCGACAGGGGGCGAAGCAATCTCTCCCAGTGTCCCTGCCACGACGCTCCCTGCCAAGTGAAGCGGGAGAGATTGCTTCGGTCGCTGCGCTCCCCTCGCAATGACCAATCCCCGTGTCCCTGCCACGACGCTCCCTGACCGGTGAAGCGGGTGAGATTGCTTCGGTCGCTGCGCTCCCTCGCAATGACAAAACCACCCTTCGGTCATTGCGAGCCAGCGAAGCTGGCGAAGCAATCTCACCCCGCTCACCTTTGCCACGGCCTTCCCAAGTCCCGCCCGAGATCTCGCCACGTCGGATTCATTGCCTGAATCAGTTCCATCTTCTTCTTTCGGGAGCCAGCCTTGAGTCGCTTCTCCCGAAGGATCGCTGAGGAGGGATCCTCATGAATCTCAAACCAAACAAGCCGGTGGGCGCGATAGCGTTTGGTAAAGGCTCCCCCGACGCCGGAGCGATGGCGGGCCAGGCGAGCCCGTAGATCACGGGTTACGCCGGTGTACAGGACGCTCCGGGTCACGTTGGTAAGGAGGTAGACGAAGTAGTACCGCCGGCCGGGCATGAAGCCAACCTGCAAGCCAAGCCTCAACCGCCCGTCAAACCACTGATCGGCCCCTGCCGGGCTAGAGCGGGGAGAGATTGCTTCGGTCGCTGCGCTCCCTCGCAATGACCAAACCCGGTGTCCCTGGCACGAGCGCTCCCTGACCGGTGAAGCGGGTGAGATTGCTTCGGTCGCTGCGCTCCCCCTCGCTACGCTCGGGGCAGGCTCTCGCAATGACCAAACCCGGTGTCCCTGCCACGACGCTCCCTGCCAAGTGAAGCGGGTGAGATTGCTTCGGTCGCTGCGCTCCCTCGCAATGACAAAACCCGTCCGCTTTGTCCCCGTCCGCCGGTCCGCCTTCCGGCCCCGCTATATTCGCCAAGATGCACGGCTTCGACCTCGCCGTGGCTGACTCGGCAGAGTGAATTGAAGGAGAGGAACCACATGCAACTCGGCATGATCGAATTGGGACACATGGGGAGCAACATGGTCCGCCGGCTGACGCGGGCCGGGCACCAGTGCGTGGTCTACGACGTGAATCCCCGCGCAGTAGAGGAACTCGCTGGCGAGGGGGCGACCGGTGCTTGAGTCCCTCGCCGGCCTGGTGCGCGCGCTCAGCCCGCCTCGGGCGGTGTGGCTGATGGTACCAGCAGCCCTGGTGGATCGGGAACTCGCTGCCCTGGCTCCGCAGCTCGGCAAGGGCGACACCATCATCGACGGCAGCAATTCCTGCTACCACGACGACATCCGTCGCGCGGGGGAACTGAAGGCGACGACGTGCAACTACCTCGATGAGGGACCATGGCGGACCTTCGGGTTAGAGCGGGGGTATTGCCTCATGATCGGGCCAGGCGCCGGTCGTCGAGCGTCTGAACCCTGTTCAGGCCTCCTCCGGGATCGATGCCGCGCCGCGACCCGGCCGAACTCCTCCACCGGAGCCGCGAACAGATCCTCCACTGACCGCCCGCGCCGGACGCTTCGTCGATGGTGCGCGACGGGAACGAGTACGGCTGATCGCGGCGTACGCGGAAGGTTGGAGCATCGCCTGCACCATGCGGATGCAGTTCTCCATCCGCAGGTGACACCGACCACGCCTCTGCGCCAGCGAACCTTCCAATGCCAGCTGAAGTATCGAGAAGATGGTGGACTGTGGCACGGAAGACGTGATGGCTCGCGTTCTTCGACGCCGCACCCGGCTCTGCAAGAGGACCCCGACCTGTCCGGTTTCAGCGGCCGGGTGTCCGACTCCGGTCAAGGTCACTCAACCCTGCCCGCACGATGACGCAGCCGTTCCGGTGCATGTCGAGTCCGCATTTCTGCAGCGCCTCAGCTCGCGGGGCGAGGAGCGACTCGCCGATAAGCTCCTCTCCGCGCTCCGCTGTCGTTCAGCAGCCACAAGGAGAAAGACTAGTCAGCGGAATAGGGTATCGGCAGACCCTCTCCGACGCGCTCATCATCTTCGGTGTAGTTCGGTGCTCGCCTCGAAGATCTTCCCGGCGCTGCACGCCATGATCCGGCACCACAGTAATCTGAACATGCATACCTGGGCGTAGCCGTCCGCTGGAGCCTGAGCAACCGACCAGGCCGAGAGTCTGGAGCATGCCGGAGAAGATGAATCCGGCAACAGCCGATTATGCGATTCTGGGTTCGTAGGCAGAACTACGAGACCGGCACCTATGACGATCCGGGAGCGCTGGATGGCGAGGCCACCAGCAGTACTACATCGCCATGCCGCCGACTCTTGGCCACGGTGGCCTCTCGTCTGGCCGCGCTGGTGGCTCCGGCGCGCGTGATCATCGAGAAGCCCTCGCGGACCTGGCCTCCGCCGGCGCTGAACACGACCTGCGCGGTACCCGTTCCGCCATCTAATCCGACCACTTCCTCGGCGGAGCAGTGCAGAACCTGCTGCTCCGTCGCCAACTCTTCTCGAGGCATCTCGACGCCTGTCGTCGGCATCCAGATAGGCATGGCCGAGCGGTTCGGTACCAGCAGGGACGGGTTTACGAAGAGGCCGGGGCGATCCGCGATGTGGTGCAGATGACCTCTTCAATTCGCATCTTCTCGCGATCGAAGCGTCGCCCGGAAGAGGCACCGAAGCGATACCGGGACCGCCAAGGCGCAGCCGCTCAGGGCCATGCGTCCACTCCAACCGTCCGATGTAGTGCGGGACAGTTCCAGGGCTATCGGCAGGAGAAGGACGTCGCGCCCGATTCCGACGTGGAAACCTTGCCGCGGTTCGGTTGCAGATCGATTCGTGGCGCTGGGCCGCGTCCCGTTCTACATCCGGAACGGCAGTGCCTGCCGTGACGGCCCCCGAGGTGCTTATCGAGCTCAACGGCGCCGCTGGCGCTCTTCGCCCGACTCTGCTGCTGCGCCGCCCAACCGCTTCCGCTTCCGGCTCAGCCCTCGCGTCGTGCTCTCGCTCGAAGCGCGCGCCGAAACTACCCGGTGAGTCGATGCGGGGCGAGGATGTCGAGCTCATCGCCTGCCACGATCAGGCCGACGATGGGGCCCTACGAGCGATCTGCGCGTGACACGATGCGGGAAACCAGAGCCTTTTCGCCCGGCAGGACACCGGTGGAGAAGGCCTGGCGTGTGGGGTAGACCCGATCCTGGGAAATGCCACGCCGCTTCGAATACGAGAGCGGCACTGGACTCGTCCGAGGCGGTCGCCTGCTGCAGAACGCAGACGGGTGGCACAATCCCCCACAGGATTGGGCCTGCTGGCTCCGCGGAACAGGACCAGTACAAGAACAGGCCGCCCTGCGGCGGTGGAGCTTGATCACATCCGGATCGTTGTCGGTCTCGGCAATGGGAACGGCGCTCTCGCCCCCGGCGGATCGCGGCGCTGATTCGTGCCGGAATTGCGGGACATCGTCGGCGTGCCGACCTCGATCGCCACGGAGACCGAGGCGCGGCGGCTGGCATCCCCTTGCTGGCTGACGCAGACGAGGCAGCGGCGATATCACGATCGATGGCGCCGACGAGATCGATCCTGCCATGGATCTGATCAAGGGCCGGGAGGCGCCTTGCTGCGGGAAGATCGTGGCCCAGTCACGCCGCCGGCTCATCATCGTGGCCCCCGGTGAGACCAAGCCTCTCCGGTTCTGGGCACCCTGGGATCGACTGCCCGTCGAAGTGGTGCCGTTCGGCTGGCGCTCCCAGATGGCGTACCTCAACACGCTGGGCCTTCGACGACCTCGTTCCGCACCACGCCAACTGGCACTCCGTTTACCACGGACCAGGGGAACTTATCCTCGACTGCCAAGTCGGGCCGATCGACCAACTGGGACGCGCTGCGGCGCTGCAGGCCAGGGCAGGGGTGGTGGCGCACGGACTCTTTCTGGGCCTCGCGACCGATCTGATCATCGCCGGACCTTCGGGGGTCGAACACCGAGCCGCCGATGATCGAACGCTTCCCGACGGCGGAGGCGCTGGCGGATGGGGTCGCTCGGTACGTCGTCGATCACGCCGCCCGGGCGATCGCGGCGACCGGCCGTTTCACGCTCGCCCTGGCCGGCGGATACGCCCACGCGCCGCCTACGAGCGGCTCGCCAGCGACGACCTGGCTCGACGGGTGGAGTGGCGGCTGGTGCATGTCGTGTGGGGCGACGAGCGCTGCGTCCCGCCCGACGATCCCCGCAGCAATTACCGCATGGCCAGGGAGACGCTGCTGGACAAGGTCCGATTCCGGCCCAGCAGATTCATCGGATCCGCGGTGAGGACGCAACCGGAGCAGGCCGCGCTGCAATACGAACGGGAGTTGCGCGCGCTGCTCGACCGCGGCGCCGGTTCCGTCCCGGCTGGTCTCGACCTGGTGCTGCTCGGCATGGGGGAGGACGGCCACACGGCCTCGCTCTTTCCGGGCGAGAGCGCCGTGCGTGAGGCTGCGCGCTGGGTAGTGGCAGTCCCGGCTCGGCAAGATGGGGCGCGGCGCGTCACCCTCACGCCGGTCGTACTCAACGCGGCTAAAGCAATCGGCTTCGTGGTGTCCGGCGCGGCGAAGGCCGCGCGGCTCCAGCAGGTGCTGCGGGGACCGTTTACTCCGGACCTGCTGCCGGCCCAGGCGATCCGGCCGGTTCGTGGTCAGGTCACGTGGATGGTGGACGAGGGGGCGGCCTCCCGTCTCCCGTCTTCTACCTAACCCCCTGTCCCCCTTCCCTATTGGGAAGGGGGGACCGTGTCCTCCAGTCTCGCCTGCGAGTGAACGCGGTGGGTGTTGTTCTGGAGCTGACGGCCCCGAAGAGCCTCCGGCGGAGCCAAGGACGCCATCGGAACCCCAGCGCCCCGACGAAGCGCCGGATTCCCTCTCATCGACACCCCGAGCGGAGCGAGGGACCTAGTCTCCTAGCCTAGACGCTGGGGCAAGGTCGCCTCTTTCTCCCGTCTCCCGTCTCCCCGCTCCACCTCACCCCCTGTCCTCCGGCCCCCTCGCTTCGCTCGGGGCGACTTCGTCGCCTATTGGGAAGGGGGGACCGTGTCCTCTAGTCTCGCCTGCGAGTGAACGCGGTGGGTGTTGTCCTGGAGCTGACGGCCCCGAAGAGCCTGCCCCGAGCGCAGCGAGGGGGGCCACGCATCGTAGCCAAGGATGCCATCGGAACCCAGCGCCCCGACGGGGCGCCGGATGTGTGTCATTGCGAGGGCCCCCGAGCGGCGAGGGGGCCGAAGCCATCTCACCCGCTGGAGGAGACCACCGTCTTCCGCGGTACTTCCGTCTCCCGCTTTCTACCTCACCCACTGTCCCCCGGCCCCCTCGCTTCGCTCGGGGCGACTTCGTCGCCTATTGGGAAGGGGGGACCGTGTCCTCTAGTCTCGCCTACGAGTGAACGCGGTGGGTGTTGTCCTGGAGCTGACGGCCCCGAAGGGGCCACGCATCGTAGCCAAGGATGCCATCGGAACCCAGCGCCCCGACGGGGCGCCGGATTCCCTCTCATTGCGAGGCACCCCGAGCGGAGCCAGGGTAACACCTCATCCCGAGCGGAGCGAGGGACCTAGTCTCCTAGCCTAGATGCTGGGGCAAGGTCGCCTCTTTTCCCCCGTCTCCCGTCTTCCGTCTCCCGCCGTCTACCTAACCCCCTGTCCCCCTTCCCTATTGGGAAGGGGGGACCGTGTCCTCGAGTCTCGCCTGCGAGTGAACGCGGTGGTGTTGACCTGGAGCTGACGGCCCCGAAGGGGCCACGCATCGTAGCCAAGGCCGCCATCGGAACCCAGCGCCCCGACGGGGCGCCGGATGTGTGTCATTGCGAGGCCCCCCGAGCGGAGCGAGGGGGCCGAAGCAATCTCACCCGCTGTCCCTGCCACGAGCGCTCCCTCCCAGGTTAAGCGAGTGAGATTGCTTCGCTCGCTCAAGCTCGCTCGCAATGACAGAATCCCGTTCGCCGTTCCCCGTTCGCCGCGCCCACCTCACGCCAGCGAGGCGCCCGTCCGCCGTGTCCGCCGTGTCCGCCCCGTGACCCCCCGACCTACGAGGTCACAAAATGCAGCCCATCCCTCAGATTCTGTAACTCCCGGTAGTAGTAGAGGGCCGTCGGTTGCCTGCCCTTGAACCGGAGCTGCTTGAGAAACTCGATTTCCTCCTCGGTCGCCGTGCTGCTCATGGCAGGATTCTCCAGGAACTCGTCGAGCCCCGGTCTGCCCGGCAGACAGCTCGTCGGCCGTCCGCTCAACAAACTCGAATCGCCTCACGTGGAGCGGGACCACCCTGGGGTTGAGGACGATGTCCAGCGCAAACGTCGTGAGGTCGATGTCCCAGGACTCGATCATCGGATCCAGGAACGAGTCGCAGTGGTCCCGAGACAAGTGGAAGATGTCGGTATCGAGGAAGTCGAGGACGATGACCCGGGTTTCCTCGAAGCTTCGGCCACTCAGGTCCGCCACCTGCCGGAGCCAGGAGTCGTTGGCCAATTCTTCCTTGGCCACCGTGGCGAGCACGTCGAGGAGCCGCTGGGTAACCAGCCGCTCCAGCTCGCCGAAGGGCTGCTGTTCGAAGATCGCGCGGACGTGGGGTTCCTTGTCGGCGTGGACCTTGCGAAGGATCAACTCGCGGACTTCCCGGAACAGGGGTGCCCGCTCATCGCTGAATTCCTGCTTCAATTCCTCCCTGCGCTGAACCTCCACCAACCGCGCCAGCTCTCCGCGCGGCAGTTTCAGGAACCGGTCCATCTTGGCATAGATGTCGGTACGGCCCGGCGCGGGAGGCGCCTTCTTCCGGGTGAGCAACTGAGAGATGTACGACTCGGTCACCCGCGCGGCGCGAGCGAGCTCCCGCTGCTCCAGGCCGAATGCCTCCAGCCGCTGCCGAATCACCAACGACACATCCACGGCGTGCCTCCTGGGCGCAGAATCGTGGTTAACTGATCGAGGTTAATCATAATCAATTGATAAAATATTGACTTGACAAAGACAGTACAGTCGGGTACGTTCGATGCGGTGAATCAGACCGGTCACAACCATCGTAACCCGAAGTGCCTCAAGGAGTTCAACTATGTACGCACGGAATGTGTCCATCAGTCTCAAGCCCAACACCGCCCCCGAGTTCACCCAGACGTTCGAGAAGGACATCCTGCCCATGCTGCGGAAGCAGAATGGCTTCAAGGATGAGATCACGTTCGTCAGCGCCAGCGGCAAGGAAGCGTTCGCCATCAGCTTGTGGGATCGCAAGGAGAGCGCGGATCAGTACGGCCGCGACACCTATCCCCAGGTACTCAAGGGTCTGTCGAAGGTGGTTGAAGGCACGCCACAGGTGAACGGCTACGAAGTTCTGAACTCGACCTTCCATAAGATCGCCGCTCAGATCTAAGCCCGACCGGTTTCTGACGAGGGGGCGGACCCAGTCCGCCTCTTCATCAAAGTCCATTGAAGGAGAGGTATGTATGGTATACGCAACTACCCTGACCGCCCCCGCATTTGCGCTACGGCGGCAGATCGATCGCCTGTTGGAGGAGACTCTCGGAAACGGCCGCGCCGGGCAGGGTGACTGGGTTCCCGCGGTGGACATCCGCGAGACCGAAGGGGAGCTGACCTTCTCGGTTGAGCTACCCGGTGTCCGGCCGGAAGATGTCGAGGTGACCGCAGAGGAAGGGATCCTGACGATTCACGGTGTGAGGAGCGCCGTGCGGAGCGAGGGCGAGCAGGAGCGCTATCACCTGGTCGAACGCAGCTACGGCTCGTTCCTGCGCCGATTCCAACTCCCGCAGGGCGTGGACGCGGACAAGATCGAGGCCGACGTCATGGAGGGCGTGCTCCAGGTGCGCATCCCCAGGCTGGCACTGCCCGAGCCGAAGCGGATTCAGATCAAGGCTCGCGTGGAGGCGGTCACCCGGCCGGCAAAGGCGCTCGCTGCCGAGAGCCGCCCGGGTTCGCCGAAAAAGCTGAATGGGGCAGGGCGGGCGAAGTAACGCAAGCAGTGGGGCAGGAAACAGCGGAGTGGAGGAAAGGGATTGAGAGCTGAATCTCATCCCGAGCGAAGCGAAGCGAAGAGCCTGCCCCGAGCACGGCGAGAGGGATCTACTATCCGATGGTGGGAGAGTAGGTCCCGTTGCCGGAGCAAGCGGATGCAACTCGGCATCCTGCGGTCGCTTCTCGCCCTCGCGATGACAGAACCACCCTTTGGTCATTGCGAGCCAGCGCAGCTGGCGAAGCAATCTCACCCGGTGTCCTTACCACGACCTATCGAGTGATCCGTTCGCCGTTCCCCGGTTCCCCTCTGCCGTCAGCACCTTCTACCTAACCCCCTGTCCCCCTTCCCTATTGGGAAGGGGGGACCGTGTTTCCCGGTCTCACCTACGAGTGAACGCGATGGTGTTGTCCTGGAGCTGACGGCCCCGAAGAGCCTGCCCCGAGCGGAGCGAGGGGGCCGAAGCAATCTCACCCGCTGTCCCTGCCACGAGCGCTCCCTCCCAGGTTAAGCGGTTGAGATTGCTTCGCCAGCTGTGCTGGCTCGCAATGACTGAAATGGTCGCTGCCGCTCCGTTCCGCCGGTCCGCCCCCTCGCTTCCGCTCGGGGCAAGCTTGTCCGCCGGTCCGCCCCCTCGCTTCCGCTCGGGGCAAGCTTGTCCGCCGGTCCGCCCCCTCGCTTCGCTCGGGGCAAGCTTGTCCGCCGGTCCGATGACTACCTCGGAGCAGACGACTTCACTGCTGCCGCCAGGACCAGCGCTGATTGCGCTTGGATGACCGCTTCGATCTGGCGGTAGACTGGAGCCTCCCCGGTTTCCAGCAGGGCGGCGGAGGCCACGTCGGGCCAGGCTCGCGAGATCGCCTCAGGCACTTCACCAATTGTCTCCCGAACCGTTGCGACCGTTACCTGGAGGTCGCGCGCGAATCGCTCGATCGCGGGGGGACTGAGTTCCCTCGGCTCCGATGCGCCTCCGATGTACATGGAGTACGACGGGGTCAGCGCGGAGTAAACCATCGTTGAGACCACGTCGTAGAACGGCGCCAGGCGAATCCCCTCCTCGGTATAGAGCAGCGAGAAGTTCTTCGCGTGGGCGTCCATGTTACCCAGGCACAGATTTGCGATCGCCATTCTCAGGAGGCGCGACAGATCCGCCGCCGGCTGCGCGCTGTGACGCCGGAGAGCCGCCGCCAAGTCGGCGAACCCCGGACCTCTGTTCCGCTGGTACTTGGCAGTCGGTCGTCGGCCGAGCGCCTGGCAGAAGTCCTCCTGGTGCAGTCGCCGAAGTCGACCCCCCTCTGTCAGACGCCGATCGTACCGGTGGCTCTCGAGCAGATAGAGGCTCCCGGTCAGAGCAACGGTTTCGGCGGCGCCCAGTTCCAATGCTGCCACGAGCCGCTGGCAGACATACTCGTTCTCCACCAAGCCGGGATATCTCGGGCTTGGACGTTTGAGGATCACGTCTCCGGGGGCCCCGGCCAGGGGCAGGTCGTAGCTGGTTTCCCGCTTCCGGAAGACCAATTTGTTCTGCACCCCGCTCATCGATTGGCGGCTTTCCAGCTGGGCCTTAGTGAGCTGCTCCCCGTGCGCCTCGTCGAAGAGGATTCCGAGCTCAGCCTTGGAGTACGAGCGGTACTTGTTCTCTCGTGGCGGCTGCTGGCCGTGCGGCCAAAGTGCGACCGCCCCTGCGCACTCGCCGCCCATCTGACCAAGGAGGCCCGGGATGTCCTGCTGATCCTGCTGTGTCGCTCGCGCCAGTGCCGCTCTCGTATCGGACTCGAGGAGGAGGTTGTCGAAGAAGGCGAGCGTTGCCTCATGTTCGTAGACCTCCTCCCGCACGGGGAGGTGAACCGAGAGTTGATGGCGCTCCGGTTCGGAGGCGGCCACCTCCGATTCCGCGTACTTGAACCACACATCACTTCCCGCCTGGCCCAGGTTTCCGACCAGCCCATCATATAGATACACGTCGAGCAAGGGCCGGCTCGTGTCATAACCGGCAGACTTCTTCGGGGTCATCGGGCAGCCTGCCGATCGTCGGTTTCCTTCTGCTTCTTTGGAGGTCCACGCTCGGTGAGGTCCAGATCGAGACCTAACGTTTGAAGCATCCGGATGACGGTGCTCATGCTCACGTTGGGGCGCTCACCCCGCTCGACCTCGCTCCACAGCCGATGACTCACGCCGGTGAGTCCCGCGGCCTGGCTCTGAGTCAGGTCGAGCAGGCCGCGCCGGTGGCGCAGTTGTTCGCCGAGGCTCTGGATCGTCGGGATCTTCATGACTCCTCCTCTGCGCCGGTCTTGGTGCCCATTCCCTTTATGTGCAATATTGCCTAAGGTTGATTGAATTATACATATAGGGATATGCAATTGCAAGTTAACTATATCCCTTTATGTGCCATTCATGCAGAAAAATGGGATAGTATACGTAAGTGTGCAATTGCATGCGCCTCGTTATAGCCCGATGCTCTGAGACTCTCACCGAGACGCTCGAGTGGACGCCCGCCCCGGGGCTCAAACCGCTTGAGATTGAGCTTCCTGGTTTCTTTGCGGAGGTGTGGGGGGAGGCGGACAGTGAGCGATGAGGAAAGGGGAACAGGGAACGGTGAACGGTGAACGGTGAACGGGGAACGGGGAACGGGAACGGGGAACAGGGGGGAAGCGGCGGTCATTGCGAGGCCCCCTGAGCAGAGCGAGGGGGCCGAAGCAATCTCACGCTTGGTTCTGGAGCTGACGGCCCCGAAGGGGCCACGCATCGTAGCCAAGGACGCCATCGGAACCCCAGCGCCCCGACGGGGCGCCGGAATCCCTGTCATTGCGAGGCACCCCTACCTCACCCCCTGTCCCCCTCTCCGTGAGACGGAGAGG
Organism: uncultured Gemmatimonadales bacterium; assembly: GCA_963788625.1. GTDB lineage: Bacteria > Gemmatimonadota > Gemmatimonadetes > Gemmatimonadales > GWC2-71-9 > DATBGE01. The sequence continues at coordinate 245,914 of CAWBHB010000005.1, read as the reverse complement.
GGGAACGCCAGCGAGGAGCCGGTCAGTCCGTCCGCCGGGGCCGAAGCAATCTCACGCTTTGTTCTGGAGCTGACGGCCCCGAAGAGCCTGCCCCGAGCGACGCGAGGGGGGCCACGCATCGTAGCCAAGGACGCCATCGGAACCCCAGCGCCCCGACGGGGCGCCGCATGTTCTGTCATTGGGCGTCCCGCCGGTCCGCCTCGTCCGCCCTATCCGCCCGGCCGCCGGTCTCTCTGCGTTTTCTGCGAAGATCCCGATGACGATTGCGGTTACTGCATGCCCTCCAGCCCATCCTACCTTGCGCCGCATTCCTAGCTCCCCATCCCCGCTTGCTGGCTGGCTCAGGTCCTCACATCCTTATCATGAAAATCCGGGACCTGCTCAAGTTGCTAGCCGACGACGGCTGGTATCTGGCGCGGACTCGAGGGAGCCACCATCAGTTCAAGCATCCTCGGAAACCTGGATTGGTAACCGTCGCCGGATCGCCAGGGGGCGAAATTGATGAAATTTCTCATCGTCGTCGAGGAGACTCCGACTGGATTCTCCGCCTATTCGCCCGACGTGGAGGGATGTGTCGCCACTGGGGGCACTCGGGAGGAAGTGGAACGGGTGATGCGAGAGGCTATCGAGTTCCACTTCGAGGGTCTCCGCGCGGAAGGCCAGTCCGTTCCGGCCCCGCACTCCTATGCGACTTTCGTGGAAGTGGCGGCGTAATCCCTAACCCCTGTCCCCCAAGCGGACCGGCGGTCCGGCGGTCTCCTTACCTAACCCCCTGTCCCCCGGCCCCCTCGCTTCGCTCGGGGCGACTTCGTCGCCTATTGGGAAGGGGGAACGTCGATTCAGCTATCTGGGAGCAAAGGGTGGGTTGCGGAACGGACTAGGCACGTGGGCCAGCGTCAGCGAGATCTCGCCTGGGATTTGGTTCGTGACCTTCCTCCCCTGGCCTTGACCATTCTGGCGACTTTTGAGAAGAGGGTTCTCCTTGCTCCGACCTTCTTCCACGGTAGGCGAACACCGGTAACAAATAGCGAGGCGGGGAAGAGGTAGTCCTCGCCAGATTCATCTACGACTCTCAACTGTCCGTGTGCTTTGGCTTCTGCATCTGGCAACACTTGATAGAGCTTCCTCGGTTCAAGTGATGCAGGATAGCCAGTATTGTCGATGCAAACGACAAGACGGGTTCTGTGAAGTGTCTTCATGGCAGCTAGTCGAGGTAGCGTTTGATCTTGAATTCCTTACGACCGACCTGTCCGCCCTGTTTGACCTAACCCCCTGTCCCCCTGCGGACCGGCGGACAAACAGAGCGGACCGGCGGACGGGGCGGACGGTGCAGCATTTCGGTCATTGCGAGGCCCCGCAGGGGCCGAAGCAATCTCTCCCACCTTCCCTACCAAGAAGCCTTTTCCCCAAGCCCTCATGACATGGATAGCGGGTGAGGTTGCTTCCCCTCGCTGCGCTCGGGGCAGGCTTCCTCGCAATGACGGCGGTCTTAAAAAGAGGGTGCGGCCTTCGGCCGGGTCGGCTTGCCTTACCGTCGGTCTGTCGGTTCACCCCGTCCGCCGGTCCGCCGCCTTTGTCCGCCGCTTTTGTCCGCCGGTCCGCCTGTCTCCCGCTATTCCAGCACCGCTCCGAAGAACGCCTCCAGATCAACGACCAACGCTTCATCGAGCCGGGGGACCTTCCACTCGATCCGCTGGGAGAGGACCTCGGGCCGCTCGTCGCGGGGACGCCACCGTTCGACCACCCGGGCGTCGAGATCCAGGATCCAGTATTCGGGGACGCCCGCTCCCTGATATAGTGCGCGTTTGAGCCAGCGGTCGGCGCGAGCGGTACTGGGGGAAAGGACTTCGACGGCCAGAGCGAGCGAGTGGACCTCACTCCAGGTCCGGGGCCGGCGGCCCTCGACCAATGGCGCTACGAACACGTCGGGCTGGACCAGGTCGCGCTCGCTGAACTGGATGTCGGCGGGCGAGATCATCACCTCGCCGAGGCCATGGCGGAGCACGAAGTCGGTCAGCAAACGGGCCACCGCCAGCACGGCTCGCTGGTGCAACAGCCCCGGAGCGGGGGTCACCAGCAACCGCCCGCCGACGACTTCATACCGCTTCCCGTCTGGGGGAAGCGCCCGAACCTTCGCCGCGGTCCAGGAAGCAGAGGCCTGTGGCATGCCCATAATGTGGGACTCCGGAGCGAGGGGATGCAACTCGGCATCCGCCACGCTAGCGGATTGCCTTGGAGCCTCTGACGTCAGGGTAGCGCGGGAGTCGTCATGAAAACGCGTGGAGCTGTCATTGCGAGGCTCCCCGAGCGGAGCGAGGGGGCCGAAGCATTCTCTACCCGCTGTGCCCGCGATCGCGGTGGGCTCGTCTCCCCGTCGCTTTCTAGCCTCACCCCCGTCCCCCTCTCCGTGAGACGGAGGGGGAACGCCAGCGAGGAGCCCGTCCGCCCTCCCCCTTCCGCTCGCGGGCAAGCTTGTCCGCCCTGTCCGCCCGCTGTCCGCCTTGCCCTCCGCCGCCTCCACCGTCCGCTCACGGAGGTGTCGAGCTGAGATTCCCGCGGTACACATACCCCACCGGCCGGCCATCGATCAGGACCCGGTACCACTGCTGTTTCAGGGAGTCGACCAGCACCGCTTCACCGGGCTTCAAGACCCGAACGATCGTCGCGTCGGGGCGGCGACGGTTTCGCACGTTGACCCACACCCTGGCGTAGCGCTGCAACAATTCGTTGGCCGGAGGCGGTGCGGGCGATGGGGCGGGCGCGGCCGGCCGAGTGGTGTCGGCGCGCGAGGGGGATGGTTCGGCGGCCGGCGGTCGTACGGCTGATGGAGCTGGCGTGACGGGGCGAGCGGTGTCGCTGCGGGGAGCCGGTACCACCGCGGGCGCTGTCGGCGAGCTTGGCGGACTTTTCGGCGGCCGGCTGGGATGGTTTTGAGGGTACCGTGTCGAGAGTCGGAGGAGCCGATGGACCGGTGAACCTGCCGGTGCCGTGGCGCCAGACGAGCACCACAACCGTAAGCACCAGAATCACAGCCAGCAGGACCCCGGCGAGCAGCAGCAGCCGCCGCAGCCGGGGGACTTCCGGTTCAGGGACGGGGACGGGGCGGTTGGGAGGCTCCGTGAGGAAGTCGAGACCGCAATGAGGGCATTGGGTCGCGACGCTCAGCGCTCGGTGGCCGCACTTGGGGCACTCGACGTAGGACATGCTGAAGTGGAATAGATGGTTAGGTGCGCACCTGCGACAGAGACTCGGTGGCCCGGGGGCGGGTGCGACACGAAGGAATCTTAGCAGGGGAAGAGAGGGCGGGCACGGTGGGGCGGCGGTCGTGGGCTGCCTCCGCCGCGCCGGTCCCGGGGAGGGTAAGTCACGCCTGCTCTAGACGTCTCAGGCCAACAGCGTAATATCTGGCTTCCATGCGCAACGTCTTCCTCCTCTATATGCCACCTCGCAACGCCCAGGCGATGGTGAACTATGAGAACACGATAATAGCCAAGGTAGAAATCGAAAGGATATCGCCCTTTGTATCCCAGGATCTGAAGGCTAGGCTGCTCTCAGTCTTCGGCCCCCGACGCATCGCGGTATGGGGCTCTCAATCTGGTCCTAGAAATCGTGGGAACTTCGAAGGGATGATTCCCGGAGATGACGTCTTGATAGTTGAAGGCGAGCTGGTCAAGGTAATCGGCAAGATTGCTGCAAAAAAACGGGAGAGCGCGGCCCTCTCGCGCGAATTGTGGAAACCATTAACCAGCGATGTCGATACTACGTGGGAGCTGATCTACTTTATCGCGAATCCTCGTGAGCTGAACTTGCCGGTTCGGGGAGTTCCGGCGACTCTTCGGCTACGACCCTAATTATCAACTTCAGGGATTCACTTCGACTGGTCTGAATCGCCCCGGGTTTTCCGGAGAGCTCGTTACGTGAGTGTGCCCACCGCGGTGTGGCGGCGAGTGCGGTGAAACTGCTCCTCATACTCCGCCGGGGGGACGTACCCCAGCGGTTCCATCAGCCGCTGGGTGTTGTACCACGCCACCCACTCGAGCGTCGCGTACTCGACATCGTCGAGGCCGCGCCACGGCCCGGCGCTGGATGACCTCGGTCTTGTAGAGGCCGATCACGGTTTCCGCGAGCGCGTTGTCGTAGGAATCGCCGCGGCTCCCCACGGACGGCTCGATCCCGGCCTCGGCGAGCCGGTCGGTGTAGCGAATCGAGAGGTACTGCACGCCGCGATCGCTGTGATGCACCAGCGGCCCGTCCAGTCTCCCGATCGTACAGCGCCTGCTCCAGCGCGTCGAGCGCCAGATCGCTGCGCAGCGAGCTGCGCCGCGCGCCAGCCCACGATCCGGCGGGAGAACACGTCGATGACGAAGGCGACGTACACGAAGCCTCGCCACGTCGCCACGTACGTCAGATCCGACACCCACAGCTGATTCGGCCGCGTCGCCGTGAACTGCCGCTGCACCAGATCCGCGGCCGCTCCGCCAGCGCTCCGGGATCGTCGTCCGGACCCGCCGCCCCCGCACCACGCCCCGCAGCCCCTGCGCGCGCATCAGCCGCGCGACCGTGCAGCGCGCCACCGGAATCGTCTCCCGGTGCACCTGCTTCCAGACCTTCTTCGCCCCGTAGACCCGCCGATGGCCCGCCACGCTCGCTCGATCTCCGGCAGCAGGGCCGATCGCGCTGGGCCCGCGCCGGCCGGCGCGTGGATCGGCCGGTGCGCCTTCTGCTCGTAGTAGGTCGACGGAGCGATCGGCAGCACCGCGCAGATCGGCTCGACTCCGTAGTGCCCGGTGGGCGTCGATGAACGCCACCATCACGTCCCGCGGCGGTCGAGCTCCGCCTGGGCGAAATACGCGGACGCCTTGCGCAGGATCTCATTCGCGCGGCGCAGCTCCCGATTCTCCCGCTCCAGCTCCTTCACCCGCTGCTGCTCCTCGGTCGTCAGGCCCGGGCGCCGGCCCGCGTCGCGCTCCGCCTGCCGCACCCAGCGGCGCAGGGTCTCCGCCGTACACCCGACCTTCGTCGCGATCGACCGAATCGCCGCCCACTGCGATCCATGCTCGTGCTCGTGCTCCTGCACCAGCCGCACCGTCCGCTCCCGCACCTCCGGGGAATATCGTGTCCGTTTGTCCATGGCTCCAACCTCTCAACAATTGGAGCCTCCGACAATCCCGGGGCGATTCACTGTGATAGTCGGCAGACACGAGCGCTACATGAGAAACTTCACCCCGAGGCAGGGCAAGGTAGCGTACGAGCTGGTCCCGCCCCTGTGGCGCGTTGATCTTGTGCTCAATGGCAATGTGAGCTCGACCAGCATCGAGAACGAGGTCGCATCTGGCCGAGCCTCCCCCCATTCGGCATTGAGTGCGGATCCGCGGTCGTTGCTGAGCGCGACTCTGGGGGAGACGCGAGCCAATAATTCCCCAGTAGTTCCTGGCGGCCCGTGGGTCTGCTTGAAGAACTGCCGCAAAGCACTCTGTGAGAAAGTCCTCCTTGCGCGGGGTGAGTTTTATCAATCGCGCCAATAACGCATCAGCAGATGACAGGTTGCTGGAGACGTGGGGCTTCATGATGTCCTTATCCCAGGAGTCGAGCTATGCGCGGATTAACCGCTACGACAGCCATACGCGGGGGCGACGATTGAGACTACCACCACAGTGACAGGGGGTCACCGCCCGACGTGTGATAGCGGCCGGATTTGGTCGCCCCAGCTCGATTCGATGAGTGAATGTGCCCGCTCAAACCCAGAAGCGTGCTCGGGGCGGGCCACCAGCAGGAAAAGGACGTGGGACGTAGCGAAGGAATCGACCAGTGGAGCCCCGAGGCGGGCAACGAGTTCCGCAGCTAGAACTGCGGTGAAGACCTCTCTACTCTGCCGTGGGAAGTGCTGATAGATCACCAGAGAGTGTCCAAGGCTATAGGCCTCCTCAATCTCACGCCAATACAGGTATTTGGCGGATCCCCTGTTTCCGCACCGAACACTATTGACTTCGATTCCGTTATCGGGGTCGAGGAAATGGAGGGGGCAATGGGCCAGATGTTGCCATGCGCCGTCGAAGTATGCCCGCCGTGCGGTTATGGGATCGCTCAGCACGTTCGTGTAGTAAGAGGCTCTGGGAAGCAACTCCCAGTCCGAGGCGTGCTGAACACTACGCGTTGTCCCGGGTTCGAGGAGGCTTCGCAGCCGATCATAGAGAGCTGGATCGTATGACCGCCACCTTGAGGGCTCTAACAGGTAGCTGCCGGAACTCTCCATCGGTCCGCGCATCGTCTTCCGTCAGCAGCCAGCACACGCCAAGGTTGAGGCCTGTGGCTTCGGTGAGAAGTCGAAGCAACCCGTACTTACGGTAGTCGTTGATATCGCCGAAGTACTGGTTTTTCACAGGTGCGGCTCACCAATGGAGTTATTACTCAAGCGATCGGCCAAGGATTCACAGTCTCGGTGTGGGTGCCAATCAGCTGCAAACGACCTGTGAAAACCTACGTTTGCGCCTCAGGAGGACTGCTCCTCAGCGGAGCTCCAGCCCGCCCGCGTTTGTCGGCTGCATTTGCGGGCTAGGCGGCAGCTTGCATCAGGGTCCAAGCGGCAATGCCTCATTCAAGGACCGATGCTGGTCCGCGCTAGCTTCTGTCATACCGGTCGGTACCGCTTCTAGTCCCGGTACCGTCAGTCTGGACGGAGCGATATGCGGTCGCTCCAGCCGCAAGAAGGCCATGTTGGTGGGGCCGCGATAGCCGAATTCCCGGGCCAGTTCACGAATACCTGGTGCGGTGCGGTTGGTCCAGAGAAGTTCGCCCTCCGAGGTGGCGCGCAGCCTCCCTGCTCCTAGCACGTGCGCTAGGGCACCCGGAGCTTCCCTCCAGATCAGCCAGACACTGTCCCCCGGCAAGGGCTTAACTCGCCGAGCACCCGGCGGGTACCAGATCGCGTGCATGGGACTCTCAAGGAGTCCCTGGGTGTTGTCAGCGGTTACTGGTGGGGTCCCACAATAGATCAGCGCTCGTTCGGGCATCTCCTCGCTCCCCATCTTTCAACGAGCTTCGTGCTGCCGCGTAACTCGCCGTAACCTGCAGGCGACGCCGAACCTTGACAAGTTGGTTCCCTCAGGTCGCTTCGCGCCTGACGTCGGTCCTACAGCTGCGCTTCTGGTTCGCGTAACTCTGGCGGCAGCGCGCGTCATCTTGACGAATATTTCCACCACACCTATTGTGTCTGTGCGCGGTGCTTTCCCCGACTTGACGGCCGCGCACCGGAGCGATCCGGCCTTATCCGTCTAAGTCGCGGCCGGTGGCCCGCGACCTATCGTCGTGGGCCGCTGTGTATTCAGGGGGGAGTGTCACACCCCGCTGATACGTTGTACCAGCATTAGCAGGCTACCTCCGTCTCGGTAGCCAGCATGGAGAGTGGCGGCGAGAGCTCCGGCTCGATGACCCGCCCGCCAACCGTAGCCCTGCCTCCACCTCGGAGGCGCACGGTGGCCCAGCCGGCCGACCCAGCGTCGGACCCATGCGCGAGTGAGACGGCTTGTTCTCCACAGAAAGGGCTGCCCATGCCATATCCGATGTGGCGTCACGCCTGTTGTCGGCGAGTGACGCTCTCGACCACGTCTCCGATCTGCTCTCACTGCCGGCACGGTGGGGTCTTCGACGGCTGGCGCCTCTCGATGCACGAGTCCATGGCCAGATATCAGTACGTGTACGGCCTGAAGCCGCGCGGCCCGCACCGGCCAATGGCCGATCAGCTCCTCAAGTTGCTGCGTCAGAACTGTCCCCGCTGCCAGGGTCACGGCATCCTCACCGTAGACCGGGGCACCTGGCGAATCTGTCCGGTGTGTGAGGGCACCGGCGGGACGTGGGTGGGAGCGGAGGCGAAGAATGCTGCCTACGCATTGATTCTCGAGCGGTTCCCTGATGCCGCGGCGTCAGAGGCCCCGTCCGAGTTCATCGGTGGACCGCTGGTTCATGACCTGGCGAACAACCGAATGCTCGGTTGCCGCAAGAAATAGAGAACGGCGAGGAGAAGCGCACGTGACCATTCCCAAACCACGCCCGCCCCTCATCAGCCTGCGCTGCACCTATTCCGGGGCACCTGGTCTGCAATGGACCACCACGGTCCGCCTCCGGTGGTAGGCGACCAGTACGAGGTCCGTCAGTTCGGTGGAGATTGTGCCGAAGGGAGGACCTGCTGCCCGCCAAACTCCCTGCATGGCGGGTACTGGCCGAGTTCCTGGCTCACCAGGAAGACGAGGGCCCAGAGCAGCCCTTGACGGTGGCCGCTGTGTCGGTGAGACGGGCTCGGCCGCAGACTGCTTCGCTTGCGGGCTCGATTCGTCGATCCGATGCGGCTGGTTCCATCGCCTGGCATGCCGGACGAATGGCGTGACGGTCGGCATCGCCTTCTTCCCATTATGATGTGGCAGCCATTCATCGACGACTGCACCTTCGTCGCCATCGATGAGTCAGCCCACTCGACGAGCCCTGCTGGATCTCGTGACAGAGCACTTCTGGCACCTCGGCAAATCCTTTGGGCTGTCTGCCCAGAGCCGCAGGACACGGCTCGGCGCATCCAGAGGACATACGGCCGAAGGAGCAGCCGAAGGCCGCCGTCATTCGAGAGAGGGCGTAGGGCCGACGAACCCACCGTATGAGGGAGCCTGTCCGGCGCGGCGAGAGTCTGTCAGTGCTAGCGAGGGACGGAGGGACGAGGGTGATGCGGCCCCCGTGGCGCTGGCTCCGGTGGATCGCTCGGGTGCCGTGCGCGGCTCGGGGCCGATGAACGGACCGTTCGAGTCGCCGTCCTCGTCCCAATAGGAAGGGGGACGAGGCCATCGTCGAGGACGACGGCGTTGATGAACGGTCGATCGTGGTCTCGGACTGCAGCCGGATGATTTCCGGAGCGGACCTCGGATCGAGCTCCGCACAGGTTGCCGTCGGGGTGAAGTTCAGTCGCCAGCGAAGCAGTGACGCCGTCGACGAGCCATGGATGACCTCGTCGAGACCGAGTTCGGCCCTGCCCGAAGCCCTGCAGCCACAGGGAGCGAGCGTACGAGCCTGCGTGAACCGCCAATCTCGTGGTCCATCCGCGACGGTGAGTCAGTAGCTGACCCCCAGATCGGACCCGTCGAGATGTCTGCCAGGCGGTCCAGGTCACGATGACGTTGCTTCGGAGAGTCGCGACGGGCGGTCGACCTGGCATTGACCGCGTAGCCAGCGGAACCGACCGTTCGCTCGTCCAACGCGATAGTGACGAAAGGCGTGGGACGACAACGGCCCGGACCCGACGCCGGCGGTGTCGACACGTCCCCCATGCGCTCAGCCGTGGAACGGCGGTTGCCGAGTCAGCCGACCCAAGGCCAGAGTTTCCGGCCTGGTGCAACCAGCCGTCCCATTCGGCGATTACCGCCTGACGGTCGCGGTTATAAGCGACATTCGGAACTGCCATCGGCGGGATGCCGGCAAGGCCGCACCTGTATATAAGGCCGGACGTCTGGAGCAGGTGATGCGAGGATGGATCCGATCGAGGAACCGAGCGCTGAAGCAACCTCGCCCGCTGTCCATGGGGTCTGCATGACCGCTGCGTTCCCATCGGACGACAAAGTCGGAGCGTCATGCGAGCGGGAAGGGGACAGGGGGTTCAGGTTGCGAGCGCCGCCGTACGGGGAGCTGGGTTCCGGTAGCGGGCTGAGATTGCTTCGGCCCCCCTCGCTCTCGACTCGGGGTGGCCTCGCAATGACAGAAGTCGCGGGCGACCGCCGGTCCGCCGGTCCGCCAGGGCGCAGGGGGCTAGAGGAGGGGACTGCTATTGTTGTAGGGGGACCTAGTTCACGCTACGGACGCCAATGTGTAAAGCGGAGTACTCGGAGCTCCGGACCATGATGAAACTCGACTCCATATTCGTGCCGCTTGATGGCTCTCCCTTTGCCGAGCAGGCCGTCGCCTGGGCGGCGGAGCTTTGCCGGGCGGCGAAGGCCAAACTCCGTCTGGCGCTGGTCCATCAACTGCCACCTCCTCCGGGGACGGCGGACGCGAAGAAACTGTACACCAAGGTGGAAATCCTGCTCCGCCGGGTGCAGCGCGACTACCTGAACAAGGTCGCAAAGCGGCTCCAGGATGGCGGCCTTTCGAAGGTGGGCAGAGTGGTCCTGACCGGGGAGCCGGGTCCGGCACTGGTCGAAGACGCCGTTGAGTGGGGCGCGTCGCTGGTAGTGATGAGTACTCACGGACGAGGGCCGCTGGCGCGCACCTGGCTCGGGAGCGTGGCGGATCATGTGGTGCGCCATTTGCCAATACCTGTCCTCCTCATCCGCCCGGGCGACGAGCACTCGAAGCCGGGGCCGGTCGACTTCCCGGGGGAGATTCTGGTTCCGCTCGACGGTTCGGTGCCGGGCGAGGCAGCACTGGAGCCGGCCATGGCCATCGCTCGGCTCTTCGACATGCAACTCAGCCTGCTCCAGGTGGTTCAGCCCATCTCCACCTCACTCACTGGGAATCTGGCCTTGCCGTCGGTCGAAGACGGCCGGCTGACCGAGCTCTTTCACAAGGAAGCTGAGGACTACCTGAAGGATGTCGCGAAGCGGGTAGAGAAGGAGGGTCTGCGAGCGGCGTCGGCCGTGGTGCTGGGTCCGTTCCCGGCTACGTCGATCATCGCCGCCGGGGAGCGCGACTCGGTGAAACTCGTGGCCATGTCGACTCACGGGCGGAGTGGCGTCCGCCGCTTTGTGATGGGCGGAGTGACCGACAAGGTGGTCCGGGGTCTCAACCGACCGGTCCTGGTCTGCCGCCGAAAACCCAGTCGTCGCTGATCGGAGAGCAGCCCGCCGATCTCACCAAGGGTTCTCGATGCCGGCCCTTCGTGAACTCGTAGGCACCGAGATTCCTCGGTCGCTGCGCTTCCTCGGAATGACAACCTTTCCAAGGAAACTTGGGACGCCGTCCCCCCTTCCCAATAGGGAAGGGGGACAGGGGGTTAGGTAGGAAGCGGAGACGGGACAGCGGGTGAGATTGCTTCGGCCCCCTCGCTCTGCTCGGGGTGCCTCGCAATGACTCCGCCAACCATACGGCCACACCGTCCGCCGGTCCGCCGGTCCGCCGGTCCGGTCTAAGGCGGGCGAGATTGCCACGGCCACCCGACTGTCACACCCCCATCCTATCCTGGATAGCTCTCGGCACCCCTCGCCGACGAGCCCAAACCGGAAAGGATGACCCGTGAAAGCCACCACCTCCGTCAGCACCACCTTCGCCGCCACCCACGACCGTCACCGGGTGGGCCTCCTCGTTTCCCTCACCGGCGATGTTTCGGTCAAGCGACCGCCGATCAACGTCGCCCTGGTGCTCGACCGCTCCGGCTCCATGGCCGGCGAGCCGCTGGCCCACGCCCGCGAGGCGGCGCTCCGCTTCGCCTCCTTTCTGTCGGCGGAAGACCGGCTCTCGGTGGTCGCGTTCGATAACGACGTCCGGATCCTCTTCGGTCCCGGCGCCGGCAACGATCCCTCGGCTCAGCACGCGATCCGCCAGATCTACGATGGCGGGAGCACCAACCTCTCCGGCGGCTGGCTCGAAGGTCACCGTCAGGTCGGTCAGTCGATCGTGCAGGGGACCAACCGGGTCCTGCTCCTGACCGATGGCCAGGCCAACCAAGGCATCACCGACCCGACTGCGCTTCGAGGCATGGCCGGCGGCGCGGCCAGCAACGGCGTCTCCACCTCCTGCATCGGGTTCGGCCCCGGGTTCAACGAGGACCTGCTGCGTGCCATGAGCGAGTCGGGCGGCGGGCACTTCTGGTACGTCGAGGCGCTGGACCAGATGACCGGCGCGTTCGAAGGCGAGATCGAAGGCCTGGTGAGCCTCGCGGCCCAGAACCTGGTGCTGGAGGTGACGCTCACCCACCCCGGTGTCGCCGGCGTGAGCCTGATCCCGGACGTCCCCGCGGAACGGACCGCCGAGGGCGCCTGGCGCATCAGGCTGGGTGACCTGTATGCGGTTCAACCCCGGTCACTCGGCATCATCTTCCACGTCGAGAACGTGACTCAGCTGGGCGACGTGGAGCTGGGCCAGGTCCGGCTCCAGGCCGACCTCATCAAGCCCGAGGGCATCGAGCACCAGACCATCGTCCTGCCGGTGATGGCGACGCTCGATGGCCAGGATCACGTGGTGCCCGAGGTGGAGACCAGCTTCCTCCGCTTCGCCGCGGCTCAGGCCCGTGAGGAGGCGATCCGTCAGGCCGATCAGGGCCAGTTCGAGCAGGCCGCCAACACCCTCAGTGAGGCAGCCACCAGTTTCGGCTCCTGCGACGGCGTTCCCGAACTATGCGAGACCCGCGACGACCTGGTCGCCGAGGCCGACCGCCTGGCCCAGCGGATCTATCGCTCCGAGGACCGCAAGTACCACATGGCTCGCTCGGCGATGGTGCTCGACGGGCGCGTGGCTGAGGAGGCGAAGTTCAGCAGGCGGCGACCGAAGCGGTGAACGGCGAACGGTGAACGGGGAACGGGGGACGGGGAACGCGCGACGTAGTCAGGTAGGCGGTCCGGCCGAAGGCCGCACCCATGTATTTAGCGTCCTGTCATTGCGAGGAGGCCGAAGGCCGACGAAGCAACCTCACCCGCTGTCCCCGTCACGAAGCCTTTGGGACAACGGTTCTTGGTAGTGAGGGCGGGAGAGATTGCCACGGCCCCTTCGCTCGCGCTGCTCGGGGCAGGCTTCCTTCGCTGCGCTCAGGACAGGCTCTCAGATGACAACCGCTGCAAAGAGGCTCGCGACGGGTTCCCCCGGCCTACTTCACGGCAGACTTCTGCGCCTCCTCATATACCGTTTTCCGGAGCGACATCGGCACCGTTGGGCCATTCGATGACCCCACACTCAGGGTTGACGTAGACTTGGGCAAACAGCTTCGGGTCACGGAGCGGAGCGTAAAGGCCAGTGTCGCGCTCGTACAGCCACGACGTGCAGTCAACCACCCCGCTCGTACCGTCATCGAACGTCACCGCTAACCGGTATCCCGGCAGGGCCTGCACCGAAGTCGCGAGTGGATCCATTGCTCACTCCAGTGGAGCGATTCGTAAGGGAGCCTCGCAATAACACCGCCAATAACACCGTCCGCCGGTCCGCGGCCGCCCTTGAGTCGGGTGAGTTCAGTTTATGCCAGGAAGCGCGATGCCGTGGGCGAGCGCATAGAGGACGTCGGGGCAGAGATCGAGCTCGTCGGACCATGCAATGGTTCCGAGGTCGGGACGGAGGTGCACCTTTGCGAATTCGGAGGGGTCGCGGAGCGGGGCAAAGACGCCGAGCGGTTCACCGCGCAGCCAGCGCGAACCGTCCACCATCCCGCTCGTCCCATCCGCGAAGGTGAGGTGCAGGCCGTAAGGCGGGACCACCTCCACGCTCGTGATCCTCGGGAACGGCATGCCTGGCGGCAGCTCCACGTCCATGACGTCACTCCAGCGGGGCCCACTCGACGATAAGCGCCGTGACCCGCGGCGACAAGCGGCCTTCGAGGACCGCCACCGGCCGGATACCGACGATCGCATCGGCCCCCGCGTACACGGCATGGAAGTGTGGGGGCAGGTGATCGCGAGGGTACATCTGGATGCCGGGCTCCGCGCACCTGCCCCAACCGAAACCGAGACGTCGCGGTGTCTAGAAGATGAAGTGGGACTGGAAGCTGTCATTCCGAGCCGCAGCGAGGCAGGCTCTCGGTCGCTCCGCTTTCTCGAAATGACGGATGAGGATCTCCCGTGGCGAAGCCACGGCCTGCCGAGCCGCAACTTGAGTCGCGAGGGGTGATTTTGCGGCGCCCCTTCAGGGCGCTGGGGTTCGGTGGGCGTCCTTGAGCTACGTTGCACCGCCCCTTCGGGGCGGTCTGGTTCAATGAATAGACCAGCTTTCACGAGACACTGTACGTCGAGTTCCCCCTCTCCCGCGAGGGAGAAGGGGACAGGGGGTGAGGCGTGAAGGGCGGTGAACGGTGAACGGGGAACGGGGAACGGGCGATGACGCAGGGGCGACCCTTGTGGTCGCCCGCCCGACATCGATGCCGGCCCCTGGTTGTCGTTCCCGGTCTGCCGGTCCGCCGAGACAGGTGGCGGTGAAGGTGATTGATGAGCTGGGGAATGAGCTGCTGGTGGTGAAGCCGCTGTCCTAAGGGCGGTAGGAGCTACCGAGTGGTGCGCGGCTCAGTTGACTGCGGGGCGGTGCGCCTCCTCATAGAGGGTCTCGGGGGCCACGTCGGCGCCGTTGGGCCACACGACCGTATCTGCCTCATGGTCAACCCATACCATGGCGAAGAGCGCTGGGTCACGGAGTTCCGCGAACAAGCCGTCCTCGCGCTCGAAGAGCCAGGGTCGGCAGTCAATGTCGCCCGAGGTGTCGTCGTCAAAGGTGAGGTGCAGGCCGTAGGGTGGGATCACCTTGACGCTGGTGACGACAGGGTACATGACACTACTCCAGTGGTGCGATGCGTCGTGGAGGCTGGTGGGCCCGGATTCGGCGCCAGCAGTGCATCAGTTCAGACTCGTGGAGGCTAGCCCATTCCAGCACCATTGCCTAGGGTCGCGGAGGCAGGTGTCCATCCATTACCTCGACCGGCGCGATCCCGATCCGAGCCTGGAACGAACCATGGCGAACATGGAAGTGCGGTGGCGCGTGATCGTTGAGGTACATCCGGATCACGATCCCGAAGAAGCGGGAGATCTCGGGCATGACGGCCCAACCTGGCGGCCGGTCCGATCTTCGGCATAACCCGAAAGCAACGCTTTGTGGCGCGCAGAAACGCCGGCTAAATCGTGAGTCTTGAAGTTGAGGCGGCCGATTCTATTCTGGGCATGAGTGAGATTCCGATCGCCGCCCGCCCCCAACCGGGGGATTCACCCTGGTGAGCGGGGAACGGGAACCAGCGAACGACGGCAGGCAGGCGGTCCGGCCGAAGGCCGCACCCATCTATTTAGCCTCCCGTCATTGCGAGGAGCCTGCCCCGAGCGAAGCGAGGGGAAGCAACCTCACCCGCTGTCCATGTCATGAGGTCGAGGGGAACAGGGTTCTAGGTAGGGAAGGTTGGTGAGATTGCTTCGGCCCCCTCGCTCCGCTCGGGGTGCCTCGCAATGACAGAAGTCGCGGGCGACCGCCGGTCCGCCGGGGGACCCCGACCTACTTCACGACAGACTTCTGCGCCTCCTCATAGAGCGTTTCCGGAGCGACATCGGCACCGTTGGGCCATTCGATGACCCCACACTCAGAGTTGACGTACACTTGGGCAAACAGCTTTGGGTCACGGAGCGGGGCGTAAAGGCCAGTGTCGCGCTCGTACAGCCACGTTGTGCAGTCGACCACCCCGCTCGTACCGTCATCGAACGTCACCGCGAGCCGATATCCCGGTAGGACCTGCACGGAAGTCGCGAGTGGATCCATTGCTCACTCCAGTGGAGCGATTCGTAAGGGAGCCTCGTTGAGTCGGATAAGGCGCCAACACTCGAGCAGCTCCCGCTCGTGGAGATTAGCCCATTCAACCACCAGCCTCAAGGCACGAGGAGGCAGGTTGCTCTTGAGGACGCCGACTGGCTCAAGCCTGACCTTCGCCCAAGTCGAACCATAATGAGCGTGGAAGTGCGGTGGCACGTGGTCCGACAGGTGCATGCGGATCACGATCCCGAAGAACCGCGAGATTTCGGGCATGACGGCCAACTTGGCCGATGCCCATGGGGTCTAAGTAACCGATATGACGGCGGGAGTGGGATGAAAAAAAGCGGAACAGGGGACAGGTGTCAGGTGCCAGGGGTCAGAGGTCAGAGGTCAGAGGGGACGGTTAATGGGAGCCGGCCGAGGCAGCCACCGGTTTCGGCTCCTGCGCCGACATGCCCGAACTATGCGAGACCCGCGACGACCTGGTCGCCGAGGCCGATCGCCTCGCCCAGAGGATCTACCGCTCCGAGGACCGCAAGTACCACATGGCTGGCTCGGCGATGGTGCTGGACGGGCGGTGGCGGAGGAGGCCAAGTTCAGCAGGCGGCGGAAGCTATAGGGATCACGTTCCCCCTCTCCGTTTCACGGAGAGGGGACAGGGGGTGAGGCGGAGGGGACAGGGTTGAGCTCAGTGGACAGGGGGTGAGGTCCAAGGGTCGCCCCTCCGTTTCTTCCTTGACCACAGCGCATCCCGGTGCAGGATTGGGCGCCGTCTCCCTAGCCGCCATGGATGGTGTCATGCGCCTGCGCGCCGCCGGCCCGCTTTGCCTGTTGCTCCTGCTGGCGTCTCGCGGCGGCGCCCAGACCCTCCGCATCTACCACATCGACGTGGATCAGGCGAGCGCCACGCTCTTCGTGGCTCCCTCCGGCAAGACACTGCTGGTGGACAGCGGCAAGAACGGCCACGGCGGCAGACTCCGGGCGGCGATGCAGCAGGCCGGCGTCAGCCAGATCGACTTCTTCCTGAACACCCATTACCACGAGGATCATCTGGGCGGGATCGACGACCTGTTCAACTCGCATGTCACCATTGCGCACGTGTACGACCGCGGGGACACGGCCTTTGTGAGCCTCAAGACCAAGAGCACCGGAGCCTACCAGGATTACCTGGCCATCTTCGGGCCCTCCGCGGAGGCGCTCGCCCGCGGCAAGACGATTCCGCTGGACCCACTCATGACGGTCACCAGCATCGCCGCCGGTGGGGCGGTCCTGGGTGAGACCAATCCGCCGGCGCCAGGGGAGGAATGAGAACGACATGAGCGTGTCGCTGCTCATCACCTTCGAAGGCTTCCGCTATTTCATCGGCGGCGACACCGAGGAGGCCACCGAGAGGAAGATCGCGGCGCGCGACCTGGTGACCGACGTCGACGTCTATGTCGCGAATCACCACGGCGCGGAGAACGGGTCCTCGCAGGCGCTGCTCGACGACATGAAGCCGACGGTCGTGGTGATTTCCAACGGCAGCAGGCCGATTACGACATCCGCGGCTAGACTACCCTCGACTCGACATCGACTCCCTTTTGCCCAAGCCGGTCATCTTCCAGACCAACAAGTACTTGCCCACCGGCGACGACGGCGGCAACGTCCCTGATGAGTTCATTGGCGACCTCGAAGCCACCCAGGCCGACGGCACCATCCTGGTCACGGTCGATGCCGCTTCAGGGAGCTACCAGGTGGCATGGCGCAACCAGGCCCGCGACTTCCCCATCAAGCACGCGACCGTGCAGCCCGCGGTACCCAAGACCACGACGGTGGTCATCGCGACGCTCCTCCCCGACCCGACCGGCACCGACACGGAGGACGAGGAGATCACGCTGCAGAACAAGGGCACTGCCTCGGTCTCGCTGGCCGGCTGGGTGCTCCGGGACGAGAGCGGTCGAGTGTGGGCGCTGGCCGGGCTGGGCACCCTGAACGGCGGGCAATCGAGGACCATCCGACGGGGAGGGATGGCGATGAGTCTGAACAACGACGGCGACGACATCGTGCTGCTGAATGCGGCCGGCCAGGAGGAGGACCGGTTCGGCTATACGACGTCGCAGGTTGGGGTGAGAATTCAGACGGGGCACTGACAGCCGGGAAAAGGGAAAGGGGGAACGGAAGGGAAAAGAACCGCGGGAAAGGGGGGAAGGGAAAGCGCTGCGCTCTGCTCGGGGCCCTCGCAAATGACGGGGGGTCGGTCAGCAGCTGTCATTCCGAGCAGAGCGAGGAATCTCGATGCCGGCCCTTCGTGGACTCGTAGGGATCGAGATTGCTTCGGCCCCCTCGCTTTGCTCGGGGGGCCTCGCAATGACAGCTCTCTCGGACGCGTTCCCCCTTCCCAATAGGCGACGAAGTCGCCCCGAGCGAAGCGAGGGGGCTGGGGACAGGGAGTTAGGTAGCAGGACCAAACACCTCACTCAGCCGAATCTTCACGGACACCGCCTCGCCAGCTCTCCACTGGAGAACCTCGTCCACGATTTCCGGCCGCGCATCCGTCGGCGTCCAGCGCTCGATGAGCCGGGCGTCGGGATCCACCACCCAGTATTCCGCCACTCCCGCCTGCTGGTAGGCCCGTCGCTTAGCGCCGCGATCCCGAGATGCGGTACTGGGGGAAAGAATCTCGATTGCCACCAGTGGGACACCGGCCTCCTCCCATGAAGTCGGCGGAGCCTCCGGGTTGATTCGAAGGATGAAAATGTCGGGCTGCACTAACGTCTGCGGGCCGAGGATGAGATCGGCTGGACTCGAAAGGACCTTGATCCCTCGGTGAGAATCCAAGCCACTTCGGAGTAGGGCGAAAAGGGCGCCGTGGATGTCTTGGTGGCGGTAAGTCGGCGACGGAGTCACGACGTGCACTCCGTCCAGGAGCTCGTGACGCTGGCCGTCTTCCGGCAGCGCCCACAACTCCTCGATGGTCGTAACGGGCCGCATCGCGGGCATGGACATAGTGTTTCCTCGCTGGGCCGCAGTTGGCAAGAGGGCATCCCCCACACTGCGATGCGGTGGTGCAACTAGGCCAACCCACGCAATGCGCATCAGGTCTCATTCGACGCGAACCGGGGAGAAAGGGGAGGGCGGGAAGGAGAGGCGGGAACAGCGGGAATAGGGAACAGGTGGCAGGGGTCAGGGGTCAGGGGTGAACGGGGAACGGGGAACGGGGAACGGGGAACGGTGAACGGGGAACGGGGAACGGTGAACGGGAAAAGCGACGGAGGCTGTCATTCCGAGCGCAGCGAGGGGCTGGGGACTCACCGCCTCTCCAGCACCACCACCCGCCCCGGGTAATCGAAGGTGACGATGTAGTCCCGCAGGAACCCGTAGCCGATCACCAGGTCGTGACCCCAATCATCGCCCGCCATGAGCGGGGGTGCGAGCATCACTCGGGGTGAATCCACAGCGAACGGCCCAATGGCCACCCGCCCGACTCGAGCGAAGTGAACCGGTTGGCGCACCATGGTATCGCCGCTCAGGAGGCCGATGCCGACGCGACCGCTATCGGGGATAGGACGCAGGCCGGCGCGCTCCACAAACCGCGGCATAGCGGCGAAGGCGCCCGCGCCTCCGGTGTCGAACAGCCCGCGCACCGGCTTTTCATCGACCAAGACGGAATCGGTGAACGGCAGAGCCCCGGCGCTCGGCGAGAAGACCATGGGCACCGACACTCGCGTGGTGGCAGAGGGCTGCGATGGAAGTGGCGACCGCCGGAAGAACCGCACCATGCTGGCCGGATAGTCGATCTGCAGCACCAAGTCTTGGAAGAAGGCTGTGCTCAGCACCCCGTCGTAAGGACCGATGAGGGGAGCCAGGGCCGTGGTGGGGAACACCTCGACGAACGGCCGGGACCGAATCACCTCCCCGACCGCGAGTGATTCCACTTGAGCATGACCGAGACCGCCTCGTCCTGGATTGTTTACCCGGAGATGGAGCCGCCCCGCCGCAGCCGATACCAGCGCCAGCGGGCCCCAGCCGGTGTCGAGTAACAGTCGAACCGTATCGCGTCCGTTAACGACGGCCGGCAGAATCACCGCATTCTGGTAGAGGGTGAAGCGCACCTCGGCGAGGGGTCTGCTATCGGTCTGAGCCGCGGCTTCACCCGGGAGGGCAGGCGAAACGCTCAACCACGCGAGGGAGAGAAGGGCTGGGGTCGTGCGCACCTATGAAGGATGCCTGGTATTCGCGAAACGTCACGTTGCGGCTATGACAGGGAGTGAGGCGAACGGAGGGAGACGGAAGACGGGAGACGGGAAGGCGGCCAACGGCGAACGGTGAACGGGGAACAGGGCCGGAGAGCCCCTCGTGGTCGCTCCATCGGTGTTTGCGACCGAAGTCCCAACCACGCCTACCAAGCAAACGGCCCCGAAGGGGCCGCGCACCGTAGCCGAGGCCGCCACCGGAACCCCAGCGCCCCGACGGGGCGCCGCAATCTCAAGGGGTGAGGTAGGAGCGGTGAACGGGGAACGGTTAGATCGATCTTCGACCATCGAACATCGACGGGGTTAGATCGTTATGCGGCGCCCCGTCGGGGCGCGGGGGTTCCTGCGGTGTCCTTCAGCTACGATGCAAGGCCCCTTCGGGGCCTCCTTCTCCTTCTCCCTTCTCCTTTCTCCTTTCTCCCGTCTCTATCCCCCCACCACATCGAAATACCCTTCCAGCTCCAACACCCCATGCCGGATGCTCCCGACTTCTTGACGAGGCTCGCCGCGCGCCGTAGTGTGCCTGCACTGACCTCCACAGCGAAACTTCTCCTCCCGCCATTTCCGGTTCACCGCCCTCATAGAAATGCCTATCGGTAGTCGGGTCGGCTACGATGCCGAACTGCGATTGTACAACGAGATCCTGCGCCGCGCCCACGACATTCGTCCCCACGATCAGGTGCTCGACATCGGGTGCGGGGAAGGTCAGACGACCCGTGACGCCGCGCGCCTGGCCTCGGCCGGGAGTGTGGTGGGCGTGGACATCTCTGCGGCGATGATCGAGCGAGCCCGCCGGCTGACGGAAGCCGAAGGGTTGCACAACGTCACGTTCGAGCAGGCCGACGCCGAGATCCATCACTTCCCGGGTGAGCGCTTCGACGTCACGATCAGCCGGTTCGGGACGATGTTCTTCGCGGATCCAGTCGCCGCGTTTGCCAACATCGGTCGAGCCATGCGTCCCACGGGACGCCTGGTGATGATGGTGTGGCAGCACCACGATGGGAACGAATGGTCCGTATCGATCGAGCGGGCGCTGACCATCGACGCGAGCGCACCCACCGTTTCCCCAGGCGCGCCGGACCCGTTCTCGCTCGCCGATCCGACCACCACCACCCAAGTCCTGGAGGCGGCCGGCTTCGGCGAGGCGACGTTCACCGATGTGCACGAGCCGGTCTACTACGGTCCGGATGTCGCCGCCGCGCTCGAGTGGGTCTCCGGCTTCTCGGGCGCCTCCGAAGCGCTGCAACGGCTCGATCCGCGCTCAACCGAGCGCACCCGCGAGCGACTGCGCCAGACGATGGCCGCGCATGCCGGCGGGGACGGAGTGTGGTTCGACGCCCGTGCCTGGTTGGTCACCGCGCGCCGCCGCTGACGTGGACGTTTCCCTCCATCACGGCAATGGAACCCGAGTGAATCATGCAGATCAGAGCATACGCGATCAGAGAGCAAGGCGGCACGGCGGTGCCCTTCCTGTATGAGAGGACGCTCGGCAGCCGTGACGTCCTGGTGAGGATCACCCATCGAAGCATCGCGAGGGGCGACATCCAGTTCATCGATAATGATTGGGGTGACGCGCGGTATCCGCTGGTCCCCGGCCACGAGATCGTTGGAATCGTCGAAGAGGCCGGTTCCGAGGTCGCCGACCTGCACACCGGCGATCGCGTCGGTATCGGGTACCAGCAGGAGGCGTGTTTCGAGTGTTCCTACTGCGAACAGGGGACCGAGCAACTCTGCCCCCGCCAGAAGGTCATTGCCGTCGACCGGTACGGCGGCCTTGCCGAACACATCATTGTCGATGCTCGGTTCGCCTTCCGGCTCCCGCCGCAGCTCGATTCGGCCACATCGACCCCTCTGCTCTCGTCCGGCCTGACGGTGTACGCCGGCATTCTTCGGGCCGGACTGGCCGACGGTTCTCGAGTGGCGGTGCTGGGCGCCGGAGGACTCGGTCACCTGGCCATACAGTTCCTCCACAAGATGGGGCACCGCGTGACGGCGTTTTCGCATTCGCCAGCCAAGAGAGCGCTCATCGAGCGGCTGGGAGGCGCGTTCGCGGACGGCTCGGACGCGAAGCGCCTGACCGAGTACCATGGGGAGTTCGACTTCATCCTCTCGACGCTGAATGTCGGCTTCGACCTCGACTCATTTGTGAGAATGCAGACGCCACAGGGCCAGCTCTGTCTGGTGGCGGCACCGTTGAAGCAGCTGTCGCTGAGCGGCGGGCTCTTGAACAATTCTCGGCGATCCATCTATGGGAACTACATAGGGAGTCGTGCGGATACAACGCAGATGCTCGCATTCTCGTCGAAGCATGGCATCGCGGCTATCGTCGATGTCATGCCGCTCGCACGCGTGAACGAGGCGATCGAGAGGATCAGGAGAAGAGATGTCGAGATGGGTCTCGTACTGGAGAGCTAGGCTCGCTATGCGGCCGTTTATAAAGGCCGCCGTCATTGCGAGGGAGCGAAGCGACCGAAGCAATCCCCGTAAGAATGCAACCTATGGAGATTGCTTCGTCGCCTGCTTCGCAGGCTTCCTTCGCTGCGCTCAGGACAGGCTCTCGCAATGACGGGGGCCTTTGTTAATGGATGCGGCCTTCGGCCGGTTGACGCAGATCCCCTCGGACGCCGTCCCCCCTTCCCAATAGGCGACGAAGTCGCCCCGAGCGCAGCCAGGGGCTGGGGATAGGTGGTTAGGTAGGAAGCGGCCTCGCAATGACAGGGTTCCAGGTAGGGAGCGTGGGTGAGATTGCTTCGGCCCCCTCGCTTTGCTCGGGGGGCCTCGCAATGACCGGGGGGTCGGTCAGCAGCTGTCATTCCGAGCAGAGCGAGGAATCTCGATGCCGGCCCTTCGTGGACTCGTAGGGATCGAGATTGCTTCGGCCCCCTCGCTTTGCTCGGGGGGCCTCGCAATGACAGAGCCCGCGTTCCCTTTCCCCTTTCCCTTTTCCCCTTTCCCCTTTCCCTTTCCCCACTTCTCCTTTCTCTAGCCGACCACCGTGTCAAAATACCCCTCCAGCTCCAACACCCACGCCGGGTGCCGATCGTCCGGCTGCCATTCCAGTCGCTCCGCCAGAATCTCCGGTCGCTCATCTCCGGGACGCCAGCGCTCCACGACCCTGGCATCGATGTCGATAATCCAGTACTCGACGCCTTGGCGCTGGTAGACTCGGCGCTTGGTGAGACGATCGTACCGGGCGGTGCTGGGCGACAGGATCTCCACCGCGAGGAGGAGACGCTGGATCTCGGACCAGTCCCGGAGCCGCCGGCCCTCGTTCAATGGCACCACGAACAGGTCGGGCTGCACCAGGGTGCGCGAGTCGAATTCCACGTCGGACGGTGAGAAGAACACTTCCCCGATGCCCGTCGCACGGACATACTCCGCGAGGCGGAGAAGGAGTTCGCCGAGGGCGCGCTGATGGAGAAGTGCGCGGGGAGGGCGTCACCAGCAGCTCCCCGTCCACCACCTCGTAGCGCTTCCCGTCGTCCGGCAGCGCCCGCACCCGCTCCGCGGTCCAGTCCGTTGCAGTTCTGGGCATCGACATAACTTGGGCTCCTCGGCGCCGAGTGGGCAAGATCGCATGGCCGAGGATAGCGACCGGTGGCGGTGCGCTAGGCATCATGGTTCTGGATGGCGAGGCAGGAAAACGCAGTAGACGGGAGGCGGGAAGGCGGGGAACGGTGAACGGTGAACGGTGAACGGGGAACGGGAACGGGGAACGGGGAACGGGGAACGGGAAGCGATGGAATGACTACACCAGCTTGGCGACAGCGAGAAAGGAGCATCTCGCGGGCGGTAACCGACCGCTTGGGCAACATGCGGCGCCCCGTCGGGGCGCTGGATGTTTCGGTGGCGCCCTTGAGCTACGTTGCTCGGCCCCCCTCGCGGCGCTCGGGGCAGGCTCTTCGGGGCGGTCTGGTTCAATGAATGACAAGCATTCACGAGGCACTGTACGTGGAGTCCCCCGTTGCGTCCCCCCTTCCCAATAGGGAAGGGGGACAGGGGGTTAGGTGTGAAAGGCGGTGAACGGCGAACGGTGAACGGGGAACGGGTGAAAACGCAGGCGGCGACCCTTGTGGATCGCCCGCCCGACATCGATGGCGGCCTTTCGTTGCCGGTCCGCCCCGGGTGAGATTGCCACGGCCCCCTCGCTCCGCTCGGGGGGCCTCGCAATGACACCGCCAATCCTACGGTCCGCCGGTCCGCCGCGTCCGCCCTGTCCGCCCTGTCCGCCCGTCCGCCGGTCCGCTAGGCTTCGTCCCCTCTCCCCTCTCCGGTGACCGCCCGTGGCCCCACGCCAACGCGCGCTGATTCTGCTGCTTGCCGCTATTGCGGTGCTCTTCGCCTTCTTCCCGGCTTTCACCGCTCTTCTCACCGACTGGTGGTGGTTTCGAGAGATCGGGTACCAGATCGTCTTTACCCGAGAGCTGACCACCCGAGTGCTGCTCTTCCTGGTGGTGGGCGGCATCACCGCCGGTGTGCTCTACCTGAATCTGCGGATCGCGCAGCGTGGGGTCGTCCCCTACCCGATGGTGCTGCGGTTGGGGCAATCGGTGCCGCAGGTGGACGTCACGGGAGCCCTGCGCCGTCTGAGTCTGCCGGTCTCGCTGATTCTGGGCCTGCTGGCCGGCTTGGTTGCCACCGGGGCATGGGCCTTGGTTCTCCGAGTGATCTACCGGACGCCGTTTGGGATCACCGACCCGGTCTTCTCGCGCGACATCGCATTCTACGTATTCGCGCTGCCCGGCCTGGCGGCCGCGCTCGGGTTCCTGTCCACCCTCACCGTCATCTGTCTCCTGCTGCTGTTGCCACTCTACTGGTTGCGCGGCGATCTCGTCCCGGGCCCCCGCCAGCTTCGGGTCGAACCGTCGGCGGGCCTGCACCTTGCCGTCTTGCTGGCGGTGCTGTTCCTCCTCACCAGCCTCAGGCTATGGGTGGTGGACATCCCGAGTCTCCTCTATTCGAATACCGGTCCACTGATCGGTGCCAGCTACACCGATCTGCACGCCCGGCTCCCGGCTCTGCGACTCACGGCAGTCCTGGCCCTCCTGGCCGGCGCCGCCATCCTGATTGGTGGGGTGCGGGGGCAGCTGCTCCGCTACGGACTCTGGGGCGTGGGGGGCTACCTGGCCGTGGCCCTCATCGGACGGGGACTCCTTCCGTCGGCGGTGCAGAAGCTCGTGGTGGCACCGACCGAGCTGACCCGCGAGACGCCCTACCTGCGGTATCACATCGCCGCCACCCGCCAGGCCTGGGGGCTCGACAGTGTGGAGACCCGCGACCTGAGCGGCGAGGCCGACCTCACGCTGGCCGATCTGCGCACCAATGCGCCGACCATTGAGAACGTGCGGCTGTGGGACCGGGAGCCGCTGCTGCAGACCTTCGGGCAGCTCCAGGAGATCCGCACTTACTACGATTTCGTCTCGGTGGACGACGACCGGTACTGGATCGACGGGAAATACCGCCAGGTCTTGCTATCGCCGCGGGAGCTCAACGTCGGGTCGCTTCCGACCCGGACCTTCATCAATGAGCACCTGACATTCACCCACGGGATGGGGCTCACCCTCGGACCGGTCAACCAGGCGACGCCTAACGGCCTCCCCGTGTTGTTCGTCAAGGACCTGCCGCCGGTCTCGACGGGGTCGCTGACCATTACCCGTCCCCAGATCTATTACGGCGAGCTCGCCAACGAGTTCGTGTTCGTGGCGACCCGGCAACGCGAATTCGACCATCCCTCGGGCGAGGAGAATGTTTACGCCGCGTACGGCGGCACCGGTGGGGTCCGGGTTGGCAACCTCGTGCGGCGCCTCTTGCTCGCCGTCCGCTTCGGCTCCTCGAAGATTCTGCTCTCCCAGGACATCACCAACGACAGCCGGGTGCTCTATTACCGCGACATTATGGAGCGGGCGAAGCGGGCGCTGCCGTTCCTTCGGTTTGATCACGACCCCTATCTTGTCATCGGGGCCGACGGGAAGCTGCAATGGATCCTCGATGCCTACACCGGGTCGAACGGCTACCCGTACGCGCAGCGGCTCGGCGACGGCACCACCTACCTCCGGAACAGCGTCAAGCTTGTCATCGACGCGTACAACGGGTCGCTCGCCGCCTATGTGAGCGCCCCGGCTGATCCGCTGATCCGCACCTGGGCCCGGATCTTCCCTGGAATCCTCGCTCCGTTGGACAGCATGCCGGCTGACCTGCGGGCCCACATCCGCTACCCCGACGACCTCTACCGGATCCAGACCAGCCTCTATACCACCTACCATATGGATGCGCCGGAGGACTTCTATCACCGGGAGGACCAGTGGCAGATCCCGGTCGTGCCGGAGGCCGACGGGTCGGTGCCGTTCATGCGACACATCATCATGCGGCTTCCGGAAGAGGAGAAAGCCGAGTTCATCTACATGGTGCCGTTCACGCCGAGGGGCAAGGACAACCTGGCCGCCTGGATGGTGGCGCGGAATGACGGCGATGTCTACGGTAGGCTTCGGGTGTACCGGCTCTCGCGGCAGAGCCTGGCCTACGGCCCGCAACAAGTTGAGAACCTGATCAACCAGAACACCCAGATATCCCAGCAGGTCTCTCTGTGGGATCAGAGCGGCTCCCAGGTAATCTGGGGCGACCTTCTGGTGATCCCGATCGAGAAGTCGCTGCTCTACGTCCAGCCGCTCTACCTACAGGCGGAAGGCGGCCGGATTCCTGAGCTGAAGCGGGTGGTCGTCGCCTATAAGAATCAGGTGGTGATGCAGGAGACCCTGGATGGGGCCCTGACCGAGCTCTTCGGCGGCTCGGCGAGGGCGGCTCGGAGTCAGCCTACCTCGTCCGACACTACCGGAGCGACCGGCGAGTCGGAACTCCGCGCCATCCTCGCCGAGGCAAGGCGCCGATATCAGGCTGCGGTCGCGGCGCAACGGGAAGGCGACTGGGCGCGCTACGGCGAGGAAATCCGGCGGCTCGGCGAGCTGCTGGGACGGCTCGGGGGTGCAGAACGGGGAACGGTGAACGGCGAACGGTGAACGGTGAACGGCGAACGGGGGAAAACGCAGGGGCGACCCTTGTGGTCGCCCACCTCGGTCGCTGAGGTGGCGTTCACCCTCTCCGTTTCACGGAGAGGGGGACAGGGGGTGAGGCAGGAGCGGGAGACGGAACACGGGAGACAGGAGACGGGGCTTCAATCATTGCGAGCCAGCGAAGCTGGCGAAGCAATCCCCGTACTTGTCAGCGGAACCCACAGCCGGATCCCGCCGACACGCGAGGGGATTGCCACGGCCCCTTCCCTCGCTGTGCTCGGAGAAGGGGGCCTCGCAATGACAGGGTACACGTTCCCCCTCTCCCGCGAGGGAGAGGGGGACAGGGGGTGAGGGCAGGGGGGTTAGGTTGCGGCGCCCCGTCGGGGCGCTGGGGTTCCGTGGCGTCCTTCAGCTACGATGCAAGGCCCCCCTCGCCGCGCTCGGGGCAGGCTCTTCGGGGCCGTTTGATTGGTGGGCGTGGTTGGGGACTGGGATCGCAAAGGCCGATGCGCGACCACGAGGGTGGCCTCTCCGGCCCCGTTCCCCGTTCCCCGTCTCCCGCCTCACCCTCCCCTCAGCCGCTTGATCTCCTCTAACACCTGGATATCCGCGGCGTCCTGTAGCCGGCCAGTGCGCTTGGAGGCGATCAAGTCATCGAGTCCGATCAGCGGAATGGACACTCCTTCCACTTCGACGGTGGCTCCGCGCGCGATTGCGTCGTCGTACTTCACGCTCCACGCCACGGTGAAGATCTCCACCGCTGGATCGTCGCCGATAATGGTGATGGGTTTCCGCAGGATCTCATCCGGTGACCATTCCCGCGCGAAACCGTAGCCTATGGTCTCCAAGGCCGCGAGAACCTGGCGGGCGTTCTCCAAGGTCCGCTGGATGAGGATATCCACGTCCTTCGTGGCCCGAACGTACCCGTGCAGCACGCAGGCCATCCCCCCGATCACCAGATAGTGCGACCCGGTGCCGTTGAGCGCCGCACACACCTGTGCCACGCGGGTCACCCCCCGGCGCGATGGGTCGTTTTCCATTGGTAGTAGTCCTCGTAGCTGTCGAAGCCAATGATCTGGGCGCGTGCTCGCGGCGGTCGCACCATCTGCCCCAGCCGCAGCACCTCTTCGGCCTGTCGCACGCGGGTCTCCGGGGTCACAGCCAGGTCGGCCCTGAGACGCCGCTCATTCGCCTGGGCGATTTCCTGCAGGTGCGGCGCATAGGGATTGGTGATCGTCTCTCGGACCACCCCGGGTGAGGGTGCTGCAGCTGGCAGCCCCTCTCCCCCGAACCGCCTGATCGCTTCGGCGATGACCCAGCTCCGCGACCGGTCGAGCCGCTTGGCGAGCTTGTCGGCCGCCGCAAGCACCGGCTCCGGCAGGGTGATGGAGATCCGGGCGAAGACAGGCTTCTTGGGCATAGTGAATAATACTGAGTAATACTAGGACATGGAAGGGAAAGAGGAAAGGGAAGGGCGTGAGAAGTAAGAAGTGAGAAGTGAGAAGGGGAAGCGAATGGCGGGGTGGGGACGTGTCATCCCGAGCGTAGCGAGAGCCTGGGGATCTCGATGCCTGAGGAATCGCGAACCCCGGAGCCCGATGTTCCTCCGTCGCTCGCGGCCCCGCGATTGAAATCGCCGGAGGGATGAGGATCTCCCGTGGCGAAGCCACGGCCTGCCGAGCCGCGACTTGAGTCGCGAGGGATGAGATTGGTCGGGGGGCCTCGCAATGACAGGGACAGAGGTGAGGCTATGGTGGCGTCGCCCCGCTTCGCAAGTTGCAGCGCCCCTTCAGGGCGCTGGGGTTCCGGTGGCGTCCTCTGGCTATGGTGCATGGCCCCTTTCGGGGCCAGGTGAACTGGACGCCCCAAGTCGCCGTTCCCCTCTCCATCTCAAGGAGAGGGGGACAGGGGGTGAGGTTCCGGGGGCCTCGCAATGACAGTGTCGGCGTCCCCCCTCTCCGTTTCACGGAGAGGGGGACAGGGGGTGAGGCAGGAGATAGGGACAGGGGGTGACGTCTAGAGGGCGACCACAAGGGTCGCCCGTCCTCAGGGCAGGGCAAACACGAACGCCGTCGCTGCACCGGGATGTTCATTGACCCAGAACGGCGACGGCTGCCCGGACATCACTGCCACATATTGCCTGCCCGCGACCTCATAGCTGACCACTCCCCCTCCGATCGGTCCACCGGTGTTGAATCGGTAGAGCACCTTGCCGGTCGAGGCGTCCAGCGCCAGGAGGTCGCCGGTCAATTCTCCGGTGAAGACGAGGCCACCGGCAGTGGCTGTCACCGCGGCCACCATGGGCTTGGCTGACCGGTAGCGCCACCGCACCCGACCGCTCGACCCGTCGACCGCGGTGATCCAGCCCTGGGAGGTCGAATCTCCCTGATAGGTTCCGCCGAGGTACACCGCCCCAGCGAGGAAGCGGACGGAATCGGCTTGGGCGAAGGTCCCGCACCAATCCACTGCGGGGGTGAAGAGCAGATTGAGTGTTGGATTGTAGGCTGGCCCGCTCCACTCCACCCCGCCGTAGATCCCGGGGCAGGCGTGGGTTCCGGCGACGGTGACGGGAGCTTCCACGTTGGTGCGGGTGGTGATGGGAACCTCGAACAGTCGCTCATGGCTGGTGCGATCCAGCACCCGAAGCACTCCCTCTTTTCCCACTGTCGCGATGAGATCGCGTGTGGTGCCTGCGACCCGCGCGTTGAACAGGGGACCGGCGTGGGTCAGGTCCCAGTCGTGGTCGTCGGCCGGCACCATCTGGTCATACCAGGCGAGCCGGCCGGTTCGGACCTCGAGCGCTACCATCGAGTTGGTGTACAGGTTGGCGCCGCCCCGCCTCGCGGCGGGAAAGTCGGGGGCGGGATTGGTGGCCGCCACATGGAGCAGGCCTCGCTTCAGATCCAGGGTGAACGGGGTCCACACTCCACCACCGCCCACGGGAAAGCCCGCCTCCAGATTCCAGGTCTCCGAGCCGGGCTCGCCGGGTTGCGCGACCGTGTTGAATCGCCAGACCGGCTCACCATCCGTCAGCCTGAATGCGCCCACCCAGCCCTGGACGGCATACTCGCTGACGGCCGGCCCGACCAAGATGAGGTCGTCGTAGATCATCGGCGCCATGGTGAACAGTTCGCCTTTGTGTTCCGTGCCGATCCGTCGGGCCCACAGCAGGTGGCCGTTGGCTGCGTCGAGCGCCACGAGGTACCCGTCGCCGGTGACTCGCACCACCCGTCCATCCTTGATCGCGACGCCACGATTCTGCCACACCAGGCGGGAGGAGACCTTCCAGCTGTGCTTCCAGCGCGGCCGGCAGGTGGCGGCGTCAATCGCCACGGTGAGTGACGGTGTAGTCAGATACATCACTCCGCGGTACACGATCGGGCTGGTCTGGAAGTTGGCGCGATCACCGACTTGGTAGGCACATGCCACCCGAAGCCTGCCGACATTGGTGCGATCGATCCGGGCCAGCGGCACGTAGCGCTGCCCGCTGTAGTCATGGGTGGCGAAGAGCCAATCGCGGCCATTGCTGCGGGCGGCGTTCAGTTCCTCCTGGGTCGGGCCCGTCGCCGTCGGCTCCATGCCGTCCTTGCCCGCGATGAAATCCGGGGTGGGTGGGGTTGCTTCGGCTGCCGGATCCCGGAACACAACCCTGCGGAGCTCGCCCGCCTGGCTGGTGAGGGGTGCACTGCCCGCCGGGAGCCCGTTCTGTTGCAGGACGTAGGACAGCACGTCGAGCCGTTCCGGGTCGGAAAGTGTTGCCGACTTGGCCGGTGGCATCCCGTTGCGGATGATGTAGAACAGGTCATCGGCGCTCCGGTCCGGGCGGGCCCATTCCGACAGGAAATCGGAGCCGGCGAGAGACGGGGCATTGCCGCCGCGGAGATTATCCCCGTGGCACGTCGCGCAGCTCGCGGCGTACACCGCAGCACCACGCTCGGCCTGGGCCTGGGTGTAGGGACTCGCGGCCGGTTCCATTTGAGCCGTGGCAACCTCTGGCAGCAGGACCATGAGGATTGCCAGCACAGACCGGAGGTGGCTATCCCAGAGTGGTAGGGCGAGAGGATGACGAATCATGGTGGCGCTCCTGTTCGCTCACGATGAGAATCGACCTATTCACGCTCGCAAGATCGAGCGGGTGAGATTGCCACGGCCAATGACCGGGATCGCGTCCCTCTTCTCTCGCGAGGGAGAGGGGGACAGGGGGTGAGGAATTCGGGGTGGGTGCGACTTGGGGTCGCGTTCCCCCTTCCCAATAGGGAAGGGGGACAGGGGGTTAGGTAAGAACGGAGAGGGGGTCATGGGGTGAGTTAGAAGCGGAAGACGGGAGACCCAAGACGGGAGACGGGAGGTCTGCCGACGTTGGATACTGAGATTGCCACGGCCCCTTCGCTCGTTGCACTCGCTCAGGGGGCCTCGCAATGACAAGTCCCTACCGCCCATTCAGCCTCTCCAGCTCGGCCCGCCAGTTGAAGACGACGTTGAGTTCGGTCGCGTCGACGCCACCGGAGGTCAGCATCGAGGAAGCGCTTTCCGTCCGGGTGCACATCGTAGCTGCGGAAGTACTCCTGCAGGCCCAGACCCGGACTCGAGAAGAGCAGTTTCGGCACGCCATGCTGGAAGTGGGGACCGGTGGTGACGGGGACCGCGAACATGTCGCCGCGCGAATTCCGGAAGAAGAGCTCGGTTCCGTCACGCCGCCACATCGCTTCCATGCCTCCCCCCACCGAAATGGCAAATCGCGCCGAGTCGACGTTGGGAAACGGTCGCACATAGACTTCGGAGTTACCGGATTCATTGGAAACGTAGGAGAGCCACTGGCCATCCGGAGAAAGCGTCATTCCAAACGTGTCATAGCGCGACTGAAGCAGCACCCGGGTGGTGGTGTCCACGCCGTTCTTGACGAACATCAGCCGCCGGGTTCCCAGGCCGCCTCCCTGCGATCGGAACAAGGTGTACCGGCCGAGCGGGTCGAGGCTGATTTCGTCCAACTGGACATCTCCGGGAGACGCGGCTTGGGCGCTATCGCTGCCGTCGGCCCGTCGCACCCAGGCGGTCCGGCGATTGTTGCGGGTGGCGAGGAAGGCGACTCGGCGCCCGTCGGGGGTCCAGACCGGTCGATCGGCATTGCTGACGTCGAACGACAATCGGCTGAAGGCGCCGGTGCTCAGTTGCTTGACCCAGACCTGACTCTCTCCAGCCTCGATCCGGGCTACCGCGATCTGAGATCCGTCGGGTGACAGTGCCACACCGGAGAGGCCACCCCTTATCGTGGTGTCAACCGGCGTCCGTTTACCGCTGCGATCGACCCAAACGAGCCCATCGGTCCCGCCGAGTTTCCGCTGATAGACGATCGTGCCGGTCTCCGACACGGCAAACTGGACCGTGCCGTTGCCCGTCTCCTCCTGAACATCCTGCAGGACCGCGACCGGTGTCCCGATGAGTCGCCCTTGGCGGGGGTCGAAGCGAGCGGCCAGGAGCCGGCCGTCGGCGGCACCGACCGCCAGGAAGCCGGGAGCAACGTAGCGGGCGAAGGATCCCGTCGTGAGGTCGGTGACGGTTCCCGTGGCGAGGTCGATGACGCCGATATGATTGGACCCGATCGAGCCTCTCCACAGCATCACCAGGGCACGGCGACTGCCGGGCAAAACATCAGGATAGTCGTGCTCGGTAACCGCAGTCGTTGAGTCCGGGTGTGAAATGCGGGTTACCACACCGCCGGCCGGTGATACCCGGGCGAGACCTCGCGCCAGGTTAGTGAAGTAGATCTGGCCGTCATCGCCCCAGTCCGCTCCGCCAAAGGCAGCGAGCGAATCCTGCAGCACCGTGCGCGCCACTCCTCCGGTGACGGAGATGACCTTCATCACGGTCCCGCCCCCGGCCGCGGTGAAGAACCCGATTGATTCACCGTCAGGCGAGAAGAAAGGGCCGAAGGCGCCCTTGGTGCCCGGGAGCAGGCGAGCGTTGGGCTGGTTGAAATCACGCACCCAGAGCGAGTTCTCCGCTCCCTCAGTCCCAACGAAGGCGACGCGCTGGCCGCCCGGGGAGATCGCCAGCCGCAGGTTATCGATCGCTCGGAGCTTGGTGCTGTCACCCAGCGAGATCGCGGCCCGCACCACGTCGGTGAGACCCACGTTTCCGGACCTCGCCGAGTTGCGGCCCAGCGCGAGGCCCGCAATCAGGGCCAGGACCGCCGCAGCACCCGCCGTCAGCCAGCCGCGTCGCACCGGGGAGACCACCACCGGTCGAGCACTGGTCTGTGCCATCGTTGCCGTGGTCGGATTGGCGAGTGCGGTGGCGAACTCGGCCGCGGTGGCGAATCGGTCGGCCGGAAGTTTCTGGAGTGCGGTGAGCACCGCCGCCTCGACGCCCGGCGGAATGGTTTTTCGCTGGATGGTGAGCGACCGCGGATCCTCGGTCATCACTCGCGCGATGATGGCCTGGGCGGTGGGACCGGTGAAGGGCGGCTCGCCCACCAGCATCTCGTAGGTCATGGCGCCGAGGGCGTACACGTCGCTGCGCGAGGAGATCTCCCGTTCTCCCAGCGCCTGCTCGGGGCTCATGTACGTCGGAGTGCCGAGGCTCATTCCGGTCTCGGTCATCCGTCCACCGCCGGCCTTGCTCGCGGCGAGGGCAATGCCGAAGTCCGCCACCAGGGCCTGCCCGTCGTGCAGCATGATGTTCTCGGGCTTGATGTCCCGATGGATCACCCCGTGGCGGTGAGCGTAGTCGAGCGCGCTGGCCACTTCGCTCGCGATGCGCACCGCATCGGTGACCGGCAGCTGCATCTCGCGGGTGAGCCGATCCCGCAGCGACTCCCCTTCCACGTAGGGCATCACGTAGTAGGCCGTGCCCTGGACTTCGCCGGAATCAATGAGGCCGAGGATGTGGGGATGCTGGAGGGTCGCGATGGTTTTGATCTCGCGGAGGAAGCGTTCGGCCCCGATCACGGCGGCCAGCTCGGGCCGCAGGACCTTGATGGCGACCTTGCGGCCATGTTTCAGGTCCTCGGCGAGGTAGACGGTCGCCATGCCGCCCTGACCCAGCTCCCGCTCGATGCGGTAGCGGTCGGCGAGGGCTGACGACAGCCGCGGTGCGGGGTCTGTTGCGCTCATCGTTTCATTCTCGTCAGCAGCTCGGCGAACCAATGCTCGACGTACATCGTCCCCGCCGTCGCCTCCGGCTCGCGGATCATCACGAAGCGCTGATCACCGGGTGCCACGTCGTACTGCTGGCGATTGCGGGCTACCCGATACCCCGCCAGCGAGAACAGCGCGCGGGGCGGCCCCGGCGTGAACGTTGGACCGGGTGGGACAGCGACTGCCATGAGCTGCCCGCCACTCCGAAAGTACAGTTCGCGGCCACTGCGGGCCCACCGCGGCTGGGTACCACCGCCACGCGACACCAGCCGCTTGGAGGCCATGTCGGGAAACGACGCCACGTAGATCTCGAACTGCCGCCCAGCCTCATTGGAAGCGTACGCCAGCCAGCGGGCATCGGGCGAGAGGACGACCTGGACGGTGAAGCTCGGGTCGTTCAGCAGCGGCATGAGCGTCGTGTCACCGGCGAGGCGGCGGGCCCAGACGTTGGGGTCGGTCTGCGAGTCGTCCGTGCGGATCACCAACCAGGCTCCGTCGCGGGAGAGTTCCACCTCCCAAACCTGACCGGGAAGTCCCAGCAGCGGGCGGGGGCCACCCACGCCATCCAGCCGTACCAACTGTGCGGACGCCTCGTTCGCGGTTCCGGTCGGGCTCCGCACCGAGATGAACGCGAGGGACGCACCGTCGGGTGTCCACGACGGACGCCAGTTCGCCACGCCTTCGGCGATCACCTTCTGTCTCGTGCCGTCCGCCCGCCGGATCCACAGGTCAGTCGTCTTGCCCCGCACGCTGACGGCCACCGATCGGCCATCGGGGGAGATGGCCGGATAGTCGAACAGCCCCCGCCAGGCCGTGTCCACCGGCTCGGCCCGGCCATCCCGATCCACCCAGACGAGCGTCGAGGGCTCGAGACCGGAGAGGTCGACCGAATAGAGGGCCGTCCCCGACGCCGACAGGGTGAAACGGGTCGGGTCAACGCCTTCGAGGACCGGCACGGCACCACCGGTCATCACCAGGCGGTCCAGATCAAAAGGTGCCGCATAGAGGCCGCCATCGCGGCTGGTGTACAGCAGGTGGCCCGTAGGGGAGTACCACGCCCCGGCGGCCTGCCGGACCAGAACGCGCGCGCTGTCGGCTGCGAATTCGTACAGGTACACCGTGGAGGTGATGCCGCAGTTCCCGCCGCAATCGGTAAACAGAAATCCTCGGCTCCCAGGGAGCGGTGAAATCCCGAGGCCTTGTCTGCCCAAACTTTGCCGCTCCATCAGGACCGAGGCGCCACCCCCGTCGGCGGAGACTCGAGCAATCGTCGACCCATCGGTGGTGTAGACGATCGACCCGTTGTCCAGCCAGGCGCCGGACTTGTATTCCTGCTGCACGTCCTCGGCCAGCGTGACCGAGCCCCCGCCATCCACTGGCACTTTCCGCAGCCTGCCGTCGAGCGTCAGATAGCCAACCCAGCGACCATCGGGCGAGAAGAACGGAGAGACGCCCCCCTCCGTGCCGACCATGGGCACCGCCGCCGCCGCGTCGCGCGGCTTGCGCATGAGCACCAGGCCTTGAGCCGTCGAATCGGTGTAGACGATGCTGGAGCCATCCGGTGCGATCGCCGCCTGGCTCGCGATCAGCGGAGCGCCGGGGTCGAGCGGTGACGGGAGGCGGCGCTTCCACAGCACGACCTCCTGGCGACTGGTGGCGGGCGGTGGCCCGGATCTGAACGCGACGCTCGTGGCCATGACGGCGAGGGCCCCGACGGCCGCGAGACTCACCCAGGTGCGTGGATCGCGCCAGAACGGCAGGCGGCCGGCCGGCCGGCCGGACGAGAGCATGCCGTGCGTCTCTCCGCCTGTCCGCTTGTCCACCTGTCCGCCCAGCGCGGCCGCGAACTCCGCGGCGGTGGCAAACCGGTCGGCTGGGAGTTTCTCCAGCGCGGTGAACACCGTGGCTTCGACATGGGGCGGAATGCTCTTCCGCTGGCCCGTGAGGGTCACCGGTTCCGCCGTCATCACCTTGGCCACGATCGCCTGGGCGGTGGGCCCGGTGAAGGGCGGTTCGCCCAGCAGCATTTCGTAGGTGACACAGCCCAGCGCGTACACGTCGCTCCGCGCGGTGATCTCCCGTTCCCCCATCGCCTGCTCGGGACTCATGTACGTCGGGGTGCCGAGCGACATGCCGGTCTCGGTCATCCGGGTGCCACCGGCCTTGCTCGCGGCCAGCGCAATCCCGAAGTCGGCCACCAGCGCCCGGCCGTCGTGCAGCAGGATGTTCTCCGGTTTGATATCGCGATGGATCACGTTGTGACGGTGGGCGTAGTCCAGGGCACCCGCCACTTCGGTGGCGATCCGGATGGCGTCGCTGACCGGGAGTTGCTTCTCGCGGCTCAGCCGGTCACGAAGGGATTCGCCCTCGATGAACGGCATCACATAATAAAGGAAGGAGTCGGCCTCTCCCGAGTCGTGGAGCGGGAGGATGTGGGGGTGGTGGAGGTTCGCCGTCGTCTTGATCTCGGAGAGGAACCGCTCGGCGCCGATCACCGCGGCCAGCTCCGGGCGCAGCACCTTCACCGCGACACTGCGGTCGTGCCTGAGGTCCTGGGCCAGATACACCGTGGCCATTCCGCCCTGGCCCAGTTCCCGTTCGATGCGGTAGCGGTCGGCGAGCGCGGCTGAAAGCCGTTCCAGGGAATCACTCATGGCGGTCCACCAGCAGGCGGATCGACTGGGCCGAATGCTCCGGCGTCGGCAGCTTGATCAGGAAGCGGCGGCCGTCGTCGGCCACGGCATATGGCCGCCCCGACAGGTTGGCCAGGCGTTGGGTTGCAAGGATTCTGGGCGGATCGAATCGCGGCACCGGACCGGGGTACACCTTCACGACGTAGAGTTGGGATCCCGAAGGGAAGACGATCTCATTGCTGTTCGGCCAGGTCGGCACGTCGCCCTCGAGCTGATTCGAGATGCGGTACACCTCGCCGCTGATCGGGTAGGGCTCGACGAAGACGCCACCATTGCGGCCGAGGTAGCTGATCCAGCGGCCGTCGGGTGAAAACGCCGGCTGAAAGGCTCCATCTCCGGTGGTGAACTTGATCTGTTCCGGTGGGCTCCGGCCGTCCAGCGAGAGAAGGAAGCTGGAATCCGACAGGGGGGAGCCCAGGAGGAGACGTCGGCCATCCCTGGAGACTGAGGCCGGCGTGAGCTGGTTTCGCGCCAGCGTATCAACCTTGCCCGGCCGGGCGGGATCGATCCGCACCACCCCGGCGGCTGAGAGACAGGCCAGAATCCCCAAGCCATCCGGTGTCCATCGGACCTCGGAGTCACAGAGTCCCGTCAGCAGGCGCTGGCGCACGCCATTCCGCAGATCATACACCCAGAGCTCGAGGCTGCCGGAAATCGCCGGGATCGTGACTGCGATGCGGGCACCATCGGGAGCGACGTCTGTCCCCAGTGAATACGCTGGGGGAAACGGCAGCGTATCGAGCCTACCGCCTCGATCGAGCCAAGCCAAGACACCGACGTCGGAATTGCTTCCTGGTGCATAGGCGAGCGTGCCGTCTCCGCCGAGCGAAACTTGGCCATGGCCGGTCCAGGATTCCCGGCGAACACCGAGTGCAAGAATGACCGGTTCACCGTGAGTTTCGAGGTCCTCGAGGTCGATGCCGACCGAAACCAGGGACCCATCCGGCCGCGTGAAGAGAAGAGCGCCGTTGTTGTCATAGCTTGGCGTGGCGCCGAGCAGAGCGTCTTCCGGAAACGGCGTGCCGTCCCGCCATGACTTCGCTGGCCCCTGGCGAACCAGCACCCGGACCTCGGGCCCCTCGGTCGAGCGAGCCGCGATGGCGTAGAAGCCCTCATCCGCATACATCGTACAGAGAAGCCAGTGTTCTCCCGGCAGATACATGATCGTTTTGACGGAGCCCGACGGTGGCCGAGCGATCGTCGTCGCCCGCCCGCCGTTGGCGGACACCTGGTGCAATTCGCTTCCGGAGGACGTCAGAAACACGATGCTGCCCTTTTCTGACCAGGCAGCGCCGGTTGATAGCGGAGCGTCGGCGAGGATCGACACTGGACCGCCGCCAACCGGGACTTTCTTCAGCTGGTTGTCGGCAAAGAATCCAATCCAGGCACCATCGGGGGAGAGAAATGGACCGTAGGCGCCCTCGGTGCCGGCGAGCGGCGTCGCCTCGAAACGGTCGAGGGGTCGAACGTAGAGCCGGGTCCGTGCCCCGCCGCCGACATACACGAGGATTCGACCATCACGCGAGAGTGCCATTGCGGTCTGCCCAACCCCGACCGGAGCCTCGCCGACGAATTCGATCGGTGCCGAATCCGGCAGCACGATGTCGACTCGGCGGACCACTGGGATGCTCCCCTCTCGCCCCGGACGAAACCAGCCCCACGCGGCGAGAGCGGCAGTGGCAATGAGGGCCAGGAGGAGGGTGGACGGTCGGCCAGTCGGAC
This sequence comes from uncultured Gemmatimonadales bacterium, assembly GCA_963788625.1. Classification (GTDB taxonomy): domain Bacteria; phylum Gemmatimonadota; class Gemmatimonadetes; order Gemmatimonadales; family GWC2-71-9; genus DATBGE01. The sequence goes on along the minus strand of CAWBHB010000005.1, from coordinate 207,734 downwards.
GGGCGGACACCGGCCTCTTCGACCGCCGTCCCACTGTCCGTCGGTCCGCCGCTCCGCTACCACCCAGCTCCTGCGCAAACTCCGCGGCGCTGGCAAAACGATCGGCCGGCAGTTTCTCGAGCGCGGTGAGGACGGCGGCCTCCACGTTCTCGGGAATCGTCTTGCGATGCAGCATGAGCGGGCGCGGCTCTTCGGTCATCACCTTCGCCACGATGGCTTGCGCCGTCGGGCCGGTGAACGGGGGCTCACCGATCAGCATCTCGTAGGTCACGCATCCGAGCGCATAGACATCGGAGCGGGCTGTGATCTCCCGCTCCCCCATCGCCTGCTCAGGGCTCATGTAGTGCGGGGTGCCGAGCGACATTCCGGTCTCCGTCATCCGGGTGCCGCCCGCCTGACGTCATCGCCAGCGCGATGCCGAAGTCAGCGACCAGAGACTGGCCATCGTGCAGCAGGATGTTCTCCGGCTTGATATCGCGATGGATGACGCCGTGGCGGTGGGCGTAGTCGAGCGCCGAGGCGACCTCGGTCCCGATGCGCACCGCGTCGGCGACTGGGAAGTTGCTTCTCCCGGGTACAGCCGGTCGCGCAGGCTCTCCCCTTCGACGAAGGGCATCACGTAATACGCGGTGCCGTTCGACCTCGCCGCATATCGATCGAGCCCGAGAATGTGGGGATGTTGAAGCGCCGCGATGGTTTGAATCTCCCGCACGAAGCGGTCCGGCCCCGATGACAGCGGCCAGTTCAGGACGCAGCACCTTGATCGCGACCTTGCGGCGGTGCTTGAGGTCCTCGGCGAGATACACCGTCGCCATGCCGCCCTGGCCCAGCTCCCGCTCGATCTGGTAGCGGTCGGCGAGGGCGGCGCCGAGGGAGTCCGGCGACGGGGCTCACCGGTTCGCCGCGTCCACCGCCGCCTTCATCTGTTCCACCCAGTTCGGGATCACGCGAAGGTACGACGCGGTCACTTCTTCTGGACCCTGGACGTAGATGATCCCTCCGTCGTGCGACGACCGGTTGGACCAGCCCGACGGTGTCGGAGAAGCGCGGATCGCGGGCCCAGAAGGTCGCGGCGCCGGCGGGCTCGCCGGTCTCCGGATTGAGGCGGGCCAGGTACCAGGAGACTCCCTTGCGGTACAGCACCTCGGTGGCCGAGAGCCAGAGCGGCTCGGCGCCGTCCGAGGCCAGCTGCCAGCGGCGTCCAGTCACCGGAAAGGAGGTGACCTCGATCCGGCCTCCCTCGAGCGTCTGGTACAGCAGGAGCCTCCCGTTCGGCGACATCGACGGGAACCGCGCGCCGGTGAGCACGGTGTCGAACGTGGGATGGGCGAGACTGGGGTCGAAGCGCATGGCGGTGGACCCGGCCCAGTTCTGCGCCACCGCGAGGTGATCGTCGTGCAGGTCGATCGGATCGGGATTCGCGGCGTCGAACTCGTAGCTCGCCAGCGTGTCCGGCCGGGCCCCCGAGCTTGGTGCGCCGCGGAGGATGCTAAAGCGTGTGGAATCGCGCAGCGCCACCAGCAGCCACCCTCCGTCCGGACTCCAGATCGGATGGCGCACCACTTCGCCCTTGAGCCAGGTGAAATGCTGCCCGTCGCGCAGATCGTAGACCCGCAATTCAAGGCCCTCGGTGGCCTGGACCGCCGCCGCCAGCCAGCGCCGGTCGCGGCTCAGGTCGTAGCGCTGGAAGTCTGCCGTTTCCACCGGCAGCGGCTGCGGCGTTCCTCCAGCCCGAAGGCTGACCATCCTGCCGATCGTCGCGTCCGCGCCGGGTGCGTAGAGCAGTGCGCCATCCGCCGAGAGATCGTACTGCGCCTCGCCGATGGCCTCTCGCCGAACCCCGGCCAGGAGCGTCACCGACCGCAGCGCCACGTGGCTGCCGGGGTCGTAGCGGGCGGCAAGCAGGCTGCCGTCCACCGCGAGATAGACGAGGTAGCGGTTGTTCACGATACGAAAGGCGGAGCCCGTCAGCAGACTTCCCGGCGACCCATCGGGCAGGGCTGCGCGGAGGGACCACTGCTTTCCGGATTCCGGATCGAACAGCAGGGCGGTCCGGTTGTATGAGCAGAGCAGCTGTTTCTGCTCCGGGACCCATTGCGCGAGCACGCAGCGCGGAATGGACTTGGTCTGCGCGCTGCTGCCTTCGCGGTTCAGCTGCTTGAGCCGGTAGCCATCGAGGTCCACGGCGAGGAGTTCGGTGTTCGAGACCCACTGCAGCGAGGTCGCGGCTTGGCCTTCGAGCAGCCGGCGGACCTCGCCGCCCGCGACCGGGACGACCATGACCCTGTCACCGATGACGAAAGCGATGCGCGTCCCGTCTGGTGAAATGCGCGGCGCAGTTGCACCGAGTGTCCCAGCGATCGGGCGGGCGGTGGCGTCCCGCAGACTCCGGTACCAGAGGAGGGTGGAGTCGCCCTGCCGCGCCGCGTACACCGCGAAGTCACCCTCGGGCGAGATCGACAGGTTCCGGAGCGAGGTCCCGTAGGAGGTGGTCGCCGTGGCCGCGGCGAAGGTCATTGGCGCGCTGTCGGGGAGCACGGCGTCGTAGACGCTGGGGCCGGATGGCGGCTCGCCCACGGCTGAAGTTCCAGGCCGCGAGTCCCAGGAGCACGAGGACGAACCACGCCGAGCACGGCGCTGATGGCGCGCCAGGGACCGGCGGCGCTGGCAGACTTCGAGTGTGCCAGCCGGGTGGTGCTTCGCGAAGAATTTCCTGCCAGCGCCTCGGCGAACTCCGCCGCGGACTCGAAGCGATCCGCCGGCAGCTTCTCCAGTGCGGTCAGTACTGCGGCGTCTACATGCGGCGGAACCGTTCGCCGCTGTCCGGTGATGTCCGCCGGCTCGCCCGTCATCACCTTGGCGACGATCGCCTGCGCCGTGGGGCCGGTGAAGGGCGGCTCGCCTACCAGCATTTCGTAGGTCACGGCACCCAGCGCATACACGTCGCTCTGCGGCCCGATCTCCCGCTCCCCCATCGCCTGTTCCGGCGACATGTAGTGCGGGGTGCCGAGCGACATGCCGGTTTCGGTCATCCGGGTGCCACCCGCTTTGCTGGCCGCCAACGCGATCCCAAAATCCGCGACCATCGCTCGCCCGTCATGGAGCAGAATATTCTCTGGCTTGATGTCGCGATGGATCACTTTGTGGCGGTGGGCGTAGTCCAGCGCGGACGCGACTTCACTCGCGATGCGAACCGCATCAGGAATAGGGAGCTGCTTCTGCCGGTTCAGCCGATCGCGCAGTGATTCGCCCTCCACGAAGGGCATGACATAATAAAGGAAAGAGTCGGCCTCTCCCGAGTCATGCAGTGGCAGGATGTGCGGATGCTGCAGATTTGCCGTGGTCTTGATCTCTGCCAGGAACCGCTCGGCGCCGATCACCGCGGCCAGCTCGGCGCGGAGCACCTTGATGGCGACCTTGCGATCGTGCTTGAGGTCCTGGGCGAGATAGACGGTCGCCATGCCGCCTTGGCCCAGCTCGCGCTCGATCCGGTAGCGGTCGGCGAGGGCAGTGGAGAGGCGATGGTCGATGGTCAATGGTGGGTCGATGGTCGATGGTCGATGGTCGATAGTCAATGGTCGTGAGTCATGGGTCGTGGGTCGTTGTTCGCCGTCGGCCGTCGACAGAACTCGGGTTACCTTCGCGTTCCGCCCTTTCCGCCCTTTCCGCCCTTTCCGCCCTTTCCGCCCTGTCCCCTACTGCCGCGCGGTCCGCATCTTCGCCTTGAGTTCCTGGTCCCAGTTGTCGACCACTACCAGCTGGCCCGCTCCCGGTGCCTGATTGACCACCGCGAGACGCACCGTCAGGAACCGCTTGTCGTCGGGAGTGAGATCATAATAGGGGACGATGGCGGAGCCGAAGAGCCCCGAGCCGAGCGGGAACAGACTGCGAGGCTCGCCGGGTGCGAAGGTGGGCCCTGGAGTGACCGGAACCACCATGAAGTCGCCGCCGGCACTCTCGAAGAAGAGCTCGCGCCCGCTGTGCGCCCAGCGCGCCGCCGTACCGCCGCGGGTGGAGATCTGCCAGCGCCCCGCATTGGTATTGGGGAAAGGCCGCACGTAGATCTCGTCGCTCCCCGACTCGTTCGAGGTGTACGCCAGCCACCGGTTATCGGGAGAGAGCGCCGCGCCCTGCTCCTGGAACGCCCCGGTGAGGAGCGGGATGGCCACGGTATCACGCCCGGGCCGCACGGCATAGATGTCCCGGTTGCCATCGTTCTGATTCACTCGATAGATCGACCATTGACCGTCGCTCGAGAGAATGCCTTCCGCGATGACCCCGCCGGGCGCCTGCCACACCAGTTCGGCCGGGGTGCTGCCGTCGGCCCGCTTCTTCCAGACCGATTGATTGCCGCTGTCCGGCGTCACGATGTAGATCACCGATCGCCCGTCCGGTGTCCAAGTCGGCCGGAACGACCCCCGACCCTCAAAGGTCAGCCGGGAGAGGGGGCCGGCGGGGAGCTGCTTGATCCAGATATCAGGGGAGGCAACACCGACCGCGTCGATAGCCAACCGGGTGCCGTCCGGCGAAAGGCTCATCCCGCGATTGGCCGACGGGTTGAGGGTGACCGGGGGATTGAGCGGTAAGATGGCGCCTTCCCGGGAGACATACACCAGCTCCGCGACCCCGCCGACATTCGAGGCCAGCCCCGGAACGTACGCCAGGGTGCCGGTGGATGAGATGGCGAGATCGGCCGACCCGAAGGGCTTGGTCATCACCCCTTCGAACAGCGGCACGGCGGGTCCCGTCAGCTTCAAGTGATCCTGGTCGAACGGTGCCGCGAGCACAGCCCCATCGGAGCGCAGAAGGACCAGGTACCCCGGTTCGACGTACCGCGCCAGCAGTCCCTTGGTGAGAGTGTGCTTTGCCCGGGTCTTGAAATCGAACGCTACAATGTCGAAGTCAGATGGGTCCAGGTTGCGCCGGGACCGGTATACCAGGCCCTTGCCGTTCGGTAACGCCTCGGGCCAGGCCTGGCCGATCTCGCCAGAAGCGGAATCGTACGTGACTAAGGGCTCGGGAGCTCCGCCATCAGCGCGGATCCGAGCGAGACCGGCAGGCGTGTCGAAGTAGATCCATCCGTCCGGCCCCCACGCCGCGCCGCCGCCAGAACCGGGTCCAGGCGTCGCGAGGGTGATGGGAGGGCCGCCATTCACCGAGACCACCCTCAACTGAAAGTTGCTGCTGGCGGCCGAATACGCGATCCGACTGCCGTCCGGGGAGAAGAATGGATTCGAGGCTCCCGCCGTTCCCGGGAGCGGTGTCGCATCGAGCCGGTCGCGGTCCCGGACCCAGAGTTGGTCGCCTCTTTCTCCAGGCCCGATGTACACGATGCGCTTGCCATCGCGAGTGAGAGCGATGTTCACGCCCAGAGTGCCCTGTCGCATCGCCTGGTCCGGCGGGAGCCCCATGCTGTAGCGGATCACCTGCCGGGCGGGCGTCGGCCGGAGCCAGCCCCACAACGCGAGGCTGATGGCCAGAACGGTCGCAGCCGTCGCCCCAATGGCGATGCGGCGCCAGCGGCTTTGCACCCGGAGGGCCGGCGCGGCCAGGGTGCGGGACGCCAGGGTCACGCCGGGTTTCACCAGCGCCTCGGCGAATGACGCCGCGCTCGCAAAGCGATCGGCGGGCAGTTTCTCCAGGGCTGTGAGCACCGCCGCTTCGACGTGCGGCGGGATGGTGTGGCGCTGGAGTGTGAGGAGGCGCGGCGCCTCGGTCATCACCCGTGCCACTATCGCCTGCGCGGTCGAGCCGGTGAAGGGTGGGTCGCCACTCAACATCTCGTAGGCCACGCAGCCCAAGGCGTAGACGTCCGAGCGCACGGTGATCTCCCGTTCGCCCATCGCCTGTTCGGGGCTCATGTAGTGTGGCGTGCCGAGCGACATCCCGGTCTCGGTCATCCGGGTGCCGCCGGCCTTGCTCGCGGCCAGCGCGATACCGAAGTCGGCCACCAGCGCCGACCCATCGTGCAGCAGGATGTTCTCCGGCTTGATGTCGCGGTGGATCACGCCGTGCCGATGGGCATAGTCGAGCGCGCTCGCCACCTCGCCGGTGATGCGCACGGCATCGTCGACCGGAAGCTGCTTCTCGCGCTGTAACCGGTCGCGCAGCGACTCGCCCTCGATAAACGGCATCACGTAGTAGAGGAAACCGTCGGCGGCCCCGGAGTCATGCAGCGGTAGGATGTGCGGATGCTGCAGGTTCGCGGTGAGCTTGATCTCGGCCAGGAACCGTTCGGCTCCAATGACCACCGCGAGCTCGGGCCGGAGCACCTTCACGGCAACCCGACGGTCGTGCTTCAAGTCCTCGGCGAGATACACCGTGGCCATACCGCCCTGGCCCAGCTCCCGCTCGATCCGGTAGCGGTCGGCGAGGCTTGCCCTGAGGCTTTCGATGGTCATGAGGCGACCCTACGGCGCGAATTTGCCGAAGGGGCGGCGGCGAGCTTCTCCGCGGGCGAACTCATCAGTTAACCATCTGCGTGGTCGTGACCGAGCGGTCGCGACCGGAGAAGCGTGCGCAGCTCTGGCACTCGAGGGCTATGCCTATGAGGGGAGGCCCTAAGGTTACCCGTGGGGGAGGATGGGGGCCAGTGACGGGGGGAAACAGAGGGGAACGGGGAACGGCGAACGGTGAACGGGGGAAAACGCAGGGGCGACCCTTGTGGTCGCCCCGCTCAGTGTCGGCCCTCCGATGAGGGTCGGCATCGAGATTGCCACGGCCCCTTCTCTCGCTGCGCTCGCGAAGGGGGCCTCGCAATGACACGCCCTCCCCTCACTCCCCTCCCAACCTCTGCACCAGCGCGACGAACCGCGGCTCGTCCCGGAGCGGCGCCAGCCGGGGATCGATCTGGAGATACGCCAGCACGGTCGAGCGTTCCTCGTACGCCCGCTCGAGAGAGCGGAGCGCCTGATCGCGCTCGCCGAGTCCGGTTTGCAGCAGCGCGAAGTAATACGATGGCACGTAGCTTCGGGCCGCGGTCGCCTCGAGCGCGCTGAGGATACTCCGGGCCTTGGCAGTTCGCCCGGCCACTGCATAGGCATGGCCGAGCGACGCCTTGCGGTTGTTACTGACGGTGCTGATCGGCTCCAGGATCCCGATCGCGTCATCGAATTGTCCCTTCTGTTCAGCCACCAGGGCCAGTCCCCACTTGGCGAGCACGTCGGTGGAGTCGCGCTGGAGGATCTCCCGCAACCTGGTCTCCGCCTCGTCATAGCGGCCCGCGAAATAGTCGAGCAGCGCTCGATTCGCCTGAAGTGGCAGGGAAAGTGGGTCCAGCTCCACGGCCCGGCCGCACTGGGCGATGGCCTCGTCGAGCCGGCGCCGCGACGCGAGAAAGCGGCTGTAGGAGAAGTACGCGTCGGCGTAGTTGGGCCTCAGCTCGATGGCGCGCCTGAACTCCTGCTCGGCCGCGCGCCAGTCCCATTCGTAGTAGGCCCGGATATAGGCATTCGCCGCGTGCGCCTCGGCCAGCGTCTCATCCAACTCGAGCGCCTGGGCCAGAGCCGCACGAGCCTTGGGCAGAACCACCGCCGGCGGAATGTCGCTGGAGAAGGGAAGTGAGGTGTAGTAGTTGGCCAGGCCGACGTAGGGCGGTGCCCAGTCGGGCGCGATGCGGCTGGCCTGCTCGAACTGGGCCCGTGCCTGCTCGAGTTCATCCTGCTCCAGATAGAATCGGCCGCGAAGAAAGGCCTCGTACGCCCGCTGATCCACCTCACGGCGTACCTCGAGGAGACTCCGCTCCGTGCCCTTGAGGCTGGCGCTGATCGAGCCCATCAGTGCCGTGGTGATCTCCCGCTGCAGGTCCGGCAGCTCGCCGAGGCGACGCTGGTATTCTTTGGTGAAGAGCGGCGTACTGTCCGGGGCGCGGAGGAATCGCAGCCTGACTCTGATGGAATCGGCCGCTCTCCCAATCCAGCCTTGCACCACGCCTTGCACTCCCAGCTCGTTACTGAGCTCGGCCAAAGACTTGGTCGCCCCCTGGGCCATCGCACCCGAGGAGCGGGAGATGACCTTGAGCGATCCGACCTGGGCCAGATCGGCGATGAGCCCGTCGGTCATTCCGAGACCGAGATATGAGGTGTCCGGGCCACCGGCCAGGTCCAGGAAAGGAAGCACGGCGATCGAGGTGACCCCGCTCGCCATGGCAGAACGAGCTCCGCGTCCCGCCGTCAGCCACCACAGGGCAACCACCAGCAGCACTCCAGCCGCGGCCGCGATTGCTTGTCGGGACCGGACCCGAGATCGAGCGGGCAGGACAGCCGTCATCTGCTGGGTGTCCAGCGCGCTCAAGAACTCGCGAATGGAGGGAAAGCGATCCTCCGGCCGCTTGGCCATGGCGCGCACGATGGCGCCCTCCACTCCCGGCGGTACGGCCTCACGCACTGCGCGCACACTCGGAACCGGCTCGGCCGAGTGCCGGGCCAGCACCGCGAGAGGCGTGGGCCCCACGAAGGGAGGCTTGCCGCTCAGCATCTCGTACAGCGCGCATCCCAGACTGTACTGATCGCTGCGGCCATCCACTTTTTCACCGCTGGCCTGCTCCGGGCTCATGTACTGCGGTGTCCCCACCACCATGCCGGTGAGGGTCAGCTGCTCACCGTTCGCGGCATGCAATGCCCGGGCGATGCCGAAATCGGCCACGACGGCCTGGCCTCCGGACAACATGATGTTCTCCGGCTTGATGTCGCGATGCACTACCCCGTGCTCGTGAGCGTATTGGAGCGCGCTACCGATCTCGCGAGTGAGCTGCAGTGCCACGTCGAGCGGAAGCTGCGGTTCGCGCGCCAGGCGCTCCCGCAGTGATTCGCCCTCGACGAAGGGCATCACATAGTACAGATGACCAGCGGCATCTCCCGAGTCATAGAGCGGGAGGATGTGGGGGTGCTGCAGGGTTGCGGCGATCTCGATCTCCCGAAGAAACCGATCGCTGCCGATGACCGCGGACAGCTCGGGCTTGAGCAGCTTGATGGCGACCCGCCGATGATGCTTCAGGTCCTCGGCGAGATAGACCACCGCCATCCCCCCGCGACCCAGCTCCCGCTCGATCCGGTAGCGGTCGGCGAGGGCGGCGGTGAGGGCAGAGAGAGCGTCGGCCAAGGAGGTGTCAGGTGTCAGGTGGTTGCCGATTTGGTTACCGCCGAGCCGCCGAGCCGCCACTAAAGTCACTCCTGCTTCCCTCGTTTTGTCGGTTTAGCGACAACAGCCGAGTCGTCGCTTTAGCGACGGACCGGCAGGCCATGCCCCCCTGGCCCAGCTCCCGCTCGAGGCGGTAGCGGTCGGCCAATGCGCTGGTCAGTCCGGCTGGCAGGGGCATCACTAGCTCCGTAGCTGATCTCGTCGGCCATCGCGGCAAGCCGCCGCTGAGGGCGTTTTCTCGGTTACTGCGCCGCGGTGCAAATCCGTTATTCCCCCAACTGGGGGGGCCTGTCTCGATTTCGCGTTTTCTTGTTACAACCCGCGTTTCCCCCGCGACCGCTCGTTGGCGTCATGCTAGGGCGAGGCCTTGGGCCCCGCCCGATTACCTGGTCTTGAGCTTTGCCCGCAGTTCGTCAAGCCAGTTATCAACCAGTACTAGTTGGCTCGGTGTGCTGGTCGAGTCACTCAGCGCGCGAAGCATGACGAAGCGGCGGTCATCCGGCGTCACGTCATAGGCCCGGTGCGAGAGTGTGCGCACGTACCCCTTGGTAGGGAAGAGGGGACGCGGCGTACCGAGCTCAAGCGACGGCGTGGTGGTTACGGGCACCGCCATTATGTCCCCCGAGGCGGAGCGGAAAAAGATCTCGCGCCCCGTCCGGCCCCACAGAGGCTCGTCGCCGCCGTCGCGCGAAACCTGCCAGCGCCCATTGTCGGCCTTGGGGAATGGCCGGACGTAGATCTCGTCCCGGCCCGATTCATCCGACTGATAGGCGATGTACCGACCATCCGGCGACACCGTCGCAGCCCGTTCGTCGAATTTCTGCGAGGCGATCAATGGTCTCGCTATGGAATCGACTCCAGGGCGGAACAGGAGGATGTCGCGGGTCGGCAAGGTGGTACGAAATACCAGCGCCTTGCCATCGGGGGTCCAGAGCGCCTCGGCGATCGCCTTGTCGGAGCCCAACAGCCGTTCCGACGATCCACTGCCGTCGGCCCGCCGCTGCAGAATCGAGGCGTTGTTGTTTCCCGGATCGGAGATGTAGATCAGGCTCCGCCCGTCTGGACTCCAAGTCGGCCGATATTTGAGGAATTCCTCGAAGCTCAGCCGGGAAAGCGGCCCGTGATCGAGTTGTTTGATCCAGATATCAGCAGTCTCGGTTCCCGCGATGGCGAGGGCGAGGCGAGCCCCGTCAGGGGACAGGCTGACCCCGCCGTTGAACGGGCGGTTGATAGTCCAGCCGGAATCGATCGGCGTCATGTGGCCATCGCGGGTGATCCAGGTCGGCTCCACCGTCTCCCGAACGTCGCGCGGTTCGCCCGCGTAGTAGGCCAGAGTGCCATCGCCCGCGACATCGATGTCCGCTCCGGTACCTCCCTGGGTCGCGATTCCGGTCAACACCGGCATTGCGGGGCCGGTCGTTACCATTCGGTCCTGATCGAATGGCACTGCGACCAGCGACCCGTCCGTCCGCACAATGAGGAGGTGTCCGGTCGGCGCGTATACCGCCCGCAGTCCCCGCTGAAGAATCTTGAACTTTCCAGTCCGGAGGTCGGCCACCGCGATATCGGTGTCGGTCCTCGTGGGTCCATACCAAACCGAGAAAATCAGGCCGCGGTTGTTGGGCAACAGCGCCGGATTGAGATGAGCGAAGGCGCGGGACGCGGTATCGATCGTGGTGAAAACGGTCGGCACGCCGCCGTGGGCCTGTACTCGGACAATCCCTACCGAACCGTTGTAGCCGCCAGTGCTATAGATGAATCCGTCGGGTGACCATGCCGTGCCACCGGTTGCAATCAGAGTATCGGATACCACGACGGGAGAGCCGCCGTCCATCGGGACCACCCGAAGCGTTCCGGGATTTTGGGTTTCGAAGGCCATGTGGCTGCCGTCGGGGGACCAACTGAGGCTGGTCGCGTCGAGGGTCCCGGCGAGAGGGCGTGCGTGGAGTTGATCGCGATCTCGAATCCAGATCTGGGACTCTCCGTTCGCCGCGCCGCCGACATACGCCAGACGCTTTCCGTCGGGACTGATTGCCATCGTGACCTGGTTCTGCGCAGCGATCGCCTCGAGCCCCCGTAGCTCGAGGGCATAACGCCGGACCGGGCGGTTACCGGGAGCGCGGTGCTGGGACCAAGCCCACAGGCTGGCGAGCAGGGCCACGGCCCACGGGATTCCTTTAGCGATCGCGGCCGGGACCCCGGCTCCCGGCCGACCTGGCCCGAAGGGCCGCACGGCGGTCAGCGGCCCGGTGAAGCTAGGATTGCCTAGCGCGGTGGCGAACTCGGCCCCGGTGGCGAAACGATCGGCGGGAAGCTTCTCGATGGCGTGCAGGACCGCGGCCTCTACGTTGGCAGGGATCGTCTTTCGCTGCGGGATCAGCGCCGCCGGATCCGTGGTCATCACCTTCGCGACGATGGCCTGCGCGGTCGGGCCGGTGAAGGGTACCTCACCGATCAGCATCTCATAGGTCACGACACCGAGGGCGTAGACATCGCTACGGGGCCCCACGTCCCGGTCTCCCATGGCCTGTTCAGGACTCATGTACTGCGGTGTTCCGATCGACGTGCCGGTTTGGGTCATCCGGCTGCCGCCCGCCGTGCTCACTGCCAGCGCGATGCCGAAATCTGCCACCAGCGCTTGGCCATCATGCAGCAGAATATTCTCCGGCTTGATGTCGCGGTGGATGACGTGATGGCGATGCGCATAGTCGAGCGCGCTAGCCGCCTCCGTAGCGATCCGAACCGCATCGGCAATGGGAAGCTGCTTCTCTCGGTTGAGTCGGTCGCGGAGTGATTCGCCCTCGACGAACGGCATCACATAGAAGAGATAAGACTGAGGCCCGTCGTTCCGCTCGGAATGGCGGACCGCCACCTGACCCGAGTCGAAGAGCGGCAGAATATGGGGATGCTGCAACGCGGCCGTGGTTCTGATCTCGGCGAGAAACCGCTCGGCGCCGATCAAGGCCGCCAGCTCGGGTCGTAATACCTTGACGGCGACGTTGCGATGGTGGCGGAGGTCCTCGGCGAGATAGACCGTGGCCATGCCCCCCTGGCCCAGCTCCCGCTCGAGGCGGTAGCGGTCGGAAAGGGCCGCGGTGAGGCTTGGAGGAGCGTCAGGCATCGTGTTCCGCGTGGTTGACTAGCTGCTGGTCCACGGCTCTAGCCGCGACTCGGCTGCCGTCACTGAAGTGACTCCTGCCTCCCTCGTTCTGTCGCTTTAGCGACAATAGCCGAGTCGTCGCTTTAGCGACGGACCGGCAGGCCATGCCGCCCTTGCCCAGCTCCCGCTCGATGCGCTGGCGCCCGGCGAGGGCTTCCCCGAAACGGTCACCCCGGCCCACGCTCACTGCCTTGGCTCCTTCGTGAGTCGTACTAGCGCGTTCCTGGCCTCACTGACGTACGGCTGGAGCTCTGGGTCGGCCTTGCGCCAAACGTCCACCACAAACCGGTAGTCCTCTACCGCGTTCTCTTGGTCGCCCAGTTGCTCCAACGTCCGCCCACGCTGCAGGCGCCACAGGCCCTCGGCGGGTGACATGAACGGCGGAAAGTTCCCTCGGAAAACCGCCGCGGCATCCTGAACTCTCCCCGCGGCGAGCAGCAACTGGGACTCGACAATCTGATCGAACACGCAAGGACATACCGTGTCCGGGAGGCTGGTGAACTGTCGGAGCGCATCGGCCGTATCTCCTCGCGCCAGTGCCAGGTACCCTGCAGCCGCGACTTCTCCATACAAGAGCCACGGTTTGACATCGCGTGGGCTGGATGAGGCCAGGCTAGACATCCGCTGACCGAATACCGAGATCGACGCCGTGTCCCTCCTTGCTGACCACCAGGGCAGCGCATTGTAGAGCTCGACATTGAAGCCAAAGGGCAGCGCGTCGTCGGGCCCGGCACCGACGGGCGGATCCTTGAGCCAGCGCCGGAAAAGTGCGGCCGCCGCGTCCGGCGGCACCCCACCAAGAGCCGCCATCGGGCTCACAGGGGCGAGGGAATCTCCGCCGACGCCGTAGGACTCGTGCATGCGGCCCCGATAGGCCAGCGTCCTCCCGACCCACCAGACTCGAAACCGTGGGTCGTCGAACAAGGCGGTGTGAGAGGGTGGACTCGCGGTCAGGGCACGGGCGAAGCGTATAGCCGTCTCCTGGGAGTCGGGCCAGTGCGCGAAATTGAGGAGCGTGAGGAAATCCACCCCGGCCCCCAAGGTGTCGATCAGACGCTCCAGATTCGCCGGGCGCTGGCCGGGTTGTGTCAGGATCTGATCCGTCAGCCGCATGCCTGTGGCATGCTTGTCGGTCGGATGGTGTTTGAGAAAGCCAGCGATGAGACGCCGGGTTAGCTCGATGCGCCCGAGCTGAAGGGCGGTCTCGACCGCATGGATGTAGGACTCCCCAAACGCCGAATCCAGCGCGATCGCGCGGTCGAAGGGTGCCAGCACTTCCTCCAGGGAAGTGCGCCCCACTAGTCTGAAATGCACTCTCGCATCGCCCAGCTCGAACCATCCTTCCGGATCCTCGGGAAAGCGCTTGGTGAACTCCTCGAGAGTTGCAAAGAGGCGAGTCCGGTGGGTCCGCCAAGCGGTGTCCAGTGAGTTGTCAAAGAGGACGGTCGCAATTGAATCGGCGGTGAGCAGGAGGCTGTCTCTCGGCGGGAGGCCTCGGTTGAGCGCCCCGGCCCGCAGGGCATAGACGCCTGCGAGCGAATCTCCACCAATGCTCTGCCAGCCTATCACCAAGCCCATCCGGCGCCAGGCGAGCGCGAGCCCGCTGTCTGCCGCGACCGCCTGGCGATACGCGGCGAGCGCCGAGTCCCACGAGGTCCGCCGGAAGAACTGCTCGCCTCGCAGAAATGACTTCAGCGCAGGCAACGAGGTCGAACGAATCATTGTGGCCCGGACCGCACCCACCGGCCGCGTGCGGCCCAACTCGCGCAGCACGCCGACAGTAAGCGAATCAGCCACCCGATCCATGTTGGCAGCGAGGTCGCGGACTTCGACTTCTCCCAAACTGCGGGCGGAGGCCACGTCGAACACCGTCGCCGTCGCCTTGACCGAGTCTCCGTGAGTGCCGAGAAGCTGGCCGAAGATGGCGAGCCCGGCTCCCGTTGCGCGACCGAGTGCCTCGGCCGAAGAGGGATCGGCGCGGCCGCGCCAGCGCCGGATCACTATCGTCGGAGGCACGGTTCGGAGAGGGCCCGCCCCGTCAAGATTCCGTGCGAGAACGTCCACCATGCCTTCGCGCCAGAGATCGAGATTGCTGCCGAGCACTTCGAACGGCGCGACCGCAAGGAGGTCATCCACCAGAGCGAATTTCCCCCCGCCACGGGACGCCCGCCACAGCAGTAGCCCGAAAAGCAGCGTTGCAAGAATTCCCGCTCCTACGAGCCAGCTCCGCCTCCAAGCGGTGATTTGGGCGTGCACCGGTCTAGTGTCCATTGGTGTCACGCCGCCGCTCGGCGTCGCCACCGCCTCGAGCACCGCGAGAATTTCGTCGGCGCTTTGCGGGCGGTCCGCCGGCTTCTTGGCGAGACAGCGCATGATAAGCTGCGCTAAGGGCTGAGGAATCGTCGCCCGCCGCTCGGTGACCGGTGTCGGAGCCTGGGTCAGATGGGCTGCGAGAATCGCCTGTGCAGTCGGCCCCACGAAGGGCGGCTGGCCGGTGAGGACCTCGTAGGCCGTCGCTCCGAAAGCGTAGAGATCGGCCCGATGATCCACGTGCGGATCGGCCGCGGCCTGCTCCGGTGCCATGTAGGTGGGAGTGCCCAGCGCGACACCTGCGGTGGTGAGCGCGTGCCTCCCGGTCGCCTCGGTCACCGCCTTGGCCACCCCGAAGTCAGCCACCAGCGCATGGCGGCCGGAGAGCATGATGTTTTCGGGCTTGATGTCCCGGTGCACGATGCCTTTGGCATGCGCCGCAGCCAGGGCATCGGCCACATCGCGCAGTAGACGCACCGCCTCGAGCACCGGCAGCTCACCTTCCTTCTGCAGCCGCTCCCGCAGCGACTGGCCCTCCACGAACGGCATGACGTAGTAGAGAAACCCGCCCGCCTCCCCCGAGTCGTGCACCGGAAGAATGTGAGGATGCTGGAGATTGGCAGCGATGCGTACTTCCTGGAGGAACCGATCGGGGCCGAGTGTGGCGGCTAGCTCTGCCCGAAGAACCTTGAGGGCTACCTGGCGTTGGTGGCGGAGGTCCTGCGCGAGATACACCGTCGCCATACCGCCCTGACCCAGCTCCCTCTCGATGCGGTAGCGGTCGGCAAGGGCGGTGGTGAGGGCTGCGGGAGCGTTGGCCAAGGAGGTGTCAGGTGTCAGGTGATTGCCGATTTGGTTACCGTCGAGCCGCTCCCCCTTCGCTCACTCTGTTCGCGAGGGGGACCTCGCAATGACAGGGGGTGAGGCAGGACAGGAGCGAGCCTGGGGACGCGTTCCCCCTTCCCAATAGGGAAGGGGGACAGGGGGTTAGGTCTGCGCACATCCGCTCACCCGTACGGAGATTGCCACGGCCCCCTCGCTCTGCTCGGGGGGCCTCGCAATGACAGCCGCCGAGCCGCTGAGCCGCCCAGCCGCCTAGTGTTTCGCCTTCACCCTCGCCTTCAGTTCCTCGAGCCAGTTCTCGACGTACACCACGTTGGTGGGGGCATCGGCGCTCCGCTCCCGGATCATCACGAAGTGTTTGTCGTCAGGCGCCACATCGTACTGCTGCCGGTTTCTGGCCGAGCGGTAACCGGATAGGGGGAAGAGTGGGCGAGGAGTGCCGGCCACAAACGTCGTCTCGGGGGTGACGTCCACCGCCATCATCTGATTGCCGCTCTTGAAGAAGAGTTGCCGGCCGCTGTGCGACCAGCGGGGCTCGATGCCGCCGCCGCGCGAGACCAGCTGGGTCGAGCTCGCCGAAGGGAAGGGCGTGACATAGATCTCGCGCCTTCCGGTGGCATCCGAGCCGTAGGCCACCCAACGGCCGTCCGGAGAGAGAGATATCATGGTGCTAGTGTTCTTACCGACGACGATCGGTACCAGGGTGGTGTCACCCCGAAGGCGCCGAGCCCGGACGGCATTGGCCCCGGCTTCATCGGAACGAAACACCAGCCATTCCCCATCCCGTGACACCTCGGCTTCCCAGAGCCCGAACCTGTGACGCAGAAGCAGCTGGGCCGGCCCACTCCCGTCGACCCTCATCTGGTAGACATCATAGGCGTCCTGGCTTCCCCCACCCCTCACATCAGAGAGGAAGACGACCGATCGTCCGTCGGGGGTCCAGAAGGGCCGCCAGTTCACCGAGCCGGTCTGCGTCAGCTTCTGCCGGGTTCCGTCGGACCGCCGAATCCACAGTTGGGTCGGACCGTCCCGCACACTCACGGCCAGTGCCTTCCCATCGGGTGAGATTGCCGGATACGCGAAGTCCGCCCGCCAGCTCGAATCGAGTGGTTCGGCCTTCCCATCGAGCGAGACCAGCACCAGTTCCGCCCCGGCGCCACGGTCGACATTGAGCGAGTAGAGCGCGCTGCCGGAGGCCGACAGGGTGAACTCGCCCGGCGCCACATCGTCTATGATGGGAATGGCGCCCGAAGTGATCTTAAGTGTCTTGGGATTGAACCCGACAGCAAACAATCCTCCTGCCCGATCGGTGTACAGCAGGTGACCCGTGGGCGCATACCAGCCCCCAGCCGCACCGGAGACGAGAAGCCGGCCACTGTCGGCCGCAAAGTCGAACACGTAGAGCGACGACTCGATGGCACAGTTCCCGGGACAGGCGCTGTACAACACCCCGTGACTGCCGGGTAGTGGCGCGATTGTCCCAATGTTCTGGCGTCCCGGCGTAGTGTCGCTCCGAACCGGACGGCTGGGACCGCCGTCCCCAGGTATGCGGCGTAGCCGCTGAGAGGGGTCCGGATACACGATCGTCCAGTCATCCAGCCAGGTGGCGATGGGGTAGGTGTTGTCGCCATCGGCGGCGAGGGTGATGGCACCTCCACCCTCGACCGGAACCTTCCGCAGCCTACCATCGAAGGTCATGTAGCCGACCCACTTGCCGTCCGGGGAGAAGAACGGCGACAGCCCTCCCTCCGTCCCGGCCATCGGTCTCGCCTGGGTCTCATCCCGGAGCTTCCGCATAAGCGGGGTCGAGTCGTTGCTCCGGTCGCTGAAGACGATGCTCGAGCCGTCGGGAGCAATGGCGGCCTGGGTCATGATTCGCTCCGAGCCCGGCGTCAGGAATTGCCCGACCGGATGCTGCCAGAGCAGCACCCGCTGACGCGTGGTCGGGCTGCCCGGCGTCGGACGCAGCCACCCGGCCGCGGCGACGAGGAGCAACAGCGTGACCAGAGCCAGCCCGGTGTACAGCCACCTCCGATCCAGCGTCGGTTTGACCCTGGCGACCGATGCGCTGGACGTTGTCGCGGTCGCGGTGAAGTGGGAATCGCTCAGGGCGTCGGAGAATGCCTTGGCCCCCTCGAACCGGTCGGCCGGTAACTTCTCGAGCGCGGTGAACACTGCCGCCTCGACGTGCGCCGGAATCGTGCGTCGTTGGGTGAGGAGGGAACGGGGCGCCTCGGTCATCACCCGCGCCACGATGGCCTGAGCGGTCGAGCCGGTGAAGGGCGGATCTCCCGAAAGCATCTCGTAGAGCACGCAGCCCAGGGCGTACACATCGGAGCGGGCGGTGATGGTACGCTCGCCCATGGCCTGTTCGGGCGACATGTAATGCGGGGTCCCCAACGACATTCCCGTCTCGGTCATGCGACTGCCACCGGCCGAGGAGACGGCGAGGGCAATGCCGAAGTCGGCGACCAGGGCCTGCCCGTCGTGCAGCAGAATGTTCTCGGGCTTGATATCCCGATGAATGACGCCGTGTCGGTGGGCGTAGTCGAGCGCGCTGGCTACTTCACTCGCGATGCGGATGGCGTCGGGAATCGGCAACTGCTTCTCGCGGGTCAGCCGGTCACGCAGCGATTCCCCTTCCACGAAGGGCATCACGTAGTAGGCGGTGCCGCTTACGCTGCCGGAATCGATCAGGCCGAGAATGTGGGGATGCTGCAGGGCGGCGATGGTCTGAATCTCTCGAACGAACCGATCCGCACCGATGACAGCGGCCAGCTCGGGCCGCAGCACCTTAATCGCGACTCGGCGGCGATGCTTGAGATCCTCGGCGAGATAGACCGTGGCCATCCCACCCTGGCCCAGCTCCCGCTCGATGCGGTACCGGTCGGCCAGGCTTGCCCCGAGGCTTTCGACAGTCATTAGGCAATCCTCCAGCGCGAATGTGCCGAAGGGTCGGCGGAGAACCTCTCCGTGGGCGAACTGGTCACATAACTAGCTGCCGAGTCGTGACCGAGCGGGCGCGACAGCAGAACCGTGCGCAATTCTGGCACTCGAGGGCTTTACCTATGAGGGGAGGCCCTAAGGTTATCAGTGGGGGAGGGAGGGGGCCAGTGAGGACGGGGGGTGAGGCGGTCGGGATGGGCGCGAGCATAGGATTGGGTTCCCCCTTCCCAATAGGGAAGGGGGACAGGGGGTTAGGTAGGACACGGAGAGGCGGACAGGGGGTGAGCCGGAAAGCGGGAGACGGGAGACGAAAGACGGGAGACGGGTCGTGAAATGGGAGGGCGACCCTTGTGGTCGCCCGCCTGACATCGATGCCGGCCCCTGGTTGCCGTTTCCTGTCCGCCGGTCCGCCGGGTTAGGTCCCCGTCCTCCCCACCTTGGCCAAGGCCTCCCGAATCGTCAGCCTCACCGTCTGACCCGCGGGCGGGTCCAGGTTGGAGAGGACGACGACGACGCAGCCCAAGTCGGGATAAATGTCGAAGCCATTGTCGATGCCGGGACCGGTGCCGCCATGATTGACCATCCGGTGAGGTCCGTTCACTCCGACGAAGAAGCCGAAGCCGTATTCGCGGTTCATCGGATTCTGATCCCCCTGTCCGGTAGGGACCTGGCCGGTCCATAGTGCCTGCACTGCATCGGCGCTCACCAGATGGTGGGCCCACAGCGCGTCGGCAAAATGCATCAGGTCCGGCGCGGTCGTGTAGGCCACCGTTCCTGGCACGCCGACGCCGGGGAGAATGGGGTCGTTCACGCGCAGTGGGATACCGCTCGCGGAATCGGTCCGGGCATAGGTCGAGCCTCCAATGTTCCTCACGGTGTAGCCATGGGCCAGATAATCGGGGCGGGGAATCACCGCATAACTGGTGCTGCGCATCCCCGCGGGCCCGAATATTTCCTTCGCCATGTAGTCGGCGAAGGATTGCCTGGAGACTTGAGCGATGACGGCGCCGAGCAGGATGTAGTCATTGTCGCCGTAGTGGAAAGTCCCCGCTGCATACCGGGTGGAATCGGCACGGACCAAGGCCACTATCTGATCGAACCGGGTGAGCGCACCTGGCGACGAGCGGAATGCCGGGCTCGCCACCACATTCCCCAGCCCCGCCGTGTGGGTAAGCAGCTGACGAATGGTGATGGAATCCGCTCGACGGTGGGGGAACACGCTGTCGGCCAGGTAGCGCGAGACCGGCGCGTCGAGCGACAGCTTGCCCTGGTCCACCAGACGCATCACGCCCGCAGCAACGAAGGCCTTCGCCGTGGATGCGGTGATAAAGGCGGTGCCGGCCTCGATCGGCTTCCCAGTCGTGCGGTCGGCTTTGCCGTAGGCGCGGGTGAACAGGGGCCGTCCGCCCTTACCGTCCAGTGCCGCGACCAGCACAGTCCCGGAGAAAGAGCCGCTGTCCGCCCGGTGGCGCAGTATCGTGTCGAGCCCGTTCAGCGCGGCGCCTAGCGCGGAGTCGGGGACTCCCTGTCCCGATAGAAGGCCCGCACTGGGGAGGGCGATCAGACCGAGGATTACTAGTGCTCGAGTCAGCATGCAGAAGGCTTGAGATGGGAGCCAAAAAGTCTACACCGGCCTGCTGCGGGGAAAATCACGAAGGGGTAACAAGGCGGGAGACGGTGAACGGTGAACGGCGAAAGGCGAAGGGGTGAAAACGCAGAGGCGACCCTCGTGGTCGCCCGCCCGACATCGGTGCCGGCCCTTCGTGACGATCGCCACGAGATCGGGGTCGCGTCCCCCCTCTCCGTTTCACGGAGAGGGGGACAGGGGGTGAGGCGAAAAGCGGGAGACGGGAGACGGAAGACGGGAGACGGGTCGTGAAATGGGAGGGGCGACCCTCGTGGTCGCCCGTCCGACATCGGTGCCGGCCCTTCGTGATGATCGCCACGAGATCGGGGTCGCGTCCCCTCTCCGTTTCACGGAGAGGGGACAGGGGGTGAGGCGGTGGGGGACGGGGCCTAGGTCCGCCTAAGGACCAATCACAGCCCGCGTCGGAACCCGGACGAATTCCGTGTAGTCACGGGTATAGTGGATGTAGCAGCTGTCTGTCGAGAACCAGGCAAAGTTGGGAGACCCCTCTGCCAATCCGCCTCCAGCGGGAACCGGCGTGCTCCATTCACCGGCGTGCTCGCGAGTCACGAAGTAGTGGGCGGGCGACCGCCGACCGCCTGGCTGGGTGACGCGCGAAATCTGAACCAGCGCCACGCCAGCGGGTCCGGCCATGGCGCCCCAGACGTACACGCTATCGCCCAGCCGCTGGCGCCAAAACGTGGCAGCGGGGTGTGGGGCGACGCTGGAGGCTGCGGAGAACGCCGTGTCACTCCACTGGATGGAAAACTCCTCGCTGTTGCGCCAGTCGGGAGTGGTCCGAACGAATCGAAGCGACCCGTCGGCCTGGTGCCTCAGTCCGGAGTGGTAGTAACCGTAGGTGGAGGCGGTGATGAATCGTGGCTCGCCCAACCCCTTCGGGGTGCGAACGGCATACCATAGATGGGCATTCCGGTGGCTGCTGGTATCGCCGGGGGCAGGGCGATACGAAGCGAATGCCAGTCGTTTCCCATCGGGACTGGGTGAAGGATAGAGATCGGAATAGTCGCCGCCGAGATCCAGCAGTTCTGCGGGACCCCAGCGCCCAGCGGCACGGACCGAAAGGTAGATCCAATAGTCCTCATCGCCCGGCCCCACTTGCTTGAAGAAGTAGAACTCGTCTCCGCTGGGCGACAGCACCGACGAATAGACTCTTCCCGAATCACTCGGCGCGGTAGCGGGGCCAAACTGCTGCACTCCGTCCTCGCCCGGAGGACACGCGGTCTCAGGAGCCTGACTCACTTGCAGCCCGTGAGACGCTGAGGCTAGGAGCGCCAGGCCGAGGCAGGTCATTCCGTAGAAGAGTCGCATGCAGGTTCCGGTTGCGGACTGGATTCTATCAAGAAAGGCTACGCCCTCTCCCGCGAGGAAGACGGGGCGACAGGGCGTCAGGTCTCGAGGCGACAGCGGGCGAGGTCAAAAGCCGCCGTCCCCCCTTCCCAATAGGGAAGGGGGACAGGGGTGAGGCGGGAGATTGCCACGGCCCCTTCCCTCGCTGCGCTCGGAGAAGGGGGCCTCGCAATGACAGGGTGCGTTGACCATCGACCATCGACCATCGACCATTGACCCATGCCCGACTTCCCACTCCCCCCACCCATCGAGCCGATGCTCGCCAAGCTGGCCGATGCCATCCCAGCTGGTGATGGCTACCTCTTCGAGCCGAAATGGGATGGCTTCCGCGCGATCGTCTTCCGGAGTTCCCCCTCTCCCGCGAGGGAGAGGGGGTTAGGGGGTGAGGACGTCTACATCCAGAGCCGAGACCTGAAGCCGCTGGATCGCTACTTCCCCGAACTGCACGAGGTGCTGCTGGAGCAGCTGCCGGCGGGCTGCGTGGTGGACGGTGAGATCGTGATCCCGACCGAGCGGGGGCTCGACTTCGAATTACTGCAGATGCGGCTTCATCCCGCGGCGTCGCGGGTGGCGAAGCTCTCGAAGGAGATCCCGGCGTCGTTCGTCGCGTTCGACCTGTTGGCGGCCGACGGCGAGAATCTGATGGAGGAGCCGCAGGAGAAGCGTCGCGCCCGGCTCGAGAAGTTGCTCAAGAAGGCTCGTCCGCCGCTCTATCTCACTCCGATGACGCGGGATCGCGACACCGCGGCCGAGTGGCTCAAGGTGTTCGAAGGCGCCGGACTCGACGGCGTCGTGGCGAAGCCGGAGAAGAGTGCCTACCTGCCGGGCAAGCGCCAGATGATCAAGGTGAAGCACGCCCGCACCGCGGAGTGTGTCGTCGCCGGGTTCCGCTGGTACAAGACCGATCCCAAGGTGGTGGGTTCGCTGCTACTCGGTCTCTATGATGACGATGGCGCGTTGCAGCACGTGGGGGTGACTTCTTCCTTCAGCATGGCGGAGCGAAAGAAGCTCGCCGCCGAGCTGGAGCCGCTACGGAAGAATGCCCTGAAGGATCATCCGTGGCGGGAATGGGGCGGGGCGGAGGCAGGCGAGATGAAGCGGATGCCCGGCGGGCAAAGCCGTTGGAGTGCCGGGAAGGATCTGTCCTGGGAACCGCTCCGCATCGAGCGGGTGTGCGAGGTCAAGTACGACCACCTACAGGGCAGCCGCTTCCGTCACGCGACCACGTTTCTCCGCTGGCGGCCCGACAAGTCGCCGGCGGATTGCCGCTACGATCAGCTCGAGGTGACGCCGGCTTACCAGCTCGACAAGGTCTTCTCATCGGGGTCCAGCAGTTCCTGAGCTCGTGTCATTGCGAGGGCGCGAAGCGACCACTGTCCGCCTTCCGGTTTTACCTAACCCCCTGTCCCCAGCCCCCTCGCTGCGCTCAGGGCGCCTTCGTCGCCTATTGGGAAGGGGGGACGTGTTTCTAGGCGTCTGCGGCGAAGGCCCCGAAGAGCCTGCCCCGAGCGCGGCGAGGGGGGCCTCGCACCGTAGCCTCGGGTCGCCGCGGATGTTCCAGCGCCCCGAAGGGCGCGCCGCAATTCGGCCGAGATGATGGCGCGTTGCGTTTCCTGATTCCGGTTTCTTCCGGCGCCCCTTCAGGGCGCGTGAATCTCCGGTGGCATCCCTGAGCTAAGCTGCGAGGCCACTTCGGGGCCTTCGCCGCAGACGCCCTAGAAACACGTCCCCCCTTCCCAATAGGCGACGAAGTCGGGGCTTGGGACGGGGTTAGATGGCGACGAGGCGACGAGCCAGCGTTTGATCGCGGGGACACCGGGTGAGATTGCCACGGCCCCTTCGCTCGCGCGGCTCGCTCAGGGGGCCTCGCAATGACGGAAGGGTCTTCATTCCCACCCCGAGGCCTTCTCGTCCGGGTCCAACGCTTCCTGAGCCGGCCGGAGCTCCTCCGGCACATGCTGCAGGTTCACCCGGATGCGAAACCAGGCCGAGGAGCGGCCCCGCATCTGATCCACCAGCACATCGGCCGGCTCCAGCTGCGCCGCCGCTTCGGGGTGTCGCGCTTTCCATCGCTCCACCCCGGCCAGGGCGTCCTCTTTACGCTTCGCGCGACCGATCTCGATCAGCGGATGCTTCGAGGTCCGTCGCTTGGACGGCTGCACCCGCGGGGGCTCGCCACGCTGCTTCCGGTAATGCGGCGGCCACGGTGCATCGCCCAGGCCTTCCTTCTCCTGTTTGGCCGACAACTCGAGCATGGCATCGAGCGATCCAGCCTTGTCATCAATCCCCGCATGTCGGTCCCCTAGCTTTTTGAAGCGAGCGGGCATCGTCGCCAGGGTAAAGTCTCCCAGCTCAGCGCTTCCAACTTCATCCCAGTCGAGCGGCGCCGATACCCGCGCGTCGGGAGTCGGCCGCACCGAGTAGGCGGATGCCACCGTGCGGTCCTTGGCGTTCTGGTTGTAGTCCACGAAGACGCCCTGCCGCTCCTCCTTCCACCACTTGCTGGTCGCGATACCCGGCGCTCGCCGCTCCACCTCCCGCGCTAGGGCCAGCGCCGACCGCCGCACCTGATCGAAGCTCCAGCGCCGCTCGATGCGCACGATCACATGCATGCCCCGCGAGCCCGAGGTCTTGGGCCAGCCGATGAGTCCGAAGTCCTTGAGAGTGGCCTGAGCCAGATAGGCAACCTCTTGCACCTGCTTCCAGGGCACTCCGGGCACCGGATCGAGATCTACCCGCAGCTCGTCAGGATGGTCGAGATCGTCGGCCCGCACCGGGTGGGGATGCAGCTCGAGGCAGGCGAGGTTGGCGAGCCAGGCCAGCGAAGCGGCGTCCCTCGGCACCACCTCATCGGCCCGGTTGCCTGAAGGAAAGCGGAGCGAGACCACTTCGATCCACGGCGGACGTGAGGTTGGCGCCCGCTTCTGATAGAAGAATTCGCCGGCGATGCCGTTGGGATAGCGCACCAGCATGTTGGGGCGGCCACCGGCCCCGCGTAACGCTCCTTCGGCGACGGCGAGATAGTAGTTGACCAGATCGAGCTTGGTGTAGCCGGGGGTGGGGAAGAGGACTTTGCTGGGGTTGGTGATGGAGACTTCGCGGCCAGCGACCGTGAGGGATTCGGTGCCGGTCTTGGGCTTTGAGGGGGGCTCTTGGGCTGGGTCGCGCTTCCGGGGCATGACAAAAGAAAAGCGGGAACGGGGAACGGGGAACAGGTGTCAGGGGTCAGGGGTCAGGGGTAAACGGTGAACGGTCATCGAGAGCCGGCCGAAGGCCGCATCCATTTACTAGGGCGCCGTCATTGCGAGGAGCCCGAAGGGCGACGAAGCAATCTCCGTCCGCGTGCTCGGGAGGGAGCCTGCCCCGAGCGCAGCGAGGGGAAGCAATCCCCCTCCGTGTGACTGGGATGCAGCCTGCCCCGATCAGCGAGGGCTTGCAATCCTCAGGCTGCGTTCGGAAGGAGATTGCTTCGTCGCCTGCTTCGCAGGTTCTTCGCAATGACCGCGGCCTATATAAATTGATGCGGCCTTCGGCCGGTTGGGGCAGGTCCCCTAGGACGCCGTCCCCCTTCCCACTAGGCGACCAAGTCGGCGCAATCTAGTCCAACCTCGGCAGATCTAGATCCTCCGAACTAGCGACAGCGCCACCTCGCCACCCCATCTTGCGGTCCAACCCAAACCTCCTGACTATAGTGGCCTCCTCGAGTCCGCCGTGGACTCAGTGCCGTGATAGCCTGAACAGAGCCGATCATGGCTCATTCCGATCAAGAACTTTTCGAGATCGCCCGCCGCGCCGCGAAAGTGTTCGCCCGCCTGCCCAACGTGCACTCGGTCGGCATCGGTGGACGGGAGCGTGCGGGCAAGCCCACCGGAGAAGTTGTCCTCAAGGTATTTGTTCGCCAGAAGCTCCCTACCGATCGGCTCGATCCGGCCGCCGTCATCCCCGATTCCTTCGAAGGAATCCCGACTGATGTAATCCCGGCCGACGACCCCACACGTCTGGCCCTGGTTTCGGGGGTCGAACCCAAAACCCAAGCTGAGTTCGATGCAGGTGAAGATGGGAGCCGGGAGCGGCCCCTCATGGGGGGCACAGTGATCGAGCCGGACGATGAGTCCGGCCAGGGGACCTTGGGCCTCATCGTCGAGGCATTAGAGGACAACCGCATGGTATTCGCGGTGACCAACTACCATGTGGTGTTCCAGAGCCGGAACCAGGAACGTCCCGCCGAGGTCGGCCAGCCCACCCCGAGCCACAGCTGCACCGCCTGTTGCCGTGGCGTCATCGGAAAGTTCTTCGGAGGCTTCAAGGCGGGGGTCGCCGCGCCTCCTCCGAGTCCGCGGGCTCTGGACTACGCCTTGATCCGGCTGGATGCGGGCCTCGAATGGCTGAACGAGGTCAAGGAGATCGGGGTTCTCTTCGACTTCTACGAGCTCAAGGTGAGTGACATCGTGCCGCTCACTTATCAGGTGCGCAAACGGGGATTCGTCAGCCGCCTGACCGGCGGCATTGTTCAGGCAATCGGCGTGGCCCGGCCTCCGATTCCGACGATCCCGCCTGGAGCCACCCCGGCCGAAATCGATGCCCTCTTTGCCGAACTGTTCTTCCAGGAGTCGATCGCTATTCGGCCCAACCCTATTCCTTCCAATCCGGGCGCACCGGTCCTCTTCGCAGCCCATGGAGATTCGGGATCCGCCCTGGTCAATGATGACAATAAGGTCGTAGGACTGCTCTGGGGCGGAAACAGCAAACACACCGCCCCCACGGACCGCTTCGGCTACGGTTGGGGCGTCCCGATCAGGTGGATAGCAGACGACTGCAAGCAGCGGCTCGGCCTCACCATGCGAATTCTGCCGACCGCCGGCCCAGGCATCGTCAACACGGTGCCTGAATTCGCCGAGGCGGGCTCAACCCTCCGCGCCGAGACCAGCCTGGAGCGGGATCTGGATCAGAGCGAACGGGGCCGGTTGTTCCTGCAGGCCTGGCTCCGCCACTCGGACGAGCTGAACGCCATCATCCAGAACCAGCGTCGCGTCGCCACCGTCTGGCAGCGACACCACGGCTCGGCGCTGCTGCGGTTGGTGGCCCGAGCCCCCCTGGAGCCGAATCTGCCGTTGCCGACTGAAGTAGACGGGCTCCCGGTGCGCGAGGGTCTTCGAGTCTTTCTCGAACAGATCGAGCGCTATGCGAGTGACGATCTCAAGCGGGATCTGAGCCGGCATCGCTCCCTGCTGCTCTCCTTGCCCGGTCACAGTTACACCGAAGTCCTGGGTCATTTGCGTGCCGGAGACATGCTGCAATGAAGCGGGCCGATGCCGAGTACCGGGACCTGGTGCGGCGAGCGGCGGCGCGGTTGGGGAAGCTGCCTGGGGTTCACAACATCGGCATCGGCGGTCGGGAGAGAGCAGGGCGGCCGACCGGCCAGCTGGTCCTCAAGGTCTACCTGGAGAAGAAGCGACGCCCGGAGGAGATCAATCCTTCGGAGATGATCCCGAGAGAGATTGAAGGCCTGCCGACCGATGTGGTGGAGACCGGACCGTTCCGATTGAGCACCGCTCCCGGCGTAGCTCCGTTCCCGGAACAGGAGGCATACAAGCAGGGCGATTTCGGTCGCGAGCGTCCTATCAAGGGCGGTACCCAGCTCGGTTCGAAGGGCGGACCGCCGATGCCGGGTACTCTTGGATTCATGGCCCGCGTCACCGGCGATCCCAAGCGGATCATGGCGGTGACCTGCTTCCATGCGATCTACCCCACCGGGGTCTTCGAGCTGAATCGAAAGTGCGGTCAACCCAATCCCGAGGAGAGTTCCACCAAGTGCTGCGACAATAAGATCGGTGTCTGTGTGGCGGGCCACTTCGACGCCGACATCGATGCGGCCCTGATCCGGGTGGACGGAGGCCAGGAATGGGTGGCGGAGATCCATCAGATCGGTTTCATCAAAGGTCCCCACACCATTTCAGCTGACGAGGCGACCAGCCTGACCTACGAGGTACGCAAGCGGGGCCGGACGCTGCGTCTGACAGGAGGGACGGTGCAGAGCATCACCGGCACCGGCACCATCACCGATCCGAGTGGTGCCATGCCGCCCCGGCCCTTCAACAACGGGATTGTCGTTAAACCCAATCCCTCGGATGTCACCTCCACTCCCTGGTTCCAGCAGGAAGGAGATTCCGGTGCCGCGCTGGTGAATGACAGCAACGAAGTCACCGGGATGCTGTTCGCCCGTAATGCTCAGGGCTGGGGCCTGGCGGAGCCGATCCAGGACATCATCGACAAGTTCCGCACTGACGACGCGATCACCCTGGAAGTAGCCACCGCGACCAGACTGGGGCAGGTCCAAACCGTGCCTAAGGCCGCCGCCGCCGCCGGGCTGGCCGATCCGGCCCTCGAGATTCCTCCTGCCCTGCGTCGGCTGCAGCGCGATCTGGATCGGACTGACGACGGGCGCGAGCTCATCTCCATCTGGCTGCAGCACTCGCGCGAGCTCAACCATCTGGTCCATCACGAACCCCGGGTGGCGGCGACCTGGCGGCGCGCCGATGGACCCGGATTGTTTCGCCTGGTCATCAACCTGGTGGATGCGGCGGATCGTCCAGTGCCTCAGGAAATCCGCGGGGTGCCGGCCGAGCACGTGCTCGATGAGTTCCTGCGCGAGGTCGAGCGTTACGCCAGTCCGGAGTTACGGCAGGATTTGCGGCGGCATCGTCCGCTTCTCACCACCCTGCCGGGCCGATCCTACGACGATCTCATGAAGCAATTGCACTAGAGGGGCAGGCGACGGGAACGCAGTCATGGCGGGTCAAGCTGGTACACTGGAGCAGTTGGCACTCGAGCTGGCCGGGATTCTCGGCCAGGTGGGCACCCGCATGCGGAGTGCCAATGTCCGGCAGACGCTGGGACTGCTCGGCGTTTACTTCCCCGAGCAGTTGCTGGCCAACGGCGGGTTCGTAGCCGCCACTGATGCCACTGCGACGGCCGCCCAGGCTATCGAGCCCGAAGTCACGGCGCTGCTGGCAGCCATCGATGCCGACGATACCGTCCAGATCGCCGCACGAGTAGCTACCGTCCTGGCGAAGACCGCTCAGACCCTCTCAAGCTTCGCTAACGTCGCCAACCAGCTGCAGGCCGTAGGACCCACGCTCCCCGGCATCACCGCGCAGCAAGTCAACGATCTGGTCGCCGGTTTTCCCCGGAAACTCCTCGACCTCTTCATCGCTGAATCGGTCGACATCATCCCCGCGGTCGGGGGCACGCTCACCCTGTTCGGCGTGGTCGAGAAGGTGGAGATCCCGGGAGACCCAGGGAATCCGACCAAGCCTTCCTTCGATAAGACGGAAGTCCAGTTGGGCCGGCTGCTCGATCTGGCCAGCAAGCCGGGACAGTATTTCACCAGCCGTTTTGGATGGGGCAGTCCCGGCTTCGATGGAACTGTGCTGCTGCAGGCAATGGACCGGCTCTTCGAACGCTTGGATCTGCCGGCCACCTATTTCCCTCCGTCCGGCGGTCAGCCTGCCAAGCTCGACGCCTTTGCGTTCGACATCACGGTGGATTCCACCGCGTCCCCACCCGGTCTCCGCTTCGATGTCTTTCTTCCGATCGGCGGAAACGTCGACGTTCCGATTCCGGGTCCGACTCCGGCCTGGGTGTTCCGCGCGAAGTTCGATGGAAAGCTCGAGGCCGGCACCCATGCGATTCTGCGCCCTCCATCCACGATGGAGATCACCTCGAGCGCGCAGGTCTCCGGTGCGGCGGAGCTGGTAATCGAGGGTCATCCCAGCTCGCCTTTCATCCTGTTCGGGAAAGCCGGTGGCAGCCGACTTGAAGTAGCCCAGGTAGACGGGGAAATCGGGGTTCGCTTCGACTGGAACAGTGTGACGGGGAAAGCGGCCGTCGAACCGGTGATCGGCGCCTCGGCTACCGGGGGACGTTTGCTGGTGGATGCCAGCGAAGGGGACGGATTCCTCAACCGGATTCTTTCCGGTGTCAAGATCGACGCGCCATTCGATCTCGGTTTTACCTGGAGTCTGGCCGGTGGGCTGCAGTTCAAGGGCAGCGGCATGCTGGAGATTCAGATTCCGCTCAACCTCTCGCTGGGTCCGGTTGACTTCATTCGCGCCTATCTCGGCGCCGGCATAAAAGACGGTACCGTTCCCGTAGAGCTCTCCGCCGCCATCTCGGCTGAAATTGGGCCGGTGACCGCGGTGGTGGACCGGCTGGGTCTCCTCGCCACGCTCTCGCTGCCTCCCGGCGGCGGCAATATCGGGCCGCTGCAAATCGATCTCGCCTTCAAACCCCCCACCGGTGTCGGGCTGGCCATCGATGCCGGGCCGATCAGCGGTGGCGGTTTCATCGCCTTCGACGAACCCAACGGCCGTTACGCCGGAGTGCTCGCGCTCGAAGTCTTCAGCGTGAAAGTGAGCGCGATCGGGCTCATCGACACCAGGCTGCCTGATGGGCGCCCGGGATACAGCTTCCTCATCATCATTTCAGTCGAGTTCTTCCCCATTCAGCTCGGCTTCGGCTTCACGCTGAACGGAGTCGGTGGAATCTGCGGTATCCACCGCACCATCAATGCCGAAGCGTTGCGGCTCGGTGTTTACGCGGGAAGTCTCGATTCGATCATGTTCCCGCGCGATCCGATCCGGAATGCTCCCCAGATCATCAGCGACTTGAGCCGGATCTTCCCGCCGGCGGAAGGCCAGTTCGTCTTCGGCCCGATGGCCAAGATCGGATGGGGCACGCCGACCCTGGTGGAGATTTCCCTGGCAATCGTCATCGAGCTGCCGGACCCGATCCGCATCGCGCTGCTGGGGCAGATCGCGGCGTTCTTCCCCGAGCGCAGTGTCGCCCTGATCGAGATCCACATCGACTTCGTCGCGATGATCGATTTCGGGGCGAAGCTGCTTTCGCTGGACGCCACGCATCCGCGATTCGAGAATCGTGGTCTGGACCCTGACCGGGGACATGGCATTCCGGCTCTGTTGGGGCGATCAGCCCAACTTCGCCATCGCCTTGGGCGGCTTCCACCCCCACTTCCAGCCGCCTCCCGGTTTTCCCGCGCTTCGCCGCCTCACGGTCGGTCTCGGCGCCGGCGACTGGATCCGCATCACCTGCTCCAGCTATCAGGCGCTGACCAGTAACAGCCTGCAGTTCGGAGCCCGGGCCGAGCTTTACATCAACGCCGGTGTCTACGTCAAAGGCTGGATCGGCTTCGACGCCCTGATCATCTACTCACCGTTCTCGCTCGAGGTGGACATCTCCGCCGGATTGGAGATCGGCGCCGGCGGTGTGAAGATGGCCGGTGTCCATCTCGATGGCACGCTCACCGGCCCCACGCCGTGGCGGGTCCGGGGAGAGGCGACGATCTCGCTCTTCTTCTTCGACATCTCCGTCGACGTCGACAAGAAGTTCGGAAGCGAAGAGAAGGCGACTCTCGATCCGATCGATCCCTGGCCTCCGCTGCGCGCCGCTCTCAAGGATCCCCGCAACTGGACGGCGGTGCCGGCGACGGGAACGCTCAGTGTCGTCACCCTGGCACTGCCGGCGGGGGTCACCGCCACGGTGATCGATCCATCCGGCAAGATGACCTGGAAGGAATCGGTGGCGCCGCTCGACCGGACCCTCACCCGCTTCGGCAACAGCACTACGCCGGCGCCGGTCAAGTTCAGCGTCGACCAGGTGATCGTCGGCGTCGATCCCGCCGAGTACAGCGCGGTGAGCGACTTCTTTGCGGCGGCCCAGTTTGAAGAGCTGACCGACGCCGAGAAACTGTCCCGCGCTTCCTTCGAGAGAATGCAGGCGGGCGTCGAAGTAGCGAGTGCCTCGGTACGGGCCGGTCCTTCCATCTCGGCGCCCCTCACCTACGAAACCGAGTATCGCGATCCGGAGCACGGACCTGTGCTGGCGCCTCTGTTCACGGTGCCGCTCTGGATGCAACAGGGATTGTTGGCGAGCGGCGCCTCCCGTCAAGCCGGCATCATCGCAGCAGGGACCCGGGCCTACGCGGCTCCGGCCCAGCTGGCCCAGGTCGAAGAGCAGTTCGTCGTCGTCTCGACCCTGGACCTCTCCATCAAGGGCGAGGTGACAGTGCCGACCACCAAGGGCGCGGCGCTGCAGGCATTGAAGGAGTACGTCGCCGGGCGCCCGGGAGAGCGTGAGCAGTTCCAAGTCGTCCCGATGCACGAACTGGAGGAAGTGTGACGCTCACCGTCGGTCAGTTCGCCTATCTGCCGTGGCTCAGGACCGGTGTCGGCGCGGAGATCGCCCGGGTAGATGGCACCCCGGGCTCCGAGCCCCGAGTCACGCTGCCGATTCAGGTGCGGTTCAACGGCGATCCCGGCCTGAGTGATGGCGTCACCCTGGAGCTGTTCGGTCCGGGCGAGGTCACCGGCTTCGATCCGAGGACTGTGGTGCGCACCTGGCCTAGGCCAGGAGTCATGGATGCCGAGTGCAACTATTTCCCGATCATCGAATTCGATCAGGCCGATTTGCCCTGGCGCTTCACGCCGGCTCGGGCCACGACCGGAGACCGGCTTACTCCCTGGATCACTCTCATCGTTCTGGAAGACAGCGAGATCAAACGGCTGGTGCCGCCCAGTGGTGACGGGCATCTAGGCTCGGTCGAGATCAAGGATGCCAAGGCGCTGCCGCGCAGCCGGCAGCTCTGGGCCTGGGCGCATGTGCAGGTAAGCGGAGAAACCAATGTGGATGCAGCCAAGGCTGCTGCACTGATGGCGGCCCGCTCGCCGGCAATCAGGTCGCGGCTGATCGCTCCGCGGCGGATGCAACCGAATCACGGGTACACCGCGCTCCTCGTTCCCACTTTCAAGCGCGGCGTGCTGGCGGGTATGGGCCAGGATCCGGGGACCACCGATGCGCTGGCCCCGGCCTGGAGCGACTCGCCCGGCGGTCCGCTGACGTTGCCGGTGTTCTATCTCTGGCGCTTCGGTACCGGTCCCGATGGAGACTTCGAATCGCTGGCGCGACTGATCGATCCGTTCGAAGCGCCCGACTCCATCGGGATTCGCGACATGGACGTGTCCGCCGCCTCACCGGCATTCCCTCCGGCGAATACCGGCCCGCTTGGCCTGCGCGGCATGCTGACCGCGCTCAATACCCCGGATACCGTGTGGAACCCTGCGGCCCGACAGACTTGGATCGCCAAGTTGAAGGCGCTGCTGAATCTCCCCGCTGACCGGGCGGCGATTCCCAACACGCCGCGCACCGTTACCCCTCCACTCTACGGTCAATGGCCGGCGGCCACCGACCGCTGCGAGGCCGATGTTCAACCGGAGCGACCGCTCTGGTTCCAGGAGTTGTCGGTCGATCCTCGGCTCCGGGTCGGTGGTGGCCTCGGCACTCGGGTGATTCAGGCCAATCAGGAAGCCCTGATGGCGAGTGCATGGGATCAGGTGGAACGGGTGCGGCAACTGAATGAGGAACTGCGGCAGGCGCAGCTGGCGCGTGAACTGGCGCTGCGGCTTGCGTCTCGCCATGTGTTTGTCGACGGGACGCAAAATGTGCTCTATCTCTCCGCGCCGTTGCATGCCAGAGTCATGGCCAGCCCGACCACCGTACGCTCGGTCCTGAATCAGAGTCCGGTTCCCCGCGGCGTCCTCGAAGGTGCGTTCCGCCGAGTGTCCAGACCGCTGGGACCGATGGGTCGCCGCCAGGGTCGGCCGGAACAGTCCCCTCTGGTTCGTGGCTCACTGCTCGGCCGTCTGAACCGTGGCGACCTGAAAGCCGCGAAGCCACCGGTTACCTCACCCACTCTTCCCAGCATGAGCCGGGTGGCGGATCAGCCGATACCGGGTGGAGTGACCGACGCCGAAGTGCAATCCGCCCAGCAGCGGGCAAAGGGGATACGGTTATTCGCCTGGCTGGTGCTGCTCGTTGCGCTGGTGCTGCTCGTGTTCGGACTATGGGCCGTGGCGCTCGCTGCCGCCGCGATAGGCGGCGGGCTTCAGGTTGCCGCCAATCGTCAGGCCGCCCAAGCCAAGGCGCTCGCCGAACAAAAGGCGCGTGAAGACGCCGACCGCCATCGGAGAAGCGACGTTCAGCAGGGGCGGCTCTCAGGGGACCTGGTCCGCGACGTGGTGCCTCCGGCCAATTACGCACCTCTCGAAGCACCTGCCACCGGTGCGCCGCGCACGTTGCCGACGATTCCAGCCGGCTCGCCGGCTCCCTCGCCTGAGATCCTGGCCAAGCTCCGCCAGGCGTACGGCACCATGCTCGATCGCATGGCACGGCCCACGACGCCGATCGCGACTCTGGTGGAAGCGGATCTCGACGGTATCGCAGCGACCCTCAAGACCAAGCTCGACCCCACCCTGACCATCGCGCAGGCATACACCGGACGCTACGCCCTCGACGGCGCTGCAATCTGGGAGCCGTTCGATCCGCTGGAGCCGCTGCTCGCCGCACCCGAATTCCCTCAGCCGATGTACCGGCCGCTGGCTCAGCTCGACAACGAGTGGCTGCTGCCGGGATTCGACAAGATCCCGCCCAACTCCGCGACGCTGCTCAAGACCAATCAGCGAATGATCGAGGCGTACATGGTGGGCGTGAATCACGAAATGGCGCGCGAGCTGCTTTGGCGGGAGTACCCCACGACTCAGCGCGCGACCTACTTCCGCCAGTTCTGGGATACCGCAGGCTACGTCGCGCCACCCGGCGGCGGTCTCACTCCGGAGCAGCTCAAGGACATCGTTCCCATCCATACCTGGCGGCCGCCAAGCGATCTCAAGGAGCACAGTCCCCGTCCCCCGGTGCCGGGCGGCGACTCCGACTATCTGGTCCTCTTCATCCGGGGTGACCTGCTGCGACGCTACCCGAACACTGAAGTGTACGCCGTGAAGGCCAAGTGGGGCGGGCCGGTTGACGGCCGAATCATCGATGACCCTGCCAACGATGCCGAGGCCAAAGAGAAGATCGCGCATCCGCTCTTTTCGGGCTTCATGGATCCGGACGCGAATTTCTTCGGCTTTGCCCTTACTAAGGAAGAGGTGTTGGGCGATGGGATTCGGGACGGCGCCAAGCCAGGCTGGTATTTCGTCCTCGCCGAGCCTTCGGGAGAACCGCGTTTCGGCCTGGACGAACCAGAACCGGATACCCCTGACTCCCAATTCGGTCTGCCGGTGAGTGGCGGCTGGAATAATCTCGGATGGGCCAACCTGGCCGGCAGCCGGGCCGCGTTGAACGATTTCCTGAGCTTGAATCTGGATGCGTCGCTCCCCGACACCACGCTGGTCTCCGACTCCACGACGACGCGATGGCATGCGGACCAGGGTCCCGGGCAACACGGAAGTCGGTCGTCCGATCTCGCCTACATCACGCTGCAGCGGCCGATGCGGATCGCCATTCATGCCTCGGAGATGATTCCCTGATGGCTGCACCCTTCTTCGGGACGCGTCCCAGCGACGGTCCCACCGCGGTTGATCAGCAGCGCGCCCTGCTCGAGGATGCGCGACGCGAGCTCCGCCGCGCCACGTTCGCCGTCGCTGACGCAGCGGCAAGGTTGGAGGCGATCAAGCGGGACCGGAATGAAAACTCGGCCGCTGCAGTGGAAGCCGCCGAAGCGAATGTGGAACGCGCGGCATCCGCGCTCGCCGCCATCCGGAGTAGAACCAGGGAGGAGTTGGCTTCACTCGCGGTAGATCTCGGAAACTTTCTCACCCCGACGCCCGAGCAGGAAGTCGCGCGACTCTCCGCCGGCTATCCCATCGTGCTGCTTCCAGTTCGCATCGAGACCCGCTTTACGGCGGACCAGATGCTGCTTCGGGTGTATCCCGACGAGATCCTGGCCGACAGCTTCGAGCCGGAGCTAACCGACGAAGAAATCGCCGACGGTCAGGCCTATTGGGATGCGGCCTGGCCCGGTGAGGCCGAAGAAAAGCTGGCGTGGAGGGCCCTCGTTAAGAAGCTCGGTGTGCCTCGGGGGTCCTGGGTGGTCGAGGCGATGACTCCGAGCAATCTCGACAGCCGTCCGGCCGGTGCTCCCGTCTATCTCGCCGCCGGCGCGGCGTGAATCGAGTTGGACTCGGCCGGCGGAAGCTCAGCTGCTTCCCGATCGGTGGCATGTCCTGCTCGATACCGGCGGCGGCGAGCGAATCGTCTCGGGCTCTGCGATTCACGAGCCGCTGGCGCTCACCTTCTCCCCCGATCCCGCCGATCCAACCGATCCGCTCGGGGATGACGGACTCCGGCTCTCATCCGACGTGCGCTGGACAGTGGACTTCGATCAGGCCGAAAAGGTCGGGATGGGGATCCGGATTCCGCTTTCCAACGCCGAGCGCGGGATGGGCTTTACCCGGGTCATCGTGTTTGGCGTGAAGTCATCGCTGGCTCCCGACGTGAGTGCCGGCGGAATTCAAGAGCTGCTCGGACACCATCGCCATGGTCGGGGCTTCGCATTGCTGCCCCAGGGAACACCGACCAATAACACCTCCGCCGCCACCACTCCGTTTCCACCCAGTGACGGCGACGGCCAGCGAAGCTTTGCGGTCGCGCGAACCGGACTGCCCGTCGTCGCTGGGCGCGACGGCCCCCGGCTGATCACCGCATTCGGATTGGCGAGCGACACCGCAATCCATCTCGATGGCGCCGACGGACGCGAAGCCGAGCGGGGCGCTGCCATGGCGCGGGCGCTCTGGCCGGTGACCTGGGGCTACTTCCTGACCGAGCTCATGAAGCCGGTGTTCGAAACGGACGACATCCAGACCGCTCAAGGCTTCTTCGTGAATCATGTGAGAGGTCGGGGACCGTACTCCGCGTTTCGGATCGGCGGCACACCGTATGGAGTACTCCCCGTGTCGAGTCTGCAGAGCTGGCAAGCGGCGCGGCAGAGCGATGCCGTTGACCGCGCGCTACCATCGACCCTGCGTACGCTGAGAGCGATCTGGCTCCAGCAGAGCGGTCAGGTCCCCAGGGTGGGCCGGACTGGCGATCCCGATCAGGATCTGCTGGAAATCCTCGGCCTCGACGCGAGCACCCGCGAGGTTCGAGTCCGGCCGGTGCTGGGAGAAGATGCGACCTGGAATCTCTTCGGAATCTGGGGCTGGAACGAGGCATGGACCGCCTGGCTGGATGCCGGTCAGGCACTGGCCAACCAGGTCTTCACTCTGATCGGTCATCCGGAATGGAGGCCTCGAATTGCTCAGCTCAACTTCGACCCCAACGCCTGGCCGTTTCGCTATCACCTGGTGACCGAGGATCCGGTGTCGGAGACGCTGGGTCTCACCCCGAACTACATCGAGTGGATCCGCACCGCTTCGGTGCCGGACCTGATCGCCCAATCGGTTCCAGCCGACTGGGACCGGCCGGTCTCATTGCTGTATCGTCTGCTCCGCCACGGCGGCCTGCTCGAGTATCAGAACGCCTCCTATCTGCTCGGCGTCCGATTCGAAACCGTTGAAGTGGGAGCCGCGGTAGAGCGGGAGATCGTCGGACTGCCGGGCACGGCGCAAGGTCCGAACCGGGTCGAGCAGATGATGCAGCCGATCGGGCAGCTCAGCGGCACGGCTCCGCTGCACACCTTTCTCTCCGATCCGGCCAACACTGCCATCATTCGCAGTCTGCTGCCCGATGAGCCGGTCGTCGGGTTCCGGGATGCGCTGGCCGCGCTGTCGGGCGCTACCACCGCGGAGCTGGAGCGGCTGCTGGGAGAGACGCTGGATGTAGCCTCCCACCGGCTCGATGCCTGGATCACCGGACTCGCGGCCAAGCGACTCGAACAAATGCGCTCGTCTCAGCCACTCGGCTGTCATCTCGGCGCCTACGGCTGGGTCGAGAACCTCCGACCCCGCCCCGCCTCGAGCACGCATCCGGTCCAGCTCTCCGACGGGACCATGGCGGCGCGGCAGGACGGGAACGGCGGCTACGTGCATGCGCCGTCGATGACCCATGCCGCCGCCGCGGCGATTCTTCGAAACGGGTATCTCTCTCGAACCGGAGACGATCGCAAGAAGTACGCGGTGGATCTCTCGTCAGCCCGAGTTCGTGCCGGCCGGTTCGTGCTCGATGCGGTGCGGGAAGGGCAGCCGGTCGGCGCGGTCTTCGGCTATCAGATGGAGCGGGGGCTGCACGATCGTAATCTGGACAAATGGATCGCTCCGCTTCGGGCTCGCTATCCGCTGGTCGCCGGGAAATCCGGTGACCCCGAGGATTTCGATCCCAACGATCCGGAACAACCCAAGGAACACATCGCCGCCCAGAACGTGGTGGATGGTCTGGCGCTGCGCCGAGCCTATCAGGCAGGGGAGATCCCCTGGGGCCAGTTCGGTCTGCCCAATGGCGGGGCCGACCAGGCGGGCGTGGAAGCGGAGCTGATGCGGCTCGATCAGACCGTTGATGCGACCTCGGACCTTCTGTTCGGCGAAGCGGTTTATCAACTGGTCAAAGGAAGTCCCAATGTCGCGGCGGCCACGCTGGACGCGATGGCGCAAGGTGTGGTCCGTCCTCCCGATCCTGAAATCGCCACTCAGCCGCGACGCGGAACCCCTCTGACCCACAAGATCGCGCTGCTGCTGGGCGGCAGTGGGAAGCCACTTCCCCCAGGATATCCGGCGCCCACCCCACGCGCCCAGATCGAGCCTCGCATCGATGCCTGGCTTGGTCAGCTCTTCGGCAAAGCCGATGACTATGAGTGTGGAGTCGAGTTCGGACCCGAGGAGGCGCCAACCGGCATCACCACGGTTTCACTGAAGAAGCTGGCGCTGCGACCGATCGATGTGCTGGTGCTGGCCCGGGCGCGAGCCGATGCGCATCCAGACGCCACCCGAGCAGAAGCGTCTGAGCTGGACCGGCGCATCCTCGAAGCTGCGCACGCCGCGCTGGGTCTCACCGAGGAGACGCCGGGCCGGATCACTTATGGAAGGCCCGACGCGGGGTTCGATCCGGCGACCGACCGCTCCTTTACCGACCTGCTCGAGCTGGCGCGCACGGCGGCGGACATCATCGCCAAGAGCCGCCCGCTGACCCCCGAGGACCTGGTCGCCGAAGATCGTCCTGACGACGCCAAGGCGGCCGATCACCGAACCGGTGACGCCATCGCCCGCGCGACGACTGCGCGGCAGGCGTTGGACGCCGCCACTCTGCCGCTGACTCAGGAGCTGTCCCTGGCGCAGGCGGCACCCGAGGGTGCGCCGTTCAATCTCACCAACCTTCGCAACGCCCTGCGGGCGGTGTCGGCCATCGGAGTAACGGGGGCCTATCCGATCTCTTCCTTCGGCCACGACCTGGCGGCTCGGCAACAGCTCATCGCGCAGGCAGTGAGTGTGGTGGCGGAAGCCACGCGCCGGGTAACGCGGTCGGGTGCGGTGCTGACTGAGGCGGCGAAACCGGAACACGCCAGCGACACGCGCTTCCTCCTGGGGGCCGCGCGAGAGGTGTTGGACATCGTGTGCGGTGCGGAGCTGCCGTTCGCACCGCTGTTCGATGTTCCGGCGCCAGCCGAACTGACCAATGCACTCGCTCACAGCGGGACGGCGGCGTTCATCGACGCTGATCCACTGGTCCGCAAGGCAGCGCTACAAGACTTCGAGAGAACTGCCCTTCGGGTTCGTCCTCCGTTGGACTCCTGGCGGCGGCTGGAGATCGTGGCGAGCTCGTTGGGCCGCGGGCGGGCCACGCGCGCTCTGGCCCAGCTTCCCTATTACGCCGGCGCCCGTTGGGTCGCGCTTCCCTTTGCCAGCGAGGCAGACCGCCCCGCGCCGGGCCGGATCTCGATCCTGTTGTACCAGGCCGATACCCCACCAGTCAACGTGCCATGGGCCGGCCTTCTGCTCGATCACTGGACCGAGATCATCCCCTTTCCCGACGAACAGACCGGAGTCGCTTTCCATTATGACGATCCGGGTGCCGAGGCGCCCCAGACGGTGCTGCTGGCGGTTCCCCCGGTCGCTGAGGCGGAGCAGTGGTCGCTTTCCTGGTTGACGGAAACCCTGAAGGAAACGCTGGAGATGGCTCGAATCCGCGCCGTCGATGGCGAGCTGCTCGGGGCCCTGAGTCAGCTGCTTCCCGCGATCTGCCTGGCGGACAGCACTGATGAGGTGACGATACGAAGCAATTTTGATCGATGCGGTGTAGGCTCGAGGTCGAGCTGGTCAGGAGGACCTGACATGGGCGTTGCAATCCCGATCGAAGCCGGAGCACTCCAAATCAATCTGCTCTCGCTGACCTGGTGGAACCGCTTGGAGCCCAGGCCGCGGTCGCCTGAGGTCGCCGACACTCTGGCCGCGAAGATCCGGGATCCGCTGTGGATGCTGACCCGGCAGTGGCAATTCGGTGAATTTCAGGGCGAGGATGCTGGCTCACCGGCCTGGGTGCAGATGCGAGCGCGAACCACGCCCTTCCTCGGCTGGCGGCCCTCATCTTGATACGGGCCAGCCTCTACCGCTCCGGCCTATCACGGCACCCCTCGAGGAGCTGGTGGAGACCGAAGCCTTCGCGCCCGATCTGGCGACGCAGGCCGAGTGGGGACTTGCCCTGGCGTCGCTGCTGGAGGATCAGGGTCTCAACCCAACCCAGCGCGCCGCGGTGCTCGCCGCGGTGCGGGAGGAGTTCCCGCTGGACTCCTCACGGGTGGACCCCAGTGATGCGCGTGCGGCGCGTTTCCTCAGCGTGTGTGATGGCCGGGCGGTGAATGGAGTTGAACTGGCGGCGCAGGGAGCCACGCCCGCGCTTCTCGCCAAGCCCGCGGTCGTTCCCTTCGTCGCTCAGCTCCAGGCCGCGATCACCGCTCTGCAGCAGTCGATCTCCCGTACCCTTGGCCAGATCGGGGCGGATAGCGGGACCTCATGGCACAGCGATCGACTGGAGTACCAGGTGGAGGCAGTCGCCGCAGGCCCGACCGGAGGAACCATGTTGTTTCAGTCCACTCCGGACCGGGATGCCACCTTCGAGTGGTTTACCATGGACCTGGTCTCCCGGGCCGAAAATCCGGGAACGCCGGAAGGCGTCGCGGTGCCGGTACCCGAAGCGATGAGTGTCAGTCGATTGCCCACCTTCGTTCGTTTCCGCGGCATGCCGAACCATCGCTGGTGGGATTTCGAGCGCGGGTCCAGTGATTTCGGCAGTGTGATACCGGATAAGCGCGATCTCGCCAAGCTGCTGGTGATGGATTTCATGCTGATTCATGGGAACGACTACTTTGTCGTGCCCTTTGATTTTCCGGTGAGCCGAGTCGCGCGGATCGATGAGCTGCTGGTGCATGACGTCTTCGGTGGCGTCACGCTGGTGGATCGGGCCGATGCGGCGCCCACCCCGCCGGACGCTCGGTGGACCTGTTTCTCGACCTCGATTGCGGATCAGGATGGGCGGCCGGCTGATTTTCTCCTGCTGCCGCCCAGCGCCGGCCCGGCCCGCCTGGTAGGCGATCAGATAGAAGACGTTCGCTTCGTGCGCGACGAGCAGGCCAACCTGGTGTGGGCCATCGAGCAGATGACCGAAGGCGGCGAGGGACGGCCTTGGCCGGGACGGGAACGCCACGTCGCCGCCACCGCTCTGGAACCGCCGCAGGTAGTGCCGGTAACCACCGCGCCACTGCTCTATCGCCTGCAGAGCTTTGTGCCGTGGCACTGGTTTCCAATGCTACCCGTCTCACTCGATCAGTTTACCGGCGAAACGGCCCTCGAACGCGGTCAGATGATTCGGCCAGACGGCATCACCAGCCCGGCCCCCATTGGTCGTATCATCCAGGCGCCACCGAACGGCGTCTACCGAGTTCGAGAGGAAGCCGTCCCCGGACCGGACTCAAGGTGGTTCGAGAAGTCGTGCGATGCCGCTGGCTCTCGGGAGAGACTCATCTTTGGATTGCGCGCCGCAAAGGCGTGGGCCGGGGGGAAGGGTCGAGTGGATTGCGTTACGACGAGGCGCGGCGAACCCCGCCACCGGCAGAGTGATGCTTTTGGAAGCGTCGCACATACCGGGAGCATATAGCGGACTTTCTCTTGGTCGGTCTATCAGTCTTTCGGTCCATCCGTCCGCCTTGTCCGCCTTGTCCGCCTGTCCGCCGGTCCGTCTAGTCGCCTTGTCCCCGCGACCCACCTAACCCCCTGTCCCCCTTCCCGGGAAGAGGGGGACGGCTAGAGAGAGTCACGTTCGATTCGCGCATCGTTCATGTTTCTCGCCCGACTACCCACGCCCACAACCCACCACCGCCGTCTTGTCGCCTGTCCGTCTGTCCGCCTTCCCGTAGTCCACCCGACAATCTTGTCGTGGCCAACCATACTCCACCAGCCGCGCTGTGCGCCGGTCCGCCTTATCGCCTGTCGCCCTACCAAAGGGAGGGGGACCGGACCGGGGAAGAGGAAAAGGAGAGGAGAAGGACAAAAGGGAAGGGCCAGGGGTTAAGCATGCGGCGCCCCGTCGGGGCGCTGAGGTTCCGATGGCGTCCTCTGGCTACGTTGCGTGGCCCCCTCGCCGCGCTCGGGGCAGGCTCTTCCGGGCCTTTCCTTGCAAGCGAACCAGGCGTAGTCCGTTCCCCGTTCCCCGTTCCCCGTTCCCCGTTCCCCATTCCCTGTTCCCCTTTCCGTTCCCCCTTTTCCCTTCCTCTCCCCTACACGCTGTTCTGAACCGCAACAACTCACCCCAATCGTTCCCTGTCCGACACGTTGTCGGTGACTGTCACCTGCCTGACTCGTTA
This sequence comes from uncultured Gemmatimonadales bacterium, assembly GCA_963788625.1. Taxonomy (GTDB): domain Bacteria; phylum Gemmatimonadota; class Gemmatimonadetes; order Gemmatimonadales; family GWC2-71-9; genus DATBGE01. The sequence goes on along the minus strand of CAWBHB010000005.1, from coordinate 165,704 downwards.
CCTCCGGGAGCAAGATGTCGAGGGCCGCGTTCAACCCCTCACCCCCGGAGAATCAGACATGGCAATGCGTCACACCCTGTGGCTTCCGACTGCCCTCTCACTTTCGATCCTGGCGGTCGCAGCCTGTGCGCCCGACTCCTCTACCACGACCACTCCTGAGACCGCCAGCGACCTGCCGTCCGAGCCTGGCCTTCCCCTCAACTTCATCGCTCCGGGAAATACCCTCCCCTTCACCCCGATCTCCGGCTCAGCCTTGTGCTCCGCGGGCGGGGGCGCGGAGCAGCTGGTCCTGCCTGCCGGCTACCTCCAGACTGCCGTTGCTAAGGAAGGGACTGGCTTCCTTGACCAGCCGGACATGAACACCGTCAACGAGACGGGCTTCCCCCGGGGCCGGTTCCTCTACCGGACCCATGAGCTTGGCTCGGGCGCCGGGGTCTCGGTTACCGATCTCGTTACCGGGGCGACCAGCCTGGTGGCGGAGCGGGCCGATTGGGAGCGGTTCGACGGGATCGCTTGGACCCCTTGGGGAACCCTCCTCGCCGCGGAGGAGGTCACCATCTCGACTCTCAAGGATCCGACCCAGCCCAACGCGGTCGGCGGTCACGTCTACGAGATCAATCCCCAGACTGGTGCCGCTGTCGTCAGGCCGGCGATCGGTGCCCGGTCCCACGAAGGTCTCCGGTTCGACAAGGCTGGCAATCTCTACGGCATCTCGGAGACTGGGCCTGGCTACATCTTCAAGTTTGTACCGACTCACCTGAATGACCTGAGTGCCGGCACGCTCTACGCCCTCAAGATCGTGAACGACCTGGGCAACCGCACCGGCTTTGCCGAATGGGTGCAGCTGGATCCCGCCGCTATCCTGATCAACTCGATCGACGAGGCCACCGCCAAGGGTGCTACTGGCTACACCCGGCCGGAGGACGTGGAGATCGGCACCAGCACCGGGGACGACCTCCGCGGCAACAACACCCTGTACGTCGCCGTGACTGGCGAGGATCGGGTACTGGCGATCGACCTCAAGCCCCAGGGTGGCGCTCCGGGACAGGCGTTTGTCTCGGACTATGTGAAGGACGGACTTAACGCCCCGGCCGACTTCGACTTCCCCGATAACCTGGCACTCGACAAGTCCGGCAATCTGTACATCACCGAGGATCCGGGTGGGAGCTCGTCCACCGGCAAGACCATCGGCGACGATGTGTGGTTCGCGCCATTCAACCCTGCTTCCTCGGCTCACTCGCAGCCGATCGTGCGTTTCCTGTCGATCACCGACTGCGACGCCGAGCCGACCGGCGTGTACCTCAGCCCGACTGGCAAGACGCTATTCGTCAACGTCCAGCACCGCGGCGGATCGGATCCGCGTGACCTGGCCATGGCGGTGCAGCGCTTCAGCAATGTGAATTTCATTCGAGCGAAGTAGGAACAGCGGGGAACGGTGAAGAACGGTGAACGGTGAACGGTGAACGGGGAGGGCAGCTGTTCCCGTTCGCCGTTCCCCGTTCCCCCGTTCCCCGTTCCCCGTTCCCCGCCGTTCCCCGTTCTACCGTTCTACCGTTCTACCGTTCTACCGTTCTACCGTTCTACCGTTCTACCGTTCTACCGTTCTACCGTTCTACCGTTCTACCGTTCTACCGTTCTACCGTTCTACCGTTCTACCGTTCTACCGTTCTACCGTTCTACCGTTCTACCGTTCTACCGTTCTACCGTTCTACCGTTCTACCGTTCTACCGTTCTACCGTTCTACCGTTCTACCGTTCACCGTTCACCGTTCACCGTTCACCGCTTCCCACCCTCCCCCGCCCATTCGAGCGATACCGCCCCAACCCCCGCTTGCCCACATTGCACTCCGGCTCCTGTCTCATTTTTACCGGAGGATCGCAATACCATGTCCGACACCAACTCACTTCAGGCGCTCTCCGACGCCTTAGCTAGCGCGGTAGAACGCGCCGCACGGGCCGTCGTCGCGGTTCACGCCCGTCCCCGGCTTCCATCGAGCGGGGTCCATTGGCGGGATGGGCTGATCGTCACTACCGACGGCACGGTTCGCCGCACCGAAGGAATCACCGTCACTCTGCCCGACGGCCGCTCGGTCGCTGCAACCCTTCAGGGCCGAGATCCGGGCACCGACCTGGCATTGCTTCGGATCGAGACTGGCCTGCTTCCCGTCACCGAGCGCGCGACGAGCAGTCTGAAGCCGGGCCACCTGGTTCTGGCCATCGGCCGGTTGGATGAGAACGGACCCCGCACCAGCTTCGGCGCGGTGAGCAGCGTCGGCCCCGCTTGGCGCAGCTGGAAAGGCGGGGAGATCGACGCGCAACTGCAATCCGATCTCACCATCTACCCCGGCCTGGGAGGTGGGGCACTGGTAGACGTCTCCGGACAGATCCACGGCATCAACTCCGGTGGACTGAGTCGGCCGTTCGCTACGACCATTCCGGTTCAGACGGTGGAGCGGGTGGTCACCGCCCTCTTGAACAAGGGTTATGTGGCCCGCGGTTACATCGGCGCGGCACTCCATGCGGTGCGCTTCTCCGACAAGGCGCGTGAGCGAATGAAACTGTCGCACGGCGGGGGCGTGGTGGTGCTCGAGGTCGATGGAGACGGGCCAGCCGCTAACGCGGGTATCCTTCTGGGGGATGTGCTGGTCGGCGCCAACGGCGCGCCGCTCGACAGCCCGGAGGATCTGGTGAACCAGCTCGGGAGTGCCATGGTGGGCCGCAAGCTCAAACTCGATATCGTGCGCGGGGGCAGCCTGACCAGCGCCGAGCTGGTGGTGGGCGAGCGTCCCCGGAAGACCGCATGACCGGACTCGCCGCGGCGCTCGACGCCCAGAATCGGCTGGCGGAGCTGGCCGAACGGATTCGGCAGTCGACGGTTCAGCTGCAGGCCGGGCCGCACCAACTCGGCGCGGGCATTGCCTGGGGAGAGGACCTGGTGATCACCAACGCGCACGTCGCGGTGGCCGACTCGCTCGAGGTGACTCGCCCGGACCGGCAAAGGCATCAGGGCCGGCTCGTCGCGCGTGATCCGAAGAGGGACCTGGCCCTGCTGGAGGTCCCGCGACTCGACCTCGCTCCGATTTCACTGGGCGGTTCCGCTCGACTGCGGCCCGGGATGCTGGTGTTCGCCATCGGCCATCCGTTCGGCCTGGTCGGCGCACTCGCCACCGGCATCGTGCACGCGGTGGGCCCGGCGCCTTCGCAGTGGATTCCCAACACCCTCGCGGGGCGATTGCCGTGGCTGATGCTGGATATGGAGGTGGCGCCGGGCAATTCGGGTGGCCCGGTGCTCGACGCACACGGAGAGGTGGTCGGTATTACCACGATGATTGCCTTCGGCTTGGCGCTCGCAGTTCCAGGCGAAGCGGCGTTCCGCTGGGCCTCGCACCAGCTGGAGCATCGTCATTCGAAGCGCACTGCGTGATGCGTCGGCTGAAACGGCCAAGTCTTCCATCTTCAAATTTCAGTCTTCACTTTCTCACTTTGTCACTTTTTCACTTTTTCAATCTTCCATGCGGCCCCTTCGCGTCCTGATCCGGAGTTCCCCCGGGCCCTGGAGAACGACCGCGGCCTCCTGGCGACCGACCCGGACGTCACGGTCGTTACCGACCCGGCGCGGGCCGATGTCACCCTCCTGGATCTGACCGATCTCGACGGCGAGACGACGTCGCCTCTGGCTCTGCCCGCCAATGGCAGTCGTCTGCTGATTCTGATCGGCGAGTCGGCCGCGGCGTCACTCATGGCGGAAGTGCTGGCGAGCGAGGCGAGCGTAGTGACGGATGCGGTGTCGCGCGATCAGCTGGTGAGTGCTCTCCGAGCGGTGGCGGGCGGGCTTGTGGTGCGAACTCGCTCAACGGTTCCCGGTGCGGTACCGGTGCGGGCTCGACCGCTCCCGGCTGATGACCCGTCCGACGCGCTCACCCCGCGGGAGCGCGACATTCTTCGTCTCCTGGGCGACGGTCTCGCCAACCACGACATCGCCATGACGCTCGGTCTCTCGGATCACACCGTCAAATTCCACCTGCGATCGATCTTCGCCAAACTCGGCGCCCACTCGCGGACCGAGGCGGTGAGTGTGGCGGTGCGGCGGGGGATGCTGTTGTTGTAGGGGAAGACGGGAGACGGGAGACGGGGAGACGGGGAGACGGGAATGGTCAATGGTCGATGGTCGATGGTCGATGGTCAAATGCTGTCATTGCGAGGCCCCCGAGCAGAGCGAGGGGGCCGAAGCAATCTCAATGCCCACCGTCAACGAAGGGCCTGGCACCGAGATTTCTCGGTCCTGCGCTCCCTCGGAAGACAAGGGGCTATGGTTCCCCCTCTCCGAGGGAGAGGTGGCTAGGGGGTGAGGTAGACGGAGAAGTGACAGGGGTGAGGTAGACGAAGGGGGCAGGGGGTGAGGTGGACGCAACAACCGTGAGCTGTGTCACGCGCTCTTCTAGCAAAAGCCTCCCGTCAGCCATAGTCTTGGGCTGTCTCCCAAACTGACGAGCTCCCCGCTGACCGACAGCGAGTCCCAGCTCCGCGCCGCTCTCTCAACTCGCTACCGCCTCGAACGCGAACTGGGCCGCGGCGGGATGGCCACGGTCTATCTCGCGCACGACCTGAAGCACGACCGGCCGGTTGCGCTCAAGCTGCTCCACCCGGAGCTCGCTGCCATACTCGGCCCCGATCGGTTTGAGCGGGAGATCAAGCTCGCCGCCCGGCTGCAGCATCCTCACATCCTCCCGGTCCACGACTCCGGCGAAGCGGCCGGGCAGTTCTGGTTCACCATGCCATTCGTCGAAGGCGAGAGCTTGCGCGACCGGCTCACCCGGGAGAGCCACTGCCGGTCGTGGACGCGGTGAGGATCACCCGCGAGGCTGCACTGGGACTGGATTACGCCCACCAGCACGGCGTGGTTCACCGCGACATCAAGCCCGAGAACCTCCTGCTCACGGCCGATGGCAGCACGATGGTCGCCGACTTCGGCATCGCCCGGGCGCTGGGCGGCCGGGAAGCGCAACTCACCGAGTCCGGGTTGGTGGTGGGGACCCCGGCGTACATGCCCCCAGAACAGGCGGCGGGTGACCGGGACCTCGACGCGCGCACCGACGTCTACGCGCTGGGCTGCGTGCTGTACGAGATGCTCGCCGGGGAACCGCCGTTCACCGGTCCCACCGCGCAGGCCATCATCGCCAAACGATTCGGCGCCCCTGCCCCGCTCATCCGGGTGGTACGGGAAACTGTTCCTCTAGCGGTGGAGCGGGCGATCGATCGAGCCCTCGCCAAATCACCCGCCGACCGGTTCGGGACGGCAGGAGTTCGCGAAGGCCCTGAGTCAGCCGGACGCCGCACCGCGGCGGGGCACTCCGGTCGCCGGACGCCGCTGGGGCCTGGCCGTTGGTCTGGCCGCCTTGGCCGCGGCAGGAGTCCTCCTGTTCCGGTCCCGGCCGGCTTCGCCCACGGATCCCAATCTGCTGGCGATCGCCCCGTTCGACGTGCTCGACCCGTCACTGCAAGTCTGGCATGAGGGGTTGGTGGACATCCTCTCCCGAAACCTCGACGGCGCCGGACCACTGCGCACCGTGCCGCAGTCGGTAGGAATCAAGCGCTGGCAGGGCCGCGCCGATCGGGTGTCAGCCGAGAGCTTCGGCCACCGCACTGGTGCCGGGCTGGTGGTGTTCGGGAGCGTAAGGACAGCGAGCGGCACCGTCAGCCTGAGAGCGACGGTGCTGGACGTGGCCCGAAGGAGCGCCGAGGCCGACCTCGAGGTCAGAGGTGACACGGCGGCCATCGGCGACCTGGCCGACTCGCTCGGCGTCAGGATCCTCCAGGTGCTGGGACGGGATCGCCCGATCGGGGCGGTGCGTCAGGTGTCGATCGGGTCCAGATCGCTCCCGGCGCTGAAGGCCTTCCTGTACGGGGAGCAATTCTATCGGCGGGGTCTCTGGGACTCTGCCCTGGTGTACTACGACCAGGCCATCGCCCAGGACAGCACGTTCGCGCTTGCCTACCGCCATATGAGTGTCGGTGCTCGGCTGGGACCCCTCGAGCTCGCATGCGTACCGGCCCGCTGAGGAGTACCGCGCCGGGTCGGTGAGCGCTGAATCACGGACTTTCCCCCAAGGACAGTCTGCTGATCGCCGCCGACTCCTCTGGGATCGCGGCTGACGAGGCGACCGACCCGGCCGATCTGATCCGCTTCACCTATCGTAATCTTTCTATCCTGGAGGAGGCCGCCCGCCGCTACCCCGATGACCCCGAGGTGTGGTACGAGCTCGGTGATGCGCGATTTCACGACGGTCCTCCGCTGGGAGGCGTCCCCGGCCCGGCACTCGAGGCCTTCGACCACGCGATCGCCCTCGACCCGGGGTTCGCGCCGGCGTACGAGCATACGGTGAACCTGGCGATCCGGCTGAACCGCCCCGACCTGGCCCGGAAGTATGCCGACGCCTACCTGCGCCTCGATCCACCGACGTCAATGCGGCTTCGATTCGACTGGCCGCCCTGATGCTCGATCCCGCGCGGTCCCACGCCCCGGAGACGGCTCGGATGATCGACAGCGCCTCCGCCCAAGGTACTCTTTGACGCCGGTATGATCGCACCTCGGCTGGTGGGCCGACTCGGGCGAAGCCGCGATCCGGCTCCTGCGAGCGCTGGGCCGGCGGAGCGGCACCGGTGTCCGATGCCTGGTCGGACACCCTGATGTACCATCAGTACCTGGCGCTCGCGCTGGCCTACCGGGGCCACCTTCACGAGGCGTACGCGGTGGATCGCCCCTTACTCCTCGACCCGAAGCGTCGCCGTTCACCGAACTTCCTGGATCCGTTCCTCGCCCTCGCGCCTCCTCGGGGCGATCCCGGAGTCGGTGACCGCCACAACCTTTGGACACGCGCTCGAGCCTGGAAGCGTGGCCGATGCCTCCCTTCATCACCGACGCGGCAACATGCGTGGCCTCCCCTGGTGGCTGGCCCGAGAGGGACACGGCGTCGCTGGCGCGGTTCGCGCTCCGCGCCGAGCAGGAAGCCCGAACGCAGGAAAGCGCCCGCGGCAAGCTCCGCGGTCGATACCTCCACGCTGCCGCGACCGCGTATCTCGCGCTGGCTCGAGCCGATTCCGTCCGGGCGTTGGGTCTCTTTCAGTCGATTCCGGACACGCTCTGTATTGTGAACGATTGCTTGCAGGAAGCTCATCGAGGCCCGCCTGCTCACCTCGCAGGGACAGGCTCGACAGGCGGGAGCGGTCCTGGATCGCTGGGTCTGGAGTGGCGAGGGCCCGCTCTTTGTCCTCGGCGTCCTGGAGCAGGCACGCATCGCCGAGCGTCTGGGCGAGCGTGACAAGGCGACGCAGTCGTACCAGTTCGTGGTCGATGTCTGGCGCCGAGCCGACCCCGAGCTGCAACCCTTTGTGGTCGAGGCGCGGAATGCGCTGCGCGGCTGACGAGGGAATGAAGGTGGGGGTGGAGAGGGAAGGGAAAAGGGAACGGGGAACGGGAAACGGGAAACATCGAGGCCGCAGCTGTCATACCGAGCGCAGCGAGAACCTGCCCCGAGCGTAGCGGGGGGAATCTCGATACCTGGCCTTCGTTGACGGTCGGCATTGAGATTGCTTCGGCCCCTTCCCTCGCTGCGCTCGCTAAGGTGGCCTCGCAATGACAACTCTATCGGACTCCGTTCCCCCTTCCTAACAGGCGACGAAGTCGGGGCTGGGGACAGGGGGTTAGGTTTACAGCCCGAGCGAGCCCACCACGTTGATACGGCCTTTGCCATAGAGCGGGTCGGTCCCCGGCGCACCGAGGTCGTCCGCACCGGCCTGGATCGCGTTCTTGATGGCACCCGGGTCCCGTCCGTACTTCTCGACCAGGAGTGCCGCCAGGCCCGACGTATGCGGAGCGGCCTGGCTGGTGCCCTGAACCCCCAGAACGAATGTGCCCGTGCCGCAGATCCCCAGGCCGGGGACCAGGCTGAAGTGGGTGCATGCGGCGTACACAAAACTCACGCCCGCGGTGAGCGTGCCCCAGCCGCCCGGCGAGGCCACGTTGATGGCCGAGCGCCCGAAGTTGGAGTAGGCCGCGACCGCGTCGATGTTGGTGTAGGGGCCGTTCACGCTGGCCTGCGCCGTGGGTCCCGTCGCGGAAACGCAGATCACCGCCGGAGTGTTGCAATACGTCTTGTAGCCGCTCTTGTCGTGGTCCAGGTCGATCGCGGCATTCCCAGCCGATACCACGATGGTCACGCCCTGATTCTTGGCAAAATTGAACGCCCGGTTGATGATCGACACGAAGCCGGGGAAGTTCTTTTTGTCGAACGAGCCGCCGAGGCTCATGTTGATCACATCGACCCCGGCTCCGTTCGGGCCCAGCGGCGAGGCGGCGTACATGAGGCCGTCGAGAACGCTGCTGCCCACGCTGGATCCGTTGGCGCCGAGCACCTTCACAGCGACCAGGGTGACCCTGGAGGTGACTCCTGCCGCGGCCAGTGCGTTGCTGCTCACGGTGGCGGCCACGTGGGTGCCATGGAAGTGCAGGTCGATCCAGTCCGGTTGACCCGGGAAGTGCGCTGCCACCAGGGCCGCATCGCCGGGGACGAAGTTTCGGGAGGCGGCCATGTCGACCCGGCCCTGCAGATCGAGGTGGGTGTAGTCGATGCCGGTATCCAGGATGCCGACCCGCACGCTGGCGGACCCGAGCTTGCCCTGGGCCCAGGCGTCATTCGCGTGAATGGCGCGCATGTTCCACTGGCGGGGGAAGAAGAACGCGGTGGCCGGCGCTGATGGGCTCTCCACTGCATCCTGGGCGGCCGCCTCGGCCTCGGTGACCCCGACAGGGGGATCCAGCTCGATATCGATGTCAGGAATCGCCTGTACCACACTGCCCTTACCCACCAGGCTGGTGGCCTGGGCGTCGCTCAGTCCCTCGGCGTAAGCCACGCCGATCTGGGAGTAGGTCGTGGAGACTGTGCCACCCATCGCCTGAACCCGGCTCGCGAAATCGGACGGAATCGCGTTACGGCTGAAGGCGACAATGTGGCGGCCGTTGCTGACGGCTGCGGCCCGAGCGCCGACGGGGGTCAGGCTCGGCTCCGTGGATTCCTCGCGACAGGCGACGAGGCTGGCAAGGATGAGTGCGGCGAGGGCTGATCTAGTGATACGACTCACGATGACCTCCTGGTGAAGGCCCCGAGGGGGGATAGGATCGGTGGTGCGGATCAACCGCTGCGGATAGAGAAGTTCAGATCCGGCGATGGGGACGGCGGACCGCGCCTAGGATATTCCAGATCACCGAGGCGGGCGGTGATACGGATCTCTTGCGGGAATCGTTCGGCGCCGAGCATCGCTGCGACCTCGGGACGCATCACCTTGAGGGCGACCAGGGCGGTCGTGCTTCAGGTCCCGGGCGAGAGAGACCAGGGCCATCCCTGCCTGTGCCGAGCTCGCGCTCTTGAGGTGTAGCGATCGTGAAGTGCCTCGCCGAGCGGCGGGGGATGCCGTTGTTCTAGAAGACGGGAGACGGGAAAGCGGTCGATGGTCAAAAGCTGACCGAGGATCGCGTCCCCCCTCTCCCGCGAGGGAGAGGGGGACAGGGGGTGAGGTCTCTGCGTGCCTCCGCGGACCCGCGCGGAGATTGCTTCGGCCCCCTCGCGCTGCTCCGGGGGGCCTCGCGATGAACGGAAGGTCGCGTCTCCCTCGCCCGCGAGGGGAGAGGGGGACAGGGGGTGAGGTGACAACTACTCCGGCACTCCCACCCGCTTCACCAACGCCTTGTACCTCGGGTCGTCTCGCAGCCAATCACACTCGGGATCGGCCTGAAGAAACACGCACCAGCCCGACCGTTGATCGCAGGCCTGCTCCCAGAGCCGGAATCCCGCGTCGAATTCCTCCAACCCGAAGAGAATCAGGGACTGGAATATCTCCGGCACGTAGCGCTGGGTTCCCATCTCTCGCAGCTCCGCGAGAAGGGCCTGGGCCTCTGCCCGGTGGCCCAACCTGCCGTGGGCCTCGCCCGCGTAGGCCAGGAGGATCGGCCGACGCCCGATATTCTGGATCGCCTGATTCGTGGTGGCGACGACTTCCTCAATATTCCCCGAGCGAACGAGTTTCGCGCCAACGCCACGTAGCCCTGGTACGAGTCGGGATTCAGGTCGAGGTGGGCACGGAAAACCTGGGCGGCCTCATCGAAGCGTCGCGCGTAGTGCAGGCACCGGCCGACGCTGACCTGTATCGTGACCGAAAGCGGATCGGTCACCTGAGCCCGGCGGATCACCTGCTGGGCTTCCTCGGCGTGACCCATGGCGCAGAGGAACAAGGCGTACCAGTGCTGGGCCGGACCACTGGAGCCGAGCGCCATCCCCCGATCGTACTCCCGCTGTGCGAGCGCCCAATCCCAATCGTAGAGTGTCGCCACGATCGCGCGGGTCATATGCGCGTCCGGCAACGTGTCGTCCAGCTCGACGGCCCTGAGCGCGGCGGCCCGTGCCGGCGGAATCGCCTGCTCCGACGGGAGCGCACCAAACTCTTCGAAGCCGAGCATCGCATAGGCGTACCCCAGCCAGGCGTGGGCGTGGGCATAGTCGGGATCGATCGCCAGCGCTTGCTGGAAGAAGGTGAGCGCCTGCGCAAACCCCTGGGGCGTCGCCTGAGCCCACGCGTGCCGGCCTCTCAAGTAGAGGTTGTACGCCTCCGGCTTCCGAGTCTGCGGTGCGACCAACTGAGGCGGCGTGGCGATGGAGACGGTGCGGGTGAGGGTGCCTCGAGATCGCGCGAGCCAGCTCGTCCTGCACCGCGAACACGTCCGCCAGTTTCCGGTCGTAGCTCTGCGACCAGAGGTGATAGCCGTCGGCCGCGTTGATCAGCTGAGCGGTGACCCGCACCTGGTCGCCGGCCTTGCGCACGCTGCCTTCGAGCAGAGTCCGCACTCTCAGGCGCTCGCCTATTTCGCGGGCATCCACGCTCTTTCCCTTGAAGGCGAACGCCGAGGTCCGTGCGGCGACCCGGAGGGTGGGGACCTGGCTCAGGGCGTTGATGATCTCCTCGGTCATCCCGTCGCTGAAGTACTCGGTCTCGGGGTCCGAGCTGAGGTTGGCGAAGGGGAGCACGGCGACGGACGCTTCAGGCGCTGTCTCCTGCTTGGCACTCGAGGCCCTCGTTGCCTGCGGGGCGGCAAGGATCGCTCCGGGCTGGAGAGCCGCACCGAACTCGGCCGCGCTGGCGAAGCGGTCGCGCGGTTCGGTCTCCAGCGCTCGGGAAACCGCGGCATCGATGGCCGGCGGAATTCGACCATCAATGCTGCGAAGCGACGGGGCAGGGTCCACCAGGCGGCGAAGCATGACCGATCGCACCGTGAGCCCTCCGAAAGGAGGCTTTCCCGCCAGCGCCTCGAAGAGCAGGCACCCCAGGCTGTAGATGTCGGTCCGCCCGTCCAGCTCCACGTCGCGAGAGATCTGCTCCGGGCTCATGTAGTCCGGCGTCCCGAGGATGTGGCCGGCGGTCGCCTCGCTCGCTTCCGCTTCGGAAATCGCGCGGGCGATGCCAAAGTCGGCCACCAGGGCGTGACCGGATCCGAGCAGCACATTCTCCGGCTTGATATCGCGATGGATCACGCCGCGGGTGTGCGCGTAGTCGAGTGCATCCGCCACCTCGCGCGCGATCTTCAACGCCTCCTCGAGCGGCAGCCGGCCTTCGCGATTCAGTCGCGCCCGCAGCGATTCGCCCTCGATGTAGGCCATGACGTAGTAGAGCTGCCCATCGTGGCTTCCCGAGTCGTAGACCGGCACGATGTGAGGATGAGTCAGACTCGCGGCCAGCTTGATCTCGCGGAGGAACCGCTCGCTCTGGAGCGAGTGGCACAACTCCGGCTGGAGCACCTTGAGCGCAACCGGCCGCTCGTGCTTCCGATCGCGGGCGAGATAGACCACGGCCATCCCGCCGCGACCGAGTTCGCGCTCGATGAGGTAGCGGTCTCCGAAGTCGGCGCCGATTTCGACGATGGGATCAGCCGTCACGTACAGTCGGCCATGATGTAGAACACCTGGGTGTGGGCTGCGAAGGAAAACAGTGCGGTCGGTGCTCGACCCGCACAAGATGCTCGCTTTCCCACGCGACTAAAGTCGCGGCTGAGCCTGCCCCGAGCGCAGCGAGGGGGCAGGCCGTGGCTGCGCCACGGAGTCATCCCACCGCACGCGTCGCGGAGCGACGCTCTGCCGAGTCGCGATTGCTTGGTCGCCCGTCGCCCGTCCCCTGTCGCCCGTCGCCTTGTCGCCCCGTCCCCGTCCCCTTCGGCCCGTCGCCCTTCTCCTTTCTCTCTTCTCCCTTCTCCCGTCTCCCGTCTCCCGTCTCCCTTCCACCGCTAACTGGCCCCATCCTTGCGGGTTCCTCCCGCAGGCCACAGTCTCTGAAGCCCATTCCCAACCCCTTGTAACACAACCACATCGCGAGGCGGCCGTGCACTTCAACCCCGCAATGGTCATCGGCTTCGGCCTTGGCGTCGGGATCCTCGTGGGGATGACCGGGATTGGTGGTGGAGCGCTGATGACCCCGCTCCTGGTGCTATTTGTCGGCACTCCGCCGGTAACGGCCGTGGGAACCGACTTGGTGCTACGGTGCGGTGACCAAGACCGTGGGAGGATACAAGCACTGGAAACAGAAGACGGTGGACTTCGCACTCTCGTGGTGGATGGCGTTGGGGTCTGTACCGGCCGCAATCGGTGGCGTGTACGTCGTCGGAATTCTGCGGAAGAAACTCGGCGGCCCCGCGTTCGATCATACGATGCTCTTGCTCCTGGCCGGTGCGATCGCCTTCACCGGTGCCGTCACCCTGATCCGCGCCATCTTCCTCAAGCAGCTCATCGCCCGCGAGCGTGACACCATACAGATGCAGGCACGGCACAAGATCGCCGCGGTGGTGCTGGGTCTTTCAGTCGGCTTCGTCCTGGGCATCACCTCTGCCGGCAGCGGATCACTGATTGCGCTCGGCCTGATCCTGCTCTTCCGACTCAGCCCGCATCGGGTGGTGGGCACCGACATCTTCCACGCGGCGATCGTCCTCTGGGCCGGCGGCATCGCCCACATCATCGCCGGCAACGTGGACTGGCCCCTCGCCGGGACCATTCTGATCGGCTCCGTCCCCGGCGTCTGGATCGGCAGCCACATGTCGGTTCGCCTTCCCGCCGGCACCCTCCGCACCGTCCTCGGCGTCGTCCTGATCGGTGCCGCGATGGGACTCGGCTCCAAGGCGGGACTCCCGATTCCGCCCTGGGCCATCGCCGTCGTACCGGGCATCCTTGCGGCGATCGTGCTGTGGGAGCGGTTCCGCAATCGGGTCCACCGGCATGAGGCGGATACGGTGGCGCAGTACCCAGAACCGTGGACGGAGAAACGGGAAAAGCGTGAGAAGTGAGAAGGGAGAAGGGCGAGGAGCAAGTAGCGAGTGGTCTGGTAGTCATTGCGAGGACCCTCGCGAAGCGAGGGTCCGAAGCAATCCCCGTACGAGTCCCAGATCGGGCTGCAGGTTCCGTTGACAGCTCAGGAGATTGCTTCGCCAGCGGCGCTGGCTCGCAATTGACCACCGCTCCGCTCCACGATCGTCCGTCGGCCGTCTGTCACCTGTCTCGCCGAGGTTGGTGATCCATGACACATGGCTCACGTCCGACTATTGACCACCAACCCCAGACTACCGACTATTCACTGTCGACTCTAGCGAATGTCGACCGCCTAACCGCGAGAGCATTAGGCTCTTCGAGTTGAAGGCGTGATCCCGCTGGCCAGGCCGCCAAGGTTCACGCCTTCTTTGTTTTGTGTGTTAACAGTGAACGGTGAACAGTGAACGGTGAACGGGGACTAGAGCTGAAGCTCCCTGACACCTGACCCCCGACAGCTGACACCTATAGAAGGACGCCACCATGACTTCACACCACCTTAAGGCAGGCATCGCCCTCGGCTGTACCCTCGCCGGCATCGTCTCCTGCGCCATCAATCAGCAACAGGAGGTGGAGCTGGGCGCGCAGACCGCGGCGGAGATCGACACGATGTTGCCGCTGATCCGGGATCCCGCCATTAACAGCTACATCAACAGCCTCGGCAACCAGCTCGCCAGGGTGACCGATACTCGCAATCTCACCTGGCGCTTCACCGTGGTTGATAGCAAGGAAGTGAACGCGTTCGCTATTCCGGGCGGGTGGGTCTATGTCAATCGCGGACTCATCGAGCGGGCCACCAACATGAGCGAGGTGGCGGGCGTGCTGGGCCACGAAATCGGCCACGTCACCCTGCGTCACACCGTGCAGCAGATGCAGCAACAGCAGGAGGTAGGGGCTGGCGCTGTGGCCCTATGCACCCTCACCAAGGTGTGTGAGAGCGGGACCGGTCAGGCCGCCGTTGGTGTGGCCGGCAGTGCGCTCTTCGCCAAGTTCAGTCGGGAAGATGAGGCCGAAGCCGACGCCGAAGGAGTGAAGACGACGATCAAGGCGGGGATCGATCCGCACGGGATCCCCGACATGTTCAAGATCCTGCTCGACGAGCGGAAGTCCAATCCGTCGGCGGTGGATGCGTTCTTCGCCTCTCACCCACTGGAGGAGGATCGCATCACGGCCACCGAGTCCCAGATCGCGAAGTATCCGGCCAGCCAATTGAAAGGCCTGATTCAGGACACGCCGTCGTTCCAGGACTTTCAGAACCGGCTCAACGCGTTGCCGCCGTCGCCCCCGCCGAAGCAGACGGCGAGCAAACCGTGAGAGCGGTGGAAGGGTGAACGGCGAACGGTGAACGGGAACAGGCGATGAGGTGAGCGACGCACGACGAGGCAGCAACACCCAGATCCCTCGCTGCGCTCGGGATGAGGTGCTACCCTCGCTCCTGCGTGTTCACCGTTCACCGTTCACCGTTCACCGTTCACCGTTCACCGTTCCCCGTTCCCCGTTCCCCGTTCCCCGTTCCCCGTCCCCCCGCCACCTCCCTCAACCTCTCCAGCAACCTCACCATCGCCCAGGTATCCCGCTCGCAGTAGGCCAGCAGATCCTGCCGGAGTTGGTCGCGGTCCTTGACCAGGTGCGCCACGAATAGGAGCCGAGCGATCTCGACACTCGCGACCATGCCATCCACGATGGCCAGGTCGTCGTACGTCAGCTCCGGCACCAGCGGGTTCAGCACTGCCTTGATGCTGAAGCTCCCCGGCAAAGCGCGGGTGGTAGACGTTGTCGCGTATCACCGGCAGCAGATCGACCAGCTTCGCATTGAGCGCCGTCAATTCCGCCGAGAGATGGGGCAGCCATCCGGCCAGATCCTTGATCCGGTGCCGCTCGAACGAGCTGTACATCACGATCCGCTCGGCGCCTGCGGTGGCGTCGAGCAGCCGAAGCGCCAACTCCTCGCGGGGATCGCCCGGGACCCTCGGCGAGATAGGCCTTGTGAGTATACGAGCCATCGGTCTGCTGCTCGTGGTAGCTGAACTGCACCACGACCTGGCGCCACGGACCCGACCTCGGCCCAGACCGGCACCGCTCGACTGATGGTCTCGAAGTCGAGGAAACCGAACCGGCCGTCGAAAGCGCGGAGCGCGTCCTCGAGTCCCGGCTCTATTACCAGCGTCGTCGGCATCGAGCGCTTGACGCTGGCGCGTCTGGATGGCTGTGAGCCTGTGATTGGCAGGAAGGTCCAGGATGCGGTGACACCCCTGCTGGACCAGAGCCCACTTCTGGTGCTTCTGGGCGTTGTACAGCGTCCAGACGTGCAAATGCTCGTCCGTCGGGAAGCAGCGGTCCCAGAAGGGACATTCCCGGTCGGTCATCCAGCAGTGAGTGCCAACCGGAACGTCGGGTTCCGGCCCAGCCAGCGCCGCGAGCTGCTCCTCGATCATCGGCGGGATGTGAGGCAGGAATGCCTCGACCTGCGCCGTGATGTCGGTGCGCTGGAACAGCTCGCCAATGTCCGGGTGGCGGAAGTCGGTGTTGAAGTGCATCAGCTCGCACTCGCCGCACATCGATTCCGGCCTTCCGCGCCACCCAGGTCTGGATCGCGGCGTCGGGGATGTGATCGTCCTTCACCTTGCTGGACGACTTGACCTCGATGAGGGTGAATCCATCCGCGGTCCGCTCCAGGACGTCGATGGAAACGAAGACCCGATCCTCGATGAACGTGGCCTCGAAGACCGCCGGCGCACCCGCGTCGAGTGCCTGTCGAGTCGCCTCGACCCGCCACGGATCGTCGTGGGGCAGGTCGATCAGCACGCCGCCCGGGAACAGTCCCTCGTGCCAGGGTGCCGACCTGGACCCCCTGATCGAACCGATCCTGCAGCACCACGTCCACCTGGAGCTCGGGCGCCTGCGGCTCGTGCACCTTGAGCCAGAGCAGCTTGTGGCACTGCCATCCGGCGACGAAGCGGGACTTGGAGAGGTTGGGGGGCATGGCATCAAATGTCGTATGGGGGAGTGACAATCCAAAGGCGGGAACAGGGAACGGGGAACAGGGAACGGAAAACGAGGTGTCAGGGGTCAGGTGTCAGGTGTCGGTGCTGTCATTCCGAGGGAGCGAAGCGACCGAGGAATCCCAATGGCTGACAGCCTGCGGGCACCGACAGGGGGTTAGGTAGAAGGGTCAGGAGATTCCTCCGTCCGTCCTGTCCGCCCCGACCGCCTGACCGCCCATCCGCCTTCCCGCCACACCTGATCCCTGACACCTTCTCGAATCCCTGCGACCCCCACCGACTGTCACAGGCCCGTGTTAGCGAACACCTCACCAGTTTCGGTATCTTATCGCTCTATGGCTGGATCTTTCGGCCTTCGCGAGCCAGCTTGAGTCCCCTTTCTCCCTGACCATTCGTGCCCCGATCACGCCGCTCAACTCGCCGTGTCAGCAAGACCGAGCGCTGGCTCAACCTGCTCGCCTTCCTGCTCGACCGGCACTTCCCCGTCACCCGCGAGGAAATCCTCAGCAAGGTCGAGGACTATCGCGGCGACTGGCTCAAGGGGACCAACACCGGGAAAGAATCCGTCCGTCGCAAGTTTGAGCGCGACAAACGTGAACTCCGCGAACTCGGCATCGTGATCGAGCCGGAGAGCCAGAAGGTGACTGCCGATCACACCGGAGTCGAAGTCGAGGCCTACCTGCTGCGCCCGCGCGATCTCTACCTGCCGTACCTGGAGGTCAGCTCCGGACCTCGCAGAGCGGCGGGATCTTACACTCTCCCCGCGATCTCGCTCCGGCCCGACGAGTTCGCCTTGCTCCGTCGCGCGGCGGCCCGAGCGCTTGCCCTGGGTGGCACCTCACTCGGCGTTTCGGCCGCGTCAGCCCTTCGTAAGCTCTCCTTCGACCTGCCAGGAATCGCTTCGGCCGAAGCCGAGACAGCGCTGGCGCGACCGGTGAATCCGGGATTCGAGCAGATCTTCAAGACGCTGCGGGAGGGAGTAGAACGCCGGATTGCGATTCGCTGCCGCTACTACGCGATCGGGAAAAATGAAGAGCGGAACCGGGTGATCGAGCCCTACGGCCTGATGCTGTCCTGGGGCTACTGGTACTGCATCGCCCGGGCGCGAGATCGTGGTGCGATGCGGGTCTTCCGCCTGGATCGGATGCGGACCGCGGAGCTGCTCGATGATGAGAGCGCCCATTTCCAGGTTCCCCCCGGCTTCTCGGTGCGGCACTACCTCGATCGTGCTCCGTGGGAGCTCTCAGAGGCACCGCCGGTGACGACTCGGGTGCGAATTCGATTCCCGCACTCCCGCTGGACCATTGCCGAGGGACTCGGTCGCGTGGTGGAAGCGGTGGACTCGGAGGGCGGGGCACTGCTCGAGTTCGACGTCCGGGTCCCCGATGCCTTCATCCGCTGGCTGCTGCCGTTCGGTTCGCAGGCCCGCATCGTCGAGCCGCCGGATCTGGCCTCGCGTCTCGCCGCTGAACGCGAAAGAGTGCGGGCGGTCTACAGCTGACCATGGCAGACCTGGCGCAGAACCAGATCCAGCGACTGGTCGAGCTGGTGGCCTGGATGTCACAGCGTGACATCGAGGATCCGGTAAGCTACCGCGATGCCGCTCGTGAACTCGGGATCTCGGAACGTACCCTCCAGGCGGACCTTCAGGTCCTCATCGATCTCACCGAGAGCTACAAGCCCTGGCTCGGCAGTCTGAGCGTGCTGCTCACCGCCGATGGCTTCCTCCTGGGGAGCCACGGTTCCTTCCGCCGGCCGCTTCGGCTGAACCGCGACGAGGTGCTCGTCCTCATGCTGGGTCTTACCGGCTTGACCGGGGGACGGGACCTGGCTGTTCGAGTGGGTGGCGATTTCGCGAAATCGCCGGATGGCCACGAGCCGGAACGCGCCTGGGCGATCGGTCCGACGCCCGCAGAACGGTTGGCCCAGCTGCTGGGGCTGGCGCGACTGGCTAGGGATGAGCACCGCAAGCTCGCGATTCTCTATTCCGCGAGCGCGGGTGAACCTTCCCGTCGCACCGTCGAGCCGCATCAGGTGGTTCAGGCCGGAGGCGCCTGGTATCTCGTGGCGTGGTGTGAGAAGTCGAAGGACACTCGTCGCTTCCGCATCGAGCGGATCCTTGACGCCTCACTGCTCGACCAGGGCTTCACTCCGCGGCCCGAGGTGAAGCGGGTCAAGTCGCTCAAGGATCTCCTGGTCGCTGCCGACGCGCCGACCGCGACGGTCGCATTCAGCAACCAGATCGCCCGCTGGATGCGGGAGCGGTATCCGGGCGGCAAGACCGCACCGGATGGGCGCTACGTCGTGGAGTTCCCGGTCGCGGATCCCAACTGGCTTGCTCGCGAGGTGCTGCAATACGGGGCCGAGGCGGAAGTGCTGGCGCCGGAGGGGATGCGGGAGTTTGTGCGGGGCATCATGGGCTAGGCAGCCCCACGCAAGAAGCGGGAACAGGGGACAGGGAACAGGGAACAGGGAACGGTGGAACGGTGGAACGGTGAACGCGCAGGAGCGAGGGTAACACCTCATCCCGAGCGCTGCGAGGGATCGAGCCTCCTAGCCTAGACGTCAGGCCGAGGACACTAGATCCCTCGTCGCTTCGCCCCTCGCGGTGCTCGGGGCGAGCTTTCTCGGGATGAAGTACCTCCGGTTCCGCCCATCGTTTCTCCCCGTTCCCCGTTCCCGCCTATTCTGTCAGGCTACACCCTCACTGATGCGCCAGGATAAAGTCCTCGCCGTTCCCGGTCACGTGCAGCGTGTCGACAGCCGTGAACCGGCCGGTGAACTGCACGTCTCCGCCGGGCCGGGTGATCGTGAAAGTGACCCTTGAATGAACCCAAGTGCCGGCGATGGCGCTGGTACCGAAGGCCGGGTGCTCTTCAGTGCCTATGAAGGAGCCGGTTGCGTTCCCGTCGTCATTGGAGGACATGTCGAGCGTGTGGTTCTGGTCCGCGACATCTCTCCAGAAATTCGTGATGACGGGGAGAAAGTCGTCGTTAGCCGTCATCGCACTGTCGCAGCCGCTCGTCACTAGAGCAAGCCAGGCCCCGGTAATGACGACTAATAGTCTCGTGAAGCGCATGGTCTGACCTCCTGCCATTCTCGCCGAGGGTGGGCTCAGCGAGTACCTGACTGCAACTCGAGAAGAACACGATCCTTGCGCCGCCCCAACTCTTCGAGTCGAGGAGCGAGGTCCCTCACGGCCGTCTTGATCTCTGCGGTGACCATTTCCTGTGACTGCTTTCCTGCTCTCCCGTTGCGGATATCACTGATAGGACCGAGGGTGTTGTTGAGCGGGAGGATGCGGACGCGGTGGACTTCTCCTAGGGCGTAATCAAAAAGATCCCGCAGGTCGCTCGATATCTTCTCGCTCTTCCAATACGACCCCACGGTACTCTCGAACGCTGCGCGGTGGCTGTTCAGTGTATCACAGGCACCATTGTACTCGAGAATGGCATTCTTGAGTTCAGTGAAGGCAGCGGCGTTACGGAACGCCTCATCAGAGATGAAGATGAACGCGTTCTGGAGATCGTTCGCCTCCGTTACGTACCGCTCGATGGCCACGGAGATCGGGGTGAACGCCCGGACCCGATCACTTTCCCGTTGCGCGGCAATTCTCAGCTCTTCTACCTCGACCTGGGTACGATCGGCGAAGTCAGCGCGCATGCGCTCCAGGATATCGACAGCCTGGTCCTGCTTGACGCCGGCCTCCGTCAGCCGCTGCTGCAGCTGCGCGTTGTCGACCGCGTAGGCCCGGGCGAGACTCGCCTCAACCGAGAGAGCGACGACGACATCGGTTACGGCGGCGGCGTCGGCAGGGACAGGTACCGGGCCTGTCGGGTATCTCACCACCCATTTGGGATCGCCGGTCTCGACCTGAATGGTCACCGATGTGGTGCCAGCCGGGAGAGCGATCGTGAAGAAGCCCGCGTCATTCGTTGCGGTCGAGCCAAACTGGCCGAGATGCACCGTGAGGCGGGCAGGCGACGGACCGCCGTCCTGGACGACCACGCGCCCCTTGAAGTGGAGCGACTGCTGTGCGGCGACCGAAAACTGGACGGCACTCGAGACCGTTAGACTGGTGATGACGCATCCACTGATCCATCTGGAGCGCGCGATCATGGCTACGGGTTCTTGATCCTGATCTTGAGCGCGGGAGTCTCGGCCACCGTGATGTTGTCATCGTAGACGATCCGTCCCTTCAAGGTGACCGTGATGGGTACGATCTGGCCGGCGTCCACGGGAAGAGCAGCGCTGAAACTGCCAAGGTCGTCGGTCACCGTGGTTACACTCCCCCCATTGAAGCTGACTGTCGCGTTTCCCACCGTCCGATTGCGCGAATCGAATACAACGCCGCGGACCGTGGTCGACGCCTCGGGGCGCAGTAACTCGAGCTCGAGAACATGGTCGTCGGGTATCACCAACGGGTCGGTGGTGCGAAGACGATAGCCCGGCACGTCGGGGAGCAGCTGGATCGGTTGACCAACCAGGGCGGCAGGAATGTCCGCGAAAACAACCTCCCCCTGGGCATTGATTGGCCTGGTATCCCGTCTCGGCCCAAGGTCCGCGGTCACCGTGCCCTGACGGATGATGTCGGCCTGTCCACCAGGACCAAACACCCGGACGGTCAGCGCGAAGGTCGTTGTGGGATTGGCCAGGAAAAGCCCACCGAGAACCACGAGACCGAAGACAACGACGGGACCGGCAAGTTCGAGAGTGCCGTACGACATCTTGCCGGAAAACTTCGCGTGGGATCGCATGGCGCCGAACAGGAATCCGGCGGCCGTCAAACCGAGTGGAATCAGTATCACGAAGTAGAGCGAATTCGGGATGAAGCTCAGCCGTCCGGCGAACGCGATCAAGCGCCACCGCGCAAGCCAACGCGACGAGAAAGGCAACACCACTGATGTAGACCCACTTCAGCGGGTGAATCTTGGATGCTGGGGAGGCCATGGGTTACGTCCAGTTCGCTCAAGGCGGAACTCCAACCCAAACTACAGCAAATGCAAGGTGTGAGTGGAGAGACCTGCGATCTGTAGGCCATCGGATCTAGTTCTCAGGTACTAGTGGCGCCAGCCGTCAGCCGTCAGCCATTGCGTCAGCCATCAGCCATCAGCCATCAGCCCGTCAGCCGTCAGCTGTTAGCTGTTAGCCAGAATCCCTAGGCATTACCCCTTGGCAGAGTTCGGTACTCGGTACCCTCAGTCCTCAGTCCTCAGTCCTTTCCCCTGCTTTTCCCGTCCGCCCCCGATGACACCCCCGTCTCCCGTCGGCTTCACGATGGGGCAGGGCCCACCTGAGCCCGCCTGCACAACGCAAGAGATTCCCTCGACCCACCATACTCGTTTCCATACCCTATGCGAACGGCCTTCCAACAGACCGGACCCCGGCTCGAACGCCAACTCCATTCATTCTGGCACGTTCTTCGCCACCAGCACGCCTGATCCCGGTCCCCAAATTCGCGGTCACCGTTCACCGTTCACCGTTCACCGTTCACCGTTCACCGTTCACCGTTTCGCCGTTCTCCGTTCACCCAATTCTGGAGGCTTTCGTGCGCACCTCACTGCTCGCCACCATGCTGCTCGCAACGCTCGTCGCGGGCTCCGTCGCCGCACAGGAAGAGCGGCCCTCGAATGTTCGGAAGGGATTCTGGATCGGGTTTGGGCTGGGAGCGGGCGTGAACCTCTCGGAAGGTCTGGATGGTGATCAACTCTGGGGTGGCAACGGTTACCTCCGCATGGGAGGCACCACCAAGTCCAACCTGCTTCTGGGTGGCGAGGCGATCGGCTGGGTGGTGGACGACGACAATAACAACACGCTTTCGCGCGGCAACGTCCACTTCGTCGCCATGTGGTATCCCAACGTGAAGTCGGGCTTCTACCTCAAGGGCGGAATCGGCGGCGCCTCGATCGGGCAAAGCCACCACTCCGGCAACACGACCACCAGCACCACCAAGGGCGGCTTCGGCAGCGGACTCGGCCTGGGCTACGAACTCCAGATCGGCCGGAACCTCTATTTGGTCCCCTCAGCCGACTTCCTGCTGCAGCTCTTCTCCAGCGAGAACGATCCGGTGCTGGGGCACATTCCGGGGTCGAACACGATGTTGCTGTTCAATCTCGGATTGACGTGGCATTAAGTGCAGTCGATAGTCGACAGTCGGTAGTCAAAAGTGGGAGCAGCGAACGGGGAACGGTGGTGCTTGCCGCCAGGATGTCAACCCGAAGCCACGTACCTCATCCCGAGCGCAGCGAGGGGCCTACTATCCTGACCTTGGCGCCAAGGTACGGAAATTAGGTCCCTCGTCGCTTCGCTCCTCGGGATGAGGTGTTACCTTCGGCCCCCGTTCCCCGTTCCCCGTTCCCCGCCGCCTCCCGGCGCGCGAGGCGCACTACCTGACCTGCCCAGGTACGACATTAGATCCCTCGTCGCTTCGCTCCTCGGGATGGTTCTCCCGTTCCCCCCCCGTTCCCCGTTCCCCGTTCCCCGTTCCCCGTTCCCCGTTCCCCGTCTCCCGTCTCCCGTCTCCCGTCCTACCGCAACCCAATCCTCCCCACCAACTCGGCATACCGCGGATCCGCCCGCAGCGGCTCGTACCCCGGATCGAGATGGAGGTAGATCAACCCGGCCGACCGGGCCTGGAACGCGCGCTCCAGCGCGGCAAACGCCTTGTCCAGGTCGCCCACGGCGGCATAGCCCATCGCCAGGATCTCGCCTCTGACGTAGTGCTGCCGCGACTCGTCTTCCAGCCGGCGCAGGATCTCCTCCGCCTCGTCGCGCCGGCCCAGGGCCGCCAGGGCGCGCACGATGATGCGCGTCGTACGAGCGCACGGCGCGCTCCATGCCCTGGCCCCGCCGGTACCACTCCAGGGCGGTCTTGGCATCGCCCATGGCCAGGTAGCGCCGAGCCGATGTAGAGGATGGCCCGGATCGACTCCTCGTCGAGCTCGAGGGTCTTCTGCCCCTGCGCGATGGCGCCCTGAGTAGTCGCCGGCATAGAGCAGGAAGCGAGCGAGCCAGCCGCTGATCTGCGGCCGACAGCGGATCGAGCACGATCGCCTTCCGCAGCTCATCGATCGCCCTCGCCCAGCCGCCCGACCAGCGGCAGGGCGGTCCCGAGGACATAGTGCGCCTCGGCGTAGTTGGGACTGAGGGCCACGGCGCGCTCGCAGCTGCCGCTCGGCGCCCGCGAAGTCCCACTCATGCCAGCACAGCACCTTGCCGATCGAGGTGATCGCCTCGGCCAGGTCGGGATCGCGCTGCAGCGCCCGCTCGGCCGCGGCCTTGGCCCGCGGGTACGCCTCGTCGGGCGCCACCCAGTCGTCGGCCAGGTTACACCAGTAGTCCGCGATGCCGGCGTAGGCCCGGGCATAGCCCGGATCCTGCAGCAGGCTGTGCTGGAAGAACTCCAGCCCCTTCTGCAGGCCCTGCTCGGTGAACTTGTTGAAGAAGAAGCGCCCCTTGAGATAGAGGTTGTACGCTTCGATGTTCTTGGTCGGCGCCACGAGCTGACCGGCGTCGCTGGTCAGCCGGACCTTCAACGCCTCGACGATGGCCCGGGAGATCTCGTCCTGGATCGCGAAGACGTCCTCGAGCTGCCGGTCGTAGGTCTCGGACCAGAGGTGGTAGCCGTTCTCCACGTTGACCAGCTGGGCGGTGATCCGGATCCGGTTCCCCACCTTTCGCACACTGCCCTCGAGCACCGACGTCACGCCGAGCTTCTCCCCGATCTGCCGCACGTCCATCTGCCTTGCCCTTGAAGGCGAAGGAGGAGGTGCGAGAAGCGACCTGCATGCCCGGGCACCTTGGCCAGCGCGTTGATGATCTCGTCGGTCATCCCGTCGCTGAAGTACTCGTTCTCGGGGTCGGCGCTCATGTTGGTGAGCGGGAGGACGGCGATCGCCTTGACGGGCGGCGTGCTCTTCACCGATTCCGGCGTGCTGCGCCGGCCGTCCCGCGCCAGCCCGCGCAAGGCCTCGGCGAACTCGGCCGCGGTGGGGAAGCGGTCCACCGGGGTCCGGGACAGCGCCCGGTTCACCGCCTCGTCCACTTCCTGCGGCACATCGCGGGTGGTTCCCACTCGAGGAATGGGTGAGACGAATCGCTTGGCGATGATCGCCTGAGGGGTGGGACCGGTGAAAGGAGGCTCGCCGGTCAGCATCTCGTACAGCACGCACCCCAGGCTGTAGAGATCGCTGCGGCCGTCGATGCCGCTTTCGCCGGACGCCTGTTCGGGGCTCATGTAGGCCGGGCGTGCCGATCGCCATGCCGGTCTGGGTGGTGGAGCCGCCCTCGCTCATCGCCTTGCCGATGCCGAAGTCGGCCACCAGTGCGGCCCCCTCATGCAGCAGGATGTTCTCCGGCTTGATATCCCGGTGCACCACCTGGTTGGCGATGGGCGTAGTCCAGCGCGGCTGCCACCTCCCGGGTGATTCGCAGGGCTTCCTCCAGCGGGAGCTGCCGCTCGCGGTCGAGCCGCTCCCGCAGCGAACGCCCCTCCATGTTCGGCATCACATAGAACAGCAGCCCCTCGGCCTCGCCCGAGTCGTACACCGGGAGGATGTGGGGGTGATTGAGCCGGGCCGCCATCTTGATCTCGCGCAGGAATCGTTCGGCGCCGATCGAGGCCGAGATCTCCGGCCGCAGCACCTTGAGGGCGACCTCGCGACCGTGGCGGAGGTCCTGGGCCAGGAACACGGTGGCCATGCCCCCGCGGCCCAACTCGCGCGCGATGGTGTACCGACCGGAGAGGCCGGCGTCGAGCCGGTGCTGCAGGGGAGTAGCGGTCATGGGGGTAAGATACGGCTTTCCCCTTCCCTCCACCTACCCCGCCACCTCCACCGCAATCCCCCGCCACTGTCCCTGATTGAATCGCAACACGCTCAGCCCGCACCGGGTCACGTGGCCTGCCAGGATTGCGAGCCAGATGTCGATGGGGTCGAGCCGGCCGGTCTGCTGGATCACGAAGCAGATGCCGAGTGGTACGATCACCTGGGAGATGAGGGAGATGTAGAGCGGACTTCTGGTGTCCCCGGTCCCCTGCAGCCCACCAGTGTAGGTGAGGGCAACAGCGACGAAGAGACCGGAGACGCTGAGCACCCGGAGTAGCTGGACGCCGATTTCTACCACAGTCGGATCGTTCATCCCGAAGGCGGCGAGGAGCTGTCGAGGGAAGAAGAGGAAGCAGCATCCGATAAAGGCCGCGCCCAGAATGCCGAAGCGGGCAGCGACGTGAACCGCGGCGGTAGCCCGATCGGGTTTCCCTGCGCCGAGGTTCTGTCCAGCCACGGCCGCCGCGGCACCCATGAGGCCGATCGAGGTCCAGGTGATGAGCGAGAAGAGTTGGGTATAGGACACCGCGAAGGCCGCCTGCGCCGCCGCGCTCTGGACCAGCGAGCCGATGAAGGCCAGCATCAATATTCCGCCGACGTTCATGGCGATCCCCTGAATCCCGCTCGGCAGGCCAAAGCGGAACAGCTCCCGAATGATGCCCCAGTCCGGACCGTAGCCGCGGCCACGCGGGAAGGAAACGACCCAGCCACCCCTCACCAGCTTCCAGAGCGCGTAGCCCGCAAGGAGGCCCGAGGCGATCACGGTGCCGAGCGCCGCTCCTGTAGTGCCGAAGGCCGGGATGGGTCCGATACCGCGGATCAGCACGATGTTGAGCACCAAGTTGAGCACGGTCAGGGCGATGCCCAGCACCATCGGGGTGCGGGCGTCACCCGCGGAGCGCAGGGCGCCGCTCAGCATGTAGAACACCAGCATGCCGATGCTGAACAGGAACATGATCCGCAGGAACGGCAGGGCCTCGACCTTCACCTCGGGCGTGGCGTTCACCAGGTCGAGCAGCGTGGGGGAGAGGAAGTAGCCGAGCGGCGCCAGGATGAGGAGCGCCAGACCGGTCGCCGTGAGAAAGGCCTGATAGACGGTACGGTCAACCTTGTCGGGCTCGCCGGCCCCTGCGAACCGAGCCACGAGCACACTCATTCCGGTGAAGAGCGAGTTGACGAAGATGATGACCACAATGAATATCTGAGCGCTGACGCCGATGGCCGCGTTAGCCTTGAAGCCGACCAGATGGCCCACCAGCGCGTGGTCCACCATGCCCTGAAGGCCGCCAATAGCATTAGTGAGCATGGCGGGCCAGGCGAGCTTCCACACCGCCGGTGCCAAGGGTCCGTCCACGATTGATCGATCGTAGCGGTACGCCGGCGGTGTTGCTTGACGATTGTCGATTGTCGATTGACGATTGACGACTGGCTGCACTCGACTCTCCGCGTAAACTTCAATCAGTAATCGGCAATCAGTAATCGGCAATCAGCAATCACTGAAGTCCCATCACTCCGCCCGCATCGCCACCAGAGGGTCAACCCGCGCGGCCCGCAGGGCGGGCACCGCGCAGGCGCCCAGCCCCACGGCAATCATCGTGAGCGACACGATCAGGAGAGTCGTCGGGTCGCTCGGCGCGACCCCGAACAGCAGTCCTTGGAGCAGCCGGGTCACACCGAAGGAGGCCACGAGGCCGAGCCCGACCCCGTAGGCCAGTAGCCGGGTTCCGTCGCCCAGCACCATGCGCAGAACTCGCCCTGGGTCGGCGCCCAGGCTCATGCGGATCCCGATCTCCGTCGTTCGCTGGCCGACGAGGAACGCGAGCACACCGCCGATACCGACCGCCGCGATCATCAGGGCCAGGGCCCCCAACGCCCCAACCAGGAACGCGTTGAGCCGCTGCGGGGCCAGGCTCTCCTCGCGAACTTGTTCCAGCGTGGCCACCCGTTCAATCGGCTGGTCAGGCGCCAACTCCCGGATGACCCGCGCGACCTGGGCGCCGAGAGTTGGCGCAGCGGGCCCACGAATTACGAATCCGCCGGGGAAGTAGCCCAGATCGTTCTGGGCGAAGGGCTGATATGCCGCCGGCGGAACGGGCTCGTCCGGGCCGGCGTCCCTGGTGTTGCCGACCACGCCCACCACGGTCCGCCAGCCGTCCGAAACCCCAATAAACCGGAGCACGTCGCCGGTCCAGGCCACGCGGCGCCCGAGAGGGTCCTGACCTGGGAAGAGCCGCTCCGCCAGCGCCTGGTTCAGGATGACCACAGGCGCCGCGTCGCTCCGGTCAGTCGCGGTAAACCCGCGCCCCTTGAGTAGCGGCATGCCCGCGGCCTGGAAGTACTCCGGCGTCGCGATGCGGTACTCCGCCATGGGTTTGGGTACGCCCGGCTCATCGGCCCGGCCCTCGGCCTTCACCTCCAGCAGGACCTGTTTGGGCCGGAGCGGGACGTTGAGCCCCACACCCACCGCCGTGACGCCAGGCAGCGCCGCCACCCGGTTCCGAATCTCCTCCTGCAGCAAGCGGGTTTGGGTAGGAGAGCCGCCCTCATACCCGGCCGGCAGCTCCATCGTCAGGGTGTTTTCGAGTTGTGCCCCGGTGTCCACCTGATAAAGCCGCATCAGGGTACGAGCCAGCAAGCCGGCAGCACTCAGCACGGTGACGGTTGCCGCGACTTGGGCCACGACGAGGGCGCGCTGAAGCCTGCGTCCGGGACCGGTGGCGCGTGACCCGGTTCGGGTGAACGTCGCCCCGGCCGCCTCGGGGCTCCGCAGCGACGGCACGAAGGCAAAGAGCAGCGCCGCCCCGGTCGCGGCCACCAAGGCGAAGGCCAGGACCCCGGCGTCGATGCGGATCTCACCGGCACGGGGAGTAAATCGCCCCGCGAAGCCCACCAACAGATCGAGCCCCAGGTAGGCGAGCACCAGGCCCAGCAAGGCGCCCACTATGGCGAGGATTCCCGTCTCCGCGAGCAATAGCCGCCGCAGGTGAGCCCGGTCGGCGCCCAGCGCCCAGCGCACCGTCAGCTCCCGTTCCCGTCGCAGATTCCGGGCGAGCACCAGGTTGGCGACATTGGCGCAGGCGGTGAGGAGGACCAGCGCTGCGGTCGCCGTCAGGAGATAGACGGTCCGGGTCGCCCGCGCCGTCAGTGCGTCCCGCAGCGGCTTCACCGTGATCTGATAGCCAGCCGCCTCATCGTAGGCATCAGGATGGTCCTGGTGTACCCGCGTCGCGATCCCGTCCAGCTCTGCCTGAGCCTGTTCGATCGTCGCACCCGGCGCGAGACGGGCGAACACCTCGGTCATCCGGTGGGTTCGCCCGTGCACCATGGTGGCGTCGAGATGGTGCGGGCTGGTCACGACGTTGACGAAGACGTCGTTCTCGTCGGGAAAGCGCGGGGCCGCCTGGGCCACGCCGACAACGGTCACCGGGCGCCC
Source organism: uncultured Gemmatimonadales bacterium (assembly GCA_963788625.1). Classification (GTDB taxonomy): domain Bacteria; phylum Gemmatimonadota; class Gemmatimonadetes; order Gemmatimonadales; family GWC2-71-9; genus DATBGE01. The sequence continues at coordinate 137,051 of CAWBHB010000005.1, read as the reverse complement.
GTTGATGCGGAGCACTCGCCCGACTACCGCCGGGTCACCACCGAAGGCGTGCTGCCAATAGTCCTGGGTGAGCATCATGACCGGCGCCGCCGCCGGCCCGTCGTCGTTGCCGTTGAGGGTCCGACCGATCACCGCGCCGAGTCCCATCACGTCGAAGTAGTTGCCGCTCACGATTCCAGCCCGAATCTCGACCGGATGGTCTCCACCCAGGAGGTTGAATTGCATGCTGGAAAGCTCCGCGAACCCGCTCAGGGTCTTGGCCTGGCTCCGGTAGTCGATGATCTCCGGCACCGAAAACCCCGTGTTAGCCAGGCCCGCTTCGGACGCGAATTGCCGCAAGTACATCAATCGGTTGCCGTCTCGGTAGGGGAGCGGCCGGAGCAGCACGCCGCGCAGCACGCTGAACACGGCGGTGTTGGCCCCGATACCGAGGGCCAGGGTCAGGATGACGGCGAGGGCGAAACCGGGAGCCTTGAGGAGGGAGCGGATGGCGTAACGCATGGGTGTGCCATTGGTGGTAAAGGACAGGACCAGGACCGGGTACCCAAAGACTCGCTACATACCAATCGGTATGTAACGCCAGGCCCGCGGACCGTCAACCCGGATTGACGGTAGGGGCGCCACTTGTTACATACCGTACGGTATGGATGGTTTCACCCCGCAACCGAGGCGCTCCGACGCCGCATGAGTAAGCCGGTGACCCGACGGCGGACCCGGGCGCCCGACGCCACCCGGGAGAAGCTGCTCCGGGCGGCGTTTGAGGAGATGTATCGCTCCGGGTTCCAGGCGGCGAGCCTTGACGCCATTCTCGCCAAGGCAGGAGTCACCAAGGGCGCCCTGTATCATCATTTCCCGGACAAGGCCGCGCTGGGCTATGCCGTGGTGGACGAGGTGATCCGAGCCCCGATCCTCGAGGCGTACCTGGGGCGGCTCGACCCGGACGCCCGGGACCCTCTCACTGACCTGCAGGCTGTGCTGCGGCGGCGGGCCGGCGAGTTCACCGATAGCAGCGTCGAGTTTGGCTGCCCGCTCAACAACCTGACCCAGGAGATGTCTCCCCTGGATGAGCGATTTCGCCTGCGGTTGGCCGCGGCGCTCAGGTTCTGGACCGATGGTTTCGCCGCTGCCCTCAAGCGGGGTCAGGCGGCAGGGACGGTGCGGCGGGACCTTGAGCCGCGAAAGGTCGCAGCCTTCGTGGTGGCCGCGGTCGAGGGCTCGTTTGGCATGGCCAAGAACGCGCGAAGGGCGGGGGTGCTGCGGGACAATCTGAAGCTGTTGAACTTGTTTCTGGATAGCCTAAGGCCGGCGCGGTGAGCGGGCGGACCCGCGGATCAAAGTGGGCTGTGGCCCTTTGGCTTCCCCCCAACCACCGAGGCATGGGCGCCGTGGTATCGACCTTGGCGCCAGGCTGGGAATTCAGCACCGCGAGTCGGGACCCGCACTCCAGGCAGCCGACCAGCGACGATCGAACTCCGGGTCCGCGCGGAGTCCGACCTCATCCGCCGTCGATAGCAGGAGATCAAACCACCGCCGACGCTGCGACTCAGTCAAGTGCCGTTCGAGGTGTGCCTGGATCAGATGCGGGTGACCACCACGCTCAGCCGAATAGAGCGCGGGGCCGCCAAACACCGCGGCAATGAACTGGGCGACGAACCGCGGGTGGTGCTGATCCATGTGGGCGGAGAGCGGGGCCAGAAGCGGGTCGGCCGCGACATTCTGATAGAAGCGAGTGGTCAGCCGTTCGAGCTCCGCTTGGCCGACTGCCACAAGGCGTTTGGTCCGCCCCAGCTCAGCGAGATTCTCCGGGCCGACCTGCATGGAGGCAACGAGGGGAACCCAACCGGTTAGCCACTCGCCTACGGAGCCCCTGGCGCGTAAACCGTCTTCCAGCGCGTCGATCCCTTGCCCACCAGGGCTCCAATCCCCGCTCCGATCCCAGTCCAAACGACCACGCCGGCCACGGCTTGTCCTGTTGTTGGTGCCGCAATGCTGCCTGAAGTACTGGCGATCGCCACGAGTGCCAATGCCGCCCCGATAACTCCTCCGATCGTTGCTCCCTTGCCCGCATTTGAGCCGGCTGCCACCTGGATCTTGGTGACTTGGGAGACTTGAAAGGGGCCCGGCAGTTCCATCGTGGGTCCGCCTCCATTCGAGAAAACACTGTGCTTGAAGTTGAGGCTCGTAGAGTCTGCGGCTGGCGAGTACACCGTACCGTGCCCCCCGTCCAGGAGGCGCACCCTGGCTTGGGCTGCCGTGTTGATCTGTTCGATTGCTTCGGGACCCAGCGCCTGGGCGGATGCCAAAGCGGGTACTCCGGCAAGACCAAGAAGACAGGAAACGATTCGATGGAAGCGCATTGGTATCTCCGGTGGATGACCCGGAGAACTTGGGCTGGACCAATCAAGGAGGGGTCAAGCGGGGACTACTATGTCCAACCTTCTGAGCCATCGAGGTGTCGGATAGCGGACGGGCGGACAAATCGGACGGGGCGGACATGGCGGACGGGGCGGACAGGACTGGAGAGTTGGGTCCGGTAAATTGGCAGCAGACAGGGACGGAGAGACCCACTCCCCACTCCCCACTCCCCACTCCCCACCACCCAAACCGTCCCAATCCGAAACAAATGCCCCGCGCCGCCCGTCCGGCACAGCCAAGCCGCTCTACCATATAACTGATCACCTCGTACCCAACGCCGAGTCTTCCGAATGCGCCTCCTGAAGCTCGCCTTCCGAACGCTTTTCAAGACCCCATTCGTCACGGCGGTCGCGATCCTCTCTCTGGCCCTGGGCATTGGAGCCAACGCGGCGATCTTCTCGCTCTTCGATCAGATGCTGCTGCGGCCGCTGCCGGTGGATCATCCCGAGCAGCTCATCAACCTTTCCGCCCCGGGCCCCAAGCCCGGCATGCAGTCCTGTAACCAGGCCGGCGACTGCGATCTGACCTTCAGCTACCCGATGTTCCGGGACCTGGAGAAGAGCCAGACCGTGCTTGCAGGACTCGTGGCCCATCGGGGGTTTGGGGTAAACCTTTCCTTTAAAGGTGAGCCGCTGACCGGAGACGGCATGTTCGTCTCCGGTTCCTATTTCCCGACCCTGGGACTGACCCCCGCCGTCGGCCGTCTGCTTGGCCCGTCCGATGATGAGACCATCGGATCCAACTACGTCACGGTGCTGAGCTACAGCTACTGGCAGGCCCACTTCGGAGCCGATCGCGGTGTGATCGGCCAGACCCTCACGGTGAATGGCCAGTCCCTGGAGATCGTGGGTGTGGCACCCAAGGGCTTCGAGGGCACCACGCTGGGCACCCGGCCCCTGGTCTTCGTGCCGATCAGCATGCGCGGAGTGGTGTGGTCCGGGCCAGCCAGCTTCGACAATCGCCGCTCCTATTGGGCCTACCTCTTCGGGCGACTCAAGCCCGGGGTCACGCTGGAAAAGGCCAAGTCCGCTCTGAACGGGATCTACCATCCCATCATCACCGACGTCGAGGCACCGCTCCAGGAACAGATGAGCGATGCCACGATGGCGAAGTTCAAGGCCAGGGAGCTTGGAGTGACGCCGGGCCCGATGGGTCAGAGTTCGATACATAAGGAAGCTCGTACTCCGCTCCTCATGTTGTTCGGCATCACCGCCATCGTGCTGATCATCGCCTGCGCCAACATCGCCAATCTCCTGCTGGCTCGCGGGGCAGGGCGCGCCATGGAGATGGGCGTCCGCCTCGCCCTCGGCGCCACCCGGCGGCAGCTTCTCCTCCAGTTGCTGACCGAATCGGTACTGCTCGCGTTCATGGGGGGCATCGCCAGCCTGATCGTGGCCCAGTGGACCCTGTCGCTCATCGCCTCGCTGCTGCCGCCGGAAGCGATAGCTACCCTGCGCTTCGAGCTGCAGCCGCCCGTCATTCTGTTCACTGCCGCGGTTTCCCTAGTGACCGGAATCCTGTTTGGACTTTTCCCGGCGTTGCACAGCACCCGCTCTGACCTGGTGACTTCGATCCGGGCCAACGCCGGTTCCATTCAGGGCCACCGCGGCGCCGCGCGGTTCCGGGCCAGCCTGGTCACCGCTCAAATTGCGCTGGCCACCGGTCTGCTGATCTCGGCCGGACTCTTCCTCAAGAGTCTGGTGAACGTGACCCACGTGGAGCTTGGGGTGAAGGTGGATCAGGTAGTCACCTTCGGGATCTCCCCGGAGCGAAGCGGCTACGACAGCACTCGTTCGGCGTTGTTGTTCGAACGAGTAGAGCAGGAACTCAAGTCCCTGCCCGGGGTCACGGCGGTCACGGCGTCCCTGGTGCCACTCCTGGCCGGCGACAACTGGGGCAACGACGTGGACGTTCAAGGATTCCCGTCCGGGCCCGACGTGGACAACAACTCTCGCTTCAACGAAGTGGGCGAGGGCTACTTCCAGACCTTGGGTATCAGGCTGCTCAAGGGCCGCGAGTTCACCGAGGCCGACCGGCAAGGCTCCGGCAAAGTCGCCGTAGTCAATCAGACCTTCGCCAAGAAGTTCAAGCTGAACGACGACGCGGTCGGCAAGTTCATGTCCAACCGGGGCCCTGACTCGCTGAATATTCAAATCGTGGGGCTCATCGAGGACGCCAAGTACAGCGAGGTGAAGGACACCATTCCGCCGGTCTTCTACACTCCGTGGCGTCAGGACAGTCGGGTGGGATTCATCAACTTCTACGTCAAGACTTCGCTGCCGCCGGAGCAGTTACTGCGCACTATCCCTGCCCTCATGAAGAAGATCGATCCGGGGCTGCCGCTCGAGGGATTGAAGACCATGCCGCAACAGATCCGGGAGAACGTCTTCCTCGACCGGATGATCAGCATCTTGTCGGCATCTTTTGCGGTCCTGGCAACGCTGCTCGCGGCGGTGGGCCTCTATGGCGTGTTGGCCTACACCGTGGCGCAGCGCACTCGGGAGATCGGGGTCCGGATGGCCTTGGGCGCCGACGCGCGCCGAGTCCGAGCCCTGGTGATGCGGCAGGTGAGCGTGATGATGATCGTGGGCAGCGTAATCGGTATCGCGGCCGCCGTCGGTCTGGGCCGCGCCGCGAGCAGTCTGTTGTACGGACTCAAGGGGCACGACCCGGTGGTGTTCACCCTCTCGGTGCTGGTGCTGATGCTGGTCGCACTGGGAGCGGGATACATCCCGGCTCGACGGGCATCACGGGTCGATCCGATCCAGGCGCTTCGATACGAGTAGACGGGAGACGGGAAAGCGGGAGAACAGGGAACGGGGAACGGGGAACGGGAGGAAGTACAGCGAGGTATACGTCCACCTCATCCCGAGCGCAGCGAGGGATCTAACCTCCTAGCCTAGACGTCAGGCCAAGGACACTAGATCCCTCGTCGCTTCGCGCCTCGGGATGAGGTGTTACCCTCGCTCCTGCGCCGTTCCCCGTTCCGTTCCCGTTCCCCGTTCCCCCGTTCCCGTCTCCCGTTCTCCCGGCCCTATGGCTTGCTCCCGAATCGCCGGTGTCCGTGCCCCGATGGTTTGCGGTGGGTCGGGCTTGCCGGCCGGTGTCCTGCGCGGGCCGCTTTGGCATCGGCGCGCGCCCGCTCTTCCTTCTTTCTCGCCCGCATTGCGGCGAGCCGTTCTCCCAGTGGCACCTCGAGGCGAGCTTCCGGGCGCGCCGTGTAATCGAAATCGGGAACCACCACCCTCGGTAGCCGTCGGCCGATCGCCCGCTCGATCCTCCGCAGGTCCTCCTCCTCGTCCGGCGCCACGAAGGTAAAGGCATCGCCCACCGCTTCCGCCCGCGCCGTGCGGCCCACCCGGTGGATGTAGTCCTCGGCCACCTTCGGTACATCGAAATTCACCACGTGACCCAGCTCTTCGATGTCGATCCCGCGCTGGGCGATGTCGGTGGCAACCAATACCCGGTATTTCCCGCCCTTGAACCCGGCCAACGCCTGAGTCCGCTGCGGCTGCGACCGGTTCCCGTGAATCCGCTCCGCCTCGATTCCGTTTCGAACCAGGAACTTCCACACCCGGTCAGCGCGATGCTTGGTGCGGGTAAAGACCAATGCCTCCTGCAGCTCACCTCGCTGGAGCAACGCCAGGAAGAGCGCGGACTTGAGCTCCTGCGGCACGGGGTAGACCGCCTGGGTGATCCCCACTGCCGGCGCTGCCTTCCGTCCCAGGTTGATGGTCACCGGGTCGCGCAGCATGTCGCGGGTGAGTGCCGCGATCGGATCGGGCATCGTGGCGCTGAAGAAGAGCGTCTGCCGCTTGGTCGGCAGATGGCGAATGATCTTCCGGATCTCGGGCAGGAAGCCCATGTCGAGCATCCGGTCCGCTTCGTCCAGCACCAGCACCTCGAGCGCCGAGAGCCTGGCATAGGGCGACCTGAGATGGTCGAGCAGGCGGCCCGGCGTCGCGATCAGCACGTCGACCCCGGTGCGGAACGCATGCTCCTGCGACGCCATTCCCACTCCGCCGAATACCGCTGCGCCGCTGACCGGCGTGTGCACCGCCAGGTCATTCAGGTCTTCGAGGATCTGGGCCGCAAGCTCGCGAGTCGGAGTGATCACCAGAGCCCGGGTAGCGCCGCGGGGCCGTTCGATCAGACGATGCAGGATGGGTAACAGAAACGCCGCCGTCTTCCCGCTCCCGGTGGTTGCACAGGCGAGCACGTCGCGTCCAGCCAGGGCAGGGGGAATGGCATCGGTCTGGATTTGGTGTCGGACGAATGAATCCCAGCTCCTTGATGCCCTTCAGGAGACTCGGGTGGAGCTTCAGCGAGGTGAACGGCAAGCGACATCCTTTGTGAGCGGGTTCGCGAGAGCGGGAAGGATAGGGGTGCGTAGAGGCCACGGCAAATCGGTGGAGGAACCGAGACGGGATCGTCGGTGAACGGTGAACGGTGAACGGGGAACGGGGAACGGGGAACGGGGAGCGGGGAGAACGGGAACGGTGAACGGAACTACTGCGCATCGTCCGGGTAGGTCACGCGTTCTCCAGGGTCCCAGCATCTAGGCGTTGGGTGCTAGTGTGCTAAATGCGCGACCACCGCTCGCTCGAAGCCTGGAAAGAGTCCCGGGCCGTTGTCCTAGGGGTATTGGTGGTTTCCAAGGATCACTGGCAGCCTTGGGCCGCTGCCATGTTCGCCCAGTTGCAACGTGCTTCCCTTTCGGTGCAGCTGAATCTGGCCGAAGGGTGGACCTTCAATCGCACGCCCACTTGGGCACGTCATCTTGGCATTGCGTATGGATCTGCAGTGGAAGCAGCGGACGTTATTGACCTCTTGGTCGAGGTTGGGGTTATCCCTTCAGACAATGGACAAGCTCTACAGGCTCACTCTTCTCGCTGCCAGCGGCTCTTACTCGGGCTTCTTAAGAAAGAACGGCCGATGAAGTAGGATCTCCCGTTCACCGTTCCGCCGTTCCCCGTTCCCCGTTCCCCGTTCCCCGAGCCAGTCGAGTTAGTGCCCCCCGCGGTACACCGGCTTCCAGCGGGTTGAGGTGCTACCGATCAGCGCCCCGATCCCACCGCCGATGAGGGTAAACACAACCACTCCACCCACTGCCTCCCCGGTGGTCGGCGAGTAATAGCTGTCGTCTCCCGAGCTGGCGACCGCGATCGAGAGGAGCGCCAATGCCGCCCCAATGACGGCTCCAATCATTGCTCCCTTGCCAGCATGGGTTCCGTTGGCCACCTGGATCTCTGCGACTTGAGCTACCGGCAATGGCTGGGAAAGCTGGACCCCATTCCCGGCGTGGTTGACGAATTCGCCACCTTTGAACCTCAGGCTGGTGGAATCTGCCTCAGGCGAGTACAGCGTGACCCGAGACCCCTCAATCAGGCGCACCCTCGCCTTGGAGGCGGCATTGATCTGGCCGACGACCTCTGAGCCAAGTTCCTGGGCACTGGCGAGCACCGGTGCCCCAGCGAGCAACAGCAGACAGGAAACAACTCGACTTCCGCGCATGGTGACTTCCAGTTGGGGACGCTGGGAGCCTAGTGATGGGGGATCAAGGGGGGATCAAGAGGGCGGGAGATACATGCAGGCGGGAGACGGGAGACGGGAGACGGGGAACGGCGAACGGCGAACGGCGAACGGGAGACGGGGAACGGGAAACGGTGAACGGTGAACAGTGAACGGTCCGTCGTGCGCGATCATCAGGCTGGCATAGCGAGTGGGCTGGCTTCCTCGAAATGAGAGCTGACGACGTCGCTCTCGCGGCATGTCGTTCCCCGTTCACTGTTCCCCGTTCACTGTTCCCCGTTCCCCGTTCCCTGTTCCCCGTCTCGTCTTACCGCTGCCTCACCAACTGACACACGGCGATGCTGACGGCCCGGGCCAGTCGAGTGGAATCCGAGAGCACACTCTCCTCCGGCACCGTGACGAACTTCCCATTCTTGGGGACCGCCAGGACCTGGATGCCTCCCCGGTTGTCGTATAAAGGCCGGCCGTCAATGGCGACCATGAAGGTGCGGAGCGAAAGCGCGCTGGTCTGCCCGCTGTAAGGCCCACCTCCCAACGCCTCCAGAAACCGTTTCCCGAAATTCGCGAAGCCCTGCTTCGCCCCGTCCCATTGAGCTGTTCCGTTGTCGAACTTCGCTCCCACCGTGTAGAGACCGGGATACAGCACTGCATCAACCTTGAGGCTGTCACCCAGCGTCCGGCGAAACGTCTCATCCGCCGCATGCGCCTTGGCCGTGTCCAGCTGGCCGCTGTTCGGGTCATAGAGCCCCCCAGTCGAATCTCTGGTAGCGCGCCAGATGGAATCGACCACGCTGACCTCGGCCAGGTTGAACTGTGCAGCACGGAGAACTTGGCCAAGGATTGAATCGAGAAGTGCGGCGCGGCCGAGGGCCGAATCGCTCAGGTCAACGTAGGCGCGAGTCGGACGGAGGGCGATGGTATGGACCATCGCGGTCAAGCTGTCGGCCGGAATCTGGAAGGGCTTTTGGTGCTTCTCGCATGGTCCGGTGCCGGCGTCTTTGACCGGGCTCCAGGGTACTACCAAGCCAAGGATCGAAATGAGCTGACGGCAACGCATTTGGTCCTCCTTTTGGGCCCGCGAATAGGGAGCCTTCCTGGCACAACCCTCATGTCACACTCGCGAAACCTTCGTGCCGCTCGTCAAGTCTCCGTCAAGCAGGAGGGGATGTGGTCACCCGATGATAGAACGCTGCATCCAGGGAACCGGCTGTCTTGATCCGCCCTTGACGGCCCGGCGCAAGCCTTCGGGAGCACTGTCAGGCGTTCAGTCCCGTTCCTCGGAGGCAACATGCGCGGTCGATTTCGATTCCTGATCCTCTCCCTGGCTATCCTGTCCGCCGCTCCTGTGTCAGCCTGCCATCACGACTGCCTAGGGGACCCAATGGCACCATGCCCCAAGGACAACGCGTCAGCCACACCTTAGGTCGCCGGCACCAAGGGTCCCTCGCTTCGCTGGGGATGCAAAACGAACGGTGAGCGGGAAGCCGTCCATTCGGCCCGCTCACCGTTCACCGCTCACCGTTCACCGTTCACCGCTCACCGACTTCACCGTTCACCGTTCACCGCTTTGTTCAGCACACCGATGCTATGTGAAATGCCTGGTTACTCAAATTCCCACCAAAGAACAGCAACTGACGCACCTGGACACCGATCGAGTTGGCGTTCGGGCCCGGCACGATTTCGACAGTCGCCGGGTTGAACGGCACGGCGGTGCTGGCCGAACCACGGGTCGCCACGTTGGCGCAGGCGCTGATCCCGATGTTGCCGCTGATCCTGTAGGTACCCAGCGAGGTCTTAGCCGAGCTGGTTCCGGCCGACGCGCGCTGTTTGAGTCCGCCGGTCTTGACCACCGCGTACCGCGCGTTGGCCGTCGAAGAGCAGATCACCGCCAGGTGGAACGGCACGCCATCCTGCAGCCCGCCGCCCGGGTTCTTGGTCTCGATGTAGACGGTGTTCGCGTCCGGTCCGCTGCCGGTGTACACGCCGGACGGGTTGAACACGAGGGCGTTGCCCGGGTCGGCCAGAGTCGCGATGTAGGAGCAACTCGCTACCGAGCTGGCGAAGCGGATGTTGTAGCGTCCAGAGCCCAGGAAGGTCAGCGTGGTTCCAGCCGATGACCGCACCAGGTCCGCGGAGTAGCCCACCACCGCGTACCGGATCCCGGTGCCGCCGCAGGTAGCAACCAGATCGAACGGACCATCGGTCAGTCCGCCGCCCTGATTCTTGGTCTCGACGTAGACCCCGTTCGCACTCAGGTGTCCGCTCGCGGTCGAAGCCTGGATGGCCTGACTGTAGGCGTTCCGGGTGGTGGCGACGTAGGCACAGCTGGTCAGACTACGATTGAAGGTGACTTCGTACTGCCCGGGACCGAGCTTGACGACACTGGTGGTCCGGTTGCCGCGGATCAGATTGCCGTTCAAGTCCACCACAGCCCAAAGTTGGGCCGATGCGGCAGCCTGCACCTGATCGGATTCGGGTGCCGCTTCGATGGACGGGGCTTCGGGTGATTCGGCGCTCGGAGTATTGAAGTCCTGACATCGCCGTAACCAACGCGATGCCTGCGACTGCGGAGATCAACCGCTTCATACAACCCTCCTGCAACTGGAAATGGCCTGACGCGCTGCGCGGATCGCAACACGATGTCGTTGGCTTGCCGAGGCTTAGAGGCATCGGTACGTTGCTCCTCACCCGGGCCAGACTCTTCGACATGAGAAGACGCGTGGACGGTCGGCGATCTCAGACAACGCGGTCAGGGCGGTCGGGGCGGACAAGACGGTCGAGGCGGACAGGACGGTCGGACGGCAGGACGCGGATGGTCCGGACGGTCGGACGGTCAGGACGGTCGGACGGTCGACGGTCGGACCGTCGACGGCGTCCGATCCTTCCAGCCCGCCCCGATCGGCCCTGATCGCCGTCGTTCCCGCCCTGTCCGCCCCGTCCGCCCTGTCCGCCTGTTATGACGAAGTCCAGCCCCCACTCCCAGCCGACCCGCCTCGAGCTCGACTCGCTGTTCCCAGCGGTCTATGCCGAGTTGCGGCGGCTGGCCCACCGGCGGCTCCGGGCGGAGGTGAAGGGACATACCCTGTCCACCACCGCGCTGGTGCACGAGACCTATCTCAAGCTGGCGGATCAGCGGAATTCGCAGTTCGACAATCGGCCCCACTTTTTCGCGTTGGCGGCGCGCGCCATGCGTCGCATCCTGGTCGATTACGCCCGGCGCCATCGCGCCCTCAAGCGTTCTCCTGGGCAAGAGCCGGTTTCGCTCGCCGCGCTGGAGCGATCCGACGCGATCTTCACCCATCCCTCGGCCAAGGAGATCGCGCAGCGAGCAGATCTCCTGATGGCGGTAGATGAAGCCCTGGCGCAACTGATCGAGATCGACCCGCGCCTGGCCCAGGTGGTGGAGTACCGCTTCTTCGTAGGACTCACCGAACAGGAAACGGCGGAGCTGCTGGGCGTGACGCCGCGCACCGTGGCGCGCGACTGGGTCCGGGCGCGCGGGTGGCTGATGCGGCACCTTCACTGATGAACCCCGACTTCGAACGGCGGCTACTGGAGCTGGTCGATCAGGCCCTCGAACTGCCGGCGGAAGCCCGCGCCTCATTCCTCCACAAGGCTTGCGCGGGGGACTCGGCGTTGGAGGCCGCGGCGGCGGACCTGATCGTGTCCTGCGCCAAGGCCGAGGCAGACGATCGCTTCCTGGTAGACTCGGCGGCGGTATTCGCCGACCCGATCATCCGGGCGGTGGAAGAGGAGGAGGAAGAGGAATCCGAAGAACCCCTCAAGCGAGTGGCCGCGCTGTTGGAAGGGCGGTACAAGTTCGGTCGCGAAATCGGTCGGGGCGGGAACGCGATCGTCTATCTCGCCCGCGATCTCCAGCACTCCCGCGACGTCGCCGTGAAGGTGATCCGCCAGGGCGTGGCGGACCCCGACCGGCGGCACCGCTTTCTGCGCGAAGTGGAAATCTCCGCCCAGCTCCGTCACCCCTTCGTCATTCCGCTGATCGATTCCGGCGAGACTCAGGGCACCCTGTATTACGTCATGCCCTTCGTGGAGGGGGAGTCACTGCGCGACCTGCTGGATCGTGAAGGCGCGCTTTCCCTCAAGTCCACGCTCGCCGTGGCCCGTGACGTAGCCGAAGCGCTCGACTTCGCCCACAGCCATGGCATCGTCCACCGCGACATCAAGCCGGAAAACATTCTGCTCAGCGGCGCCCACGCCCTGGTGGCGGACTTCGGCATCGCCATGGCTCTCGAAGCGTCGGGATCCGATCGCCTGACCGAGAAGGGGGTCGCGGTGGGCACGCCAGCCTACATGAGCCCGGAGCAGGCAGGAGCCAGCGAGCGGATCGACGGCCGCAGCGACATCTATGCGTTGGGGTGCGTGGTGTACGAGATGCTCGCCGGCGAGGTGCCCTACCTCGGCGAGACCCCGCGCGCGATCCTGGCCAAACACCTCCAGGCCCCGGTGCCTGATCTGACGATCCTGCGGCCAGGACTCTCGCCCGCCGCTCAGGCCACCATGCGTCGTGCTCTCGCAAAAGTGCCGGCCGAGCGATTCAGCAAGGCGACGGAGTTCGTGGAGGCATTGAGCCACGAGGCAAAGGGCGACGGGCGACAGCCGACAGGCGACGAGTGGTTAGGCAGGAGGCGATTCGGCGCTCGTCACCTCGGGAAACTGATCGCCGCTGTCGCCGCTGTCGCCCTCGTCGCCTTCGTCGCCTGGCGTCTCATTCCGCCATTCCGCCATTCCGCCATTCCGCCAGCGACCTCGCCGCCCGCCCTCGAACGCATTGCCGTCCTCTACTTCGACAATCTCTCCACCGATCCCGAGATCGGACTGATTGCCCAGGGGCTGACCGAGGACGTGATCGATGAATTGAGCCGAGTGCATGGGTTGCAGGTCATCTCGCCCAATGGGGTGCGGCTCTATCGTGATCACCCGGCGCCGGTGGACAGCATCGCAAGAGTACTCGGGGTAGGGACCGTCGTTGGTGGCAGCGTCAGCGCCTCCGCCGATGTGGTCCGGGTAACGGTACGGCTCGTCGATCCTGCCAACGGCGATCAGTTACGCACCCAGTCGTTCGAGGTCCGGCGCGGACGCGGCACTGGCACTCCGTCAGGCGGTCATAGGGCAAGTCGCGACCTTCCTGCGAGAGCGCCTGGGACAGGAGGTGAAGGTCCGGAAGGAGCGGGAGGAGACCCAATCACTCGAGGCGTGGGAACGGGTGACTCGGGCCGATGATCTGGTGCGGGACGGCGTGGACGCGTCGCTCGCGGGGAATGAGGCCGAGGCAAGCGATCTCTGGCACCGCGCCGATTCACTCTATGCCGTGGCCGAGAAGCTGGATCGCAAATGGGTGACACCGACAGTTGGTCGCGGCTGGGTCGCGCTTCGATTGGCGTTGTCCTCGCAGGACACGATGCCGTACGGTCCGATGATGCAACGGGCGCTTGGCATCGCCGATCAGGCGTTGGAGCGTTCCAAGGGTGGGGAACAGGCGCTGGCGCTTCGCGGGTACGCGCGGGAGTGGCTCGCCACCTCCCCGAACATGACCGGGCACCGACACGCTCAAGCGCCAGGCGGAAGCCGATCTTCGCGCTGCCCTCGATGCTCGGCCCGATGACGCCCGCAGCTGGTACGCCCTGGGCGAGTTGCTCTACATCGATGGGCGATTCACCGAATCGGCCCAGGCGCTGGAGACCGCCCTCAATCGCGACGCCTACCTCGTCGAAGTGCGCGCGGTGGTGAATCTCCTGTTCTTCGCCTCGCTCAACCTGCAGAAGTTCGACGACGCGACCCGCTGGTGTCAGAACGGGACCACTCAGTATCCCGACGATCCCCGGTTTCAGACCTGTCGCCTCATCCTTCTGGGCTGGACCGGAAAGAGTCGCGGCGACGTAGGAAAGGCCTGGCAGGAGATCGGGCGCATCGAGCAGCGAGACTCGATCGGCATGTTCAGCACCCAGTGGAGCTATTTCCGCATGATGGCCGCTATGACCGCGGCGAGGGCGGGCTTGAAAGACAGCGCCCGCGCCATCGTCGCACGGGTCCACGCCGATTCGGCAGCGCATCCGGGGAGCTCGGTGCGCACCGAAGAAGCCTACGTCCACCTGCTGCTGGGTCAGCGGGAGGAGGCGCTGGCACTGCTCCGGGAGGAACTCAGAGACGACCCCGACTCGAGAGGTCTGATTGTACGGTCGCCCTGGTTCAAGGATCTGGTGGCCGACCTCAGGCCTTAGCGCTGCCCGAAGCCGTTTCGCATGTCGGTCGTCGCAGCAAGTCCCACCAGCCTCACGTAGTAGGGCACCACGAACTTGTCCAGAGCCGGAGCGCCGATGAAAATGGCATCGGTGTTCTGGGGCAGCGGCACGCTGTCGCGACCACCGTCGGTGCGAGTGATCATGAGGGTCAGGCCGGCGATATCGGTGAATTGAGTTGTCCTGCCCGGCGGGACGCAGCGGAAGTTCATCACTGAGGTCTTGAGATGGACACAGGTCATGGTTTGGGCCAAGGTGCTGTCCAATGCCGCCTGATACGGACCAAAGACCATCGCGCCATTTCCGGCCTTGGCTGCCTGAGCCGCCGCTGACTTCGGGTCCGGGAACACCCCGACCACCGGGTTGGCAGGATCGAATCCCGCGACCACATAGACCAGAGCACCGCTCCGATCGCCATCTACTGCTTCAGCGATGCGCTTGAGCATTACCGCGTCGGGGCTGCGTCCCTTGGTTTCCTGGCACGCGAGAGTGGCGGTTGAGCCGAGCGTGATCAGAGCGGCCGCGCCTAGCGGCAGGCCGAGGCGGAGCGATTTCATAGGAGAGCCTTCCTGGTTGGGAGCTTGGCCACAAGGTGTCGTGTCGGCTGGGGCATCACAAGTGCGGGCCGAACCTGTGATTCCGTCATTGCGAGCCAGCGAAGCTGGCGAAGCAATCTCAACCGCCGTCCATACCACGAGGCCTGCGATAGATCTGACTCCGTGGTGGGGAAAGTGGGTGAGATTGCTTCGGGCGCGTTCGCGCCCTCGCAATGACGAAAGCCTTGGCTCCACTCGGTTCCCCGTTCCCCGTTCCCCGTTCACCGTTCACCGTTCACCGTTCTCCCTGTCCCCCGTTCCCCGTTCACCGTTCACCGTTCACCGCTTACCGACCGCCTCAGGTTACTTTTCAGGCCCGCCCCGTTCCGGGAGAACCCATGGGTTTGGCCCTGTTCGTCGTGCTGGTCCTCGTGCTGTTCGGCATCCTCACCTACAACAGCCTCACTCGTCTTCGACTCCTGGCCAACAATGCCTGGGCCGACATCGACGTGCAGCTCAAGCGGCGGCACGACCTGGTGCCCACCCTTGTCTCGGTGGTGAAGGGTCACGCCGGATATGAGAAGGGGACGCTGGAGGCGGTGGTTGCCGCTCGGAACCGGGCGATGCAGGCCGAAGGCCCTCGGGCGGCGGGCGACGCGGAGCAGGCGCTCGCGGGCTCGGTGCGGCAGCTCTTCGCACTCGCCGAGGCCTATCCGGATCTCAAGGCGGGCGAGAGCTATCTTTCCCTGCAGAAGAGTCTGAGCGAGATCGAAGATCACATCCAGAACGCGCGCCGGTACTACAACGCGGTGGTCCGCGACTACAACACCGGCCTGGCCCAGTTTCCCAAGAATCTCCTCGCTGGGGCAATGGGCTTTCGGCCCCGGGAGTTCTTCGGCCTGAGCGACAATTCGGAGAAGGCTAACCCATCGGTAGATCTTGGGGGTCGCGCATGAGGCGCCCAATCCGCATCGCCTGGATCGCCGCGTCTGTTCTGTCCGCCCTGTCCGCCCTGTCCGTCCCGTCCGTCCTGTCCGCTCAGTCCGCCCGTTCTCTCGCCATTCAGCGATTCGACGCCGTCATCGCGGTCAACCGCGACGCCAGCATCGACGTCTCGGAAACCATCACCGCGGAATTCACCGGGTCGTGGAACGGGATCTACCGCACGATTCCCGTCGAGTATCACACGCCGCAGGGGTTCAACTGGACCCTGCGGCTCGAGCTCCAGGGCGCGACCGATCAGTCAGGCCAGTCGCTGAAGGTCGAAAGCTCGCGGGACCGGCACTACATCAAGTACAAGATCTGGGTGCCCGGAGCGGAGAACGCGACCCGGACGATCGTGCTGCACTATCGGGCGCTCAACGGACTCCGCTTCTTCCCCGACCACGACGAGCTCTACTGGAATGTGACCGGCGACGAATGGGACGTTCCGGTCGGACTCGCCTCGGCACGGATCGACTTGCCCTCCACGGCGACGGGACTCCGGGCGATTTCGTTCAACGGCGCGTACGGCTCGA
The DNA here is from genome assembly GCA_963788625.1 of uncultured Gemmatimonadales bacterium. Taxonomy (GTDB): domain Bacteria; phylum Gemmatimonadota; class Gemmatimonadetes; order Gemmatimonadales; family GWC2-71-9; genus DATBGE01. The sequence goes on along the minus strand of CAWBHB010000005.1, from coordinate 120,791 downwards.
CGGAACATGATGCGAAGGTCGAGATTCAAGGACACAGCATTCAGGTGACGATGCCCAAGCCGCTCGGTTTTCACGAGGGGCTCACCGCGGTGGTTGGGTGGGACAAGGGAGCCGTACTGGAGCCGACCAAGACCGATGTGGCGGTGGGCTTTCTCTCCAGCAACTGGCCCCTGGGCATTCCCATCGTGGTGTTCATCGGCATGCTCACGCTGTGGGTCCGGGTCGGGAAGGATCCCCGGCGGCTCCCGATCGTGGTTCAGTACGAGCCGCCCGATGGCCTGAGTCCCGCCGAGGCGGGTACCCTGGTCGACTATCAGGCGGACATGCGCGACATCACGGCGACCATGGTCGACCTTGCCGTGCGGGGCTACCTCCGCATCGTGGAAGAAGAGAAGCCCAAGTTCTTCGGGCTGGTGAAGGATCACGAATATGTCTTCCAGCAACTCGATCCCCCGGCGGACGCCAAACCGCTGGCGAACCACGAGGAAAGGGTGCTCCGCGGAATCTTTGGGAAAGGGAGGAACGTAGAACTGTCCGACTTGGAGAACGATTTTTATCGTCACCTCTCCGGGATCAGGAACGGCATCTTCTCCCGGCTGGTGGAGCGGAGACTCTATCGCTCGCGGCCCGACCGGGTGCGCACGATCTGGATCGCGATGGCCGTGGTGCTGGGAGTGGCCATCATGGCGCTGGGTGCCACCGTCGGGGTCGCACGGTTCAACCTGGAGCCCTTCCCGGTTGCCCTCGCCGCCATCGTGAGCGCGCTGATTGTGGCGTCTTTTCGGTAAATACATGCCGGCGCGGACCGTGGCCGGTGCGCGAGCACTCGAGCGGGTGCTGGGCTTCGAGGAATTCCTGCGAAGGGTCGAGGGAGATCGATTAGAGCGGGTGGTGAAGACGCCCGAAATGTTCGAGCGCTTCCTCCCCTTCGCGATGGCATTCAAGGTCGAGCGGAGGTGGGCCAAGGCCTTCCAGGACATCTACCGCGAGCCACCCCGCTGGTATGTCGGCAGCAACTCGACATCGTTCAGCCTGGACCACTTCTCCGGTCGGCTTGCCGATCTGTCGAGCAGGGCCGAGCATACCATGAGCTCCTCGCCCCGCAGTTCGGGAGGTTCGGGGTTCAGCGGCGGATCATCGGGTGGGGGGTCGGGAGGGGGCGGGGGTGGGGGATTCTAAAAGCGGGGAACGGGGAAAGCGAACGGCGAACGGGAAGGGCCCGAAGCGAAGGCAACACCTCACTTCGCTCGGGATGAGGTGTTAACTCGCTCCGTTCCTATTCCCTATTCCCTATTCCCTATTCCCTGTTCGCCGCTCACCCTTCCCCTTTCCCTTTCCCCCCTCCCCCTCAGGATGTCTCCGGGCTTCCCGTGTCGGCCGTCCCGCGGCGCAGATCTTCCCGGGCGGTTCGGGCCAGGCGCGTGTATGTGGCCCGGATCTTATCCAGCTCCTGCTCCTCGAGTTCCTCAAGGTCCAGCAGAGCGTTGTGCGCCCCTGCCGTTGCGCGGAGCAGCTCATCAAGCTTGACCTGAACCGCTTCGGCGTCGCGGTTCTGGGTGTTCTGAATGAGGAAGACCATCAGGAATGTGACGATGGTCGTTCCGGTATTGATGGCCAGCTGCCAAGTATCGCTGTATTGGAAGATTGGGCCGGTTGCCAGCCAGACCAGAATGACGCCGGTCGCCAGGGCGAAAGTGATGGGCCGACCGGCCAGCCGGGATGTGGCCTTGGCGAACCGGGTGAACCAGGATGAGGAGTGAGCTGGGCGCATCCGGCGACTCCAAGTCGAAAGTGGTCAAACAGGGGTCAGGTAGAAGAGGAATGCTCCTGAGGTCGGAACTTTCATCGCTCTCTCGCGTATCGCACAGTACAGTATTGTTACCAACCGCATTGTTACCAACCGCGCTCCAACTCGTGAGAGTTAGCTGCCCCGGAGAATCCAATCATGCGATCCTTTACCATTGGCCTGACGCTGTTGCCCAGCCTGCTGCTTGCCCAGGATCCCGGCCTCCAACTCACCGAATGGACCGTTCCCTGGCCGGAGAGTCGGCCGCGGGATCCCTCGGTCGCACCCGATGGCCGAGTCTGGTTCGTGGGCCAGGCGGGCAACTACATCGCGGTGCTCGATCCGGTGAAGGGCGACTTCAAGCGTTATGAGATTGACCCGGGTACTCATCCCCACAACCTGATCGTCGCCAAGGACGGCATGGTGTGGTATTCCGGGAACCAGAATGGAATGATCGGCAAGCTCAATCCGGCGGACGGTTCCATTACCCGCTACCCGATACCCGACAAGAACCTCGGCGATCCCGCACACCCTGGTATTCGATTCCAAGGGAGACATCTGGTTCACGGTGCAGGCCGGGAACGCGGTGGGGAAGCTGACCACGGCTGACGGCAAGTACCGCATCGTACCGATGCCGGCTTCGGGCTCGAGGCCTTACGGGATCGCGATCGACTCGAAGGACCGGCCCTGGTTCGACGAGTTCGGCGCCAACCGGATCGGGACGGTGGACCCCGTGAGCTTCAAGCTGACCGAGTACACCATCGCCAATCCTTCCGCCCGTCCGCGGCGGATCGTGATCACCCCGGACGACAAGATCTTTGTCGGCGACTATGCCCGAGGGATGCTGGTCAAACTGGATCCGGTAACGGGAAAGATTTCGGAGTGGGCCAATCCCTCCGGCGCCAATTCAGGGCCCTACGCGATGGCAGGGGACAACAGCGGTCGGGTGTGGCAGGTGGAGACGGGGCCGCAGCCCAATCAGTTTGTCGCCTTCGATCCCAAGTCGGAGAAGTTCGGAACTCCGGTGCCGATTGCGAAGAGTGGCGGATTGGTGGTCCGCCACATGGTGTTCGATCCCAAGAGCCGCAGCATCTGGTTCGGGACCGATGCCAACACCATCGGCCGAGCCCAGGTCGCGCCTGCGGGGGCGGGCCAGCCGACTCCCTAGACTCTCCGCGCCTCGCGGTTGAAGAGCTCGCGCTCCAACTCCTCGGCTCCCCAGTCGGTGCTGGCCGGCGCGTCTGGATATTCCTCTCCCGTCAGAAACTGAACCGCTTGCCGGATTACTGCGGGGTCGCTGGTGACCCCGCGGTGACCCAGCCCCGTCGTTGAGACGAGGCTCGCCTTGGGCCACGCGGCCGTAATGGCCATCCCGTCGGCCGGGGAGACTACCCGATCGTGGTCGTCGTGGAACACGAGCAGTGGCACTTCGAGTCCTCGCGCCATGGACGGGACATCGAGATCGTCCCAGTTGAAGGCGACGCGACGCTGACTCCGTTCCCGAAGCCGTCGCACCACCTCCTGCTTGAGTCCCAACGTCTTGGCAAACGGGGCAACGTAGGCTGCAGGATTTGCCGCCGGAGCCAGGAAGACGGCGCGGGAGACCGTGAGTCCCTGGGCCATGGCGAGGGCCGAGGCTGAAGCTCCCATCGAATGGGCCACAATACCGAAGGCCGGCCCGACGACGTCATCCACCGCTCTCAGAGCGCGTGCGAACTCGGGCATCGAGGTCATGCCGAAACCCGAGGCGCCGTGGCCCGGAGCGTCGTGAGTCACCACCTGATATCCCGCGGCGAGCAAGGGTGCGACGAATGCCGCGAGTCGTCCTCCCCGAGACCCCCATCCGTGGACCAGGTAAACGACGGGCCCGGATCCCCACGACCAGGCGACAATCTCTCTTCCAGCAACCCGAACCGTAAACGGAGTACCCTCCTCGAGCACCGCGGTACAGTCGGCAGGAAGGCGAGTCTGGCCCGCCGAGAAGAAGAGACGTTCAGCGAGAGCGGCGGCCTTGTCGGGCGCAACCGACTGCAGGGCCTGAAAGGCCAGACGGGAGATTCGCATGGTGCTCACGACTTACTGGGGGTAACGGGGCGGGGTGCGGCGGCGGCGAGTAATTGTTCGAAGGCCCTTTGGGCCCGGCGATCGGCAGCCGGATCCTGAAGCAGACGGGAGGCATGGTGGTAGCCGAGCATGATGCCGTAGAGGTCCTGCGCGAACTGATCGGGGTCGGCGTCCTCCCGGAAGTGGCCCTCGACCACTCCCTTGAGGAAGGAAATTGCGATGACGCCGAACCAGTCCCGCTGCAGCTCGACCAGCCGGTCCCGTACCGGTCCAGGGCGGTCGTCCAGCTCACTGGCGGCGGCGACAAAGAGGCAGCCGCCGGGGAGTTCATTGGCCCGCGCCCAGTCCAGCCAGCGCTCGAACAGGACCCGGAGCCTGGGCTCCCCACGAGGGGCCTTGAGGGCCGGGCGCACGACCTTCTCGACGAAGACGTCAGCTGCGTGGTCCAACACCTGAATCTGGAGCGCTTCCTTGGACCGGAAGTGGGCGAAGAGCCCGCTCTTGGAGAGCTCTAGATCGTCGGCGAGAGTGCCGATGGTCAGGCCATCGAGTCCGGCCTCACTGGCCAGACGGATGGCGCGATCGAGGATGGTGTGGCGGGTACGGGCGCCTTTAGGCATGGGCTAGAATAGCACGAACGTTCGTTTTCTGCAATAGTTGCTGCAGCTGAAGGAGATAGGCGAACTCCTGACGGCGATGGACACCTCATCCCGAGCACAGCGAGGGATCTAGCCCAGCCCGGCTTGTAGCTGGATTGAGCCTCCGTTTAGAGCCCTATGCGAACATGCCTGCGTGAAACCCCGCTTTTTTGTTTACATCCTCGCGAGCCGGTCACGTGTTCTCTACACCGGAGTTACGCGAGATCTCATCCGTCGGCTTTACCAACATCGGAACGGTCTGGTGGCTGGGTTCACCCGTCGGTATCGAGTGACACGCCTGGTGTACTTTGAGGAAACCTCTGAGGCACGATCTGCCTTTTCGCGCGAACGTGAGATCAAAGGCTGGTCGCGCGAGAAGAAGGTCCGGCTTGTGGAGTCCTTCAATTCCGGGTGGTTAGACCTGGCCGAAGCCTGGTTTCCAGGGGAAGGCTAGACCACCAAAGTCCTTAATGCCTCTTTGGAAGTGGGAAGTAGATCCCTCGTCGCTGCGCTCCTCGGGATGAGGTGTCTTCTTCCTCCTCCCTCACCTCCGAAGCTACGGCCTGTCAATCGGCAACCCACTCGGCACCCGCCCCGGAACCACACTCGGATAGTGGATCGGATCGTCCGTCAGGGCACTCATGAACCTGGTCAGGTGGTCAATGATCGAATCGGGAATCACCACCCCATTCAGGATCGTGTCCCTCGTGGCCAAAATGTCCTCGGCGTTATGGACCAGGGTCCCCTGGAGCAGTGGCTCGAGGGTCGTCGGATCGAAGGTGCGCAGCTTCAGATCGCTTTCGCTGTAGTGCGCGATGAAATCCCGCAGACTAAAGAACGCGCCATCGTGTCCGTAAGGCGCGGTGAGCACGATGTTCCGGAGCGGCGAAGTCCGGAATGCGTAACGCATCGCGGGGTTCTCCCGCTGGACGTTCAAGCGCCCGAAGTCGTCGTTCTTGAGCGGCCCATTCCCTTTCCCGGGTCCGAATTGGGCAAGGGCCACATTGTGGAATTGGTTGTCGCTGAAGGCGGGGCCGTTGTGACAGATAGAGCACCGCAAGCTCAGGAAGTCCCGGGCTCCGACCAGCTGATCATTGGTGAGCGCCTCATTGTCTCCCGCGAGAAACCGATCCCAAGGTGACTGGTTGAAGTGAAACCGGTCGGTCAGGAAGCCCGCGATCGCGTTGCTTGCATACGCGAAGGTCATCTTGTCGAACGGAACCCCCGGGTAGGCTGCCTGGAACATCCTGCGGTATTCCGGAATCGCGCCGAGGCGGACCATGAGGGCGGCCCAGATGCGGCGCATCTCTTCGTCGGGAATCGCTGCCAGCTCGTTGCCGCTGAAGGCCCGCATTTCCTCCCGGGAGAGCACGGGAAACAAGGGCAGAGCCGACAGCGCCCCGAACTCGAACACCCCAGTCATCTTCGGCGTGAGTCTGGCCCCGGCCGGGGTGTGGAACCCTCCCAGCGAGTCCTTCGAGACCCGCCCGTCCAGAAACAGGGACTGCATGGCGCCGAGGTTGAAGAGTGAGGGCGCGTTGCGGGGGATAAAGAGCCCCTGAGGGTGGACCCTGCGCGGTCCCAGGCCTGTGGCGCCTTGGCCGATCGAAAGGCTTCGGTCGTCTCCAGTACCGAACGCCGGCAAATGGCAGGTCATGCAGGAGATGTCGCGGTTACCGGACAGCACCTTGTCAAAAGCCAGCGCCTGCCCCAAGGTGACCAATGCCGGTCTGACCGGCAGAGGAGATTTGAGGGGACCGATGTGCCGGCTCACGGCCAGCGCGCGCACGGTCTCGGTGAGTCCGGGAGTGATCGCCTTGGCTGTCCCGGATCCCGGACCCGGCTCAGTTGTCTGGTCGGTGGTACAGCCAGCGAGACAGATTGTCGCGATGACGATGGTCCCGCCCACCAGGTGCTGTCGTGTCATTGTGTCCCCCGCTGTTCCGTTCCAGCCGACAGACTGCTGACTGATGCAGATAGCCCTACATCGCAATCGTCCGCGGTTTGCCGACAGCAGACCCGTCTTGTCGGTTTGGGTGGGGGAATTTCGATCTAGAGCGAGAAGGTCTCTATGACCCGGATCACTCGAGACAGCTGGCAGACCCTGGAGCCCCTCCTGGATCGCGCGCTGGATCTGCCGTCCAGGCGAGCGAAGCCGCTGGCTCGACAGCTTTGTCGAAGCAATCCCCAGCCGTGGCCGCGGAGTTAAGCGCGTTCTTCGCCGAGGAAGCCTTGGCGGATCGAAGCGGCTTTCTCGGCGAGACGCCGCACCCGAGTCTCGAGGGGCTCGAAATCGGAGGCTATCGCCTCGAGCGTCAATTGGGTCATGGCGGAATGGGAACCGTGTGGATTGCTCGGAGAGCCGACGGGCAGTTCGATGAACTGGCGGCCGTCAAGCTGCTGACCCCAGGGCTGGTCAGCGCCAAGGGTGAGGAACGGTTCCGGCGTGAGGGATTGATGCTGGCCCGCCTGGCCCATCCCGGGATCGCGCGGCTAATCGACGCCGGATTGAGTACAGCGGGTCAGCCGTATCTGGTGCTGGAATACGTGGACGGCAAGCCTATCGACGAGTTTGCCCGAGACGGCCGCCTTTCACTGACCGAGTGCATCCACTTGTTTCGCCAGGTGCTGGCCGCAGTGGACCACGCACACAGTAACCACATCCTTCATCGCGACCTCAAGCCCTCTAACATCCTCGTCACCGGCCGCGGCAGCGTAAAGCTGCTTGATTTCGGAATCGCCAAACTCCTGGACAGGGGAGGGGTCGGCAGGCGTTCTCTCACGATCGAGGGCAAACCGGTTCTCACTCCGCAATACGCGGCTCCGGAGCAGATACAGGGGGAAGACCTTACGGTCGCGACGGACGTCTATGCGTTGGGTGTACTGCTCTACGTTCTCGTGTCGGGAAGGCACCCCACGAGCGAAGATGCCGCTACTCCGATGGAGTGCATGGTCGCCATTCTCTCGACCAAGCCGGCCAGGCTCGGGGTGGGAGAGCTCGACGACATTCTTGCCAAGGCACTTCGCAAAGAGCCCGGCGAACGCTACCAGTCGGCCGCCGAGTTCGGGCAGGAGCTCGATCGCTTCCTGGAGTCGCAGCCTCGGTAGATCGACCTGTCCCGCGTTGCGGCTACTGCTGCGGCTGTTCCCCGCTTTCACGCACAAGGCGATGCAACAGGGTGCGAGCCTTGCGCCATTCCCGCTCCACGGTTCGCTCCGAGATCCCGCGCAGTGTTGCGATTTCGGCAAATGAGAACCCGCCGAAAAAATGGAGATCCACCAGTTCGGCGAGCATCGGATCCAGCCCGGCGAGGCGATTCAGTCCTTCGTTCAGCGCTGGCAGGTCCTGAGTCGCTTCCTTCACCTCGGGTGACCCGACGCCCCCTTCTTCCAGCGTGATCTCCAGCATCCTCCCACGCTTCTTGGCACAGCGCCGACGGGCAAAGTCGATGACCAGACCCCGCATCGCCCGCGATGCGTAGGCGAAGAACCGCTGCCGGTCCGGAAAGGACACCTCGGTCCGGCCCATCATGTTCAGATACGCCTCGTGAACCAGAGTGGTGGTCCCGAGTGTCAGCGCCGAATTCCCCCGGTGGAGGTGATGTTCGGCCAGACGGTGCAGCTCGTCGTACAGAAGGGCAAACAACTGCTCCGCCGCCGCAGAGTCGGCTTCCCGCGCGCGGCGAAACAGCTGTTCCAAGTCGGTGTCCGACACGGCTCCTGTGCTTCTCCCGTCTCCCGTCGCCCGTCTTCCGTCTTCCGACTCCCGTCTTCTCCCCGCTCCCCGGCGCCCTACTGCGCGCCCACTCCCACCTGGCTCACCTCGACGTAGAAGTTCGGGTCAACCTGAAAATCGGCGGGATTCTTGAGCGCCAGCTTCACCGTCTTCCAGTCTTCCGTTGGGGTGATGACCGACCACTCCGAGTCGCCGACGGGATTCACTTCTGCCGGGCTCTTCGGACCCGCTCCCTTCTGCGGTTTCCCGTTCGCTGTTCGCCGTTCGCTGTTCGCCGCAGTTCCCAGCTTCGCCCTTACCGGCATGTCGAATCCCGGCACCACGTTCACCCAATGATAAGAGAGCACGGAGCCTTCAATCTTGTACTCCAAGGTGGGAATCTTCGTCGTGGTCAGATACTGCGCGAAGACCTTGTCGAAATTGATCCCCGACTGCTGATTGATGTAGTCCTCCACCTGCCTCGCGGTAACGATCTGGTGGCGGAAGGTCTGGGCCAAGCCTCTCAGGATCTCCCGCCACTTGGCGTCATCGTTGATGACCTGGCGGATGGTGTGCAGCATGTTCCCGCCCTTGGGATACATGTCACCGGAGCCTTCGCGATTGAGCCCATAGGCCGGAGTGATCGGTCGGTCGTTCCTGATTCCCTTCCGGTTCCCGATGTTGTACTCCGCTCCTGCCTCCTTTCCCCGCAGGCACTCGACGTACAATCCCTCGGCGTAGTTGGCGAAGCCTTCGTGCACCCACATGTCCGCCAGGTCGGCGGTAGTGAGACTGTTGCCCCACCATTCGTGGGCGCTCTCATGGACGATGATGAAATCCCAGTCGTCACCCTGGCCAGTACCCGAGAGATCCCTGCCTAGATACCCGTTCATATAGTGATTGCCGTAGGCGACGGCACTCTGGTGCTCCATGCCGAGGTGCGGCGTCTCCACCAGCTGGTAGCCGTCCTCGTACCAGGGGTAGGGCCCGAACCAACTCTCGAAGCAGCGCAGCATGGGCTTGACCTGGGCGAACTGGCGCTGAGCGGTCCAGTAGTGGTAGCTGAGGGGCCAATAGTTGAGAGTGAGTCGCCCGCCCTCGCCGTAGAACGCGTCCCGGATGTGCTCGTAGTCTCCGGCGTTCACCGCGATGTCATAGTTGTTGATCGGTTGGGAGACGAACCACTCGTAGCGTGGTGGTGCCATCGCCGTTGGGACTCACGGCGCGAAGCCGTCCGTTGGAGACGTCCTTGAGCGAGTCGGGCACGGTGATGACCACGCGCTGACTGTCCGGCTCGTCGGCCTGGGTGTCCTTGTTGGGCCACCAGATACTGGCGCCGGTCCCCTGGCAGGCCGTGGCGATCCAGGTATGGCCCAGGCTATCAGCTCGCCCATACGAAGCCGCCGTCCCACGGCGCATGTTTCGCCGGGTGGGGGTGACCGGAGTAGAACGCGCTGATCGTCTGCTGCTCGCCTTTCTGCTGTCCCGCCACCAGGTAGACCAGGAACGCATCGCCATCCCGCCGGTATTCCAGCCGCCGGCCCTGCTGGACGAAGCTGTCGATCTGGAGCGGGCGCTGGAGGTCGATCTGGATCACGCTGTCCAACTGGAGCACGCGATAGGTGATGCGATTGACCCCGCGGATCGTGCTGTCCGCCGGATTGACCCGAACCTGGAGGTCATAGAAGACGACGTCCCACCAGGCGCGCGCTGGTGTGATGGAGCCGCGGAGGGTGTCAGCGTGGGTGGCCAAAGTGTCCTGGGCCAGGCCGCGCGACAGCGGCAGCAGGAGAACGGGGACCAGCCGGAGGTACTTGCGCATGGCGGGATAATACGCGGTTGGCCGGGAGAGAGTTGCGTTTCGCGGATAACCCTTCGACTCGAGCCCGCAGCGAGGCCCGCCCGGGCGTCACCAGACTGGGCTCGACCGGGCTAGTCCGCTCCATTGATTTGACAGGCGCTGTACTCGGCGCAATCTTGACCTCCCCGACCCCCGCCTTGCGCCATCTGCCGTATAACGATCGACCGTCGCGCAGGACGCCCACGTCCAGGAGCTCCTCATGGCAACCAAAGCTGCTACAGGCTCGGCCCAATCCGTCATCGACATCGCCAAGGCTCCATTCCAGGCCTACAACAACAAGAACTGGGATAAGGTAAAGGCCAGCATTACCCCGAATTTTGTCTACGACGAAGTCGCCACTCGACGGAAGGTGGAGGGAGCTGAGGCGACCATCGCCTTGTGGAAGGGGTGGGCGGAGGCCTTCCCCGATTCCAAGGCCACATTCCACGGCGCCCACGTCAGCGGGAACACGGTCGTGCTCGAGGTAACCTGGAAGGGCACCCACCAGGGTCCCTTGCAGACTCCGAAAGGAGCCATTCCCGCCACCGGCAAGCGTATCGAGATCCGCGCCTGCACCGTGGCCGAGGTCACTGGAGACAAGGTCCGGCAGCAGCGCCAGTACTTCGACATGGTGACGATGCTGGAGCAGCTTGGGCTGACTAGCTGACGCCTTGACCCCTCAGGTTTTCGGGTCGTGCTCCTACCCACGCGCGGGGTTCCACAGCGCGGGGCGCTTGGGGATTAGCTGCTCGGTCAACTCGGCAAGTCGATCGGCCAGGTCACTGAATGATTTCTCTCGTTTGGTGACCTGCGACCGATAGACTGTCCGGGCAATGCCATACACCGTCGCTAGCCATAGCGGGATGACGGCGGCGATTGCCACAGGTGGTAGCCCCAGCGCGCCAATGGTGATGCCCAGGATCGGCCCCATGCCGCCGCCTCCCACTCCACCTCCAATCCCACCGAAAATGGCGCCGATGAGTGGACCGAGATTCTCCCGAACCATGATGCGAGTCTGCCCTCCCCGTACCGTAACCGCCACCTCCAGGTCACGACGCATGTTGCCGCTGCGAGTCATGGTCCAAGAGAAAGACCAGCCCAGCTGACTCACCTGTCCCACGTGCTGCAGTTCGCGTCGAATCTCCTCTACCAGGGTGGGAAATTCGCTCTGGGGCAGCTCTCCCTCGACAATTCGTTCGAACATGAGGGTCGACGGGGCACCAAGTACTCGACTGACCCGGGCCGGCGCGGCCGGCGCCTGACTGGAGCGTTTCTCCAGCGACTTGGCCGCCGAGCGCACCACTGCCGGCTCGATGCCCACCTCGGCCGCTAACGACTCGACTCCGCCAATGGTCATCGCCCCGGACTGAGTCGGGTTCGAGGCCTCGAGCTCCGAAGCACGCTTCACGATCTCCTTGACCTCATCCTCACGATATCTCCGCCGCAGCGCCTGTGGTCCGCCCTGCAACTCGGCCATGAGCACCGCCGGCGTAGGCGTTCGCTGATCGTGGCGGATCGCGAGGCCCCGCACCAGCGCCCCTTCGGTTGCCAAGCCTGCTTGCTCCAGCCGGACTCGATGTGCTGGCGGAGCTTCGAGGAAGCGACCGGCCCGGACGGCATCTTCGGTCGGCCAGCGGCCGGGAATGTCGCCAGTCAACATCTCATAGACCACGACCGCCAAGCTGTAGACGTCGCTCCGCTCATCGAGGTCGGTCATGCCGGCGGCTTGCTCGGGACTCATGTAGCCTGGCGTGCCGAGCGGGAAGCCGGTGCGGGTAAGGTTGGCGGCGCCGGCCGTGGAGAGCGCCTTGGCAATCCCGAAGTCCGCCACGATCGGGTGGCCTTGAGAGAACAGGATGTTCTCCGGTTTGATGTCCCGATGGAAAATCCCCATACGGTGAGCGTACGAGAGCGCGTCTGCCACCGGTGATGCGATGTCCAGCGCTTCTGCTCGATTCAGGCTCCCCCGCTCTTCGAGCTGCCGACGGAGAGAACCGCCATCGATGTACGGCATGACGTAGTAGAGAAAACCAGCCGCCTCGCCGCTGTCATGCAAGGCCAGGATGTGGGGATGGGTGAGCCGCGCGACGATCTGAATTTCCTTGAGGAACCGCTCAGCGCCGAGCGACGCTGCCAGGTCGCGTCGCAGCACCTTGACCGCGACTTCCCGCTGGTGTTTGCGGTCATCGGCCAGGTACACCGTAGCCATGCCGCCCCGGCCCAGCAAATGGCGCAGGGTATACCGCTCGGCCAGCGCGGCTTCGAGGTCGGGAGGGATGTCGGAGATCACTCGGCTCAAATATACGGGTCCAGGTTCCGCCCGGTGACTTGGCCCCGCCTGGCAGCTGACAGCTGACGGCCTTCCTCCAAGTCCGCTGTTGCCCTACTCTAGAAGCATGCGCCCCCCCATTCTCGGCCTCCACCATGTCACCGCCACAGTTGCTGAAGCGCAGGCGGATGTCGATTTCGCCAGCGGCGCCCTGGGCCTGCGTCTGGTCAAGCGGACGGTGAACTTCGACAACCACAACGTTTACCACTTCTACTACGGCGACGAGACCGGCCGGCCCAGCACGCTGTGGACCACCTTTCCATATAAGGGATGGGGAGTGCCGCAAGGAATACACGGTGCCGGACAGATCGTCGCCACGTCGTTCTCGGTTCCCGAAAGCGCCCTCGGCTTCTGGGAAGCTCGCTTGCGAGCGCAGGGGGTGGTTCAGGAAGGCGCCGAATCCCGGTTCGATGAGGAGGTGCTCGCCTACCGCGATCCCTCGGGGCTCAAGATCGAGCTCCTCACTTCCGATCGGGACGACCGGGCCGCGTGGAGCCAGGGAGGAATCCCGGCCGACCGCGCCATTCGTGGACTCCACAGTGTGACCCTGCTCATCCGGAATCCTGCCAGGACGGTCGAGCTTCTCACCGACCTGCTCGGTTTCGAGAAGCTCAACGAAGCTGCGGGACGGATCCGGATGGGTGTGAACGGCGCCGGACCCGGGAAGTCCATTGATATCGTGGCCGCTCCCGACGCTCCAGCCGCCGCGAACGGACTCGGCACGGTCCATCACGTGGCGCTCGCGATCTCCGATCCGGACCAGCAGCTCCAGCTGCGCGAAGAAATTGTTCGTCGTGGCCTGCAGGTGACCGAGGTGCGGGATCGGTGCTACTTCACATCGATCTATTTCCGGGAGCCTGGCGGAGTCCTGTTCGAAGTGGCCACGGTGGGTCCAGGCTTCACCGTCGACGAAGAGCCTCGCCGCCTGGGCGAGAGTCTCATGCTGCCGCCCTGGGAGGAACCGAATCGCCCGGCGATCGAATCACGACTCCCGCCGATCTACGGTGCCGACGTCCTAGCCTCAGGTTAATCGTTGTCGGGCGACCACAAGGGTCGCCCCTCCGTTTCCCGTTTCCCGTTTCCCGTTCCCGTTCACCGTTCACCGTTCACCCCGTTCCCTCAACTCCCGCTCTTGCCCTCCCCCAAATCGCGCGGGATATTCTCCTCGCCCCAGCTATTCCCACTTTCGCATCGGCCCGCGGGTGGCGCCGCATTCTCTCCGGTCTCCTTTGGGTCGACCTTTACCCGAGGTGCGCGATGGCCCAGCAACAGACGAACCGGGAGGAGCAGATCCGCCAGGATGTGCGCGACCTCCACAAGCTTGGCTATGCCCAGCAACTGTTCCGGGAAATGGGTGGTTTCTCCAACTTCGCGATCTCGTTCTCCATTATCTCGATTCTGACCGGCGCCATCCTGCTTTATGGCTACGGTCTCAAGTTCGCGGGACCCATCATCAATACAGTGGGATGGCCGGTGGTGAGCCTCTTTACGCTCTGCGTCGCCGCGTCGATGGCGGAGCTGGCTTCCGCGTATCCCACGGCCGGTGGACTCTACTTCTGGGCCTACCGGCTGGGCGGCAGGGGCTGGGCGTGGATCACCGCCTGGTTCAACATGATCGGACAGATCACGATTACGGCGGGGATCAATGTCGCCGCGGCGATCTACATCATCGGGGCCGTCACCCGGATTTTTAACGTCCCGGCCGATGCCACGATCCCGGTCTTCGGCTCGCCGACCAACTGGTATTTCCAGTTGTTCGTGATGGTGCTGATCATGATCCCGCAGGTGCTCATCAACGTCCTGGGGATCCGGCTCACGGCGAAGCTCAACGATTTCAGCGTGTGGTGGCACATCATCGGCGTGGCGGTGATTTTCGCGTTGCTGGTGTTCATGGGCCAGCACCACAACACGCTGAATTTCATGTTTTCGTCGTCCACTTCGGTCAACCCGCTCGACGCCTCTTCGGCCGACCTGGGTAGCGGCACGCCCGAACCGGCGCTGGTCTTCGGCACCTTCAAGTACCCTTCTCCGCTCTTCGCGTTGGTTCCCGGCCTGAAGAGTCTCTACTATTCCGCTCCCTTCATCCTGTGCTTCCTGCTGGCCACCCTGCAGGCCCAGTGGACCTACACCGGCTACGACGCGTCGGCCCACGTGGCCGAAGAGACGGTGATGGCGCGGCTCAACTCGGCTTGGGGCGTTTTCCTCTCGGTCGCGGTTTCTGCGGTAGTTGGCTACATCATGCTGCTGGTGCTTACCTGGTCCATTCCAGAGGGTAAAGTGGCGGAGACCGCGGCCGATGCGTACCCGGTGCTCTACATCGTGTACAACAACCTCTCGACCTTCTTCGCCAACGTCGTCGCCGTCATCATCGGGGTAGCCATGTGGCTGTGCGGCCTCGCCTCGATCACCTCGATGGCGCGCATGTGGTACGCCTTCGCCCGGGACGACGGCATGCCCGGCTCCGCACTCATCAAGCAGGTGAGCGTCAGGTATCGCACCCCGGTCTGGTCCACCATCATCACCAGCGTGCTCGCTGTCCTCATCTGCCTCTACGCGTCCGCCTTCTTCGTCGTGACCTCCATCAGCACCATCACTCTCTACCTGGCGTACATGTTCCCCATCTACCTCAACTGGCGTAACAAGCGCCGAGGCCAGGGAGAGTTCGCCACAGCCGAGACGGCCCCGTGGTTCCTCGGCAAATGGGGGCCGGTGCTCAACGTGATCGCCATCGTCTGGGTGCTGATCATCACCGTGATCTTCAGCCTGCCGCCCAACGAGCTGGTGCTGTGGACCATGCTGGGGCTCAGCGTCATCCTCGGGCTCTATTGGCAGCTCTCGGCGAAGCGGCGGTTCGCCGGGCCGAGCAAGGCCGACGAGGAGGCCCTGCGCCGGATCGAAGCCGCACTGGCTCCGGCGCAATAGCGGTGACCGCTCAAGCCCTGGTGATCGGAGACCGGCGCCCCAAGGGCGCCGGCACGATCACGGTCACCGAGCCCGCCAAGGGCAAGCCGATGGCCGAGGTGGCCTCGGCGGGCCCCGACGAGCTGGACCAGGCGGTGGCCTCCGCGAAGAAGGCCTTTCCGGAATGGTCGGGCCGGACTGCGGTGAGTCGAGCCGACGTTCTCTTTCGGTTTTCAGATCTGGTGCGGGCCCACGCCGAGGAGCTGGCGGTGCTGGAGGCACGGAATGTCGGGAAGCCTATCGGTGACGCGCGGTGGGAGGCGAACCATGTCGCCGACACGCTGCGGTACTACGCGGGTGCGGCAGACAAGTTTTTCGGCGAGACGATCCAGGTCGCCAAGACCGGGCTGGATCTCACGCTCCGCCAGCCGCTTGGCGTCGTCGGACTGATCGTCCCTTGGAATTTCCCGATGGTGATCGCGACCTGGAAGCTGGGTCCCGCGCTCGCTACCGGGAACACCGTGGTGCTCAAGCCCGCGAGTCTCACGCCGCTCAGCGCGATTCGTCTCGGAGAACTGGGACTCGAGGCCGGCCTTCCGCCCGGTGTGCTCAACGTCGTTCCGGGACCGGGTGCCAGGATCGGGCAGCAGATGGCCGGTCACCCCGATATCGCCAAGATCGCGTTCACCGGGGAAACCGAGACCGGACGACGCATCATGGCGACGGCAGCCGAGACCATCAAACGCGTCTCGCTCGAGCTGGGCGGAAAGTCGCCCAACATCATCTTTGCGGATGTGGATCTGGAGCAGGCGGCGAAACACGCCTGCTCTTCGGTATTCGCCAATGCAGGGCAGGATTGCTGCGCCAGGGCCCGGGTCATCGTGGAGAAGAAGGCCTATCCTGCCCTGGTCGAGGCGATGGCCGCGATCGCCAAGGCCATGCGAGTCGGGGATCCTCTGGACGAGCAGACCGAAATGGGTCCCCTAGTCTCCGCCAGTCAGCGGGAGCGGACCGAGAGCTATTTGACACTGGGCCGGCAGGAAGGGGCGCGCTACGTCTGTGGAGGCGAGCGGCCTCCCGGCGACGGGTTCTTCCTCCGCCCAGCGATCTTCGCGGATGCGAAGCCCGGCATGCGGATCGTTGACGAGGAGATTTTCGGACCGATGGTGGTTGTGATTCCATTCGAGACGGAGGCAGAAGCGATCGCGATCGCTAACAACACGATCTACGGCCTCTCCGGCTCGCTCTGGACCAATGACCTGAAGCGGGGACTCCGGGTGGCGAAGGCGGTGCAGACCGGCGTCATATCGGTGAACTCCTCTTCCAGCGTCCATCTCCAGGCGCCCTTCGGCGGATTCAAGCAATCCGGTCTGGGTCGAGAGTTGGGGATGCATGCCTTGGAGCATTATACGGAATTGAAGAACATTTATTTCGAGACGAGCTAGTACGGAGTACCGAGTTCGGAGTTCCGAGTTGTGCTGCCTCGCGTTCCGTGGCATCCAACCAAGCTGCAGTCAACTCGGAACTCGGAACTCGGAACTCGGAACTTTCCACTCGGACTCGAATTGAACCACGGAGCTCCCTGGTGAAGACGATTTCAATAGCCAAACTCGAGCAGATGGCCAAGGCCGGCACGGTCGACACCGTCATCACCGCGTTCCCCGATCAACAGGGGCGACTGGCCGGAAAGCGCTATACCGCCCGGACCTTCCTGGACCAGGCCCGGCACGGTTGGGAAGGCTGCGACTATCTGCTGGGTTGTGATCTGGAGAATGAACCGCTTTCCGGGTACGACTCGTTTTCGTGGGAGCTGGGCTATGGCGACTTCATGGTCCGGCCCGACCCGAAGACCCTGGTGCTGGTGCCCTGGCTGGAGCGCACCGCGCTGGTACTGGGAGATATCGAAGGTCACGGTCACCAACCCCTGGCCGTGGCTCCGCGGCAAATCCTCCAGGCCCAGGTCGCTCGGGCCGACGCGATGGGACTCACCCTGCGAGTGGCGTCGGAGCTCGAGTTCTACGTGTTCAACGACAGCTACGAGCAGGCGGGAGCCAAGCGCTATCACGATCTGGATACGATCGGGAAGTACATCCAGGACTACCACATCCTCCAGACGACCAAGGAAGAGAAACTGCTGCAGCCGCTTCGCGGTTACTTCGACACCCTGGGCTTCGAGGTGGAAAACTCGAAGGGAGAATGGGGCCCCGGGCAGGAGGAGCTCAACCTGGCTCACCAGGAGCCGGTCGAAATGGCGGACCGGCACTGCATCTTCAAGCACGGAGTGAAAGAGGTCGCGGTGTTGCAGGGAATCTCGGTGACTTTCATGGCCAAGTGGCACACCAACAACGCCGGCAACTCGTTCCACCTGCACAGCTCGATCTGGGACCGGAAGACCGGTAAGGCGCTCGGTTGGGATCCCAAGGGCCCGGCTCACATGTCGACTCGGCTGCGCCAATGGGTCGCTGGGCAACTGGCACTCGGCCGCGAGCTGAGCGTGTTCTACGCGCCATATGTCAATAGCTACCGCCGTTATCAGGCGGGGTCCTTTGCACCGACTCGGCTGGTGGCCGGGGTAGACAATCGCACCTGTGGGATGCGGATCCTGGGACATTCTGCCAACGGCATCCGAGTCGAGAATCGCTGCCCCGGCGCCGACGCCAATCCGTACCTCGCCTTCGCGGCGACGATCGCGGCAGGTCTCTACGGCCTGGAGAACAAGTTGGAGCTGGAAGACCTCTACACCGGCAATGCCTACGCCGATCCCACGGTGCCCGAGGTTCCCAAGAGGCTGTACGAAGCCATCGGACTGCTGGACCGCTCCAAGGCAGCCCGCGCCGCATTCGGCGATACGGTGGTGGACCACTACGTGAACACCGCGCTCCAGGAACAGGCGGTCTACGACAAGCGGGTGACCGACCTGGATCTACAACGAAATTTTGAAAGAGCGTGACCGCTTTTCCCCTTTACCCGTCCTCCAATGCCCCGTCTCGAAGGTAAAGTTGCAGTAATCACCGGCTCCGGTGCCGGGCTCGGCGCCGAGGCTGCGAGGCTCTTTGCGCAAGAAGGCTGCTCGGTGGTGGTGAACGACGTCAACGAGGCTGCCGGCCAGCAGGTCGCGGCTGAAATACAGAAGGCCGGCGGGAAGGCGGTATTCCTGCCGGGAGACGTCCGCTCGACGCAGCAGGTGGAGACGCTTTACGCCGGTGCCAAGAAGGCTTTCGGGAAGGTTAATGTCCTCTACAACAATGCCGGTATTTCTCCCGGCGACGACGACGGCGTCGTGAATACCCCGGACGAAATCTGGGATCTGGTTCTGGACATCAACGTCAAAGGCGTCGCACGCTGTTGCCGGGCGGGGATTCCCTATCTCAGAGAGGCTGGAGGAGGGTCGATCATCAACGTGGCCAGCTTCGTAGCGACTCTGGGTGCAGCCACTCCGCAGATCGCCTACACCGCCTCCAAGGGTGCAGTGCTTTCCATGACCCGTGAGATCGCGATCATCCACGCCAGGGAGCGAATTCGGGCCAATGCGCTCTCTCCCGGCCCAGTGCGCACGGCCTTGCTCGAGAAGTTCCTGTCTACCGAAGAGAAACGGCAGCGGCGGCTGGTCCACATCCCGATGGGGCGGTTCGGCGAAGCACGGGAAATTGCCCAAGCGGCGGTCTTCCTGGCCTCGGATGAGTCCTCGTTTGTGACCGGAGCCGATTTCCGAGTGGATGGAGGAATCACTGCTGCCTATGTGACGCCGGAGGGCCCTCCCAAGTAAGATCGGCCTCGCAGCGCCGTCCGCTTCTGGGATGCGACTTCCCGGAACCGGTCAGGCTCGAGCAGGCAGCCCCACGTAAGTCGTTGTCGTCTCAGGGGAATTGCCACGGCCTGAGCGGCACACTCCCTGCCATCCCATGAACGGTCACCCCTTCTGGACCGTTCCATGGAAGTCACCGCACCAGTTCAAAATCAGGGAATGGAGCCCCTGGAGCTCGAAGCCTGTCGTCGGGGCGTCTCCCTCCTCACCGGCGACCGCTACGATGTCATCCGTCCCATAGGCCGCGGCGGCATGAGTGTCGTCCTGCTCGGTCTGGACCGGCAGGAGGGCCGTCGGGTGGCACTCAAGCTGCTCGATCCGGCTCAGGGAGCTTCAGTAGAGAATCGCGAGCGGTTTCGGCGGGAGGCTTGGATCTCCGCCGAGCTCGAGCACCCCAACATTGTCCCCTGCTACCAATTCGTTCATCACAACCGACTCGCGCTGGCGATCATGCGATACATCCCCGGCCGCTCGCTGGCCGATCGGCTCGGCGAGGATGGCCGGATGAGCCCGACCCGGACGCTCGCGATCCTGATCCCGGTCGCCAATGCGCTGGCTCATGCCCACCGCCATGGAGTGGTCCATCGGGACGTGAAGCCAGACAATATCCTGTTACAGGATGAAGACGACTGGCCCTTCCTTACCGACTTCGGTATCGCGACGCTGCGGACCTCGGACCATTCCCGGTCCGAAGTGGGGAAGGGGTTCGGCACCCCGGCGTTCATGTCTCCCGAGCAGGTGCTGGGTTCCTGGGACGCCGATTTCCGCACCGATATCTACTCGCTGGGACTGGTGGCCTACCGTATGCTGGCCGGCCGACTGCCTTTCAACGGCCAATCGGCGATCTCGCTCGCGGCCCAGCGAACCGCGCGCAGTGCGTCTCCGCTCCGCGAGCTGGCGCCCGACGTTCCGGCGGAACTTGCAGCCATCGTCGACCGCTGCTTGATCCGTGACCCGAAGGGCCGGTGGCGGAGCGCCGATGCTCTCCACTCGGCTATGGTGCGCTGCAGGTCCCGTCTGATCCCGGGAGGCTCGCGCCACTCCTCTATCCTGAATCGCTTCCGCGCCTTCATGTCCGGCGCGGGTCCGACCGCGCGCCACGCTCCTACGCCGCTGCCACTCTAGCGAGTCGTCTCCGCAGCGGGGTAACGCCTCGCTGCACGGCTCCACTTCGAGTGTCGAAGCGGGCTACATTACGACAACCCGGCGGCCGCTGGCTGGCATGCCGGGCTGGTGTGCTGACAGATTCTCTGCGACTTCGGATTTTTCTCAGGAAGGGGTACTGTCATGCCGTTGCGCAGCATCAAGTCATTCGAGCAGCGCTGGGCGAAGATCAGGAAACTGGCCAAGGCCCAGCTCAAGGACTTCAATCGGGATAAGAAGGACCTCGCCCGGCAGATCAAGCGCTACAAGCTGGAAAGGGATCTCCGGCGCCTGCGGGATGCTGTGGCGCGCTCGAGGCGGGTGGAGAAGGCCATCAAGACCACTCAGAAATTCATCGCGACCAAGAACCAGGTCGTACGCGAAGGGAAGCGTCGCGGCCGCCTGCTGCGCCGCGCTTTGTCCTAGGATCGACTGCGGCACAACACCCACGCCGGCTCGGGTCAGGCAGACTTGAGCCGGCGTCGTGTTACTCGATCGTGGAGCTCTCGAGAGTTGCTGTCGCGCGGATCATCGAGGAACCACCCGGGGGGCGCGTCTTCCGGTGCGGACTGCGCCGAGCACCGGTTCGTATCTGAGCTCGGTCCCGGTTCTCGCGGCTTGAAGCAGGAGCGCTCCTCGGCTCATGTCTCCCCGGCCGACGAAATCTCCGGGGAAGAGCAGGCGCTCCCCGAGCGACTCGAGCAGGACATCCACGTACTTGCCGGTCGCCACGCTGCCGAGCAGGACGATCTCGACACCATCCAGATCCCGCAGCAGGGCAATGTCGCGCTCCAGCGGCTTCCGGTACCGAGGGTTGGCCGACTCGATGTCTACGGTCCCGAACGCTCTGAGCTGGCGGAGGGTAATGCCGGAATCGGCGGGAACCAACCCGCTATTGGCCGTTATGACGAGGACCGCTGCCTTTCCCGAGGGTAAGCGGCCGAACCGGCGGGCGTAGGTCAGTTTCCCCCTGAAGTAGAGGCCGCTCAGGAAAGCAAATGTCTCCCCGAGAGTGACCGACTCGCCTGCCCGTAGGCGCTGCGCCAGGGGAAACCGCCCCCTCCCATTGATCAGGAGCTGCGCTCGTTTCCCGCCGCAGTGGGCGGGCGAGAGGAGGAACAGGCGGAATGGAGCAGATCCCATCGGAGTTCCTATCTGAAACCTGCGCCCTGAGGGACTCGTAGGCCGGAGTGATCCCCGAAAAACTCCGGAGTCATCAGATGGGCGCCTTCCTCTCCGACCTGAAGCATGGCTTCCGGATGCTGACCAAGCATCCCGGTCTCGCAATCATTTCCATCCTGGCCCTCGCCATGGGGCTGGGATTCACCACCACAATGTGGAGCATCATGTGGGGTGGCATTCTCCGGGGACTGCCCTTCGAGGACGCCAGCCGTATCCTGCACCTCGAACGGGCTCGGCCCAGCCGCGGCATCGACAGCTACGGCGTTCCGGTCAGCGATTTTACTGCGTGGCGGGAGCAACAGAAGAGTTTCGAAGACCTCGCTGCGTTCAGTGAGGGCACAGTCAACGTGAGTGGCCTGGAAGGAGGACCCGAGCGATTTCAGGGCGGGTTCATTACGGCGTCCACCTTCACCCTGCTCCGGGTTCAGCCGATTCGGGGCCGGCTCTTTACGGAAGACGACAACCGCCCCGGCGCTGCGCCGGTAGCCATCATTGGTTGGGACATCTGGCAGAACCGCTTCGGGGGCGATTCCGCGATCATCGGCAAGACCATTCGGGCCAACGGCGTGGTGCGCGAAATCGTGGGTGTCATGCCGCGAAAGTTCCTGTTTCCCACCGTCTCGCAGTTGTGGCTGCCGCGGACGATGAACCCGACGGAGCTTCCCTGGGGTGACGGCGACGAGCTCGAGGTCATGGGCCGGCTCAAGCCGGGTGTCGGCATGGCCCATGCGAGGCGCGAGTTCGAGACCATCTGCGCCCGTCTGGCGCAGGACCATCCGAAGGAGAACGAAGGCGTCACGCCGATCATCAAGCCCTTCACCGAGGAATACATCGGGGAGGAGCCGATCATCATGTTGTGGACGATGATGGCGGCGGTCTTCGGCGTGTTGCTGATCGCCTGTTCCAACGTGGCCAATCTCCTTCTGGCGCGCGCCGCCACGCGAACCAAAGAGATCGCCGTCCGCACCGCCCTCGGCGCGAGCCGGCGCCGAGTCGTGGCGCAGCTCCTCACCGAATCCCTCCTGCTCGCCACGATCGGTGCCGTGCTCGGCGTCGTGATCGCGGCATTCGGCGTCAGATGGTTCGTGGATTCGATGCAGGGGGCCGGCGCCCCATTCTGGGTCGATATCAAGCTGGACGGCGTCGTGCTCGCCTTTACCGCTGGCGTCACCCTGCTCGCCGCGCTGGTAAGCGGGGTGATCCCCGCGCTGCAGGCAACGCGAACCAATCTGAATGAGGTGCTCAAGGACGAGAGCCGAGGCTCTTCCTCGCTGCGGATCGGAAAGTTCAGCCGCGGTCTGGTGATTGCCGAGCTGGCGCTTTCCGGCGGTCTGCTGGTGGGCGCCGGGTTCATGATTCAGAGCGTGGTTCAGCTGGCCCGGTTCGACTACGGCGTCCCGACCAAGAACGTCTTCACCGCCAGGGTCGGGCTGTTCGACGCCACCTATCCCGACTCGGCCAGCCGGGCCCGGTTCTGGACCAACCTCGAACAAAAGCTGGAGGGTATTCCCGGCCAGCGAGGGGTTGCCCTGATGACCGTGTTGCCCGGACTCGAGGGTTGGAATGAGAACTTCGCACTGGAAGGGAAGACCTACGCCAGCGAGCGGGACTATCCCAGCACGCGCCGGGTCGCGGTGACGCCGGGATGGTTCGAGACGTTCGGGGTGAAGGCGATCGAAGGCCGGGTGCTCACCCCGGGCGATATCGGCGGCACCCTGCCGGTTGTCGTGGTTTCCCGGGGATTCGTGCGCAAACAACTGGGGGATCAGCCTGCTCTCGGCCGCCGGATCCGGATCGGTCAAGGCGATTCGAAGGAGCCCTGGCTCACGATCGTTGGGGTGGTCCCCGATGTGTGGTATGACGGCACCGACGACGATGACCAGCTCGGCACCGTGGTCTTCACCCCACTCGGGCAAAACGACTACCACTTCATCAGTCTCGCGGTCGTTGCGCCGGGAGATCCTATCGAGTCTCGCCAATCCGGTGCAGGCCATCGTCAGCAGCATCGATCCCGACCAGCCGATCTATTTCGTTCGCACTCTCCAGGATGCCATCCGCGAGAACGGCTGGTTCTACGGCGTGTTCGGCACGCTCTTCATGGTGTTCGGCGGAGCGGCGCTCCTGCTGGCGACCGTCGGGGTGTACGGCGTGGTCAGTTTCTCGGTGTACCGGCGAACGAGGGAGATCGGGGTTCGCATGGCGCTCGGTGCCAGCGCCCGCGATGTGCTGCGGATGTTCCTTCGTCAGGGTGGACTGCAGATCCTGATCGGACTGACCTGCGGCCTGGTGCTGGCGTTCTTCCTCGCCAAGGGCCTCGGGCTGGTGATGTTCCAGGTGAACACGAAGAATCCGGCGATGTATGTCGGGGTCACGGTTGCACTGGCGTTGACCAGTCTGCTCGCGACGCTCATTCCGGCGCGGCGGGCGATGCGGGTGGACCCGATGATTGCCCTGCGGTACGAGTAACGAACGATTCACCCTGTCATACCCAGATAGCCCCGTAGCGCGGGGCTGATCCGCTTACGTGCCAGGGCCCGCTCGATCTCCAGCCGCTCCTCCGGGGCCACATCGTCCCGCAACCAGCGAACCTCGCCTGCCTTCCAGGGCCGCGACCGGCACTCCGTTGCGCCAGGCCACCCGGTTGCTTGCCAGCGCCGAGACCCGGTCGCCGGGTGTGATGAGACCGGTGAGGTTGAGCGGGTCGGCGGCGGAGAGCACGACCAGTTCGACCTCCCTGGCGGCACGGCGGACCGCGCGCAGCTGGGCGACTGCCTCGGGCCGAGCGAACTGCTCTCCCTGCATGCCGGCTACGAACCGGCCACCCCGGATCTCGCCCCGGGCTTCGAGTCGACGATACACCTGCAGCAATGCCCGCCACGGTACCGTGAGGCTTTCCCTGGCCAGCAGCCTCCGGAAGACCACGCCGTAGCGGGCGAGGAGGGTGGTCGCGAGAAGCTCCAGGGACTCGGCGGTCGGGGCGGTCAAGGCGGTCGTGGCCTTGGTTCCGCCCGCCCTGGCCGCCACGTCCGCCGTGTCCGCTCTGGAAAGCCTCGCCCAGCGACCGGCACCCTCGATACCGAAATTGACCGTTCTGATGGCGTCGGACGTCGGACGAGGCTGCGCGGGTCACCAGCGGCTTTCGCCGGTCCGATGGGGTGAGCAGTGCACGGAGTCCCGTGAAGCTGTCAGACGTCACCAGTCCTGCGGCCGCCAGCTCAGCCAACGCCTGTTCGACTTGAGTCGCGAGAAGGCCGGAACCCGCGGTCAGGTCGGTAAAGAACGATGCCCCACGACGACCGAGCGCTGCGAGCACGTCCTGGGCATAGGAAGACAGCACGGGTGCTTCTGCTGTTGGAGCGATCTCGAGCCACGAGCCCATATGCTGGCGAAGCGGAAGGGCGACTGGCGTCGAGCGAATGGGCCTGCTGGCGGCTCGTGCTGCCGGATTAGCCCCGGGCGAGAGCCGAGCCCAGGCGACCCGGCCGGTCAGGCAGAGCATGTCGAGCAAGGCTGGATCGTACTCGGAGCAACGCGCCCCCAGGACGTCGGGCTCCCATGCTCTCGCCGGAACCTCGAAGCCGTCGAGCTGTTCCAGAACACTCGCCAGGCCTTCCAGACCGGAGACTCGATGCTCCGGATCTACCCGCTGCCATCTGAACAGGAAGCGCATGAAGTCCGCCGCGCTCACCGGCTCGATCTCGGCCCGGAGCCGGTCGAGGGTGTATCGATGAATGCGGGCGAGGAGCCGCCGGTCACACCATTCGAGAACGGTGGCTCCTGGAGTAAATCGTCCACGGAGCACGACTCCTTCGCGTTCGAGCGCGGCGAGCGCGAGGTCCGCGTCTGCCTCGACGATGCCAAGGCTGCTCGCCAGCTCGGCTGCAGTCGTAGGCCCGACGATTTCGAGTCGGCCGCGGAAGAGTTCGCGAATGGCGTCAGCTAATGGCGGAATGGCAGAATGGCGGAATGGCGGAATGATGGACGCCGACGGGTGAACGGCCACAGCCTCAGGCAGACGTTCGGTGGTAACCCAGAGCGCGGATTTCCCGGCGCCCATCGTCACTCTATGCGCCCGACCTGCTTGAACCAATTCGTTGAACAGGCTCTCCCAACTCTTCGCGGCCGCGCCCGTCCCGCCCGCCTTGTCCGCTCCGACCGCCGCTTCTTCTTCCAGCAGGAAACCAGTGGTCAACAACGCGTCATGTAACTCGTCCGCATTCTCCGCCTCGGGCCACACCTGCTCCCGAACCCGATCGATTGCTTGAGGATCGAGTGCACCCAGGTCGTCGGCTGAGGAGGGCTCAAAGGCGCGGCGAGTATACACCGCCTGGGTTCTCCGTTCTTCCAGGGGGGCGTCATCGAGGAAGGCGTACGGTCTGGCGTTCAGGATCTCGCTGCTGAGGGGCGATGGCTCCGGCAGGTCTCGGGCGATGCACTTGATCTCTCCGCCTCGAATCCGTCCGAGAACCTTGATCAGACCGTCGAGATCCATCGCCTCGGTGAGGCAATCGGTGATGGTCTGCGAGGCGAGGGGGTGATCGGGGATTTCCCGGTCGCCGGGGATGTTTTCCAGGCATGCCGCCGCATCGGGGAACACCGCGGCGAGCAAGTCATCCGCCTCCATCCGCTGAATTTGCGGTGGAACCTTCTTTCCACCGCGGTAGCGCGGGATGGCCAGCGAGATATTGCCGTTCCAGCGCCAACGGGTCCCGAACAAAGGTGCGTCCAGGAGGGCCTGGACCAGTACCTCGCGCACCGAGTCGGGGTGCAGGAAATCAAAGACGCTCTCGAGCGGGAAGGAGTGCTGCGGCCCCAACGACAGGAGGATTCCATCTTCGGTCGCGGCGGCCTGCAGCTCAAAATTGAAGCTGCGGCAGAAGCGCTTACGGAGGGACAAGCCCCATGCCTTGTTGATCCGGCTCCCGAACGGCGCGTGGATCACCAGCTGCATTCCACCGGCCTGATCGAAGAACCGCTCGGCAATCACGGTGTCCAGAGTCGGGAGGACACCGAGAATGCGGTGAGCCTCGCCGAGGTAGTGGACGATCTGGAACGAGGCGGTCAGTGCGGGCGAATCGGTCAGGGCGGTCTTGGCGGACGAATCAGTCTCGGGGTCACCGTTCTGGTCCGTCCTGTCCGCCTTGTCCGCCCTGCCCGCCAGCTCACCAGCCAGCCACTTCTCCGCCGCCCCAGGATCTCCCAGCCTCTTCTCCACCTCGAGCCTCAACTCGGCGACGGCCGCGGATAGTTCATCGCTTCTCGCGGGCGCCTCTCCCAGCCAGAACGGGATTCCGGGCGGTTCCCCATGGGCATCTTCCACTCGAACTGTCCCCGCCTGGATCCGGAGCATGCGCCATGACGCGTTACCCAGCTGGAACACGTCCCCCGCCATGCTCTCGATGGCGAAGTCTTCGTTCACGGTGCCGATGAAGGTTCCCTCGGGCTCCAACAAGACCCGGTAGTCCGCCGTCTCCGGGATGGCCCCACCGGAAGTCAGCGCGAGCATGCGTGCGCCGCGCCGGCCCCGAAGCCGCTGATTCACTCCGTCGTAATGGACCAGCGCTCCGCGACGACCGCGTCGAGTCGTGAACCCTTGCGCGACCATCTCGACTACCTGATCGAACTCTTGCCGGGTCAGTTCACGATAGGGATACGCGAGGCGGATCAACTGGAAGAGATCTTCGGCCGCCCAGTCCTCCGCCGCGGACTCCGCCACTATCTGTTGGGCAAGTACATCGGCGGGATGCTCGACCACCCGAAGCCGATCCAGCTCTCCCCGTCCTGCCCAGCGAAGCAGAGCGGCGCACTCCACCAGATCATCCCGGCTCAATGGGAACAGCCGCCCCTTGGGGAGTCCGGTCACCGAATGGCCGCTCCGCCCCACCCTTTGCAGGAAGGCGGCGATCCGGTGCGGCGAGCCCAGCTGGCAGACCAGGTCCACGTGCCCGATGTCGATCCCCAACTCGAGGGAGGCCGTGGCGACCAACGCCTTGAGCCGCCCGGTCTTGAGCTTCTCTTCAGCCGCAAGCCGGACTTCCTTGGCGAGACTGCCATGGTGTGCGGTCACCAACTCTTCGCCAACCCTTTCCGCCAGGTGACGGGCCACTCGCTCCGCTTGCCGACGGGTGTTGACGAAGACGATCGTGGTCTTGTGCTGGTTGATGAGCTCGGTGAGCCGGTTGTAGATCTCGAGCCATACCTCAGCTGCCATGACCGCTTCGAGCGGAGAACCCGGCAGCTCCAAGCCGAGGTCTAGGGTCCTGCGGTGGCCCTCATCAATGATCGTCGCTCGGCGGTTCGAGCCGACCAGCCAGTCGGCCACTAGCTCCACTGGATTCACCGTGGCCGACAGGCCGATGCGTTGCAGCTTCCGCCCCGCCACATGCTCCAGCCGTTCGAGGCTCAGGGCGAGATGTGCTCCGCGCCTCGAGTCCAAGACCGCGTGGATCTCGTCTACGATCACGGTTCGCACCGTGCTCAGCATCTTGCGGCTTCGTTCCGCCGTGAGCAGCAGGTACAGCGACTCCGGAGTGGTGACGAGGATATGAGGCGGGGTCCGAAGCATCGCCGCACGCTCGGAGGCTGGAGTGTCTCCGCTGCGGACTGCGGCGGTTATCCTGACCTCCTCGTGTCCCATCTCCGCCGCCAATCTACGGATTTCGCGACGTGGTTCGGCGAGGTTCTTGTGGATATCGGCGGAGAGCGCCTTCAGGGGAGAGACGTAGACCACCCGGGTCTCGTCCGGCAGCGCACCAGTCAGTGATTCACGCAGCAGCTCATCCAGCTCGATGAGAAACGCGGCGAGGGTCTTGCCCGACCCGGTCGGCGCCGTGATGAGGGTATCCTCACCTCGGCGAATTGCCTCCCATCCCTTTATCTGGACAGGGGTTGGTTGACCAAGGCGTTCCTGGAACCAGCGGGCAACGGCGGGATGAAAAGCGGCGAGAGACATCTGGCACCTGTATGCACGTACACTCTTGTCTGCTGAAAGAGAACCTGATCAGGGCACTACGGGAAGTAGCAGGCGGGATGGGTGTTCTTTCGAGTGATGAATGACGACATCTCCCGATCGAGCACCGGTGGAGAAGAGCTCGAGCTCTCCAGTCTGCGGATTCACCGAGAACCATGGCGTGAACGCGGTGGAGACCACGATGCGGAGACGGTGACCGGGAAGGAAGCGATTCGCGGTGAACAGACGATCCAGCCTCAGACTCACGATCTGTCCGGGCTGCAACGGCTTGCGATCCGGCCCACCGTCGCGATAGCTGGCCCGCTGCAGCCCGCTGCCGGCGGAAGTCAGGTTCCAGGTCACCCCGTCGGAAGCCACGTCGTAGAGTTGGACCCAGACATCGAAATCCGGCAAGCTGCCGCCGAACGAAAGCTCCGCGACGGCGGGTCCGATCACCTCGACCGCCATCTTGAATGGCGCCGTCTCGAAGACCGCGATGTCAGGGCGACCCACCAGCGCGGCATAGTCGTGTGCGCCGGCCCGTCCCTCATACGGATCGGCCAGGGGGTGTGAGGGATCGGATCGGACTGTGCTGCTCCCGGATGACCGCGACTGACCACGCTCCAGGCGGCCGGTGGATTTGGAGTCAGCGCCTGCCGTCAGAAACAGCGTGTCGGTTCTCGTTCCCTCAATGGGCCACACCTGACTGGTTCGCCAGGCATTGGCGCCCATCACAAATACTCTCACTGGAGGGTCGCTATCGAGGCCATTCGAAACGGTCTTGAGGTAGCGGTCCATCCAGCGAAGGACGGTTTCGTCGTAGTCGATCGCCGCCTCGGCGCCGAACTGGCGATCGCCCGCCTTGTCGCGCTGCACTGCTGCGACCCCATGGGTCCAGGCGCCAAGGATGAGCTTGGTTCGCGAGTTGCCGGGTTCTCTCGATGCAACCAGTCCCTGGTAGTTCGTCGCCGCTCCGAATGGACCGTAGGGCTCGTCGAACCATCCTGAGATGTTGAGTACCGCGGCGGTCACCGCGGAGTACTTCCCTTCGAGTGTCGCCCACTCCCACCACGGGTCGCGCGGCGGATGTCGCATCCACTCGTAGTACCACGGGGCCACGCCCTCGAAGTCGGGCAGGGTGGAGAGCGGCCGGTGATTGCGCAGCCGATCGCGATCCGTCTCCCACTGTTTTGCAGCCTGCTCCGAGGTTTGCGCTCCGGAAACGCCGAGCCGGCGCCTGAGGTCAGGTGCGATGTTGAACCAGGTCCAATCGAGCCATGATCCATCCCACACGCCGCCCGAGTACCAGAAGGTCTCCGGCGTCGCATAGGTCATCGCAGGTACCATCGCCTTGAGTGATGGCGGGCGCTCCACCGCGGCGAGCCATTGAACCGCGCCGGGATAGGAAAGGCCGAAGCTCCCGACCTCGCCGCTGGACCAGGACTGTCGCGCTGCCCACTCGATGGTATCGTAGCCGTCTTTGCCTTCCTGACTGTATGCGGTGAAGGTTCCGTCCGAGCCGTAGCGTCCGCGCACGTCCTGCAGCACGACGGCGTAGCCTCGTTGCAGGGCCTTCTTCGCCAGTCCGGTTGCGTCGGTCGCGTCCGCCCGATCATAGGGTGTTCGATACACCAGGACTGGAAATCGTCCCGCTCCACTGGGCCGCCAGATGTCGGCACGGAGCACCACGCCGTCTCGCATGGAGATGGAGACCGCGCTGTCGACGGTGAGGCCTTGCTGCCCAAAAGCGACCCGGGTGCCAAGGCAAAGTACTGTGAGAAGACAGAGAGGGATGGGGTGAAGGAGTCGGCGCATGTCCTCGTATTATAGTCCGCCCCATCCCGCCTCGTCCGCCCTAGTACTGCATCCGCATCGCCGACCCGTCCCCCCCTCCACGGTAGGGTGTGACGCCGCTCAGTAAGGGCCAGTCGTTCGAGTCGCTGTGACCGGCGCCGACAATGCTGGTGCTGGTCCTGGCCAGGCTGCGAGCAAAATCGTCCCTGGTGCCACCCACGGTGATACCGTAGGTGAGGACGGTGGCATTGCGGGAGAGACAGACCAGTGCCGCGTCCGTCCCGCCTCCCGTACCCCAGAGGGGAACAGCTGCTAGACGTCCGCTCACGTATCCGGTCACGCAGACATCCGCGGGACCCGCTTGGACGCCCTCGAGGCGATCGACACCTGGCGTCCCAACGTATCGGGAGAAAATCACCCGGGCCGTGGTATCCAGCGCCACAACGACGCCGTCCAGCTGCCCAGACCAGAACGAGGCGTTGCTGGTGTTGGGGAAGGTCTGCGAACCGGTTTGCCCTGCGATATAGACCCGGTCGCCGTCCACCGCGAGGTTGTGGGTCTCGATGCCCTCGCCGCCGGGTCCTCCTACGTACGTGCTGTAAAGCAGTTGCCTTCCATCAAGGGAGAAACTGCCTACCCAAAAATCTGTCCCTCCGGCGGGAGTACGCCCGCTGGTTGTCGGGAGATCGAGGCCGTCGGTCGCCGTGAGGAACCAGATGCTGCTGGTCGAAGCCCGCACCGAGACGGTGCGGGTTTCGTCTTTCGAGCTCCCGATGTAGGTGGCCCAGAGCACCCTGGCGCCGTCGGAGCTGAGTTTCACCAGCATGTCGTCGCAGCCACCCTTCCGCACGCTCTGAAACCGATTGGCAAACCACGAGGCCGGCCAGTCATCCCGTTCGGTGGAAGTCGCGAGATAGACGTTGCCCACGGGATCAACATCGATATCACGGACGATGTTGATCTCGTCCTTTCCGAAGTAGGTACACCATACCATCTGCCCCGAGCTGCTCAGCTTGCAGACGAAGCCGTCTTGTGGTCCGTAGGGTGGAGCGCTCGGTCCGCCACCGAACGTCGGCTGCAGGGAACCGGGAGTGGTAGGAAAGCCCAGTCCGGCTCGACCCGCCACCAGGATAAATCCCAGGTGATCTACCTCAACGGCATACGCTCGGTCGTAGCCATTCCCGCCCAGAAATGTGCTCCAGAGCGTGCGGCCCGTCGGGTCAACCTTGGTGACGATCACATCCATGTTCAGAATCCCGGGGGCACCCGCGCCGGGCGAATGCACCGGTTGAGCGGTGCCTGAAGTCGTCGGGTAGGTACTGCTGGCGCTCCCGCCGACCAGGACCGAATTCCCTTGCTGGTCCATCGCTACGTCGCGGAACTGATCCGCTGACGCACCACCGTAGAGTTCGCTCCAGCGCGCCGCCGCCGGCGCCGCCACGGCCACATTTTCAGCGACGGGGGCTTGGGTAGGCTCTTGGGAGCACGCCGTGAGCAATACGAGGAATGCCCCGGTGCCGATAAGGACGCCGGCGCTGGGAAGGCCGAACTGCTGTGGGATTGTCTGCTTGCGGGAATGCACTGCCATGTGAGAACGGCCGAGTGAGGTCCGACTTGAATCCGAATCCTGCGCGAGGCACGCCGTCCCGGGTGAGTCCCCGGACCCACTCGAGGATCGCGGGGTCCTAATGGTCGATTGCCCTGGTGACCTTCTGGGAATTGGAATGTCTCAGGTTGGTAACAGGCGGACTGGGCGGACAAGGCGGACAGGGCGGACGAGGCGGACGAGGCGGAGGGACAGACTCATCGTGCTGGAACTCCGAAATCCGCCCGCCCTGTCCGACTTGTCCGCCCTGTCCGCCTTGTCCGCCCCCTTCGTCCTCTACGTCTTCTCCGGCTCGTACTTCACCTTCACGCCCTCCGCCAGCCTCACCTTGAGGCGCTGGCCGGCGGGAAGCACGATTTGTCCTCCTTTGGTCGCGACGGCGACACCGGTACCCAGGACGGCCCCTACCGCCGCACCGGTAACGATGCCCTTGGTTGAGCCGTGTCCCGCGATTCCGCCCACCACTCCGCCTACTACCGCCCCTCCACCGATCTCGGCCACACTCTCGCCGAGGTCATCCTTGCCCTTTACCCGCCACGGATCGGCCGCAACGGGGTATTCATTCCCGTCGACTTCGAGGCGAGTAAACCGCAGCGTAAGTTCCGGGGCTCCCGCGATACGGCCGCCGCCCTTCACGTAGGTGACTTCCCCGTGGAGTACGGCACCAGCCGGAAACGAACCGGAGGATAGCTGCATGGGTTCAGTGGTCTTGAGGACCACCGCATCACCCACGTCGCTATGCTCGGTCGTCACCGAGTTCTGGAGCGCGCCGATCAGTGCGGTGCCCGCTGGTATAGTAGCTTCCACCGTGCGACCGCCCTTGGTGACGACCGTGGCCGCGACGACTCCAACCACGGCGAGACTCAAGATTCCAACCAGAATCCTGCTCCCGCCGGACCATGCGGCTGAACGGGTGGATTGATTTTCCATCTGCATCCTCCTGATGAAGAATTCAGCGTGGCAAATTCGGCCTCCGCCACGTACTTGCAACTTGCTCCTGCCCGCCGCCTCGGACTGTGACGACCGCCACCCAATGAGCTAAGTCGTTGGGGGATGGGTATCTTTGTACCAACTTCTCCGTCGCCAAAATGTCCCTGCCCGCGCCCGAATCGATATCCATCAATGTCAATGACAGCAGTGTCAGTGGGCTGCTGCAGATTGCGGACGACGTGACTCATCTCTACGTCGTGGCCCATGGAGCTGGCGCAGGCATGCGGCACCCCTTTCTGGAATCGATGGCACGCTTGCTCGCAGCCGCGGGCATCGCGACCCTCCGCTATCAGTTCCCGTATATGGAGGCGAAGAAGAGCCGAACCGACTCCCCCCAGGTCGCGCATGCGACGGTCCGGGCTGCGGTGGCCAAAGCCGCCGAATTACTGCCGGGGGTGCCGCTGCTGGCCGGTGGCAAGTCGTTCGGCGGTCGGATGACTTCGGGAGCGCACGCGGAGTCTCCGCTGGATGAGGTGTGCGGCTTGGTATTTCTAGGGTTCCCTCTTCATGCGCCCGGGAAGCCCGGCACCGAGCGGGCCGATCATCTGACCGCGGTGCGAGTACCAATGCTCTTTCTCCAGGGCACCCGAGATGATTTCGCGCGGCTCGATCTCATCACCGAGGTGTGCGCCGCGCTGGGTCCCCATGCCAGGCTCGAGTTATTCGATGGCGCCGATCATTCCTTCGGGCTGAGA
Source organism: uncultured Gemmatimonadales bacterium (assembly GCA_963788625.1). Classification (GTDB taxonomy): domain Bacteria; phylum Gemmatimonadota; class Gemmatimonadetes; order Gemmatimonadales; family GWC2-71-9; genus DATBGE01. The sequence continues at coordinate 87,354 of CAWBHB010000005.1, read as the reverse complement.
AAGGGTGCGGGTCGTACCAAAGCGGAGGTGCAGGAAGACCTGGCTGCAACAATCGCCGCGTGGGCCGACCTGGGTCCTCGCGGCGCGGATCAATGATCTCTCCTTCCGTTCCGACAGCTCGTCAGCGCCAAGCCATCGAGGCCTCTCTCGGGCCGCTGTTGGTCCTCGCGGGACCCGGGGCGGGGAAGACCTTTTGCCTGATTGAGCGGATTCGCTATCTGATCGAGCGGATGGAGGTCGCACCCCAGCGAATCGTTGCCGTCACCTTCACCAACAAGGCCGCCGGAGAGATCGCGCACCGGCTCCGAGGCTCACTGGGACTCGGCGCGGACCAGGTCACTCGCTCGACCATTCATGCCCTGTGCGTGCAGCTGCTCCGGGAGTACGGGTCGGCGATTGGCCTGAGCCAGGGATTCGGGATTGCGGACGAGGAGTACCAGGCTCAGGTGCTGCGCCGGGCCGGCTTTTACAAGCCGGTCGCCTGGCCCCTCAAATACTTCAGCCAGCACAAGATCCTCGGCGAGCCGCTGGGTGATTGGGTGGGCAAGCTCTTCCAGCGCTACCAGGAGATTCTCGAGACGCGAGGGCAGCTGGACTTCGACGACTTGGTGGTCCGTACCGAACAACTGCTGCGTACCCGTTCAGATGTTGCCACGGAAATCGCCGCTCGGTGGTCCTACATCCTGGTGGACGAAGCCCAGGACCTGAATCCGTTCCAGTACCGCATTCTCCACCGCCTCGCGCAGGACCATCACAACATCTTCATGGTGGGAGACGACGAGCAGTCCATCTTTTCCTGGACTGGCGCCGATCCCAAAATCCTGCGCCGCTTTCTCAACGACTACGGCATCACCACAGCCCCGATCGTGCTGGACGAGAACCGGCGCTGCTCGCGGGAGATCTTTACCACCGCGCGCCGGCTGGTCGCGCACAATCCGAGGCTGCACGAGAAGGAGCTGAACGCCACTCGGGAGTCTCCCTGGCCGGTCCTGGTGCGGCATTTTCCCGACGAGAGGGCGGAGGCGGAATGGCTTCTGGCCGACCTGGTGCGGGACCGGGACGAGAACGCCTTGGCGTGGGGCGATTTCGCATTGCTCTACCGCAAGCATGCGATCGGCGAAGCGCTGGAAGCCCGTCTGGTCGAAGCGGGGATTCCCTGCCAACTGGCCGAAGGGAGAGCCCTGGCCGACGTGAGGGAAGTCCAGTATCTGATCGCCGCTCTCCGAATCATCGAGCATCCGGGCGATCCGATACTGGAGGAACAGTTCGCGAGGGTCGTACTCCCGCGCGCGCTGTACGACACGCTCAGGGCCGATGCGGACCAGAATCGGAGCGAATTCGTGGACTGGCTGCGCCAGGTAGGCCGGCAGAGACCGCATAAGGACGAGGATGGGAGAAAGGTACGGCGCTGTCTTCATGTCCTCGGCAACCTCCCGGTCTTCGCCGAAAAGCATGAGGACCTCGCCGGCTTGATCGCCGAGCTCCTCTCGCAACGGGTCGGCGAGTACCGGACCATTCTCGAAGACCACGCCGACGAGATCACCGATCCTGCCAGTCATCCCTCGGCACCCGACTTGGCAAGCCGCCTCGGACCCATCCGCTACGGTCGCGGGACAGTGTGGCTTACCCCGGATGGGCGGCGTCGAGCTGGGATTGGCCGGACTACTCCGGGAAGCCGGCCTGACGATGGTCGAGTATCTGGGCCCGGCGTCGAAGCCGCGATCGGAAGATGTGGTCCTGCCTTCCGAGGGAGACCCGGCGACTCGCTGCATGGAGCTCTTCAAGGCGCTGCAGCTGGTCGCCGCGGAGGCCGGAGGGGACGTGTTTCGTGATTACGTCTCGGTCGATGTCGAGACCACTGACAATGACGCGGACCGCTGTGATGTGGTGGAGCTGGGGGCGGTGCGAGTGCGGGACGGCGTCATCGTCGAGCAGTTCCAGCGGCTGGTGAAGCCGACCCAGCCGGTGAGCCCCCGTTCCGTCGCGATCCACGGCTACACCGACGAGGCCCTCGCCGACGCTCCGGATTTTGCCTCGGTATGGAGTGAGTTCCGCGCCTTTGCCGGGGACGATCTGCTGGTCGCACACAACGGACACGGGTTCGACTTTCCAGTCTTGCGCCGTCTGGCGACCGGTCATCCCGCCGGGAATGAGTTCCTCGCACTCGACACCCTGCCACTCGCGCGCATGCTTCACCCCGGCAGCCGGGCGTTGGCCAACCTGGCCCGCAGCTTTGGTATCGAGACAGGCCGGGAGCATCACGCCCTCGACGATGCCCGGACACTGGCCGGGGTCTTCCTCAAATTGGAAAGCCAGAAGCGAGCCCGGGCCCGGAAGACCAGCCTGGTCTCGGCGATCGATCATCTCGCCGTCGCCTTGGCGCTCAGCAATCCTCCGCGAGAAGAGCGAGGCTCGGCTCTTTCTCGACCTGGGTAAGCTCTTCGCGTTGGGCCGCTACTCCCAGGCATTGGAATCGTACGAGGCGGAACGGGCCCGACCCGGCGGTGAGAACGCGCCATCTCGCGAGGAGTTGATCGAGCGATTGGGCGGCCGGGTACTCATGGAGAGATTGCGGCGGGAGCGGACCGCGGACGAGCGCTATCCAGCCGCGATGAGCCGTCTGCGTCGAATGCTCGACAGCGTGCCTTCTGCGCCGCTCATGGAGCAGCTCTCCCATTTCCTGGATCGGATCGTGCTCTCGCAGACTCGCGGAGGGGCGGAGGTGGATCGGGGCCGCGTGAGCCTGCTGACCCTGCATTCGACCAAGGGGTTCGAGTTTTCCCGGGTCTATATCGTCGGGGCGGAGGACTCGGAACTGCCCGGGCTCAAACCGGGAGGCAGGGAGGTGAGCCGTCACGAGCTGGAAGAGGGCAGGCGACTGCTTTACGTGGGAATGACCCGCGCGATCGACCGGCTGGTGCTGACCCGGGTAGATCGTCGCGACCAGAATCCTACCGGCGGGATGCGCTACCTGGAGGAGATGGACCTGGCGGGTGTAGCGCTGGCGTGAGACGGGAGACGTAGGAGCGTGGCGCACGGGCGACGTAGCCGGAAGCACGGAAATCGTGGCAACTGGCGTTCTGTCATCTCCCGATCCGGGACGAGGGGGACAGGCGGCGTGAGGCGGGACCCTAGGATCTGAACTCAACCGCGCAAACGCCGTCGCCGCGTCGGGGCCGCTGCCCTCAGTCTCGTCGTGCTTGAAGAAGACGTAGCACTCCTCCCACGGCTGTTTCCGTACCGTCTCCCCCCACTGCGCCAGGGCCGCCCCGTCATAGGTCAGACGGTGCAGCCTGAGGTAACCCCAGGAGGCCGTCGCCACGGGCGGCACCGAGAAGTCATCCTGATCCGCAATGCAGAGCGCCGCGTCCCTGGCGCGCAGCGCGTCGTAGACATCGTCCGCCAGCCAGGTTGGATGCCGGAACTCGATCGTGGCGCGCCAGCGGGGCGGCAGCTGGCGAGGAAGTCGGCGAGCAGGGGAAGATCCTTCTTCAGATTGGGCGGCAGCTGGAACAGCGTGCGGACCGCGGGCTTCGCCCGAGCGAGCTCGTCATGCGGAGGAAATAGGCCAGGTTGTCCGCCACATCCTTGAGGCGGGCGTAATGGGTGATGCGCTGTGAGGCCTTGATGGCGAAGCGAAAGTGCGGCGGTACCTGGCCGGCCCAGTCGAGCAGCACGCTCTCCTTGGGCATCCGATAGAAGGTGTTGTTCACCTCGACCGTGGGGAAACGCTCCGAGTAGTAGGCGAGGTAACGGTCGGCCGGGAGATCGGCCGGATAGAAGTTCCCCTTCCACTCCTTGAACGACCATCCGCTGGTTCCCGACAGAATCCGCACGCCGTCCCCCTCCAATCAGCGAATCAGGTCCCGGTAGGCGCTCAGGTGCCGCAGTGCGGCCTGCCGCTGGCCGTTCTTCTCGTAGAGCCGTGAGAGGTTGTAGTGCGCGTCCGCCAGCTGCTCGTCCAGCGTTATCGCCCGGCGGTATGCCGCGATGGCGGCATTGGTGCGCTTCAGATCCTCGAGAGCCGTGCCGAGGTTGAAAGCCGCGGGAGCGTGCCTGGGGGCGAGACGGAGTGCTTCCTCGTATTGCAGCACTGCTTCCTCGACCCGACCCCGCTCCTGCAGCAGCCGGCCCAGGTTGACATGGGCATCGGCATTTCTGCGGGTCCAGCGCCAGCGCCCGGCGGTAGGCGTCTTCCGCATCATTGGGCGCCGACCGCCTCGAGCTCCTCGCCCAGCCCGAACCAGTCATCGGCGGAGAGTTTCTCCTCCTTGGCGCGCGCATCACGGGCATGTCGCGCGCGATCGGCGCGGCCTTCAACGCCAGCTTGCCGACCCGCAAGTCGAAGAGCATCTGGCCCGAATCGGGCTGCCAGATGTAGCCGTTGTCCCGAACCACGACGCGCTTGCCATCGGCCAGGATCCGCATCTCGCTCAGCGCCCGTCCGGCGGGAAGCGCCTCGGCCAGCCCGCGGAGTGCGCGCCGGATCCGGCGACCCGGCACGTGCGCGTCTCTGAGCGCCTTTGCGGCGCGCAGCAGCACGAGATCCTGAAAGGAGAACCGGTAGGTATTACGCGGGCCACGGGCTGGATGGAGAAAGCCCGCCCGAGCATACGCCCGTACCTGCGGGGGCGTGAGTGCAATCAGGCGGGCGACGTCTGCGGTGGTGTAGGATTTCATGAGGGTAACCGGTCGACGAGCATGCAGTCGATAGTCGATGGTCGATGGTCCCTCGTCCTGCAGTGCGTCGATATTCCCTATCACTCAGGCTCGATAATCAAGAATCGACCTTCGACCACCGACTATCGACCATCGACCATCGACCATCGACTGCCACGTCGCCCTCTAGCCCCTGGCCGCTTTCTTCACTCGCTTCTCGCCCCGATCCGACTTCGCGGCCTTGCCGCCCTTCTCGACCTTCATGGCCGGGGCCTTTCCGGCGGGGGCCTTCCCCGACTTGGACAGGCTCGCCTTCAGGGCTTCCATCAGGTCGATGATCTTGGTCTCCTGGGCCTGCGGCTCGTCGGCCACGATCTCCTGGCCGTCCACCTTGGCCTGGATGGCCTCGAGCACCCGGTCTCTCACCGTGTCGTGAAACTGGGCCGGCTTGAATTCATCGGTGGCCGACTGCTCGATCAGTTGCTCGAGCCAGCTGCAATTCGGCGTCCTTGACCGGGGTGTCGGGAATCGGCACTTCGCTCACGGGACGCAGCTCATCGGCGTAGTGCAGTTGTTCCAGGACCAGGGCTCCCTCCAGCGGACGCACCAGGACCAGGTTCTGCTTGCCCCGCGCGGAATACTGCCCGACCGCGGCGCGGCCGCTCGTCTTCAGCGCTTCGAGCAGGAGCCGGTAGGCGCGCTCGCCGCCCTTGTCCGGGCCCAGGTAGTAGGCCTTCTCGAGATAGATCCGGTCCACCCGGGCCAGCGGAACGAATTCGGCGATGTCGATGGTGTTGGTCGCCTTCTCGTCGAGAGCCTTGAGCTCCTCGGGAGAGAACAGCACGTACTGTCCTTTGGCGAACTCGTAGCCCTTGGCGATGTCGTCCTTCTCGACCACGACATTGTCCTTGGGGCAGATGTACTGCTGCTTGAGCCGGGTACCGCAGCTCTTGTGCAGCATGTTGAACGAGACGCTCGCCGCGGACTCGCTCGAGGAGTACATGACGACGGGCACCGAGACGAGCCCGAAGGAGATGGTGGCGGAACCCATGGTACGTGCAGCCATAATGCCCAGACGGACAGAGGAAAGTTTACTATAGGATTGAGAATACCAAGTTGCAAGTCATTGGACGAGAAAGCGTGAGAAGTGAGACGGAGACGTGAGAGGTCGGTGCTGGCATCGAGATCCCTTGGTCGCTGCGCTTCCTCGGGATGACAGCCTCCTTATTGACTCGGTCCGACCACCGCCCGGTCCGCCGGTCCGCCTCCGCCCTTTCCCCTTTTCCCTTTTCCCCGTTCCCTGTCTGTTCCGCCATGCCCGACCATCCTCTCTCATCCTACCGGGCCAAGCGACGTCTCGAGGCCACCCCCGAGCCGGGAGGAACGGTCGCGCCGGGTGGCGGACACCTGTTCGTGGTGCACAAGCACGCGGCGCGACGGCTGCACTTCGATCTCCGACTCGAAATGGATGGGGTACTCCGTTCCTGGGCCGTGCCCAAGGGCCCGTCCTACGATCCCAACGACAAGCGACTCGCGGTGCACGTCGAGGACCATCCGGTGGAATACGGTGACTTCGAAGGGATGATCCCGGAGGGGAACTACGGTGCGGGGGCGGTGATCGTGTGGGATCGCGGCCGCTGGACCCCGATCGGTGATCCCTCAGAAGGTCTGGCCAAGGGGAAGCTCCTGTTTCGGCTGGACGGTCACAAGCTCCACGGCCTGTGGACCCTCGTGAAGCTGAAAAAGGGCGTGAAGGAATGGCTGTTGATCAAGGAGCGCGATGCGTATGTGACTCCCGGTGGTCGCGACGTTCCGGAAGGCTCGGTGCTTTCCGGCGTTACCGTCGAAGACATGAAGGCGAAGACCGATCTTGCGGCGCCGGTGATCCGGGCGTTGGAGCGGATCAAGGCGCCCAAGCGCGAGATCACCGCAGATCGGATCGACCTGATGCTGGCCGAGGTTGCGGACAAGCCCTTTACCCGTGATGGCTGGCTGTTCGAGCTCAAGCTCGACGGGTACCGCCTGCTCGCCGAGCGGCGCAAGGGACAGGTTTCGCTGCTCACCCGCAATCGCAACGACGCCACGGTCACCTTCCCTGAGATCGCGAAGTCCATGGCGGCGCTGCCGTTTGAATCCGTGGTGTTCGACGGCGAGGTCGTGGCGCTGGATCCGAGCGGGCGGCCGAGTTTCCAGGGACTCCAGCAACGCGGCAGGCTTCGGAGGCCGCTCGATGTGCAGCGCGCGGCGATCGAACAGCCGGTCGTCTATTTCGCGTTCGATCTGCTTGCCTTTGGCCCCTTTGACTTGAGGCCGCTGCCTTTGGAGGCCCGGAAGAAGATTCTCCAAGAGGTGGTACCCGCTGTCGGCGCGATTCGCTACCTGGACCACGTCGAGCGGGAAGGCGAACGGGCTTTCGCCGAGGCCGAACGGATGGGCCTGGAAGGACTGGTGGCGAAGAAGGCCGATGCCCCGTACAAAGGCGGTCGCTCCGGAAACTGGCTCAAGCTTCGCGCCTCCAAGAGCGACGATTTCGTCGTGGTCGGCTTCACCGCTCCCAAGGGAACGCGGGCCGGGCTCGGCGCCCTGCACCTGGCGCAATATGTGGATGGGAAACTGACCTATTCCGGCCGGGCGGGGAGCGGGCTCACCGACAAGGATCTCACCGGAGTGCGGAAGCACCTGGAGGAGCGGAAGCGCAAGACCCCGCCCTGTGCACGGGTTCCCGCCGATGCCAAGGGGTCGACCTGGGTCGAACCGGAGCTGGTCTGCGAAGTGCGTTTCACCGAATGGACCGACGAAGGCCTGCTCCGGCACCCGGTGTTTCTCCGCTGGCGCGACGACAAGAAACCCGAGGAGTGCGTCGGCACTGCGAAATGGCGGAATGGCGGAATGGCGGAGTTGGCGAATGCCGCACCGCCGAAGAGTCGCAAGAGCAAAGCCGGGTCCTCGAGCCCCGCAGCCGCCGAGCCGCCAAGCCGCCGAGCCGCCGAGGAACCCAGGCCCCCCCTGCAGCTGACCAACCTCAAGAAGGTCTTCTGGCCTGCGGAGGGTTACACCAAGGGCGACCTGCTCGAGTACTACCGGGGAATCTCGCCCTGGCTCCTTCCCTATCTGCGCAACCGGCCGGTCGTCCTCACCCGTTTCCCCGATGGCATCGAAGGGAAGTCGTTCTACCAGAAAGACGCGCCGGATTTCGTCCCGGACTGGATTCGGACCGTCCCGATCTGGAGCGAGGACACTGGCCGGGACATCAAGTATTTCGTGTGCGACGACCTGGATTCCCTTCTCTATGTCGTGAACATGGGGGCGATCCCGCTCCACCTCTGGCTCAGCAGGGCAGGTTCCCTGGAGCGGCCAGACTGGTGTGTCATGGACCTGGACCCCAAAGAGGCGCCCTTCAGTGACGTGATCAAGGTCGCCCGACTGCTACACGAGCGGTGCGAAGCGGCGGGCTTGCCCAACTATGTGAAGACGACCGGGAAGACCGGACTGCACGTGATGATTCCCCTGGGCGGCCAGCTGACCTGGGAGATGTCGCGTGGATTGGGAGAGCTGCTCGCCCGGGTCGTGATGCGGGAGTTGGGAGACATCACCACCATCGTCCGGCACATTCGGAGTCGAGGGACGAAGGTCTATCTCGACTACATGCAGAATCGTCACGGGCAGCTGATCGTGGCGCCCTACGCGGTCCGCCCGCTTCCCGGTGCCACGGTCTCCATGCCGCTCGAATGGAAGGAGGTCAACAGCAAGCTCGATCCCACGAAATTCACCATCAAGACCGCCATCGAGCGGATGCAGAAACTGGGTCACGACCCGGTGGCACCGGTGCTGACGGAGAGCCCCGGAGTTGGGGGAGGCGTTGGAGAAGCTGACGGGAGAGTCGCGGCTGAGACGAGGTCGATGAGTCGATAGTCGATGGTCGATAGTCGTTGGTCTTGCGGTCTTCAGTCGTCGGTCCGCCGTGTCCGCCGGTCCGCCGTCCGCCTGTCCGCCGGTCCGCCCTGTCCGCCCTGTCCGCCCCCCCTCACACCGCCAGCTTGTTCGCCGCATTCAACGCCGCGACCTTGTAGCACTCCGCCAGCGTCGGATAGTTGAAGACCGTTTCCAGGAAGTAGTCGAGCCCGCCGCCCAGGGCGAGCACCGTCTGTCCGATGTGCAGCAACTCGGTCGCTCCGGTGCCGATGATGTGCACGCCGAGGAGCCGGCGGTCCTCCCGGTGAAACAGCATCTTGAAGAAGCCGCTGTCGTCTCCCAGGATCTGCCCCCGCGCAATCTCGCGGTACCGCGCAATGCCGACTTCATAGGGAATCTTCTGGCTGGTCAGCTCATGCTCCGTCGCGCCAACCATCGAAATCTCCGGAATGGCATAGATCCCGATCGGGAAATGTTGCCGCATCTTGGCGGCGGGGTTGCCCAGCGCGTAGCAGGCCGCGAGCCGGCCCTGCTCGCTCGACGTCGCGGCGAGGCTCGGGTGACCGATCACGTCGCCTGCGGCGTAGATGTGCGGGACCGCGGTGCGGAACTGGTCGTCCACCTGCAGCCGCCCGCGTTCATCCGCTTTGAGCCCGGCCAAATTCAAGTCGAGCTGAACCGTGGCACCCATCCGTCCGACCGAGAACAGCGCCATGTCGGAAACGATGCGCTTCCCCGATTCCAGGTGGATGACCACTCGCTTCGGCGGTCCTTCGGAGACCTCCAGCCGGTCCACGGTTTCTCCAGAGCGAAAGATGAGGTTGCGCCGTCGTAGTTGATGCAGCAACTCATCCACGATCTCGTCATCCAGAAATTCCAGCGGACGACGGCGCTTGTCGACCAGGGTGACCGCCACGCCAAGCGCCGCGAAGATCGAGGCGTATTCGGTGCCGATGACTCCTGCGCCCACCACCGTGAGGGTCTTGGGGATGCGGGGCAGGCGGACGATGTCGTCACTGGTGACGATGGATACACCGTCGGCTGCCATTCCGGGGGAGGGAGCCGGAACGGTCCCCACGGCGATGAGAATGTTCTTCGCCGTTATCTCCCTCCAGCTGTCTCCCGCGCGCACAACAAGCGTGTGAGGGTCCAGGAAAGAGGCGTGGCCTACGATGACTTCCACCCCGTTGCGGCGGAGCTGGTGTTCGATCACCGCCGCCTCCTGGCTCACGACGTGCGCCACCCGTTCCAGCAGATGATCGGCGTCGGGCGGCGTTTGGATCCCTCGGCGGCCCAGCGCAGCACCATTGCCCGAGAAGGACAGGACCGCCTCGCGGATCGTCTTGCTGGGGATCGTGCCGGTATCGAGGCACACTCCGCCTACCGACCGGCACTTCTCCACGATCGCAACTCGGCTGCCGAGCTTGGCGGCCTGGACGGCGGCCCGCTGGCCGGCTGGCCCGCTGCCGATGCATACGAGGTCGAACTGGTAGGTCGGATCCATGCTGTCACGTCCTGGAGGGAAGCGGGCTGCACGGCAGGAAGGACGGGCAGCCTCCGTCATATCTTACTGCCCGAACCCTTTCACGTATAGAATGATGGTGTCCGAGAGGCGCAGGAGCCCAAACCATGAATCAGACCGATCACCAAACCATTGCGACCATCGCCCTGCTCGCAGCACTGGCGGACGGAACGCAGACCAAGGAAGAGAGCACCCAGCTGGCCGAGGTCTTTACCCGGCTTGGCATGAGTCAGCTCGATGCGGAGGCCCGGCAGGCTGCGGCCGGGCAGCTCGATCTGAAGCAGCTCGCCGAGCGGCTGTCGGGAGACGACGCCCGCAGGATGGCGTACGATACCGCTCTTGCCGTCATCCACTCCGATGGGGCGGCCAACCCACAGGAGATGGAGTTCATCAACCGACTCAGAGGGGTCCTCGGACTCAGCCTCTCGGCGGTGCGGGAGTCCGATCTGCAGGCCAGCGCCCTGTCCGGTGCCGGAACCAATCTACCCGAGGTTCAGGTCAACACCGGCAAGCCGCCCTCCGATGCGGTGCTCGACGATCTGATCCTGAAGCAGGCGATGCTGACGGGGGCCCTGGAGATTCTCCCCGACCGTCTGGCTAACGTCGCCATTCTCCCGCTGCAACTGCGCCTGGTCTATCAGATCGGGCAACATTTCGGCCAGAAGCTGGACGCCAACCAGGTCAAGGATCTCGCCGGCACCCTGGGACTTGGTGCCGCGGCCCAGGTGATGGAGAGTGTGGTGCGCAAGGTACTGGGCGGGATCGCCGGAGGGATCCTGGGAGGAATGGTCGGTGGCGTCACTGGACTGGCCGCAGGGGCGGCGGTGTCGTTCAGCTCGACCTACGCGCTGGGCCACGTAGCGAAGCAGTACTACGCCCAGGGACGGAGACTCAGCGGCGAGGACCTGCGGAGACTCTTCGCCCGCTTTCAGGACGAGGCAAAGGCGCTGTTCCCGAAGGTTCGAGATCAGGTCCAGTCTCAAGCTCGAAGTCTCAACCTGCAGCAGGTGCTGGCCAGCCTGCAGGGCAAGTGAAGCCCTGCGACTCACTCCACCTCATGACGAGGCCCTCCGGCGCACGCCGTCGGGAGGGATATCCATGACCGGACCCCCCCGGAGTTCCCCACCGAACCGAATGGGGCTCGCCAACTGACCATGGCCGACTCCTCCGATCGCAAGAACTTTCTGTTCGTCTCGCTGTCCGGCCTGATCGGCGACATCGCGTGGCAGGTGCTGAAGGAAGGCCACGGAGTACGGTATTTCATCGAAGCCGAGCGGGAGCGGGATATCGCGGACGGATTCGTCCCCAAGTCCACGAACTGGGAGGCAGACCTTCCCTGGGCCGATGTGATCGTCTTCGACGACACGCTGGGGCAGGGCGCCAGGGCCCAGGCTCTGCGCGCCAAGGGAAAACTCGTCGTGGGCGGCACGCCGTACACCGACCGGCTGGAGGACGACCGTTCCTTCGGTCAGGAGCAACTGCGCGAGGTAGGGGTTGGAATCCTGCCCTACAAGGAGTTCGACAATTTCGCCGAGGCCATCGAGTTCGTGAAGGGCAATCCGGATCGCTACGTCATCAAGCCCAGCGGCGAGGCGCAGAACGTGAAGCGACGGCTCTTCGTGGGTGAGGATGACGATGGAGAAGACGTGGTGCGGGTGCTCGAGGCCTACCGCAAGTCCTTCGCCGACGAGATCAAGATCTTTCAGCTGCAGCGGCGGGTGACCGGTGTCGAGGTGGCGGTAGGCGCGTTCTTCAACGGTCAACGGTTCGTCTACCCCATCAATGTGAATTTCGAGCACAAGAAGCTGTTCCCCGGAAACATCGGTCCTTCAACCGGGGAAATGGGGACGGCGATGTTCTGGAGCGGCCCCAACAGGATCTTCAACAGCACGCTGGCCAGGATGGAGAGCCGGCTGGCCGAAGAGGGGTACGTCGGGTACATCGACCTCAACTGCATCGTGAACGGGAACGGCATTTATCCGCTGGAATTCACTTCCCGATTCGGGTACCCTACGATCATGATCCAGCAGGAGGCGATGCTGACACCGATCGGGGACTTCCTCTACGACCTGGCCCGGGGCGAAGCGCCGAAACTCCGGGTGAAGAGCGGCTTCCAGATCGGGGTGCGCATCGTTGTCTCACCGTTCCCGTTCGATGACGACGCCACCTTCCAGTCGGTGTCCAGGGATGCCGTGATCCTGTTCAAGAAACCCGCCACCGAGGAGGTCCACATCGAGGACGTCCGCCAGGTGAACGAGCAATGGCTGGTGACGGGAACGTCCGGCGTGGTCCTGGTAGTGGTAGGGCTGGGTCCGACCATGCGGCAGGCCCAGTCCCACGCCTATAACCGGATCAAGAACATCCTGATTCCCGACATGTACTACCGCACCGACATCGGGGATCGTTGGTTTGAAGACCACGACAAACTGCACACCTGGGGATATCTCAGAGAAGCCTAGCCATGAACTACAAGAAGCCTTCGGATGCGGAGCTGCGGGAACGGCTCACCCCCCTGCAGTATCAGGTCACCCAGAAGGAAGGGACCGAACGCCCTTTCCAGAACGAATACTGGGACAATCACGCTGCGGGGATCTACGTGGATGCGGTGTCGGGAGAGCCGCTCTTCAGTTCACTCGACAAGTATGACTCCGGAACCGGCTGGCCCAGCTTCACCAAGCCGCTGGAGCCGGACAACGTTCGCACCAAGCAGGATCGACACATGTTCATCGAGCGGACCGAGGTCCGGTCGGCCCAAGCCGACTCCCATCTGGGTCACGTGTTCGACGATGGCCCGGCACCGACGGGACAGCGGTTCTGCATGAACTCAGCGGCCCTCAGGTTCATCCCGGTGGACCGGCTCGAGGCGGAAGGGTACAGCCAGTATCTGGCGCTCTTTCGCAACAAGGCAGGGGGTTAGCGCGTGAAGTAGATGACGGTGTAGATCAGCAACCCGGCCAGGCCTCCGACCAGGGTGCCGTTCAGCCGGATGAATTGCAGGTCCCGCCCCACGGCCAGTTCGATCCGCTCCGCCGCGACCTCCGGATCCCACTGGCGGACTGTCTCCGCCACAAGGTCCGACACTTCGTGACGGTGCTCCTCGAGCTGACTGGCGAGGAACTCGGTGATCGTGAGGTCCAGCTCAGTCAGACGGCTTTCGTCGGCCAGAAGGGACTCCCCAGCGGCGCTCAGGCCTCTCGCCAACGGCTGCAGCGCCGCCCCATCCGCCTCGGCGCTGAACCGCGCGGCCGCCCGCCGGGCCCGCTCCCATAGTGAGGCCGCGAACTCCTCCACCGCCGGATGTCCCAGCAGTTCCTGCTTCCAGGCCTCGGTCCGGGAGGCGATGTCCGGTGAATGCTTGAGCCGCTCGACAAAATTGCGGAAGGCGGTATCAAACTTGAGCCGGAGCGGGTGGTGAGGATCGGCCCGGATCTCATCAACCAATCGTTCCGTCGCTTGGACCAGTCGACGGTGAAAGGCGTCGTCCACCACGCTGGGTACCCACCACGGGCTCTCTTCCTTGATCTTGCGGCGGAGCTCCTCGCGGTTCCGCTCCAGCGCCTCGTGTAATAGCCGCAGCGCCTCATCAAACAACGCCTGGTGGCGATCGTCCGTGGCAACCACCGAGAGCAGGTTGCCCATGAAGGGCGCCAGCTGCACCGACTGGAGCCGGGCCACCGCACTCTGCCGGATGAACTCGCTCGCCTCCGCCTCGGGCATGGTTTGTACCGCTCTGGCCAGCCCGGCGGCGACGTGACGCGCCAAGCGTTCGCTGTTGGCCGGATCGCTGACCCAGCGGGCAGATCGAGTCGCGAGGTGCAGCGAACCCAGCCGGGCAACGAGCACGTCGCGCGAGAGAAAATGATTCTGGAGGAACCCGCCGAGAATCCGGCCGATGCGGTCCTTCTGAGTGGGGATGATGGCGGTGTGGGGAATCGGCAGGCCCATCGGCTTGCGGAACAATGCCGTCACCGCGAACCAGTCCGCCAGGCCGCCGACCAATGACGCTTCGGCAGTCGCTCGGACGAAACCGAGCCAGGGATAGCGCGGCTCCAGCAGGAGGGCCACGATGAAAATCAGGAGGGCGAGACCCAGAAGACCGGTCGCGAGGCGCCGCATCACGCGCAGCTCGGCTCGTCGAGTAGCCTCGTCCTTCCGCGGCGGGCTGATCAGCTCGGTCGTGCGGGGGCGTGCCAGGGTCGCCATTGCAGAAAGATACCCATCCCATCTCGGCCATGCCGGGAAGTACTCATCGGTTCACGCCGCAGATGAACGCAGATGAACGCAGATAGTAGACTCCTCATTTCGGCTCAACGAAATTGTGCTGCCAAACCCAGTTATTGTCTGCGTTTATCTGCGTTTTTCTGCGGCCATCATCCCAATCCCACAACCGGGTCCCGATGGCGGGAAGGTGGTATGGCGGACAGGGCGGGCGAGACGGGCGGGGCGGACGGAACAAGAGATCTAAGGTTTTGTCACGTCCCACGTCTCACGTCTCACGTCCCACGTCCCACCTCCCACGTCCCACCTCCCACGTCCTACGTCCTACGTCCTACCTCTCACCCCGCGCACCACGTTCCGTTTCGCGACCTGTAACCTGTGACGCCACAAGGTCGTAATCGGGCTGTACCCACATCCCCATTCAGCCTCGTCACACAGGAGCCCGCGACATGTCGATTCGCCCCGTTGCGCTGGGCGTAGCGCTGACGCTCGTGGCCGGAGCCGCCTCCGCCCAGCAATTCTCGCTCGAAACTCCCAAGGCGAGCCCGCGCGCCTCGGTCAGCCAGACCATCGGACTCACCGAGATCAGCGTGACCTATGACCGGCCTGCGGTGAACAACCGCAAGGTCTGGGGTGGCCTGGTACCCTACGACACCGTCTGGCGGGCGGGAGCCAATGAGAACACCGTGCTGGCCTTCAACACGCCGGTCACCATCGGCGACGCGGAAGTTCCCGCCGGGCGATATGGAATCCACATGGTCCCCACCCCCAACAAGTGGATGGTGATTTTCTCCAAAGCAGGCGGATGCCTGGGGCAGCTTCAGCTACGATCCGAAGGAAGACGAATTGCGCATCATCGTGCAGCCCAAGGAGGCGCCGTTCCTGGAGCGATTGCAGTACAGCTTCGATGAAGTGACGCCGAACTCGACGACGATCTACATGCATTGGGAAAAGGTGGCGGTCCCGATTCCGATCCAGGTGAATGTCGAGAAGGTGGTCCTGGACAGCTTGAGCCAGCAGCTTCGCGGGCTGCCGCGATTCTTCCAGGAGGGTTGGGGCCAGGCCGCGCGCTGGGCGCTCAATAACACTAAAGACCTCGATCACGCCGAGGCGTGGGCCGATAGCGCGCTCAAATTCCCCCTCCCTACCTTCCAGACGCTCCAACTCAGGGCCGCCATCTTCGATCGAAGAGGGAACAAGACGGCGGCCGATTCGCTCCGGAAACAGGCGTTGCTGGTGGCCAACGAGAACGACGTAAACCTGATGGGCTACAATCTGCTGGGCCAGAAGAACGTGGACGAGGCCATAGTCGTGTTCCAGAAGAACGTGAAAGCGCATCCCGAGTCGTGGAACGTTTACGACAGCCTGGGCGAGGCGTATGCCGTCAAAGGTGATAAGGCCAAGGCCAGCACCAACTACAAGAAGGCGCTGAGTATGGCCCCCGAAGCGCAGAAGCCGAGGATTCAGGGGATTCTGGCGGGGCTTTGATCAGGGGGAGACGGCAGACGGGAGATGGGAGACGGGAAAAGCGACGCGTCGCCCGCCTTCCTCTCCCGTCGCTCCCGTCTTCGCTTCCCGTCTTCCGTCTGCCTGCCCTCCCCTCGCAGATTTGTTCTCCCCTCCGCCAAGGCTGTCCCGGAATGCCCCAGCTCCATCCGATTCTCGTCAACGGCGAGTGGATGGCTCCGCACTCGACCAAGTCCCGGACCATCACCAACCCCGCAACGCTCGAGACGCTCGGAACCGTGGTCGACTGTGATCTCGCCGACGTGGATCACGCCGTGATGGCGGCGGCGCAGGCCCAACGTGCGTGGTGGAAGATTCCCGGGGTCGAGAAGGCACGGTTGCTGCGAGAAGTCGCGCGCCGGATCCGGGATAAAGGACCCGAGCTGGCTCCATTGCTGGCGCGGGAGACGGGGAAGCCGCTGATCGAAGCCGTGGACTGCATCGATTGGGTGGCGATCTGCTTCGAGTATTACGCCGAGGTGGGGAGACGGAGCTACGGGAATTCCATCCCTCCGGGCGCGGCACACCAGATCAACTTCACGATCAAAGAGCCGTTTGGGGTCGTGGCGGTCATTGTCCCATTCAACTTTCCGCTCTTGCTCACCGCCTGGAAGGTGGCCCCGGCCCTCGCGGCGGGAAACACCGTGGTTTGCAAGCCGCCCCACCAGAATCCACTCTCCAACCTGTTGATGGCGACCTGTTACGACGTCCTGCCCCCGGGGGTCGTGAACGTGGTGACCGGCGCCGGTCCCACCGGCGAGGCGCTGGTGCGCCACCCGAAGGTGGACCTCATCGCCTTCACCGGCTCGGTTGCGACGGGGCGCCGGATTGCGGGCATGGCCGGGGAACAGCTCAAGAAACTGAACCTGGAGCTGGGGAGTGTGGATCCGTTCATCGTCTGCGAGGATGCGGATCTCGATGTCGCTGTTCCCGGCGTCGCCTGGGCTCGACTGCTCAACGCCGGGCAGGTCTGCACCTCGTCCAAGCGGATCTACGTGGTGCAGAAGATCGCCGACGAGTTTACCCGGCGGATCGAGGAATATGTGAAGACACTGGTCGTGGGAGACCCGATGGACCCGGCCACCGACATCGGGCCGCTCATCTCGGACGAGGCGCTGGCCACGGTCGAGCAGCAGGTCGCGCTGTCGGTGCAGCAGGGGGCCCAGGTGCGGCTAGGCGGGCGCCGGCGGAAAGCCCACGGGCTCAAGGGTCATTTCTACGATCCTACGATCCTGACCGACGTGGAGCACGGGACGCTGCCCACGCGGGAGGAGATCTTCGGGCCCGTCATCTCGATCACCGTCGCTCGCGACAGCGATCATGCCATCGAGATGGCCAACGACTCACCCTATGGCCTTGGCGCCTGCATCTACACCGCGAGCCTCGAGACTGCGATGAAGGCGATGGAGTTCATCAAGGCGGGGACGTTCTGGATCAACGATCCGCTCACCGACAACAACGCCGGGCCGTTTGGTGGAATGCGGTTGAGCGGGCTGGGGCGGGAGCTGGGCGAAGAAGGCCTGGATGCCTTCCGGGAACCCAAGCACGTGCATCTGGACTACGTCATGGAGCGGAAGGACTACTGGTATCCGTACAAGGAGCGGGCGATTCCGGGGAGTAAGGTGAACGAGTGAGACGGAGTAAGGAGTGAGGAGTGAGGAGTGAGGAGTGAGGAGTGAGGAGTAGGGGAGTAGCGGAACAGGAACGGGAATCGAGGAGTCACCGTCTCACTTCTTACTTCTCACTTCTCACGCTTTTCGCCCTACCGCCATTCCGCCACCACCCGCTCCATGGCCTCGACCGACTGGTCATACGCGGAGACCAGCTTGCCAGCCGCTGCCGCAGCGGGCCTCGACCCTCCGGTGCCTGATCCTGGGCGTCTTCAAACAAAGCCCGAAAGCGACGCATCCGCTCCACCCGTTGCAGCAGGGTGCGGTGGACCAGATCAGGCGCCAGGCGGTAATAGGAGCGCCGGTCTCCCGGTCGTCCGACTCGCTCGACGAACCCCCAGCGCTCCAGCAGCCTGGTGTTGGTGCTCACGCTCGGCTTGCTGACCTTGAGCTCCTGGGCGATCGAGTCGATGGAGCGGGCCTGGTCCGCGAGCAGGAGCAGGCCGAAGACCCGCCCGCCGATCCGGGGCAGTCCTTCGGACTGAAAGAAGATGCCGCTCCGTTCTACGAACTGCTGCGCCCGCTGGCCGCGCATGACGGGAATCCAGCGAATCGAGGTGCTTGCCAGTCTAACTACGTTTTGTATGTTTAAGCAAGACTGAATCTCATGCGGATTGGTGCATATAAGCGGCACCGACGCTCGAGTCGCGTGCCCTGAGGTCTTCGAATGATTGTGTTTCGTGCGGGTTGCCCGGCTGTTTCCTCCTGGCTTGCCGCCACACTCATCCTGTTCGGCTGCACCCCCTCTGCCCCCGGCCTCGGCGGCGGGCCCGCGACCGCACCAGCCCCCAACAACTCCTGGGTCCCGCCGGACGATCATCCCGAGCTGGCCGAAACTCCGCCCGCCGGAGACTCGGTGCATGCCCTGCCGGAAGACCTTCTCCCTCGCCTCCAGTCGCTGGGCCTCGAAGACGTCGTTGATCTGGCCCTTCGGAACAACCCCGCCACTCGACAGAGTTGGGCAAGCGCCCGGGCCGCGGCG
This sequence comes from uncultured Gemmatimonadales bacterium, assembly GCA_963788625.1. Lineage (GTDB taxonomy): Bacteria > Gemmatimonadota > Gemmatimonadetes > Gemmatimonadales > GWC2-71-9 > DATBGE01. The sequence continues at coordinate 68,885 of CAWBHB010000005.1, read as the reverse complement.
GATCTCTATGGTGCGTCCCGCGGACCGTACTATCCGCAGATCGACGGCGAGATCACAGCGACCCGGCTCAAGACCACCGCAACTCAGGGCCGCAACGCCCAGCAGCAGACGGTATATGGACCGGTCCTGAACGTCTCTTGGCTGCTGCTCGATTTCGGTGGACGCTCCGGTGCCTCAACCGAAGCGCGGGAAGCCTTGGTCGCGGCCGACTGGACTCACAATGCCACGATTCAGAATGTCGTACTCGCCGCTCAATCGGCCTTCTTCCAGTATCAGGGCACTCGTGCACTCCTTGCGGCGCAGCGGGTGAGCGTCAAGGAAGCCCAGGCCAGCCTCGATGCGGCTGAACAGCGCAACAAGGTTGGCCTGGCCACGATCGCCGACGTGCTGCAGGCCAAGACCGCCTTCTCTCAGGCGGAACTTGCCGCACTCACCACCGAGGGCGCGCTTGCCACGGCACGAGGTGCGCTCGCCGTATCCATGGGGTTGCCGGCCAACCTGCCCTACGACGTCGATTCGCTCGCCGGGCTGCAACCGGTCGCACCGCTCGCCGACAGCGTGGACGCACTGATCGAGCAGGCCGTACGGGACCGGCCCGACCTCGCCGCCATTCAAGCCGAGGTTCGCCAGTCGGAGGCCCGTATCACCGAGGCGCGCGGTTCCCGGCTTCCCTCAATCGTGCTGAGCGGGTCGAACGGTTACACCGGTGTAGGGGGTGGTACGGTGTCCCTCCGTAACAGTTACGCCGTGACAGTGGGCTTGCAGATTCCGTTGTTCAACGGCTTTGGCCGGGAATACACCCAGCGTGCCGCCGAGAGTCAGGCGGAGGCGACCAGGGCTGGAGCCCAGAGCCTGCGCCAGCAGGTAATCGCCGAGGTGTTCAGTTCCTACTATGCATTGCGTACCGCGACTCGAAGGGTGGAAACCACCGACGATCTTCTGGAGAGTGCCCAGCGCTCGGCGGATGTGGCGCTGGGGCGCTACCGCGAGGGAGTGGGCAGCGTGATTGACCTGCTGACCGCCGAGGCGGCGTTGGCCAACGCTCGTGCCGAACAGGTTCAGGCCCGCTGGATATGGCAGACGACGCTCGCGCAACTGGCGCGTGACACCGGGCAGCTCGACGAGCGGGGAGGTTCGAGCCTCCGGCTGGGAACCGATTCAACCGGGGTGGAGCCTTCACGATGATCGTATTCCAGCGCCGGTACCGCACCGCAATCCTCGCTCGTCTCCTGCATCGCCGCAGCGGGTTGCAAGGAGAAGGATCCTGGGACTCCGTCCGCGGTGCCGGTCACGGTTGCGACGGTCGAACGCCGCCCGGTGCCGTTCGAGCTCGCGGCGGCCGGCACCGTCGAGCCCCTGCAGCGGGTGAACGTGGAAGCGCAGATCTCCGGGCAACTCCTGCGCATCGGCTTCCAGGAGGGAGACCAGGTCACCAAGGGCCAAGTGCTGTTCGAGATCGATTCCCGGCCTTACAGGGCCGCACTCGATGCGGCGGAGGCGATGGTCGCTCGAGACGTGATTCAGGCCCAGAACGCCCAGCGTGACGTCGAACGGTATGGGGCACTGGTCAAGCAGGAATACGTCACCTCCCAGCAGTACGACGCGATGAGGGCCTCGGCTGCCGCCATGGAAGCGACCGTCAAGGCAGACAGCGCCGCGATGGAAACGGCCCGCCTCAACCTCCAGTATGCCACGATCCGGGCCCCGATCAGCGGCCTCGCGGGCAGCCTGCAGATCCGGGAGGGGAATCTGGTGCGCGGCCCGGGCACCACACTCGTTACCATCAATCAGATCCGGCCCATCCTGGTCCGGTTCCCGCTCCCGGCTCAGCAACTGGGAGAGATCCGCGGCCGTCCGATGAAGGACGTCGAAGTCGTGGCACAGCCGGCCGGCACCGGTGTACCCGTCAAAGGCCGGCTGGTTTTCATGGACAATGCAGTGGATAGCAGCACCGGTACCATCTTGCTCAAGGGCAGTTTCGACAATGCCGACGGTACCCTCTGGCCCGGCCAGTTCGTGAGTGTGAGTGTGCAGCTCTACGTACAACAGGACGCTCTCGCGATCCCGGCCGTGGCGGTCCTGACCGGCCAGCAGGGCACATCCGTCTTCGTGGTTGATTCGGCCCAGACCGTGGCACCCCGCACGGTCAAGGTGGCTCGTACTGCCGGAGACATCGCGGTGATCGAAAGCGGTCTCCAGGCCGGAGAACGGGTCGTCACCGATGGGCAGCTCCGCCTGGTGCCCGGTGCCCATGTCGAGATCAAGACTCAGCCGGTGCGCGGTCCGGAGGAAGCGTCGTGAACATCGCCGAACCATTCATCCGGCGCCCCGTCATGACGACGCTGGTTTCGGCCGGCGTCCTGATTTTCGGTGGACCATCGCCTACCGGTTGTTGCCGGTGAGCGACCTGCCCACCGTGGACTACCCCACCGTCAGCGTCAGCGCCTCGTTGCCCGGGGCGAGTCCCGAAACGATGGCGTCGGCGGTTGCGACCCCGCTGGAGAAGCAGTTCTCCACCATTCCCGGCCTCGATGTGATGACTTCGTCGAGTGGCCTGGGCAGCACGTCCATCACGCTGCAATTCACGCTCAACCGGAACATCGACGCCGCCGCGGCGGACGTGCAGGCCGCGATCTCCCAGACCCTGCGTCAGCTCCCGCAGGGGATGCTGCCGCCGTCCTACCGCAAGGTCGATCCGTCGTCCTCACCCATCGTGTACTACACGCTCACCTCGGCCACGATGGCGCTGTCCGCGCTCGATCACTACGGGCAGACCTTCATCGCCCAGCGGCTCTCCACGGTCGATGGCGTGGCTCAGGTACAGGTGTACGGCTCTCAGAAGTACGCGGTGCGGATTCAGCTGGATCCTCAGAAGCTGCAGGCCTGGAAGATCGGCATCGACGAGGTGGTCGATGCGATCAACTCGGGGAACGTCAATCTCCCGACCGGCATTCTCTGGGGCACTGACCAGGCCTACACCGTACAGTCCAACGGGCAGCTGGAGAGCGCAGCGGCGTTCCGGCCGTTGGTCATCGCCTACCGGAACGGTGCTGCCGTTCGGTTGCAGGATGTTGGCCAGGTCACCGACGGGGTCCAGAGCGACAAGGTGGCGAGCTGGTTCAGCGGCACCCGGGCCATCGTGCTCGCGGTGCAGCGCCAGCCGGGCACCAATACCGTCGCCGTGGCCGGTCGGGTGAACGCGATCATGGCCGAGCTGGAGCGGCAACTCCCGGCGGCTGTGAAGGTCACCAAGATGTTCGACCGCTCGGAGGGGATTCAGGAGTCGGTGGCCGACGTGCGGTTCACCCTGCTGCTCACCATCGGCCTCGTGATCCTGGTGATTTTCCTGTTCCTCAGGAACGTCCCCGCCACCATCATCCCCAGCATGGCGCTGCCGATGTCCCTCATCGGCACCTTCGCGGTGATGTACCTGCTCGGGTTCAGCCTCGACAACCTGTCGCTGATGGCGCTGACGCTCGCGGTGGGCTTCGTGGTGGACGATGCCATCGTGGTGCTGGAAAACATCGTGCGCCACACCGAGATGGGGGAAAAGCCGTTCGACGCGGCGCTCAACGGTGCTCGCGAGATCGGCTTCACCATCGTCTCGATGACCCTGTCTCTGGTCGCCGTCTTCATCCCGGTGCTGCTGCTGCAGGGGCTGATCGGACGACTGTTCCGTGAGTTTGCGATCACGATTGCGGTCGCGATCCTGGTATCGGGTTTCGTGTCGCTCACGCTCACCCCGATGCTCTGCGCCCGATTCCTCAAGCCCGGCCACGCGGCCAAGCACGGCCGCTTCTACGAAACCACCGAGCGGCTCTGGCTGCGGCTGCTCGGCGGCTACGACCGCTCCCTCACCTGGGTGATGGACCACAGCCGCGGCGCGCTGGCCTTCTCGGCCGCCATCCTGATCGGAACGGTGCTGCTGGGCCACGTCGTCGAGAAGGGTTTCATCCCCAGTGAGGACCAGGGCATGCTGTTTGGCAACGTGGTGACCCGGGAGGGCACTTCGTTCGACGCCATGGTGCGGCACCAGCAGGAGGTGGCGCGGATTGTTCAGGCCGACTCCAACGTCGAGACCTTCATGTCTTCGGTGGGGTCGGGCGGCCGCTCCTCCAGCATCAACGAGGGGACCCTCTTCCTGCAGCTCAAGGACCGCGACAAACGCAAGCTCGACGCCGATGCCGTAGCTCGCGAGCTCACCGCGAAGACCTCGGCGGTACCCGGTGTCCAGGTGTACCTCTCCAATCCTCCCGTCATCAACATTGGTGGACGGCGGACCCGCAGCCTCTATCAGTTCACCCTCCAGGGCACCGATATCGACGAATTGTTCCAGAAGGCCGGCGAGTTCGAGGCGGCCGCCCGGAAACTTCCGGGAATCACCGACGTCAACAGCGATCTGCAGATCAAGAACCCGCAGGTGCAGGTGACCATCGACCGGGACCGCGCCGCTCAGCTGGGAATTTCCGCGGAAGCCGTTCAGGAAGCGCTCTACAACGCATATGGGGCCCGGCAGGTGTCGACCATCTTCACCCAGGACGACCAGTACTGGGTCGTCATGGAGCTGCTGCCCGAGTATCAACGGGATCTGGCGGCGCTGAACCTGCTTTCCATCCGTTCGCCCAATGGAGATCTGGTTCCGCTCACCAGCCTCGCCAGAGTGGCCCCGATGTCGGTCCGCTCACGGTCAACCATCAGGGCCAGCTGCCGGCGGTCACCATTTCGTTCAATACGGCTCCAGGCGTGTCGCTGGGCGACGCGGTCACCCTGGTCCAGGATCTGGCGCGACGTACTCTACCGTCCTCCATCAGTACGACTTTCTCCGGTACCGCGCAGGCCTTCCAGGAGGCCCAGAGCGGACTTCTCATCCTGCTGCTTCTCGCGATATTGGTGATCTACCTCGTGCTCGGCATCCTGTACGAGAGCTTCATCCATCCCATCACGATTCTGACCGGGCTGCCTTTCGCCGGATTCGGGGCGCTGCTCATTCTGGTGATTACCCGCCTGGACCTCAGCATCTATGCCTTCGTGGGCATCATCATGCTCGTCGGTTTGGTGAAGAAGAACGCCATCATGATGATTGACTTCGCCATCGAAGCCGAGCGACGGGAGGGGAAATCTGCTCGGGAGGCGATCCTCGAGGCCTGTCGTGTCCGGTTCCGGCCCATCATGATGACCACCATGGCGGCCCTCATGGGTACGCTGCCCATCGCGCTTGGGGCCGGTGCGGGCGCCGAGTCGCGCCGCCCGCTGGGCGTCGCAGTGGTAGGCGGACTGGCCTTTTCCCAGCTGATCACGCTCTATGTCACGCCGGTGTTCTATACCTACTTCGATACCCTGGCCGCGAGGCTGAAGGCATGGAGAGCAAGGAGACGGGCCATAGCTGTAGAGGCTCCCTCAACAGCGCCTTAGATTTCGCCTCGTCCCCACGTCCCGATCCCACGTCCGCACGTCCCACCTCCCACATCCTCACCTCCACTGACCCTTCCCAACAGCTCGCCTTCGCTTCTTCGCACCATCGGTCGGTGGTCTCTCACCGCCTTGATGATCAACGCGATCGTCGGGAGCAGCGTCTTCGGTCTGCCCTCGGTGATTGCGGGAAAGCTGGGTTCGGCCAGCCCCTGGGCCTGGGTGCTCGCCGCGCTGGGAACCGGCCTGGTCATGGCGTGCCTGGCGGAGGTGGCGTCCAGATTCGGGGGGGCAGGCGGACCCTATCTCTACGCGCGGGTCGCCTTCGGGAGACTGGTGGGAATCGAGTCGGGCTGGCTCCTGTATCTCGCCCGTATCACGGCTGCGGCCAGCAACGCGAACCTGTTCGTCATCCTGCTGCGAGAATTCTGGCCCGGTGCAACCGGACCGGTAGCCTCCCGAGTGGTGCTGGCAATCATCATCGGTGGCTTGGCGGCGCTCAACTTTCGCGGCGTCGGGTTTGGAGCCGCCGCGAGTAACGTGTTTGCGGTAGCGAAGCTGCTTCCTCTCAGCCTGTTCATCATTGCCGGGCTGGTGTTCACCTTCTCCGCGCACGGGGTGGTACCTCAACCCCTTCCCGCGCCCCCTTCCACCTGGCTCGAAGCGATCCTGCTCCTGGTCTTCGCCTACGGCGGATTCGAGGCTGCCCTCATGCCGCTGGCCGAGGCGAAGGACCCGCGTCGTGACGCTCCGTTCGCGCTCTTCGCCGCGCTCGTTGTCGTGACCCTGATTTATACTCTGACTCAAGTCGTCGTGATCCATGCTCTGCCGGATCCCTCAGCCATCGAGCGGCCGGTTTCGGCGGCTGCGGGAGTGATCGCCGGATCAGGCGGCGCCAGGATCATGGGTGCCGCGGCGCTGTTGTCGGTCTTCGGCTATCTCGCGGGCGCCACCCTCAACGTGCCCCGGCTCACCTTCGCCATGGCGGAGCAGGGCGACGTGCCGGCGGCCTTCGGCCGAATCCATCCGGTGTTCCGTACTCCTTACGTCTCCCTGTTTTGTTTCAGCGCGCTGGTCTGGCTGCTGGCAGCGAACGGCAGCTTTCTCCAGAACCTCACCTTGTCGGCGGTATCCCGTCTGGTCACCTACGCCATGGTCTGCGCGGCTCTGGTCCAATTAAGGAGGCGGGAGGTCGCGCCTGCTCCCCTGTTCACGCTCCCGGCGGGACCGGTGTTCGCCCTCGCCGGAATTCTCTTCGCGCTCACGATCGTGACCAGAATGAGCTGGCGGGAAGGTCTGGTCCTCGCCCTGACTCTGGTGGCAGGGGGAATCAACTGGCTCTGGGCCCGGTCTGGGCGCGGCTAGAGCCCCGTTTCTGCCCGGCTGCGACCGTCCTCCTCCCTCCCGCATCATTCCCCCCAGCAGCACGACCGCAGAAACCCATAAACCCATGGAGACTCTATGCCGCGCTTGTGGAGCGCCGCGGCGCTCACCGCCTTGTCCACGCTCACCGCGCTACCCCTGGGCAGTGCACTGGCCCAGGATCACGACTATCGGATGGTCGTCGGGGGACGGCCCCGCATCGGAGTGATGATTGATGCGCGGGCGGATGTCGATAGCGACAAGATCGGAGCCCGCATCAAGGAAGTGACGCCGGCTGGGCCGGCGGACAAGGCCGGCCTCAAGGCCGGCGACATCATCACCAGTTTCAACGGCACCGCGCTGGGGGGGATCAAGAGCGACGATGAGGACGAATCAGGCCCCGGCCAGAAATTGATCGACCTCGCCCGGAAGCTGGACGTCGGGGATACCGTGACGGTCCAGTATCGCCGGGGCACCGAGACCCGCACCGCGCGGATCATCGCGGAGGATGTCAAGCTGAGCGAGCGGATGTGGATGCCTCACATGCAGGACCTCCCCCGCATGAAGATGCCCGACTTCGATGGTGACGATGGGGATTTCCGGGTCTTCATCAACGATCGCTTCTCGGACCTGGATCTGGTGGACCTCAACCCGGACCTGGGCGAGTACTTCGGATCCAAGACCGGCGTCCTGGTCGTGAAGGCGCCGAGCGATTCGACGATTCCGTTGAAGGCGGGAGATGTGATTCTCAGGATCGACGGCCGGGAGCCGAAGAGCGTCTCCCAGGCCGAACGGATCTTGAGGTCCTACGATACAGGCGAAACGGCCAAGCTCGAAGTGATGCGGAAGCAGAAGCGCATCACGGTGAGCTGGGCCGTTCCGGAGCGGAAACCTATGGAGTGGCACTGGCGCAGCCCGGAAGGGCGGCCAGCCCGGGTTCACATCGAACGGAGTTGAGGCGAAAAGACGACGGCCTCGCCACTCGGCGAGGCCGTCTGCCTTTCTCCATCCCACTCAAGGCTACCGCAGCGGCCTTATCGATCCGCCACGGCTACGGCGTGGTGTAATCGAGCCTCGCATCAAGGTAGGACTCGCTCCCGCGGTCGACGCCGCGGATGAAGATCTGGTTGACCTGTCCGGGAATCAGGATCGGGGTCTGAACAGTGAAGCTCCCCGGAGGATTGATATTGGCGCAGAGCTCGTGGTGAACCAATCCGTCGCTCACCTCGTTGCCGTTCACAAAAACTTCGACGTCGTTGTCGACGAGGGCGTCGATCGTCATCGATCCCGCGCCCGCGGGGACAAAGACGTCGCGGCGCAACAGGATGGTCGTGTTGATGGCCCATGGTGTGGCGATCGGCAACAACGGCGGCCCGCAACCGGCTTTGGTGCCGAACGGAGCGGTAGCGGGCGTCCACCCATTGGCCACAGTCGGTGCGATGGTAGTCCAGCTCGACCACCCGAGATCGGAGTTGCTGATCTGCTTGTAGAACCAGCCGCCCGACCCGAAATCCACAGGGAGCGTCGAGGCGATCGTTGCCACGAACAGCGCCGGACTTCCGTCAACGAAACTGTTCAAGTGCGGCGGAGCGACCGTCGCGCTGACTGAATCGGGGCCAGCGGCCGAGCCCAGCGTCCAGCTACCGACGGTGGCTATGCCGCTGCCGTTGGTGACGGCGGCCTCGCCTGTGATGCTGCCCTGGCTGCCTACCACGGCGAATGTCACGGGGTAATTGGTGAACAGCTTGTTAAGCGGTGTGGAGACCTTGACCGACGGGAGGTCCGCTGGCGCGACACTCGAGCCAGCAGCTCCGGTCAACGATGTCGGCGAGACAGCGACTACGTTGACCTGGGGATCCACTACACCGAAGGTGCTGAGACTCTTGGTCTTGCCACCCACGCCGGTGCCGCCCACGACGGCGGCGGACAGCGGAGTGGGCGAAAGCACCCGGACGATCCCGCGACCCAGATGCTGAAGGCTCCGTACGGCGACGTTCCTGGAATCGTTCAGCAGCGCGATCTGACCGCAGTTGAGTCCGAGCGGGCCCGGGTCGGCGGCGACGAGGATCTCGATTGTGGTCGGGTTGGGATCGGGAACGTTATGGGCGAGCCGCAGTCGCGCAGGATCCGGCGCGGCAGTGGTGTTCGCGCAGGTGCCGACCAACACCTCATTGTTAAAATCTCCACCCGAGGTGGTGAACTGAAAGTTCGGCGGGTACTTGTCCAGGTTGGTGAGCAGCGTTTCCGGCGTGGCGAACACCGTGAGCAACGTCGGCTGCGTCACATCGGTTGGGTTGACCTGGATGCCCGCCAGGGCCGACGGCGTCGTCAGGGTGGTCGGCGTCGTCTGAGTGGGGGACACGACAGCCACCCCGACGTCGATGGCGTTTGGTGGTGTGAGCCCCACGAAGCAGGTCAACGCACTCTTCAGTGCCGCAACCTTGGCTTTCGTGGTGGGTGACATTCCACCGATCAGCTTACCGGCGTCGAACTGTTGCTGGGTGAAGGCGATCAGATTGGTGGCCAGTTTCTGCGCGTCGGCCGTCTTCCCGTTCTTCATCTTCAGAACGATGGCCTCGAAAGTCACCTGGGCGACGATCAATCCGTTACCTAGAGGAAAGAGCTTGAGAATCTGAACCCTGATCTGGGGTGCGGTCGGGCAGCTGGCGACCGCGTTGGGCAGCACAAGCGGTGGTCCCGTTGGCGCTTCCCCCTGATCGGAACAACCGACGATGACGAAGGTGGCTAACGCGAAAATCAGGGCGATACGACGCATGTTGAGATCCTCGAAGGAGACGCTGCCTGAGCTAAGCAGTTACGCCGAGCAGTCGATCGGTTGGTTGGAAAAGGGCAGGCACGTGAGGCTGCTGAGAGGAGCCAATGTGCCGCTTCGGGCGACGGCCCGCAAGATGCGCACCCTCCGATCCTTACCCACGGAACCGAGCTCAATGCCAAACAAGCCAATGCGGGATGGCTGGTTCACGGCTCGCGGGACAAGACTCGAAGGGAAGACGGATCGGCAGTGGGGCGCTGGGGTGTAGCGGGGAAGCCACAGAGATCAAGGTGTGGCGCCGACTAACCGCTTGTAGCGAGGGTCGTTGGCAAGCTCCCGAAACCACCAGTTGGGATTATCCCGGAAATCGGCGACCCGCCCGGGGTTGGCCAGCAGGTAGGCCTTGACCTGATTCAGGGCCTCGGTGGTGTCTCCCACCAGAGTCCAGACGAACGCGGCCGTGGATGCCAAGTCGCGCGATGGATCGACCTCGGGATCATCCTTCGTGTTGCGCAACACCGCTCGCGCACTGTCCTTCATCCCCGCCCGGGCCAGCACACCGGCGACCAGTACCCGGCCGTTCAGCCTGGCGTAACGCTGGTCCTGCTCGTCCGGCGTCAGCTGGACCAGCGAGTCGGCCAGCTTCCAGGCCATCTTGGGGTCGGGGGAGGTGAATTTCGACGTCAAGAGCAGGAGCTGACATTCAATGAAACGCGGAGAGTTTGGGAATCGCCGCTGGCCCTCGTGGCACCACTTGTCGGCGTCAGGGAACTGGCCAAGATCGTAGTATCCCAGCACCAGACGGTTGAGTATCACGTCGGCATTGCTGAGGTAGGCGTCCTTCTCCAGCGCCGTTCGCGCGGCCAGGACCACATCCACCCCGGTCTTGCCCGGCACGTTGTTGTACAGGTGTGAGAGCATGGCATAGGCACCCGCATTGGATGGGTCGAGCTGGGTTGCTCGTTCAAGGTCTGTCTCAGCGCCGACGAGGAGCTGCACGCGCTTGACGGAATCCGGTTCCAGCGGGTACAGCCACTTCCAGTAGTTGAGATTCCCCCGCAAGGCCAGCGCGTCGGCGTCGTTCTGGTCGAGCTGCAGCGCCCGCTCGGCGTGCCCCAGACCGACCTCGATCATCTTGCCGGCCAGCCCCGCGTCGTCACTCGCGTGCCGGGAGCGCCAGTAAGCCAACGTGCCCCGAAGCACGATCGGATCGGTCCAGGCCGGATCGAGGGTTTCGGTGAGGGCCGCGATCGAGTCGGCGGCGCTGTATTCCCGGGAAAAACCGTCGGCATCTCCAGCCTTGTAAAGAGAATCACCCCGGCCACTGGCCTGCACCGCACGCTGGTACTTGGACCATGCGTCGGTGTTCCGGGTGCCCGCCCGCGTCCGGCTCAGTTGTACTTCCTCTCCGATTCGCCGCCTGATCTGCAGAGCAACTTGCTGGGCGAGGCTATCCGACAGAGCGATCAGATCCTTCGCGGGCTTCTTGAACGTGGCCTTGTCCAGCTCGATTCCGGCATCGTCCAGAAGCCGCAGGGTCACCCGGATGCTGTCGTTTTCGGGTTCAACGCTGCCCGCGACGAGGGTTCCGACCTGGAGGGCCCGGGCAATGCTGTCGCGGGATACGCTGGTTCCCCGGTATTGGGCCACGCCCCCGCGCGAAACCACTGAGAGGCGCTGGACCCCGCTGAGCTCGCCGATCAAACCCTCGGTTAAGCCGTCGGCGAGGTAGCCGAGGTTCTGCTTGGGGCTCAAGTCCGCGAAGTAGAGCACCGCGACACGGTGACGATCGAGGCCGCCAGTGTCAGTGAGCGCCGGACTGGCGGCCCCCTTCATGTCGCCACGCGGCGACCCCCCCTCCGATGAGAAGGAGCAGGACGGTGGCGAACGCTCCCCCGATGATCCAGCGCCGCAGCACGACGTTGGATTGCACCAGGGCGGCCTGTCCCCGGGGCGTGTTGGCCCGCCGGGTCGCCGCCGTGGCCCGGGTACTACGCCGGGCCGCGGTGACGTGGAGCGGGACTCCCAGCATTTCGGCAAGCTGCTTCGCGGTCTGGGGCCGATCGGCCGGGGTCTTGGCGAGTGAGGCGAGAATCGCGTCTTCCACTTCGTCCGGAACCGTATCGCGCACGACTTGGAGACTCGGCACTACCTCCATGGCATGACGCGCCATGATGGCGCGGGCATTGGGGCCGGTGAACGGCGGCTGCCCGATCAGCATCTCGTACATCACGCAGCCGAGGCTGTAGAGGTCGCTGGTAGGGCCGACGTTGTCCCCCACCGCTTGCTCCGGGCTCATGTACAGAGGGGTACCGATCGCGGTACCGGTCTGGGTGAGCTTGTGGGTGTCGGCGGAAGCTACCGCCCGGGCAATACCGAAATCGGCCACCAACGCATGGCCGCCGGAGAGCATGATGTTCTCCGGCTTGATGTCGCGGTGGACGATGCCCAGGCTGTGGGCGTAGGAGAGCGCGTCGCAGACCTCGAGGGTTATCTGAAGCGCGTCATCGATCGGGAGCTGGTTGTCCCGATTGAGTCGATCGCGCAGCGATTCCCCCGGCACGAACGGCATGACGTAATAGAGAAAGCCGTTGGTGGAGCCCGAGTCGTACAGACTGACGATGTGGGGATGCTGCAGTTGGGCCGCCATCCGGATTTCCCGGTCGAACCGTTCGGCCCCGAGATTGGCCGCCAATTCCGGGTTCAAAACCTTGATGGCGATCTGGCGCCCGTGCTTGATATCCTCGGCCAGATAGACAGTCGCCATCCCGCCTCGGCCGAGCTCGCGGTCGATCCGGTAGCGATCGGCAAGGGCAGTTTGTAGCTGCTGGAGGGCTTCGTCCACGGCGCCTGAGTGCGGGGATGATGGCAGACGTAAGCACTAAGTATATGAAGGATGCGGATTTGGGGCTAGGTTGGGGTGGACAGGGAGGGTTGGACTTGGGGGGAAGAAGACGGTTAGACGGACAGACGGTTAGTGGGTTGCTCACCACTAACCGTCCAACCGTACTGCTGCCTACTGCTCAACCACAATCAAATACCGGCTCGCCTCCCAGAACTTGTCCGGTGCTGCGATCGCGATCTCTCCCTTCACCTGACCCTTCTTTTGACTGCCCGGGTTCAGGTAGGCCAGGTTCTGCCGGGTCACGATACGGTACTTCCGGTCGGCACGGGGCAGGGGAATCTGCCGAGTGCTGGTTCGGTCGATCGAAGTGAACTCCTGCAACGGCAGCTCTCGGGCCGGCGCCACCCCGCGGGTGCCGAAGAGCGGCACATCCTTGTGGCCATCTTCCACCAGCACACCCTTGGCCAGCAAGCTCGGTCCGGGTGCCGATGACGTAGAAAGCGGTGTTGTAGTCATCGGTGAGGCGGAACACGCTGTCTGAGAGGATCAGGTTTTCACCGGTCAACTGCTCGACCTGTCCCGCGAGCGCGGTCAGGTTCTCCCGCTGGGTCGCCACGATGGCGTTGAGGTCTTCAATCGTGGCCTTGGCGGCGCTGAATTCGCCACCCAGGCTATCGATCTGGCGGGAAAGCCGTCCAGCCCGTTTCTCGCTGCCGGCCAACCGGGTCTGCAGGTCCTTCACCCGCTTGGTGACTTCTTTCACTCGCTCCATCACGAAGGTCCGCTGGTCGGTCGTCACCTCCAGGGCGGGAGACTCCGGCGTCCCTCCGGCGGGTTTGGGTTGAACCTTGGTGAGCTCGTCCTGGATCTCGCCGAGCAGTTTGCCGTTCGCTGCCACTTCGCGGAGGAGGCTGTCCCGCTCCGCGATCACCGCCATCTCCTGGAGCTTGTGATCCAAGCCGGACTGGGACCGGTGACAGGCCGTCACGAATCCCATGACGGCGGCACCCAGCACCAGCGCGCGGCCCACGGATCCGTATTTCGCACACATGGTCGTACTCGCTTTCTTGCTGACTGCACCCCGAGACGAGGGGATTGGCGCTTCCCGGTGCCGGTCCGCGACCACTCGGGGGTGGTTCGGGAACGGCGCCGCATGCTCGGATCCGAGCGGAGGGCCGGTGGGAAAGGGATGGCAGAACATCCGGTGACGATTCGGTGCGGGACGACGCTACGATAGCAGCGGCCCATTGCACCGATCTCGCCAGACGGATGACGAGTTGTTATCAACCGGGTGAGGTGAAGACTACGAAGTGAGAGCGCTCACCAGCGTTTGAACCGCGTGATCCAGTGCCGCGGCATCCGCGACAGTTCCTTGTGCGATTCGGGCTGAGCCGCCACCTCGTCCGCCGTGGGAGTCGAGCACCGGGTTGAGCGTGGCTCCGGCATCCACGCCGCTGTCCGTCGAGGTGGCTAAAAGGATTGAAGGGGGAGAGTCGATCGACCCTACCAGGATCGACCTTCGGGTGAGCGATGACCGCCTGGGCCAGCCCGCGGAGGGCGCCGATCGGTCGTCCACCGGCCCGATGCACGATGAGGCGCACTCCATTCGACGTCGGCGCCGTTGCGTCATACAGATCTCTCGCCTGATATCCTACCAGTTCCTCATCGAGCGCCGCGTCGCGAGTGTTCGAGTAACCGCAAGTCGGCGCGCTGCTTCTCGAACAGAGCGGAGAGGTCGGGGATACCTGCGGAAGCGAGTCCCGCCATCCGGGACAGGGTCTCGTAGTCGGCCCTGGCCTGCCGCACTGCCCGGCTGCCACAGAGGAACTCAAGCCGGACCTGCTTCTTTACCCGCTCGACCTCTCTTATAAGGATGCTCCCGATCTCACCGGTGGCCCGGACGTGGGTACCGCCGCAGGCGCTTCGATCCAGACTCCGCGATGGTGATCACTCGAAGGGTTCCCGAGCGCTCGGAGGCTTTTCGCAATCCGTCGGCCGCACCTGCCTCCTCGAAGGAGATTGTGACCGGCCGGTTCTCAAACACCACGGCGTTGGCCCTCCGTTCGGCCTCGGTGACCTGATCCGCGGTCACGGTACCCACGTCGAGATCGAGGCTCGACGTGTCGGCGCCGAAGTGCACCGAAACCGTATGGTATCCGAAGGCATCCGACAGGACGGCGGAAAGGAGATGCTGCCCGGTGTGTTGCTGCATGTGGTCGAACCGGCGGGCCCAGTCTACCGATCCTTGAATCGGGCCCTCGGGGACCGGGCCATCGACCAGGTGGGCGATACGGTCGGCTTCGTCGATGACGTCCAGAACCCGCTTCCCGCCCAGCGATCCCAGGTCGTTGGGCTGGCCGCCTGAGGTGGGATAGAACGCCGTGCGATCGAGGTACACCCGCCGACCCTCATCCCCCCGCCCCTCGACGGTGGCGGTGAACTCGGTGAGGTAGCTGTCGGTGTAGTAGAGGCGCTGAGTCACTGCCTGTCGTCTGTCTTCACCAATTCGGCGACTTCCCGCAGAGCTTCGGCATAGACCTTCACTTCGAGTTCGAGCTCGGTTCCGGTCGAGCCCAGTGCCTGATGGGTCAATGCCGAAGCTTCCAGGGCCCGGCTTCGAGTCCGTCCCAGCAGGGCAAGCGCATCGAGCATCCGTTGCACCAGCTTGTCCCGGGTCCGTTCGGTGTCACTCAGGCTATCGGCCCAACGTTCGAGGCCCCCGTTGAACCGTTCCCGCCGGGTCTCCAGTTCGGCGAGATGCGCCTCGACATCGGCCAGATCACGCGCTGCTGCGCAGGCGTGCAGTAACAGGTCCTCGGCTTCGGCGGTTCCGGTCTCGACGCCAGCCTCGACCAACCGAATTCTGACTGCGTGGACATTCCGCGCAATCTCCGCGAGCAACTCGAGCGCCGTCCCCTCGGGGAGCTGAGCCAGGGTCTCTCCCAGCGCCTTCCCGGCTTCGGGACTCAACGGCGAGCGGTTGGCTGGCGGAAGCAGGGCGGGCCGACGGATCCGCCGCTGGGCGTCCATGAGCAGCAAGCCAGCCAGCACCGGGCTCATCCAGGTGAGAAGAGTGCGCAGCCGCTGCTCCTGCCATCACTCCCGAGACAATCATCCCGCCCGCCACCAGGTGGAGACTTCCGGGAAGCGGGACCCAGCGTCTGCCTGCGGCTCGCGCCGGGATGCCTCGGCTCGCCAGCCGCTCGATCACGCGGTCCGAACCGCTCCAGGGAACCCGGCTCAACACTCGGCGTCCCTCCACTACTTCCTCCACCACTTCAGGGCCGGCCTTGGGACCAAGCAATCGGTGTATTCGCTCGCTGCGGTCCGTTCTCTCGGCCGCCGAGACGGGAGGATGCAGCAGGACATGCACCGCCTCGCCGTCAGGCGTCGTGGCGGCGCAGGCGGCGCACGCAAGCCCCAATCCCAGCGGGTCGCGCATGCCACACATGAGGCAGAAATCGATCTCTCCCCACTCCGGCATCGCCAGCGGGTTCGGCCCCGGCCGATTGATCGGCCAGAGCCTGAATCGCGACCTCGCACGAGGGAAAGCGATCGGCCGGCCGGGCCGCAGTCATCCGGGCTACAGTCGAGTCGAGCCAGGGCGGCACCTCGGGTCGAATTTGCGCCGGTCGGAACCCTTCCGCCACCGGTGAAGGTGGAAGGTGGGGTGAGGCTCGCTGGGGCAGCCTTCCCGTGAGAGCCAGGTACAGAGTCAGGCCCAGGGAGTAGAGGTCAGAGCGAGCGTCGCCCCGTTGCCCCTTGAAGACCTCGGGAGCCATGTAGTCGAGCGTACCTACTGCAGCACCGGTCGCGGTGACGGTGGTCTGGCCATCGAGTCGCGCCGAGCCGAAATCGGTGAGGCGAGCCCGTCCATCCGGATCGAGCAGAATGTTCTGCGGCTTCACGTCGCGGTGCAGCACACCATGCCGGTGTCCAGCCGACAGAGCCGAGGCCATTTCCTGTCCGAGACGTGCCGTCTCATCGGTCGACAACGGTCCCCGTTCTCGTACCCGCACCGCGAGATCCGGCCCCGCGACGTACTCCAGCACCATGAAGGTCCACTGGCTGTCTTCGGCGAAGTCGTGCACCGCCACGATGTTCGTGTGGGAGAGCCGCCGGGCCGCAAGCGCCTCCCGGCGCATTCGCTCCCGGGCCAGTTGAGCCATCGCCGGCGGTGGGACCAACAGCTTGATGGCGACGTCCATTCCCAGCTCACGGTCCCGGGCGCGGTACACCACGGAGTAACCGCCGCGCCCGATTTCGTCGAGGATTTCGTAGCGCGAGAGCAGGGTACTGCCGAGCTGGAGGTAACTCATCGATCAGTGTCCCTTGGGCCTGATCGAGGCGACCCAACACTTCGATCGCGTTGGAGCGCCACCCGTCATTGCTGCTGTAGAGCTCGAGGAAGCGGCGCAGGTGAGTAGCGGCGAGATCCGGCTGGCCCAGCACGTATTCCGACATCCCGGCGTGGTAGAGCGCCATGTAGTTCTCGGGCCAGAATTCCAGAACCAGCTCCATGATGGGACCGGCGGATCGGTCGTCACCGGCATCCGCCACCGGATGCCCGATGTCGAACACGATCGCCGAGGCCTGACCCCGCTCCCCGGCAGGCAGGGCGGTGATGAGCGAACGGGCCTGATCGATACGGCCGGCAAGTGCGTAGCAGGCCGCTCCGTAGCCCGCACCCTGCATCCCCGCGGGTGGTGGAGTCTGCCGCATCATGGTCTCCACCTCGACCGAGTTGCAGTACGGCTTCATCGACTGGAACCAGCCCCCGGGCCCGCTGGGTTGGCCGGTCACGGGAACGGGCGCTGGGTTGGGGACGGGAGATGGCGTTCCACGAGTGACTCGATACGCCAGTAGTCCGCAAACAGCGGTGTAGGCAATTCCGAGGGCGTAGAGGGACCGCATGCAACTGCCTCATGGCTCAGAGAGTTACCGGGGGACGCGGAGCGGGGCCCCAGTTGGACACTCTCCTTGAGGGCAACCGGCATGCCCGGTCTTGATGCCTCCTGTCTCACAATTGAGGGGCCACGGAGCGCGATCGTCGCCTTCCGTGACACCCTCAAGATCTGTAGGTTGTCCCCCCTTCTGGCAGGCCATTTAGTAGGAATCACCCAAGGGCGGCAGGGGCGGGGCGGGATCGGTTGGGGACTTCGGATACGAGGACGCCATGCTGCGACTCTTCGGTCGCGGCGGCCTGCTCGTTGTCGCACTGGGACTGGTGCTGTCGTGCGCAGCGCCGGACTCGACCGCCCCCAGCGCCGGCAACCCGCCTCCGCCCGCTAATACCCGACTCTGGTCCGATCCCGCCACCTGGCCAGGCCATCAGCTGCCCCAGGCTGGTGACTCGGTGGTGATTCCTGCCGGTGTCACCATCAAGCTCGACACCGATCCGCCCCCGCTGCACAGCCTCACTATCGCAGGGCATGCTGTTCTTTGCGGACCGGGACATCACGCTGACCACCGGCTGGATACTGGTGGACGGCACCCTCCGAGTCGGCACCGCCGGCGCGCCATACCGCTACCGCGCAGTCATCACCCTCACCGGAAGCCCCGGCAACGCGGACATTCGCGGGAGTCGGGAACAAGATGATCGGAGTGACCGGCACTCTCGATATGCATGGCGAGGGACGGGCCGGATGGACTCAGCTCAGCGCCAGCGCCGCGGCCGGTGCGACCGGAATCGACCTCAGGAAATCGATGGGCTGGCGGGCGGGAGACCGGATCGTCATCGCATCCTCCGACTTCGATCCGGGCCAGGCCGAAGAGGCGGTGATCTCCGCTGTCTCCGGCAGCAATCTCACCCTGTCGCAGCCGCTGCGGAATCCGCATTTCGGCCAGCTGCTCACCGTGGCCGGACAGACCGTGGACGAGCGGGCCGAGGTAGGACTCCTGACCCGGAACATCACGATCCGGGGTGATACCGGTTCGACGCCGGGCTACGGCGGTCACATCATCGTGCTGCAGGGCGCCACCGCGCGAGTGGAGGGCGTCGAGCTGTTCCAGATGGGCCAGCGAGGCCATCTCGCCCGGTATCCGATGCACTGGCACATGGCCGGCGACGTGTCGGGACAATATTTCAGGAACAGCAGCGTTTGGCGCACCTTCAGCCGTTGCGTCACGGTCCACGGAACCGACAATGCGCTGGTCCAGAACAACGTCTGTTACGACCACACCGGTCACGGCTATTTCCTCGAGGACGGAGCCGAGACCGGCAACACCATCGAGGGCAACCTGGGCCTGGTCTCCCGGATTCCCCAGGGAACCGATCGCCTGCTGGAATCGGATTCCCGGGCGGCGACGTTCTGGATCACGAATCCCGACAACACCTATCGCAACAATGTGGCGGCTGGGTCCAAGGGAATGGGATTCTGGTGCGCCTTCCCGCAGTCGCCGACCGGTCTCTCGACCGGAGAACCCAACCTGCCCCAGGCGACACCGCTCCGGGAGTTCAGCGGCAACGTGGCCCATTCCAACAACCAGGGCGCGCTCCACGTGGACGACGGACCGCTGCCTGACGGCACGACGACCGTCACCAACTATACCCCGCGCTCGGATCCCGCCGACCAGTCCTCGGCTCCGGTGGTAGCCCATTTCACCAACTTCCGGGCTTACAAGCAGGGGCACCGCGCCGTGTGGTTCCGGGGGCGGAATCTGGAGCTGGATGATTCGCAGCTGGCGGACAACGGGATCGGCGCCACGTTCGCGGCCTCGGAGACCTTCGTGAAGAACACGGTGTTCATCGGGGTTTCGGGCGCGGCGACTCGCCTCCCGACCAGTGGTCTGCTCAAGGGATACGAGTTCTACGACGGGCGGGTGGGTGCCGAGAACGTCACCTTCGTGAATTACAACGCGGGATCGTCGATTCCGGCCGGGGCATTGGGCTACAACCGGACCAACGCGTTCCCGATCGATCCGCGGAACTTCGCCCGCAATTCCACCTTCATCAACTCCAACGAGGTCTACATCGAGAACCCGGCGGCCGACAAGGACGGGGACAAGGCAGCCGTCTTCTTCGACGAAACCGGTGATGTGACTGGAGCCGCCAACCGGTGGGTCGCCGCCAACGTGCCGATCCTGCTCACCGGCGCATGCAGCTACCGGTCTCAATGGAACGCGCACATCTGCACCAACCGGTTCATCAATCTCAGCGTTCGGAGCGGAGGGAACGAGCCGGTTGCTCCACTGGATGTCGTTCGCGATGACGCGGTCAGTCAGACTCTCTCAGGCACCGGCAATCAGCCCGAGCACGCGGCGATGTCCGCCATTCCGGGGCGGGGGTACACATTGCAGTGGAGCGGTCCCCAGCCGCCGACCCCGAGGATCTATCTGAATGATGCGG
Organism: uncultured Gemmatimonadales bacterium; assembly: GCA_963788625.1. Classification (GTDB taxonomy): domain Bacteria; phylum Gemmatimonadota; class Gemmatimonadetes; order Gemmatimonadales; family GWC2-71-9; genus DATBGE01. The sequence goes on along the minus strand of CAWBHB010000005.1, from coordinate 49,148 downwards.
TCGCGGGGAACTCGGTGATGGTGTCCCTGCCGCTCTCCAGCCCGCCGCCCAAGGTGATCCGTGACTACAACGGTTCACAGCCCCTTGGGTCCGTCGCCGACCTCGCGGCACTCTCGGCGAGCAACGGGGACAAGTATTACTACGATGCCGGCTCCGGCACCCTGCACCTCAAGCTGGTGGTGCAGTCGGGCCGCGACTGGGCCACGATATTCGTGACGCCGTAGAGCCGTCAGCCGTCCAGAACGACCCTTCGATGCCTGGTTTCGCATCGAAGGGTCGTGCGCTTTTTGGAACGATCCCGTAGGTTGGAGCTAACGGAACCCGTTCCAGAACGTGTTCGGCTTCGGTTGGTTTCCTTCCTCGGAGCAGGAGGGGCCTGACATGAGGCTAGTGAGTCTCCCCCTGCTGGTCCTGGCCGCCAGCGTCATCCATTCGCTGCCGGGGATCGCGCAACAGGGTACGCCCGCCGCAGCCTGTTCCACCCTCCGTGACGCTCCCAGGCGCCGGGCCTGCGAGGACAGCCTAGTGTCGAGCAAGATCGCTGGCGAGTCGTCCGCCCTCGGCCCCCGGCTGTGGTTCACCGCCAGCTACATCGATGTTGACCAAGTGCCGACGGTGCTCGCGACGCTAAGGGCCTCTGAAGGGGTGAATCGCTCCGGGGCGTCTCCTCGTCTCAACCTTCGGTGCAAGCACAAGCAGCTCACCGCATGGGTCGATTGGGGCCAATATCTGGTATCGGGGACGGTGGTGGCCTTTCGGTTTGGCAACGAAAAGTCACCCCGGTCTAATTCGCAGCTTAGCTCGGATCACAAAGCATCGTTCTTTACTGGAGGAGTGGGGCCGTTCATCCAGGACCTGTTGAGGAACGACCGTCTTGTCGCTCGGGCAACACCGTACGGTGAGAACCCCATCACTGCGGTCTTCATCCTGAAGGGAGCTGGCCGCGCCCTCGGCCCGCTGCAAGGAGCCTGCGGTTCGTGAGCCTCCTGACCGAGCGACGATCTTCGTGACTCCTTAGAGCCGTCAGCCGTCAGCCATCAGCCATCAGCGGTTCCAAAAACAATCGACCCTCCGAGTGCCTTCTGAGCATTCGGAGGGTCATCATATCTCGGCAACTGAACGCCACACGCTAACGGCTATTGGCTGACGGCTGACGGCTGACGGCTGCTCTACTGCACCCCCGGCAGCCCATCACCCAGGGCCTTGAGGATCTGAGTCACCGTGAGGGGTCGAGCGCTCTCCGGCGTACCGGACCAGGCGTCCATTCGCTGGGCGATCCAGATCCGCTTCGCGTTGTACTCCTGTTTCGCGTTCAGGTCCTTGAAGGCGAAGGCTCCACCCTTGACCTCGAACTCTCCCTGCTGCTTGTCGAGGATCGCGAGTATCTCGCTCACCTGCTTGAACATCAGGTCGGAAGCCTGAGTCATCTCTGTGGGCTCAATGTAGGACGCCCGTCCTGCCCAAGAGCGCAATTCGTCAGGGGGCCACTTCCCAGAGCGCTGGGAAGCGAGCACGCTGTCATCGTAAGCCTTCTCGATCCGGGTGATCTTCGTCCGGTACTGCGCGATCGCTTGGGATCCGGCGCTCCAGGCCGACGCGGCGTCGGTAAGACCTTCCGACGAGGCGAGCCGGGAAGCGGAGAAGATTCGGATAAAGCCTGCAGCCATCAGCTTGCTGTACAGCTCCTGACGGACTGCAGTGGCCGTGACACCAAAACGACGGGTCAGCTCGCTCGGCGTGACTCCAGAGCCGGTGCTCGAGAGGGAGGACATCTCAACATCCGGTGCGCTCAGGTCCAGCTTCGCGGAGCGGAAGTCGGGCTTGACCGCGGCGACGATCGTCTCCTGGGGCTGAGCCGAGTCGGTGGAGACGGCGACCCGGCTTTTCAGTCCGAGGCAGGATTCGGCTGGCCTCCCGCCGCAGTGGGCTTCCCAGTAGTGGGCGCGCCTTGGGCGCTCGCACGCTGAACCAGCTGGGATGCATCCGGGCTGGACCCTGCAGGCGCGGTCGCGACAGTCGTGGCCGTGGCTCCTTCTGCTCCGGCACCCTTCGACGCCCACGGTTTCCAGACGAACGCGACGACACCGAGCAAGGCCAGGGCACCAACGCCGCCCGCCACGAGGCCCATCTTGCTCTTCTCCGGCCTATGGTGGATCAGGTGCAGGCTGGGCCGGCGATTCGACATGCGGTGCTTCGATAGCGAGTTCCACGTGGGCCCGCGGCTTGGGCACACTCGGCTCCACGGCGAGATTGCCGAACGGGCCGCGATCCAAAGTCGGAGTCCAGACGTTCGCCCGTTGTCGGACGCCGGCTTGCTGGAGCTCTGCTTCTCCGGGGTCAGGCCAGGTCTGGGCAGCGTGTCCAGCAGCGGACGGGCATCGTCATTGATCGTCCGATGGCCGTTGGAAGGGCGGATCGAGTTGTCGATCCCGTCCCCCATGGTCGGGACGTCCTCTTGTGCCGGTTCCGGCTTCGGCGCAGGCTTGGGCTTCGGAGGCTCGACCTCGAGGAAGAGCAGCTCCTTGCTCTTCTTCGGTTTTGGTGGCGGCAGTGGTTCAGGCGGCGCAGCGGCCGGCGCGGTGGACTCGACCTTGGGCGTTTCCGGCATGACGACCGGTTCCGCAGCGACCGCCGAGTTGGTCGTAAGCAGGTGCCGGAGCCGGCTTGGCCTGAGTCGGGATCGTCAGCTTCGGTGCCGTCGCCTGACTGTTCAACGCCGGACGGACCTGGGTCAGAGCCGGGCGGACTCCCGAGCTCCCCAGCGCGGGTTGCTTCTGGCTGTCGGTGATTGCAGGTCGGGGTGCGCTTCCGATCGCTGGACGCTGACCAGAGTGCTGGCGCGCCGGCTTCGAGAGCGAGGGCGGTGCCGCCTGAACGCCAAACGGGCTGAGGGTAGGTTTGGCTGTTCCAGGAGGGGTGAGGCGGGAACCGTTGCCGTTGGCTTGCTCTTCGGCCAAACCCAGCGCGGAGCGATAGTGCGGATGGCTCCGCACGTCGAGCCACTTGTTGGCCCGCGAGTGAAAGATCTCGTCGTCAGCGGTGATTATCCCGCTGCGAACAGCCGCGTTGAACTCCTCGAGGGTCTTGAAGACCGCCTCTTCACCTGAGCTCGAACGGATACGGTACATGACGGCTCTCCGCAGGGCGTTAGTGCGATTGCTGTCAATATAAGCAACACTCAGGCCCGAAACATAAGTCGTTATATATCAACAAGTTGTCTAATTTTTAGACGGTGCGGTAGATCACTATTTAGGCGGTTTGCCAGAGGAGAGATGCCCCGCGCAATCCTCAATCCCCAAGTGCGGCAAGAGCTTCGGACCACGCCCCCGAGCCGGGAACCGTGGGCCGTTCACCAGAAATTCCCGGGCTACCACCCGACGCCACTGCGGGACCTGCCTGACCTGGCCCGACTGGCGGGGGTTCGCTCGGTGTATCTGAAGGATGAGTCGAACCGGTTCGGCCTCCCGGCCTACAAGATCCTCGGAGCCTCCTGGGCAACGCTTCGAATTCTCGAGCGAATGCTGGGTGCGCCCCTCGAATCCTGGGTCGGCGTTGACCAGCTTCGCGAACGGTTAGTGCCACTCGGTCCACTCAAGCTCATCACGATGACCGACGGCAATCATGGACGGGGCGTCGCGCGGGTTGCCCGGTGGCTCGGCTATGGGGCGGAGATTTTTGTCCCGCAGGGCACCGCGCCTGCGCGGATCGAGGGCATCGAATCCGAGGGAGCCGTGGTGACGATCGTCGCGGGGACCTACGACGATGCCGTAGAGCGCGCGGCGGCGTGCGTTGGGCCCGGGGTGATCCTGGTTTCCGACCACGGATGGCCGGGATTCGAAGAAATTCCGGCATGGGTGGCAGAGGGATACGAGACAATTTTTCTGGAGATCGAGCAACAAATCGCAGATCGGCAGATCACTCAACCTGATCTGGTGCTGGTCCAGATCGGAGTAGGAACGCTGGCGAGTGCCGTGGTCGCGCACTTCAGAGCCGAGGGCCGCGCAACGTTTCCAACCCTGGTGGGTGTCGAGCCGACTGGAGGCGGCGTGTGCGCTGCCACTCGATCGAAGCAGGGAAGCCGGTCATGCTGCACGCCGGCGCCGATGCTTCCATCATGGCCGGGCTCAACTGCGGTACTCCATCAACCGCCGCCTGGTCCGCGCTCGCAGGATGGGATCGATGCCTATCTGGCGATCGAAGACGAGAGGGCCCGCGAGGCGATGCGCCTGCTGGCCGCGTCCGGTGTCGTCGCCGGGGAATCCGGCGCCGCATCCACCGGAGGCCTGCTCGAGTTGATGAAGGGAGTAGAACACACGCCGGGTGCGCGAGGCACTTGAGGTTGGGCCTGAAACCCGGGTACTGCTGATTTCCACCGAGGGCGCGACTGATCCGGTCGAGCTACCGCCGGATCGTCGGGTCGCTCACCCTGAGGCTGCCGACCGTTCTTTTCCTGTCGCCGCCTCCGCGAAGTGGCGAACGATGGTGCCCGCCGGCTCCACTCGAAGTGATCTTCCCCGCACTCTTTCCGGCCTGCCAGTAGTCTCGCTCGCCCGACTCGTCCAACGAGGCCCTCTTGAGTTGCCACAGCGACTTGAGGGCATAGATCGTCCGCATCCAGTGCTTGGTCCGGCGGCCGCGCAGCATCCAACGGGCGATCGGCCCCGCCTTGAGTCCCATCCGTTCGACGAACGGAGTCCGGATGACCGCTACGGGCACTCCGGTGATCCGTTCGCTCAAGACGATGTCCGCTTCGCTGGCTCGGAGAATCGCCTCCTTGTATGCAGTGCTGGCGTGGCATTCCGGAGTGGCGATGAATCGGGTGCCGAGCTGGGCTCCGGCGTATCCCATGCGCAGGGCGGCGACAAAGTCTGCCGGATCCCCGATGCCGCCGGCGCAGATCAGCGGGACACCCAACGGGCCCAGCTCGTCGATGAGTTCCTCCGCCGACCGGGGACCCGCGTGTCCGCCCGCTCTCCGGTTGACCGCGATCAGTCCACGCACCCCTCCCGCGAGTCCCTTGTCCGCCCATTTGCGCTCGGTCACGTCGTGATAGACCACCCCGCCTACCGGACCAACCCGTTCCACCACCCAGCGTGGGTTGCCCAGCGATGTCACGAAGAAGCGGACCCCTTCCTCCAGGGCGATATCGATCCAGCGCGACATTCGTTCGTGGTAGGCGCGTGACGACTGCTCGATCAGGGCGTTCATCCCGATCGGCTTGGGGGTGAGGCGCCGGATGAGGCGGAGTCCCTCTCGAAAATCGTGGCCGTGGACGTAGGTGAGCGAGATGGGTTGGACGATCCCGATGCCGCCGGCCTCGGACACGGCCGCGACCAGCTCAGGGTTACTGCAGGGATACATCGCGCCGCAGATCAGCGGAACTTCGATTCCGGCGTGCGCGGTGAGCGGGGTGGAGAGGGTCACTTCCAGTAGCTCAAGTCCGCGGCTCGACCGGGCCGAGTCGCCACCTCGCGGTCACTCGCGCCACAAGGTCGGAAGCCCCGTCACGAATCTCGGCGACTGCATCGTGATCCATCGATTCCGAGACCGCGGGAATCGGCGTGCGGCATTCGGCGATCAGTGTGCCGCGGGCCTTCTTCAGGTACTCAACTGAAAGGGAGGTCAGAATCCCGCGAACGTTCTCGGGCAAGCCGACCAGCGTGGCCAGTCCCGTCGTCACTTCTCCCAGGTTCGCCAAAGCGATCGCATGAATGGATCGGAGGTGATTCCGGACCCTTCGGCGATCGCGCAGTTCAACTCTGGCGTACCCTGGTTGGAGCTCCCGAATGTGCGCCCCGATGCTACCGGAGTATGGGACCATCAGGCCAAGAGAGCGGCTGAACAACCAGGTGCCGCCGGGGATCGGGCGGAGTCTGGTCCACAGCGCGGCGAGGCTGGCGCTGGAGGACAACAACTTGGGAGGCATACCGATAGTCTACTTGTAAGCGGGCATCGGGGGCAGGGAAAGGTTCCGCTTTGACACTTGTCGTTGCAGGGCCTCGTAAGACCGCCACTCGGCGACAGATCGGTCCGGCTCTTGACAGATTGACTACTGCTGTAATATTACAGCTGTAGTTAGAGCCCAAAAAACTCTCGAGGGGATATGCCCGAGACTCATCAGCTGACTGATCTTCAGATCGCCATCATGCGGATCCTCTGGGAACGCAGAGAGGCGACGGTCGTCGAGATCGCGGAAGCGTTGCGGGAAGAGCGGGGACTGGCCCAGACCACGATCGCGACTCTACTTTCGCGGTTGGAGCGTCGGGGCGTCGTCTCCCACCGGACCCGAGCCCGCCAGTTCGTTTACACTCCGCTGGTCACCGAATCGGAAGTTCAGCGATCGATGGTCACCGAGCTTACCGAGCGGCTCTTCGATGGCGACGTGGCCGCGCTGATGACCCACCTGCTTTCCGCCCGCGAAGTCAGTTCGGGCGATCTCGAACGCATCAAAGAGCTGATCGCCGTACACGAAGCCGGCACCGAGGGATCCCGCCATGACTGAACACATCGCCTCCTGGCTATTCACCTACGCGCTCCACAGCACCATCCTCCTGGCCGCCGCATGGCTGGTCACGTGGCGCCTGGTGCGGTCTCATGACGTGCGCGACGTGATCTGGAAATCCGCCCTGGTGGGCTCACTCCTCACCACCACGCTTCAGGCCGGTCTGGGGTTTGTGCCGGTTGGCGGGTTGCTTTCGATCGGGAATATCGGATCGGCTCCGGTGAAACAGGGCGCGACCCCTGCGGCGCAAACCGATCGGGCCGTGAGCCCCGCGATCAAGGAGACAGCGATTGAAGAGGTGCCGGTCGCGGGCCCGCTCTTCAACGCCGACAAGGCGACACCGACGCTGACCCACAGTGAAGCGGCCGTGGCGACACCGGTTTCCCAGGAACCCCGCGCCCAGCCCCTCGCCCTGCTGCTGTGGGCCGCGTGCGCCGGCGTGCTGCTGGTGTTGTACGCGGCCAATCGGCTGCGCCTCTTCTATCGGTTGGGCTCCCGCCGACCGATCGAGGATCCTCGCCTCGCGCTCATGCTGAATCGGCTGCGGGTCGATGCCGGAATCCGCCGGGTCGTGAGCCTGACGGCTGCACCCGGACTGTCGAGCCCGGTAGCGCTAGGCAGCTCCGAGATCGCGCTGCCCGAGGCCGCGCTGACCGAGCTGGGGCCCGAGGCCCAGGAGAGCATGCTGGCCCACGAGCTGGCTCACCTCGCCCGGCGTGACCCTCAGTGGCTCACCTTCGGCTGCGTCCTGGAGCGGATCTTCTTCTTCCAGCCACTCAATCGGCTGGCCCGGATGCGGATCCAGGAGGCGGCCGAGTTCCTGTGCGATGACTGGGCAGCGCGCCGGACCGGATCGGGTCTGGTGCTCGCAAAGTGTCTGGTCAAGGTCGCTGAATGGATCGATACCTCACCCCAACCGGTGCCGCTGTCGGCCATGGCCGAGCGTCGCAGCCAGCTGGTTTCTCGCATTCACCGTCTCATCGAGAATCACGCAATGCGCTCGCAACCCCGCCGGTTCTGGCTGGTTCCCGCTGCCGTGGCCGTGGTCTTCATTTCCGCGTTCTCGGTGCCCGGGATATCGGCGCGGCCGTCGGATGCCCTGCAGGATGAGGATTCCAAAGCCGTTGTGTCCGACACCGGCGAGCGTTCGATGCAGTTCTCGCTGAGCAAGATGCACATTCACACCAGGGAGCTCGAGCGGCGCGCGATGCGGCAGGTGAAGGCCGCGATGGCGCGGACGTCGATCCGGCCGATGCCTGTGGTGGATCCAGCCCCCGCCGTGAAGGTTGACCTGCGCGGGGTCATGGCTGGAGTGGAGTTCAAGGGAAAGCATGCGGGTGACACCACCAACACCGCCGTGCCGGCCCTCATCGCCGCACTCAAGGACACCGATGTGGAAGTGCGTCGAGCCGCCGCTTCGTCGCTCGGCAATTTGCAGGATCCCCGTTCGGTTCCCGCTTTAATCGACGCGCTGCGTGATTCGGACAGCGAGGTCCGGGCTAACTGCGCCGATGCGCTGGGGAACATGGAAGATCCGCGGGCGATCCCGGGACTCACGGCGGCGATCAAGGATAGCTCCCCCGAGGTGCGGCGCCGGGCGATTTCTGCCATCAGCAACATGGAGGGTGGCAATAAGCCGGTGGATGCGTTCATCGCGGCCCTGTCGGACAGCAACGCCGAAGTGCGCGAGGCGGCGGTCGAGGCGATTGGCGAGAGCCAGGACAAGCGTGCAGTGCGTCCTCTGATCAAGCTGCTGTCTGATCCCTCGGCCGACGTGCGGCACCAGACGGCTCATGCGCTTGGCAACCTGCAGGATCCGACGGCAGCCGAGCCACTGGCCGCCGCGCTGCGGGACTCCGACGCCGATGTGCGTGGTGCCGCCGCCCAATCCCTGGCCGAGCTCGGTCTCACTCAGGCGCCAGCCGGGCTGATTGCAGCCACCAAGGACAAGAACGCGGACGTGCGGCAGAATGCGGTCCAGGCCCTGGGGCAGATCAGGGATCCCAAGTCGGTTCCGACGCTCCGCCTCGCGCTCAACGACGCGAACGCCGACGTGCGGGACGCGGCCATCGACGCCCTGAGCGAGGTTCGCGATTCGTCGGCGCTCGACGCGCTGGTTGCCGCGCTCAAGTCGAGCGATCCGAATGTCCGCCGCCAGGCCGCCGAGGCGTTGGGACAGAGGTCGGAGGATTAGCGACGAGTAAATAGGACTGAGGACTGAGGAGTACAGAGTACCGTGTGCCGAGTACCGAGGACGTAGGGGCGTGGGAGGTGCGGACGTGGTAGCCTACGGCTTATGGCTATGGCTTTCTGACGGCTGACGGCTGACGGCTGACGGCTGACCAGCTGAACCTGAGGGCTCAATGAAGCTATTTCTGCTTGCAGCAACCGGAATGGTCACACTTGGAGCGGGAGTTAGCGTCGTGTCGACGGCCCGCTCGCCGGACCATTCCAATCGGCCGGGGCCGGACTCCGCGGCGGTGGTGCGAATGTTCACTGCCCTGGGGAGCGCGGATCCGGTGGTGTGTGAGTTCACCGCTGACCAGCTGCGCAATGGCTGGAGCTGGAGCAGTGAGGCGAGCGGGATCGCGGCACTCAGGGACCACACCGCGGACGACCGCGCGGTCAAGGACATGTTCAACCAGGAAGTGAGTGATCCCAAGGCGATACGGGTGCTGGGGAGCCACTTGTCCGACCCCAATCCCTGCTTGCGCCGTACCGCCGCTCAGCTTTTGGGTGGGAGCAACAACAACGACGCACTGCGGACGCTCCGCGAGGCAATGAAGAGCTCCGACGGGAAGCTCCGCGAAGCGGCAGTCCTCGGATTGGGGCACGCGGAAGACCAGGCCTCCTTCGATGCACTGATCAAGTCGCTGCGCGATCCGGACAGCGATGTGGCCCGCATGTCGGCTTGGGCATTGGGAGAGATCGAAGATCCCAGGGCCATTCCGCCCCTGGTCGATGCGCTGAAGACCCAGAATCCGGGGCTGCGTCACGCCGCTATCTGGGCGCTCGGTGAGATCGAGGACCCGAAGGCCGTGGATCCGCTGCTTCCGATGCTCAAGTCCCAGGACGTGGTTTCCCGCCGTCTGGCGGCGGAGGCCCTGGGAGATATCGAAGACTCTCGGGCCACGAGCGGTCTGACCGCGATCCTGGGAGATCCCCAGGTCGATGTCCGGCTCGCTGCGGTTCGGGCCCTGGGAGACATCGAAGATCAGAAGTCGACTCGTCCGCTGCTCAAGCTCCTCAATGACTCCGACCCTGAGGTACGAGAGGCAACCGCCGAAGCGCTCGGCAACATCGAGGATCCCGCCGCGGCCGATGCGCTGGCAGGGGCCCTGAACGATTCGAACCATGACGTACGCCGCGCCGCGGTTGAGGCGCTGGGGAATCTCGACGACCTGAACCGGGCCCCGCCGGCTCTCATCGCGGCACTCAAAGATTCCGATTGGGAGATCCGGGAGAAGGCTGCCCAGTCGCTCGGTAACATCGGCGATGTTGCCGCGGTGCCGGGCTTGGGCGCTGCGATTCACGACGAGCGGGTCGAGGTACGCCGGTCGGTGATCCAGGCGCTCGGTGAAATGGAAGACGCGCGGGTGACGACCTACCTGGTCGCGGCGATCAAGGATGAGGACGCGGAGGTCAGAAAGGCAGCCGCGGAGGCCCTGGGCGAACACAAGGAATAGACCCGCCTTCGCCTCATGACTGATTGAGACCCGGGCTTGATATCATCAGGCCCGGGTCTTGTCATGCGCCACACGAAATCCATCCGCCAGGAGCAGCAGTTCGAGCGCACAGTGACGGCGTCGTGATCAGGCGGTATCATCCTTCCACATGCCCTCGCCCCCTCCTCTTCGGCTGATCACCTTCGGAGCGCCGACTGCGCGGCTCTCCGGCGAGGTGCCGCCGCCCGATGTCCTGTGGCGGAAACACCTGGCTCTCCTGATCTATCTGGCTCTCTCCCCCGGCATGGTGCGGAGCCGGGAGCACCTGCTCGGTCTCCTCTGGCCCGACAAAGACGATGCGAAGGCCCGGCACTCTCTGAATGAGGCCCTCCGTCGGCTGCGGGCGAGCCTGGGACCGGATCGGATCATCACGCAGGGGGACTCGGTCGGACTCGCCCCGGGTAACCTCGAAATCGACGCCTTGGCGGTGTCGGGTGCCGCCGAGCCGAGCGGGGTTTTCCTCGAGGGATTTGCCCTGGACGACGCTCCCGCGTTCGAGGATTGGGCCGAGTCGGCCCGCACTCGTTTCCGTGCCCAAGCAACCCGCTCCTTGGTGGAGGTTGCTCAGGAGCTCCTGGCTCTGGGTAAGACCGCTGAGGCCTGGGAGGCAGCGCGCCACGCGCTCGGCATTGACCAGTATGCTGAACCTGCCGTTCGCGTGGCCATGCGAGCAGCCGCCCTCGGCGGGGATCAATCCGGTGCCTTGCACGAGTTCCACCGATTCTCCGAAAAACTGGATCAATTAGGGGAGCGCCCGAGTCAGGAACTCTCGGCTTTGGCGCAGAGGATTCGAGAGGGGCGCTGGCTCGACTCGGCGGGGCGTCCGCTCGACGAGCCGCCGCTGGTAGGCCGCGCCGCGGTACTCCAGGAGCTGGCGCGCTGGCTTGCTCCGGGACCCCGCGGCGCGACGCTTCTCTTCGAGGGCGAACCGGGGATTGGCAAGACCCGGCTATTCAGCGAGGCGGTACTGCGCCTCGCGCTCGAGGGCGCCGCCGCGTGTGTGACCCGCCCAATCGAGGCGGATCAGACGATACCGTGGAGTACTCTCCGAAGCGTGGTGCGCCGTGGACTGCTGCGTGCGCCTGGAATCGCGGCGACCGATCCCGGTGCGTTGGCGGTTCTTGCGGCAGTGGTTCCCGAGCTCGCCTCGCGCGTCGCCCCCCGAGAGCCTCGGGATCAGGGCGAGATCGCTCTCGCGCTCGGCATGATGCTACGCGCCATCACCGAAGAGGTCCCTGTGGTAATCGGAGTGGACCAGGCGCACTTTGCCGATGACGCCTCCCTCGGTGCGCTGCGCGCCGCGATGGAGAGTCTCACCGACACACGGGCCTTCCTGTTGCTGACCGCCGTCCGCGGCGATCCCGACACGCCCCGTCAGCTGATCGATCTGCAGGCCCAGATCGGGCGCGCCCTCCCGGGGCGGGTTGTTACGCTGGGAGAGCTCGACGCCACGGCGATGACCGATCTGGTGACCGCGATGGCGCCTTGGTGTGCCGAGTCGTCGGCCCGTAACCGCCTGGCCCGGCGTCTCCTGGTTGAGACTGCAGGCCGGCCTCTCCTGGCCGTTGCCATGTTGCGTAGCCTCTCGGAGAGCGTCTCGCTGCGCGAGCGGGCTGTAGTTTGGCCTCCGCCAGAGGAGACCTTCGAAAGCCTGCTACCGGTCGAGATTCCTCAACTGGTCAGGTCGACCGTCCTGGCCCAGATCGCGCGTATCGACGCGAAGACCCGGGTACTTCTGGCTGCTGCGGCGATTGGCAATCGAGTCCTCGATCTGACACTGGTGGCCGGTCTGGCGGGCGATGCAGCGGGCGACCTTCCGTCACAGATGGCGAAGCTGGAGCAGCATCACCTCGTGATGCTGGAGGGCGACCGTTACGCATTCGCGACTCCTCTGATCCAGACGGTCGTTGAGCGCGGAATGCTGACCGCGGGGCAGGTGCGCGACCTTCGACGGCGGGCGGTCGAGTTGCTCACCGGGCGCGCCGACCTTGCCTCGCGAGTGCTGCGGGCAGAATTGCAGGTGCGCCTGTTGCCTTCACCGGAGACCTGCGCCGGATTGCTGGAGGTCGCGGCCGATGCTCTAGCGGCCGGAGACCGGAGGACCGCACGGCGGTGCCTGGTCAGCGCCGAGACTTCGGGCGCCGAGTTGCGGCAAGCCGACCGAGCGATCCTCGCGACGCTTCGGGCGCGTCTCGATGCCAGCGGTCGGGACCCCGTTACCGGGGTAGAGCCCTGAGACCAGACGCCGTCGGCTGGCAATGCCGGGGCTCGGCGGTACTTCTCAAGGCGGGCGCCCGCGGGGATGGAGTCCGGCATTCGGTGGTCGTACCGGACGAGCCGCCGCCGACGCTGACCGGGACTACGTTGGGCTCGGTGGTGGAATCACAGGCAGCCAACAGCAGGGTCGCACCGATCCAGAGCGCATGCTTGATCAACATGGGGCCTCCCAGGCCTAGCCGCGAAGCGGCGATGAACGAGTTGTGGAAGTCAGGCTTCGCACCCAAGCTAGAGCTCCGGGGCCAAGCCCCAGTCAATCGTCGGGTCGGAGGAGTCAATCCTTTCGTGTGCAAGCACTTGTGAGGTCGGAAAACTCCCCTCGCGGATCTCCACCGAGTGGCTCGCCGACCGCCTGGGACGACCCGGCCTACGGGTGGTCGATCCCCCGCTCGACGACTAGGGCACCGGCCTTGGCGGCTGGTTGGGGCAGGGCTTCGGCAAGGCCGCGGGGAGACGCGAGCTTACCGGCGACGGTATGACTTGGCACGTTCCGGGGGGCTTACCTGGGAGCGCCGGGACCTGCGGCACGCTGGGGTTGTCGGCTACGAAGTCCACGTTGGGGCCGCTGGTAGAATCGCAGGCCGCCAGCATCACGCTGGCACAGATCCATAGCACGTGCTTGACCGACATGGTTCCTCCCGGGTGACCGCTGTCTCTGGCAGCGGATTGATGAGCTCAGAACTCTGCTCTCGGCACCCAAGGTACGGTTCACGGCGCAAGCTCCAGTCAACAGCTGGTTGCGCGGAGTCAATTCATTAATCCATCCTCGGTCTTGAACAATTCGGGACTTCCGTCGATAGTGTCCACGCTCTGGCTGGCCGAACGGCTCGACCAAGCCGCGGTGCGAGTGCTGGATGCCTCGTGGTATCTCCCGTCTAGTGGACGGGATGGCAGGGCCGAGTTCCTGGCCGGACACATTCCCGGCGCGCGATACTTCGATCTGGACTCGGTGAGCGACGACCGGACCTCGCTGCCTCACATGCTGCCTAACGCGGCCCGATTTGCTGAGCACGTCGGGGCGCTGGGAGTGGGCAATGACAGTACGGTGGTGGTCTACGATGGTTCGGGCGCTAACCTGAGCGCCGCCCGCGCGTGGTGGATGTTTCGCGCCTTTGGCCATGATCGGGTCGCGGTATTGGATGGTGGAATTCTGAAGTGGCGAGCCGAGGGACGGAGGCTGGAGAGAGGAGCGCCTCGGGTTGAGTCCGCGACGTTCGCCGCCCGGCTTCGTCCCGGGACCGTGCGAACCATGGAGGACGTCGCCGATGCGCTGCGGTCGGGTAATGCGCAAATTGTGGACATGCGGAGCACGGGGCGGTTCCAGGGAACCGACCCGGAACCTCGCGTCGGCCTACCAAGCGGTCACATGCCCGGCGCCCTCAACCTGCCATATAACAGTCTGGTCGCTGCTGACGGGACGTTGCTCCCCGAAGAAGAACTGCGGCGTCGTATCGCGGCAGCCGGTCTCCAGCTGGACCGGCCGATTATCGGCAGCTGTGGATCCGGTGTGAGCGCCTGCGCGTTTCTGCTCGCGCTTGACACCCTGGGGATTCAAGGCGCAGCGTTGTACGACGGATCATGGACCGAGTGGGTCACGAAACGTGGGGCGATCGAGATGGGGCGATCGCCGGCTGCATGACGGAGTTCCGAAGGACTCGCTAGAAATCCAGCCGATAACTCAGCACCACATTCCGCCGCGCCTCGGGCCGAAACAGACTCGCGTTTGAGGGCTCGGCGTAGAGCTCGCCGGCTAGGTTGGTCACCTGAATCCCGATGCCGTGAGTCGTTCCGCCGACGCGGAAGAGGGTGGCCCCCGCCCGCGCGTCCATGACGGTGAACGCCGGGAGGGTATTCCCGATAGGATTCAGGGCGAGCGCCACATCATCCTGTTTCCCCTCGTGGCGGATCGTGTAGGCGAACCAGAAGCGGCGGGACGGGTGATCGTAGCGAGCAGTGCCGCCGATCTTGTCGGAATAGCTCTGGGCGACGGGGTTGTTGGGGTCGAGGACATCCCTGGACCGCAGGTGGGTGTAATGCGCGCCCAGAGAGATGCCCCAGGCTATGGCGACGGTGCCGGAAGCCTCGACTCCCGTGACGCGCAACTTGTCCACGTTCACATTCTCGAATTCTGGGAGACCCTGCACCGTGTCTCCGGTGGCCTCGATCCTGATGCCATCGTGGATCTCATTCCGGAAGGCGAACGCCTCCAGAGACAGGCGCCGATCCCGGTAGCGGAGACCCAAGTCTACGTTGAGGCTGGTTTCAGGCTTGAGGTTGGGAGTCGCGGACTGGAAGCCCTGTACCTCGGGAACAGGCCCATTGAAGAAACGCTCGATCAGGTTCGGTGAGCGGAAGCCACGGCCCACCGATCCGATGACACTGAAGCCGCGGGTCAGCAGGTAGCTGGCATTCACTGCACCGACCACCGTAGCGTCACTATTGGACTGGTCCGGATTGGTCAGCCCCGGCGTTTCCCGGGTCGCAGCCTTCACCCCCTGCACCCTGACACCGGCGATGAGATCCAGGCGATCGGTGAGGGAGAAGTCCATCTGGGTAAAAGCACCCAGACTCCGGAAATATGCATTGGGGACCTGCGGCGTCGTGCTGACCTGAGGCTGAGGTGGACCGAAGCCGACCACCGTGTTCGTCACCGTGTCGGTGTTTTCCGAATTGTCCTGGAACCCGTCGAGACCATAGGTCAGACGGTGGCGAGCCGCGACGATCGTTGCAGCTTCGATTCTGAACCCCCAGGTATCCACGTTGGTGAAGTTCTGAGTGCGAGAGTCCAGGCCCGCACCCGGAGGAGTGCCCGGTCCAAAGGGAACGAACGCGCCGAGGTGCAGCCTGCGCTCGTTGCTCACGAAATAACCGGTAACACTGAGCTTGTCGGCGACCGCCGACCGCAGCCCAGTAACCCCGTACCCCAGGGTGACCTTGTCCACTGCCTGGTTGGGATATCGAATGTCGATAGTGGGAGCGTCCGGCGTGCCGAGGTCGGCGTTGGAGACGTAGCCGAAGCCGGCGTCGTTGGCGGTGTATCCTTCGTAGCGGGCGAATATCCTCTGGTTCTCCGTCAGGTTCAGGCCAAGGTCCACCGAGTAGTTCTCATCCTGGACTCCGGACCCGATCACCTTGGTGTCCCCGGCCAGTTTCACATTGCCGAAGCTTCCTCCCGGAGCGCTGTATTCCTGGGCGTCGCGCCATGCGCCAAATACCTGAATCGTCAGCCGCCCTGTACGGGCATTCAGCATTCCCCACGGGCGGGGTTGGTCGTCCACGTCACTGTAGCGGAATCCCAGCGAACCATGGGCCGTTGACCCGGCAGAGCTCGACAACTCCGGTCTGGTGATCAGATTTACCGCCCCGCCGATGGCGTCGGTTCCATACAGGACGGAGGTCGGGCCTCGGACCACTTCGACCCGCTCCAGGTCCTCCAGCGGTACCAGGGAAGGAATTTCCCCGAAGTCAGATTGCCGGCGTGAGTTGTTCATCCTCAAGCCGTCCTCCAACAGCAGGATGCGCTGGCCGAGCTGCCCCCGGATGACCGGCCGCACCTGGTTGGGTCCGACCCCGTTGAGGTCGAGACCCGGCAGGTCGAGGAAGAAATCGCTGATGTTGTCGTGCCCCCGTTGTGCCAGTTGCGCGGAATCAACCACCGAAACGGGGACCGGGGTCTGGAAGACCTCCCGCAGGTCCCTGGTGGCCGTCACCGTCATGGGAGGTAGTTCGGGGATGCTATCGGCGGGCCGGACCTGCGCCGTATCCTGCGCCGCGAGGGAGAGAGGGGAGGCCAACCAGGCGCAGAGTGTGACTATTGCAATACCAAGGAAGGGAGACGGTGACCGCACCATGGAAAGGCTGGGATTGAAGTGTGGCAGGACAACAAGAGTGCGAGGGACGATACGAGATTCAGCCAGCGGGGGAAATTCGGAGAACTACGGGGTAGACATGCCGTAGAAGTACGAGGGTGGTGCGCAGTAGTGGCGGTCTACCGGATGGAGCTGTCATCCCGAGGGCAGCGAGGGATCTCTTAGGTTCTCTTCATATCTCATCCCCAATGAGTGCCCACTTCTGTGCCAAGTCTTCCCACCCAGATTGAGGCTCTCCACCAGCGCAACTTTCTTGGAACGCGACCATCCCTTCAGCTGCTTCTCTCTCGCGAGGGCAGTCCTAATATCCGGAATCTGCCCGGCGTAGACGAGTCGAGTCATCTGGTACCGTCTGGTAAAACAGCGCACGGACAGCGATTTGTGCTCCCGGACCCGCCGACCGAGGTTGTTGGTGACACCGATGTACAACCGTCGAGACCGGCTGGCCATGACGTAGACGGAGAATGCTCGCCCCATAGGGCTCCCTCGCTTCGCTCGGGATGACATCCTCGCACCCCAAATTCGTCGCGAGGGAATCTGACGAAGCTGTCTCAACCAAAGCTCAATCGCTTCGTCCAATCCCACTCTCCACCGCGAATCGGGTGAGCCCGGCCACGGTTCGAATCGCGAGCTTGCGCATGAGTTTTTCCCGGTAGGCTTCGACGGTTCTGGGACTCAGACCCAGTTGCAGCGCGATGGCCTTACTGGTGGATCCCGCCGCGATCCCAGCCAACACCTGGCGCTCCCGGTCGGTGAGGCGTTCCAGTTTTTTCCCCTGTTGCTCGCGATGGGTTTCCTGGCGAACCGCCGCCGAGAGCTGCCGTGCCACCGAGCTGCTGAAGAAGGCCTCTCCCCGGTGCACCGTTCGGATTGCATTGCGTAGCTCGGCCGGCGAGGTGTCCTTCCTTATATATCCGTGGGCTCCGGCGCGTACCGCCTCGAGGACATACTCGGGGTGATCGTGCACGCTCAGGATGAGGGACCGCGCGGCTGGCGCCACCTCTCTCAGGCGCGCCACTGCGCTCAGACCGCCCTCGCCCGGCATTGAAAGGTCGAGGACCACGACATCCGGGTGGAGTCGCGCGGCGGCCACCACCGCCTCCTCCCCGCTCCCGGCTTCGGCCACGATCTCGAAGCCATCCTCGGCCGCGACGATCGATCGGATGCCCTCCCGAACCAGGGGGTGGTCATCGACGATCATTACCCGGATGGCGGAGGCAGTCATGGCGCCGGCGCGCGTCGCGGAATCGTGATGGTGAGGCGCGCCCCTCCCGCACTTCCTCCTACCAGTTCCACTCGCCCACCAAGGGACGCGAACCGCTCGCGCATCCCGGCGATGCCCATGTGTCCCGTCCCATTCCCTCCCTCCTGGTTGAGCGGGCCCCGTCCATCGTCTGCCAGCTCGAGAAGAACGGTGTCGCCGTCAGCTCGCAGGGTGACCTCGACGGAGTTCGCACCAGCGTGGCGCGCCACATTAGCGAGCCCCTCCTGCACCGCGCGGAACAGCGCCAGCTCGGCGTCTTCTTCGAGGTCGGGGAGAGACTCCGGTGCGGAGAATCGGGTGCTTAAGCCGGAGCGCCCGCTGAAGTCGGTCACCAGGGCGCGAAGCGCTGGAATCAGGCCGAGGTCGTCCAGCAGGGAGGGGCGCAGGGCCTCGGTCACGCTCCGAATGCTGGACATTCCGGCATCCACGAGAGCGATGATCCGGTCCAGCCGGGTGGATGTGTGCCGCCGGGAGCTTTTCCTTCAGCATACCGAGCTGCAGCTTCACGGAGGAAAACACCTGAGCGGTTTCGTCGTGCAGCTCGAGGGAGAGTCTCCGGCGCTCTTCCTCATGCTGCCGGATCATCCGCACCGAAAGCAGCTCCAGCTCTTCGCTTCGCCCCCGCAGGCTTCGATAGAGCTCGGCATTCTCCAGCGCGGCCCCCACCTGCTGTCCCAGTGCCTCGAGAAACGATTGATCGAGTGCGGTGAAAGGATCGCGCGCATCGCCGACGATGATCATGGCCCCTGTGACCTCGCGCCGCCGGAACACGGGCAGCACTGCCGCGAAGGCAAATGCACCTTCGGCGGACACGCTCTCTTTCCATCCGGTGACCGAAACCGGCTTGCCGCCTTCCACCGCGGCCCGGATCGCGGGAAGCGCCTCGGCGGACGGCTCACGCCCACCCCATGCGGCGGCGATTCCTGCTCCCCGCACATAGCGTCCTGAATCGCGCAAGTACATCACGCTGCCCCTGACACCGGCGAGCCCGAGCGGACGGGCCAGGAGACCACCCAGCACATCGGCGCCGCCGTCGGTGCGCTGCAAGTCCCCCGAAAGAGCCGCCAAGGCACCGAGTCCCCGATCGGTGTCCTCGAGCACCAGGAGGACCATGCCGAATCCCACCGCGAGAGCGAACAGGATGTCGAGGTAGTAACCCCACGGATTCCAGGCGCCACGCGCCCGGAGGAGTGGGTAGTCGAGGTGGTGCAGTCCCCAGAGCAGGAAGGCGCAACCCAGCAGCATCGCGCCGCGGGAGCCGGTCTGGCGGCGGAACCGGAGAAAGACTCGCGAGGTCCACAGAGTCGCGGCGGAGAGAAACACCACGGCCGGGATCGCGGCAACATAGAAAAGCCGCGAGCTGCCGAGGGTCTCCACCGCGAGCAGCGACCAGGCCAGCGGCACCAGGACCAGGATCAGGTACACTGGGCGTAGTGGCGGATCCCGGGAGAAGACCAGCGCGCTCCAAAGCAGGGCCAGCGCGGTCCACCCGGTGAGCACCTGGTGGGCGAAGAGCCAGCCCTGCTGTCGGGTACTGACGAAGGTGATGATGGCCGCGAGGCGGAGCAGGTAGAGACTCCAGGCCACGGCCCACCAGAAGAGGTAGCGTTTGCGGTAGCGGCGGTAGAGAAAGATGCAGAGGCCGACCAGGGCCAGGATGATCGTCGCCTGCAGCAGCGCGGGGTGCAGCTCCGCGCCGGCGCTCAGAGCGACTGGCCCAACCAGCGCGAGACGCGATCCCGATATCCCCGACTCACCTTGAGCCGGGTGCCGTCCGTCAGGATGGCGATGAACTCCCCCGAGAACCACGGTTGCAGCTCGCGAATCCGCTCGACGTTGACGATGGTAGTGCGGTGGATACGAAGAAAGTGGACTGGATCCAGCCGACTTTCGATGTTGGTCAATGACTCCCGGAGCAGGTGCTCGGTCTTCCCGGTGTGAAGCCGCACGTAGTTGCTCGCGGCTTCGATGTAGTCCACATCGGCGGCTCGCACGAAATAGACCTTGCCGTCACTCCGGATCGCGATCCGATCCAGACTTGCCCGGGGCTTGTTCAGCGACGCGAGCAGCTCGGCAAGCCTGCCGGCGTCGGAGTCCGACGTGGTGGCGCGGAGCCGCTCCTTGGCCCGGAGATAGGCCCGGTGGAAGCGGTCCGCGTCGAACGGCTTCAGCAGGTAATCTAGCGCGTTCGCTTCGAAGGCCTGCAAGGCATAGCTGTCGTGAGCGGTCACGAACACCACGGCAGGGAGTGGTGTGTCACGCAGCGCCTCGAGCACCCCGAAGCCGTCGAGCGCCGGCATCTGGACGTCGAGGAACAGCAGATCGGGGGATTGGGCCCGGATGGCCTCGACCGCCTCCGCTCCGTTGGCGCAAGCGGAGACCAGCTCCGCGTCCGGCTCACCTTCGAGCAGGCGAACCAGCCGCCGACGGGCCAGAGGCTCGTCATCTGCTACCACGACACGCACCGTCATGCAGAGGCGCCCGCCATGTGCGCCACCTGCAGGTGCAACGGGGTATGCGCTTCGTGGCACTCGATGTAGGGCAGCGCAATGGTTACCAGCGCTCCGCCCTCCGGGCTGTTGGCGAGTGCAAAGGCATGGCGGTCTCCATAAAGCTGGCGGAGCCGCTCCCGGGTATTGCTGAGGCCCACGCCTTCCTTCAAGGCATTTGGTCCGTTGGGGAAGCCGGGCCCATTGTCCCGGATCTCGATCGTGAGCATGGCGCCCTGCCGCCGGGCCCGAATGCCGATCTCCCCGGCACCAGTGCGCGGCGAGGTGCCGTGTTGGATCGCGTTCTCGACGATCGGCTGCAGCAACAACGCCGGCACGCCGGCCTCGAGCGCGTCGAGCGAAACGTCGGTGTCCACCGCCAACCGGTCCTGGAACCGGGTCTGCTCGATCTCCAGATAGGCGGTGAGGAACTGCAACTCCTGGCGGAACGGCACCACCTGGTGCCCGGCCTGTTCCAGCGAGAGTCGCAACAGGTGTCCCAGTCTCGCGATGAGCCGGTCGGCGTTGTTGGGATCGTCGTGCGCCAACTCGGCGATGGTGTTGAGCGCGTTGAAGAGGAAATGCGGCTGCAACTGCATCTTGAGAACCTGCAGCTCGGCGCGAGCCAGCTGGGCCTCGAGCTCGGCGGCCTGCACCTCCCGCTCCCGGTAGAGCAGGGCATAGCGCGCCGCCGAGGCCACCGTCACGATACAGAGATAGGCCAGCAGACGGCTGTCGAACCGATAAAGCAGGCCCTGAACGAAGGGCTTGAGCGGAGAATCGCTGATGGAGGCGACGATGGCCCGCTCGAGCACGGTCGAGACCAGCACGAAGGTGAGCCCTGCGACTCCATGGAGCACCAAGCTTCGCATCCTCTGGTTTGGCTCGAACCGGAGACGGTTGGCTACCCAGAGGGCGGCGGGGGTCAGCGCCGCCCAGATCCAGGCGCTTCCCAGCGAGATGGCGAACAGCGGACCCCAGGGAATCGGGTCGCGCGCGGGGAGCGAGTAATAGAGGACGGTCTGGGAATACGAGAATAGACCAAACAGCGTCCACCCGCCAAAGACCAACGCCGCCTGCAGGCGGAAGCTCTTCCGCCGCAGAACGGCGTCCCGGTTGAGGACCACGGAGTGTTCGGGCATTCCATGTTCCGCGACGGTCGCGGCTCCTCAGGTGTTTCAGCGTTTCGCGCCCTGAAACGGGCGCCAACGCCGGATGGCGGCGGGCGAGATGCGCCTGCCGCCACGCGAGGGCGACACTCTCTTTGAGTCGGCTCTACTGGGAGACGACTGCCCCCTTGGCCGACGCACCATCCACCATGATCTCGGTCAGCCGCTCGGAGATCGGCCGACGCCATCCCCCATCATTGTTCACCCCGAGCAGGATCAGCACATCCCGATCCGGGAAGTAGGCGATCCAGGTCTGGAAGCCGGCCTGATCCCCGGCGTGTTCGGTGACCGGAGCCCCGCCCGGCGTGGTGCTGACTACCCACCCGTAGCCATAGCCGTTCGGGGCCGGGGCGAACATCCGGCGCTTGGATTCCGGAGAGACCACCTTGTTGTCACGCAGGGCGAGGCGGAACTGGTAGAGGTCCGCCAGCGGTGCCACCATCCCGTTGGCGATCACCGTCTCTCCCAGAGGCTCCCGATAGCCGCGTGCCACCAGTGAATCACCTACCGTTCCGTTGTCCCAGAAGGTCCGGGTTAGACCGTAAGGAGCCAGCAAATGGTTGGTCAGGTAATCCTCGTACGATTCACCAGTCACCTGCTCGATGACTCTGCGCAGGGTGACATAGCTCGCCCCCGTCTCGGCGAACCGCTCGACCAACGGATCGCCGGTCCTGGTCGTGCTGGCCATTCCGCCGGCATACGCCACCGTGTTCACTTCACGATTGCGCCGGAGCAGGTCGTCAATCCGCAGGTCTTCCGGTGCCGGCAGGAACCGGCTCACGAAATCCTGGGTTGAGAGCTTCCCCTCTGCTTCCAGCCGGAGCATGGCGGCTGCGGTGAAGACGTTTTCCACCGCGCCGAGGGGGTAGCGGGTCTCCGCGGTGTTGGGCAGCTCGCGGGCTCGGTTGGCCTGACCATAACCCTTATAAAGGAGCACCCGGGATCCCTCAGCGATCAGCACGGTTCCGCTGAAGCCTTGAGCGGCGAACGACTTCATGGTGTAGTCAACCTGCCCGGCGGCCGAATCGGCCGTTTGCACGTGATCGAGGTAGGCGGAAGGCATGCGCGACATGCGGGCGCATGCCGTGGAGCCGGCCAGGAACGCGGCCAGCGCTGCCCGGGTCAGGGGACGATATGACATAAACACCTCCACGTGATGAGCCGGCACTGATCGCAGTACCGTCCGGCGCGATAACGATGGGGTGTACTCGCCAGCGTGCCAACGAATCGGGGATGAATTGCTTTGATGCAGGGATGAGCCGTCGAGCTGTGGGGACGATCACATAGCCTGCAATTCGCCCCTCCTACGGTGCAGTTCGTCCCACCCACCTCTCCACCCATCCCGAAATCGTTCCGGCTCATCCCTGCCAGGCCTAGGTTGGGCCAAAGCTCTCCGGAGGGAATTCGTGCGAATCCTGATCATCGAGGACGACGCCGCGGGAGCGCTGACTCCAGTGGCGGCGGGAACAGCTGTCGCAGATGGAATGGAAGCCGAGGCAGTCCTCGAGGAGCTGCGACGTCGCCTCGATGGAAACCGCGGGGCGGACTCAGTGTGGGGCGGCATGGCGCGGTTCGGTGAGGTTGTGGTCGAGTACGCGACCCAACGCATCGTGCGGGCCGGCCGCTATTTCCCCGTAACACCCAAGGAACTCCGACTGCTCTACGCGCTCATGCGCCGCGAGGGTCGCGTCGTGACGCGACCCGAACTGATGGAAGAAGTCTGGGGGCCGGACGCGGCGATCGGTCCCCGGGTGATCGACACTCACATCGCACGACTACGCCGGAAGCTCGAGGCGGAACCGGCGCAGCCCCGTCACATCCTCACCGCCCTCAATCTCGGCTACCGGTTTCAGCAGTAAGGCCGGGGCTGGCCCACCCACCGATCCCCGGAGGTTGTATGGAACGTTGTTCTCGTCTGGTTGTTCTGTTCCTGTCCCTTGGAGGTCTTAGCGCACCGGCTCTGGCTCAACAACAAGGCGCCTCACTGATCGGACGCGTCACTTCGGCCGACGGCGAACCGCTGGCACAGGCGACCGTCGTGATCGAGCGCTGGGGCCTCGGTGCCACCACCAGGACGGACGGGAGGTACACCATCGCGCTGCCGACGGCGCGACTCACCGGCGACACGGTGAGCGTGGTCGCGCGGCTCATTGGATACAAGCCCCGCACCAGCCGCGTGGTGCTGGCCGGAGTCGAACAGACCCTGGACTTCTCGCTCGAACCCAACCCGCTCCAGTTGGGCGAGATCGTCGTTACCGGCCTGGGCGGCGTTTCCGAGGTGGAGAAACTCGGCACGGTACGAAGCTCCATCGATTCGGCCCAGATCGTCAGAAGCGGCGAGCAGAACCTGATCACCAGCCTGTCCGCCAAGGCACCGAACGTCACGGTGACGTCGAGTTCCGGAGATCCCGGGGCCTCTTCGTTCATCCAGATCCGCGGCCTGACCACCATCAGCGCGCAGGACGGTCAGCCGCTCATCGTGGTGGACGGAGTCCCGATCGATAATTCCATCAGCTATAACAACCCGATCTCAGGGGCGCTCAACAGCAGCTCGGCGCCACCCAATCGGGCCATCGATATCAATCCCAACGACATTGAGAACGTGGAAATCCTGAAGGGGCCGGCCTCGAGCGCGGTGTACGGCTCGCGGGCGGGTTCGGGGGTCATTCTCATCACCACGAAGAAGGGCCGTCCCGGCCCGACCCGTTACTCCTTCCGCACGTCGCTCTCAGTCGATCAACACGCCAACCTCCCCGATTTCCAGCACAAATACGGGCTGGGGACCGGCGGTGGGCCACCGTCCTGCGTCGAGGGAGGGGTGGTCAACTGCCGGGTCGGTTTCGCCGAGGCAGGAAGCTGGGGACCGCTCCTCGCTGCCGGTACGCCGACCTTCGATCACTCCGACGAGATGTTCCAGGACGGTTATCAGACCGACAATGCGATCACCGTCTCCGGCGGAGGAGAACGCACGACCTTCTTCCTCTCGGGCGAATACAATAACAACCGCGGTGTCATCGTTGGCGACAACAACAGCTACCGGCGAATTGCTCTCCGGTTCAACGGCGCCCACCGGGTTTTCGATAATCTGAAGGTTGGTGCCAACATCTCCTACATCGATGGAGCGGGTGGCGCGGTGGTGAGCCGCAACAGTACCGATGGCCTCCTTCTGGGGGCCTGGCGTACCCCGCCCAACTTCAACAACAAGCCCTATCTGGATCAGGTGAACGGATTGCAGCGCTCCTTCCGGTTCCCCAATCCCGGACCCGGGTCGGAGCAGCTGTCCCGGAGCTACGACAATCCCTTTTTCGTGGCCAATGAGGCAGAGTCCACCACCGACTTGAGCCGGGTCTTCGGCGGGATCAATGCGGACTGGAATGCGACGAAATGGCTCACGTTCAGTGAGAACCTGGGCTACGACTACGCCAACGACGAACGGCTGCAAGGATATCCCTGGTCCAATTCCAATACGACGGTGGCGGGAGTTAATGGTGTTGGTGGACTCAATGCCGGATACATCCGGAATTCTCAGGTAGACCAGACCTTTACCGCCACGGCAAAGTATCGCCTGTCGCAGGCTTGGGCCGGGTCGGTGATGATCGGTCAGAACCTCAACTCGCAGACCTATCGCACCCGCCAGGTGGTGGGAACGACGTTGATCACGCCGAAGCCGTTCAACCTGGGCAACACCGCGGCACAGCGTCCGCCCTACGATTTCGAGTCAACGGTTCGGCTCGAGTCCTATTTCGCGCAGGTGAGCGCGGATCTCTGGGACCAGTTGTTCCTCACGGCCGCGCTGCGCAATGACGGCGCGAGCACCTTCGGACCGGAGAACCGTCGCAACTGGTATCCCAAGGCGAGTGCCGCCTGGACCTTCCACCGGGGTGAAGTTGGGGAGAACAAGTTCCTCACTTACGGCAAGCTCCGCGCGGCGTACGGCCAGAGCGGAACCCAGCCTGCCCCGTACCTCCTCGCGAGCACTTTCGTGACCTGGGCCTCAGCCGACGGAGGCTGGGGACCGTCCATTGGCAGCAGTCAGGGCGGAGCGGGAGGTCTGGTCACCAATTTCAACCTCCCCACCTCGGAACTAGGACCCGAGCGGGTCAAGGAGTTCGAGACCGGTTTCGACGTCGGTCTTCTCCGGGACCGGGCCGACCTGAGCCTGACATACTATCGCAGCTTCTCGACCGACGTGATCCTCAACGTGCCGGTCGCCGGCAGCACCGGTTATACCGAAAAGCCGGCCAATGCGGCCGAGCTGCGCAACTTCGGGTGGGAAATCGCGCTCAACACACGGCCGGTGAACAAGCCAGACTGGGGATTCGACCTGGGCTTCCAGTGGGCCACAAACAAGAGCCTGGTGACCGATCTGGCGGGAGTCCAGTTCGCGCCGTTGCCGTTCAGTGGGGGAACCAACGGGCTGAGTGTCCAGGCGGTCGCCGCCCAAAACCAGCGGCTCGGCGTGCTGCAAGGATCCGATTTCGTGCGCTGCGGCCGGGGGCTGGTCGTCAACGGGATCGACATCGACCACGCCGCGGGTCATTGCCAGGGCGCCCCGAAGCGCGCGTTGTACATCGATGCGCAAGGCTATCCGATCCTCGACCAATCGAAGAACTACATCATCGGCGACCCGAATCCCGACTGGACCGGATCGGTGCGCGCCGGCTTCCGCTATAAGAAGGTCTCCGTCTCGGGCCTGCTGGACGTGCGGTATGGCGGCCAGGCTCACAATGGTACTCGTGGCGCCTTGAACCACTTCGGCACGTCGAAGGAATCTCAAGTGCTTCGCGATGGCGGGAACTACACCTTCGGCAGCAACTACTTCAAGAAGGAGCACGTCGCAGGACCAGGCGCCGGCATGGCGGTACCGCTGGACGAGGGCTGGTTCACCGGAGCGGGCGGAATCTTCAATGGCGCCACGTCTCAATTCCTCGAGGACGCCACATTCGCCAAGCTGAGGGAGATTTCGGTCGGATACCTCTTCGACGATGCCTGGGTGCTCGGCGGGCTCGGCTTCAACTCGATGGAGATGCGGCTAACGGCCCGCAACCTGCACACCTGGACCGACTACAGCGGGATCGATCCTGAGACCTCGGTCCTGGGCTCGGCCTCGGCGCTGCGCGGGGTGGACTACTTCAACAACCCGCAGACCAGGTCGTGGATTTTCTCGCTCACCCTCAACCGCTGAGGCCCGCCATGACACGCTCTCGCAAACTGGTCATGTGCGCGGCCCTGACGATGTTGTCCGCTGCGTGCGACAACTTCCTCACGGGACCCGGCATCGACCAGGATCCCAACGGCTCGACCGGACTGCTCAAACCGGGGCCGCTCTATACTGCGATCCAGGCGGAGCAGTCGGTGCAGTTCGAAGGCCAGCTGGCCCGCAGTGCCACGATGTACATGCAGCAGATCTCAGGCAACGCGCGACAACAGGTGGGGTACGACCGCGGGTTTATCGCGCCACCGGACATCGACACCTACTTCAGCGCGGTGTACGGCACCTCACGCACCATCACCGGGGGTGGTGGACTGCTCGACATCCGCAAGATGGAGCAGCTCGGCCAGCGTCTGGGGGACTCGATCTACGTCGGTATCGGCAAGATCTACCAGGCGATGGTGATGGGGATGGCCGCGGATATCTGGGGAGACGTTCCCTACCGGGAAGCAGCGGATTCAACCAATGAAACACCGGCCTTTGATCCGCAGCTCCAGGTCTATCAGGATGTCCTGGCGCAGCTCGATTCGGCCATCAACGTGTACCTCGCGGTTCAACTCGGTGGCACCAACGCCGGGCCGGTCGCCGATAACGCCGAGATCATTTATGGCGGAAGGGATGCCGCGGACCTTCAGGCGACCTACCTGGAAGTGGCCCATTCGCTCAAGGCGCGATTCTACATGCACCTGGCGGAAGTTGATCCGGCGAACTATGCCCTTGCCCTTGCCGAAGTACCGCTCGGCATCAGCTCGCCGGACAACGACATGCTCTGGTTCCACGACATTTCCCCGACGGGCCAGAGCGTCTGGTGGCAGTTCCAGGCGACCCGCGGAGATATCGGCCCGGGAGGCGCAATTATCGAGATCCTGAAGCGGCGGATCGCCCAGGGTATCGAGGATGATGCACGGCTCAATTTCTACTTCGTGCCAGCGGAAGCGCCCGGAGCACCGACTGATTTCTTCGGGTTCCGTCCAGCTGGCGCGACCGGGCTGATTACCGCCGCTGGAGTCTATGATGGCAGCGGCTCGCCCAGCGGACAGTACTCCGGATTCACCTTCATTGATCCCAACATCTCTCCGGGAGACTTCCGTCACCCGATCATCACCTGGGCGGAAACCCAGTTGATCGGAGCCGAGGCAGCCTTCCATGGCGGCGGGCAGGCTGCGGCCCAGCCTTACCTGGATGCGGTGCGGGCCAATCGGGTCTACGGCTCGACCGGTGGGGCTGCCGTGACGTTCCCGGCGCTCGGATCGGTTCCAGCGACGCTCCAGAACATCATGGAAGAGAAGTACGTGACCCTCTTCCTGAATATGGAAGTGTGGAACGACTACAAGCGCACCTGTCTGCCGTCGCTGGCCTTCGCGCCTCCGGCAGGGAGTGATGAGCCTGCGACCACGCCGATACCGGGTCGGCTGCCCTATGGGCAAACCGAGATCAACGCGAATCCCAATACACCAAACGTGGATCCTGTAGGTCGGAATGCGAATGACCCCAACGCGTGTACGGTGCTGAACTATTCGACCTCGACGCCGTTGGCAAACTGAGTGTGGGAGTCGTGACTTGGTCAATGACTGCTAGGTGGTAGGGAGTAGGGAGCAGGGAGTAGGGTCCACGTCCTGACCGTGGGGTTGCAGCCCTACCTCCTACCACCCACTCCCTACTCCCTCTTCCGGGAGGCCGGTGTGCGTAGCGAAATCTTGCTGGTCCCGCTGATGGTGGGTTGCTATACCTACCGTCCGCTCCCTTCGACCCCGCCCCAAACCGGGTCCCGGGTCTCGGCTGAGCTCACCGATCAAGGGAGCATCGACCTGAGCTCGCAGTTGGGCCCTGAGGTAACTCAGGTGGAGGGAGAAGTGTTGCCGTCGGATTCGACCGCTCTTCGGCTCGCCATACTGACCACGGCAAATCGTCGCGGGATCGAGTCCGACTGGCAGCGGGAGCAGGTGGCGATCCCGGTGAACGCCCTCGGCCGGCTGGAACAACGCAAACTTTCGGTGGGGGGAACTGCCTTGGCAGGGGGGCTCGCGATAGGCGGGCTATATGCCATGTACCGGCTACTTGGTGGGGCCGCCATCTTTGAGGGAAGTGCGGGTCACGGGTCCAGCGAAGGGAGCTGATCAGAATTGCTGCCCGGTCGTTGAGAGCCGGTTGGCCGAGGCCTCCACCGCGGCACGAGAGCGTCGCCGTCTGAACCGCCTACCGCGGACCACGCGGTAGATTGTGTTGTATTGGCCCTCCTTACCTCGACTGGACGAAAATCTGTTCCAGGGTCGGAAGCAGGCTCCTGCCGAACAGACCTGCGTCAACCGCCACGATGATTCCGGTGCTATCCACGAGGACTCTCCGTGGCAGGGTGGTAATCCCCAAAGTCTTCGCCATCGACGACTCGAAGTTCCCTTCGGCATAGGCCTCGAGCCATGGCATGCCGAGCTGCCGTCGGAAGGCGCGAGCGGTTTCCCGCTCGTCGTCCAGCGAGACTCCCAGGATCTCGAGGCCTTTCTGGTGATACTCGCGATAGGCTTGCTGCAGCCCGGGCAGCTCCACGAGACAGCTGTCGCACCAGGTGGCCCAGAAGTCGATGATCACGGTCTTGCCCAGCAAGGACTGGTTGTCGAAGGTGACCGATGAATCCTCCAGGGCCGAGACCCTCAGTTCGGGAAGTGGGGCTCCCACAGTAGCAGAGGGCCCTGGATGAAGGATGCCGCGGGCGAAGCCGAGAAGCGGCGAATCGGGGTGCTCCTCCCCCAGTCGTTGCATGAAGCTCTCGGCCTGCGGGTCGTCTCCGGTGGACAGCGACAAGTTCATTCCTTCGAGCAGCATCCACTGTTGTACCAGGGTGTCGGGGTGGGACGTGGCGGCGTCGCTGAAGTAACTCAGACAGGGAGCGATCGGTTTGTCCGGACGGCATGGCTCGCCGGCCAGCGCCGCCATGTTGGGTTCGAGCGCCCAGACCGTTGCGGTGGGTGGAACGTCGCGAAGCGCTCGGGCGCGGAGCGTTTCCGGCACGGAGGCGCCAAGCCGGCGGAAGCGCAGCAGCTCGAGGTAGAGTGCCTGCCGTACCAAAGGAGAGCGTTCCTGGGCGAGTTGCCTCGTCGCCCTGGAAACGGCCGGTTTCCAATCGTATCCGCTCGAATCAGCGCCGCGGCGGGACCAGATCTGATAACGATTCTGTTCCGAGACCGCGTCCGCCATGACGGCGATGAGCCGGGACGAGGCCGTGGCGGGACGCACAACCTTGGCCCAGGATGAGGAGCTGTCATCCTGGCTGGCGAGATGCACCTCCACTACAGCGTGCAGGGAGGGAACAACCAGGATCGGGAGAAAGAAATACCCTCTCCCCGGAGCGAAGAACTGAAGTTGTGCTGCGCCGGTGTCGGAGATTTCCAGTCTGAAGCTTCCGTCCGCGGCCGAGCTGGATTGGGCGAGGGTGAGAATGGGCGGCCGGATCAGGACCACGCCGGCATCGGCCAGCGGGCCTCCGGCTCCGTCGAGGATCCTCCCTTCGATGACCGCCTCGGATTGGCGATCGGCGAGCGCCGCGAGCAGCCCAGCGTACAGCAGCAGCCCTTGGAGCATCGCGTTAGCGGGGAAGGCGACTGAAAGCCGCGTTGAACATGCCGCTCACACCTGCCGGAATCAGTGCGACGCTGCCACAGCGATACATCCAGCGATCCAGGGAGAATAACGTAGCCACCCAGCAAGATCGCCGCTGTGAGGGCGGCAGCGTACTGGAGCCAGAGCGTGAAGCCCAGACTGACACCATCGGGGAGCCAGTCCCGGGCCAGCTTGCTGAGGATGAGCTTACGTAAGGAGAAGACTGAGGACGAGAACCGCTGGACGGGCGGTAGTGCCGTGCGACACGGGACCGTCCTTGGTGGCCGCGTTTAGCGGGTTCCCGCGATGGCCCTGATTCGGATCAGCCCCGCCAGCGGTTCGACGGTCTCGTTGGCGACGGCGGTAGGGCCGGGATGGATGAACCGCGACACCAGGGCCCGCAACGCGGCCTCGTGGGTGGGGATATGCTCGGTCTCGAAAATCTCGATGTGTTCCGTGATCCGCTTGAACATCCCGAGGAACGATCGTTCCTCGATCCGGACCTGAATACGCAATAGCCGGCCATTCCAGTCATAGGCTGCCGGATAGTCACCATTTCGGATCCTGGCGGGATCAAGCTCCGCTCCGACTTCCGCGGGATTGCGGAAGATGAGGATGCCTCCCCGCGCGTCCACGATGATCGGTGGATTAATCATCTCACACCTCTAAGGGTCCGCCAGCCGAGCCATACACCGCCTGCGGCGATGACCGCCGTAGCGAGGAGCGCGAGGAGGCCGGTACCCACTCCCGTGCCGCCCCAGACGACGGGGGCCATCCCGCCGGTGACGGTGAGCAGGATCGCCCATGCGATCAGGGCCTGCCGGGCCCACATACGACCCTGAGCCAGGCCGATCGTACTGGTGAGACCGAGAATTCCGTAGGCCGTCTGAGTCCCGGCGGCGATACGCTGGCCGCCGGTCGCCGCTACAGGGAATGTTTCGGGGCCGTTGAAGGCACCGAGCAGTCCGGTCAGCAGCGGAAGCACGAGGGCGACGAGACGCCAGAGCAGCGTTCGGGACATGGTTGCTTAAGGTAGCTGTGATCCGGGGAGGGGCTAGAGCTAGGACGGCGGGTCAGCGCTTCCGCTTCTTCTTCCCCGATATTGCTTCTACGTCTGAAGGATCCAGGCCCACCTCCGCGAGGATCTCCCTGGTGCTGGGTCCGGTGAAGTCCTCTCGGCGGGCTTCGAACACGAGCTCGTAGGCATGCAGCCCATCCAATGCCTGCTGCTGGCGCAGGACCCACCCGCTCTCATCTACGAACAACCGCACCGCATGTTCCAGCGACTCGAAGAAATTCTCGCTCCAGCGGTGGTCCCGCGGATGCCAGAACCGGGTCATCAGCAGGGCATTGGCCGGCGCCTTATCCTTGCCGCCTACCTCGCGCGTCACGACCACGACGAGGTGGGGGCGGCCCGGGCGCACCCTCGGCGCTTCAGCCGGCTCCTCGCCCGGGACCAGGGCGAACGCAGAAGCCGGGAGACGCGTAGGATCAGCCACGCCCTAAGAGTAATCGGCCCCGGAGCCACGGAGCCATACTCCCGCGCCTCGTTTCGGGGTGAGTCATCTCCGGCGCGGAGACCCGCCCCGGGTTTGGGGTGCGCCGGAGCACCGGCAGAGAGCGGTCTGCGTCGGAGGACTCCGGCGATCGCCATTACTTGACAGAAGCAAGTATTTGCTTGACATTGATCCAGACAGCACTCTGGACGAAGGGCCGCATGCCGTCACCTCCCAATCCCCGCATCGAGGCCATCCGGCGGTTCAACCGCTTCTACACCCGCCGGATCGGCGTCCTCAACCAAGGCCTGCTGGAAAGCCCGTTCTCCCTCGCCGAGGTCCGGTTGCTGTACGAGCTCGCGGCTCGCGAGTCTCCCACGGCGACCGAGCTGGGCAAGACCCTGGCGATCGATGCCGGGTACCTGAGCCGGCTGCTCCGAGGTTTGGAGCGTCGCGGTCTTACCAGTCGACAACCCGCGCAAGGCGACCGTCGCCAGCGGCGGTTGCGCCTCACTCCGAAGGGTCGGCGCGCCTTTGCCGCGCTCGACGCCAAGGCTGATCGCCAGGTGGAGACCTGGCTGCGCGACCTGCCGGCGCCAAATCAGGCGAGGCTGGTCGAGGCGTTGGAGGCGGTCCAGCAGCAACTCGATCCGGGTGGGGAGCCATCCACCTGGAAGCGGGGGATCATTGTGCTGCGCCAGCCCCAGGTGGGAGACATGGGGTGGATCGTGCACCGGCACGGCGCGCTGTACGCCAGGGAATACGGCTGGGACCAGCGGTTTGAAGCACTCGTAGCGCGAATCGTGGCCGATTTCATCGAGCAATTCGATCCCGCGAAGGAACGCTGCTGGATTGCCGAGGGCGATGACGGAGAAATCCTGGGTTCGGTATTCCTGGTGAAGCATCCAGAACGGCCTGATACCGCGAAGCTGCGTCTTCTTCTGGTGGAACCGACCGCACGGGGGCGCGGGCTCGGTCGACGGCTGGTCACGGAGTGCACCCGCTTCGCCACTCAGGCCGGCTACCGCCGGATCACGCTATGGACGAATCACGTGCTCGATGCCGCGCGCCACCTCTATGAGGAAGCGGGCTACCGGCTGGTCCACGAGGAGCCGCATCAGCTGTTTGGGGAGGGGTTGCGGGGGCAGACGTGGGAGCTTGAGCTGTCGCTGCCATAAGCCATAGGCCTTAGGCCGTAAGCGTCACCGTAACTGTGTCGGCTAAGACTAACGGCTAACGGCTAACGGCTGACCGCTTATGGCCTATGGCCTGACGGCTTATGGCACTCTCCGGATCGAGAAACTATTCGAGTCGAATCGCCTCAACCGGGTCAATCGCGGCGGCCCGGCGAGCCGGCAACCAGCAGGCGATGAATGCGACACTGAGCAGCAGCAGCGTTACGCTGGCGAGAGTGAATGGATCGGTGGCGCTGAGGTCGAAGAGCGTGCTGGCGAGGGCGCGGCTCCCCGCGAGTGCGGCGGCCAATCCGAGCGCGGTGCCGAGCAAAGCGTATCGCATCCCGCGCCGGACAATCATACCCACCACCGTCGGTTGACCGGCGCCGAGGGCCATCCTCACTCCGATCTCACGCCGCCGGGCTCGAACCGTATAGGAGAGCATGCCAAAGATGCCCACGGCAGCCAGCAGCAGTGCGGTGGCGGCGAATCCGCTCAAGAGCAACATCCAATTCCTCGGCTGAGCCACCGACCGGTAGACCCGGTCCTCCATCGGCGCGGCGTCGTCGAGCGGGACATCGGGGTCCACCGACCGAACCGCTGCGCGGACTCGATCGAGTACCTCGGCCGGTGAGCCCGCAGTGCGTACGAAGAGAGTCATGTCCTGCCCCCAGCCCTCCGTGGCGGGACTGTAGACTGCATCGGCTCTGCCGCTCAGTCCCTCGTATTTGATGTCTCCCACGATTCCGACCACGGTCGTGAATGGACAGGTCGTACAGCCGCCTGAAATGAGGCGCCGCCCAACCGCAGTGCCGTCCGGGAAATAACGCCTGGCCCAGGTCCGACTCACCACCACTACAGGAGGGACCGAGACGCTGTCACCAGACGCAGTGTCGCCCGGAGTGAAGAGTCGACCCTCGAGCAGCGGGACTCCCAACGCACCGAAGTATTCCGAGGTTACACTCGGCCAGGCCGAGGTGGGTTGGGCAGTGCCCGAGGGGACCGGACGGTCAACCAGGTCGAAATTGTTGTTGCTCCAACCCTGGTCATCGGGAGGGATCGATGAGCCGAGTCCCGCGTCCACTACACCGGCCACCTGGCGCACCAGCGGCATGGCGTGGGCCCAGTATCTCGCGATGGCGCTGTCCGCCGGATAGCGCGAGGCAGGCAGCTGAATTCGCAGCGTCAAGATCGGCCTGACATCGAATCCGGGATCCACCCTGGTGAGCCGAAGGAAGCTGTTGAGGAGGAGCCCCGCGATCGCAAGGAGAGGGAGTGACAACGCAATCTCCGCGACGACGAACGCGCCTCGAATCGACTGCGAGCGTTTGCTGCCTCCGATGGTTCGCTCTCCCTCGCGCAATCCGGGAGCGGGATTGTCACGCAACAGCGAAAGCGTCGGATACGCACCGATGATGAGACCCGCGAAGAGCGCCAGTCCTGCCGCGAAGGCCGCCGCTCGAACGTCGAGCCTCGCCTCGTTGAGCCGGGGCAGGCCAGGTCCGAAGGCGACCAGAGCCTGGAGAGCGAAAATTCCGAGGACGATCCCAAGCAGGGCGCCCGCCGCGGCGAGCGTCATACTCTCGGTTACGAGAAGACGGAGCAGCCGGCTCCGCGTCGCACCCAGCATGGTACGCAGCGCGATCTCGTGTCCCCGGCCCGTCACCCGGACCAGCATCAGGCTCGCCACATTGGCGATGGCGATGAGCAACACCAGTCCGACCGCGGCGGAGAAGATGGTCAGCATGTGACCGGAATTGCCCAGCACCGCCGCGCGCAGCGGATAGGGAGTGAGCCGGGCGCTCTGGTCCTGGAAGCTCGAGGCCCAATCGGGGAAGATTCGCTCGCTGATCCCGGCCAGATCCTGCCGGGCCGATTCGAGTGTCGCAGTCGGGGTGAGGCGGCCGATGACGAGGAGCCCGAAGGGCCCGCGCCGCTCGGGAGGACGCAGCTGAAGGGCGGGCCAGACCTCGGCCCTCCTGCCGGCCAGGTCGGTAACCGACGGCGGGAGCACGCCGACTACCGTGAAGGCAACCCCGTCGATCGTCAGGGTGCGACCGATCGCGGCGCGATCATCTCCGAAGCTGCGGACCGCGAGGCGGTAGCCTATTACCACCACCGGCGGGGCGCTGAGATCCTCGTCTGAGGGCTCGATGCTTCGGCCGCTGATCGGCTGGACGCCGAGGGCGCGGAGGAATCCTGCGGTCACCCAGCCGGACTGGGCGCGGGTCGGATCTCCTCCGGCCGAGATCGCAACTCCCCTCGACTGCAGGACGCCGACGGCGGAGAAGCTCTTCTGCTGCGCCTCGATCGCGCGGTAATCGACTGTCGAAAGCGTCCAGCGGCCGGTCGAGTTCTCCTGGTAGACCCGTACCAGCTGGTCGTAGTTCGGGTCGAGGAGAACGGTGTTGACCGCGCTGAAGACGGCAGTACAGGCGGCGATGCCCAGCGCCAGCACCAGGATCGCTGAAAGGGAGAATCCCGCACTGCGACGAAGGCTGCGAATGGCGTAGCGGAGATCCTGGACCAGCTCGCTCAGCCAGCGCACTCCTCGGGCATCCAGGTGCGCTTCCTTATACCTGTCTACTCCCCCAAAGGCGACCAGGGCCTGACGCCGGGCTTCCACCGGGTCGAGCCCCCTGGTGCGAGCCAGGTCTTCCGCCTCCATGTCGAGGTGAAGCCGGATTTCGGCGTCCAGCTCGTGGTCGAGCTGCTCGCCTTTGCGAAGCGCGGTGAGACGGCGAACCACGGGGGACCACCAGGAGAGCGCCATTGTCAGCCGGCCCTTAGCACCTGTTCCACCGCGCCGGCAAAGAGCCGCCATTGGGAGCGCTCAGCGGTGAACTGTTTTTTTCCCGCGGCGGTCAGGGTGTAGAACTTGGCGCGGCGCCCGTCCGGGCTGGTGCCCCACTCGGAGCTGATCCAGCCCTGATCTTCGAGGCGGTAGAGAGCGGGGTAAAGGCTGCCTTGTCCGACGTCGAGCACCTGGTCCGACAGTTGGCGGAGCCGCTTGGAAATGCCCCAACCGTGCAGCGGTCCGAGCAGGAGGGTCTTGAGGATGAGCAGATCCAGGGTGCCCTGGAGCAAATCGGCGCGGCGGTCCATCGGTCCCTCCCCCTAAAGGGCGATACCTCGACATCCGACAATAGGAATCATGTTGTCGGATGTCAAGGTATCGGGCCGTCGCGCTAAGACGTCAGCTCAGGAGGCCTGTTCTTTCGCTGCCTCCAGTTCCGCTACCATTTTCATCAATTCGACAGGATCGGCCGGTTTCACGATGTGCCGGTCGAAGCCTGCCTCGCTGCTCCGCCTGCGATCTTCTGCCTGTCCCCAACCGGTCAAGGCAACGACGATGATTTCCTTGCCCCATGGCTGCTGCCTGATCCTGGTACAGGTCTCATGGCCGTCGATCGTCGGAAGCCCCAAGTCGAGCAGCACCACATCGGGCCGGAAGTTCTCGGCAACGACAACCGCCTCGGCTCCATCGTAGGCGGTGCGGGTTTCATTCCCTGCCATTTCGAGCAGGATGCTCAGGCTATTGGCCGAGAGTTCGTTGTCATCCACAATGAGGATGCGGCGGTTGCTCTTGGGGATTGCCTCGGCGCTGGGCAAGACTTCCCGCTCCCGGTTTCTCGGATCGATCACGGCGGGAAGACGCACGAGAAACTCGGTTCCCTTGTCCTTCCCTTCGCTTCGAGCCTCGACACTTCCGCGATGCATTTCGACCAGCCGCTTAACCAGAGTTAGCCCGATGCCCAGTCCGCCGTGGGTACGGGTCATTGCGCGGTCTCCCTGCATGAACATGTCGAAAACCTTGGGCAGTAACTCCGCAGGTATGCCAATTCCCGAGTCTCTGATGCTTATCACGGCTTCTCCGCCAAGGCGCTCGGCCCTGAGAGAGATGGTGCCACCGGAATTGGTGTACTTCGCTGCATTGTTGAGCAGGTTGGACAGCACCTGAGCCATGCGGACGAGATCGGCATTGAGCAGGACCGGCTCTCTTGGGAGCGTCAGAACCAGCTTGTGTTGCGACTCCTCGATGAACGGTCGGCTCGCGGTAAGTGCCTCATCGATCACCCTGGTGAGTTCCACCCGCTCCATCCGCAGGGTCAGCTTGTTACTGGTAATGCGGCTCACGTCCATGAGGTCGTCGATGAGCCGCGTCATCCGCTGGACCTGGGTTGCGATCACCTCCCGGGCCCATTGTACCTCGGGGATGGGAGGCGCCTTCAGCTGCAGGATGTGCAGCGCGTTGGTGGCGGGGGCCAGGGGGTTCCGGAGCTCGTGGGCCAGGATGGCCAGGAACTCATCCTTTTGCTTGTCGGCGTGCCGGTAGCGCGCCTCACTATCACGCAGCGCCGCCTGGGTGATGCGGAGCTGGACGTTGTGCTTGTGCTCGGTCAGATCGGTCACCACACCGCAAATGGCTGCGGCTCCCTCCGGAGGCACCGGACTTAACGTGAGGTGAACCGGAATCGAGGTCCCATCGCGCCGTTCCAGCAGGACCTCGCCTTCCGCCGGCACCGTCCTCGCGAGGTCCAGGATCCTCGTGCATTCGTCGCGATCCGCGGGCACGACCAGATCACAAATCGCGCGGCCGGTGACCTGGCCGGCCGATGTCCCCAGCATCTCGGCGAAGCGGGGATTGCAGTACAGGATGATGGTATCGGCGCTCATCGTAAGCGCCCCTTCATGCATGCTCTCAACCAGCAGCCGATAAGGCCGATCCCCCGATTCGGGACTGGCCAGAGTGGCTGCCTCGCTTGCCGCGAGCCGCCTCCGCTGCTCGGCGATCTCTGCCTCGAGTTGTTCTCGAGGCTTCCCGGTGCTCATCGGCTGTTCTCGATCGTGTCCCGGTCCGGCAGGCGATGCCATGGCTCCGTGTCTCAGGTCTGGGCAGGATCGTGCTCAGCCGACGCCCCGGGCCGGGCAGTCGGCTGCAGCGATCCGAGGAGACTCAGCAGTGCATCCAGCTCCACCGGCTTTACCAGGTGATGAGCGAATCCGGTGTCTCGACTGCGCTGGCGGAACTCCGCATGGCCCCATCCGGTGAGCGCGATCAGCACCACGTCCCCGGCATCCGGCCGCCGCCGGACCTGTTCCGCGACTTCGTATCCGTCCATCCCCGGCATGCCGAGGTCCAACAGGATCACGCTGGGATGGAAGCTGGGAAATGCCTTGAGAGCGGAGGGTCCATCGTGCGCGACGTGCACGTGGAACCCCCGAAGCCGGAGCAACATGCCGAGGCTTTCGGCGGCGTCGCGATTGTCGTCCACCACCATGACCCGGTGACCAGGAGTGGAAGACCCGGCAGGATCGAGGCGCTGCGGGTCGCTCACCCGCTTGCGTTCCTGCTCCCGCGCCAGTGGCAGGTGGACCCGGAACTCGCTGCCTTCTCCGGGACCTCCGCTCCGGGCATCGACGCGGCCACCGTGCATCTCGACCAGGCGCCGGGCCAGGGCCAGGCCGATCCCGAGGCCGCCTTGAGCCCTTCCGGTCGTCGTATCGACCTGGGCGAACAGGTTGAAGACCTTGGGAATCTTGTCCGGAGCGATACCGATGCCGGTATCGCATACGGAGACGATGACCTGATCACCTTGCCGGCTGGTATTGAGCCAGACCTTCCCGCCGGGTTCGGTGTATTTGGCGGCGTTGTTCAGCAGATTGGAGAAGATCTGAGCCAGCCGTACCGGGTCGGCGTCGAGCCAGAGCGGCTCGGAGGGGAGGTCGACCGTCAGCTCGTGGCGGGCCGCGTCAATGAGTGGCTTGCTGGTTTCGAGCGCGGCGCCGATTACGGCTCCCAGGTCAACCCGCTCCCGGCGCAATTCGATCTTGCCGCGGGTGATGCGGGAGACCTCCAGCAGGTCATCCACCAGGCGCACCATCTGGTCCACCTGGCGCTCCAGCATCTCGTGGACCTTTTCGGCCGCTTCCCCGTCGGACCCCAGGCGGAGGATCTCGAGTGAGCTTCGAATGGGAGCCAGCGGGTTTCTCAGCTCATGGGCCAGGGTCGCGAGGAACTCGTCCTTGCGCTGGTCGGCTTCCCGGAGCGCTTCCTCGGACCGCCGGATGTCGGTGATGTCGACCGAGCAACCCACGTAGCCGAGCATTTTGCCGTCGGCGGCGAAGCGGGGAACGCCGGTGCTCCGGAGCCAGCGGTATTCCCCGTCGGCGCGGCGGAACCTGAGCTGCATTTCGAAGGGCTGCTGCTGGCGGGACGCGCGGTCATACGCGACGAAGAATCCTGGGGCATCGGCGGGATGGAGAAAATCCTGCCACGTGGTTCCCTTCAGCTGATGGAAATCACAACCGACGAACTTGAGGTACTCGCGGTTCACGAACTCGTAGCCCTCGGGTCCGGTGAGCCAGATCAGCACCGGAACGTTGTCGGCCAGGTGACGGAAGCGGTCTTCGCTTTCCCGCAGCGAATCTTCGGACTGCTTGCGGTCCGAGATGTCGATCAGAACGTTCACCGCGCCAATCAGCTCGTCGTCATCGTCCCAGATGGGGCTGGCGTGGGCCAGCACGGTCCTACGCCTTCCATCGGGGCGCTCAATGAGGATTTCCTGTCCGTCGTAGGCCCTCTCATTCTGCAGGGCCAGGGCCATCCAGCATTCCGAGTGCTTGATCGGGGTGCCGTCGCTGCTGTAAAGCTTGAAGGAGCCGCAGTAGCGGTCGATCGGATCGTTGAGCTTCGGCGCCCGCCCCC
Source organism: uncultured Gemmatimonadales bacterium (assembly GCA_963788625.1). Taxonomy (GTDB): domain Bacteria; phylum Gemmatimonadota; class Gemmatimonadetes; order Gemmatimonadales; family GWC2-71-9; genus DATBGE01. The sequence continues at coordinate 9,667 of CAWBHB010000005.1, read as the reverse complement.
AAAGCTGTTCGGCCTGATGGTTGAAGTAGGTGATGAGCCCGTTCCGGTCGCAGAGGTAGGCGCCCGCGGGCATCCGCTCCAGCACCCGACGAAGCCGCCGCTCACTCTCCTGGACCGCGTGTTCGGCCCGCTTGCGGGCCGTGATGTCTTCGACCACCGCGATGAGGCGATCGAACTGGCCGGTCGCATCGCGCAGCGGGGAGACGGCCACGGTGACCCAGACCGGAGTGCCGTCAGGGCGCAGATAGCGCTTATCCGCGGTGAATTCGGTCCGAGTTCCCTGGCGCAGTTCCTCCATCATGGCCTGACTCGCAGGCCAATCGTCCGGGTGAGTGATGTCGGCGCAGGTGAGACTGCTGAGATTTACGGCGCTCCGGCCGGTGATCTGCGTCAACTTGCGGTTGCTGTGCAGAAAGTGGCCTTCACTGTCGATCACGGCGATTCCCACGGCCGCCTGACCGAAGATGGCCTGCAGCCACTGGTCATTGGGCCGCAGGATTGGCGCTAGTGTTTCTCTGGGTGGGTTTTCACGCGAGGCGATTGGCTTGTCCATGTGATCTACCTCTGCGCCATCATGGCGCCGTGAAGACGAGAGCGATAGGGTCGCGTCGGCTGAAGCTGCCGGATCCTGTCGATCTCGCGTCATGTTTACCCAGTGGGCAAAAACAAAAAAAGGCGCGGGGGATCGGGAGATCCCCATTCGCGCCTTCGACTCGTCGGCCGCCCGCCCGACGCGTCAAGGAATTCTATGAACTGCCCGAAGGGACTATACGGCCCGCCCCAGTGAATCGCAAGAGCTTGGCTGGCGCGATGCAACCGCCAGACAAACACGAGCTTAGGCGCAATGTGGCAGGTCGGATTCGACCCGGAAATCAAGGCGCTCTCGCGGCGGTCTCACGGCTCCCGGTCGGAGGGTAGAACCGCCCGGTCCGGGGCGAGAATGAGGCGGGCTGATGATCCCTTGCTCCAGTCGTGAGGACAGATGCTGCGGCTGTTTACATCCTGATGCATGTGTGGCAGGAACCCCGGACCGGGCGATGGATCCTCTCATGCCTTGGCGGCGGGCTGGTCTGGCCGGAAACAAAAAAGGCGCGAAGGATCCGAAGATCCTTGCGCCTTCGACTCGCCGGCCGGAAAGCCAGCGCGCCAAGGTTCTGCTATGTCACTGCGGACCGACTATATGATGCCGGCCCTGCTCCCGCAAGAGCCAACCTCTCAAATCCCGTCACCTACATCCCTGTCCCGCTCCGGTCCGGAAGTATCGTCAGGTCCCGCATCATGGCCGGCGGGCACCGGCGTGTGCCTAGCCCGTCGCGAGGGGTACTGACGGCGTTCTCCCCGTCTCCGTTCCGGAACGATGGAATCCTGATCGCGATTGCCCGGAGCTGCCGACTCGCCACGGAGCGTGAACTCCGCGTGCCGGAGCGTGCCGATGATGGCCGAGACCATGCGGTCCACCGTTTGGCGACGGCCATCGGAAACTGCACTCGGCAGATTCCGGAGCGTGCCGAGTACGCTTTTTACCCGGGCGAGCCTCCGCTCCAGGAACACGAGCACTCCCGCGCGTAACCCGCGTGCTTCCTCGGCTTCCTTTCTCATGGCCTCGACCCGGATCTCGATCTCACTGATCAGGAGCTCCCGCCCGGTCAACCAGACGTATTCCTGGCTCATCATCGACAATGCTCCTCTTAGTGCAACGACAGGCCGGCGACACCGCCGGTCTCGCTATCGTCAAAGGTGATGACCTCGACCGGCCTCGACTGCCAGCGGGTCAGCACGATGGTGTAGGCCTTGCTATCCCTCGCCTTGCCGGAATCGGGGACGACCTCGTCCCGAACAATACGCATCGTCGCTCCGCCCTTGTCGTCGGGGAGGGCCACGATCGTGTAACGGTTGCCGTCGCTCAGGAATGTCGTTGCCTTGCTCATCGTATTCCTTCAAAACATGGCTCAACAAAAAAAGCGCAACCGAGGTCTCCCGGAGGAGCTCGATTACGCCTTCGTCTCGCGGGCCGGCCAATGCCGCGCTCGACAAGGGGGATGCGCGAACGCATCCGTATGTGGTGCCCCAACAGGTTAGTCGGTATTCCATAGGCCGCAAGGTCACGGCTCACACTAACCCGACTTCAAGTCGGCCGCGGCCCGCTCGCGAGCCCCGCAGAGTTAAACTGGGGCGTGGGCTCATTGCGGAGGAAGTACGATGACGATCAACGATGCCGTGCATGGAACAGGTAGACGATCGACCCCGGCATGAACAGCTCGCCCAGGTGGACCGTCGGGACGAAGGCGGTGTGCCAGTCGACGTGGATGGTGAGCATGGAGTCGGCCTCGAGGCTGGGGCTATATTGCGCGGACCGCGATGAACGCGGGGAGGTCACACCGAAGCGAAAGGCGGGACGGCATTGAGCAAACTCTTACGCGGTCTGGCTGCGGGCTGGGGCGCCAAGAAGCTTGGGGGCGGTTGCATCAGCACGATCCTGATTTTTCTCCTGCTCTGGTGGCTCCTCGGTCATTTCCAGATCTTCCGCTGAGATCAGCATCGGTTCGGCTAATTCGTTGCGACGGGCGGCTCCCACCAGGGCCGCCCGCTCAACATAGAGGACATGTTGTCGCGCCGCGAACTGTCAAAAAACCCCTTGTACCATCATTCCCGTTTGACAACATTGCGAATGGAGGTGCAATCCTGCACCTCCTGAACGGCAGGAGTAGCCACAGCCCAAATGCGGCGGTCCGCTCTGCGGGCCTTCGCTTCCAGACTGTGAGGTATGCAAATGCCAGCACGCAGCAGGTCCCGCAGCGGGAATAGAGGACGGCGGTACAGTAAGGGCGCCAGCAAGATGGTCGAGTCCGCCATGAAGCGCAGGAAACGGGGAACCCTTCGCAGCGGTCCCAAAGGTCGCGGCGGAAAAGTGACGAGCCGGAAGCAGGCGATCGCGATCGGACTGTCCGAAGCGAGGAAGAAGGGGGCCAAGGTGCCGAGGAAGGCGGGAGGGAGGTCGAGGAGCAGGTAGTGGGTGGTAGGGAGTAGGGAGTAGGGAGTAGGGATGCTAGGGAGTGCCCAAACCTCTCACCCACTTCCTACTTCCGACTCCCTACTCCCTCCATGCTTCGACGTAAACGCACGTCCCCGACCCGTTCATGCTACCGGTCGAGGCCGCGAAGGCCGCGCAGCTGCGCTACGTCAGCGACGCCAAGCCCGGCATCACCCGGCACCGCGAACGGAACCGGATTCTCCTATCGGGCGCCGGATGGCAAGCCGATCCGCGACGAGGCCACCCTCGCGCGCATCCGCGCCCTCGCGATCCCTCCCGCCTGGACCGACGTGTGGATCGCTCCCGCTCCCGAAGGACATCTCCAGGCCACCGGACGTGACGCGCGCAAGCGCAAGCAGTACCGCTACCACAAGCGGTGGAGCCAGGTCCGGGACGAGACCAAGTACGAGCGGCTGGTCGCTGTTCGCGCGGGCGCTTCCCAGGATCCGTGAACGAGTGGACGACGATCTCGCGCCTTCCGGGCCTCCCGCGGGACAAGCTGCTCGCCACCATCGTCCGGCTGCTCGAGACCACCTTCATCCGGGTCGGCAACGAGTGGTATGCCCGCACCAACAGCTCGTTCGGGCTGACCACCCTCAAGAACCGCCACGTCGATGTGCAGGGTTCCCGCATCCGGTTCAAGTTCCGCGGCAAGAGCGGAAAGTTCCACGTGGTGCAGGTCAGCGATCGCCGGCTCGCCCGCCTGGTGAAGCGTTCCCGGGACCTGCCGGGCCAGGATCTCTTCCAGTACCTGGACGAAGCCGGCGAGGCGCAGCCGATCGGTTCGGAGGACGTCAACGACTATATCAAGCTGATCGCCGAGCAGGATTTCACCGCCAAGGACTTCCGCACCTGGGGCGGAACCCTGATCGCGGCGCAGTGCCTCGCGGCGAGTGGACGCCTTCGAGTCGAACAGCGCGGGGAAGGCCGCGGCGCTCGCGGCGATCGGCATCGTGGCCGAGCAACTGGGCAACACCGTCGCGATCTGCCGCAAGTGCTACATCCACCCAGCCGTGCTCGAAGCCTTCACCAACGAGGAGAGCTTTCGGCTCTGGCAGAAACAGAGCGGCGGTACCGCGAGCAGAAGAGGGACTGGGGCCTGGAGGAGAATGCGCTCTTCCGCTATCTCTCCTCATGGCCCGGACCGGCACAGAATGGGCTTGCCCCGAGCGGTGGCGGGGGATAACTCTGTGGCGCAGAGCCTCACCCTGCCCACATCAAGGTTTCTCCCCACCCGGAGGCAACCATGCTGCTTCGTTCGCCATTCCCCGCCGCCGCCGGTGTCCTGGCCGGCGCGGTCCTCTTTGCCTGTTCCGACAACTCTGTACCGCCCGCTCCATCCGACTTGCCCGCGGTGCGGGCCAGTGCCACACCGACCCTGACACCGCAGAACAGCGGCACGACCCATCGGCTGCAAGCCATCAGTCCGGTAAACGATCAGGTCGCCTGGGCCAGCGGCGTCGGCGGCACTTACGCCATCACCACCGACGGGGGCCAGACCTGGAAGGCCGCAGCGGTTCCCGGCGCGGGCGATCTCGAGTTCCGTGACGTCGAGGCCCAGAGCGACAAGATCGCCTACCTCATGGCCGCCGGCCCCGGCGCACTCTCGAGGATCTACTACACCAATGACGGTGGCGCACATTGGGCGCTGCAGTTCGTCAATCAGGATCCGCTCGCCTTCTATGACTGCTTCGCCTTCTGGGGGAAGCGGCGCGCCATCACGATGAGTGACGCGGTAAACGGTGTTTTCCCGGTGATCCGCACCACGGACGGCCAGAACTGGAACTTCATTACCGCCAACCTGCCTGTGGCCCAGCCGGGTGAGGCGGCCTTCGCCGCGAGCGGCACCTGTGTCGCCACCCAGGGCGAACGGCGGGCCTGGATCGCGACCGGTGGCGCCGCCAAGGCACGGATTCTCGCCACCACCGACGGAGGGAATTCCTGGAACGCGTATGACACGCCGATCGTGCAGGGCACGCCGAGTTCCGGCGGGGTCACCGTGGCCTTCAGAGATGCGATGAACGGCATTCTGGGTGGCGGCGAACTGGCGGCAGCCGGAGTGCCTTCACCGACAACGTGGCCCGATCCACTGATGGCGGGAAGACCTGGACTCTCGCGACCCGATCGCCGTTTCCTGGCTCGATCTACGGGCTGAGTTACGTCAAGGGGCTTGGGGCTACTGTAGTCATCACAGGTCCTCGAGGTGCCGCGTGGTCTCCGGATGAAGGCGAGCCAGTGGTTCAGCCTGCCTGGTTTGAAGAACTTCTGGGCGGTGGCGTTCGCTAGCCCCGACGCCGGCTGGTTGGTAGGGACGGGAGGCCGGATCGTCAAGGTAACGTTCTCGGGACCGACAAGGTGATATTCGAGGGATAGCTGGAGGCATCCGCGAGAGCACCGGGTTCCGGTGCTCTCGATGCTTCGATTCAGCCCGGTGGCGGCCGGTCCGAGTTGGAGACGAGCTGAGCTAGGGAGTCGCTCCCGATGGAGCTTCGCCGAGCAGGAACTGCCGCACGAAGGTCACAGTCGCGTAGAACTGAAAGTCCACGTTACTCTTCTTGCGGAAGCCGTGGCCCTCGTCGTTGGCCATGAGGTACCAGACCGGACTTCCGTTCTGTTTCACCCGCGCCACCATCTGCTCCGCCTCGGTCCGCGGGACTCGCGGATCATTGCCTCCCTGCACCACGAAGAGCGGTTTGGTAATGTTGCGGGCGTTGTTGAGCGGGGCAGTCGCCTCGAAGAACGCCGCCATCGTCGAATCCCGCTCATCTCCGTACTCGACTCGACGCAAATCCCGCCGGTAGCTCTCGGTGTTCTTCAGGAAGGTGTTGAAGTTGGAAATCCCCACCACGTCCAGGGAACAGGCGATACGGTCGTTGTAGGTGGTGGCGACCGCCAGCGTCATGAAGCCACCGTAACTGCCGCCGGTGACCATCACCCGGTCCGCGTCGAGCTCGGGCTGTTTCGCGATCCAGTCCAGCAGCGCGCCGATGTCCCGCACCGAGTCCATGCGCTTGAGGCCGTTGTCCAGCCTGACGAAGGTCTTTCCATAGCCGGTCGAGCCCCGAACGTTGGGGTAGATCACCGCCACGCCCTGCTCGTTCAGGAAGTAGTTCGTGCGTCCCAGGAAGAAGGGGCGGGATTGCCCTTCTGGGCCCCCGTGAATGTTGATGATGACCGGTCGCTTTCCGGTGAAGCGGGCGGGAGGCCGGTAGTAGAAGCCGGAGATCTCCAACCCATCGAAGCTGTTCCACTTGATGAGGCTCGGCTCGGGGAGGTTGGCGGCGACCAGGCCTCCCAACTCGCTCTCGGTCCACCGTGTCACCAGGCCGGTACTGGCATCAAGCGAATAGACATCTCCCGGAGCCCGTGCGCTGCCGGCGGTGAAGGCGAGGTCCCGGTTGTTGCTATGCCATTTGAGAGAGCCGATGATGCCGACCGGAACTCCCTGCACCGGGCGGTGGCGACGGGTTCTGGTGTCGAGCAGGTGCAGTCTTGAAATGCCGGCTTCATTGGTCGTAAACGCGAGGCGGCGCCCGTCGCGGGAGAGCGCGAAGCCTTCCACGTCCCACGGGATCTCGGAGCTCAGCCAGGTCACGGCCTTGGTCGCGAGATCCAGGTATCCCAGGCGCAGGAACTCGCTCCCCGAGTCGGAGGTCAGGTAGACCCCTTTTCCGTCCCGGCTGAACCTGACGGTTCCGTAGGCCACCGTAGTCTCCCGGTGCAGGCGCGAGAAGGGTGCGCTCGCCCGAACCGGTCTCCACCAGCCAGAGATTGGTCTGGTTGATCGAGATCGCCTCGGTGGCCAGTAATCGGGTGCCGTCGGGAGACCAATCCGCTGCGCCCCATCCGCCACCGCGACCTGGAGCACCATGCGATCCGAGGAGGGGTTGGCGGGATCCATGACGTAGAGATCGCGGTCGGCTCCATTCCGTCGAGTGGACCCGTAGGCGATCCGATCTCCGGCATTGCTCCACACCACACCGCCGTTCTGGGATCGTCCCCCATCGCTCAGCAGGGTGATTGTTCCGTCCCCGAGATCCAGCCGGAACAACTGGTTGAACTCGTTCCCCCCGACGTCACGCCCGAAGACGACGTATTTCCCGGTCCGCGCCTCGTAGCTGCCGCCGGAAACCGGTTCTTCGAAGAACGTCAGCTGAGTCCTGGCACCGCCCGGCATCTTGACGCCATGCAGCTGAACGGTGTTGGCGAAGCGAGTAGCAATGAGCAGTTCCCGACGAGTGGGGTGCCAGTCGGAAAAGGCGGCGTTGCGGGATTCGGTGTAGCGGCGGACATCGCCGGAGAGCCTGGCCGGGAGCGGCGGGACCCCGTCGAGGGTGAGGTTGTCGGCGGGGGCAATTACTGGGGAGGCGTCTTGAGCTGAGAGCGGCGAGACGGTTGACGCGAGGGTCAGAGCCGCCAGCGCCGCCAGGGTCGTGGACCGCCTCAGCTTGCTCCCCACCAGTTGCTCTTGCGATCGAGCGCGGCGCGCGTATTGGGGGCCTTGGTGGGCCGTACGGCCGGGAGGGCGGTCAGGCCCTGTTCCTCCACCCATCGGAGGAGGGCCTGGTCTATCTCGGTTTCGGGCTGATCGGGTTGGCATGGAACGGTGGGACAACGCCGGCCCTCCAGCATCAGGTACCACATGGAGGGCTCGGCCTTCTCACCGCGGCGCTCGTTCGCCGATCGTCCCTCATAGGACACAAAGTGAAAGGCGCGGCCCTTGATGGTAAGGCGCCGCTGCTGGGGCTTGAACGTGGACAACCGGACCTCCGGCTTGAGAGTGGACCGAGCCGAAGATGGCGTCAGCATGAATGCCAGCAGACGGGCCGGGATGCCCTAAAGATAACCGGCTTCACCCGCTGTTGTCGGGTGGGTCCTCCCCCAGGGCGGTCGCCAGGTCGATCTGATGCTCCTGCTCCTGGATCAGGATTTCCCTGATGTGTTCCGCCATGGCGAACTCGCCCAGAGCTTCGCACTGGCGTACCCGCTCACGGTATTGCCGGATGGTCTCGGTCTCGTTTTCCAGGTCGAACCGAAGCATCTCCTGGGCCTTGCTCGAGGTCTTGACCGGCTTGGGCACCACGGCCTGATCTCCGCCGAGATAATCGATCTGCTTGGAGATGATCAGTGCATGCGCCAGCTCTTCGGCGGCATGTACCTCCAGCTCCTTGGCGATATTCTGGTACGCCGCGCCCTTGATGGCCTGCGAATAGACGACGTATGCGATGATGGCCTGGTACTCCCTGGCCAGGTCTTCATTCAGATTCTTGATGAGTTGCTCCCGGGTGATCACCGGGGTGCTACTGGATGATGGCGACGGTTTGTTCGGCACGGTTTCCTTCCAGGTCGAGAACTTGCGTTTGCATCTGGTCACAACCCACGACAATAGCTATTACGCGGTAACGGACCGAAGTCAATCCGCCGACTCCGGTTTTCTCCTCCGAGTGTTCCGTGATGATGCTCGACTCTTCTCGGCGAGCAGGCTCCGGGGAGCCACGAAGCGCCAGGCATCGGCGAGCAACTCGCGGAGCTGGGGCCTGACTCACCGTCTTGAGCCGGACCAAAACTGCCGGATAGTCCCGATAGTGATCGGTGATGTAGAAAATGTCGGGCTGGACCCGCATCATCGCGTCCCGGCTGTCGAAGTCCACCCGAAGCACGATGGTTTCTCCATCTTCCTTCAGTCGAGTCAGAAACTTGCCCCGGACCTTGAGCGCCGGCGTGCCATAGGAAGTGCTCTCTTCCACTTCCGGCAATCCGGTCGCCGCTCGGCGAACCGGTTCGAATGCCGCGTGGAGCGGGCTGGTCGGGGAGCGGGGACGTGCGGTCTTGCGGGGCATTGATTCGCCTGAGCTAGGCTCTTCCCGCCGCGTCGCGCAGCGCCGTACGCAACAATCGAGTCATCAATGACATGTTACCTGCTTCAGGGTGTCCTCCTCGAATCAGCCACCTCTTCGAGCCGGTCTGCCGGGGTGCATCTTCGCGTCGCTCCGTGCCTTGACGTAAGCGAAGATGGTATCGATTTGCGCGGTACTCATGCCGAGGGTGCACCAGGCCGGCATGCCTTTGTCCGGCCGCCCACCACAGACCACCTGCAGGAAGATCGCCTCGTTGGGAATCGGCCCGTCCGGCTTGAGCGACAGAATGAGGTGCGGCGCGACCGAAGTGCCCAGCACATCCTCTCCGTGGCAGCGGGCGCAATTGAGGTTGTAGTACTTCCACCCCTGGTAGGTCTTGGCGTCCACCGTGTCGAGGGGTGCCGTGTGATACGCATCGCGAAGCGGCGCGTCGGTCATCGTGTCCGGAGTACTCACAGTCCCGTCATTTGTCGAATCCGGGGAGGCGCGGGACGTCCCTGACTTTTCGCAGGCTGCGGAGAGAAGCAGTGCGATGAAGCTGACGGAAGCAGCAAAGCATCTGATCATCCATACCTCCAACCAGCAGGTTCAATCGGGCTGGTCTTCCGAAGATACCAAAAACCCGGGCGATTTGACTCGCCCGGGTTTCGGTTATGCCTTCGGTTAAGCGTCTGTTTATGGAGTGATGCTCCGCACGGCGCCGTGCAGGTCGGAGTTCACCATGTCCGCCAGGCTCTGGGGGTCGGCTCCCGGGTCCGCGCGATTGATCAGGTAGAGA
>CAWBHB010000004.1:0-148889 GCA_963788625.1 uncultured Gemmatimonadales bacterium | reverse complement strand
CAGAATCGATGGTGGCCGCCCCGAGGTCGTCGCGGCGCTGAAACCGCTTCTCGACAACGGCGACATCACCGCACAGGAGTACGATCGGCTGCTGAAGCAGCTGGGAATGAGCTAAGACAATTGCTGATTGCTGATTGATGATCGCAGATTGAACTGCAGTTGGGTGCGCGATCAATCGGCAATCAGCAATCTTCAATCTGCAATTTCACCATGTCCCTCCCCGCGCCACTCGCCCCACTCGAAATGACGGTTCAGGCCGCCGATGGCCTGATCCTGAAGGGACTCCTCGCGTATCCCGAAATCGGAGTAGGGAAGAGCTATCCGCTGGCCGTCCTCGCCCATCAGTACCCGGCAACCGCCGATAGCTATGCACCGCTGGTAGAAGACCTGCTCGATCTGGGCATCGCGACGCTGGCGTTCGACCTGCGGGGCCACGGCGCTTCGATTCAAGGGACCCATGGCCGGCTGGTGATCGATACCCCGGTGGGCTTCACGATGGATGCCTTCGGCCTGGCGTTCGTCGGCAGCGCAGGCAAGGTCGGGTTCAAGTACATCAATGACGACATCATTCGAGTGGCGAGCTGGGGTGCGGTGCAGAATTACATCGATTCCGGCCGCCTGATCCTGGTCGGCTCCAGTGTCGGCGGGACCGGTGCGGTCCTCGCGGCTCCCAAGGTGCCCGGCCTGGCTGCGCTGATCACCTTCGGCGCAGCGGGCGAACCGGTCTGGGGCGAAGACGGCCGCAACCAGGCGCGGAAGGCGATGGAGCTCCACCAGGCTCCCAGTCTGCTCGCGACGTCGGAAAAGGATCCGTTCGACGGCGCCGGCAACGTGAAGGCCTGGAGCGACGGCTTGCGCTACGTGACGCCACATCGTCGTCCCCGGCTCGGCCCACGGCATGGCGATCTACTATGACGTACGCGATGAGGTTCTGGAGTTTGTGAAGCAATTGAAGATTTCAGATTGAAGATTGCAGAAGTTGAACTCATCGAATGCTGAAACTGAGCTCTTCAATCTGAAATCTCTCCACCATGCTTACCCGACCACTAGGCCCCAACCTCCCAGCCGTCACCATCGTCGGCTACGGCGGCATGCACCTCTCAATCGACGGCCGCCCTCCGGAGGATGTGGGCGTCAAGGTCATTCACGCGGCCCTCGATGCCGGCGAGACCCTGATCGATACCGCCGATGTCTACTGCCTGGACCAGAATGACATCGGCCACAACGAGCGGCTGATCGCGCGGGCGCTGCGCGAGTGGCGCGGCAAGCGGGAAAGCATCCTGGTCGCGACCAAGGGCGGCCTGGTCCGGCCCACCGGGCGCTGGGATCGAGACGCGCGCCCTGAGCAACTGCGCCAGGCCTGCGACCGATCGCTCAAGGCGCTCGGCGTCGAGCAGATCGCCCTCTACCAGCTCCACGCGGTGGATCCCACCGTGCCGCTCGAGGAGAGCGTCGGCGCGATGGCCGAGCTCCAGAAGGCGGGAAAGATCCGCTGGATCGGCCTGTCCAATGTCTCCGTCGACGAGATCAAGCGGGGCGAGAAGGTCGCGACCATCTCCACGGTGCAGAACCGGCTGAACCCGTTCTTCCGGGAGGCGATTCGAGAAGGGCGTGGTGGAGTACTGCGCCGACGCGGGGGATCGGGTTCCTCGCCTACAGCCCGACCGGCGGCGGACGGCTCACCAGGAAACTGCCGAGTCACCCGGTGCTGCAGCAGATCGCCCGGCGGGTCAACAGCTCCCCCATGGGGTGACCATCGCGTGGGTGATTGCCCAGGGGCCGACCGTGATTGCGATCCCCAGCTCCCGCACCGTCGAACACGCCCTCGACGGCGCCAGGGCCGGCGACGTGGTGCTCTCTCCGGAAGACGTTCGGGCCATCGACCAGGCCGAATTCGACAGGTCGTAACTGCGGGAGACGGGAGACGGGAGAAGGGAGAAGGGACAGCGCTGTCATTCCGAGGGAGCGAACGACCGAGGAATCCCAATGGCGACCTTGACATCGGGATTCCTCGCTTCGCTCGGAATGACAGCTTTCCCGTCTTCCGTCTTCCGCTTCCTCCCGTCTCCCTGTCTCCCGTCTCCCGTCTCCCGTCTCCCCCTTTATCTTTCCGCCATGCCATCGCCATCGCGCCGCCAGACCGTCACCACGCTTGTGGGGAAGGTGGCCGTCGGTTCCGGTCACCCGATCGTGGTCCAGTCGATGACCAACACCGACACCGCGGACGTCGAGGGGACCATCGCGCAGGTGGCGGCGCTCGCGCAGGGCGGGAAGCGAGCTGGTGCGCGTCACGGTCAACAACGAGGAGGCCGCGGCCGCCGTCCCAGCCATTGTCGAAGGCCTGGACCGGATCGGCGTCTCAGTCCCCATCATCGGGGACTTTCACTACAACGGCCACCTGCTGCTCACCAAGTATCCCGCCTGCGCCCGGGCCCTCGCCAAGTACCGCATCAATCCCGGCAACGTGGGCGGCAAGCGCGCCGACCAGAACTTCCGGGCCATCATCGAAGTCGCGCTGCAGAACGGACAAGCCGGTCCGCATCGGCGTGAACTGGGGCTCGCTCGACCAGACCCTGCTGACCGAGATGATGGATCACAACCATCGGCTTGCCGAACCTCGCGATGCGCGCGACGTGACCATGGAGCGCCATGGTCGAGAGCGCGCTTCGCTCGGCCGCGGCTGGCCGAGTCGTACGGGATGCCGCATGACCGGATCATCCTGAGCGCCAAGGTTTCCGGGGTGCAGGACCTGGTGGACGTCTATCGCGTGCTGGCTCAGCGGCGGAGACTATCCGCTGCACCTGGGCCTGACCGAGGCGGGGATGGGGATGAAGGGCATGGTGGGCAGCGCCGCCGGCCTCGCGATCCTGCTGCAGGAAGGGATCGGCGACACCATCCGCGTCTCCCTCACGCCCAAGCCGGGCGGCGACCGCACCGAGGAAGTCGCCGTCGCGCAGCAGATCCTCCAGTCGCTCGGGCTGCGGAGCTTCACCCCGCAGGTGACCGCCTGCCCCGGCTGCGGTCGCACCACCAGCACCTTCTTCCAGCAGATGGCCGAGGACATTCAGGGCTACCTGCGGGAGCAGATGCCGGTCTGGCGCGCCCAGTATCCCGGCGTCGAGGAGCTGAAGGTCGCGGTCATGGGGTGTGTCGTGAACGGGCCCGGGGAATCGAAGCACGCCAACATCGGGATCTCGCTCCCGGGCACCTTCGAGGAGCCCAAGGCGCCGGTCTACGTGGACGGGCGGCTCCTGGTCACCCTCAAGGGCGACAGCATCGTATCCGGAGTTCCTCGGGATCCTGAACCAGTACGTGGAGAACCGGTACGGGCAGGAGAAAATGGCGGAATGGCGGAATGGCGGAATGGCGGAATTGCCCAAGCCAGTCCGCGAGCGGACCATCCTGGCTGAGCCCATTTTCATTCCGCCATTCATCATTCCGCCATTACCCCATGCTCGTCCCGCTCGATCAGGCGCTTCGCGATCATCCGCTTCCTGGCCATTCCGGCGCTCTTCGGGGCCGGCGCTCGTCACCAGTCTCACCCCGTGCGTCTATCCGATGATTCCGATCACCGCCGGTCTCCTGGGGGGCACGGCGGCGGCGGAGCGGTCCCGGGCCCAGACCGTTCTCTACTCGGTGCTCTACGCCCTCGGCCTGGCGACTGGTGTATGCGACTCTCGGTCTCCTGGCCGGACTGACCGGCTCGATCTTCGGCACGATCAGTTCCAATCCGTGGGCCTATTTCATCATGGGGAACCTGCTCCTCGTGTTTGGGCTGGCGATGCTTGACGTCTTTTCGGTCACCGCGCCGTCCCGTCTCCTGCAGTGGGCTTCGAATCTGACGCGGCCGGTCGCCGGGCGGTGCGTTCTTGATGGGCGCCACCTCCGGGCTGGTCGCCGCGCCCTGCGGGGCGCCGGCCTTCGCCGCGGTGCTGACCTTCGTAGCCGCAACCCGTAGCGCCGTGTTAGGATTCGTCTATCTGTTCGTCTTTTCAGTCGGCATGACGGCGCTGCTCATCGGCGATCGGGCTCTCCTCCGGACTGCTGGCGGCGATGCCACGGAGCGGAGCCGTGGATGGTCTGGATCAAGCGCGCCGGTGGCGTGCTCCTGCTTGGCATGGCCGAGTACTACTTCATTCAGATGGGAAAGGTCTCTTGATCGATCGATGCCTCTCGCAGCAGTTCTCGCTTACCGCCGGCTCCGTCGACGCCCCTTCTGGCGCAGGGAGAATCCGGCATCAAGCTGGGAAGCAAGGCCCCTGTCGTCTCGGTCAACGATCTCGACGGCAAGCCGGTAGATCTCGGACAGTGGCTGGGGAAAAAGCCCGTAGCTGCTCGAGTTCTGGGCCACCTGGTGCGAGAACTGCGAAGCCCTGCTTCCCCGCTTCCAGGCCGCCTACAAGCTGTATGGCGACAAGGTCGAATTCATCGGCGTGAACGTCACTGTGAACCAGACCCCGGAGCGGGTCCGGCGCTACATGTCTGAGCATGACGTGCCGCTCCGTGTCCTGTACGACGACAAGGGCGTCAGCACGCGAGCATATCAGGCCCCCGCCACGTCGTTCGTGGTAATCGTCGATAGCTCGGGGACCGTCACCTACACCGGCGTCGGCGCCCGACCAGGAGTTCGAGCCTGCGCTCCGCCGGGTCATCGGCGCCGGGAACTGAGATATTTCATGCGAAAATCTTCCCTCTTGCTGGGGTGCGTCGTCTCGCCGACCTCGCGCCCTGGCCGCGCAGGACGGCGCGCCGGCTTCGGCCTTCCTCGCGTCGGGCCCCTCCCAGGGCGATCGGGCGCCGGATTTCTCGCTTCCGTGGGCCGTCGAAGGACGGGGTCGGGAACGAGCAGTGGTTCAGCCTCACCGCACAGCGCGGGAAGACTGCTCGTTCTGGCCTTTTATCCCGCCGACTTCACCAAGGGCTGCACCGCCGAGATGCAGACCTTCACCGAACGCTATGACGAGCTGTTCGGGTCGGACGTGGTGGTGGCGGCAATCAGCCACGACAGCGTCGAGACGCCACGCACGCTTCGCCTCGAGCCTGGGCGTTCCCTTCAAGCTGCTGAGCGATCCGGACCTCGCTGTCGCGAAGAAGTACGGCAGCGCCGGCTCCGATGGGAGAGCCCGGCGGTAGCGTGTTCGTGATCGATCAAGACGGCAAGGTGGCCTACAGCGAATCTCCGCTTCAATGCGTCGATCCCTCCTCCTACAGCGACTTGAAGCAGGCCGTTCAGGCCGCCCGCCAGGTCAAGTAGTGCCCGCCCAGTGGGCCGACGTCACAGGACGGGATTGGTGTCGCTCGCGGCCCTGACGTGGGGTGCGGTGGGCAATCTCCGGGCGCAGACCGCGCCCCAGGCTCGAAGCTCAGCTGATCTGGAAGCTCGAGGAGCACCTCGAGCGGCTGGTGCCTCCAGTTCCTGATCGATCCCACCAAGGCCGGAGAGGACCTGCCTGACAAGGCCAGGCCGGTCTCGGCCATTGAGGCCGGAGAGCTCCATCCTGCCATCAGCCGCCTCATCTCCGACGAGCCGCAGTACGCTCGCTGGGTGCCCTCTGTCGTCTGCTCCTACTTCTTCGGGGCGGTAACGGTGGACGGCCACCGGGTGGAGAAGGGGAAGAAGTCCATGCCGGCCATCGCCTGGTGGGGGGTGCTTGCCCGCTCCAGCGCCGATACTGCCCCGGTCTTTGCCCTCCGATTCCTCGCCACCAACAACTTTCGCATCCAGAAGCCCACTGAATCAGCCAAGGTCATCGATGCGAGACCTCGATCTCACGCATCGAGCAGGTCCCGGAGACCAAGGACGACCGCTACACCCTGAAATACGGCAAGACCACTGGTCGTTTTCGACGGCCACGCCGCCCCGGATACCACCCTCCACGCTCGGCACTGTGAGCCAGGTCTGGTGGGCCGAGGGCGACGCGTCCACCGTCTGGCGGGCCTGGGCCGATCATCCATCCCTCCGGCGACCCACTGGGCTGGTGGGCGCCCTCCGGATACAAGGGAAGGGGGATCTCGCCGACCTGCTCAAGGCCTCCCCCATTCGTCTCGTAGGGCCGATTCACTCCGGCGGCGACGGAGAGGTTAACTTCTTCCGCCGGTAAGGCCCCCTCTGGACCGAAGGTTGCGGACGCCCACCGACTAACGAATCACCCGGATCGAGAATGCCGACGATCGCACATCTGGCCGTCGGTCTTGCGGCCGGTCGTTATATGGCCCGAAATGACCAGGAAGCCCCCCGAGCCATGGCCT
The DNA here is from genome assembly GCA_963788625.1 of uncultured Gemmatimonadales bacterium. Classification (GTDB taxonomy): domain Bacteria; phylum Gemmatimonadota; class Gemmatimonadetes; order Gemmatimonadales; family GWC2-71-9; genus DATBGE01. The sequence continues at coordinate 142,640 of CAWBHB010000004.1, read as the reverse complement.
TGGGGGCGGCTCTGGCCACCCTCCCGGACTGGGACCTTCTTTCCCACGCCTTTGCCGGCGATCCAGGACACGATGGCTGGTCACCGGGGGGCCTCCCATTCCCTGATCGCCGCCGCCGCCGTCGGAGTGCCGATTGGCGTGGTCTCTCGGTTCCAGATGGTGGGGCCGGTGGCAGACCGCCTGCTGGGCCTTCCGACCATCGCCAGCCACGCCATTCTGGACCTTTTCAACGTCGGCCGGGAAGGTCGGACTGTTCTGGCCCTGGTACCGACCAGTTCTCCACCGTTCCCTTTCAGTTCATTCCGGGTGTACTCAGCACTGGGGATCTGCTGACCCCGCAGGTCATCCCGGTCTTGATATGGGAGACGGTGATTTTCTCCCCGTTTTTCGTCTACGCCTTCTGGCGCCCAGTGAGTGCTTGGCTGGGGACAGCAAGACAGAGGAATTAGCGAGGACGTGCAACGGGTCGGTGAAGCGCGGAATATTCACATCGGTTGCATAATTTTTACACCGATAGTGACACTGTCGCCAGTAGGGTTTTCCACATTTAATGTGCCTCTTTATTCATTGTGGAATATCGGGTTAGCTCACTTCACTTCAAGTGGATAATTAGGTAGCGCTCTAGTCCGCTATCCGGCAACAGGGTTTGTTGGGCTTGTCCACTACGTTTCACGGACTCGGGTGTGGATAATTCCCATTTTCCACAGCCGTGTCTTACCTCGGCGCCAGTTTCCTCGGCACGAGACGGCCTCCACAGCGGATGTGGAAAATGACCCTCGAAGCTCTAGCCTGATCTGTGACCACGGACCCCCTCCCCAGCAATAGCGGGTTCCTCCTGGCCCGCCGGATCCTGACCCTGGTGCCCGGTCTGACCGGCGATGCCATCTGGTGGCACGGAGGCCGGATTCGAGCGGTCGGCAGGGCTGCGGACCTGGAGTCCAAAGTCCCCACCCGGGTGCCCCGCTTTGACCGGAGGGCCTGCCTGGTAACCCCGGGCTTCACCGACGGCCATACCCACTTTCGCCAGCTGGGCGGTGGGGCGGAACCGGGTTCACCTGGCTGGCTCGGCCACCAAGGCCGAGGCGCTGGACCGGGTCGCCAAAGGGACCCTTTTCCGGGGTTGGGTGATGGGTCATGGCTGGGATGCCAACCCCTGGCCGGAGGCGCCCGGAGCGCTGGAGCTCTGGACCGGGTCCAGAGCCTGCCAGTCTATCTGGACTCCCTCGATGTCCACGCCGCCTGGGTGAATAGTGCCGCCCTCCTGCGGGCTGGGATCACTCGGGAGACGCCCGATCCCTACGGAGGCAGGATCGTCCGGGACGGCAACGGAGACCCCACAGGCCTCCTGCTGGAGCGGGCGGTCGAGCTCATGACCCCCCATCTGCCCCAGCCCTCGCCCGAAGACCTGCTGGCCGCAGTGCGGGAGGCCCAGATCGAGGCTCATCGGCTCGGCGTGACCGGGATCCACAACGTCGAGGGTCCCGACGCCCTGGCCGCCTTCCGGGCTCTGGAGACGGAGGACGCCCTCCGGCTACGGGTCCTGTTCCATCCTCCGGTACAGAAGCTGCCTGATCTGGTCCGGATGGGAGCTACCAGCGGCTCCGGAACCGACTGGCTGCGGCTAGGTGGGGTCAAAATGTTTCTCGACGGAAGCCTTGGGAGCCGTACCGCCTGGATGCTCGAGCCCTACGAGGATGGTCGCGACCGAGGCATGCCGATCACGGCGGAGGAGATCGCCAGAGAGGCCATGACCACCGCCGCTCAGGCCGGGCTTGGCCTGTACCGTTCACGCGATCGGAGATGCCGCGGTGCGTCGTGCCCTCGACCTCATGAGCGGTCTCCAGCGCGCGGCGATTCCCCACCGTATCGAACACTTCCAGTGCGTCCACTCCGGCCGACCTGAACCGGGCGGCCGCAGCAGGGATCGTGGTCTCCATGCAGCCCGCCCATCTCCTGGTCGACATCCCGCTGGCCGACCGTCAGTGGGGCGCTCGGAGCCGCGGGGCCTATGCCTTCAAGAGCCTGCTGCAACGGGGAACCGTGGTCGCGTTCGGCAGCGACGTGCCGGTCGCCACCCTGGATCCGCGGGAGGGCGTGTATGCCGCCATGGAGCGTCGCATGCTGGATGGCGTGCCGTGCCGGGCTGGTACCCGGAGGAGCGGCTGAGCTTCGAGGAAGTGGTGGCTGCCTACACTCAGGCCAACGCCAGGCGGCCGGGGTCGCGGATCGTCGGGGAACTCTGGCTGTCGGGATGGACGCCGATCTGGTTGCCTGGGAGGTCGATCCGGCTCTCGACGAGGGCAATGGAGAGGCTTTCCTCAAGGGGCGCGCGGCCCTGACTGGTCGTGGGAGGCGAGGTGATGATGCAGGCGTGACCCGCCACGATTAGACTGCACCATTCGCTTCCGCCCCGTCGCCAGCTTTCGAGGAACCGTTGCCGCCTGCTTCCATTCGCCGCACCAAGATCGTCGCCACCCTTGGTCCTTCCTGGTCCAGCCCGGAGAAGGTCGCCGCGCTGCTTCAGGCCGGTGTGAACGTCGTCCGGGTAAACGCCTCTCACGGGACCCCGAGCTGCGCCGCGAGTGGATCACGCACCGTCAAGCAGGTGCGAGCGGAGCGGGGGATACCCGCGGCACTGCTCTACGATCTCCAAGGCCCCCGCATCCGGGTTGGCGATCTGGCGGAACCCGCTCCGACTGGAGCCCGGCTCACGTGTCGTGTTCGCTCCGGAAGAGACCGGAAAGCCGGAGAGATCCCGACCACCTATGCTGCCCTCGCCAAGGACGTTCGGGTTGGTGCCCGGATCCTGCTCGACGACGGGCTGCTCTCCGTGGATGTGCTTGCCATCGATGGAGACCGGGTAATCGGCACTGGTTCGCTACGGTGGGGTGCTCAAGTCCCACAAGGGGATGAACCTGCCGGGCATCGAAGTAAGCGCCCCCGCCCTCACCGAGAAGGATCGGGAGGATGTCGCCGAGGCGGTGGCGCTTGGGGTCGAATACATCGCCCTTTCGTTCGTGCGGAAGGCCGCCGATCTGGACGAGTTGCGCCGTCTGGTTCCCAAGCGGGTCCGCATCGTCGCCAAGATCGAGAAGGACACCGCGCTGAGTGACCTGTGCGGGATTCTCGAGGCCTCCGACGCCATCATGGTGGCCCGGGGCGACCTGGGCGTCGAGCTGCCATTCGAGGAAGTCCCGCTGGCGCAGAAGCGCATCATCCGGGAGGCCAACCTCCACGGGAAGCCGGTGATCACCGCGACCCAGATGCTGGAATCCATGATTCACGCCCCGATCCCCACCCGGGCCGAGGCGTCGGATGTGGCCAACGCGATTCTGGATGGGACCGACGCGGTGATGCTCTCGGCGGAGACGGCGGTCGGCGAATACCCGGTCGAGGCGGTCATGGCGATGGACCGCATCGCGCGCGAGATGGAGAGCCACCGGGGCGGCAGGAGTCCCGCGCTCGACGCCGCGGTCGGGCGGCGGGCCCGGGACGACCTGGACCCGGTGCACGCCCGGCCGGGTGCCGGCAAGCCGGCTCGCACCGAGGACGCGATCGGCGTCGCGGTCGTTGCCGCGGCGGAGCTGTTGCACTGCCCGCTCATCGTCTGCTTCACCAGCAGCGGCTTCACCGCGCGGAAGGTCGCGACCTATCGTCCGACGGTGCCGATCTTCGCCGCGACTCCGGAGCCGGAAACCTTCCAGCAGCTTGTCCCTGGTCTGGGGCACCATCCCTGCCCTCACCGCCCACTACACCGATTACGACTCGCTGCTGCGCGAGGCGCGGCAGGCGATCCTCCCTCGGGGGCTGGCCCAGCCCGGTGAACGGGTGGTAGTCACGGCCGGCGTGCCGTTCGACGTGCCGGGAACGACGAATCTGTTGAAGATCGAGGCGTTGTAAGCCGGCAGCCATCAGCCGTCAGCCGAAAGCCAGTTAGGTTTAGCTTGTGATGCTCTCACTCCGCAGGTCCCATGCGACCGGTTTCGAACTTGCTCGCCGAGGCTGACGGCTGACGGCTGACGGCCCACGCACCATGCGCCTCACCTTCCTCGGAACCGGAACCTCCTTCGGAGTCCCGCAGATTGGCTGCGACTGCGCGGTCTGCCGGTCTGAGGATCCCCGCGATCGGCGCAGCCGCTCCGGTGCGCTTGCTCGAGACCGATGGCAACGTCATCCTGATCGATACCCCGCCCGAACTGCGGCTGCAGATGCTCGGCGCTGGCCTGAGCCGGGTGGATGCCGTGCTCTACACCCACGAGCACGCCGATCACGTCAACGGGATCGATGATCTCCGCATCTTCTCGGTGCGGCAGCGGCGTCCCATCCCCTGTCACGGCCCGGCCGAGACGCTGGAGCGGGTGCGCTCCGGTTTCCCCTACATCTTCGACGATGCGATCCGGCCGTACGAAGGGACCTCGAAACCCCAGCTCGACCTGCAGCCGCTCGAGCCGGGACGCGAAGTCACCATCGCCGGAGTCCGGGTTCTGCCCCTGGCGTTCCGGCACGGGCACCTGCGGGTCTTCGGCTACCGGTTTGGCCCCCTGGCCTACATCACCGATGTGAAGGCCGTGGCGGAGGCGGAGCGGGCCCACCTCGCGCAACTCAAGGTCCTGGTCCTGAACGCGCTCTGGTGGCGGCCCCATCCGACCCACATGAGCATCGGCGAGGCGATCGATACCGCCCGTGCGGTTGGGGCCGAGCGTACTTATCTCACCCATCTGACGCATGAGACCGGGCACGCCCAACTGGCGCGAACAGCTCCCGGAAGGCATCTTCCCGGCATACGACGGACTCACGGTCGAGGTAGGCGAATGAGACTGCGGTATGGCCGGTTCTTTCAGGATCGGCTCGACGGCGAGCATGGTCTGCATCGTGACCGGCTGGCCGATCTGCGTCGTCGGTTCCCGGAGATTCGGTCCGAAGTGCAGCGCCGGCGGAGCGCCGGGGAGTACGGCTTCTATCGGTCTGGCCGACCAGGTCAACGGCGGTGCGGAGCATCCGCGGCTTCGCCGAGGGCCTGGGCCAGGCCTTCGATCACGTGCTGGTGCTCGGTATCGGCGGCTCGGCGCTGGGCGTGAAGGCGCTGCTCAACGGCTCTGCGGGAGCCGGGCTGGAATGAACTGTCCGACGAGGGCCGCGAGTTCTATCCCCGGCTCACCGTGCTCGACAACGTTGACCCCACCACCGTCGCTGCGGCGCTGCGCCGGATCGATCCGCGGCGGGTGCTGGTCAACGTGGTGAGCAAGTCGGGCGGCACCGCGGAAACGATGGCGCAGTACCTCGTGGTGCGGGCCTGGCTCGAGGAAGTGCTGGGTACCGGCGGTGAACCGGCATCTGGTGTTCACCACCGACCCGGCCCGAGGCGCGCTTCGGGAGATCGCCAACCGGGACGGCATCGCGGCGCTGGAAGTGCCGCCCGAGGTCGGGGGGCGCTTCAGCGTTCTGTCTCCGGTGGGCCTTCTGCCGGCGGCCTTGGTCGGCATCGACATCGAGCAGACTGCTGGCCGGCGCCCGGCAGGCCCTCGATGCGGCTCAGCCCGACGAGCTGCTCAAGAATCGCCCGGCGCTCTACAGCGCTCTGCTCTGGGCCGCCGACGCCACGCCTGGGCGCCCAGCTGCATGTCCTCATGCCGTACAGCGACCGGCTGCGTGAGTTCGCCGAGTGGTACCGCCAGCTCTGGGCCGAGAGTCTGGGGAAGGCGCAGGATCGGCGGGGCAATCCTGGTGAATCGGGGTCCCACGCCGGTGGCCGCGGTCGGCGCCACCGATCAGCACAGTCAGGTGCAGTTGTTCATGGAGGGGCCGTTCGACAAGGTGGTCTCGTTCATGACCGTCGAGAATTTGGGCGACGACGTGACGATTCCCGGGCGGCCGGATCAGCCGGCCGACCTCGCCTATCTGCCGGGACACACCCTCGGCGCCCTGCTCCAGGCCGAGCAGCAGGCCACTGCCGCCGCCCTCTCCCGCATGGGCCGCATGAACTGCACTCTCGAGCTGCCCGACCTTTCGGCGCGCGAGCCTGGGAGAAGCGATCATGTTCTTCCAGATCGCCACGGGCTACGCCGGCGCCTGGTACGGCGTGAATCCCTTCGATCAGCCCGGCGTCGAGCTGGGGAAGCAGCTCACCTACGCCGCGATGGGCCGCCCGGGCTTTACCGCCGACTCGGCGCTCCCCGCCCGACGACGGGGACGTGGTCTGAGCCGTCCGCATGCTGTTCCGCCCTGATCCTGGCGCTGCTGGCTGGGCTGCTGCTTCCGCTGCAGGCGGGGATCAACAGCCAGCTTCGATCCAGTCTGGGCCATCCTCTCGTCGCGACGCTCGTGTCGTTCCTGGTGGGAAGCGTGGCGCATCGCGCTGGTGCATGCTCGGGTTGCGGGTGTCGATGGCCGCGGCGCGGAGTTCCGAAGCACCCCGTGGTGGCACTGGACCGGTGGCGATGCTGGGTGCGGTCTATGTGCTGGTCACGCGTGGTGGTCGCTCCGCGGCTCGGCGCCGCCACGATGATCGCCACGATCATCGCCGGCCAGATGCTGGCCTCGCTGCTGCTCGACCATTTCGGCGTCGCCGGCTACGCCCACCATCCGGTCAATGCGTGGCGCATCGACGGGCGCCGTGCTCATCATCGGCGGGGTGGTCCTGATTCAGCGCAATTGAGCCGCTTCGAGCGTTTGACGCCTTCGGGCGGCTCCGGTAGCTTTTTCGGCGTACTCGATTGGTACCCTCGGTCGCAGTAAGGAGTGAAACGATGGCTGATATTGATCTCGATGAGCGCGACGTGGTCTACGTCGAACGGGAGGCGGCTCGGTCAAGCCGGTGCTGCTTGGACTCTTGCTGGGCTTGGGATTGGGTCTGCTTGTTCGCGCCGCAGAGCGGGGAACAGACCCGCCGCGGCCTCAACCGCCGGCTGCGGAAATTTCGCGCGCTGGCCGAAGAGACGGTGGACGAGCTGAGCGAGCGGTTCTCCGGTCAGCACAGGGTCGCCCGGGGCCGCGACGACGAGCCGGAAGAGCGTCCGGTCACGCGAGGCCAGCGTGCGGGACGACCTTGAGACGGCGGCTGTCGGCCGCCCGGGCCCGGCGCCGTGCGGCGGCGGAAGACGAGGAGCAGCACGCCTGAGCATCACCCCGCGACGGACCTGGCATGGGAGCGTGGGCGGATTTCTCCATCGCACCCTGCAGATCGCCGACGAAAACCACATTCCCTTCCTGGCCAGCGCGCTCACCTTCGACGCGCTGCTCGCGGCGATCCCGTTCATCCTCCTGCTGCTGGTCGGGCTGACCCACGCCGCGCGGCTCAGCTCGGCCGCTCCCCCTGGCGAGCTCAACTCGATCCTGGAACATTTCCTGCCGGGGCATGACACCAGACCCGGCCACGATCCCTTTGAGGTGATCGAGGCCCTGCTGGTGCGGGTCACCCAGCACCGCGGGACCATCTCGCTGTACTCGATCCCGCTCTTCATCTGGTTCAGCACCCGGCTCTTCAGCGCGATCCGCACCGCGCTGAACGAGATCTTCGACGTCTCGGTCCACGCGTCCCGGCGGCACTTCGCTGCTGGCCTACATTCTCGGGCAAGCTGCGCGACGCGGGCATGGTTCTGACCGTCTTGCTGCTTCTCCTGGGAACACCCTGTTGCCGCGGGGCTCGGCGTTCTCCAGGCTCGAGGGAGCTCGTGCCGCGGAAGCGATGCCGTATCTCGGCTTCTTCGTGACCAGCCTGGGGCAGGCTCTGACCCAGCTGCTGACCTTCTTGCTGGCGGTGAGCCTGTTCTACGTGGTCTACAAGTACGCCAGCATCCGGCGGCTGCCCTGGCGAGCGGCTTTGCTCGCCTCGGCGATCACCGCCGTGCTGTTCGAGATAGCCAAGCGACTCTTCAGCTGGTATCTCCGCTTCGCCCTGGTCAACTCGGTCTCGGTGGACGCGAACATCGGCGCCCTGATTCTGTTCGTGGTCTGGCTCTACTACACGGCCCTCGTCTTCCTGCTCGGCGGCGTCATCGCCGAAACCTGGGACCTGCGGGTCCGTCAGCGTCGGCAGGAAGCGGTGCTCGCGTAATTTTTGAGAGGGAGTAGGGAGTCGGTTGTGGGGAGTAGGGTGCGGTCGTGAAGCTATGGCCGCCGATCCCCACTCCAAGCGACCTTCCCGAGCATTCTACATTCTACTTCCTGACACCTCTACCTCGACTACCATCCCTACTCCCTACTCCTTAGCACTCCCTCATGCGTCTACTGCTGCTTGCCCTCCTGGTACCCGCCACTCTTCACGCCCAGGATTTCGACTTCTACGCCCGCGGCCCCTATCGGAACGCGGTGCCGCGTCCAGAGACGCTCCTGGGATATCGCGTCGGTTCTCAGCAGACGATGTACTACCAGCAGCAGCAGGTGCTTCGACCGGATGATCGCGGCGGCACCCGATCGAGTCCGGACCGAAGTGATCGGCCGCTCCGTCGAAGGGAAGGTGATGCGGCTCCTGATCATTTCGTCGCCCGAGAACCTGGCGCGGCTGGATCAGATCCGGGCCGACCTGTCCCGGCTGGCGGACCCCCGGCGGACCACGGCGCCGGAAGCCGCCGGCCATCGCCCAGCGCACGCCGGTCACCGTGCTGCTCACCCACTCGGTCCACGGCAACGAACCGGCGGGGTTCGAGGCCGTCATGCAGACCGCCTACCAGCTGCTCGCCTCCGATGAGCCGGCGACGCTGGAGATCCTCAAGAACTGCGTGGTGCTGCTCAATCCGTCGCAGAACCCCGACGGGCACGAGCGCTTCGCGGCGTGGTACAACTCGGTGGCGGTGGGCACCGACGAGCCCGGCGGCGGTCGAGCAGACCGAGCCGTGGGCCATCTGGGGCCGCTACAACCACTATCGCTTCGACATGAACCGGGATCAGCTGGCCCAGTCCCAGCCGGAGAGCCGGGCCCTGGGCGACGTGTATCATCCGCTGGCGGCCCCAGGTAATGGCCGACCTGCACAGCACCACGTCGCAGTACTTCTTCCCGCCGGTGGCCGAGGCGCACAACCAGAACCTGCCGCTCGACCACGTATCAGTGGTTCGAGCGCTTCGGGCGCAACAACGGTCGCGCCTTCGACAGCCTACGGCTGGCAATACTACGTGCGCGACGTCTTCGACTTCTTCTATCCCGGGCTACATCGACATGTGGCCGACGATGCGCGGCGGGCTCGGCATGACGTTCGAGACCGACGGTGGGCCTGAGCTCAAGAAGCGGAAGGACGACGGCAGCTGGATGACCTTCGAAATGGCGATCGCTCACCACTACATCGCCTCGCTGACTACCCTGGCGACCGCGGCGGCGAGTCGGGCCGAACTGCTGCAGGACTTCTACCAGTTCCACGTCCTCCGGCATGACCGACGCTCGCAACCGGCCCATGAAGCGCGTCGTGTTCTCGGCATCGCCGGATCCCGCCGCGGGCTCGCTGGCTGGCCCGGCGCCTGGCTCGGGAGGAGATCCAGGTCACCCAGACCACGAAGCCGTTCACCGCGGTCAAGGCCAACTCGTATCTGGGCGGAGCCGCCGCGCAGCGCACCTTCCCTGCGGGCAGCTACGTGGTGGACCTGGCCCAGCCAGAGGCGCGGCTCGCTACCAGCATCCTCGAGCCCAAGCGGTGTTCGATTCCGCTTTCGTACGGAAGGAGCTGGACAAGTACGACCGCAACCAGGTCCGCGGACGTCGGGCCGGCAGCGAGGGTACGACTTCTACGACATCACCGCCTGGTCCCTTCCGCTCACGCTGGGCCTCGACGCCTGGTGGACCGAGGACACCCCGGCCGTCGTCGGCGACACGGTGGCGCACGAGGCCGCAGCTTCCCGCGATTGCCGGCACCGCCGCGGGCTCAGTCGGCCTACGTGTTCGCCGACGAGGCCCAGGCGGCGACCAGTCTCGCCTACCGGCTGCTCGATGAAGGCTTCCGGGTCGCGGTGGCCACTCAACCGCTCAGGGCCGATGGCAAGACCTACCCGCGCGGCACCTTCGTCGTTCGGATCCAGCGCAACCCATCATCGTTGCACGAGCGGATCGGCGCGCTCGCCCGCGAGCTCGGCGTGCCGGTCGCCGCGGTCAGCTCGGCGTTCCCCGATAGCGGTGACGCCGGCGTCGGCAGCGAAAGCGTCCAGGCGGTGAATCGCCCCCGAGTTCTGCTGGCTGCGGGGGACGGCATCGATCAGACCGCGTTCGGCGCCGTCTGGTTCTATCTGGAGCGGGAGGTAGGGATGCGGGTGGTGCCGGTGAATCTGTCCAGCCTGCGCCGGATCAACCTGGCCGATTACAACTGCCTCATCCTCGCGGGGGGTGATGACGACGACCAGTGGAAGGAGCTGGGTACCGAGGGTGGCGAGAAGCTCAAGGCGTGGGTCGAGTCGGGCGCGGCGGTCATCGCCATTGGGGACGCTGCCGGCTCTGCTCGCGCGGAAGGAGCTCAAACTGAGCGGACTCAAGATTGTCGGCGAGGAAGACACGACGCGGTCAAGGCCGCGAAAGACACGACGGTGCGCGACACCGTCGTCAGTGAGAGCGCCAAGCCGGCTCCGCCGCTCGTTCTCGCCGTCCGCGCCTGGAGGAACCCGGCCCGAGTTCATTCCCGGTGCGATCTTCCGCGCGACGCTCGATCGCACTCACTGGCTCACCTTCGGGTACGAGCGAGACCAATTGCCGGTCTTCATCGAGTCGAGCCGGCTGTTCAAGCCCTCGGAGCGGGGCGCCAATCCCGGTCGTGTTCGTCGGAAAGGACCTCACTCTCGCCGGCTTCACCTGGCCGGAAAACACCGAGAAGTATCTCCGCAACTCGGTGTGGGCCACGGTCGAGAATCAGGGCGAGCGGCCGCGTGATCCTGTTCGCCGAGAATCCGGTCTATCGGGGATTCTGGCGCGGGACGGCGAAGTTGCTGACCAACGCGATCCTGCTGGGGCCGCAGCGCTGAACTCTCGTCATCCTGGCCGCCGGTGCAGGAAGCCGGTTCGGCGGTCTGAAGCAATTGGAGCCGGTTGGTCCGGGCGGTGCGACACTGATGGAGTATTCCATCTACGACGCAGTCCGGACCGGCATCGATCGTCTGATTTTCGTCGTCCAGCCCGACACCGATCCCGCGCTGCTCGAGCGCTGGTTCCGCAGGTATTCCTCTCACGCCGACGTGAAGTTCGCCTTCCAGGGCGACGACATCTCGCTGCACTCCGCACCGCGGACCCGTCCCTGGGGAACGGTCCACGCGCTGCTCATGGCCCGGCCGCTGGTTTCCGGGCCCTTCGGGGTCCTGAATGCGGACGACTTCTACGGTCGCGAGGCGGTGGACGCCGCGTTCCGCTTTCTGGATCAGGTGACTCCCGAAGCCCCGCAGGTCGCGGTGCTCGGCTATCGGCTGGAGAATACAGTGAGCAGTGCGCGAGGGGTGAACCGCGCGATCCTGCGGATGGACCAGGCCGGAAGACTTCGTTCCATTGCCGAAGCGCGCCAGCTCCGGCCAGGAGAAGAAGATCGGTTCACCGGTCTTGAGGACGGCGCGACCCGCGAGTATCCCGGTGACACGCTGATCTCGATGAACCTCTGGGCCTTCACCCCGGCCATCTTCCCGCTGCTGGAACGGAGCTTCGCGGAATTCGTGGCCTCAGGCCCGGGCCCGGACCAGGAATACGTGCTGCCCGAGGCGATCGATCGGCTGCTGCAGCAGGGCGCGGTTCAGGTGCAAGTCATTCCGACGCGCAGCATCGGGTGTGGTCTCACCCATCCCGACGACAAGCCGCAGGTCGCGGCCACGCTACGCCGCCGTGTGCAGGCCGGCGAATATCCTCAGGTGCTCTGGGAACCCTGAGGCAGTCGCCACATCCGGGGCACCACTCGCAATAAACCGATTCCGCTCACCACGAAAATCACCAGCCAGAACAAGCCGAGAGTGCTTCGGCCGTAGAGAAAACTCCCGGTACCGAACAGCGCGGAGTACACGAAGGCGATTCCGAGCACCCAGCCGAGCAGCGCCTGCGGCAGGCTGTCGGGGGAGGCGGTCACGCCGGCTTCCGCGCGCATCTGGTTCCATCCGGGACCGGCGGGCCGGACCAGGCGATAGAAGCTCGAGCAACCGGTCGCGCGGTCGGTTGGCTCGGTCGAGAAACGTGGTCGCGACCCAGACGATCGTGGTGATCGCAACGCTGAGCAGCAGCATGACGGGCCCGGGAACCGGATGGCCCGTCCGGCCCAGCAGATGGAAACCGAGCGCGACGACGAAGTCGAGACCATCGCCGCGATCTCGCTCCAGGCGTTCACCCGCCACCAGAACCAGCGCAGCAGGTAGAGCAGTCCGGTGCCGGCGCCGATCGACAGAATCAGATCGAACGCCTCCTTCGCGGTGCTCGAGCGCGTAGGTCATGCAGCGCGGCGCACGACCATCAGTCCCGCGGTCGTGAGCCGGCCCACGAAGCACGTAGTGCCGCTCGTTCCGCGTCGGGCTGCAGGAAGCGGCGGTAGAAATCGTGCACCAGGTACGACGTGCCCCAGTTGAGATGGGTCTCGATCGTCGAGCGATACGCCGCGAGCGTGCCGGCGACGACGAGGCCGAGAAATCCCGCGGGCAGGAAGCGCATCATCGCCGGATAGGCGATGTCGTGCCCGATGCAGCGACGGCATCCACGTACGGGAACGCCGTGGCGATATCGGAGAGCTGGGGATAGACCAGCGTCGAGCACGAGCGCCATGATGATCCAGGGCCAGGGGCGCAGCGCGTAGTGCATGACGTTGAAGAGCAGCGTGCCGATCACCGCGTCCTTCTCGGTCTTGCGACGCGAGCATGCGCTGCGCGATGTAGCTGCCGCCGCCCGGCTCGGCGCCGGGATACCACACCGACCACCACTGCACCGTGATCGGAATGATGAACACGGTGAGCGCCGTGCCCCAGTCGCCGAAGTCGGGCAGCAGATGCGAGCGTACTGCGGGGGGACCTTGGCGAGCAGGCCGCTGCAGCCCGCCGACCTCGGGCTGCTGCAGCGCGAAGTAGGCGACGGCGAAGGTCCCGGTCATCGTGATCATGAACTGGATCGAGTCGGTGACCAGCACGCCCCACAGCCCCGAGACCGACGCGAAGAAGATCGTCATGACGGAGCAGACCAGCAGCGTGCGCTCCATCGGCCAGCCCAGCACGCACGTTGGCGATCTTGGCGGCGGCGAGATTCACGGTCGCCATGATGACGCAGTTGAAGAACAGCCCGAGGTAGACCGCGCGGAAGCCGCGGAGCAGGCGTGCGGCCGGGCCGGAATAGCGGATCTCGTAGAACTCGAGGTCGGTGAGCACGCCGGAACGCCGCCAGAGCCGGGCGTAGAAGAACACCGTCATCATGCCCGGTCAGCAGGAACGACCACCACAGCCAGTTCTCGGCCACGCCGCGCTCGCGCACCAGGTTGGTGACGAGGTTCGGCGTGTCGGTGCTGAAGGTGGTCGCCACCATCGAGATGCCGACCAGCCACCACGGCGCCGCGCGTCCCGAGGTGAAGAACTCGCCGGTGCTCGAGCTGGCCCGCCGCCAGAAGAACAGCGCCGGCAGGAAGGAGATGAGGATGGATGCCGCGACAATCGCCCAATCGAGCGTTGTGAGCTGCATGCAAATGGCTCCGTGGAAGGCAGGCCGAACGTTAGAGGGAGACGGGAGAAAGGAGAAGGGAGACCGGAGAAAGAAAAGGGAGGGGAAAGGAGAGGGGTTGAGGTGCTGTCATTCCGAGCGGCAGCGAGGAATCCCAACGCCAATCGATTGACGGACACTCTAACATTGGGATTCCTCGGTCGCTTCGCTTCCTCGGAATGACAGTCATTCGGCTCGTCAGCCCGTCATCTCCCGTTCCCCGATCCGTTTTCCTGTCTCCCATCTCCTTTCTCCCGTCTCCTTCGGTTATATTTGGCTCGCCCCAGGTCCGAAGGGCGCTGGCGCGCGAACCGCGTCAGGACCTCGCCGGTAGCAGCGCTAAGCGATGTCCGGTGTCGCTTCGGGGTGCCTGGGGCATTTTTCTTTCCCCTCCTATGTCCCACGTCCCACGTCCCACGTCCCACGTTTTCACGCCTGACGCCCCCTTTCCTACCCCGTTAGTTTTCTCCCATGGCTTTGGCTCTCGCCCGCAAATACCGCCCCAAACGTTTCAGTGATCTGCTGGTTCAGGACCATGTCGCCGAGGTGCTGCGCGGCGCGGTGGTGAAGAACCGGGTGGGGCACGGCTACCTGCTGACCGGTCCCCGCGGGGTGGGGAAGACCACCGCGGCGCGCATCCTGGCCATGGCGCTCAACTGCGAGCGGAAGGGCACGCCCAGCCGGCCAGGGCGAGCCCTGCGGCGAGTGCGAGAGCTGCGTCCGGATCTGGAACGGGAACGCCAATCTCGACGTGGTGGAGATCGACGCCGCCAGCAACCGCGGCGTGGACGACGCGCGGGACCTCCGGGAGCGCGCGATGTACGCCGCCTCCCGCGCCGGACCACCACAAGGTCTACATCGTAGACGAAGCCCACATGCTCACCCGGGAGGCCTGGAACGCGCTGCTCAAGATTCTGGAGGAGCCGCCGCCGGGAGTGGTCTTCGTCTTTGCCACGACCGAACCCCAGAAAATCGCGCAGCAGGCGGCGCCGGTTCTCTCCCGGTTGCAGCGGTTCGACTTCCGGCGGATCGGGACCGCGGCGATCCGTGACCGGCTGCGCGCCGTGCTCGCGGCCGAGCAGATCCAGGCCGACGAGGATGCGCTGACCCTGATCGCGCGCCAGGCCGACGGCGGCATGCGCGACGCGCTCTCGGTGCTCGATCAGTGTCTGAGTTTCGGGGAAGGTGTGGTGACGCGCCGCCCGGGTGCGCGAGGTCCTGGGCCTGGTGACCGACGAGGCCTACGCCGAACTGCTCGAGCTGGTCGCGGCGCGGAATCCCGCGGCGGTCTTTCCTCTGCTCGACCGCCTGGTGGACAGCGGCGCCGACCTGATCGAATTCATCGCGGGCGCCGCCGAGGCGCTTCGGGCCGTCCTGCTCACCCAGCTGGGTGGCGATCCCGAGGGGATCACCGAGGGAATGCGTCACGCCGTGGCCGCGGTGCGGGATCGGCTCCCGGCCGGAGATCTCCTGCGGATGCTCAAGCTGTTCGCCGAGGGCGAACCATCGATTCGTCGCAGCGGGACCCCCCGGCTCGTGGTGGAGACGATGCTGCTCCGCTGGGCGCTGATGGATCGGACCGTGGACTTGGAGGCCGTGATACGGGGCGGACAAGGCGGACAGGGCGATCAGGGAGGACAAGCGAACGGGGCGGGCAGGGCGATCAGGGCGGTCGACGGAGTGCCCCAGGAGACGTGCGCAACCAGGTACCTTCTGTGCCCCGGACCAGGTCCTCGATCTCGTCCGCCCCAACCGCTTCGTCCGCCCCGACCGCCTCGCCTGCCCTATCTACCCTGTCCGCCGAGTTCACTCTGGCCGGTCTCACCGACGCCTGGCCCCACCTGATGGCCGCTGCCCGGCAGCAGAGCCGCTTCCTGAGCGAAGCGTTGGCGGCGGCGACCATCACCGAAGTGGCGCCACCGGTGGTCTGGTTGTCCACGGAAGGAAATCCGACGCTCGCCGAAGGGCTGCAGCATCAGCTGAAGGCCGTCGAGGGACTGATCGGTCAGCTGGTCGGGTCATCAGTCCAGGTCCGCATGGGAGTCGAACCGGAGCCGGCAGAACGGCCCGTCCGGCGCCTCTCCGAGGGCCAGGCGCGGGCCGAACGGCTTCGGATCCTGCGGACCAAGGACCCTACCCTCGAAGCCGCTGCCGAGGGCTTAGATTTGGAGGCCCTCGAATAGCCGGGGGCCTCCGGCGGGTTGCGGGGCGGCGGGGTGGACCCGTACTTTCCTCAAGCGTTGCAGGGACTTAGCGATACCCTATGGCCGATTTTCAGCAGCTTCTCCAGCTGAGCCAGCAGGTGCAGGGCCGGCTGCAACAATTGCAACGGGATCTGGCAGATCAGACGATCGAAGTCCAGGTCGGTGGTGGCATGGTGCGGGTGACGCTGGACGGACGAGGCACCGTGCGGGGCCTGACAATCGATCGCGCCGCGTTCGAAGGACGGGACGAGGAGTTGCTGGCCGACCT
Source organism: uncultured Gemmatimonadales bacterium (assembly GCA_963788625.1). Lineage (GTDB taxonomy): Bacteria > Gemmatimonadota > Gemmatimonadetes > Gemmatimonadales > GWC2-71-9 > DATBGE01. Next base: position 126,556 of record CAWBHB010000004.1, on the reverse strand, counting down.
CATCCTGTCAGCCATCGCCGAGGGCCAACGCCGGGCGGCAGAGTCGCTCCAGGCCGAGATGCGGAAGATGCCGTCGCTTCCGCTGTCTCTGCCGCTCTGAGCCGTGAGCGCCGTCGACGATCTCATAACCGAATTCGCGAAGCTCCCAGGCATCGGGCGGAAGACCGCCCAACGCCTGACCTTCCACCTGCTGCAGCAGCCGGCGGAACGCCTGACCCGCCTGGCGGCGGCCTTGGTGGGGGTCGCCGAACGGGTGCGCCCCTGTACCGAGTGCGGCAATCTCGCCGAAGGAGAGCTTTGCGAGATCTGCCGCGATCCGCGCCGGGACGGCGGGACGCTCTGTGTGGTGGAGGAGCCGTCGGCAGTCGCCGTGGTCGAGCGGGCCGGCGAGTTTCGGGGCCGCTACCACGTCCTGGGCGGTCATCTCGATCCCCTGGCCGGGGTTGGTCCCGAATCGCTGCGGCTTGATCTCCTGGTGCGGCGCGTCGCGGGTGGGCAGGTGCAGGAAGTCATCCTGGCGACCAACCCCTCGATGGAGGGTGAGGTCACCGCGACCTACGTCCAGCAGTTGCTCGAAGGCCAGCCCGTCCGGGTGACCCGGCTGGCCCGCGGTTTGCCGATGGGGGGGGATTTGGAGTACGTGGACGGCGTCACCCTGGCTCACGCTCTCATGGCACGACAGGAAGTGCGGTAATGCGGGCCCGCTCTCTCGCGGTGGCTCTGGGCGTCGCCGGGGGAGCTGCCTTGGGATGGATGCTGGCCCAGCGGCACATGCGGGAGCATCAGGAAGACCTGTTCAGTCCGCGCCCGCTCCGCCGCCTCGCGGCCCTTGGCCACCTTGCTGCCAGGGAAGGCGTCGAGACCGTTCGCCTGCTGCGGGATTATCTGGAGTGGGAATCGCAGCCGATGCTTCGGCGGCGCGCGGAGGGAATCCTTCGCCGCCTCGAAGCTGCCCTCGGGTAACCACAGGGGAATCGATGTCCGGTGCGTCCAGCTGGTCATTCCGGGAAGAGGACGCGACCCGCATCCACGGGTTGCTGAACCAATTCCTCCGGGAATCCAACGCCCGCACGGCGATGATCGTCGATCGTACGGGCCAGATGGTGGCCGTGGTCGGCGAGGAACCGGTATTCGACCCCACGGCCTTCGCCTCCCTCACCGCCGCCGATTTCAGCGCCAACGACCAGCTGGCCCGGATGATCGGCGAGCCCGAGTTCGGTGCGCTGTTCCACCAGGGGGAGAAAGAATCGATGTATCTCGCCGATATCGCGCGGCGGGTCATCCTCGTGGTGCTGTTCGACAACCGGACCACGCTCGGGCTGGTCAAGCTCCGGGTGAAGCAGACCGTCCTGGACCTTACCCAGGTCTTTCACGAAATGTTCACACGGGGCACCGCGTCCACTACCCAGGTCGAAGCGGCGTTCCTCGGCGAGGCGGAAGATGAGATTGACAAGCTCTTCGGGGCGTGAGCGGAGTATTAGCGCATGTCGATGATCAACTACGCGTCCCGTGAGATCAACTGCAAGCTGGTCTATTACGGGCCCGGCCTCGGCGGCAAGACGACGAATCTCGAGTTCGTCTACAACAAGGTCTCGCCGAATTCACGCGGCAAGCTGATCTCCCTCGCGACTGAGACCGAACGCACCCTGTTCTTCGACTTCCTCCCGGTGGACCTCGGCACCATCCGTGGGTTCAAGACCCGCTTCCACCTGTACACCGTCCCGGGTCAGGTCTACTACAATGCGTCCCGGAAACTGATCCTCAAGGGCGTGGACGGAGTCGTGTTCGTGGCCGACAGCCAGATCGAGCGGATGGAAGCCAACATCGAGTCGATGCAGAACCTGTACGACAACATGGCCCAGCACGGCTATAATTTGACGACGATCCCCTTCCTGGTGCAGTACAACAAACGAGATCTCCCGAACGCGGCTACCATCAGTGAGCTGCAGGCGGCGTTGAATCCGGGGTGGCCGGTCGAGGATGCGGCCAAACAGCGCGCCGCTCCCGGATCCTTACCACGAGGGCGAGCAACTGGTGGAGCTGGTGGACGGACAGTGGATCGAGCGGGCGCCCTACTTTGAAGCGGTCGCGATGAACGGCGACGGCGTGTTCGACACGCTCAAGGCGGTCAGCAAGCTCGTTCTGAAAACCCTGGGGTCGTAGCTGTCAAAGTACCGAGTACCGAGTACCGCGTATCAGTGATGGCAGGCGTCTCACCCACTTGTTGCTAGGTCATCTCGCTGGAAGTACTCGGTACCCGGTACTCGGTACCAGGTACTCGGATAAAAGATGTGGAACCTCCCCAACATCCTCACCCTGATCCGCATCGGGCTCACCCCGGTCATCGCGCTCCTGCCGTTCATTGACGGTTACTGGCCCAAGCTGATCTGCTTCGCGATTTTCATCTTCGCCGCCGTTACCGACATCATCGACGGTTATCTCGCCCGCAGCCGCAACCTGGTCACTGACCTCGGCAAACTGCTCGACCCCATCGCGGACAAGCTGCTCCTCTTCGCCACCATCATTCCCATCTACTGGATCTCCCGCACCCGGCACGACCTGTACGACATTCCGGTCTGGGGCAGCATCCCACTCTGGGTCTGCCTGCTGCTGATCGGCCGCGAAGTCGCGATGACCGGGTTCCGCTGGTGGGCCCAGCGGCAGGGCGTGGTGATCCCCGCCGGCACCGCCGGGAAGCTCAAGGCCACGATCCAGAACATTTACATCGGCGCCACCTTTCTGTGGTTCACCTTCCGCGATGCCCGCAAACCGATGGGCTGGGAGCACAACCGGATCGCCGAGTACTGGAATGAATTCCACGGCGGTGTGGTGGCCCTCACCCTCGCCCTGGCGACCGTGCTGACGGTGTATTCGTTCGTGGTCTACATGTACCACTACCGGACTCTGTTCCATAAGGGCCGTTAGCCATCAGCCCTCAGCCTTCGGTACTGAACAGCTTCTCGCTGACGGCTGACGGCTGACGGCCATCTCTGCATGTCATCCATCGAACTTCTCACCGTCGGCACCGAGCTGCTTCTCGGCTTCACCGTCGATACCAACTCGGCTGAGATCGGACGCACCCTCGCCGGGGCCGGAGTCAGCGTGGCTCGGCGCACCACGGTGGGTGACGACGCCGAGGCAATCCGGGATGCCGTGGCGTCAGCGCTCGCCCGGGCCGGAGTCGTCCTGGTGACCGGCGGCCTCGGTCCCACTGCGGACGATGTCACCAAGAAGGCGGTCGCCGAGCTGTTTCAGGCGCCACTCGAATTCCAGCAGTCGGTCTGGGACGCGCTGGTCGCACGGTTCGCTCGCATGGGAAGGGTGCCGGCCCCGGCCAATCGCTGCCAGGCCGAGGTGCCTCGGGGTGCCACCATCCTCCCCAATCGCTGGGGGACCGCACCAGGATTGTGGCTCGAGGGAGCGCCCGGCGTCGCAATCCTGCTTCCCGGGGTGCCGAATGAGATGCGGAACCTCCTCATCCACGAGGTGCTGCCCCGGCTCTCCACTCGCGCAGGTACCGGAGTGGTCCGCTCCCGGGCGGTACGCACCTGGGGTGTTCCCGAGTCCAGCCTCGCCGAGAAATTGACTGCTGTCGAGAGCGAGGTTGCCCCCCTCTCCCTTGCGTATCTCCCGGGCATCACCGGCGTCGATCTCAGGCTCACGGCGTGGGACCTTCCCGCGGCGGAGGCCGATACCCGGCTCGAAGCGGGGATCCAACTGTTGCGATCCCGGATTGGCGATCCGGTCTACGGCGAGGACGAGGACGACCTCGCGGCATTGCTCCTCAATCAGGCCCGACGGCTCGGCCTCTCTCTCGCTACCGCCGAGTCCTGTACCGGAGGGCTGGTCGGTGCCCGACTCACCGAAGTTCCCGGGAGCTCCGAGGTCTACCTCGGTGGTATTGTCGCCTACAGTAATGCCGCGAAGGTGGGAGAGCTGAACGTGTCGGCGCAGCTCATCGTCGAGGAAGGCGCGGTGAGTGAGCGAGTGGCTCGCGCGATGGCGACGGGAGCCGTCCAGGTTCTGGGCGCGGATGCCGCGATGGCGGTCACCGGGATCGCGGGGCCGGGCGGAGGCACGCCGGAGAAACCGGTGGGACTGGTCTACGTCGCGGCGGCAGTCGGGGGCGAGAGCACCTGCCTGCGCTACCAGTTCCCTGGCAGTCGAGACGACGTTCGGGGCCGGGCTGCTCAGGCCGCGCTCTTCCAGCTCTGGCGGCTGCTGGAAGGAGTGAGCCCGTCACCAGGGTGACGGTCACCCGCGCACCATGCAGTTGCCATTCACGACGGTGAGATCCTACCTACCGACACGAGATCCTCATGGTCCACGTGCACCCGCACTCACCCGCATCCTTCGGAAGCATTCTCGATCCGGCAGACCGGATCTCGGAGGTGCTGTTCGGCGTCATCATGGTTCTGACGTTTACCGGATCGCTCAGTGTCGCCGAGGCGGGACAGGCTGACGTGCAGGAGATGCTGCGCGGTGCCTTGGGTTGCAACATCGCGTGGGGAATCGTCGACGGCTTCATTCTCGTGATGTTCCGGGTGGCGGAACGGCGCCGGACGTACCTCGTCGGGCGGGCCATCCGCGAGGCCACAGGCGAAGCCTCGGCCATCGAGGCCCTGAGGAACTGGCTGCCCAGCGAGGCGGTGGCGTTACTCGAGCCGGCCCATCTCGACCACATGATCCGGAAGCTGCGCACCATGCCGCAAGCGCCGGCTCCCCACCTCAATTGGAGCGATCTTCGAGGAGCCGGCGTCGTGTTCCTGCTGGTTTTTCTCTCGACCCTTCCGCTGATCGCACCCTTCGTGTTCATGACCGAGATTCACCGCGCGCTGCGCCTCTCTCACGCCATCGCGCTGGTAATGCTCTTTGTGCTCGGCGCGGCCTATGGGCGGACCACCGGGCAACCAGCCCTGCGGGGCGGGCTTCTGATGGCAGGTTTCGGCGTCGTGCTGGCCGCGCTCACTCTTGCGCTCGGCGGCTGAGAGGCTCTCCGTTGGGATTCAGCCCTGTGCCGGTGGGGCTGACTCCTTGGGGGATTCCCCGACCGGGACCTCCTTCACCCACCAGATCAGCAGGGTGTAGGTCACCGCGAGCACCACGGGCCCTACGAAGATCCCAATTATCCCGAACCCGATCAGTCCTCCGATCACGCCGAGGAAGACCAGCGGCAACGGCAGGTCGGCGCCCCGTTTGATCAGGATGGGCCGGAGGATGTTGTCCATGGTGACGCAAACCAGGGTCCAAAGGAGAAACAGCGTGGCCTTCCCCGATGAGGCGCTGTAGTACATCCAGGCGACCGCGGGAAACATGATGAGCGCAGGGCCAATCTGTGCGACGCAGAACATGAAGATGATGGCGGTGAGGAATGCCGCCTGTGGAATACCGAAGAGCCACAGGCCGAGCCCGCTCAGCGCTGTCTGCAATATCGCGGTCACCACCACTCCCAGAGCCACACCACGGATGGCCTGTCCCGCCAGAACGATCACCCGGTCTCCTCGCTCGCCGGCCAGACGCTCGGCGAATCGTCGCACCCCGGTAGCTGCCGTCTCTCCATTGGCGTAGAGGATTGCTGCGGCTATCACGATGACGATCAATTGGACCACCAGTGCCAGGAAGCTTCCTGCCTTGCGGCCCAGCCACGCGACGACGTTCTTGAGGTACGGTTGGACCTTGGTAGCGAAATCCACCTTGCCGGAGAAAACCTCTTGCCACGCAGCATCAAGCTTGGGACCAATCAGCGGCACACCATGCACCCACGCCGGAGGGGCGGGAACCGTGATTTTGTTGAGTCCCCCCGACTCCATCTCTCCCAGACGGCCGGCGACGGAACCGACTGCCAGCCCGATCGGGACCGCAAACAGCAGGAACAAGGCGAGAGTCATGCCCGTGACGGCAAGTGCCCGCTTTCCCCAAAGCCGTCGCTGGAGACTAATGAACACAGGCCAGGTCGCGACCACGATCATCGTGGCCCAGATGACTGCTCCCAGCAGCGGCTGCACGATGATAGAGGGACGAGATCAGCAGGAAGAGGATAGTGACTACCGCGATGGTCGTTCGCGGAAGTTCGCGAGGGGCCTCTGTCATGGTCGCTCCGTGGTTTCCAAGGCTGGGTGACCTCCGGGACCTCTCCGGAGCGTTGAGTTGGCGGTAATGGCGGGATGTAACGCCGCCCCGAAAGGGGGTGACCCGGTACTACTCATAGCTTCTGGGGGTTTCTCGCGCCAGCAGCCTCTGGGTCGTACTCCTCTTGAGTGCCACCTTGGCCTACATTTCGACCCCTTCCGCGCACTGCTATCTTTCGGAGCAAAGTCGGTCAACATTGAGAGCTTAAGTGATGAAGAAACCGCATGTTAGCAGCGAGGGGCCGGAGGGCGTTCCACCTCCTGATGGGGAGCAGACACCTCCGGAGACTGCCGTAGGGGCGGTGGGCCTGCCCGCAGAATTGAGCGAAGAGGCGGTAAAGCGGCTGGAAGCAGAACTCGACGAATTGCGCGACCGCCATGTCCGCCTGGCTGCCGAGTACGACAATTTCCGGAAGCGCGTGGCCAGGGAACGGCTCGAGCTCACCGATCGCGCACAGGCCACGCTCGCTGGAAAGCTGCTGGATGTACTGGATGACCTCGACCGCGTTGAAAGCGGCGGCCAGCTGAGTGAGAGCGACGTGGTGCAGCAGGCTTTGATTCTCATCGAGAGAAAACTCCGGAAAGAACTCGAGGCCGCCGGTCTTGAGCGAATCGATCCCGTCGGCGCCCCCTTCGATCCGAGTCTTCACGAGGCGGTCTCGGTAGTTCCCGCGCCTGATCCGGCGAGCGACCACACCGTGAGCGCCACGTTCCAGCCGGGTTATCGCTTCAAGGGGTCGCTGCTCCGGCCGGCCCGGGTTCAGGTCTTCTCCAGCGAAGGACACGTCTAAACGTGGCGAAGGACTTCTACCAGGTCCTCGGCGTCCCGGACACGGCGACTCCCGAGGACGTCAAGAAGGCCTACCGGCGACTCGCCAAGCAGTATCACCCCGACGCCAATCCCAACAATCCGTCGGCGGCTGAGCGCTTCAAGGAGGTTTCCGAGGCGCACACCGTGCTGTCCGACCCGGACAAGCGAAAGCATTACGACGCGATGCGCCGCTATGGCGCGTTCGACCCGCAGCGCCCTTCCAGTGGTGCCGGCCGCAGGAGTGGGGGTCCGGGCGCGGGGCCGAGTGTCGAGGACTTCGATGTCAGCGACCTCAGTGGCCTGGGTGGTCTGGGCGACATTTTCTCGTCCATCTTCGGTCGCACCCGCCGGGACGAGCCGGTCAGCGAAACGCTGGAGACCCTGGTCGAGATTCCCTTCCGGGTAGCGGCACTGGGAGGCAAGGTTCCCGTCACCCTGCCGGTCAATGAGACCTGTTCGGAGTGTGGTGGGAGTGGCGCCGCGAAGGGCGCCAAGCTGCAGACTTGTCCCGAGTGCAACGGCCGCGGCACCGTGACCTTCGGACAGGGGAGCTTCGCCGTGAGCCGGCCCTGCCCCAAATGCCGGGGCCGCGGCAAGATCCCCAGCACGCCATGCCCGGTCTGTCATGGTGCGGGGGAGACGCGAGTCGAACGTCAGGTGCTGATCACGGTTCCACCGGGCACCGAGACCGGGGCGCGAATCCGCCTCAAGGGGCAGGGTGGTTCAGCCCGCCCCGGCGAGCCGCCCGGGGACCTGCTCGTCACCTTCCAGGTGCAACCGGATCGTTTCTTCCACCGCGATGGGCTCGACCTGGTCTGCGAGGTTCCGATCAATGTCGCCCAGGCCGCCCTGGGAACCCGGCTACGGGTGCGGACCCTGGATGGCAAGAAAGTCGTGCTGAAGGTTCCCGCCGGCACTCAGTCCGGCCGGAAATTCCGGATCAAGGGCTTGGGGTTGGAGAAGGGAGGTCGCAAAGGCGATCAACTGGTGCAGATACAGGTGGAGGTACCTGAGCAGATGACGCCGGAGCAGGAGGAACTGTTCAAGAAGTTCGCCGAAGCGGCGAACCTCAGGTACTAGAGGCGCGAGCAGCCGCGGAGAATTCCGCGGTCGGAGAGCGTCCCCCGTCGCGGCACGCATCGGTGAGCAGCCGGTGAGTGCCGCGCTCGTCTTCCCCGGCCGGCGGCCGCCGCTGACTGTAGGTCCCATCGGAGCCGAGCACCCAGGCCTGCCGGTTGTCTGCCCACATGAGTGAAAGCAGGTCCCGCAGGGCCGCACGATGCACCGGGTCCTCCACCGGCACCACCGCCTCGATCCGCCGGTCAAGGTTACGCGGCATCCAGTCCGCCGACCCGATGTAGACCTCCTCGCTGCCGCCGTTCAGGAACCAGAAGGCCCGCGAGTGCTCGAGGAAGCGGCCGATGATACTGATCACCCGGATCCGGTCGCTCACGCCGGGGGTACCCGGGCGGAGGCAACAGATCCCGCGGACGATCAGATCGACCTCTACGCCAGCGCGGGACGCCTCGTACAGCGCGGTGATGATTTCCGGGTCGGTGAGCGCATTCATCTTCGCGAGGATCCGGGCGGGCGCGCCGGTCCTCGCATGCTGGATCTCCCGATGGATCATCATCAGGAAGCCGTCCCGCATGCCCTTTGGCGCCACGATCAGCTTCCGGTACTGAGTGGGCGAAGCAAAGCCGGTGAGCACGTTGAACAAGTCGGTGAGGTCGGCGCCCAGCTCGGGATTGCAGGAGAACAGCCCGAAGTCGGTGTAGAGGCGGGATGTCTTCGGGTGGTAGTTGCCGGTTCCCAGATGAACGTAGCGCCGCATGCCGTCGCCCTCACGGCGCACCACCAGCATCACCTTGCTGTGGGTCTTGAGTCCCGCCACGCCGTAGCTCACGTGCACTCCCACGTCTTCCAGCCGCTTGGCCCAGCTGATGTTGTTCTCCTCGTCGAACCGGGCCTGCAACTCGATCAGCACCGCCACCTGCTTGCCGCGTTCCGCCGCCTGGCACAGCATCCGCGCGATGTTGGAATCACCGCCGGTGCGGTAGAGCGTGAGCTTGATGGCCACCACGTCGGGATCATCCACCGCGGCCTGGATGAAACGCTCGACCGAGGTGGCGAAGCTGTCGTAGGGATGGTGGACCAGCAGATCTCCCTCGCGGATCACCTCGAACATGTTGCGGCCCGCGGCGAGGCGCGGCTGGGTGACCGGATGGAACACCGGATCCCGAAGAGCCGGGATGTCGGCCGAGGCCAGAGAGAGCAGATCGGCGGTGTCCAGCAGGCCGGCGACTTCGTACACGTCGTCCCGGGAGAGCGGCGAATCGGCTGCCGCCTGGTCGTCGTTGAATTCCGCGAGGAGCACATCGCGCACCGAGTGGGGAAGATCCGGTGCTACCTCGAGCCGGACCACCGCGCCAAACCGGCGGTTCCGCAGGTTCTCCTGGATGGTGCTGAGCAGGTCTTCCGCCTCGTCGTGATCCACTTCGAAGTCGGTATTCCGGGTGATCCGGAACGGAGAACAACCCAGGATCTCCACTCCGGGGAACAACGCCTCGATGTTCGCGCTGATCAGTTGCTCGAGCGGTACATAGCGCTGGGGCGAGTCCAGCGGGACCCAGCGGGGCAGGATCTTGGGTACCTTCACCCGGGCGAAGCGCTCTTCACCGTCCTGTCCGCGCAGAATCACCGCGAGTGACAGGCTCAGATTCGAGATGTAGGGGAAAGGATGGGCAGGATCTACCACCAACGGAGTCAGTACCGGGAAGACATTGGACTGGAAATACCGATCCAGGGCGCGACGCTCCTCCACTGCCAAGTCGGCAATATTGAGTACCGCCAGGCCCTGCCGGGCCAGCCCGGGAAGCACTTCATCGTGCAGGCACTTGGAGTGCTCGCGCAGCATTTCCCTGACCACGCCGCGAATGGCCTTGAGCTGCTGCTCCGGGGTCAGGCCGTCGGGAGTACGCTCGCTGTAGCCGGCCGCCAGCTGTTCCTTGAGCCCGGCGACCCGGATCTGGAAGAACTCGTCCAGGTTCGAGCTGAAAATCCCCAGAAACTTGAGCCGCTCCAGCAGCGGCGTGCGGGCATCCTGGGCCTCATGCAATACCCGGCGATTGAACTCCAGCCAGGACAATTCGCGGTTGAGAAACAGCGAAGGGTGACGGAGATCACCGGGGGGGTCGGCTTCGCCGAGCGGGGCCGTCAGATGCAGGTCGGTCACAGGAAAAAAATCTATGTCCGCCCGCTGATGGGGGGCGAATACGGTGTGTAACGGATGGGTAACGGGGTCACCCCCGGTCGATTTTGACCTCTTTTTCGCCTACAGCCAGAGAGAGGAACACACTCACGAGGCCGATCAGGAGTCCGGCCCAGAACGCGGGCCAGAAGCCGTCCACTCGGAAACCCAAATCGAACTGCGCCGAGAGCCAGGCGGTGATCATGAGGAGAACGGCATTGATCACCAGGGTAAAGAGTCCCAGCGTGAGCAGCACAAGAGGACAGGTGAGAACGGTAAGAATGGGCCGGAGAGTACTGTTCACCAGCCCGAAGATGGCGGCAACGATCAGCAGGCCGACGGGTCCCTTGTCGTAGTGCAGCCCATCCACGACCTGCACCGCGACGTAGAGCGCCAGGGTGTTGATCAGCCAACGTATGAAGAGAGATCGCATCGCCAGGTTTCCCGCCCTCCCCAAGTCTGAACGTGCTTACGGGCGAAGATACTGATCCAGCCAGTCCAGCACAGTGCTCCACCAGAGGCGGCGGTTTCGGGCTGCGAGGACCCAGTGCCCCTCGTCGGGGAAGTACAGGAACTTGGACGGCACGTGGCGCAGGCGCAGTGCGGTGAACGCCTGGAGTCCCTCGGATAAATCCACCCGATAGTCGAGCTGGCCGTGCACCACCAGCATGGGAGTCTTCCATTTGTCGAGGTAGTTCGCCGGAGACCACTTCTCCATGCCGGCACGCGCCACCTGTGACAATTGCGTTCCGCCGAATTCCCAGGCCGGGAACCACAACTCTTCCGTGGTTCCCGTCATGCTCAAAGGATTGAGTATTCCGTCGTGGGCCACCAGGACCTTGAACCGGTCGGTCTGGCCGGCCATCCAATAGATCATGTAGCCGCCGTACGACGCGCCCGCGGCCCCCATCCGATCCTTGTCCACGAAGGGCAACGCCGCGACGACATCCAGGCCCTTCATCAGGTCTTCGTAGGGAATCCCGCCCCAGTTCCGGGAAATGCTGTTGGTGAAGAGCTGGCCGTAGCCCGTGGAGCCGTGGAAGTTGACCGCCGCAACGACGTATCCGCGCGAAGCAAACAGGGCGTAATTCCAACGGGCATGCCATTGGTCGAGCCAGGCCGACTGCGGACCGCCGTGAATCAGGTAGACCAGGGGATACTGCTTCGTGGAGTCGAAGCCTGGCGGCTTGATCAGCCAGCCGAAGATCGAGTCGCCCTGAGCCCCGACAAAACGGAGGGTGTCCATCGGAGGCAGGTCCAGCTCGGCGAGAGCCGCATCGTGAACCTTGGTGAGCTGCTTCATCCTGTTGCCGTCGAGCCCGGAGAGGAAAACCTCCTTGGGATGAGTGGCAGACTCGCGCAGGAACACCATCGACTCGCCCTTGGTCGGGACCTGCACCGCGGTGTTGAGCCCGCCGCTGACGATGCGGGTCGTTCGGCCTGCCAGGGACCTCGATGCGGTAGAGATTGTGGCCACCGCGTTCCTCGACCTCGGCGATCACTCCCCGGGAATCCGGCATCCACTGGAAGGCCTGGATGCTGAGATCCCACTTCGCCGTCACCGCCGCGCGGCGCCCCGTGGCGCGCTCGTAGACCATCAGCTCTGGCGGTCGGCCTCGAAACCCGGCGACGTCATCGCGAGATAGGCGATGTAGCGGCTGTCCGGCGAGTACAGCGGGCTGTTGTCGTTGGCGGGGCTGCTCGTAATGGCCTGACGGGTTGAGCCGTCCGGGCCCATGACGAAGATGTCGTTGTTGGTGGTCGAAGCGAGATTGGAGTCGGGATTGAAGACCACAGCTACTTCCGTCGCCACCGGCGAAATTGCCACGTCGGCTCCGCCCAGGGCGAGAGTCGGCACGTCGCGATCGATCGGCGTCAGGTCGGTGACGGCGCCGTCCGGAAGGGAGACTCTGAAGACGTGTTGCCTGATCCCGATCCGCCACTCATTCCAGTGGCGATAGAACAGGTCGGTCCAGATCTTCGCGTCGGTTGAATACTTCCCGCCTCGCTTCTCCGCCTCGGTGGAGTCCGGCCATTTCACGTCGGACCAGAAGAACAATCCCTTGCCGTCGGGCGACCAGAGAAAATCGGCGACTCCGGGCTCGAACTTGGTGAGCTTGGTGGGCTCGCCGCCCCGTGCCGGCAGCCGCCAGATCTGAGCGCCGCCTTCCCGGGTCGAGATGAATCCCAGGGTCCGTCCGTCCGGCGACCAGCGTGGTGCCCGGTCGCTGCCCGCGCCGGTCGTGGCCTGCCAGGTTTCGCCGCTGACAACATCGACCAGCCAGATTCGGGTGGTGGAGCGGTTCTCCTCCAATGAAGGCGTGGAGATGGTGTAGGCCACGAGCTTGCCGTCAGGCGACAGCTGCGGGTCGCCCACGGTGGGCATGGTGACGAACTGGTCGATCGTGAGGGGCTTCTTGCTCTGCGCGTGGAGCGGGCCGGGCAGTGCCGCCGCGAGCAGCAGGATGGACCGCAGTTTCAAACGATCACCCCCCCGCCGAGCACGCGACCCTCGGGGGAATACAACACTCCGGACTGTCCGGGCGAGATGGCACGGATGGGAGTCTCCAGCGCGAGCCTGATGCGATCATCTTCCTGCGCGGTCACGGTCGCCGTCACGGCGCGGGAGCGATAGCGCAGCTGCACCTGGCAGTCCCCACCGACCGGCAGCGGGTCCGCCAGCCAGTTGAGCTCGGACAACTCGACCGTGTGGCCCAGCAACTCATCGGCCGAGCCGACGACCACCTCGCGAGTCTCCGGCCGGATGGCGACCACGTACCGAGGCTCCGCACTGCCACCGGGGAGACCTTTCCTCTGGCCAATGGTGAATCGAGCGAAGCCGCGATGCTCGCCCAGCACCTCACCACTGGTGCTTACCAGCGGTCCGGGACTCAGGGCAGGGGCCTCCTCCGGGAGATGGCGCTCCAGGACGGTCACGTAATCGTCGTCCGGCACGAAGCAGATCTCGACCGACTCGGGCTTGTCCGCAGTACGGAGGCGGAGCTTCCGGGCGATCGCGCGGGTCTCCAGCTTGGTCAGCCCACCCACCGGCGTCAGCATGCGGGCTACCACGGCGCGGTCGATCCCCCACAGGAAGTAGCTCTGATCCTTGCCAGGATCGGCGCCGCGATACAGGGCACCGTCCCTGGCGATCGCGTAGTGTCCGGTCGCGATGTGGCCGCAGTCGAGGGCATCGGCGTGCGCCAGCAAATCGCGGAACTTGGTGAAGGAGTTACAGCGAACACAGGGAATGGGCGTGCGGCCGTGACTGTACTCCTGCACGAAGTTCTGAATCACGTGGAGGTTGAAGCGATCCTCCAGATTCAGCACGTAATGCGGAATCCCCAGCTTGTGAGCGACGTCCTTGGCGTCGTTGATCGAGTCGAGGGAGCAGCAGGGCCGGTCAGGCACCGAATCGCCGTAGCAGAACAGCTTCATCGTGGCGCCCACCACGTCGAAACCCTGTTCCACCAGCGCAGCCGCCGCAACCGAGCTGTCTACCCCGCCCGACATGGCGACGAGAACCCGATCAGCCTTGCCTCGACCTCCGCGAATGCGATTAAGCACGACCCAGGGCCTCCGACAGCTTGCGGACCTTTCTCACCACGGTGGGGAACACCTCTGCCGCGCGATCGATGTCGGTCTCAGTGGTCTCGTGCCCCAGGCTGAAGCGCAACGCGCCCAGGGCCAAATCTCGCGGAACGCCCATCGCCGTGAGGACGTGGGACGGTTCGACGGCTCCGGTGGAGCAGGCCGATCCGCCCGAAGCCGCTACGCCGGCCAGGTCGAGGTGCATCAGCAGCGCCTCGCTGTCGGTGCCGGATACCAGGACGTTCAGTATGTGAGGGGCCCGTTCCGCCGAATCGCCGCAGACATGCAGCTCGGGGACGCCCTCGCGCAGCTTGCCGAGGAGGCGATCCCGCAGCGTTCGCATACGAGCGACAGTCGAGTCGAGTTCCGCCACCACGAGGGCGGCGGCACGGCCCAGACCAACCGCGCCCGCCACATTCTCGGTGCCGGGTCTGATGCCGAACTGCTGACCGCCGCCGTGGATGATGGCGTCGAGTGCCTTCCGCTCCCGCACGATGAGCGCACCCACACCCTTCGGCGCCCCGACCTTGTGTCCGGAGATCGTCAGCATGGTGCAGTGCAGCTCGCGGAATCGGATCGGGATCTTACCGAATGCCTGTACCGCATCGGTGTGCATGAGCGCTCCGGCCTCGGAACACCGGGCTGCGATCGTGGGAATCGGCTGTACCGTCCCGACTTCGTTGTTCACCCACATCACGGAAACCACCGCCGGACGCTCGCGCAGGGTGCGGTCCAGAGCATCCAGCTCGACTCGCCCCCCTGGGTCTACCGGCAGGACACGCTCTTCACCACCCAGGCCCTGAACCGCGTGGGCCGCGGCCAGCACGGCCTTGTGCTCGGTGGCGCAGATGGCGGCGATCATGGGCTGCCCCCGGTGCCGGGCGGCCAGGCAGGAACCGATCACCGCCAGATTGTCGGCCTCGGTGCCACCTGAGGTGAACACGACCTGCCCCGGCTCAGCCCCGAGAGCCTCGGCCACTTCACGCCGTGCCTGCTCTAACCCGGCCCGGGCCGCGCGGCCAAAGCGGTGCGCACTCGAAGGATTCCCGAAAGCCGCGGCGCCCAGGTAGGGCAGCATGGCCTCCAGCACCTCCGGGCGAACCGGGGTGGTGGCAGCGTGATCGAGGTAAACGGGACCGTGAGACATGCGGGGAAAATAGCGGCGGATGTGGGGTTGGAGAAAGGATGGCAGACCAACGCAGGGAGACGGCGAAGGTGTCATTCCGAGCAAAGCGAGGAATCCCGATGCCCAGATCGCCATTGGGATTCCTCGGTCACTTCGCTCCCTCGGAATGACACTGCCCGTCTCCCGTCTCCCTTCTCCCGTCCTACATGCTCTGGACCTCCAGGCTCACGACGTTATCCACCCGCATCGTCTCCTGAGTAAAGAAAGGCTCCCCGTACCGAGTACGGATGAGGGAGCCGTAATGGGCATTCTGGGTCTCAACGAGGGAATAGAGATCCTGACCGGTAGGGAAGATCTCGCCCGCATTCTTCGCCCCATCGAACTGGCTGGAATAGCACTTGATCGCGGCCAGCTTCCGTTCGAACTGGGCCGAGATATCAACCACGAACGTCGGTTTCACCGGGTCTTCACGGTAGGCGAGGGAGTACAGGATCTTGTGAGGGCGGTGCGGGTCGCCCGGAGCATCGTACTTGGCCAGGCCGGCGAGAAAGCAGGCATCTCGGCCCAGATCCGACGCGATCCGGTGGTCCGGATGGCGACCGATGGGAAAGGGCAGAATCACCACCCTTGGAGCGAAGTGCCGAATGTGTTCCACGACGATTCGGCGTGCCTCCTCGCTGTTTTCGAGATGCGCGTCGGGCAGCCCGGCATTGCGACGCTCCGTCACTCCCAGAATCTTGGCGGCCCGTTCCGCTTCCTGGCCCCGCAGTGATGCACTGCCATGGGTGCCACTTTCGCCCGCGGTGAGGTCGAGGATCCCGGTTCGATACCCCTGATCCACAGCCTTGAGGAGGGTGCCGGCGCAGGTGAGCTCGGTGTCGTCCCGATGCGCGGCGATGGCAAGCAGGTGGACGGACATGAGGGTTCAGGTGTCAGGAGTCAGGTGTCAGGAAACGGATTCCAAGATACTCTTCAACCTGATCTCCGACACCTTAAGCCTGGCCCCTGCCAGCTCAGCCCGCACGGAAGGGAGGCCAATGTCCCCCGATTCTGATTCACTCCCACGCTCGTCGAGGGCCCTCTGGCAACATGCTGCCATGGCCTTGGGGCTGTGCCTTGGCTGTGGTCCGGGCGGCGTTGCTCCGGTGGAATACCCGGTTGCCAGAGTCTATCAGGCCGATACGGGTACCGTAGCCGCAGCCGTGCGTCAGGTTGCACAATCGCTTGATGTGAAGCTGAAGCCGGATTCTCCCTGGAAAAGAACGACCGCGCTCTACTTTGAAGGGCGTTGGAATAAGCAGGACAAGACGGGAAAATCGCAGAAGAAGTGGCGTTCCAAGGACTACATGACCTGCCCGCACAGCTCCTGCTGGAGCCCAGATCAGCCTGACCACTGGAGAAGTCCAGAACACGGCTTCGTTGAGCTTGCGGATACAATTGCGGCCAGTTGTTCCAGACAGCGTCGCACTGCGATTGGGAGTGCGGGCCGCTCAATCGGAAATGGATGAGGGACAAGTGACATGGGTGGATTGCGAGAGCAAGGGCAAGTTTGAGGAAGTCTTCCTTGCGGCTATGGATTCCCTTGTGGCACAGAGTGCCAGTCAGGTTCAGCCGTAGAGGTGTGAGGTGCCAGGTGTCAGGGGAGATAGCGGTCCACCTGATCCCTGACACCTGACCCCTGCGACACCTAGCCGGCCACGACCACAGCCCCGTCTCCGCCACCAGCGACGAATCGTGAGGACCCCGGCCATTCCCACCAGGCCGAGCGGCAGCACCACACCCAGGGAAGAGATGATCGCTGCGTTCAGGTTCACGAAGTTACGCCAGGCCCGCTGGAAGGCTTCGGCGATAACCGGGCTTCCGCGATATGCTCCCTGAATCGGCAGGGGCTCGTGCAGCGAGATGGTCAGGCTGCTCATCGAGGCGTGCGCCGCCAGGTACCGCAGCCGGCCCTCGTACCGCTCGATTTCTTCCCGCACTCGTGCCAGCTCCCGCTCCACCTCGAGAACATCCTGGAGCTTTCCCGTGCGGTTCGCCAACAGCTCGATCAATCGGCCTTCGAGCCGCTTGCCATTAGTGATGCGCGCCGCGACGTCGGCGTACTCTTCGCCTACGTCCTGGGCGGTCACATTCACGTATTCCACCTTTCCCAGCGGTGACACTCCGTTCACCAGCTCGTCGAACCGTTCCGAGGGCACCCGGAGTTCGATGGACGCGGAGCGGTACTGGGCGGACCCTGCCTGATAGGCACTGTTGGCGAGATAGCCGCCGAGCCGTCCGGCGAGCTGCCGTAATTGAGCGACTGAATTTTCCAATGAATCCACCTCGACGCTGGCCTGGCCGGTCCGAATCACCATCACCCCCGGCAGGGACGGGCGGGCGATCGGCTGGGCATACCCGACGTCTCCTTCGGCGACCTTTCCTCCGGCCAGTGCATCCGCCGCTACTGGCGCCGCGTTGGATTGCAACTCGGCACGGCGGACCTCGTCTGCTACGTCTTTGCTCTTCGCATCGAATGCGGCGCGCTGGGCCAGACACGCGACCGCGGTCAGGGTGAATGCGGCTGCCATCCAGGAACGCATGTTGTCCTCGGGTCAGGGGTTGCGAGGGGATGCGCCGGGCGGCGAGGAATTGCACAGACCGGCAGGAACGGAAACAGCGTGAGAAGTGAGAAGTAAGAAGTGAGAAGGAAAGCCCGACGGGGAGCCCGATACCGAACCCCCTTCTCACGTCTCACTTCTCACTTCTCACGCTTTTCCAGTCTATTCGTGTCGCAGGGCCTCGACCGGATCCATTGTCGCGGCGCGATTGGCGGGATAGAGCCCGAACACCAGCCCGATCAGGATGCTTACCACGGTGGCTACGACGGCGCTCCACAAGGGAACACCAGACTGCAGGTCCAGCACTCGCTTCAGGATATGTCCCGTGGCCAGGCCAAAGGCGATGCCCAGTAGCCCGCCGATGAAGGTGAGGGTCGCCGACTCGACCAGGAATTGCCAGAGGATCTCCTGACGAGTGGCACCGAGTGCCTTGCGGAGCCCGATTTCGCGGGTGCGATCGGTGACCGACACCATCATGATGGCCATGACTCCGATTCCGCCCACCAGGAGCGCGACGCTCGACAAGGCGACCATCACGCCGAAGAAAGCAGTGGTCAGATTGCTGATCGTGTCGAGGATCTGGTCCTGGGTGATCACGTCGAAGGTGTTCGGCATGCCGGGCCGGAGCCGGCGTTCCCGCCGCAGGGCCGCGATGGTGAGATCCTTCGCGATCGGGACCGAAATCCGGGGCCATCCCTTCACCGAAAGGAACAGGCCGTTGGTCTCGTCATAGCGATAGTTCCGCTTCGCCGTAACGAAGGGCATGATGGCGCCGATCTGCTGCCCGGGTGGCTCGAAGATATTCGCCGGCCGCTGGTAGATGCCTATCACCGTGAGTGCTACTCCCCCCACCCGGATCCGCCGTCCCATCGGATCGATTTCCCCGAACAGCCGGTCCGCGGATTCCTCTTCCAGCACGACGACCGGTTCGCCATCCAGCTCCGATGGCGCAAAGAACCGTCCCCGAAGCAGGGTGCCGCCGAGAATCTCCATGTAGTGCTCGTCGGCGCCGTAGACGGTGACCGTCTGGGTCGAGATCCCCTGGTACTCCATGCGAAGGAACATCTGAACCCAAATCCCGGCGTACTGAATCTCGGGGACGTTCCGGACGGCAACTGCGTCTTCCTCGGTGAGAACCGGCCGGATCCGGACCTCATAGGGCAGATGGTCAGGATTGAGCGGGGTCTGGCTGAAGAACCGCATAACGTAGAAGGCGCTGGGTCCCGCGGTGTTCATGGCATTGAAGATCTGGCCGCGAATCCCTTCCACGATCGAGGCCATCGCCATCACGGTAGAGACCCCGATCACCACTCCCAGAATGGTGAGGGCGGAGCGGAGCTTGTTGGAGCGCAGCGCGTCCAGCGCGATGCCGACTCCCTCGTCGACGTTCCGAAGGATCATGAACAGGTCATTCGGCGCGGAGGGCGGTGATCGGATCGAGGCGGGCCGCCCGCGTCGCGGGATAAACCCCGAACAGGATTCCGGTCCCGGCGCCGAGGAGCAGTGCGACACCGATCGACCAGAGGGTCACCCGGGCGGGGAGCGGGGTAAACGCCGAGACCGCCAGCGAGAGGAGGTAACCCCCGATCACGCCCTGGATGCCACCGAGTGTGGCCAGCACCATCGCCTCGATGAGGAACTGGCGGCGGATATCCGCTCGAGTCGCGCCGAGTGACTTCCGGATGCCGATTTCGCGGGTGCGTTCGGTCACCGTCATCAGCATGATGTTCATGATCACGATACCGCCGACCACGATGCCGATACAGACGACCGCCGGGACCACGGTGAAGAGCACCTTGGTGAGGTTGCGCCAGAATGCGACGAGGGCATCCGCCTTGTCGACCGTGAAATCGTTGGGTTCGTTGGGACGCAGTCGGTGGGCGACCCGCATCGCCTCCTCGGCCCGTTCCATGGCTGACGGGATCAGGTCGGCGCTGGCCATCTTGACCGAGACGGTTGTTGTCTTCCGCCGGCCGTAGATCGCCTCGAAGGTCGAAATGGGCATCAGGGCGAAGCCGTCGAATGACTGGCCGAGGACCCGGCCCTTCTTAGCGGTGACCGCTTTGACCGTCATCTCGCGCCCAGCCAGGCGGATCCTCCGGCCGATAGCCAGGTCCGCTCCCCCGAACAGCTTGTCGGCCACATCGTAGCCCAGGACCACCACGTAGCGCCGCTCCCGGACGTCGGGATCGGCGAGCGGCTCCCCCGCCACGAAGCGATAGTCCTGCACCACCTGGTAGGGGGGAGTGACTCCGAAGATCAGCACATCGCCGACAGTGCGGTTCCGATAGGTCACGTCGGTGGTCGGGGTAGGCCATCCGGACTGGAGGGAGACGGCCTGGGCGTCGGGGATGGCGCGATGAACGACGGCTGCGTCTTCCCGGGAGAGCCGTGGGCGCTTCTGGATCTCGCGCAGCTCGTCGTCGCTCAGCAGGCCGACGGCGATTGGTGTTCTCCGGACCTGAAACGCGTTCGTCCCGATCACCGCTCCCGTGATGTTCTCCTTGACGTACGCGTTCATGCCCTGGATCACCGCGACCACGGTGACCAGGAATCCTACCGAGACGATGATGCCCAGGAGGGTGAAGAAGGACCGAAGCTTGGCACTGAGGATGGACTGTACGGCCAGCTTGAAGGCTTCGTAGAAGGGCATGCTGCAAAATACAAAGGGAGACGGAAGACGGGAGAAGGGGATTGCAGATTTCAGATTGCAGATTTCAGATTGGGTCTTTCGCCCCATCTGGCCCTCAATCTTCAATCTGAAATCATCAATCCTCAATCGCCGCTTCCCGTCTCCCTTCTCCCGCTACTCGTACCTGAGGGCTTCGACCGGATCCAGCTTGCTGGCCCGGTTGGCGGGGTAGAGTCCGAAGAGGATTCCGGTAAGAATCGACATGATGACCGCCGCGACTACCGACAGCAGCGGGACTGCGGCGGGAATCGAGGTGAAGGAGCGGATGGCCCAGGCGATGAGGCCGCCCATCGTCATGCCGACGATGCAGCCGACCAGGGTAAGGGTCGCGGCTTCCACCAGGAACTGGAACATGATCTCGCGCCGAGTGGCTCCCAGGGCCTTACGCACCCCGATTTCCCGGGTCCGCTCGGTAACCGAGATCATCATGATGGCGACCACTCCGACACCGCCTACCATCAACCCGACGCCCGACAGCGCCAGCATCACCAGGAAGAAGCCACTGGTGATCTTGTTCCAGGTGTCGAGGATCTTGTCCTGGCTGACCAAGGCGAAATTATTCTCCTCGGCGGCTTGAGCCCTCGCGTCGCGCGCATTGCCGCGGTCACGTCGTCCATGGTCTGATCCACCGAGGCCCAGGGCTGCGGGCTCACGGCGATCTCCATCCAGCCCTTCCAGTAATCGCAGACCTTGGTGAAGGTCGAATGGGGAATGGTGACGCTGGGGGAATCGTTGTCCCCGAAGAGGCTCTGCGGCTCGGTGTAGAGGCCCACCACCTCGAACGGCTCACCCGAGATCTTGATCCGCTTGCCGATCGGATCGAGGCCGGGGAAGAGCTGCTCCGCGAGCTTGTTGTTGATCACCGCGACGCGCGCGCTCGCTGCCTCTTCCAGGTCGGTGTAGTTGCGTCCCTGGGTGATGGTCCCGCCCACCGAGCGGACCCAGCTCGGGCTGAAGCCGGTGGTCCCCACACTGGTGAGATTCACGTCGCCGTAGGCCACGGGACCGCTGGTCCCCTCGCGCCAGGTGACTTCCCGCACCGTGTTCAGTTTCTGCAGCATCTTGGCTTCGTCCACGGTCAGCCAGGGATTGCGGCGCCAGGGGGAAAGCTCGTCCGAGCCGTCGCTGATGGTGAGACCGCCCTGGAAGAAGCGTTCGACGAAGAAGGTCTTGGGCCCCAGCGTTTCGAGCATGGACGATACGCTGCGATTGATCCCGGTAATCGCCGATGCCATCGCGATGACCACCATCACGCCGATCGCCACACCCAGAATCGTCAGGGCAGCGCGCACCTTGTTGGCCCGAAGCGAATCGAGCGCAATGGACACGCCCTCGAACATGCGGCCGATGTTCACTGGATCTCCACTATTCGGCGCGGAGCGCGACGATGGGGTCGAGCCGGGACGCCCGGCTCGCGGGGTACACCCCGGCGAGAATGCCCACCGTCATGCCGAGAATCACCCCGACCGCGATCGACCAGGGCGCCACTGCGGCCGGCAGGGGAGTGAGCCCGCGGACCAGGAAGGCGAGCCCGATTCCGGTCCCGACTCCGAAGGCCGCTCCCACCGTCGCCAGCGTAGCGCTCTCCACCACGAATTGGGCGAGGATGTCGCGACGCTTGGCGCCGAGCGCCTTCCGGATCCCGATCTCCCGGGTGCGCTCCGCCACGGCCATGAGCATGATGTTCATGATCACGATCCCGCCGACGACGAGCGATATCGCGACCAGCATCGGCAGGGCCGTGATCAGGATCTTGGAAATGCTCTTCCATCCCTCGAGGGCGCCCTCGGCCGACTGCAGGGCGAAGTTGTTCTGCTGGCCCGGGCGCAGGTGCCGCTTGTTGCGCATCAGCGATTCCGTCTCGCCCATTGCCACCAGCATCTGGGTCGGATTCGCGGTCTTGATCTGGAGTTCATCCAGGACGTTCATCGGGCAGATGTGTCGCCGAGCCGGCGCCCGGAACGGCATCACCGCGAACTTGTCCAGTGAGAGGCCGAACAGGGTGCCGCGCTTCGCGGCGACCCCGATCACCCGGTAGGGCAGCCCCGCGATCCGCACTTCCTTCTCCAACGGATCGATTCCCTCGAAGAGTTTCTCGGCCAGCAGGTCGCCGATCACCAGGACCGGCGCGCCGACGCGGACTTCCTGCGGGGTGAAGATCCGGCCCGAGGCCAGCCCGATGTTCTTGATGTCGAAATAGCTGGGCTCGGTCCCCATCAGCTCGATGTCCTTCGCCTGCTTGGTGCCGTAGCTGATCACCATCCGGTCGGAGCAGAAGCGGGCGAAGGTGGCGGGGGTCCTCAAACGCTCGGCGACGTAGTCCGCATCGTCATAGGTGATCCGCGGGCGGCGCATCCATTCACGCCATTCGTCGTCGGTGACGTTACCGGTGTTGATGCCGGGGGCACGGCGGAGGGTGAAGGTGTTCAGTCCGATCAGCTGGTTGGCGAACTGATCCTCCATGTACACGTTCATGCCCTGCACGATCGAGACAACCGCAATGAGGAAGGTGACGCCGATCAGGACCCCGATCAGCGAGAAGAAGCTCTTGAGCTTCTGATTGACGATGGTGCGGAGCGCCATCCGCACCGCCTCGAACAGCGGCATCTCAGGCTGCGGCCTTCGTATTCCGGGTGTCGGTGTCGAGCCGCCCGTCGCGCAACACGATCACCCGCTCGGCGTACTGGGCGATCGAGGGTTCATGGGTCACCACGACGATGGTCTGTCCCTGGCTGTGCAGCTCCCCGAAGACGGCCATGATCTCCTCGCTCGTGGTGCTGTCGAGGTTTCCGGTGGGCTCGTCCGCGAGGAGCAGGGAAGGGCTGTTGACCAGGGCCCGCGCGATCGCCACCCGCTGACGCTGCCCGCCGGAGAGCTCGTTGGGACGATGTGCCATACGATCGCCGAGGCCGACACGTTCCAACGCCTGGCGGGCCCGCCGCCGCCGCTCCCCGGCCGAGACCCCGGCGTAGACCAAAGGCAGCTCCACGTTGTGGAGGGCGGTGGCGCGGGGCAGGAGGTTGAACGTCTGAAACACGAAGCCGATTTCCCGGTTCCTGACCCGGGCCAGGGCGTCGTCCGACATCCGCGACACCTCCTGCCCATTGAGCCAGTAGGTGCCGCCATTGGGCGTGTCGAGACAGCCCAGCAGGTTCATGAAGGTGGACTTCCCGGAGCCCGAGGGTCCCATGATGGCGACGTACTCGTTGCGGCGGATGCCCAGGGTGAGGCCCCTGAGTGCCAGGACCTTCTCCGCGCCCATGTCATACTCGCGGACCAGATCCTCCACCTGGATCACCAGGTCGCTCATGACTTCTTCTCCTCCTTCTTCCCCGAATCGCTCGCGGCCTTCTTGACCTTGGTGCCGTCCTTGAGGTCCCGGATCGCCTGGTAGCTGCCGGAGACGATGGTCTCACCCGACTTCACGCCCTCGACGACCTCGAAGTACTCCTCACCCGCGATCCCGACCTTGACCGGCCGGAAGGTGGCGAGGCCGTTGTTCACCACGAAGACACCCTCGGTCTCCTTCTTCTTCCCGGCGCTGGGCTTCATGAGCGTGTCGCGCGGAGCCGATTCGTTGGGCACCGGCTCATTCTCCCGCACCGTCAGGGCGATGATGGGCACGCTGAGCACGCCCTTCCGCACGTCGGTGATAACCCGCGCGGTGCAGCTCAGGTCGGGGCGGATGTCTGCCGGCGGCTTGGCCAAGGTGACTTCCACATCGAAGTCCACCGCCCGGTCGTTGGAACCCGATGCAGTCTGGGTCGCGGTGAGCTGAGCGCTGTTGCTGATCTTGGTAACCCGGCCGAGGAAGCTGGTGTCGGGGAAGGCATCGATGCTCACTTCCACCGAGTCTCCTTCCTGCAGACGGACCACATCGGTCTCGTCCACCTGGACCTTGGCCAGGATCACCGACATGTCGGCGATGGTCATCAGCAGGCCCACGTCGCGGGAGAAGGTACCCGGGACGGCGACTTCACCTTCCTCGACCTCGAGCCGGGTCACCCGGCCGGAGATCGGCGCGACCAATCGGGTCTTGCGCAGGTTGTCCTGGGCTTCCTGGAGACCGGCCCGGGCCTGATCCACCTGGGCCTGGCTGGACACGAGGTTGGCCTGGGCCACGTCGCGCGCGGTCTCCGACTGCTCCACCGCCTCTTCGGATATGAGGCTCGTGTTCGATGACTGCAGGTCCTTGGCTCGTTTGAGGGCCCGCTCGGCCTGATCCAGGTTGGCGCGACTCCGGATCAGGTCGCTCTGAGCGGAAGCGAGCAGCGCTTCGGCTCGGGAGACGGCGGCCTGGTAGAGGCCCGGGTCGATCTGGAGCAGGAACTCGCCCTTCTTCACCATGTCGCCCTCTTTCACGGCGATCTCGGTGATGCGTCCCTGGATGTCGCTCAGGATGTCGACCTTGGTCTCAGGCTCGATCTTCCCGCTGGCGGTGACGGTCGAGACCAGGTCCCGCGTCCCCACCTCTTCCATCCGGACTTCGACCGCCTTCTTGTTCTTCTTGGCGGCGGTGAGGGCGACGACGCCGCCGATGAGGACCAGCAGCACAATCAAGACGAGACTGAGCTTCATGCGACGCGACATTTCACACCCTCGTTTGGTTAGCGGAGCGGGCGACCAACCGCAGCCTCCAGGATCGCCACGGCCCGGTGATACGCATACGTAGCGGCGATGTAATCGCCTTCAGCCCGCTGCACCGCGTTCTGTGCATCGGTGACCTCGAGTGAGCTGCCACTGCCCAGCCGGTAGCGATCCTGCGCCAGCCGGAGCTGGTCGCGGGCTGCCTCCCGGCTTTGAGCCTGAACCCCGATGGCCTTGTAGGCCGCATTCAAGGCGAGATACCGCGTGTTCACCTCGGTCTGGATCCGGAGGGCCGCGGCGCGAACGTTCTCATCCGCGTCATCCTCGAGCTCCCTCGCCTGGGAGAGCTGCAGTGACCGGCCAAACCCGGTGAAGATCGGCAGGGAAACGCCGACTTGAAACTGGAAGGGGTTCTTGATGAAGTGTCCCGGGAAGGTTCCGTTGGCGTCGAGGATCCGGTCCTTTGCGGCGGGGGTCAACGCGGTTCCCGTCGGCATTGAGGCCGGCGCGCTGAAAGCAGCCGGCAGAGCCAATTACACCGGGGAAGGCAAGCGCCGATCGCACCGAATCCTCAAAGACGCAGCCCTGGGCCTGCCCCTGTGCGCCGAGCGTTGCCTGCTGCAGCAACAGGCCCTCATCGGTCTGCTGGTTGGTGAACCCTCCCCACGCGGCCGACGCAAAGAGCGAGGGAAAGAACGGCGACTTGGCGACGCCGACGCCGGACGACGCCGCGTCCCGCCGGTAGCGCAACGCCCGGAGGGCCGGGTTTTCCTCCGCAGCCATCTGCAACAGCGTCGTCCAACTCGAAGGTAGGCTCGGTCACCGGAAACGAGTCGGTCAGCGCGATGTGTTGCACCTCAACCGGAGGTGCAACGCCCATCTGGCGGAACAACTCCAGCTTGGCCTCGTTCTCCGCCTGCTGGTCACGCAGCAACTGGACGTCGGCGGTGCCTTTTTGCACCTCGGCCTGCCGCACCTCGATCAGGGTACCCTGGCCCACCTTGAAGCGGGCCTGCGCCAGCTCCAGGAAACTCTGGTTGCGTTCCACCTGCTGGCGGGAGACCGCCACCTGCGCGGCACGTGGCCGCGCGCGATCAGGTATTGGTTCGTGATGTTGAACCGCAGTGTCACGCGCCTCGTTGTCGATCTCTTCATCCGTGGCCTTGAGGTTTGCCTTCTGCTGGCCGGGCCCGATCAGTCGGGCGCCGTCCAGCTGGTAGGTGAGTCTCGCTTGCCAGTTCGACTGGACGAAGGCCGAAGTTTGCTGGGTGAATCCCTGCCCCAGGTTGGCCTGGC
Organism: uncultured Gemmatimonadales bacterium; assembly: GCA_963788625.1. Taxonomy (GTDB): domain Bacteria; phylum Gemmatimonadota; class Gemmatimonadetes; order Gemmatimonadales; family GWC2-71-9; genus DATBGE01. The sequence continues at coordinate 100,475 of CAWBHB010000004.1, read as the reverse complement.
CAGTACCGGTGTATCCAACTCCGCCGCTCAACATCCGCTCCGGGGAGCAGATTGCCGTAGGCGTTCCTCAAGGCCCACTTCGCGGGCCCTTCGTTGTTGAGAACCTGGCGATACTCCGGGCTGCTGGTCCTTGCCTGGGTCAGCGCCTCCTCGAGGGAAAGCGTGGCAGTCGGAGGTGGGACCGTCGAATCAGGCGTCTGCGCCGACGCCGCGTTGCCGCACACAACAAGCAGGATCAGGCTGGCGGAAAGGGTCCAGCTGCGTCGCATGTTAGCATCCCAAATGATTGGTGGAGAACGCGGCTGCCCCTCATACGGAGGGTGCATCCAGGCAGTTTCAGCTTGGGACAAACCCGTCAACGGATGCGCCAGACGAGGCAGGATTGCTAGGGCGCGCGGGACGCCTCAACTCCGAAATCGGGTCGCACGATCCGAATCAGCCTTCCTCCCGCGTCCAACTGGATCTCTCCGATCAAGCCCCCGGTCAGCCGGATCTGTTGGATGGCAGCCGGATCCGGGGGGTTGGTTGTGGATCCCGACACCCGCTCCGCATGAAAGGCGAGCCTGCGGCCCGAACGGGGGAAGAGCGCGGTCATCGGTGTGGCTTTTTCACCGGCCAGTGCCACGATCTGGAGATACGGTGCGAAAAGGCTGTCTTCCAGTATGACAACCCCAGGCCCGCCGGGAAACTCGTTGCGCGCTCTCGCCACCGCGCCCTACTACTCGCACCGTGATCCGATTGCGCCCTCCCGCCACCAGGATTTGGCTGGTGGCCTCCGTTTTCCCGCGCCGGTCCAGCAAGAGGGTAAACGCATCGGGACCGCTGCGGCCCCAAACAGCGCTCAGTTCGAGCCCCGGCTTGGTGGCGGGAAATCGGGCGATCGAGGTGAAGCTGTCCACTACGCTCGGGTCGGCTTTGTTAACCACCCGCCGGAATGACTCCCGCCCGATTTCCTGTCCAGCCCTGCTGATGATGAGAACTCCCTGATCGTTTTGCGCTGATGCCGGCACGGCACCGGCGGCGAGGCACGCTACTAACGGAAAGATCCGCAGGGAAGCAGTCATGCCTGGCCATGGGGAAAGGGGAAGCAGCGGGATGCCACTCGATCCAGCATGAAAGTATAAATCCGCTGGCCCAGCTCGGCTGTGGCGCCGTCGGGAATCGTCACGTTCTGATCCTGCCATACCTGTCCGCCGGCGAGGTAGAGCGCGAGCGACGTTTCTGCGGCCAGCGGCGTGATGCTGCCGGCGGGCGTCGCCGGCAAACTCCGCCGGATCGAAGGTGGAGAGGTCCACCACCTGCAAGCCGGGCCTTGAGCGGGCGGATGGTTCCGAGGGCCTCGAGATGGGGATCGTAGGACCTGGGCGGAGAGCACCACGAACTCCTCGATCCCTGCCGACGCTTCCCAAGACGCGATAAGTTCGTTCATGACCCGGTGCAACGTCTTGCGCTGGAGGCCGGCCGAACCGGGAAGGCAGGAGGTATCGGGCCGGTTGACCCCGAATGAAATGAGAGGCGACCGCACCACGCGAAACCGAGCCGAAAGATCGTCCGCCAGACGCTCGACCAGTACCCCGATGACTCCCAGCGGGAGATGGGGTGCGTGTCCCTCGAGGGTTCCCACCGGGATGATGAGCCACGGCCGGGCGGCGACCAGACCGCGCACTGCTCCAGCGGTCAGGTCTTTGAGGCACAACGGATGTCCGTTCTGATCCATCGTCATGGCTGGTCGGTAATCCTTGGCGCGACGGCCGTGGCCGCGGCGCGGAATGGCTGCGCCGTCCCGCACCGATCTGGGCCTTCGCTGTCGCGGTCCTCCTGCTTGGCGCGATATACCTCTCGCGGCCGTGGCGGCAGCGGTGGACGGTCGCTCTTTCCGGCGCGCTTGCCGTCCTCACACTGGCCATGGCCATCGGCGGGCGTCGGCTGAGTTCCATCGAACACCAGTGGTCGGTGGTACGCGAGCGTTTCGTCACCCAAGCCTCCCAACAGCTCGAAACCGAACTTCGCCAGGCGCTGCACCGGGCCGACGATGCGACCGCGAAGGCGCTCGAGGTCGCCAAGGGTGATCGCGTCGCAGCGTTCCGTTCACTGGACCAATCGACCAACTCCGGCCCGGACCTGAGCTTGGCGTCGCCATCCTCGAAGCAACGGGAACGCCGTGGGCCTGGGCGGGGCGACATCGGTTGCTGCCCGACGCCGAGGGCGACTCGATCGCCGTACGAGCCGATGGATATTACGTCGTGCTGGAGACGCGCCGCCACTCGCCGGAGGGCCGGGTGGTGGTGGCGAGCACCCTGATCTGGGCCCACCCGACCGCGCCCCGTCCTGAACGAAGCCTGAGCGCCCGGTTCGCCGCTCGGACCCGAGTCGGTCTCGAAGTCTTCCCGCCTGGTACCGCCCCGCGCCAGTCCGACCTGTTCGATTTCGAGGAGCCGACCACGGCGGGCCCCCGGCTCCTCTTCAGCGTCCTGCCGGTTCCGCCCGACCAGGGCGAGGCCAAGGAGAGGGAGCTTGCGGTGGCGAGTCGAGGGGTCGCTGCCGCGACTGTGCTGGTGCTCCTGATCGGAGTACTCGGAGCGGCGGGCCCGGCCACTCTGCTTGCTTCGCTCGCCGGCACTCCTCTGGCTCGGCCTCCGCTCTCCCGCGGGATCCGCGCTCGGGTTCGATGACCTGTTCTCCCCCGCCACCTTCTTCCGTGCATCCTTCGGCCCGTTTACCACCTCGGCCGGGGCTCTGGGACTCTCGAGTCTGCTCCTCCTGCTCGGAGCCTTCTGGCTCTGGCGTCGCAACGTGCCACGCCGGCCGTGGCATTGGTTAGTCGGGCTGCTCCTGCTCGGCGCGGCACCGTCTTTTCTCACCGAGCTGGGGCGCGGAATCACACCTCCGTTGAATGGCGTCTCCGCGCAGCTGTGGACAACCTGGCAGGTGGTCCTGGCGCTGGCCGCGAGTGCGGTCATTGTCCTCGCCGCTGCGTGTCTGCGACCGGCTCCTCGAACCCAGCCGCCTCGAACGACCGCGGCTTGTTGCTGGGAGTGGGACTCGCGCTCTCGGCCGCGCTGATCGGGCTCCGGGTGTGGAGTCCGCCCCTCGGTTATCCCGGATGGTATACGCTGCTATGGCTGCCGGCGCTATTTCTGGTCGCTCGCTCGACGCCGCGCTGGGGAACCGTCGTCGCCATCGCGATGGTCGCGGGGAGTGCGGCATCGCTGGTGACCTGGGCGGCGGTGCTCAATGGTCGCATAGCTGTCGCGCAGCGAGACCATGGGACGGCTTGGTGCGGTAGAGGATCCACTGGCCGAGCCGCTGCTCGAGCGGTTGGGGGAGCAGCTCGCGGCCCAGGGCGGAGTGCAGACCACGGCGGAGATGTATGCCCTCTGGCGCACCTCCTATCTGGGAGAGCAGGACTATCCGGTGCGGCTCAGCCTGTGGGGGACACGGGGCGACCGCCGAGGCCGATCTCGCGCTCGATTCCCTGGACCTTCCGACTCCGTTGTTATCGGCGCTGGTGCAGGGAATGGACAGCAGTACGCCGCGCACCATCACCCGCGCCGCGCGAGTCCCGGGTCTGCACTACATCCTGCTGCAACGGTTGGATGATGGCAATGTGTTTACCGCGGCCATCGGACCGCGGACCCGGCTGATCACACCGACTCGGCTTTCACGGTTGCTGCGCCCTCCTGCGGAAGGCGCGCCGTTGTACGACCTGGCCCTGACTCCTCCCGGGGTCAGCACTGCGGGTGAACCGGCGCTGGTCGGCTGGCGCCGGGTAGGATGGGAGGTTCGCAACGACCGTCCCCTGACCCTCTTCGGCGCAGTGCGGCATGCCCACGCATCGGTATCGCTCCATGCGCCGCTCTCACTCGCGGTGCGCGGGGCGCTCCTCATCCTGCTGGACGCGACTCTCGTGGTCGGCGTCTGGCTCCTCACCACGGTCCGGCTGGAGGGTCCGAGACGCCGCTGGTCGTTCAAGCGTGCGGCCCGGTCATTCCAAGTCCGTCTGGCTGCGACCCTGGCGGTGTTCTTCGTGGTGCCCGCCGCAGGCTTTGCCGCCTGGAATTTCTCCCGGTTCGACGCCGAGGCTGCCCGAAGTCGCGACTTGCTGATTTCCCAGGTGCTGCGCGATGCGGTGTTCACCGCGGGCGGTCTGCTGCGCGGTCCGGGCGACATCCTGACGTTCGGCCTGCAGGAGCTTTCCGACCGTCTCGATGCCGATCTCGCGCTCTACAGCGGCGGTACCTTGCTCGCCACCAGCGCGCCCATCCTCCACGATCTTGGATTGGTCGAGCCGCTGGTGGATCCCAGGGTGTTCGTCCGTCTGGGGCTGGGTGACGAAATAGCGCAAATCCGAAATGGGACGACCTACATGTCTCCGGTGCGGGTGGGCTATCGCGTCGTCCAAAGCGGACCTCCGGGTGGGATCGGGATTCTGGCCACGCCTCAAGTGGCGGACGACTGGTTCCTGGCCGAGACCCAGCGTGACCTCGCCTTCTTCCTGCTGTTGGCGACACTAGTCGGAATCGCCGCCGCGGTCGCGGCTGCACAGGTAGTAGCTCGGGCGCTGGCGCGCCCGGTCGCGGATCTCCGAACCTCGGCGCTTTCACTGGGACGGGGAGAGACACCACCCCCACCGGGGACGCCTCCTGTCGAGTTCGAGGAGTTGTTCGGCGCGTTCGCGCGAATGTCCTCCGACGTGCGCTCGAGTCAGGCGGCATTGGAAAGCGCCCGGCGGCGAACCGCGGCGGTGCTGGCGGACGTTGCCACCGGAGTGCTGGCTCTGGACGCGCGGGGGATCGTGATCATCGCCAATCCCCGGGCGAGAGAAATGCTGGGACATTCGCTGGTGGAAGGCGAGGGCCTTGCCGCGGGGCTGGGCGCGGCGTGGGCGCCGCTGGCCTCCGCGATGCTCAACTTCAGCCAGGAAGGCCCTGCCGCGGGCGAGCTGGAGATCGAAGGACGCCGGCTGCGCTTCCAGTTGGAGCGCCTGGGGACGGATGTGGGCGGCATCGTGCTTTCGCTCAACGACATCACCGACGTCACGCAGGCGGAGCGGGTGCTGGCGTGGGGCGAGATGGCGCGACAAGTCGCGCACGAAATCAAGAACCCGCTGACACCGCTCCGGCTCGGCATCCAGCACCTGCGGCGGGTCTACCGCGAACGTCGTGGCGAGTTCGACGAGACACTGGAGACCACATCGAGTCGAATCCTGGCGGAGATCGACCGGTTGGACACGATTGCCCGGGGGTTCAGCCGGTTCGGGTTGCCGGTCGAAGATGCCGCTCCACTGGAGAGTGTCGACCTTCTCGCGACCGCGCGCGAAGTAGCGGAGCTTTACCGGCTCACCGGGGAAGGGGTCTCGGTATCGGTGAAGGGGAACGGACCGCTCTGGCGTCCGGCCCGTCGCGACGAGCTCAAGGAGGTACTGGGGAATCTGGTGGAGAATGCCCGGAATGCCGGAGCGAGCTCGATTGAACTGTCCGTGGCCAACCCGGGTTTTTCCGTGAAAGACAACGGGCGTGGGATACCAGCCGAGCTGCTCCCGCGCATCTTCGAGCCCAGGTTCTCGACCACCACGAGCGGCTCGGGGCTGGGGCTCGCCATCGTGAAGCGTCTCGTCGAAAGCTGGGGTGCGGCCGTCGAGGTCCAGAGTGTGCCACGGCGAGGCACGACAGTCGCCATCGGTTGGCCCGATGGCAGTGCTCAGGGTCCGGCGAGCGCTGCGGTTCCCCGGTAACGCGGCCCCCGTCCCGTGGGAGGCCCGGCGACGACCTGCAACGCCGCCTTCAACCGGGTCAGCACCTCGGCGAATTCCGGCGCCTGACTCAGATCGGTAGTTTCCTCGGGGTCATTCAGGAAATCGTACAACTCCGTCGAGCCATCGCCGTTGCGGACCAGGCGGTAACGATCGAGCACGATGGAGGCCATCGCACCTTTCGCCACCTGCGTTTTCTTCGGCAGCCGCTTGTTGTAGCTGAGCTCCATGACGAGCGTGTCCCCGCCAGTGATGCCGGTCGGAGGGTGGTCCCCCCAGAAACGCTCGAGCGAGCGCCCCGGGAGCGGATGCTGGTTCACCCCGGCCAGCGACAGCATTGTGGCCGCGAGATCGTGGAGCGAGACGGCGGTCGTCACGCGGCGTCCGCGAGGAACTTTGGGAGGATAGGAAACGAGAAGCGGCACGTCGACCGCGGGGCGAAACAGATCGTTGCCATGCCCGGTGGCGCCCTTCTCGCCGAACAGGTCACCATGGTCGGACGTGACGACGACGATCGTCCGGTCCAGGTCGCCCCGCCGTTCGAGCGCGCCGAGCAACTCTTCAATCTGCTGGTCGAGATAGGCGATGGTGCCATCATAGGCATCGCGCCGGATTTCGAGCTCCTCACTCGAAGGTTTTTTGTCTGCATAACTCGCAGCCAGCATCTGTTCCAACTGGGTCCTGCCGCCCCGAACGAAGAGCGTGTCGTACGGCGCCACCGGGAGCAATGGGGTGTGCGCGTCGAAGTAGTTGAGGAATACGAAATAGGGGCGCCCAGAGCGGTGCTCCAGCCAGTTCAGGACTTCCTTGGTGACCCGGTCCCCGCGCTTCCTCCCTGGCAGATCGTAGTACCGAAACAGCCCCCGGAACCAGCTCTGGTCGAGATAATAGCTGCCGATCGAGCTGCTGTGGATCAGCTCACCCTCATTAACCAGGAAATCGGCATAGTGGTGGAACCCCCGGTCGAGTCCAGTCCGGCGCCCGGTGTAGCGCCGGTTCGCCACGAACCCTGCGGTGGCATATCCCTGTGCCGCAAAGGCCTCGGCTACCACCGGGTGGGTATCGTCCAGCGGCGTGACCCAATCCGCGCTGTTCTCGTGGGGCACCCGTCCCGTGAAGATCGAGGCGTGAGACGGGAGAGTCCAAGGCGCATTGACCAGGGCGTGGTCGAACACCACACTGCGAGCGGCGAAGCGCTCCAGGAAGGGAGTGGTGGCGCGGTGGTAGCCGTACACGCTAAGGTCGAGCGCGCGAACCGTATCCAGGATAATGAGCAGCACATTGGGCGCTGCCGAGTCTGCGGGAGGAAGTGCTGCGACGCCGCGTCGCTCCTGCCAAGCCAGCCAGGCGTGACGACCCACGCCAAGACAGAGGATAAGGCCCGCCAGCCAGGGCAGGGACCTTCGCGCCAGCCGGCGAAACTCAGTCATCCGCGGCGCAATCCATCGCTGGAGTTGGAGTGCTATCCCTGCTGCGAGGATGACCCACGCCCGACGATCCACCGAGGGAAAGCGGAAGAGAATGGAGAGAACCGCGAGGAACCCGTAGGTCCAGAGCACTGCCGGCCAACCGATTCGTCCCCGGGCCAGCCATGCGACCAGGAGTACGAGAGTCCCGGCTGCCAGGAGCAGCATCGAATTGGCCACCGGCGTCATCCAGGCGAAATCCGGGCTCATGAAGGTGCCCAACTTCTCGTCGCCCCTCTCGAGTAACGCCATGATTCCAATCTCGAGCAGGCCGAAAATGAAGGCACACCACAGCCCGACGAGGAGAACATCCAGCGGTGGTAGGCTGACTTTCTCGCGACTCACTGACGCCTCCTTCGGCCTGACCTCTAACGGGTGAGAGCCAGACTACTGCGATCGATTCGCCACAAGTTGTCAGGAGAAAGGTGCACCCCGCCGACCCAACGGTCCATCTGGGTCAGGGTACACCAGTCCCGCCGTCCTGCAAGGACCTCGCCGCCCAGCGCGGTGCGACGGACATTTTGACCGTGGGCGCTCCATTCGACCAACGGTGAGGAGACGCCATTCAACCCCTGGAGGCGGGTCGCAAACATCATGTCGGTAATCCAGGGGCGACTCTCTGCGCGCTCAAAGGCGTGGTACGCCGCGTTCAGTTCCTGGGGAGAATCACTGAGAGCGGCCAGGGCGCGTTCTTCGCTGAACGCCAGTCCATTCGTAGCGGAAGGAAGCTCGCAGAGATGGATGCGGAGTCCCTCTCTGAGCGAAGGAAAGCTCGGGTCCGAGAGGTCTTGCGCCGCCAGGACTGCAACTTCGCGAGGGTCCCCAGCGCACATGGCGTCCCAGGCCGTGCTGCCGAGATGCAGCAGGGAGGGAGTCAATTCCTTTCTCCGGGCGAGCAGGCCGGACAGTTCCGCTTCGGGCACGATAGGCCAGCGTGCAACCCGAATTCTCCGGGACGTTCGGCCAGCCGACCGGTGCTACGAGTGAGAGCCGCGCCCGACGCCTCGGCTTCTGGTGCAACAGGCCGAGTAGAGAGAGCAGAACGGCCTGGCAGAACCAGTCGCTGCTGAACCAGAGCACGATCTCGTCCTGCTCAGCCAGCGCGCGCTCCAGCGCTTCTTCCTGTTCCACGAGGAGATCGGTCCCACCTGGTTCCGCGTGGTAAACCCGGGAGAGGAATTCCGAGCGGATCCGGCGCCATTCCTGACGGGAGTCGCAGCGCGGGGTCGGTCCATCGCAGAGCACTTCGCGCCAGTTGAGCCGTTCGCCGGCGATTCCGGCGCGCGCGAGGCGCTCGAGGACCTCATCACCGCCATGGATGTGCAGCATGGTTGCGCACTCTCTTTCCGCAGTGCATGCTATCGGCCGGTTTGCCCCGGCCTGGCCGGGCCGGAGGGCATACCCGGAGGGCGGCCCGACTTCTGCAAAACTAGCCCTGTGCCTGAAATGCTGGCCCAACTGCCGCGTTCACAGGATCCTCCAAATGAGCACCGAACCCATTCCGCAGGATCTGGTCGCCGTTCACGATCTATTGCGGGAAACGCTTGCAGCCTCTAGAGATAGCGGCAGCGGCCTGGGCTACGGGATTGCCATTTTCCCCCGAACAGGACGGTTTGGCGCGCCGGTTTTCGGCATCGCGACGAGTGGCGGGGAATCAACAGTTCTGACTTACCGGATGCTACAGTCGCTGGTGGAGGTTCCGGTCTACGTCTCGGGTCGAATCCCCGCGACGGTGCGGGAGGGCCTGACCTACGGTCCGCCGCGCGTGATCCCGGCGGCGCTGCTCGATCAGCCGGTGCTGCGGGTCGGTCTCACACTGTGCATCGGCACCAGTCGGGACGATCTCGAGCGCACCCAACCGCTCGAATCGAGCATCTTCGCCGGCGATCTCAACGCGCCCATCATTCTGCTCACCGATATTCGGCCGGATGGGTGGCCGCACTGAACCAGTGACGAGTGGAAAGGACTGAGGACTGAGTAGTTTGTCCCGCTCAGCATTACTTCCGTACATCACACCGCCTCGTACCAGAATACAATCGGCGACCACACACCGGTGCTCGTGGCATGCTCGCTCGTTCCTCGCGGCTCGGCAGGCCGTGGCTGCGCCACGGGGATCACCCATGCTCTAGCGGGGCGGCCTGGAATGTCCATCGAGAGCCTGAATCTGAGGGTCACTGGAGGGCGGTTGTCGCTGCACTTGAAGCCGTCCGAAAAATTCCGTCCTACTCGGTGCCGGCCAGCGTCACGCCGAGGAGCAGCGCCCACTGAGGGCCGAGCCAGCCGCGCTCCCCATCGTCGTAGCTCTCGGAGAGCGAGTGCTCGCCTGTCGCGTTGCCGCCGTGCCCGATGGCAATGGAGGGGATACCGAGACTGATGGGAATATTCGCGTCGGTCGCCGCGGCCGTGAAGAAGGGTCCGATGCCAAGGCTTCGGGCGGTGCTCAGTACCGCCCGGTGGATCGGCGCCGAGTCGGGCACAGTGCCGGCGGGGCGGATGCCCAGAGTATCGAACCTGACTGTCAGGGCCACCTTGGAGTCCGGCCAGCGGCGGAGCTCCTCGGCCATCGCCTGATTGACAGCGGTCTTGAACCGGGAGTCCAGCCCTTCGAGTTCAGCGGTCGACTCCGACCTCAAGTCGACTACCATCGCCGCAGACGAAGCAATGGCATTGACCGCTGTCCCGCCCTTCACGATGCCGATGTTGAAGGTCGTCTTGGGTGTCTGGGGAACCTGGAAGTCGGCGATCTTCGCCATCGCTCGCCCCAGTGCATGGACCGGGTTCGGCATGCCGAACGCGCCGAAGCTGTGTCCACCCGGTCCGAAATAGGTCACTTGGTAGCGGTGGCTCCCAACGCTGCGAGTGGCTACATCGAACTGGTTGAGATCAATGGTGACGAAGTAGTCCACCTGCTTGGGCAACTCCCTCTCGACCAGATGCCGCACGCCCCGGCTGTTTCCGAGCCCCTCTTCGCCGACCGTGCCCACGAACACGATGTTCCCGCTGGTGACGACCGCGGCCTCCCTCAGAGTTCGGGCAACCACAAGAAGAATCGCGAGGCCGCGGCAGTCATCCGCGATGCCGGGTCCACGCATCACCGTGCCGCTGCGCCGCACCCGTACATCAGTGCTCTCGGGGAATACCGTGTCGAGATGCCCGGACAACACTACTACCGGCCGGCCGGCCCGCCCGGGCCGTTCTCCGATCACGTTGCCCACGGCGTCGAGCCGCACCCTCTCGAGCCCGAGGGCGGTGAACCGTCGTTTCAGCTCGGCGGCGCGCCCTGCCTCTTTGAACGGTGGAGCCTCGATCTCGCAGATCGAGGCCTGTTCGGCCAGGGTCCAGTCATTGTGGGCTCGCACCGAGTCGAGCGCCGCGCGGACCGTAGCGGTCTGAGTTTGGGCGCGAAGAGGAGAGACAAGAAGAGCGGTGAAGACAAGGAGTCGGAGGCTCATGAGGTTGAGAAGATATCCGGGGCTGTGATTCCCGCACTATTTCGTAACCGTCCGCACTGAAACAATACCCGGGCACCAGCCCTGGAGCGATACACTCTGCGGTCACTCACTCTATTCACCGCATGCTCGCTCGGGTCCGCTCCGCCGCAGTACTCGGCATTGATGCCTACCTGGTCGAGGTGGAAGCCGATCTGACCAACGGCCTTCCCTCGTTCTCGACCGTGGGGCTTCCGCAGGGCGCCGTGAAAGAAGGGCGAGAGCGGGTCTGTGCCGCGATGGTGAACGCCGGCTACAACTATCCCCTCAAACGGATCACGATCAACCTTGCCCCGGCGGACGTCCGTAAAGACGGGTCTGCCTTCGATCTGCCCATCGCGATCGCCCTGCTGATGGCGAGCAATCAGGTCGCCGCGGAAGGCGTTGACCATCTCCTGCTCTTGGGCGAGCTGGGGCTCGAAGGCGATCTGCGGCCGGTGCGGGGCGCGCTCTCCATGACGCTGGCCGCTCGGTCCGCGGGACTGAGTGGCGTCTTGCTGCCGGCCGAGAATGTGGCCGAGTCGTCGGTGGTGGAGGGAATCGCGGTGTACGGGGCACGGACGCTGCTCGAAGTCTGCGCCCACCTGACCGGAGAGTGTTCGATCGCGCCTGCCCAGTGCGACGTGGCGGAGCTCATGGCGCGGCGGGATCACGACCTGGTGGACTTCGCCGATGTGAGAGGGCAAGCCGCCGCGAAGCGGGCGCTCGAGGTCGCCGCGGCTGGATCGCACAACATTTTGTTGATCGGTCCACCGGGCTCGGGGAAGACCATGCTGGCCCGCCGTCTCCCCACGATCCTGCCGCCGATGACGCTGGAGGAGGCACTCGAGACAACGCGTATCCACAGTGTCGCGGGATTGCTCACTGGAGGACGCTCGCTCTGCACCACGCGTCCCTTCCGCGCCCCACACCACACCATCAGCGACGCCGGCTTGATCGGCGGAGGATCCAACCCGCGTCCGGGGGAGGTGAGCCTCGCCCACGGCGGGGTCCTCTTCCTGGATGAGCTGCCGGAATTCCGGAAGAATGTGCTTGAAGTGCTGCGCCAACCCTTGGAGGACGGGATCGTCACCCTGAGCCGCGCCGCGACCAGTCTCACCTATCCCGCCAGGCTCATGCTCGCGGCGGCAATGAACCCCTGTCCCTGCGGCTACGCCGGCGATCCCACCCATCACTGCCGCTGCGATCCCATAGCGGTCGAGCGCTACCTCGGCCGGGTCTCCGGGCCGTTGCTCGACCGGATCGACATTCATCTCGCGGTGCCTGCCGTGCCCTGCGCGGAGTTGGCTGGCGAGCGATCGGAGGAGCCGAGTGTTGCGGTCCGCACCCGGGTGGAAGAAGCGCGGGGGAGGCAGCAAGCCAGGTTCCGTGAACAGCCGGGCCTCTTCGCCAATGCGCACATGGCCTCGCGCGACATCCGGCGATACTGCCGCCTGGCGGAACCGGTCGAGGGCCTCCTTCGCACCGCTATCACGCGACTGGGACTGTCGGCCCGGGCCTATCACCGGGTCCTCAAGCTGGCGCGGACCATTGCGGACTTGGCTGGAGCGGGGGAGATCGGCGTGCCCCACATCAGCGAGGCGATCCAGTATCGGAGCCTCGATCGGACCCACCGGATGGCGCCGACTTCGGTGGCTCGTCGCTGAGGTGCCACCAACGAGAAAACGCCTCCCCTTGCGGAGAGGCGTTAAACACGGGACTGGGAAGGATGTTGACCGCGTTCGTCCCGTGGGAGGTTGTTTCTCGCCCTTACGGACTGGCTGGTGCCGTCGCCGGGGCGGGCGGCTGCATCTTGTGCAGGGTCTCTTCGTCGAGCTTGCCAGTCGCCTTCAGCTTGTTCTGGGTCTGGTACTTCTTGATCGCGTTAGACAGGTCGTTGTTCCACTGACCGTCCTGCTTGCCCTTGTAGAGGCCCGCCTTGCTGAGGGTCTGCTGGGCCATCGTGATTTCCTGCTTGGTGGGTTCATGCTTTTTGGCGGGCGCCGTCGCTGCGGCGTGAGTCGTCGGAGCGGCGGGAGCCGTCGTCGACTGCGCGTTGAGCGTCCCCGCTGCCAGCACGAACACACCAGCCAGCGCCAACTGCTTGAGCATATGCATCCTCCATGGGAATGAGCCCGGCCGACGCCGGGACTGTCCTACTGGTCCTGCTTTCGACGATGGAGTCTTGGGCAAGCGGGGTGCCACGTGAAATTCACCCGATGAGGCGTGAATCAGCGGCGAAAGCGGGGTTTTCAGTGAATAGATGAAACTGAAGCGACAGGCTGGCCGGGCGGAGTTGACAAATGGGACAGGATGTCCGTCCGCCTCACGCGAAGAAAATTCTTGTGATCAGGATCGCGGCGCCGACATCCCCCAGCGCTGCAGCATCCGCGACAGCGTACGGCGGGAAATCTGGAGCACCCGCGCGGCGCGTTCGCGATTACCGTCACACGCCGCGAGCACTGCCAGCACATGCCGCTTCTCCACCGCCGCCAACGGAATCAGCTCGGCCCCCTGGGTGACGGGTGCCGCGCCGACGCTCGGCACGGCGTGAGGCGCCAGCGCATCCCGTATCTCCTCCGATAGGTGCTCCGGCCCAATCACATCCTGCGCGGCCAGCACCAGGGCCCGCTCCAGCACATTCAGCAGCTCGCGAACATTGCCAGGCCAGTCGTAGGCCAGCAGGGCACGCTGCGCCTCGGGATCCACCGCGACTGGCCCCCGCTCGTGGCGGGCTCCCAGCCGTCGCAGGAAATCGTCGATCAGGACCGGGATATCCTGGCGCCGCTCCCGCAGCGGAGGCAGCATGATCGTTACTACGTTGAGCCGGTAGTACAGATCCTCCCGGAAGCGCCCCTCCCGCACCAGGGCCGGGAGGTCACGATGGGTCGCGGCGATCACCCGGACATCCACTCGCACCGGAGTTTCCGCGCCGACCGGTACGATCTCCTGTTCCTGCAGCACCCGCAGCAGGCGGGATTGCAGGGCTGGAGTGATATCCCCGATTTCGTCCAGGAAGAGCGTCCCTCGATCCGCTTCACGAAACAGTCCAGGCCGCGCGCTCTGCGCCCCGGTGAAGGCGCCTCGGACGTGACCGAACAGTTCGCTCTCCAACAGGCCCTCGGCGAGAGCCGAGCAATTCACCGCGACAAATTTCCCGCGGCCCCGTTCCGAGTAGCGATGCACCGTGCGTGCGACCAGCTCCTTGCCGGTCCCGGTCTCGCCGAAGACCAGGACACTCGCCTGACTCGGCGCCACTCGTGCCACAGTTTTCATCACGCCGATGATGGCCGGGCTATGGCCCACTAATTCCGGCTCAAGTTCCTGACGTCCGTCGCCTCCCCGGAACGGCTCGTCGCTGCGGGAAACCTGGAGTCGCCGCCGCTCGAGCGCGCGAGACAGCACCAGCCGCAGCTCTCCGATGTCATACGGCTTGCTGATGAAGTCGTGGGCTCCGGCACGGATCGCCTCTCCCGCGGTGCCGGCATCGCCGAACGCGGTCAGTACGATGACGATCGCGTTGGGATCACGTTCCCGCAGGACCCGCAGCAGATCGAGGCCGCTCGATCCCGGCATCCGGAGATCGGTGAGCACGGCATCGAAGGGGCCTTCGCGTCCCAGCTTGGCCAACCCCTCGGAGGCCGAGAGAGCGCGCACGATCTGGTAACTCTCCCGCTCCAACACTTCAGAAAGGAGGCGGCAGGCCGCCTCATCATCGTCCACCAACAGCAGGCGGGGAGATAGCGCCACGCTCAGAGCCACGTCAGGCCGTCCGTTCCAGGGCAGAAGGAAGTGAAAGCCGCCACGCCGTACCGTGATCGGTGGGAATGTGTTCGAGATCACCACCCAGGCTCCGGGCCAGCCGCTGGCTCACCGCCAGCCCCAGCCCCGTGCCCGCCTGTCCCTTGGTCGTCACAAAGGGATTGAACAGGTGGCGCCGCGCTTCCGGCGCCAGGCCGGGACCGGTATCGCGAATCTCGAGCCACGCCTCCGAGGCCGAGCCGCCGGCCCGAACTTCGATCTTGCCACCGTGGGGCATCGCTTCGATCGCGTTCTTGACCAGATTGAGCAGGATCTGCTCCACCAGCGCACCGTCAGACATCGCCATGGGCTTCCCCAGGGCTGCCACGGCCGGCGCCAACCCGGCTCGAACTCCCTGTTCGGCCATGGTGGGCTCGAAGAAGCGGAGCACCCGTTCTGCGACACCGCCCAAGTCCGTGGGACGGAGGACCGGCGTGGGCCAGGCCCGCCGCTCCAGCCGGCTCCGAACGATCCCGGTGAGCCGGTCCAGCTGCCCCAGCAGTAGATGCACCCGCTCCAACGCCAGTGGAGAACCGGCGGCCCGAAGATCGTCGCGCAGTAACTGCAGATGCCCGCTCAACGTGTTGAGTGGGGTGCCGATCTCGTGGGCGAACGCTGCCGCTGTCTCCTCCGTCAACGCCAGCCGGTCCAATCCTCGCGCTTTCTCTTCCAATGAAAGCAGCGCGCCGCGGGCTTCGCTTTCCTTTTGCCGTGCCGACAACGCTTCTCGCAGATCATTGTATCGTCGAGCCAGCCCCCGGAATTCATTGGGACCGAACTCTCTCGCCGGGGGAGCGGACTCGACTCCCGCGTGGGCCTGATCCAGGGTGTGTCCCAGTGCGCTAAGTGGCTTCCCCACCCATTGGGCGGTGAGCCAGGCCACCCCTCCCGCGAGCAGCAATGCCGCGATTACGGCAAAACTGTAGCTCCGTTTCCGTTCCAATCGAGCCCAGGACTGCAGGGTCCGAGTCGAGACTTCGACACTCAGCACACCATAAGGCCTGACTCCACCAAGCGGCTTCGCCACTCTCCATGCAGGAGCAGAATCCCGAACTTGCCAGGTTCGCAATGCATTGGATTGGATGGCCTGATACTCCTCGCTGGTCGCGACGGGATCACCGAGGATTCCACTCGTGGCAACCAGCGTGAGCCGGTCTCCATCCCGTTTCCAGACCGCCGCCGATGTCGCGGTGATGTGCTGGCTTGGCCACCCGGCGAGGCCTTGTGCAATTGCGGTGGAGTCGCCGGTTGGAGCGAGACGGGTGATGTACTTGGCCCAGGTCTCGGCCAAGGCGACCGATTCACTACGCAGGTCATCCAGTCGGGACCGTTCGGACCAGGACAGCGCGATCTCGGTGGAACCCAAAACCAGCAGGATGGCCATTGCGGCCGTGAGAACAGCCAAACGGTGGATGAGGTCCATGCGAACGGTCCATTTCTGCCCCCGGCGTGTGAATTCGCCGAAAGGCAGGGAGCATGCCACTTCCGCCCCGGCAAGCGCTCGAACAAAGTGCCCGTAGCCGCGACATCCTGTCCCAAGCTGACAGAATGTCCGGTCAGGGTCGCGCTGCGCGCTCCAGCCGATCCCGTATCGCGGCCCACCGAGGTTCGCTCGGAGGCCGCTCCGCCAGGATCAAGGCGCATCCTGCTTCATCCAGCTGGTGCAGGATCGCATAAAGGATGCGGCCGGCCGCCAGCGGACTTGACGGGAGGATAATTAGAGGGTCGCCGCCGTTCACCTCCTTGCTCCAGGCCATGACACCCACCCGTTCCCCCCGACCCCTGGCCTGCCGAATCTCGGCTTCAGCGGCGCCTCGCTCCGCCGGATCGAACAACCGGAGCGGAGTCTTCGGCGCATAGTGGCGGTCCAGCATTCCGGGAGAGGGCAGCGGAGCCGTCTCCGGTGGCCGTCGAGACGGTCCTCAGGGGTCCGACCAACTCCGCCAACTGCTCGGAGGAGATGACTCCGGGGCGAAGCAGGGTCGCCTCCCCTCCACTCACGTCCACCACCGTTGACTCGATTCCGATGTCGGTAGGTCCGGCGTCGAGAATGAGAGGGACACGGTCGCCCAGGCTCCGTGCGACGTGCTGGGCCGTGGTCGGCGAGACCTCTCCCGAACGGTTGGCACTCGGTGCGGCGATCGGCAGGTCGACGGCGGAGAGCAGGGCATGGGTCACCGGATGGTGGGGCACCCGGATCCCGACAGTCGGAAGGCCGGCGGTAACCAGATCGGGAATCTGCGCGGCCTTGGGAAGCACAAGGGTGAGCGGTCCCGGCCAGAACGTCAGGGCCAGACGTCTCGGCGGATTCGGACCAGCGGGCGTGAGTGCACGAGCCGCCTCGATGCTGGCCACGTGAACGATGAGAGGATTGTGCGCGGGCCGCCCCTTCGCTTCGAAGATGCGACGCACTGCGGCTTCCTGGAGCGCATTGGCGCCGAGCCCGTAGACCGTTTCGGTCGGGAAGGCCACGAGTCTCGCCGCGGCGTAGCAGGTCAGCGGCCTGCGAGATCACCTCCGGATCCGGTGCCGTCGGATTGACCGCGACGATGCTCATGGTGGGGAGGGCCGCTACTCATCGTGACCGGGCGGCCGGCGCTGGCGCTTGGTTTCTCCCCGTTGCCGTTTGCCGTGCCAGGCGTTGTTCCTTCGAGGCCTTGGTCGGACGGGTCCGCTTGCGTGGCTTGACCTCCTCGCAGCGCTCCGGCCAGGACGGTGCGAAACCGCTCGATCACCTCGGCGCGATTCTGGGCCTGGCTTCGGCTGCCGCTGGAGACCAGACGCAGCAGGCGGCCGTCGTCCACCAGACGAGTGGCCAGCCGACTCGCCACTCTGGCGCGAGACTCGTCGTCGAGACTGGGGCTCGCGGCCAGGTCCCACCAGAGTTCGATCCTGGTCGAGGACGTGTTCACGTGCTGTCCCCCCGGCCCTCCGGAGCGCGAGGCGCGGAAGGACAGCTCGCTGAGTGGAATGGAGACCCGATCGTTGATTTCCAGCTGTTGTGGTTGGGTCATGTTAGCCGTCAGCCATTAGCCGTCAGCCATCAGCGAAAAGCCGTAACGCGGAGCCATAAGCCGTAAGCCGTAAGCACTTAAGCTTAAGGCCTACGGCCTAAGGCTTATAGCTAACCGCTAACCGACGGCTGACGGCTGAGGCTGACGGCTTATGGCGCCCATCCCGTCAACCCTAGTACGTTACCGCCATGGTCGATCTCTCGTCCCTGACCAGTCATCTCCAGGGCCTCGGTCGTGTGCTGCTGGGATACTCGGGCGGTGTGGACTCGGCGCTGCTCGCGGTGATCGGTGCGCGTGCCGCGGGTCCGGATCGATTCCTCGCCGTGATCGGTCGGAGCCCGTCCTATCCCGCAGTGCAGTATGCCGCGGCGATTCGGGTCGCTCGAGAGTTCGACGTGCCGCTCCTCGAGGTGGCGACCGACGAGATGGAGGATCCGGACTACGTCGCCAATCCGATCAATCGCTGCTACTTCTGCAAACAGGAGCTGTGGCGTCGCCTGCGACTGATCGCGACCATCCGTGATTCGACACCATCATCGATGGGACCAACGCCGACGACCTCGGGGAACATCGTCCGGGCATGGGCGCCGCGCGCGAGCATGAGCATCCGCTCCCCTCTCGCTGAGCTGGGTTGGTCCAAGCCGATGATTCGCGAGGCCGCGAAGGAACTTGGGCATTCCGATTTGGGATGCTCCAGCCGCGCCCTGTCTCTCCAGCCGGGTGAAGTATGGACTGCCGGTTACCGTCGAGCGGTTACGTCAGGTCGAAGCGGGCGAGGCGCTGCTTCGAGAGATCGGCGTATCGGGCGACCTGCGGGCCCGCCATCACGGCGATCACGTCCGGATCGAGGTAGCCTCCGGAACAAATCCCCCTGGTTGAGCGCTAGCTGGCCTCGAGTCCTCTCGGGCTTCCAGGCGCTCGGCGTCGCCGATGTGCGGTTGGATCCGAGAGGCTACCGCCGTGGCGGATTGCTGACCGAACTGCCGGTGTTGAGCGGATGAGGCTGTTTGTGGCGCTTCCAGTTCCTCGTGCAGCGCAGCAGGCGATCGGAGATCTGATCAAGGACTTCGCGGTGCCCGACTCGCCGGTGCGCTGGGTGCGAGAAGAGGGGTTGCACCTCACCCTCAAGTTTTTCGGCGAGGTTGAGGAGACAAGAGTTCCCCGAGATCTCAACCGCACTGGGTCGCACCACGGCCGGCATGTCGCCGCTCGCCGTGACGGCGAACGAGTTGAACGGTTTCCCCGCGCTGGAACGGGCCCGGGTAGTCTGGATCGGACTCGACGCCCCACCCGCTCTCGAACTGCTCGCCCATCGAGTGGAGCAGGAATGTGAGGCGCTGGGATTCCCCGGCGAGGCCAGAGTCTTTCATCCCCACATTACCCTTGGCCGGATCAAGGACGGAGCCCGTCTCGACCGTTTTTCCCTCAGGCGACTCTCCACAATCCGCCCTTCAATCCCCTTCGTGCTCGACGCGATGGTTCTGTTTGTCAGCCGGCTTGGACCGGGAGGCGCGGTTCACACTCCGCTGGCGAACTTTCCCCTGTCCCACTAGGCCACCGTGCGATTCCTGTTTCGCATTCTTGGAATTCTGATTCTTGCGGCGCTGGTCAGCGCAGCCTGGCTCTTCCGTGGAGACCTCATGAGAATTGCTCGGTCGAAGACACAGACCGAGGAGTCCGAAGGGATGGGCGTTGCCCGCCCCAGCGCCAACGCGCTGGCGAAGGCCCATGACCGGGTTGATTCGTTGCACGGCTGGAAGGCGGACTCAGTCATCCTGAGCCCGGCCGAGCTTGCCTCTCTCGTGACCGCGGGACTGCCTGCCGAAGCCCGCTCGCACGTGGACAGCCTCGGCGTCACCCTCGGCGAGAATCGTCTCGAGCTGCACGGCCGGCTCGACACCAGGGTCATTCCGAAGGACCAACTGGGTCCCTTCGCCAGCGTGCTGAATCCGTGGGAGCCGGTAGCCGCGGCCGGGCCGGTCTCCGTGCCCAAGCCGGGATTTGCCGACTGGACGGTCGAACAAGTCACCATCAGGGGAATTATGCTTCCTCGGTCGATTTCGCAGAACATCGCCCAGCGGATATTCGCCACACGTGATAGCCGGATTCGAATACCTTTACCGGCGGGCATCGGCGGTCTCAGGATCCAGCCTGACAAGGCCATCCTCTACCCGGCGCAGAAGCAATGACCCAGCGCATTCTGGTGATTGACGACGAACCCGGTATCCGCGAGGCGCTGAAGCAGGTCCTCGAGTACGAGGGCCACACGGTCCGCAGCGCGGGCTCCGGCGGCGAAGCAATCACGGTCTACCCCGAGTTCCGCCCCCACCTGGTGTTTCTCGACGTAAAGATGGCGGGACTCGACGGGCTGGAGACCCTCACCCGGCTGCGGGAGCTGGATCCCGGCGCCGTGGTAGTGATGATCTCGGGTCACGGGACCATCTCAACCGCGGTGCAGGCGACCGCAACGTGGCGCCTTCGATTTCCTCGAGAAGCCGCTCGATACCGACCGTTTGCTGGTGACGGTGCGCAACGCGCTCGACCAGTCCGGCCTGGTCGGCGAGAATCGCCGCCTGCGCGGAGCGGTGGACGCTCGCCACGCGATGGTCGGGGACAGTCCCGCCGCTCAAGGAAGTGCGCGCCCTGATCGATCGGGTCGGGCCCGACGCCGGCGCGCGTGCTCGATCACCGGAGAAAACGGCACCGGCAAGGAGCTGGTCGCGCGGGCGATCCATGAAGCCTCGCCGCGGAAGCGAAAGGCATTCGTCGAGGTGAACTGCGCCGCGATTCCCTCGGAGCTGATCGAGAGCGAGCTCTTCGGCCACATGAAGGGCTCGTTCACCGGCGCGGTTACCGACCGGGAAGGGAAGTTCGAGCTGGCGGACGAAGGCACGCTCTTCCTGGACGAGATCGGCGACATGGCTCCGTCGGCGCAGGCCAAGGTGCTGCGCGCGCTCGCAGGAAGGCGATCGTCACCCGGATCGGCGGATCCAAGCCGATCGAGGTGGACGTTCGCGTCATCGCCGCGACCAACAAGGACCTGCGCCGAAGAAATCGCCGAGGGCCGCTTCCGCGACGATCTCTTTTATCGCCTCAACGTGGTCCCCATTCGCGTGCCGGCCCTGGCGCGAGCGACGGGAAGACATTCCGGCGCTGGTGCAGCATTTCGCCCAACAGCTCGCGGCGAACGGTGGCGTGCCAGGCCGCCGCTTCGAGGAGACCGCGGTCCAGCGGCTGCAGTCGCGGCAATGGCCGGGGAACGTGCGCGAGCTGCGCAACGCGGTGGAGCGACTGCTGATCCTGGCACCGGGCAAGACGGTGACTGCGGCCGATGTGAGCCGTCTGCTGGGCGACAGCACGGTCAGCGAGGTGGTCGAAGCGGCGGGAGCGCCTCCGGACGGTACCTTCGAGGCCTTCAAGCACGAGGCGGAGCGGTCGTTCCTCGCTTCCAAGCTTCGCGAGCATGACTGGAACGTGTCGGAGACCGCGCGTTCGCTCAAAATGCCGCGCTCCAATCTCTACAAGAAGATCGAGCGCTACGGCCTGAGCCGGGAGACTCCATGAGCGACCAGCCGCGGGACTGGGACAAGGAGCTGGCGGCGATCGACAAGGCCATGGCGCGAGGCCCGGCGCCGGCTGCCGGAGCGCCCGTCGCGACCAAGGGTTCCGCCTCGCCCGCGGCGGTGACCGAAGCGCGCCGCGTTCGCCACCTGGCTTCGGGTCTTGCTGGGGTTGATCCTGGCCGGGGCGATGACCCAGTGGCCGTACGCCCATCAGTGCGGACTCGAGCTCTTCGTCTATCTCGGCTGCCGCACTCACTGTGATCGTGGCCGGAGTCTGGAGCGGCATCTCCTCCTGGTACCGCCGACTCGGCTGGGCCCATACCCTGTCTCTGTTGGTCGTCTTGTGGGGCATCTTCCTCGCTGGCCGGGAGATTCTGCCTCGCGTCGGCTACGCCAAGCACCTCGCCTACTGGGTCTGCTCCTGACCTTCCCGCATGCCAACCACGTTCAAGAATCTTCATCGGCGGGAAATGGGTGCCGCCGCTTTCCGGGGCGTAGTTCGAGAACCGGAATCCGGCGGACACTTCGCGATCTCATCGGCCGGTTCCCTGATTCCGGGTCCGGAAGACGTCGACCGCCGCGGTCCGTTCCGCCCGTCGTGGATTCGAGGCGTGGAGGGCCGTACCGCCTCCAGCGAGGGGCGACCTGCTCCGTCGGGCTGGGCGACCTGCTCGTCGAGAAGAAGGAAGAGCTTGCCGCCGGCATGACCCGGGAGATGGGCAAGGTGCTGGCGGAGACTCGGGGCGACGTGCAGGAAGGGATCGACACCGCCTACTACGCCGCCGGTGAGGGGCGTCGCCTGTTCGGCCGCACGGTACCCTCGGAGCTGCGCAGCAAGTGGGCCATGAGCTATCGCCGGCCGATCGGTGTCGCGGGCCTGGTCACGCCATTCAATTTTCCGATGGCGATTCCCACCTGGAAAATGTTTCCCGCGTTGCTGTGCGGAAACAGCGTGGTGCTGAAGCCGTCGGAAGACGTCCCTCACAGTGCACACCGCCTGGTCGAGCTGGCACTCGAGGCGGGATTCCCGCCCGAAGTGATCCAGTTGGTGCACGGACGAGGCGAAGTCGCGGGTCGGGCGCTGGTCGAGCATCCCGACGTTCCGCTCATCTCCTTCACCGGCTCGACCACGACCGGCTCGACGATCGCCGAAGCCGGCGGACGGATGCACAAGCGAGTCTCGCTCGAGATGGGCGGCAAGAACGCGATGATCGTGATGGACGACGCCGACCTCGACCTGGCGCTCGAGGGCGTGCTCTGGGGCGCTTTCGGCACGACCGGACAACGCTGCACCGCGACGAGCCGTCTCATCCTGCACAGGAAGATTCACGACCGGTTCGTTGCGAAACTCGTCACGGCCGCCGGAGCGCTGAGACTGGGCGACGGCCGGAAGCGGGGCACCGACGTTGGTCCGCTGATTCACCAGGCTTCGCGGGACAAAGTCGAGCGCTACGTCGCGCTCTGGGTCTCGACGAAGGCGCCGAGCTGGTCGCTGGGTGGCTCGCGGCCCCGGGGCGCCAGGCTGAATCGTGGTTGGTTCTACCAGCCGACCGTGTTCGCCGGGGTAAAACCAGGCAGCCGGCTGGAGCAGGAGGAAATTTTCGGCCCGGTCCTGGCCGTCATCCGGGTCGGCTCTCTGGAAGAGGCGATCCGGGTCAACAACGGGGTGCGGTACGGGCTTTCCAGCTCGATCTACACCCGCAACGTGAACAGCGCATTCCGGGCGCTTCAGGAACTGGACAACGGAATCACCTACGTGAACGCACCGACCATCGGAGCAGAGGCCCACCTGCCGTTCGGAGGCGTCAAGCAGACCGGCAATGGCCATCGCGAAGGAGGCTGGGAAGTGTTCGAATTCTACTCCGAGACCAAAGTCGGCTATGCGGATTTTTCCGGTACGCTGCAACGCGCGCAGATCGATAACTATGAAGTGTGATATCCGGCTCTGCCCGGCTTGCGCCTCCGATAGAGCGGGGCTAAGGTTCTCAAGTCATTCCTCCCTCTGCCCGCCCCGAGGTCGAGTCTGATGCGCCCAATGCGAGTCGGCACCGGCAAGCGTGGCCACTCATTCGATGAAGGTTCGCTGGATCAGTATCTCCGGGAGATCAGCAAGTATCCGCTGATCCCGCAGGAGGAAGAGGTCACCCTGGCCCAGCGGATCCGTACCGGGGACGAGGAGGCGCTCGACAAGCTGGTCCGCAGCAATCTCCGCTTCGTGGTCTCGGTCGCCAAGAAATACCAGAATCAGGGCGTCTCCCTCGCCGACCTCATCAACGAAGGCAACCTCGGCCTGATCCGCGCCGCCCACAAGTTCGACGAGACCAAGGGCATCAAGTTCATCTCCTACGCGGTCTGGTGGATCCGTCAGGCGATTCTTCAGGCCCTGGCGGAGCAGAGCCGTATCGTCCGGGTTCCGCTCAACCGGGCCGGTACCCTGCATCGGATCGGCAAGCGGTCGTCCGCGCTGCTCCAGGAGCTGGGCCGCGAGCCCACCCCGTCCGAGATCGCCGAGGGCATGGACATCTCGATGGAAGAGGTACAGAAGACCCTCTCCATCTCCCAGAATCACCTGTCGCTCGACGCGCCGCTCACTCCGGGCGAAGACAACAAGCTGCTCGATTATCTCCCCGACACTCAGAACCCGGGCCCCGATGCCGACACCTTCGAGCACGCCCTGAGCGAATCGATCGAGGAGGTACTGGGGACGCTGAAGGAACGGGAGGCCAAGATCCTGCGGCTCTACTTCGGACTCGACGGCCCCGAGCCGATGACGCTGGAAGAAATCGGCAGCCTGCTCGGGATCACCCGCGAGCGGGTCCGGCAGATCAAGGAGAAGGCCCTTACCCGGCTGCGCCACGTAAGCCGGGCGAGAGCGCTGGAGAGCTTTTTAGCGTAGTTGACGATCCGTGTCATTGAAGATTGAAGATGTAAGATTGAAGATTGGAAAGCTCGCAGTAGCCGCAGGCCAATCTTCAATCTTACAATCTTCAATCTCAAATCCCTCCAACGCCTCCCTCAGCACCCCCTCCACCCCATCCCACTCAATCAGGAACGCGTCGTGCCCGTAGGGTGACGCGAGCTCCCGGTACCGGGCGTCGAGTCCAGCAGCCGCGTATTCCGCGACCCACTGCTCCACCTCGGCGGGGTAGTAGAGGATGTCGGTGTCGATTCCCACCCCGATGATGCGGTTGACGCGGAGTCCCGTCTCCCGGGCAGCGACACTGAGATCTCCCACGTCGTGGAGATCCATGCTGCGCATCAGGCTGACGTAGCTCGCGGCGTCGAATCTCGCGACCAGCTTTTCGCCCTGACGTCTCAGGTAGTACTCGGCATCGAACTGCCCAGGGCGGCGGGTTTCCCGGCGGCTGAAGCGCGTCTCGAACTCGATAGCGCTCCGGTAGGTGATCATCGCGATCGCCCGGGCCGCGGCGAGTCCGGCCGCTGGGCCTTCGCCCGCGCGCGTAATGGCCTCCCTGCCAGCGGGGATCGGCCTCGATGGCCAGTCGCTGTGCGGCATTCCAGCCGATGGCCTGGGCCGAAGTCCTCGCGGGTGCGGCGAAGACCACCACACACTCGGTGGGAACCGTTGCCAGCCTCGCCCACTGGAGCGCGACCATCCCGCCGAGCGAACCACCGGTGGCTAGTGCCAGCCGGGTGATGCCCAGTTCTTCGAGCAGCGGGCCGTGGGCCCGGGCCAGGTCGCCGCTGGTGAGGTCGGGGAAATGATCCGCGCTCGGATTCCCGGGATGGCCCGCTCGATCCGTAACAGCCTCCCAGCAGATTGGCCGCGAGAATCGGGCCGGCGAGAAGGATCGAGCGGTTTGCCCGGTTCGAGGAGCGGCGCCCACCACTGGTGCACCTCGTGGCTCCCGGTGAGCGCATGAAACACCAGTGCCCAGCCTCGCTCGGCACCCAACTCCGGGATCGCCATAAGTCCGATAGCGAAGCCTGGCGTTGCGAATCGTGTCGCCCCGCTCGGTGCGGAAATCTCCCAGCGGGAGATCGCGGACTGGCGCGACGGGGGCAGGGGAAAGCGTCATGCTCGCTCCGCCTTCCACCCCGCCGCCAGCCGCGGGACATCGTCCGGGTGTCACCGCGTGCTCCCGGCCGTTGCGACGGCGGTAGCCACTTCCGAGAGCTGCCCGGTCTTCACGTCGTAGACGAATCCCCGGATCTCGGTATCCGGCGCGATCAGTCGGCTCTTGCGCAGGAACTCGACGTCATCCCGGACGCTCTTGTCGAGGTCGGGGAAGGGAAGGAAGTCGATCTTGCTCGCGTCGGAACCGAGGTCCTTCTCCACCTTCTTGTAGAGGTCGTCATTGGCGAAGGTGAGCATCCCGCACTCGGTGTGGTGAACCACGGTGATCGCCGTGGTACCCAGTAAGTCGCTGCGATATCACCAGTGAGCGGAGCGCGTCCTGCGCTCGTCCGCCGGCATTGCGAATGACGTGAGCATCGCCCTCGGCGAGGCCGAACGCCGTGGCGGGATCGAGCCTCGCATCCATGCAGGTCACGATCGCGAGGTGCCGAGACGGGGGTAGGGGCAGCAGCACGGGTGCCCGCTCGCCCGAGAAGCGCCGATTCTTCTTGAGGACTTCATCGATCTCCGACATGGTAACCTCCTCGGGAGTGTGAGCTCCGGGTTAAGACGCCCGCCGGACTTCCCGGGCGACCGTCGCTTCCAGAACGAAAATGGAGTGCACGATTCGAGTGGCCTGGACGGCGAACACCGCGGGCACGGTGAGGCTCACCTGGCGCACCTCTGGATCAACCTCGATGACCGGGATCCTCTCGGCGCGAAGGGCCCGGTGAAGGGCTTCGGTCAGGCAGAGTGGATCTTCCAACGGCGTACTGCTCAGCGCCGTCACGCGGACCATGACACCATCGCGTAGGACCGGTGGCCACCGCGCGAAGACTCTCACGCGGCGGCGATGGGCGGATACCCTGGTGAGTGGTCCCTCACCCTCGAGCGCATGGAACTCGAGCGCCAGTTCCGCGACTCTCGGCTAATCGAGCGGCTTCGGGATGAATTACCCGGGCCCCGGCTGCTGCGAGAGCGCTCAGAAAAGCATGCGGTGCCTCGCCGAATCACCTGGGCCTCGGGAACCAGCTTGGGATCGGCGGTACGGAGCCCCTGCGCGTCCTTCACGAATTCGGCGTGGTCCGCCTCGAGCGCCGCGGCGAGCGCAACGGCTGTGACGTCGGTCGCCCCCCGGCCCAGGGTCACGACGCGTCCTCGATTCCATCCCTGGAACCCGGTCACGACCGGTACCGCGCCGCGCTCCAGCAACCGGGTGAGTCGCCGAGTCGCTACGGCGCCGATGTGAGCGTGCCCCGCACGGCCGACGCTCCGTAGACCTGCCTCTCGCGCGTCGAGCGACACACCAGGGACCCCGAGCTGCTGAAGGGCGAGCGCCAGGAGCGATGCGGCGACCACCTCGCCTGCCGCCACCGCGCGATCCGCCTCCGACACCGGGCGGCTCGATCCTCCAGCGGCGGAGCGCACCTCGTCCACCAGCCCGAGCAGATGATCGGTGACTCCCCGGCGGGCACTCGCCACCGCCACCACCGGGCCGGCCGCGGCGCGGTGCTGGACCCGGCGGGCCGCCGCGGCGATGCGCTCGGGAGAGGCCAGCGCATCTCCCCCGAGCTTGACGATCACCGGCTGACGACTCATCCGGCCACTCCTGCGGCCTGCCGGACTGGCGAAGTGTCCGTGCTCGTCTCGCCGCCCAGTGCCTGATCGAGATCGGCGATCAGATCACGGACGTCCTCGAGCCCGACCGAGAGCCGGATCAGCTCCGGCACCGTTCCCGTCGCGCGCTGCTGCTCCGGCGTGAGCTGCTCGTGCGTGGTGGACGCCGGGTGGATGATGAGCGACTTGGCATCGCCCACGTTGGCCAGCAGCGAGAACAGCTTCACCCGGTCGATCACGGCCTTGGCCGCGGCGTGCCCACCCTTCACTCCGAAGGTCAGGACGCCGCCGAATCCGCCGCTCAGGTAGCGCCTGGCGTTCCGGTGCTCGGGATGGCTCTCGAGGCCCGGGTACGACACCCACTCCACCCTCGAGTCCTTCGCCAGCCAGCGGGCGACCGCCAGCGCGTTCTCCGAGTGGCGCTGGATCCGGAGCGGCAGCGTCTCGAGTCCCTGCAGGAAGAGGAACGCGTTGAACGGCGACAGCGCGGGCCCGAGGTCGCGCAGCAGCTGCACCCGCAGCTTGAGGATGAACGCGAGGCGGACCGAACGCCTCGGTGTAGACCAGGCCGTGATAGCGACGGATCAGGCGACGAGAACTCGGGGAACCGCTTGCGCGCGGTCGGGCTGGCCCAGTCGAAGCTTGCCGGCGTCCACCACCGCGCCGCCGATCGCCGTGCCGTGCCCGCCGATCCACTTGGTCGCCGAGTGGATGATGATGTCGGCGCCGTACTTGATCGGCCGGCTCAGGGTCGCGGCGCCGAAGGTGTTGTCCACCACGAGCGGGATGCCCGCCGCATGGGCGATGTCGGCCAGAGCGGCGAAGTCGGGCACGTCGAGCCGCGGGATTGCCGATCGTCTCGACGAAGAGCAGCCGGGTGCCGTCGTCGATGGCCTGCCGTACCGAGTCCAGGTTGTGAATGTCCACGAACTTCGTGGTGATTCCCCACTTCGGCAGAGTGTAGGCGAAGAGGTTGTAGGTGCCGCCGTAGAGCGTCTGGGAGGAGACCAGGTTGTCTCCCGCGCGGGCGAGGTTGAGGACGGTGAGCGTCTCCGCCGCCTGCCCGCTCGCCAGGCCGAGTGCCGCCACGCCGCCCTCCAGCTCCGCCAGCCGCTTCTCGAACACATCGGTCGTCGGGTTCATGATGCGGGTGTAGATGTTCCCGAATTCCTTGAGACCGAAGAGCGCCGCCGCGTGCGTGGTGTTGTTGAACACGTAGCTCGTGGTGGAATAGATCGGCACGGCTCGGGCGTTGGTGGCGGGATCGGGCACCTGTCCCGCGTGAATCGCTAGGGTGTCGGGATGCAATGGCATTCTGGGCTCCGTGGTGTTGGCGATTGACCTCGGTGAAAACGAAAAGGCCCGGTTCACTCGGTGAACCGGGCCTCGCAATGGTCGAATGGTGCTGCTATGGGTACGCGACTACCCCGATCCGACGCATGCCGAGAACACGGCCCACCCGAGGGGCGGACACATGCACATGATTCGACAACACATCGGAGACTGGGCGCTCATCTGCTGGTTACGACTCCTCCCAATGAAAATCCCTGCCGATCTGAGCGCAGGGAATGATGACCCGGCGCTTTAGCTCTTTGGTTTGGGGACGATCCCCCGGCGGGAGCAAGTGGCCATAAATCCGTCCGCCGTGAAATCAACCTATGACTACTCGGGAATCCTGTCAAGCGAGCGCTTGGGATGAAATGCGTAGGAGGCGGACTACATTTCAGCTCGAAACCGACTCCATCTCACATTCCTGATCCCTCGATGGCTGCCAATCCTTCCTTTGATGTTTCGACCGGCGCCGACCTCCAGGAGGTCGACAACGCGGTCAACCAGGCGGTGAAAGAGGTCGCGCCAGCGCTACGACTTCAAGGGCAGCCACTGCACCATCGAGCTCGATCGGCCCAAGGCCGAGATCCGCCTGACGGCCGACAACGAGTTCCGGATGGACGCGCTGCTCGACATCCTGCGGACCAAGCTGGTCAAACGAGGAGTCCCGGTTCGGAACCTCCGGATCGGTGATCCGGTTCCCGGTGCCGGCACCTCGGTACGACGGACCATCGGCATCGCGCAGGGAATTCCCCAGGACACCGCCAAGAAGATCGTGAAGGCCATCAAGGACCAGGGATTCAAGAAGGTCCAGACCAGCATTCAGGGCGAGGAGATCCGGGTCACCGCGCCGTCCAAGGACGAGCTGCAGGAGGTGATCGCCTTCCTGCGGGGCGGGGATTTCGAGCTGGAGCTCAAGTTCGGCAACTACCGCGGCTGAGTTCGTGCGAGCCGCGTTCTCCCGCAAACTCCTCCTGGTCGCGTGGGGTCTCCTTACCCTGACCTGTAACCCTGCTCCCGCCACCGGAAGTCCCCTTTCCGGTCCAGGCGCCTTCGGCGTCGGTGCAGCCGGAGATCCGGATCGGGCTCGTTCGTGGGCGCGCCTCTGGTGGAACTGGGCTCCGACTCCGACATCAGCGTGATGGAGGGAGACAGTCCGGCAAGCCTGTCCCGCTCGTCCACCTGGAGCGTGAGAGTGGCCGGCGGTCGTCTGGAGTTGCGGAGTGGGTCCGGCTCCAACGAGCACCCATGATGGTCCCCTCACTTTCGTGCCCGCCAGCGGGTCCCTGCTCAGTGTCGCGGGCCGCTACTACCGTGGCAGCGCCAGCGTGTTCCGCGACCGCACCGGACTCACCGTGGTCAACCGCGTCGCCCTCGAGGACTATCTCGCCGGCGTGGTCTCGGCGGAGATGGGGAAGCGAGAACCAGGTGATCGTGAGGCTCTCGCGGCGCAGGCCGTGATCTCGACGGACCTACGCGCTCAAGAATGTGGGGAAGCGGCGTTCGGAAGGGTTCGACCTGTATCCGACGGTGGTGGATCAGGTCTACGGCGGAGTCTGGGCCGAGACCCAGCTCGGATGGGAGGCGGTGCGGGAGACGTCGGGCCAGGTTCTCACCTTCAACGGCACCCCGATCGATGCCTTCTTCTATTCGACTTGTGGTGGGCAGACTGCCGCGGGCACCGAGGTATTCGTGGGAGCCAACCGACCCTATCTCCAGTCCGTACGGGACCAGGACGCGAACGGACAGGCTTACTGCCGCTATCTCCCCCCGCTTTCGCTGGCGCGAAGAGTGGACCGGCGATCAGCTCAAGACCATCTTGCGGGGAGTCCGTGCCACCCCGTTTCGGGAAGTGCGGTCGGTCCAGGTCGTGGCGAGAACCGGCTCGGACCGGGTGGCACGGATCGCCATCGGGGTCGATGATGACCAGATGGCGGTCGAGGGTCCGGCGGTGCGGCAGGTCCTCCACCCGGTGAACGAGCCCTTGCTCCGCAGCGGAGCCTTCACGCTCACCGAGAGCCGGGAGGGAAGGGTCGTGACCGGCCTCGTCGCCGAAGGGCGCGGCTCGGGCCACGGCGTGGGATTCTGTCAGTGGGGTGCGGTCGGCCGGGCCCGAGCGGGCCAGGATTTCCGCCAGATCCTGGCCGCGTACTTTCCCGGCACCTCGCTCGAGCGGTTGTACTGAGCTTTCTCCAACTCCCGGAGATCACGAATGGCTGATCCCGTCAGAGTCGGCGTCATCGGCGCCGGAGCGATCACCCAGGTCGCCCACTTGCCCGTGCTGCGGAAGCTCAAGGGCATCGAGGTAGTGGCCATCTGCGACACCGACATGCCCAAGGCCAGGGCGCTGGCCGATCGCTTCAAGGTGGCGGATGCCTTCAGCGACATCGAAGAGCTGCTGGAGTACGAGAAGCTCGACGCGATCGCCATCTGCACTCCCAATCACCTGCACGAACCCCACGTCCTCGCGGCGCTGTCGGCCAATCTGCACGTGTTCGTCGAGCGTCCCCTCGCGCTGACCACGGCCGAAGTGCAGCAGGTACTCCGCGCCGCCGAGAAGAAGAAGCGGGTACTCATGGTGGCCCTGAACCATCGCTATCGCTCCGACGTCCAGATCGTCCGCAGCTTCGTGCAGAGCGGAGAACTGGGCAAGGTTCAGAGCGTCCGGGGCAGCTGGCACGTCTTCCGTCCCAGCCGGTCCCAGTTGGGCTGGCGAACCCGGCGCGACGAAGCCGGTGGCGGCGCCATGCTCGATCTGGGTTACGCCATTCTCGACCTGGGCCTCTGGTTGGCGGATGGACCCAAGCCGGTGCGGGTGAGCGCCTCGCTCGATCTCAGCTCCGGCAGACGGCGGAGTCGAGCCCTCCGGGAGTGCCTTCGTGGTCTGCGAGAACGGGTTCTCGGTCTTCCTCGACGTGACCTGGCGGCACATCGGAGAGGGAGAGCGCTTCGGAGTCGGCGTCCGCGGGCAGCCGGGGTACGGCGGGGATCAACCCGCTCCATGTGTGGAAGGAAATGCACGGCGTGCCCACCGATGTCGCACCGACCGGATCCATTGGGCGCGAAAACCCGTTCACCGCATCCTACCGAGCGGAATGGGCGCACTTCATGGCTTGCATCCGCGGTGAGGCGTCCCCTCCGGACAACAAGGAGCAGGTGGCATTGCATCGCGTGATTGACGCGATCTATCAGTCGGCCAAGGAGGGAAGGGACGTGGAGTTGTGAGGGGAGGCGGGAAGGCGGGAAGGCGGGAAGGCGGGAAGTTGGAGGGACTCGACGCCATTCGATCTCGGGCGCTCTGGTTTCTTGTCCTTTTCTGCCTGTGCATTTCCTCTCCGTTAGTCGCCGTCCACCCGACCGCGTTCCCGCCTTCCCGCCCTCCCGCCCTCCCGTCCGGCTCCGAACTCACCATCGCCGTCCTCACCATGGGCCCCGGCGGCGAGGTCTGGGAACGCTTCGGCCACAACGCCATCGTAGTGGAGGACCACCAGCGGGGGACCAGCATCGCGTACAATTACGGGATGTTCAGCTTCCGGCAGGAGAATTTCCTGCTCCGCTTCATCCAGGGCAGGATGAACTACTGGATGGCCGGGTTCGATACCGAGTCTGGACGTGGCGCGATATCGAGCGGCGCAGCGGTCGGTGTGGCGACAGGAGCTCAACCTCACGCCGGCGCAACGAGTGGCGCTGCGGGATTTTCTCGCCTGGAATTCCCGGGATGAGAACAAGTACTATCGCTACGACTATTACCGCGACAACTGCTCGACTCGGGTTCGCGACGCTCTCGATGCGGCCGTCGGCGGAGCCATCAAGGCCCAGACCTCGGGCCTGCCCAGCGGGACCACCTTCCGCTTCCACACCCAGCGCCTCACCACCAACGACATCCCGATCTACACCGCGATTCAGATCGCCACCGGCCGGGGAGCGGACCAACCCCTCTCGGCGTGGGACGAGATGTTTCTTCCCTCCAAGTTGAAGGAGCACCTCCGCGCGGTTCGGGTGCCCGATGACTCGGGACGCATGGTGCCGCTGGTGCAGTCCGAGGAGACCCTGTACGAGAGCAATACCTTCACTGTGCTGGACGCGCCGCCGCGCTGGATCCCGAACTATCTGCTCGTGGGATTGCTGGTCGGGGCGGGGCTCGCCGTTCTGGGAACGCTTGGCGTCCGATCCCGCTGGGCCGGGGTCGGATTCGGCGCGCTCGGCCTGACGTGGACCTGGGTCTCCGGCGTAGTCGGAACGCTCCTCGCCGGGATGTGGGCGTTCACCGATCACGTGATCGCGAGGCGAAACGAGAACGTGCTCCAGTTCAGCGTGCTGGCGCTGGCCGTCGCAATCCTGCTGATACCCGTGATGCGGGGGAAGGCCTGGCCGGTACGGCCGGCCCGTGCGCTCGCCGTGGGCCTGGCGCTGTTGTCGGTCGCGGGTCTATTGGGGAAGCTGCTTCCGGGATGGATTCAGGGTAACGGGCAGTTACTGGCGCTCGCGGTTCCGATCAACCTGGGCCTTGCCATAGGCCTGCTGCGGTTTACCCGGGAATAACCGGGCGCTTCACGCACTCCTCTCCCAAACCTTGTGGTCCACGAAGAGGCGGAAGAGTTGGGAGTCCAGCATTCCGCCCTTCACCTCGTCCTGCATGATGTCGAGCGCGCGAGTGGCCGGCACGGCGCGCTTGTAGGGACGCAGCAGGAATTTCATGGCGTGGCCGCCACGCCGTCCTTCGGGGCCCCGAGCGCGAGCCAGCGCGTGGTTCCCCTGCCGAGAGCGGCGAGAAACCCGATCACAAGATCAAGCCGGGTTGACCTTCTTCAGCCCTTCCTTCGCCTCGGTGTACTCGGGGAAGACCTGCAGGGCCTTGTTGTAGTACTCGGTCGCCTTGGTCTTGTCGCCGCGGTCCTGGTAGAGCAGGGCGCGACTGTAATAGGTGAGCGCCTCGGTCGGCACGTTGCGCGCCTTGGTCGCCTTGCTGACGTCGGAGGGCAGCGGCGGCAGCTTGATTTCCGCCATCAGCTTCTCGGACACCGACTGAATGATCTTGAACAGCTCCTCCCGCTTCTGGAGCTTGGGATCATTGGTGACGACCTTCACGATTTCACTGGTTTCCACGTTGACGATGCGCGCGTCAACCCGGAACTTGCCGTAGAAGTCGATGAAGTTGCCCATCACCATGTATTTGGCGCCGACCAGCTTCCCGATCTTGGCGGCGGTGGCGGCATCGACCCGGCCTTCCTTGCCCAGGTTCTGCTCGTCGAGGAGCCGCTGGGTTTCGCTGCGGTCCACGACGCGCGCGCCGGGATTCTGGGCCAGCTCGCTGATGAGCATCCCCGCGATGCCCTTTTCGAGGGCGTCGAAGTTCTCCTTGTCCTGGCCGTAGGACCCGCCGTTTTCAAACGGCAGGACCGCGATGCCGGGGCGCGTGTCCTGCGCGCCGCTCACCGCGGGCAGCGCCCACAGGACCAGGGCCAGCGTGAATGCCATCCGCCTCCACATAAGGTACGCTCCTCGTCAGAGAGACAGGGTCATACCTTCGCGGGCGGCGTCGATCACCAGGCCGGGCGCGGATTGCTTGCCCTCCCGGCGGGTCTGCTCCAGCAGCCGGTCGATCGCCGCGTCGTCGTTCTCCGGTTCGTGGTGAAAGAGCACCAGTCGCCGGGTCCCGCATTCCTTTGCCAGAGCCAGCGCCTGGCTCGGCGTCGAGTGCCCCCAGCCGGCCCGCGAATCGATGATCTCGTCGGGATACATCCCGTCGTGGATCAGCGTGTCGACTCCATCCAGAAACCGCACCAACCGGGCTCGCCAGTCGGGAGGCACATCGTAGGTCCCGCCTGATCCGAGCTCGTTGTCCGTCACGTACGCGACGCTCGCTCCACCGGTCATCGGCTTGAGCCGGAACCCCAGCGTCGTTCCCGGGATGCCGGAGCCGGAACGCTTCGACCTTGAATCCGTCGATCTCGAAGGCCCCGGTTCCCACTTCGGTCACCGTCAGCTCGGCCGCCAGTGCCTTGAGCGGAACCGGGAACACCACCGGATCCATCTGCCGGTCGAGAATCTTCTCGAGCGGTACACCCGACTGCGGTGCGCCGAAGATCCGAACCGCGCTTCCCTTGGTGTTCAGCGGCTGGAAAAACGGCAGCCCCTGTATGTGATCCCAGTGGGTGTGCGAGAGCAGGATGTCCACGCTCATCGCCCCGTTGCTCTGCTTCATCAGCTCGTGACCCAGCGGCCGAATACCGCTGCCCGCATCGAGGACCACCAGCTGACCCGGCTTGTCCCGACACCGCGACACAGGAGGTATTGCCCCCGTACCTGGCGGTGTGCGCACCAGGCGTCGGGATCGATCCTCTCGTCCCCCAGAAAGCGACGGTATATGTCACGCAGAAACAGTCGGCAAGGAGAACGGGAGTCGCAAGGAGTCTGCCAGCCGGCAGGGAACCGTCACGGCAGGGCCGTGATTATGATCACGCGCGCCCGGCAGCCTGTTCCAGCCCGGCTCGGTCGCTGAGAGTTATCTCGCGTCGGGTGACCTGAATCAGTCCGCGTTCGACGAAGTCCCGCATGGTGCGTGACACGGTCTCCCGGCTGGATCCGATCATCTGGGCGATGACATGGTGGGTGATCTTCTTGGTGATGCGACCCTCGGGTTCTTCGTCGGCCAGGCGCAGCAGGACATCCGCCACCCGACCGTTCACATCCGAACAGCACCAGGCTTCCGATTTTCTCATCTGCACGGCGGAGCCGGCGGGAGAGCTCACGCAGCAGCCCGATGGCGATTTCGGGAGAGCGACGCAGCCTGGCCTGAAAGTCCTCACGTCTCAGCATCAGGACCGTCGCATCCGTCATCGCGATGACGTGTGCCGAGCGAGGTTGATCGTCGATCAGCGCCATCTCGCCGAAGAAGCTGCCTTCCCCAAGAACGGAAAGAATGACTTCGCGGCCATCCTCGCCGATCAGGACGACCTTCACTTGGCCGGTGGCGACCAGGTAGAGGGCATCTCCCGGGTCATCCTCGAACAGGATGACGCTGCCCTTTGGGTAGCTCCGCTCTCGCACCAACTCGGCGAAGGCCACGAGCTCAGTTTCGGGCAGACCGGCAAACAGGGGTACCTTCCTTAGAACCTCGATTGGAGCGGCCGCCACATCACCTCGCCGAATGGGTGGAAGTCTTGATGAATACGATATTTGCGGCTTTACCCTCTGTCAAACGACTTCCGGCGTTTTCCCCGGATTTTCCCGACCTTCTTCTTGCCCCTTCGGCTGCCCCGGCGGACCGACCGGGGGGCACGGTTGCGACAGGGTGGGCTAACCCACTATAATTCAAGGCTTTCCCATGTCTTATGAACGCCCCAAGGAGCGGTAACGTGAAGGCCAATATTCACCCCATGTACCGCAAGGTTACGGTTCAGTGTGCCTGCGGCAACTCGTTCGACACCCGTTCGACGTCGATGAACGTGCACTTGGAAATCTGCGCCAAGTGTCACCCCTACTTCACCGGTAAGCAGCGTCTGGTCGACACGGCAGGGCGGGTGGACCGTTTCCGCCGCAAGTATCAGGGCGACAAAGCCACCGCGGAAACCTCGCAGGCTTAGCGCATGGAGGCCCGACTCCGCCAGGCACTCGCCCGGGCGGAGGAGGTCGCCAAGACGCTGGCCGACCCCTCAACCGCAAGCGATCCGGCTCGGCTGAAGGCATTAGGTCGCGAGCACACCGCGCTCGAGCCGATCGTTCGGCTGGCGGAGCGGCTCGAGCGACTGGAGAGCGAACTGGGACAGGCTCGGGAGATGGCCCTGGAGGCCGATCCCGAGCTTGTTGCACTTGCAAAGGCCGAGTTGACGCGACTGACCCCTCAAGTCGACTCGATTCGCGCCGAGCTGCACGAGTTGCTGCTGCCCCGCGATCCGCTCGACGCCGCGACGCCATCGTAGAAATCCGGGCCGGGACCGGCGGCGACGAAGCCGCGCTGTTCGCCGCGGAACTGTTTCGCATGCTCCGTCGCTTCGCCGAGCGGAAACGGCTCTCGGTCGAGCCGATCTCTCTCAGCGAGGGATCCGCCGGTGGCCTCAAGGAGGCGATCTTCGCGGTCCGGGGCACCGATTCGTTCGGCTTGCTGCGCCGCGAGGCGGGGGTGCATCGGGTCCAGCGGGTCCCGGCCACCGAAGCGCAGGGGCGGATTCACACCTCGGCGGCTACCGTCGCGGTTCTGCCGGAGGCCGAAGAGGTGGACGTGGTGATCCAGCCCAACGATCTCAAGATCGATGTCTTTCGCTCCAGCGGTCCGGGCGGACAGAGCGTCAACACCACCGACAGCGCGGTCCGAATCACCCATCTTCCGACCGGGCTGGTCGTCTCGCAGCAGGATCAGAAATCGCAGTTGCAAAACAAGCTCAAGGCGATGGAAGTGCTGCGTGCTCGCCTGCTGGACCGGATGATCGCGGAGCAGGAAGCGGCGCGGTCGCGGGATCGCCGCGCCATGGTGGGAACCGGAGATCGCTCCGCCAAGATCCGGACCTACAACTTTCCCCAGAGCCGGGTGACCGACCACCGGATCAACCTCTCGGTGTACGATCTGCCCCGGGTCATGGATGGGGACCTCGACGAAATCGTGAACGCGCTTCGCATGGCGAGCCGCCAGGAGATGCTGAGTGCCTGACACGATGGTCAGACTGGACGCCCTGGTCGAGGACGCGGCGCTCCGCTTGAAAGCGGCGGGCATCGTGGAACCTCGCCGGGAGGCGCGGCGGCTCTGGGCCGATCTACAGGGACTCTCGCGCGCCGAGCTGATGCCGGCGCGAGACCAGCGGGTGGACCCCGAGTTTCGTACCCGCTACGAGTCCGCAGTGGCGCGTCTCGCGGCCGGCGAGCCGATGCCGTACGTCACGGGGATCGCTGGTTTCCGCCGTCTCACCCTTCGCTCTGACCGCCGGGCGCTGATCCCGCGGCCCGAAACCGAGGGACTGGTCGAGCTGGTTCTGGCCCGGGTATCCGGCGGACGACTGGCCGACATCGGCACCGGCTCGGGGTGCATAGCGCTCAGTCTCGCCGACGAAGGCCGGTTCGATCTGGTGCTCGGGGTGGACCTTTCGCGCGAGGCCCTCGGGCTGGCCAGGGAGAATCGTGACCGGCTGGGCCTCGACGTCGAACTGGTGCGAGGGGACCTCTGCGGACCATTGCGCGGAACCGAGTGGGACGCGCTGGTCTCCAATCCGCCGTATCTTACTTCGGGCGAGTACCAGGGGCTGGATCGATCGGTGCGGGACTGGGAGCCGGAGCTGGCCCTTTCGGACGGTCCCGATGGCTTGGCCACTACGCGCAGGCTGGTGACTCAGGCGCGGGACGTGGTCCGTCCTGGTGGATTGCTGGGCTTGGAAGTCGACTGCTCGCGGGCGCCCGCGGTCGCCGGTCTTGCCACTGAAGCCGGCTGGGTGGACGTCAGTATCTACGAAGACCTCTTTGGCCGCGCCCGGTACGTCCTGGCGCGGAGGAGCGAAACCGCGTGATCTGGGAAAAGGCAGAAGAGCTCGGGCGCCTCATCGGGCAGACCCCTGAATGCAAAGCGTTGCGCAGAGCTGAAACCAGCCTCCGCGATGACAAGGATACAGTCGCCAAGCTCGACACGATTCAGAGCCTGGCCAAGCAGGTGGATGATCTCGTCGCCCAGGGACAGATGCCCGACCAGGCCACTGCCGAGGCCTACGAAAAGGCGGTGCGGGAGCTCGAGGTGAGCACCACGGGGCAGGCGTACGCCGTGGCGCGCGCCAACTTCGAGAAGCTCATGATCAAGGTGAATCAGCTGATCGGGCAGGGGATTGAGAAGGGCGCGACGAGCAGCATCATCACCCTCGGATGACGAACGGGTTCTTCCTGGCGGTCGAAGGACCGGAGGGCGCCGGAAAATCCACTCTGGTTTCGGGTCTGGCGGTCCAGTTACGGCGCGAGGGGGCCGAACCGCTCCTGGTGCGGGAGCCGGGGGGAACCGAGGCCGCCGAGGCAATTCGCAGGATTCTGCTGGAACCTGGGAGCAGCCTGGCCCCGGTTTCGGAGCTGTACCTCTTTCTGGCGGCCCGCGCCGACCTCGTCGCCAGGAAGATCCGGCCGGCGCTCGAGGCCGGTAAGGTAGTGGTGGCGGATCGCTTCGAGTTGTCCACCCTGGCCTATCAGGTCGGGGGGCGGGGGCTCGATGAATCGCTGGTCCGGAGTGCCAACCAAGCCGCCACCGGCGGGCTGCGACCCGATCTCACTCTGATTCTTGACGTTCCACCGCGCACCGGGCTCTCGCGCATCCGGGCGGCCGGTGGTGCCTTCGACCGGATCGAGCGCGAGGACGATGGATTTCACGAACGGGTGGCCGAAACCTTTCGCCGGGCGAGTGGTAAGGGGCTTGGTGCACCTCGACGCCGCACAGTCACCGGAACAGGTCTTGCACCGGGCCTGGGATGAAGTGGTACAGGCGCGGGCGGCGGCCAAGCCGCGGTCGAATTAGTTTACGATCATTACTCCCGAGGCGGCGCAGCGTGCGCCCTACCGGGCAAGTGTGGAGGTGATTATGCGGCAACGTTGGGTCCTGATTCTCCTGGTGGCGGTGACGTCGTTCTTCACCGGCGGCTGGCTGCTGCAGCGTGGCACCGCCAGGGATGGCAACGTGTACCAGCACGCCCGGCTGTTCGACGACGTTTTGTCCCACGTCAGTGCCTATTACGTCGATTCCATCGGGCAGGGAGAGCTCTACGACAAGGCCACCAATGGCCTGCTCGAAGAGCTACACGATCCCTACTCCGTTCTCCTGCAGGGCGACGACTACAAAGCGCTCACCGAGACCACCACGGGCAACTATGGCGGTCTGGGGATTCAGATCGATGTGCGCGACGGGTGGATCACGGTCGTGGCTCCCCTTCCCGAGACACCGGCGGAGCGGGCCGGGATCGAAACCGGTGACCAGATCATCATGGTCAACGGCAAGTCCACCGAAGGCTGGAACAACGATCAGGCGGTGAAAGCGCTCCGGGGCCAGCCCGGGACCGACGTCGAGCTGCGGATCCGCCGCGCCGGCATGGCGGCACCCCTGGTGTACAACCTGAACCGGGCCCAGATCCACGTCCGCTCGGTTCCCCCGGGCACGCTGTTCCCCGGCGGAATCGGCTACATCTCGCTCAATCCGGTGGCGGAGACCTCCACCAACGAGCTGCGTTCCGAGATCACCTCGCTGCTCGGCAAGGGCATGAAGTCGCTGATTCTGGACCTGCGGGGCAACCCCGGCGGTCTGCTCGATCAGGGCGTTCGGGTGGCCGATCTTTTCCTCGATCCGTCCCAGGAGATCGTATCGACCCGGGGCCGAGCCAAGGGCTCGACCAAGCACTTCACCGACGAGCTGAAGCAGGAGTGGCCCAACCTGCCGATCGTGACCCTGGTCAACGAGGGAACCGCGAGCGCGGCCGAGATCATTTCGGGCGCGCTGCAGGATCATGACCGCGCGGTGGTCGTGGGCGTGCCGACCTTCGGCAAGGGTCTGGTACAGACTCTCTATCCGCTTCTCCGACAACACCGCCCTCAAGCTCACCACGGGACGCTGGTATACCCCGAGCGGCCGCACCATCCAGCGAGTCGCGAAGAACGAAGAGGAGCAGTTCCAGCAGGCCCAGAACGAGGCCGACGGTACGCCCGACAGTGCGGCGACCGACACGACCGAACGGCCGACTTATCACACCGATGGCGGCCGGACTGTTCGCGGCGGCGGCGGGATCGTCCCGGACATCGTGGTGCGGCAGGATTCGCTCACGGCCAGCGAGAAGGCATTCGCGACGGCACTCGGCTCCAAGTTCCCGGAATACCGGGACGCGCTGACCTCCTACGCGCTCGCGCTCAAGAACCAGAAGACCATCACCAGCGAAGACTTCAAGGTCACTCCGGCGATGCGCGTCCGAGGTGCTGACCCGGCTCCGGGCCCGGGGCGCCAAGTTGACCGACGAGACCTTCAACGGCGCGTCCACTCTGATCGACCAGCAGCTGGGGTACGAAGTGACGCCGGTATGTCTTCGGGCGCGGGGCGGAGTTCCGCCGCCGGGCTCAGGACGACCGGCAGATGCAGAACGCCCTCGACCTGCTCAGAAGGCGCAGACCCCGAAGGATCTCATGGGCCTGGCGATGGCGCAGGCCGGCTCGTCCGGGAGGAACTGACCGATCGGAGAGGTTCCACAGATCGCCGCGGCCCTGGGGACCGGGATCGCGGTCGGTATCCTCTCCGCCTTGGCAGGGATCGGCGGCGGTGTCGTGATGGTCCCGTTCATGTATCTGGTCTACCGGTCAACGCCGGTGACCGTCTCCGCCCAGACCGTGGTGGCGCACGCCACGAGTCTGGGCGTTGCGTTCGTGACCTCGACCTTCGGCACCTGGCGCTATTCCAGAGTGAAGGCGGTGGCGTGGCAAGGCGGCAGCGGCCTATGCGGTTCCCGGAATCCTTTCCGCGTTCCTCGTCGCGCGAGTGCTGACCAAGGTGCACGAAGCCCATTGGATACGGGCCGCCTTCGGAGCGTTCCTTCTGGTGTCGGCGATGGACATGGCGCGGCGGGCCATGATTCCGCATCCGGTTCACCATGAGCATCCGCCGCATTCACCGGCTTGGCTGGGCCTGGCCGGCTTCTTCGGCGGCGGGACTGCGCCAGTCTGCTCGGGCATCGGCGGAGGGCTGATCGCCGTCCCGGTGCTGCTGTACGTTGGACGCCTGCCGGTGCAGGCGGTGGCGCCGACGGCACTGGCGGGCGTCTGCCTCACCACGCTCGCGGGCAGCATCGGCTACATGACCGGTGGCGCAGGGACCGCCGGTCTCACCCTGGATGGTGGGATTCCTGGATGCCCGGATGGCGCTGCCGCTGGCGCTTGGTGCCGTCGCGCAGCGTCCCCCTGGGAGTGCGGCTCAATCGCGCGGTCGAGTCCTTCGAAGCTGTTCTGGTTTTTCGCCGCGGTTTTCAGCGTCATGGGCATCCTGCTGATCAAGGAGGGGTTGGGTGGCTAGGCCGAGAATTGCGATCATTGGCGCGGGACGAATGGGGCAGGGGCTTGGCCTGGCGTTGCAGCGGCGAGGCTACTCCGCGGCACTCTTTGCGCGGAGCGAGCGTCCGGTGGCGGCTTCGCTGCTGCTGCAGACCGGAGATATCACCGCCGTCACCGCCGGCGCCGAAGTCATCATCATCGCCACGCCGGACGACGCCGTCTCCATCGGTAGCTCGTCAGTTGGCGGAAGCGGCAGCGGTCTCGCGGGAGCAGGCGGTGCTCCACATCTCGGGACTGCTGGATCACCGGTGCGCTGGCACCCCTCAAAGAAACCGGAGCCGGGCTGGGCTCGATGCACCCGCTGCAGACCCTGGCCGATCCGGCCACCGCGGTCGAGCGTCTGCAGGGTGTCTATGCCACGATCGAGGGCGACGAGACGGCAATGGAGCAGGCCGAACGGCTGGCGCGCAGCCTGAAGATGATCCCGCTCCGGATCGAGGCCTCGGCCAAGCCCCGCTATCATGCGGCGGCGAGCCTGGTCGCCAACTACACTACCGTGCTGGCGGCGATCGCGGAGCGGGTGGCGCGGGAGGCCGGAGTCTCACGCCGAGGTAGCGCGCAAGATCTATCTGCCCGCTGCTCAAGGGCGCGGTGGACAACGTCGCGGAGTTCAGTCCGGTCGGCGGCGCTGACCGGACCGATCCGGCGAGGTGACCTGGCGACGGTCGAGCGCCCATCTCGAGGCCCTGCAGGGTGAGGACCGTCGAGTCTATGTCGAGCTGGGGCGAGCCGCGCTGGCTCTGGCACGAGAGGGGGGGCTGGAAGAGGCCCAGGCTTCCAAGATGGAAGCGCTACTGAACAGCGCCGGCGCTACTGCTCGATAACCCGGACGCCCGGACGGCACATTGAAGGTGAAGGCATTCTGGGGCGGGCGCCGGTTGATCATCAACTCCGCTCAGCACCAGGGTCCGGTTGGTACCGGTCTTCTCCTGGATTTCCAGCTTTCTCGGCAGATTGTCGGACCGATCGATCCACAGGATCGCGGTCCGGAACGGCAGCGACGGGTCGATTGGGAGTGAGTTCGACCACATCGGCGCTCCGCCCCCCTACGGCATCCTCCCGCAAATATCGGGTTCTGTAGCGCTCCACCGGCTTGGTGAGCAAGCCAGGCCAGAACATTGGGACCGTACGTCGCGTCCTTGGGGATCGGGGTGCGGAGGACCTGCCCCGGCGTCGTGCTCGGGGTATAGATCCAGATGTATTCCCCGTCCATCACGATCGCCTCGCCGTTGGGGTCGGTGAAGCGCATCGCGAATGACGAGGTCCCGGCCTGGAGCAGGCGGCCCTTGCTCTCGAACGTGCCGATCATCGAATCCGCGATGATCTGACGGAAGTCCGCCTGGAACGAGCTGAGCTTCTGGTAGGCGGCGGCGGCGCGGTCGATGATCGTGTCGGAGCTGACTTGGGCGGTCGCGCCGGTCGAGGCGGACAGGGCGGATCAAGGCGGTCAGGACGCCGTC
Source organism: uncultured Gemmatimonadales bacterium (assembly GCA_963788625.1). Taxonomy (GTDB): domain Bacteria; phylum Gemmatimonadota; class Gemmatimonadetes; order Gemmatimonadales; family GWC2-71-9; genus DATBGE01. The sequence goes on along the minus strand of CAWBHB010000004.1, from coordinate 57,887 downwards.
CAAAGAATGTCTGACCGCCCCGCCCGCCCTGTCCGCCCTGTCCGCTCTCGCCCTCATACTCTCACTCCCGCCGCCACCGCCACCCGCCGTCCGATCGCCTCGGCGATGATCCGCGTCTCCTTCATCAAGCGAGCGAACTGCTCCGGATACAGACTCTGGGCGCCGTCGGAAAGGGCCCGGTCAGGATTGGGGTGCACTTCGATCAGCAGGCCGTCGGCGCCGGCGGCCACGGCGGCGCGGGCCATCGGAATGACCATCTCGCGGTGCCCGGTTCCGTGGCTGGGATCCGCGATGATCGGCAGGTGGGAGAGCCCGTGCACCACGGGAATGGCCGACAGGTCGAACAGATTGCGAGTCGCGGGATCGAAGCCGCGCACGCCGCGCTCGCAGAGAATCACATTGGGATTGCCCTCGGCCAGGATGTACTCGGCAGAGAGCAGCAGCTCCTGGATCGTCGCGGACAGTCCCCGCTTGAGCAGAACCGGCTTCCGCAGCCTGCCGGCCCGCTTGAGGAGCGAATAGTTCTGCATGTTCCGGGCGCCGATCTGAATGATGTCAGCGACTTCGGCGACCCGGTCGGCACCTTCGGGGTCCATCGCCTCGGTCACGATCAGGAGCCCGGTCTCCGCCTTGGCCAGCCGCAACAGGTGCAGCCCCTCCAACCCCAATCCCTGGAATGAATAGGGAGAACTCCGTGGCTTGAACGCTCCGGCGCGCAGCACCGTGGCGCCGGCTTCCCGCACTGCCTCGGCCGCGGCCACGATCTGCTCGCTCGCTCTCCACCGAGCAGGGCCCAGCCATGACCACCACATCTTCTCCGCCGATCGCGAGTCCGCCGGGCAGCGCCACGATGGTGGGCTCGGGCTTCCATTCCCGGGACACCTGCTTGTAGGGCTTGGAGACGTGGATGACTTCCTGCACCCCGGGCAACGCCTCGATGCGGGAGCCATCCACCCGTCCATCATTGCCGACCAGACCAACGGTGGTCCGCTGCCGGCCCGGCATCGGACGAGCCTGGTAACCCATCTCCTGGATCACGTCGCAGACCCGGCGCACCTCGTCATCGCTGGCGCCGTGCCGCATGACGATGAGCATCTACACCACCTGCCGTTCCGCCAGCCGCACGCCCGACGATGGTCGAGACGCCGGGCTCCTGCATCGTCACGCCGTAGACCGCCTCGGCGGACTGCATGGTGCGCGGGTTGTGGGTGATGACCAGGAACTGGGTGGACTGCTTGAACTCATCGAGCAGTCGGGTGAACCGCCCGACGTTGGCGTCGTCGAGCGGCGCATCCACCTCGTCCATCAGACAGAAGGGGCTCGGCTTGGTGAGATAGATGCTGAAGAGCAGGGAGACCGCCACCAGGGTCCGTTCGCCGGTGGACAGCAGGTGAATGCGCTGGGTGCGCTTCCCGCGGGGTGCCGCGTGGATGTCGATCTCGCTTTCGAGTGGATCGTCCGGAGTCGCCAGCCGCAGATCGCACTCACCGCCGCCGAACAGGGTCTGGAAGACGTGGAGGAAGCTGGTCCGGATGGCGGTGAAGGTCTCGAGGAACATGGCCCGCGCGGTACCGTCGATCTCCCGGATGGCCTGTTGCAGCGAATGCCGCGCGGCGACGAGATCGTCCCGCTGGGCCGTGAGGAAGTCGAGCCGCTTGCTCTCTTCGGCGTGTTCCTCGACCGCCAGGGCATTCACCGGCCCGATGGTCTCGAGGCTGGAAACGATTCGCGCGGCTTCGGTCTCCAGGGTGTCGATGTCGAGATCGAGCATCGGGGCCTCGGCCAGAAGCGTATCGATCGGCTTCCGCCACTCGGCTTCCACCCGCTCGACGATGCCGCGACGCCGCGCGGTGGCCTCGGTCATCTCCAGATCGATCCGGTGCGCTTCCTCGGTCAGATCATCCAGCCGCGTGCGCATTCCGTGCAACTCGTTCTCGGCTTCCTCGAGGGCCTGCTCGGCCTCCGATTGCGGCTTGATCCGCGTCGGCCGCGGCCGCCTCGAGCTCCAGCACGGCCACCTTCCGCTCGGCGCGGGCCTCCAGCCACTGAGCCTGCTGCTGGGCCAGGCCGGTGGTGTCGCCGGTCAGCCGGGTCAGCTCTTCTGCGAGTGCGGCGGAAGCCACCTCGGCTTCCTCACCGGTGCGGAGGGCGCGCTCCAGATACCCCTGCGCCGCCTCGAGCCGCGCCACTACCTGTGCTTCCTGCACCTGACAGTGCACCCGCGCGTCACGCGCCGCCTCCTGCTGTCCTTCCAGGTCGGCCAACCTTGACCGCGACTGGCCAAGGCGTCTCTTCGATGCGGGCCCGCGCCAGTTCTCCTTCGGTAAGCGCTATGTCGATCTCGACCAGGCGCCGCTCAGAGCGTTCGATACGCTCCTTGAGTGAGGTGAACTGCGCCTCCGCATCTCCCAGGTCTCTCCCGGTTGCGGCGGCAACCCGAACGGCATCGTCCCGGGTAGCGACGGCTACCCGCTCGGCGTCGCGCGCGTGATCGGAGGCCTGCGAGGCGCTGTCCAGCGCCGCTTCGACCTCGGCCAGACGGCGAACTGTATCGGCCAACTCCTTGTCTGCCTTGTTAAGCGCCGCCTGAGCGGAGCGAACCTCGTGGGTCAGGCTTTCCAACTCGGCGCGACGGCGGAGCGGACCGGAGGGAGCCGGCGCCCCAGGCAGCAGGATCGCCCCGTTGGGCCGACGGAGCACCCGACCGCCACCGGCGAGCACCTGAGAGCCTGCGAGCAATGAGCGAACCCAGGCGGCGGCGTGGCCTTCGGCCACCAGACGGCCTGCGAGGGGATCGTCTCCTTCGGTGCTGGTGGGCCCCGAATCCACTGGGAGGAGCGCGATCATGCCGGGCTGTTCACTGGCGTGCCAATCCTGGATCGCTTCCAGCGCCGCGCTGTTGCTCACCAGGACGGCATGGACCCATTCACCCAGCAAGCGTTCCGCGATCTCCGCATCATCCCGGCCGGCACGGAGGAAGTCGCTCAACGGTCCGAGGACGGCGCCACCGAAGCGAGACTTTGCAGCGAGCAGGGCGGCGGCGCCCGGAGCGAGTCCCACCCGATCGCGCTCCAGCTCCTCCAGGGCCTGTCGCCGAGTCGTGAGTTGAGCCAGCGATTCCTCTGCGGCGCGGCGATCCGCCCGTCCCAGCGCCTCGCGCCGTCGGGTCTCGGCCAGGAGGTGACGGCCGCGCTCGGCTTCCGCCGAGGTGCGCTTGGCTTCAGCTGAGAGCCGCTCGGCATTTCCAACTGCCTCCGCTCGGCGCCGTTCGGCGACCTCGAGCTCGGCCTGCAAGTCCTGGCGCCGACCCGAGACCACCGAGGCCTGTTCCCGCAGAGACGAGAGGTCGGTCTCCAGCGATCCGCGCTCTCCTTCCAGCGATCGCAGAATCTGGGCGCGACGCTGGAGATCTTCCTCGAGTTGGCGCACCGCCTGACGTTGATCGCCGAGGTGCAGGCGGACTTCCTGCTCGGTCTGGGCGCGGCCCGCCAGGTCAGCCGCGATGCGGTCGCGATCAAGCTGAGCCGCGCGCCGGTCGGCGTCGGCCGCGTCGCGATCCCGCTGGGCCTGCTGACGGCGGCTTTCCATCTGACCGCGTTCATCGGTCGCGCGGAGACGGCGGGCTGCGGCATTGGCCAACCGCTCGGCCGCGAGGGCCAAGTCTCCATCCAGGCGGCCGAGCTCCAGCCGGACGTCTCCCAGCCGGCGCGCGATCTCGGTTCGCTGTACCTCCGCCGTCGCGCGGGTGCGGGCGCATTCCTCGCGCACCTGTTCCGCGCCGCCCACCAGCTCGCGTGCCTCGGGCAGCTCCTGGGTCAAGGCGCCGTGGCGTTCTTCGCTGCTCGCGATCTGCCGAGCCAGCCGCTCGAGCTGGCGGCGGGCCAGAGTGAGCTGCACCGAGAACTTCTCCTCGGTGAGCTTGGCGTAGCGCTCGGCCTTGCCGCGCTGGCGAGCGAGGCTTCGAATCTGGCTCTGCACCTCGGCGATCAGATCCTCGACCCGCTGAAGGTCGCCCCCGGTCTCCTCGAGACGGCGCTCGGTGGTCTGCCTGCGGTCGCGATAGAGCCCGATCCCGGCCGCCTCCTCGAACAGCGAGCGGCGCTCTTCGGCGCGGTCGGAGAGCAGCAACTCGATCATCTTGGCCTCGATGACCACCCCCGCGTCGCTGCCCAGGCCGGTTCCCCGGAGCAGGTCCTGGATGTCGCGCAGCCGGACCAGCGCGCCGTTCAGCAGATAGTCACTCTGCCCGGAGCGGGAGAGCCGACGGGTGATCTGCACCTCGCGATAGGCGATCGGCAGGTCGCCCTCGCTGTTGTCGAGGAAGAGCGATACCTCCGTCACGTTGACCGGCCGGCGGCCCGCCGCGCCCTGGAAAATCACGTCCTCCATCTTCCCGCCGCGCAGCAACCGGGCCGACTGCTCGCCGAGTACCCAACGGACCGCGTCGGATACGTTCGATTTCCCGCATCCGTTGGGACCGACGATCGCGGTGACTCCCTCGCCGAAACTGAGCGTGACGGTATCGGCGAAGGATTTGAAGCCGGAGAGCTCGAGCTTGGTGAGCTTCATTGGCTGCCGTCCTGTCTAACGATCGGGTTGATAGATGAAGAAGGGACGGCCCAAACGGCGGCCGGCTGATTCGGCGACTTCCCGCGACGGATAGGGACCGAGGACTACGCGGAAGCCCTCTTCTCCGGCCCGCGGGTCGATGACCCGGGCCGGGAGTCCCGCGCTGCTCAGCTGAGAGGCCAGCTCTCCCGCCCAGGCCCGGTTCTGCGAGCTGCTGACCTGGAGGAAGACCTCGCCGCTCGGCAGGCTGTCTTCTGCCACGACGGTCGATTCAGGCGTTTCCGGAGTCGGGCTCGCGGTGCCGGTCTCCGGCGACCAGGGAAGAGTGAGCCAGTAGTCCTTGGCTCCGCCCTTCACCCGACCGGTGACGGAAAGCTTCTGCTGGGTCAGATCAATCGCCACCACGTCTCCCCCCGACTTGAGCAGCAGGGCCTGCTGATTGGTGACGGTGGGAAGGTCGGCGCTCCATTCGGTCTCGAACCCGGCCACGAACCGATTGCTCGCAAGATCGACCAGCCACAGCGAGTCGGCGGACGGCGGATTGACCAGAAGCCACCGGCCGAACGGTCCCATCCGCAGCGCCCGGGCTGGTCCGGGGAGGGTGATCTCCCCGACTTGCTCGTTGGTGAAGCGATTGAACACCAGCACGGAGCCTTCGCGCCGGGCTACGTAGAGCCGGTGCCCCGACGGCGAGAACGCCACCGCGCGCGCGTGATCCGAGATGGGAATGCTCTGCAACTTGTCCTGCTGGCGGGGATCAACCAGCACCACCGCCGAGTCGGCAGCTACCGCCACGAGGTCGCCCCAGAAGGTGGCGACGGCGTCGCCCGCAGGAATCTCCACCTGGGTGGGTGGCTGGTCGCTCCGCAGGACGTTCAGCTGGTTCTCGCTACCCCGGGTGATCGCCAGCAGCTCAGCGTCCTTGGTCCCGAACAGGTCGCGGGGTCGGCCGGGCAGGCGGGCCTGGAAGCGCACCGGGTTGCGGCGCACCAACTGGGTGACCGCGTTGCTGTCGTCCACCGTGAAGAGCGTGCCGTCCGGCCCGATCGTGGCATCGCGGACTCCCGCGATCACCTGCTGCCGCACTCTCCCGGTCTGTAAGTCGAGGGTGACCACCTCGGCCTTGGATCCCAGCAAGTAGATCAACCCCTGGTCGAGGTCCGCGCCGACCACCCTGCGGACTCCCGGCAGGGCTCCGTCGGATTTCCACTTCGCGGGCTCCAGGGCGGGAGTGCGGTAGAGCTGTGCCTGACCGCCAGCCGAGGGAACCCGGAGCAATGTTGAAGGCGGTGAAGCACTGGCAGCGGAGAGACCGTGAGCCAAAGACGGCGGGGGAGTCTGGCACGCGAGCGCACCGGCGACGAGCCCCGCAGCGGCGAGGTAGGGACGGCCGTTCACCAATGAAAGATAGGTAGAACGGGTGAGCGGGGGGAGTGCGGAAAGAAGGGCGGGCCGACGGTACGACAGCTCGACAGTAGGACTACTAAGCTTGGCCGCTTCCTACCGCCGCACCACCGTACCGCCGTCCCGCCCCTCTTAGAAGGTCGGACCCAGGCTGAGGGTCCAATAACCCTTGAACGCCGGCCGCTCCTGGGGTATCGAGTAATCCAGCCGAAGGATCATGATGCCGAAGACGTTCATCCTGGCCGAGGCACCGAAGGTCTGGGATGGAGTACGGACGTTCAGGGGATCATCGCCAGCGTCGCGACTCCACTTGACGGTGCTCGCATCGTCCCAGGCCACGCCCACGTCGTAGAACAGGGCGCCTTCGATGGGCGGGAAGCCGACCGGTAGGAATCCCAACCCGCCATACAGCAGCGGGAAGCGGAGTTCGGCGTTGCCGACAGCGATCCGGGTGCCCAGCAACCTCTCGAGTGGCACGCAGGCCACGTTGGCCGACCGGCATTCATACTTGTAATAGGAACCGGAGGTGTTACCGCGGACCAGCTCCGTATTGCCCAGGAACAGCAGGAAACGGTCGTTGTCAGGCCCGTACCGGCCATAGCCCAGCACACGGGTGGCCAGGACGAAGGGTCCAATCAGGTGGTCGTAGCGGCGATAGTCCGCCAGCAGCGAGGTGTATTGCCAACCTCCGACTGCCGTGCCGACACTCAGCCGCAACCGCTTGCCGTAGAAGGGACCAACGTAGCCGGGCAGCGCGTTGTCGAACACATAGGCGACCGAGGGCTCGAAGAAGGTCGCGTTGCCCACACTCCGTTCCCGGGTGACCGGATCCTGGGTGAGGATCCCGGTGACCGGATCGAACTGCTCGAAGACCCGCTGTATGTGCTCATCGACGTTCACGACGGCCATGTTGCCTTCGAGCCGCCGAAAGCGGTCGATGGGATAGTAGGAACCGAATTGCGCCGAGCGATAGACAATGCGCTGGATATTGGTGACCAGCACGTTGTCATTCGAGCCGTCGGTGGCCGGGATGACGATACTGGGCTCAATGAAGTAGTACGGTTCCTGGCTCAGTCCCACGCCCCAGTTCAGCCGGTTGGTCAGGTTGAAATACGAGGCCCCGACCTGGGCTTCGGTGATGCGGCCGTTGATGAAGAGCGAAAACAGGAGGTTGTGATTGCCCAGCATGTCGCTGAGCTGAATGGCGCTCCCGCCATAGAACCCGCGGCCGAAGTTGTCCCGGGTATACCCGATGGTCGGCCGGGCCACGTAGTCTGGCCGGAACTTGACCTTGTACTTCTGATCGGAAAATTCGGCCGTGTCCGGCAGGTTCAGCGCCACCGAATCCATCAACGCACTGATCGAGATCGGTTCGGTGTGCGATGAGTCGCGTCCCGCCGGCTCGGAATCCGCCTCGCGGAACCCCTCCGGAGTGCGGTAGAGCGAGCCCGTGTCCTCGATCGGACGGCTGGCGGTCCTGACCGTATCTGCCGCGGTGTCCGAGATAACACCGACCGGCTTGATGACCGAGTCGACCCGCTGAGCAATGAGGGGCTGAGGCGGCTCGGCGGCGGGCGCCGGCGTTTCGGTCGGCGGCTTCCAGGGATCCCGCTTGAAGGACCGGATGTTGTCCACCGCGTAGACGTCGAAGTTGCCCTTGTTGTAGATCACCGAGGCGAACCGATCGGCCTTATGGGCCCAGCTGATGACCGGGGAGAACGTGGTGATGCCCTGGGCTCCGGTAAACAGGTGGGTCAGCTGATAGACCTGCCGATCGGTCAGGTCGAACAGATAGATGTTGCTCACGCCGTCGCGGTCGGACACGAACGCGATCGATTGACCGTCCGGCGCCCACTGGGGACTCCGATTCGTGCCCCATTCCATGAAGGGGAGGACCTCGATCGAATCGGTATCCAGGTGGTACAGCGCGATCTTCAAGTTCCCGATCTTCAGGGTATTGAAGTCGGTGTCGGGACCGCGATCGGTGGCGAACGCAATGGTCTTCCCGTCGGGAGACCAGACCGGGTGGAAGTCGGCGTTCTTGTCGTTGGTGAGCCGCTGCAGGTTGTCCCCGTCGGCGTCCACGATGAAGAGATCGGAAATACCTCCGTCGAGTCCGGTGAACACGAGCTTGGTGCCGTCCGGACTCCAGCTCGGAGTCAGGGCGCCATTCAGCTTGAGCTTGATCCGCCGGGTTTCCTTGTTTCGCTTGGGATCGATGATGACGATATCGTCCCGTTCCCCCTTCTTGGCTGCGATCGCGAGACGGGATCCATCGAATGACCAGGAGGCCGCCGAATTGATGAACCGGAAGGTCTCGTAGTTGGTGCTGTAGGTGGACTTGAGCAGCTTCTTCTCGACCTTCCCGGTGTGGGCGTCGGCGAGGTAGAGGTCAACGAAGAAGAAGTCGCCCTCGCTGAAGTACGCGACCTGGGTCCCGTCGGGAGAGAGGGCCGGGGCCAGGTGGTAGGTCCCCTTGGATTTCTTCTCGCTCAGGACCTCTTCGGCCACGGCGCGCGGAACGTCCCGAGTCGCGACTTCCGGGAGGTAGCGTTTTTGCACCGCGTCATGCCAGAGGTCGGTGAGCTTCGCGTAGTCGACACCGATGGTCCGCTTGAGAGAGCCCTCGAGGCCACCGCCTCCAGCCAGGGTTCCCTGCAGGATCGCGCCGATCGCCTCGTCTCCCCAACGAGCCCCAATGAAGGCCAGGAGGGCCTGACCGAACCGGTAGGGGAAGATCCGGGGATCGTTTTCCAGCTGCTCGACGGTGGGCAGCTTCCCATTGCGAACCGCGTCCCGCAGCCACATGGCGGTGTTGGCGTCCACCGCACCGGCGGGATCGCCGCGGTCCTGGGTCTCGACCGAGAGGTACTCGGCCATGCCTTCGACGAACCAGAGCGGCGGGTTGACGGCGATGACTGTCTGCAACCCGGCGCCGGCCCGGCCGCGGCTCCAGATATCGTACTGGAACTGGTGCACCATTTCGTGCTGCAGCACGTGCTCCAGGTCATCATAGGAGCCCGTGAAGGGGAGGATTATCCGCTGCTTCAGAAAATCGGTGACGCCGCCGGTCCCCTCGCTGGGAGACTCCCCCCCCAGCGCGTTGGTCTGCTGGAAGTCCGAGTGCGAGGCGTAGAGGATGATCGGCTTCCGTTCCTTGTATTCGTGCTTGAGCAGCCGGGACAGGCGGCCGTAGGACCGCTCGGCCATCCGGGCGGCGTCGAGGGCCGCGGCGCGGGCGTCCGGGTAGTAATGGATGTCGAAGTGCTCGGTCCGGAGGATGCGAAAATCAAACGCACGATACTGGACCTTGTTCTGCCCGAAGTACTGCGCGGGGAGCAAGGCCGGAGTCGCTGCCAGTAGTGCCAGCCCGAACGCCAGGCGCCGTATCATGAGGATACCCATCTAGTCAGTGACCGATGCTCAATTCGGGGGCATCGGTCCAGAGCCGTTCGAGCTGATAGAACGCCCGTGACTCCGGGTGAAACAGGTGGACCACAAAGTCCACATAATCCAACAACACCCACCGTCCGACGGTCAGGCCCTCAACGTGGTGGGCCCGTTGGCCCTGGTGATGCAACTTGTCCATCACCGAATTGGCCAGGCCTCGCACGTGCGCGTCGGAAGTACCGGACGCTACCACAAAATAGTCCGTCGCATCGTTCAGGCCGCGCAAATCCAGCACCAGCAGATCCCGTCCCTTCAAGTCAGCGATCGCCTCCACGGCGGTCCGCAGCGCTTCGGGCAGCCGAACTCCAGTTGGGCCTTTCAAGCCGCGACACCCGCGGGACGCTCGCGCACCCCGTCTTCCACCTGATAAAACACCGCCCATGCCCCGAAGCCAACGTGGGCGCCCAGCACCCCGGTGGCCAGCGTCACGAAACAATCCCGGGGTTGATACGCCGCCACTAGCGCGCGCCGCATCCGCTCAGCTGCCTCCGGGGCCTCCGCGTGAGCGATCCCGAAGCGCACCGCCTTGGGTCGCGGAGTCAGCCGCCGTTCCAGCAGGCTCAAGACCCGTGGCACCACATTGTCACGGCCCCGGACCCGATCCACGGGAACAATGGCCCCCAAGTCGTCGATGCCGAGGATCGGCTTCACATCCAGCACCCCGGCGAGCCAAGCCTTCCCGCGGGTAACCCGTCCCGACCGTAACAGGTTGTCGAACCGGTCCACCGTCACCAGCCCGCCCGACTGGCGCCGCACCCGCCGTAGCTCTTCCGCAATGTCCTTGGCCGGCCACCCCGACTCCGCGAGTTCCGCGCCCCGCAGGGCCAGAAGTCCGAGCCCGAGCGAGGCCGATGCACTATCAACGAATTGTACTCCATCTATGTTGGCGGCCCTCGCCGCCATCATCCCAGCCTGAAACGTGCCCGATAACCGCGACGCGACCAGGACCGCCACTACTTCATCGGCCTCGGCCCGCGCATCACGCAGGACCCGTACGAACTCGGCCGGGGTCGGCTGCGAGGTAGTGGGGTGCGCTCGCGAGGCGCGCATGGTGGCGTAAAACGCTTCAGGCTTCAGCTCCACCCGATCGCGATACACCGTATCCCCGAACATCACCTGCAGCGGCACCAGCGCGATATGATGCCGGTCCAGTACGGCATCGGGCAAATCGGATGAGCTGTCGGCCACGATCGCTACCGGGCGCCGCTCGGGATGCGCGAGCCGACGGTGCTGCACGCGCATGTCTTCCGCTTTGGTCGCGGTGACCGTTCCCCAGCGGGCTGCACAGGTAAAGACGGCATCCGGCGTGTCGGTGTGCACATGCAGCTTGAGGATATCTCCCGCCACTACCACCTGTACGCTGCCACCGAACGCGCGGATGACGGCACGGACCTCATTGGCGGAGGGAAGCTGTTCGCCCCGGACCATCGCTTCGGTGCAAAACTGGAAGTCCCGCTCGGCGGCGACGTCGAACTCCGCTGCGGGAATTGACGCGAATTCGCCGGTGCTGGCGGTGGCCGGGAGAATCGGATCGCCATCGATCAGCCGAACGACGCCTTCGATCATCCGCACGAAGCCCATGCCCCCCGCGTCCACCACGCCGGCCTCCTTGAGCACCGCCATCAGCTCTGGGGTGCGGGCCAGCGCGATTTCTCCCTCGGCAAGCAGCCGGGTCATGAAGACGCTGATATCAGGGGAGTCGGAGGCGGCGCGTTCGGCGGCGAGCGCGGCTTCGCGCGCGACCGTGAGAATCGTGCCTTCGCGGGGATCGTCGAGCGAGGTGTAGAGCCGATCGGCGCCCTGGCGGATGGCTCGAGCGATGTCCTGCGCGGTTCCTTTCTCTCTGCCCTCCAGCGCTTCGGCGAAGCCCAGCAGGAAGTGCGCGAGCATCATCCCGGAATTGCCCCGGGCGCCGAGGACGGCGCCGCGGGCCGCGGTGCGTGCAGTGTTGTCGAGGGGTGCGTCGCCCAGGGCCCGCAGGGCATCGGTGACGGAACGGAGCGTGAGGCTGAAATTGGTCCCGGTATCGCCGTCGGGGACCGGAAAGACGTTGATGCGGTTGATCTCGTCCCGTCCGGCCGCGACCCAATCCGAGGCCGCCAGCAGGGAGCGTGACAGCCTCGGACCGTCGACGTAGGCGATCCCGACGTTCATCGGGCTGAAATCACTCAGCCTCGACGGAGACGTGAACCTCGGCGTGCACGTCGGCGTGAAGCCTGACGGGAACCACGTGAGCGCCGACCGTCTTGATCGGCTGGGTCAACTCGATCTTCCGGCGATCCACCGTAGTGCCCCTGGGCCGCCAACGCATCGGCGATATCCTGGGCCGTGATCGAGCCGAACAGCCGACCTTCCTCACCGGCCTTGCGGGTCAGCACTACGCTGGCGCCGGCCAGCTTGCTGGCGAACGCCTCGGCCTCTCCGCGCTCGGCGACGCGGCGAGCCTCGCGGGCCTTCGATTCGGCCGCGATGCGCTTGCGGTTGCCCTCGCTGGCCTCGTACGCCAGACCCTGGGGCAGAAGGAAATTGCGGGCGTAGCCGGCCTTCACCTTGACCAGCTCACCGGCCCGGCCCAGCGTCTTCACATCTTCACGCAGAATCACTTCCATGACACTACCCTCCTGAGGCGGCGGCAGTGAACCGCCGGCGGAAATCAATCCAGGTGTCGGACAACCCGAAGAGGAACAAGCCACTCAGGGCGACAGGGAAAATGAAGAACGCACCGAGGCACAGGGCGACGATCACCCCGCTGGCCGATGAACTCACTACAGACCAGACTATTGCGGCGCCTCGGGTGACATACAAACAGCCGACGATCAGCGCCAGATTGGCCCCCAGGACCCGTGCCGCATTCGGCAGCGGGAGCACCAGGAGCGCGAGACACACCACTGCCCCCCAGATCACGTCGTCGCTGAAGCGAAACTCCGCGAACGCTCCGGCTGGGTGGCCATAGGGCTTGGCCGCGATCCGGTGATACCAGCTCCATGCGAGCGCCATACCGGGAAGCGCACTGGCGATGAGCAGACCGGGGAACAGAACGGCTGAAGCGCCAATGCCATCTGCCATCGCGTTGATGTACACCCGCACTCCGGCCGCGCGCTCGGGAGAAAACAGTCCCGAATCCAGCAGCTCCCGGCACCGCTCCCAGCCGTCGTGGGCAACGGCGAGGGTCACGTCCTTCCACCGGGTTCCCAGGATCCAGGCCCAAGCGGTGGCGCCGACCGTGGCCAGTCCGGCAGCACCCAAGGCCCCAGTCATCAAGTGCCGGTCACCAGTCAGCATGAGCAGGGCGAAGGCGCCTGCCGCCATCATGCCCCAGCCGATCAGCATCGTGCTCGCGATTCCGGAGGCCTGAGCGGCGAAAAAGGCTATGCCGCCGACCGTGACCGCGAGCCAGGTCCATTCCCGGGGCGAATCGGGTCGTGACGCCGCCAACAGCGCGGCGAGCGGCCCCAGCACCAGGATCGGTGGAAACAGAACCAGGTAACCCAGCAGCACTGCGGCCCCGGCCCACGAGGCGCGGGGTCGCCCGGCGGTACCAACTACCGTGGCCGTCAGCCGGTGTACCCCTTGATGTAGGGCAGCAGGGCGAGCTCGCGGGCCCGCTTGATCGCGGTGCTAAGCTGCCGCTGATGCCGGGCGCAGGTTCCCGAGAGCCGGCTGGGCAGGATCTTGCCCCGCTCCGTCAGGAACCGGGTCAGGGTCCGCTCATCCTTGTAGTCCACCACCCGCACGCCTGCTTCGCAGATGGCGCAAGTCTTCTGAGGCCGCCTCATTCGTCGTCCTCCTCATCCGCCTTCGCGGCGCCCACGGGCACCGGCTGCTCACCCTCGCTCACCACCACCAGGAACCGAAGGACGCCCTCTTCCAGCTTGACCGCGCGCTCGAACTCGGGCAGGGCATCACCGGTGGTGTCGAACTTGGCTACGACGTAATACCCCGTCTCGTGCTTCTTGATGGGGTACGCCAAGGTCCGCTTGCCCCAGTGATTCACCTGGGGAGCATCGGCGCCTGGCTTCTGGATGAGGGCGTGGAACCGAGCGAGTCGCTCGTTGATGGCGGCTTCTTCGAGTGCACTATCGAAGATATAGACCGCCTCGTACTGACGGGTCATGACACCTTCCTTTGGTCAATGAGCCCCGGCCCTGGTGTGGGGTCCGGGGAGGATGATTGCGAACGGCGGAATAGTAGTGGGGGTAAGGACTTAGGGAAAGAGGCAAGTCGATGGTCAATGGTCGATGGTCATGACAAGGACACATTGCTCGTCGCTTCCGACCATCGACTATCGACTATCGACTATCTCCTCCGTCCGAAAAGCCGGAGGATGAACAGGAACAGATTGATGAAGTCGAGATACAGCGCCAACGCCCCGACAATCGCGTAGGACCCGATCTGAGGGCCGTCCACCTGCAGTGCCATGGCCTTGAGCCGCTGGGCGTCCCACATCGTGAGGCCGGTGAAGACCAAGACGCCGCAGACCGACAGCACGAACTGCAGCATGTCGTTCTGCCAGAAGATGCCGACGATCGAGGCGATGACGACTCCGATCAAGCCCATGAAGGCGAACTGGCCGACGCCCGCGAGGCTTCGCCGAGTCATCGTACCGTAGAGCGCGAGCGCTCCGAACATCGAGGCCGAGGTGAGGAACGCCGTGGCGACCGACGACCCGGTGTAGGCCACGAAAATGGCGGAGAGCAGCACACCCATGAGGCCGGCGTAGATCACGAAGAGCACCGCGGCCTTGCCGGGTTCGAGCTCCGCAACCCGTGCCGAGAGATACCAGACCATGCCCAGGGTACCGAGCAACAGGCCCCAGCGCAGAATAGGATTGCCGAACACCGCCTGGAGGATGGCCGGAGAGCTCGCCACGTAGAACGCCACGACCGCGGTGACGGCCAGGCCGACAAACATCCAGCCGTAGACCTTCCGGAGGAACGCGGTGATTCGTTCGGCCTCCAGCGATGCCTGCTCGAGCGACGGCTGGCCGGTGCCCTCGTATGGGCTCGACATGTAGTCAGAACTCCCTGAGAAAGAGGTCGATTACAGCTAACGGAATCTAGTGGCGGCCACCCTCATTACCAGTCCCGATCGCCGGTGGGACCACTCCGGGCGCGCCGTCCTTCATGGCTCGCAAGTTGTTCCCGCTCAACGGTTTCCAAGAGCAGCCGCGCCCGCTCGGAGTCGAGCTCCGGTGCCGATTCCCCCTCGCCCTCGCCTTGGCCGCCCCCTGCCATGGCTCCGACCGCCGACTCTCTCGCCCCTTCGTAACCTTCCTCCCGCATCTGCCCCCTGCCGGCCATGCCACGGCCACCACCCCGCGAGCCAGGGCCGTCGGTGTCACCGCGACGACGCAATGCCAGCTCAAGATTCCACTTGGCTTCCTGGTCTCCGGGATCGATGCGCAGGGCTTCCTCATAGGCAGCGATCGAGCGGCGGAGATGATCGCCCTGACCTTCGGCATCCTGGTCGGCGCGGAGGTAGGTGTTGCCAAGGTTGAACCAGGTCCACTCCCTGAGTCGAGTCGATCCGCCCTGGGCGGATTGCCATGCCTTGGCGGCGTCGAGGTAGTGTCGCATCCGATACTGGGCATTGCCCGCGTTGTATTTCACGCCGGGGTTCCCGTCCTGCGCCGCGGCTCGGGAGAAGGCCTGGTACGCTTCATCGAACTTGCCGGCTTCATAGAGCTCTCGGCCGGCGATCAAATCCTGGCGACCCTTGACACAGGTCGTCGTGCCCACGACCAGCAGAATCGCCGCCGCCCTGGTGAGGACCTGTGGAATCTGCTGGCCAGTTTTCCCGGGCAGACCGAGCAGGAGATCAAGCCCCAGCAACAGAACCGCGATTGCGAGGGGCCACTGGTAGCGTTCGGTCGGCTCGGTGGCCTGCTGTTCTCCCATCATGCGGGCCTGCAATGAGGCGAGCGCATGGGAGACCCGCTCGAGGGCCTGCGGGTCGTCCCACCGGGCATAACCCCCATCGCCGGCCATGGCGATGGCGTTGAGGTCGTCCTCGTTAAGACGGGTGATCACCTGACGCCCGATGTGGTCCAGGAACCATGGGCCGACCTCGGAGCCCGAATCGGCCGGCATTCGCGCACCCTCGGCGGTGCCGACGCCCACCGCGAAGACCGGAACCCGGGCCACCCGGAGTGAATCGAGCGTCTCGCGAGGAAGCGGCTCCGAGCTCTCCCCATCGGACAGCAACACGATGGCGCGTGAGCCTGACGGTGTGCCCTCGCGACGGAGGGTATGCAAGGCCACGCGGATCGGCGCCGAGAGATCGGTGGCCGGATCGCCGATCTGATCGGGCGATGCAGCACTTAAGAAGAGCTGGAAGGTTCCGAAGTCGGTCGTGGGTGGGAGCTGGAGGAATCCGGCGCCGCCGAATACCACGAGGCCGATCCGGTCGCCGGGGGAGACCGCGGCGAGCCGCCAGGCGAGTTGCTTCGCGCGATCGAGCCGAGTCTCGCCGACATCCTCCGCCCGCATGGAACGGGAGAGATCGAGGGCGACGATGATGTCACGCCCGGTTCGGGCGAGGGGCGCCGGGTGCCGCCCCCACTGCGGTCGCGCCAGCGCCAGAACCAGCGCGAGCACGCCCAGCGCTCGAAGCCAGGGACGGAGCCGCTCTCCGGGAATGGAGGGGACCGATGAGGTGCGGGCGACAAGTTGTGGTGCGGCGAAGTTGGCGAGGGCCTGCCGCCGGGCCCGCGATCCGCGACGCTCCAGCAGGAAGACCAGCGGCGCCGCCAGCGTGAATATGAGCAGGAGCGGATGCGCGAAGATCATGGCAGCCGCCGAAGCCAGGTGCTTTCCAGCGCGGCGCCGGAGCAGGTGAGGACCAGACCCAGGAACAGCATCCAGGGAAACAGCTCGTGGTAGCGCCTGGTCTCGTTCACCTCGACCTCGATCCGCTCCAGCGGATCGATCTCGGCCATGATCCGGTTCAGGCCTTCGGGATCGCTGGCCCTGTAGTACTGGCCGCCGGTGCGCGCCGCGAGGGACTTGAGCGCCGCCTCGTCCCGTCCTTCGAGCCGGGGAGAAAGGGTGCGCACACTCCACACCCCGTTCAGCCAGGTCTGCGAGGTGTCGCTCGAGCTGAGGCCGATGGCATGGACCCGGATTCCCAGCGCCCGAGCGGCCTCCGCGGCCATCGGAGGGCTGGGCTCACCGGTGTTGTTGGCGCCGTCGGTGATGAGGACGATGGTGCAGGCGCCGGCCGGCAGATTCTTGAGCTGATTGAGACTCAAGGCGAGTGCCGTGCCGATCGCGGTGCCATCCGGCAGCAGGCCGATCTGCACCTGTTCGATCAACCGATCGAGCACGGCGAGGTCGGTGGTGAGCGGGGCCTGGAGGTAGGCGCGACCGGCGAAGATCACGAGACCCACGAGGTCTCCCTGACGGCGGCGCACAAACTCGCGAACCGTTTCCCGGGCGACGGCGAGCCGGTTGCCGGGCTGAAAATCCGTCGCCTTCATGCTGCTCGAGATATCCAGGGCGACGATGATGTTGCGGGACTTGAGGCGAGTGGGTTCGGCCTTGCCGGCGACCTGGGGGCGCGCCAGTGCCGCGATCAGCAGGACCAGCCCGCTCACCAGCAGCACGGCCGGCAGCCTGCGCCACCGTACGCGCGCCGAGTCCGATTGGGGAGCGAGGAAGCGCAGGGCAGGAAAGGCGAGGCGGCGGATCGGAAGGCTCCGCCCGGCGCGCCAGGATCGCCAGATCCAGAGGCACGGCGCCAGCAGCGCCAGGAGCAACAGCGGATCAGCGAAGCGCATCGTGCATCTCGAACCGGGCCGACTGGTTCCATTCTGCCAGGAGCTGGCGGGCGGACGCGAGATGATCCATGGCGGTCTCGCGATCGGGGCGAACCGCCGCAAAGCGAACCAGGTCTCCCATCGCAAGCAACCGTATCATGCGGGCTGCACCATCCGCCTGCGCTGCGGTCTGAGGGAGCATCGCCATCAATTCCGGCGTAGTCAGACTGGCCGAGCCGACCATGCCGGCATCGACCAGCGCAGCGCGGAGGATATCGCGCACTCCGGAATACAGTTCCGGCACTCCATCCACATTCTCCCGCGCTTGAGCCTGCAGCCGATCCAGCTCGGCTAGCGCCTTGTTGAACGGCGCATGGGCCTGGCTGGCTGGGGCCAAGGTTCCACCAGTGGGTCGCTCGCGGCGCATGGTGCGAACGATGACCAGCACACCCGCCAGCACCACCAGTAAGAGAAGGAAGAGGGGAAGCCAGCGTGGTGGGCCCACGTCGGCAAGGGGACGAATGTCCTTGAGCTGGGGACTTCCCGCCGGTGCGAGACCGGAGACGGTGAGGGAAACCGGCTGGTGGAGCAGGGTATCGAGCGGCTGGTCGCGTCCCGGGCGATACAGCAATCCCAGCGTCGGCACCGGCTGGTCGCCGAGCCGGTAGAAGGCGAATCGGACGGTGCCGCGGAAGGTGCCGTCACCGCCGGAGCGAAGGGTGTCACCGCCCAGGTACTGGACGCCATCGGGCGGGGCAATCAGCGGTCGGGGGACCCAATCAACCAATTCCTGTCCGGGATCGAGTCGAGCGGTGACATCGACGACCACCGGATCGCCAAGGAGCACCTTTCCCGGCCGGATGGTGACGGTCAGCGATTGGGCCAGGGCCGTTCCGGCGAAGTTGCCCGATAACAGGGCCACGATCAATACGAACCGCAGCATGTTCAGGCCGTGCGACGCTCCCGCCGACCAAAGAAGGCGGCCAGCGGCTCGGAATAGGGCTGATCCGTCGACAGCCGTAACAGGTCGATGCGATTGGCGTGGCAGCGGCGGGCGAGACTCGCTTCAAACTCGGCCCATCGATCGTGGAGCTGGCGGTGTGTCGCCTCAAGGGAGAGGTCCACCATCTTGGACTCGCCGGTCTCCGCGTCCCAGAGCGTAGCCAGGCCGATCGACGGCACGGAGCGCTCCCGGGGGTCGCTGAGCTGGATCGCCATCACATCGTGGCGCGGAGCGAGCCGCTCCATCGCACTCCATTGATCCTGATCCATGAAATCCGAAATCACCACGACGGCGGCGCGCCGGCGGAGCAGGGGCTCGAGGTAGTCGAGTGCCACGGGGAGATTGGTTCCCCGACCCAGCGGCTCGATGCCGAGCACCCGATCCACGATGGTGAGGGCGTGTCGCCGGCCGCTCCGGGGTGGCGCGAACCACTCGATGCGATCGGTGTAGAGCACGGCACCCACCCGGTCACGGTGCCTGGTGCCGGCCAACGCCAGCACCGCGGCGAGCTCGGCGGCGAGATCGCGCTTGGTGCGCAGGGCCGAACCGAAATGACCCGACGCGCTCACGTCGATCACCAGCAGGACCGTGAGCTGCCGCTCCTCGCGGAACCGCTTCACGTAGGGGACACCGAGTCGCGCAGTCACATTCCAGTCGATGGTCCGGATGTCGTCTCCCGGCATGTATTCCCGCACTTCGGCGAACTCGACACCCCTTCCACGGAACACGCTCGCGTAATCGCCGGCGGCGAGGCTCCGTACCAGGCCGCGAGTCGTGATCTCCAGCTGACGTACGACGCGAACCAGTTCCGCAGGGATCACCGCACCGGCACCGCTTCGATGATCCGATCCAGGATCTGATCGGTTGACACACCTTCGGCTTCAGCCCGGTAGGTCGGAATGAGCCGGTGGCGCAGCGTATCATGAGTCATGAGCTTCACATCCTCAGGCAGCACATAGGCCCGGCCGGCGAGGAAGGCGTGGGCTTTCGCCGCTTTGAGCAGGTGAATGCCGGCGCGGGGCGAGGCGCCGAATTGCACCAGGGTCTCCAGGTCCGCGAGTCCGACCTGAGCGGGTGCCCGGGTCGCCGCCATGAGGTCGAGCACGTACTCCTTGATTCGCTCGTCCACGTGGAGCGCTCGGACTTCGGCGCGGGCGGTCAGGACGCGCTCGGGATCGAGCACCGGGCTCGCCGTGGGCTCGGGACCATCGGTCATCCGATCGAGGATGCCGCGCTCTTCGGTTCGGCTCGGGTAGCCCACCAGCAGCTTGAAGAGGAAGCGGTCTATCTGCGCCTCGGGGAGGGGATAGGTCCCTTCGTGCTCGAGCGGGTTCTGGGTCGCGAGGACGACGAAGAGCTCCGGCAGCCGATAGGATTCGCCTCCGATCGTCACCTGGCGCTCCTGCATCGCCTCGAGCAGGGCGCTCTGAACCTTGGCGGGGGCGCGATTCACTTCGTCGGCAAGGAGCACGTTGGTGAAGACCGGGCCCCGCTGGACCGTGAAGTCGCCCGACTTCTGATTGTAGACCAGGGTGCCGATGAGGTCGGCCGGCAGCAGGTCGGGGGTGAATTGCACCCGCCGGGATTCACAGCGGATCGTCGTCGCGAGGGAGCGGGCCGCGAGGGTCTTGGCCAATCCGGGCAGACCCTCGAGCAGAAGGTGACCGTCGGCCAGGATCCCGATCATCAGCCGCTCGAGCAGCACGTGCTGCCCCACGATCACCCGGCCGATTTCGTCCAGGGCGGCGCGGAAAGGCTTGCTCTGCGCCTCGATTTCCGGTCCGCGCTCCAGGGCGGAGCCGGTGCGGAAACGTTCCAGGGTGCTCGACTCCGGATTCATCATCGGTCAAGGGCCACGAGAGTGTGAAGTGGGAATATACGCGGTATGTTTTGGCCCGAACCCATGAGTCACGATCCCGCCTCCACCGATCAGCCCCGCGGCTTCCCGCTCACCCACCATTCGGTGCTGGTCCAGCTCCAGAGCGAAGACCAGCAGAAGCGGGAACGGGCGTGGGATGTACTGGTCGCCGCGTACTGGCGCCCGGCGTACTGCCACATCCGGCTGCGCTGGAATGTCACCCGGGAAGACGCGCAGGATCTGACCCAGGAGTTCTTTCTGCGGGCCTTTCAGGGAGACTTTTTCGAAGGATACGATCCGGCGCGAGCCCGTTTTCGTACCTTCCTGCGCACCTGCCTCGATCGCTTCCTTGCCAAGGACCAGCGCGATGCCGCCCGCGAGAAGCGAGGCGGGGCTATCACCTTCCTCCCGCTCGATGTCGCCGAGATCGAGGCGGATCTCCTGGCGAACGGCAATCCGGTCCTCCGATCCCGACCAGAGGTTTCACCGCGAGTGGATTCGCAGTCTGTTCACGATGGCAGTGGATGCGCTCCGGGCCGAGTGCGCCGCGGCAGGGAAGGAAGTGCAGTTCTCGGTGTTCGAGCGGGCCGACCTGTCGCCGGTCGAAGGTGGAGAACGGCCGAGCTACCGTAACCTCGCGGAAGAGTTTCATCTCCCGGTGACCCAGGTGACCAATTACCTCGCCTTTGCGCGCCGGGAGTTTCGGCGACTGGCCTTGGAGCGGCTGGCGGAATTGTGCGGCAGCGAGGAGGAATACCAATCAGAGGCCCGAGAGTTGTTCGGGATCGGCCGGCCATGACCCGCATCTCCGACTCGGCGCTGGAACATCTGCGCGATGTTGCCGAGTGGCCGGAGTTGACCGGCAACCGGTACGAGATCGTCGGTGCGTTGGGGCAGGGAGGCATGGGCACCGTGTTCCTGGCCCGCGATCGGGAGCTGGAGCGGGAGGTGGCGCTCAAGGTCCTTCGCGCCGCGGCCTCGACTCCGGACACGGCACTGCGACTCCGGCGTGAGGCTCGCATTCTCGCGCAGTTGGAGCATCCCGGCATCGTGCCGGTTCACGATGTGGGTCGGCTGCCGGACGGACGGGTCTACTACGTGATGAAGCTGGTCCGCGGGGTACGGCTCGATCACTACGCCCATGCGGCGTTGCTCACCGATATGCTGCGACTGTTTCTCCGGATCTGCGAGACGATCGGCTTCGCTCACGCGAAGGGAGTGGTGCATCGCGATCTCAAGCCGGGGAACATCATGGTGGGGGCGTTCGGGGAGGTGTTGGTGCTCGATTGGGGAATTGCGAAGGTGGGAGACAGGGCGGACAAGGCGGACAGGGCGGACGAGACGGACAAAGCGGACAGGCTTGCCCCGAGCGGAGGCGAGGGGGCGGACCACGCGGATACCGCCCCGGGCACCGTACTCGGCACCCCCGGATTCATGTCTCCTGAGCAGGCCAGGGGCGACGTTGAGCAGATCGATGCGCGGAGTGATGTGTATAGCCTCGGTGCCGTGCTCCGGCTCCTCGTCACCGGATCGGAAGGACAACTTGCCGGATTGCCGGCGCCGCTCCGGCCGCTCCGGGCGATCTGGCGCCAGGCGATGGCGCCAATCCCCGGTGATCGCTATCCCTCGGCCCAGGCTTTGGCGGAAGATGTGGCCCGATATCTCGATGCACAGCCGGTCGCGGCCTACCGGGAGCCGCTTCTGGAGAAGGGGCGCCGGATCATCGCCAAGTATCAAACCCCGATCCTGCTGGTACTTGCCTATCTCGCCATGCGGATCCTGTTCCTAGTCACACGGGGCTTATAGACGGGGCGGACAGGGCGGACGGGGCGGACAATACAGGCCATCCTAAAGGACTCCTCTCGGACGGGTAATAGAAGGATGCGGCTGGTTTCGCGTTGGCCAACCACAAGGAGAATCATCATGAACAAGCCGGTGCTGGGCCTCCTCCTGGGAGGCGTCCTTGGCGCACTCGACGGGTTTACCGCCCTGGTTTCGGCCCCGGAGGTCGCTCCCCAGATCGTGGGGATCGTGATCGGGTCGATGGGAAAGGGCCTCGTGGCGGGCCTTCTGATCGGATGGATCGCCCGGAAGCTGCACTCGCTGCCGCTGGCTCTGCTGATCGGCCTCGGCATCGGCGCGCTGCTGGCACTTCCATTCGCGCTGGGGACCGATCCGGCCACCGGAAAGCGCTACTTCTGGGAGATCATGATCCCCGGCTCGATCGTTGGGCTGATCGTGGGATACGCCACCCAGAAATTTGGCCGGCCAGCCGCACAGCGAGCCTGATTGTCACGCGCATCTCCAACTTGCCGAGAGGAGCAACTCATGCCGCGTCCGATTCACTTCGAGATTCCCGCTGACAATCCGGAGCGGGCCATTGGCTTCTATCAGGGTGTGTTCGGCTGGACCTTCCAGAAATGGGAGGGGCCGATGCCCTACTGGATGGTGCTGACCGGCGAGAAGACGCCCGGGATCGATGGCGGGATCCATCCGCGAGCGCATCCGGGGCAGGGCCCGGTCAATACGGTGGATGTACCCTCGTGTGACGAGTTCGCCAGGAAGGTAGAGAAGGCGGGTGGAAAAGTCGTCGTCCCCAAGATGGCGATTCCGGGGATTGGCTGGCTCGCCTACTGCACCGATCCGGAGGGAAACACCTTCGGGATCCTGCAGGCGGACGACAAGGCGGCCTGAGGGGCGACGCTCAGCTGGAGAAACGGAACAGCATCACGTCGCCGTCCTGGACCACGTACTCACGGCCTTCGGCGCGGGCGAGACCCTGCTCCCGGGCGGGCTTCCACCCTCCGACGCGGACGAAATCGTCGTAGGCGACGGTTTCGGCCCGGATGAAGCCCTTCTCGAAATCGGAGTGGATCACGCCCGCCGCCTGAGGGGCCTTGTCGCCCCGGTGAATGGTCCAGGCCCGGACCTCCTTCTCACCGGCGGTGAAATAGCTCTGGAGGCCCAGCAGGTGATACGCCGCCTTGGCGAGACGGTCGAGGCCCGACTCGGTGACGCCGAGTGAGGCCAGGAACTCGGCGCGATCGGCTGGGGGCAGCTCGCTGAGCTCGGCTTCGACTTTGCCGGAGAAGACGACGAGGTCCGCCTGCTCGCCGTCCTTCGCGATGGCGGCTTGAAGGGCCTCGACGTGGCGGTTGCCCGAGGTGATCTCGTGCTCGAGCACGTTGGCGGCGTAGAGCACCGGCTTCGCGGTAAGGAGGTTGAAGGAGCGGTAGGTCGGGGCCTCCTCCTCGGTGGGCACCACGGTGCGGGCCGGGCGGCCCTCGGCAAGCGACGGCCTGCACCGATTGCAGCAGACGGGCTTCCAATTTCGCCTGGGCGTCGCCGGACTTGGCGGCGCGGGTGGTCTTGTCGAGCCGCTTCTCGACGCCGGCCAGGTCGGCGAGACCGAGCTCGATGCCGATGATCTCGCGGTCACGGACCGGATCCACGCTTCCGGTGACATGCTGCACGTCGGGATCGTCGAAGCAGCGGATCACGTGCACGATGGCGTCAACCTCGCGAATGTTGGCGAGGAACTGGTTCCCCAGCCCCTCTCCCTGGCTCGCTCCCTTCACCAGTCCGGCGATATCGAGGAACTCGACCGCCGCGGGGATCGACTTCTGTGGCTTGACGATTCCTGTGAGGGTGTCGAGTCGGGGGTCAGGGACGGTGACGACGCCGGTATTGGGTTCGATGGTGGCGAAAGGATAATTCGCCACCAGTGCACCGGCGCTGGTCAGGGCATTGAAGAGGGTGGACTTGCCGACGTTGGGTAGACCGACGATTCCGAGGCGGAGCATGCTTGTGGCTGACGGCAGCGGTTTCGCGATTTCAGATTGCAGAATTAGATTTCAGATTGAACTGCAGCTAACAGCTGACGGCTTTTTCTGACGGCTGACGGCCTTTGAAACGCAGAGACGCAGAGAGCACAGAGGGCTCACCTGCTTCTGTCTCAGGTGCATCGTCTTGGTGTCTTTGTGTTCTTCGTGTCTAATAGCCGTCAGCCTTCAGCCGTCAGGCGTGAATCAGGAGCAAATGCGCTAATAGCTAATAGCTAACAGCTAACCGCTGACGGCTGACGGCTGACGGCTGACCGCTACCGGCTATTAAACCGATTCATTGCCTCTTCTATTCCCTCCAACACCCAACACTCCACCGCCTCGCACATCGGATCCAGCAACTCGTTCAGTGCGGAGCGCTCGTCCTTGCTGAACTGGTCGAGCACGTAGTCCGCCAGGCCTTCCTGCTCGGGAGGGACCGGCCCGACCCCTATCCGGAGCCGAGGGTATTCCTGGGAGCGGAGGGCGCCCTCGATGCTCTTGAGGCCGTTGTGGCCACCGGCGGAACCGGCAGGGCGGAGGCGGAAGCGGCCGATCGGCAGGGCCACGTCGTCCACCACGATCAGCAGGTCGCTGGGCGGGATCGAAGCCGGAAAGCGAGCGGAGCGAGGCCAGCGCGGCCCCGCTCCGGTTCATGTAGGTCTGCGGCTTGATCAGCCTGAGGTCGGTACCTTCGACGCTGCCGTGGGTCTCGCGTGCGGCCGGAACCCGGCGAAAGGCGGGGAGGCGCCAGCGCGCCGCCAACCGATCGGCCAGAAGAAACCCGGCGTTGTGCCGGGTATTCTCGTACTCGGGGCCCGGATTCCCCAGGCCCATGATGACCCGCAGAGCTTACTCCTTCTTCTCGGCCTCTTCCTCGTCCTCGGGCTTCGGCTTCCGGATCAGTTCGGGCTCGGCCGGGGCTTCGGCGACGACCTCAGGCGTGGCAACGATTTCGGCGCGCGGGCGCCACGACGGAGCAGATCGGCAGGTCGGGCAGGCTCAGGATGTCGGCCTTGGCGACCGTGATGTCGCGCACGAAGATCGAGTGGCCGATCGCGACGTTGGTCACATCCACTTCGACGTGCTCGGGGATGTCGGCCGGGAAGACCCGGATCTCGATCTTGTGCATCACCTGGTCCATGACGCCGCCGTGGTTCCGCACGCCGTCGGCGGTACCGGTCAGGTGGATCGGCACTTCGACCGTGATCTTCTCGTCGGCCTTCACCTCGTAGAGGTCGAGGTGGAGGATGTCGGTGGCCCGGAGCGGATGGCGCTGGATCTCGCGGATCAGCGCCTTGACCGGGGCACGACCGTCGATCGTCACGTCCAGGATCGTGGTGGCGACGCTGGTCGTCGACGAGCAGCCGGCTCAGCGCCGCGCTGTCGATGGTGAGCGGCTCCGCGGCGCGGTTGTGGCCGTAGATCACGGCCGGGACTCGACCGCTCTTCCGGTGCGAGCGGGCCGCGCCCTTGCCGGCATTCTTCCGCGAGTCAGCCTGTAATGTCGCCTGCTGTGCCATGGTCCGATCCTTCGTTGCTCGTTCAGTCGAAGAGCGAGCTCACCGACTGGTCGCTGTGAGTGTAGCCGATCGCCTTCGCCAGCAGCGGGGCGATCGAGAGAATCTTGAGCTTCGCAAACCGCCGTTCCGGCGGCAGGTTGATCGTGTTGGTGACCGCGATTTCCGTCACCGGGCTGTTGCTCAGCCGCTCGACCGCCGGTCCCGACAGCAGCGCGTGCGTCGCGCAGCAGTAGATGTCCTGGGCGCCGAGCCGTTTGAGCGCGTGGATCGCCTCGGACATGGTGCCGCCGGTATCGATCATGTCGTCGGGGATCAGGCAGTCCTTCCCCTCGACGTCTCCCACCACGTTCACGACTTCCGCCACATTGGCCGAGGGGCGCCGCTTGTCGATGATCGCGAGCGAGGCATTCAGCCGCTTGGCGAAGCCCGCGCGCCATCTTGGCGCCACCGACGTCCGAGGCCACCACCGCCAGGTCCCGCAGCGACTTCTGCCGGTAGTGGTTCACGAACACCGGCGCCGCGTACAGGTGATCCACCGGCAGGTCGAAGAACCCCTGCATCTGGTGCTGGTGGAAATCCATCGCCAGCACCCGGTCCGCCCCCGCCACCGAGACCATGTTGGCCATCAGCTTGGCGCTGATCGCGACGCGCGGCTGATCCTTCCGATCCTGCCGGGCATACCCGAAGTAGGGCACCACCGCCGTAATCCGCGCCGCGCTGGCCCGCCGAGCCGCATCCATGAGGAGCAACAGCTCCATCATGTTCTCAGCCGGCGGGTTGGTCGGCTGGATGATGTACACATCCCGGCCGCGGACATTCTCGTCGATCTTGACGAAAAGCTCCCCGTCCGCGAAGCGCCGAATCGTGACCTGGCAGAGCGGCTGTCCCAAATGTGCCGCAACCTCCTCGGCGAGCGGCCGGTTGGCCGTCCCGCTGAGGAGAAGCATTTGGCTGCGCGACATCGAAAGATCGTTCATGGCGACAGCCGCCGAAAATAGCCGGGGAGTGGGGGTTAGGTCAACCGGAGCGGGGTAACCGGGCGGCCATGGTAGACGATGTTACAGCCCCAGCTAAGGGTGGCCGTGGGGGCTATGGACCGGCAGGGATAACCGTCGATTCCGGCTGCACCTGGAGCAGCACCGCTCGCCGGATCGAGATCTGGCCGCCGAACGGTCGATCGTGCGCAGCGACCAGGACGATGCTGACGGCTGCGGCGGTGGAGAAGAGTCCCATCGCGATGCGGGCGCCCACCCGGTTGTCCGCGTGGACTACGGCGATGGCGATCAGACTGCAAATCGCCTCGAGGATCAGACCGGTCCATTTGACCCAGTTGACCTGGGACTGACTGGTCAGGATGCGTTGCCGGCGCGCGTCCAGGGCGTTCTGCAGCGCGGCAACGATCTCCCGTTGGGCGACCACCTGCCCCGGACCCTCGGTGCTCAGGGTAAGAGTGGCCTGCAGAGCTTCGGCCAACGGCGCCGGCACCATCGTCAGCGTGACCTGCTGATGGGCCATGGCCGGCCATTCCTCAGTCACGGCTGTCTGAATGTGTTGCTGAATGAGATCGCGCAGGCGGCCCCCGGCTTCTGCCGGGAAACTTCGGGACAGCAACACGACGGCGCGCAGCGCGCTGGCCTCGCGGTTGACTGCGGTGTTGGCCCGATCGACATCGCTCCACACCTGGGATGCGACAAAAGCAGCCAGCAGCGCGAAGAGAATGCCCAGGGGGGGCAGCAGGCCCGGGGTCACGCTCTTGAAAGCGCGCGCCCGCTCCCCTGTTGCGAGGGCCACGACGACCCAGTGGATTGCGGCCGCCACCGAGTACATCCCGCCGAAAATCACGACCCCCATCCCCCAAATCGGGAGGGAATGTATCCAGTCGCCCATGTGGGTCTCCTCTCCGGAAGCTGTTAGCGACTCAGCCGTCAGCCGTCAGCCGTCAGCCGTCAGCCGTCAGCCGTCAGCCGTCAGCCGTCAGCCGTTAGCCGTTAGCCGTTAGCTATTAGCTGTGAGCGAGATTGCTCATGGCTCATCGCTGACGGTCGCCTGTTGTGTTCTTTGTGCCTTCGTGTTCAAAAACCCTGAGCCAGCCCCAGGCCAGCAGCACAGACCCAACACGTGAGCCGTCTGGCCCGCTGTCTCGTGGTTGAAGCCCCGGCAGCCGCTAGCGGTTGGGCATCAATCTGACATCTGAAATCGTCAATCTGCAATGTCGGCCAGGCCTGGCCGATTTGACAGACCCCATTTCAGGTGGTAAAACGGCTCACTGGACGTGATCGACCCCCCTTCACCAATGGCCGGCTCGGAGCAGTTCCCTGCGGCCACACCTGGAAGGAACATCGCCATGTCACCGCTGGTTGCATTGTCCTTGAGTATCGGGCTGCTGGGCGGAGTTGCCACGTTCCTGCTTCGGGCCATCGGCCTTGCAGTCTGGGCAGCGTTTATTGCCTGGGCCTGTTTCTTCCACTCCGGCGGGGACACCAAGGCGCTCAAGCAAACCATTATCGGCAATGCCTTCGGCTGTTTCATGGCGTGGATCGGCCTGTGGCTCGTGGTCGCCTCCCCGCTTGGGCGGGAGCGAGTCGGGCATCGCCGTCATCGTGGCTGTCACCGTGTTTGTGCTCTGCCTCGCCGCCCACATCAAGGCGTTCTCCTCGATTCCTGCGAGTGTGTACGGCTATGCCTGCACCGTTGCCTATTTCCTGCTCACGGCGCAGGCCAAGGCGATCGCCATGCTCGTCGACATCGACTATCACAGCAACCCGCTGCTGCTGATCGTGCTTTCCATGGTTGCGGGTGCCCTGTTCGGATTTGCCTCGGCGAAACTCGCCGGGGTGCTCACCAAGAAGGCCTGACCACATGCTGAGAGCGGGATGCCGATCTCGACATCCCGCTCTCGTGAAGTCCGTAGAAGCCGCAGATAAAACGCAGATGAACGCAGAAGTCGGGCGGTTAGTCCCTCGCTGCGTAGCACCTCCACAATTTCTGCGTTTATCTGCGTTTTTCTGCGGCTGATTCAGTCTCACTCCGCCGATCCCGCCTCACGCCTTTCCCACCAGTTCCGCCCGCGTGGCTGCGAGCTCTTTGAGCTGGGCGGCATCGAGCTTGGGGTACTCCAGATCGAGCGTGGACAGCCCGTCAATCACGGCAGCGGCGACCATGATTCTAGTGAACCACTTGTTGTCCGCCGGAATGACGTACCAGGGCGCTTCCTTCGTCGAGGTCTCCCGGATCAGGTCCTCGTAGGCGTGCATGTAGTCGTTCCAGTGGCTCCGCTCCTTCACATCGCTGGGAGAGACCTTCCAGTTCTTCTCGGGAATGTCGAAGCGTTCCAGGAACCGCCGCTTCTGCTCCTTCTTCGACAGGTTGAGATAGAACTTGCGGATCAGAACCCCATTCCGGCTCAGGTAGCGCTCGATGGTCCGGATGTCCTGAAAGCGTTCCTTCCAGATGTCCTTGGTGATCAGGTCGGGCGGCACCTTTGATTTGCGGAGCAACTCGGGATGGACCCGCACCACCAGGGCCTCCTCGTAATAGCTCCGGTTGAAGATGCCGATCCGGCCCCGCTCCGGCAGGCACTTGAGGCAGCGCCACATGAAATCGTGGTCAAGGTCTTCGCTGGTCGGCGCCTTGAAGGAAAAGACCTGGCATCCCTGGGGGTTGACCCCGGACATCACGTGCTTGATGGCGCCGTCCTTCCCCGCTGCGTCCATGGCCTGGAAGATCAGCAGGACGGACCACCGGTCCTGGGCATACAGCATTCCCTGCAGCTCGGCGAGGGCCGCGACACCGGTGGCTAGGACTTCCTTGGCTCGCAGCTTCTCTTCCGAGCCCAGCCCGAGGGTTTCGCCCGGATCAAAGTCGTCGAGGCGGAATTTCTTGCCATCCGAGACGCGGAATTTCTTGGCGAACTTCCGGGCCTCGCGAATCACATCCTTCAGGGTCTCAAGTTTCTTCGACACAGGATGCCATCCCTCCAGTGCGGCTTTAGATCCAGGTCCGAGGTTTCTACTTCGACGAGGTCGAATCGGTTGCGGCAGTTGAATCCGGGACCTGCCAGCCGCCGCCCAGCGCCCGATAGAGCGAAATGTAGGTCCGGGCGTGATCGAGCCGCGCCCCGACGGCCTGGGTTTCGGCCGTGAACAGCCGGCGATCGACATCCAGCACTTCCAGATAGTTCGATCGGCCGGCGACATAGCGCGCGCGGGTAAGCTCCGAACCTTCGGTGAGCGCCTTGACCTGAAGGTCCCGCTGCTCGCTGATCTGCTCGAAAAAGCGGATCCCGGACAGGGCGTCGGAAACCTCGCCGAAGGCGGTCTGTACGGTGCCCAGGTAGAAGTTCGCCGACTGCACCCAGCGGGCCTTCGCTGCCTGCACGTTGCCCTTGATGCGTCCCCCGGTGAAAATCGGCTGCACGATACTTCCCCCCACCGACCAGACGGTCTGCGGTTCGGAGAGCAATTTGTCCAGTTGGGGGCTCACCCAGCCGAACAATCCAGTAAGGGAGATGCGGGGGAAGTAGTCGGCCTTCGCGACGCCAATCTCGGCGTTTGCCGATCGCAGCAACTCCTCCGCTTCCCGCACGTCCGGGCGCCGCTCCAGCAAGCTTGAGGGGATGCCGGGCGGCACTTCGGGGGGCAGCGACTGTTCGGAAAGCGTGGTCCCCCGTGGAATCGGACTGGGACCACGCCCCAGGAGCAGGCTCACCACGGTTTCCTGGTTCGCGATCAGCCGCTCAGTATCCAGCTCGACCGCGACCGCATCGGCCAACTCGGCCTCGGCCTGCGACACCTCGACCCGGTTGGAAACCCCGCCCAGTTCGCGGCGCTTGAACAGATCGACCGTTTCCTGCCGGGACGCGACGGTCTTGCGGGCGATTTCCAGCTGCTCATCCAGGCCTCGCAGGGTGAAGTACGCGTCGGCGATGCCGGTCACCACGCTGATGATGGTTCCGCGCTGGGCGAACTCGGTCGCGAAGAACTGGGCCTCGGCCGATTCCTTCTGGCGCCGCACCCGGCCGAAGAGATCGAGCTCCCAGGAAAGAACCCCATCGAGGAAGAACCGGTTGGTTATCCGGGACTGATTGAGGGCATTGGCGTCGGGGCGAGTGATCTGAGATCGATCGCCGCCGCCCTCGGCGGCGATCTGGGGCCAGAGCGCCGACCCTGCCACCTTGGTGATCGCGCGCGCTTCCTCTACCCGGGCGATGGCGATGCCGAGGTTGTAGTTGTGCTGGATCCCTTCCTCGATCAGGGCCTGCAGCGTGTCGTCGCCGAAGACCTCCCACCAGGGGACGTCCGCGATGATGGCCGCGGCCGAGTCGAGCTTGGCGAGGGAGTCGGGCGAGTAGACTGTCGTGTCGGTGAATCGATAGGTCTCCGGGACCGCCACTTCGGGGCGCTCGTAGCCCGGCCCCACTTTGCAGGAGAGCGCGGCCAGAACCGCCAGGACGATTCCTACGGAGCGCCTGGTCACTAGTGCCCGCCGCCGTGTCCGCCCTGTTCGCCCGCCCCACCGAGCCTCGGCCTCCGCTGCTGCTGCCGCGGCACGTGCCTCGGCTTTCTTCTCTCCGCCGGTCAACCGCTCTACCATCACGAAGAGGGCGGGCACCAGCAGGACGCCGAGGATCGTGGCGACCAGCATCCCGCTGAACACGGTCGTGCCCATCACCTTGCGCGAGGCGGCGCCGGCGCCTGCCGCGGTCATGAGGGGCACCACGCCCAGAATGAACGCAAAGGCGGTCATCAGGATCGGGCGGAACCGGAGCTTGGCGGCGTCGAGCGCCGAGTCGAGGAGCGGCCGACCCTTGTGCAGCTCGGCTCGGGCGAATTCCACGATGAGGATCGCATTCTTGGCCGCCAGACCGATGAGGGTGACCAGTCCGATCTGGGCGAAGACGTTGTTCTCAAAGACTGGGCTGATCTGCCGCGCGATGAACAGGCCCAGAAACGCGCCGAACGCGGCGAATGGCGTACCCAGCAGCACGCTGAACGGCAGGGACCAGCTCTCGTACTGCGCCGCGAGGATGAGGAACACCAGCACGATGGCCAGGAGGAAGATGACGCCGGCCTTGCCCTCGGCCAGCTTCTCCTGAAAGCTGAGTGCATTCCACGAGTAACCCATGTCGGCCGGCAGCACCTGTTTCGCGACTTCCTCGAGCGCCTTCAGCGCCTGGGCCGAGCTGTATCCGGGGGCCGGGGTACCGGTCACCTCGGCTGCCCGGAAAAGATTGAACCGGTTGGTGAACTCGGGCCCGCTGGTCTGCCGCATGTCGACCAGGGTCGATAACGGCACCATGTCACCGCCGGGCGTGCGAACGTAGAAGAACCGGATGTCGTCCGGCTTGGTGCGGTAGGCTCCTTCGGCCTGCACGTACACCTTGTAAACCCGGCCGAAACGGTTGAAGTCGTTGACGTAGGTACCGCCCAGGAAGCTCCCTAGGGTGTTGTTCACATCCTGGAGCTGGAGTCCCAGCTTGAGCACCCGGTCGCGATCCAGGTCGGCGAAGAGCTGGGGCACGTTGGCCCCGTAGGGTGAGAAGGCACGAGCGATCTCGGGTCGCTGGTTGGCGGCCTGAATGAACCGCTGGGTTTGCAGGGCGAGGTACTCGGGGGTATTGCCGCCCAAGTCCTGCAGCATCATCGAGAAGCCGGAGCCATTGCCGAGCCCCGGAATGGCGGGCGGGCCGAAGGCGATGGTGATCCCCTCTGGAATCTCGGTGGCGAAGGCCTGGTTGAGCCGCGCGATGATGCCGCTCGCCGATTCTGCCTTGCCGTGCCGCTCGTGCCATGGTTTGAGCTGGACGAACACGAACGCCATGTTGCTCGAGTTGGCGTTGGTGAGGAGTGAAAAGCCGGAGATAGCCGAGTAGCTCTCGACTCCCGGCGTCTTGGCGAGAATCCCTTCGATCTTCTTGGCAACGTTGTCGGACCGCTCCAGCGAGGCCGCGTCGGGCAGCTGGGCGTTGACCATCAGATAACCCTGGTCCTCTTCGGGAACGAAGGACGAAGGCACGCGAGAGGCGATAAGGGCGGCAAACGCGCTGACTACACCCACCAGGATGGCGCTCCGAACCACTTTACGGGCCAGGTAACCGGCCATCCCGACGTATCCCCCGGTGATGCGGTCGAAGACCCGGTTGAACGCCGCGAAGAACTTTCCCAGCGGTCCACCGACCTGTTGTTTCGGCTTCAGCAGCATGGCCGACAGCGCCGGGCTCAAGGTGAGCGCGTTGAAGGCCGAGAACAGCACCGAGATCGCGATGGTGATGGCGAACTGCTGGTAGAGCAAGCCGGTGATGCCCGGCACGAAGGCGACCGGCACGAACACCGCGGTCAGGATCAGGGCGATGGCAATCACGGGCCCTGAGACCTCCTGCATGGCCTTGAGGGTGGCCTCCTTTGGCGCGAGCCCGTGCTCGATGTTGTGGATCACCGCTTCGACCACCACGATCGCGTCGTCCACCACGATACCGATGGCCAGCACCAGGCCGAGCATCGACAGCGTGTTGACCGAGAAGCCGAGCAGGGGGAAGACGGCGAACGTCGCGATCAGCGAAACCGGTACCGTAAGCAGCGGAATCAGGGTGGCCCGCCAGTTCTGCAGGAACAGGAACACCACCAGGATGACCAGCACCACCGCCTCGAGCAGCGTGTGGGTGATCTCGGTAATGCCCTCCGTGATCGGCAGAGTGGTATCGAGCGAGATGCGGTAGTCCACGTCCTCGGGAAAACGTGCCTTGAGCTGCTCGAGGGTGGTGCCCACCTGTTCGGAGACGCTGAGTGCGTTGGAGCCGGGAATCTGGTAGAGCCCGATCAGCGCGGCCGGCTTGCCGTTGAGCCGTCCCAGGCTGCTGTAGATCTGGGCGCCGAGTTCCAGCCGGGCCACGTCACGCAGACGTACCTGCGAGCCATCGGGGTTGGTACGGATGACGATCTCGCCGAACTGCTCGGGCGTGGCCAGCCGGTCGGCGGCGCGCACGGTGTAGGTGAATTGCTGGCCCGAAGGGGCCGGCGGGCCTCCTACCTGTCCCGCGGGGGTCAGCACGTTCTGCTGCTTCACCGCGTTGACGATATCGCTGACGGTGATGCCGAGTGTCGCCAGACGATCGGGGCGGACCCAGATTCGCATGGCGTACTCGCCGCCTGACATGAGCCGCACCTGGCCGACCCCCGGGACCCGGGCCAGGGCGTCGATCACGTTGATGGCGGCATAGTTGTTCAGGAAATCGCCGTTATAGCCACCGTTGGGCGAAGTGAGCGAGATGAGCAGCAGGGGAAAGGTGAGCGACTTCCGGACCGTGACACCGAACCGTTTCACATCCTCGGGCAGGAGCGGCTCGGCCTGGGAGAACCGGTTCTGCACCAGGACGTTGGCGATGTCGAGATCGGTGCCGACCTCGAAGGTCGCCCGGAGCTGCATGGTGCCGTCGTTGGCGTTGATGCTCCGGAGGTAGATCGAGCGCTCCACCCCGTTGAGCTGCTGCTCGATCGGGGTGGCAGTCGTCTGCTCGACGTTGACCGCGCTGGCGCCGGTGTAGGTCGCCAGCAGCATGATTTCGGGTGGGGTGATTTCGGGATACTGGGCGATCGGCAGCTTCCTGAGCGCCACCACACCCACCAGGATCATGATGATGGAAATCACCATCGCCACGATCGGGCGATTGACGAAGAACTTCGCCACGGCTTACTGCTTCTCCGCCGGCTTGGGGGTGAGGCCTTCCGCCGCTTTCTCCTGGGCGCCGGAATCTGGGACAGCGGTCTTTGACCTTCACGGTCATGCTGTCCCGGAGCCGCTGCAGTCCTTCCACCACGACCTTCTCACCTGGCTTGATGCCCTGGTCGATCACCCACAGCGAGCCCACCCGCTCGCCCGGCGTCACGGCCCTCATGTTTACCTTGGCATCGGCGGTCACTACGGCCACCGAATAGTTGCCCTGGAGCTCTCGCACTGCACGCTGGGGCACCAGCAGCGCGCCTTTCTTCACGTCGGTCCGGAGCTTGATCCGGGCAAACTGCCCGGGCCGTATGATGCCTTTGTGATTGGGGAAGCTGACTTCGATTTGCAAGGTGCCCGTCGCCGGGATCTACCGCGCGGTTGGCGACGCGAGGTTCGCCCTTCTCGGGATACTCCGACCCATCGGCCAGGTACATCCGGATGTCCTGTTCCTGGTTCTTGAGCCCCTTGCCGGTCGCCAGACTTTGCCGGTACAGCCTCAGGTACTCCCGCTCCGGAATCGCGAAGCGAACCCTGATCGGATCGGCCTCCGAGACCGTGGTGAGCAGGCTCCGCTGTCCGGGGCCGACCAGGTCTCCGATCTGGGCCTCGGTGAATCCCACGATGCCGTTGAGCGGCGAGGTGATGTGGGCGTACCCGAGGTCGAGAGAGGCGGTTTGTTCCGCGGCGCGGGCTGCCTCCAGGCTGGCTTCGGCGGTCTGTTTGTCGGCGAAGGCGTCGTCGTATTCCTGCCGGCTCACCGCGTCGGATTCCGCCAGCGGACGGAGGCGAGTTTCCTCCAGCTCGGCATTGTCGAACTGGGCCTTCGCCGCCGCGACCTGGGCCTTGGCCCGCGCCACCGTCGCCTCGAAGGGCTTGGGATCGATCTGATACAGCAGCTGGCCCCGCCGGACTGGTCCGCCTTCCGTGAAGCCCATGGATTCGAGGAATCCGGTGACCCGGGCCCGGATCTCCACGGTCAGCGAGCCGCGCGTTTCTCCCACTGCCTCGATATAGATGGGCACATCCTGCTGGACGACGTCGGCAAGCGTCACCTCGGGCGGCGGACCTGCGGTAGGCGCTTCTTTCTTGCAGGCCGAGAGGACCAGCGCCAAAAGAAGGATCGTCATCCTGGGCAGCGAGTGCTTCACGGACGCCTCAACAGGTGGCGGTGCGGCTTTCGAGTACCGGGAAAGGAGAACATACCGTTCGCTGGACTTCGGGCCAGAGGGCGGCCCGCAGTGCCGGATACCGCGACAGGCCCGGTTACTCGTTCCGAAGCATCATTGCGTGGTCTTCCGCTTCGGCTTGCAAACTCCAGCATTCAGTGAATCAGAGCAGTTCCCGGAATCGGAATGAATCCCTTCCCGGTGCCTTCGAGCGGGATGTTGTCCACCCGGGGAGCGGCAACCTCGTTGTGATCCATGCTGTTCCTGCGGCGAACCGGCTGGCTCGCTCGGGACCTCGCGTCGTGTCCGTGGTGTCCGCGCACGTCGTGTCCCTGACCGATGGCGCGATCACGCTGTCCCGCTGCTGACCCCGGACGCCGGCGGGTATTGCTCCGAGCACGAGGCTCAGAAGCGAGGTCGCGACGGCGTAGCGTATTCCTAGAGACAATGTGGTTCCTTTAGACGATGTGATTTCCTGAGCCATTCAGCCCCTCTCAGCTCCCATCATAGAAGTAGAACTGGAACCCAGCCTGGAGCCGGGTCGCATGATCCGACTCTCCATCGTTCTGTTCGTTGCGGCCATACAGAACCTCGAGACCCAGGCTGAACACCGAGGTCGGTGACCAAACCGCATTGATCGAGTAGATACTGGGTCTCGTGGAACGCGGTGGGACCCTGCCCGGCAGAGTTATCCACCTGAAGGAAGCTCGCCACCACCTGCGAGCTCCACTTGTCATTCCAGAAGTGCTGGAATCCGGCATACCCACCAAAGGCCGGCAAGGCCGTGATATCGCCCGCGCCATCCTGGGCGGCATCGAGGCCAAACCCCACCAAGTCGTTAATGTACCGGCCGATGCCCTGCCCGTACATCCCGTCGACCTGGATCACGTCTCTCGTGTTTTTCCCGAGGCCGATCACCGCGGTTCCCTGAAGACCGAATCCGAAGGTGCGAGCCTGGGTATTGCCATCATCGTATCCGATGTCCCGCAGCACAACACCCAGCTGGGCGTGGCCCCAGTCGGCTTCGTAGCGCGGGTGAAACGCGAGATCGGGAAGCGGGCTGACCGGAACGGCGACAGCACTCGGCAGGGTCACGTCGGAGCTGGGCTGCGCCAGCGCGACCTGAAAAGTCCACTTGTCGTTGATCGCCCTGGTGTACTGGATCATCGGCACGGTGATATAGGAGGCGGAATTCGGTCCCTCGAAGTCCACCGTGTTGGGGAACGCGTCGATGTCCATGAACGGACTGTACGTCTGGCCGACCAGGAGGTTTGCGGCCTGGACGTAGGCGTGTCTCAGATGCAGCGCGGTGGAGGTACCCGGACCATAGAGATCGAACTCCAGATAGGCCCGCATCCGTCCCATGGCCGATGGGCGCCGGAGCTCGAAGCTCATCCGGGTCTGCCGCACGTGCAGGTTGAAGTTCTTGGTATCGGGTCCACCACCGATGGGGATCGTTGAGGGCACGAACAAGTCGGCGGCCCCAGCGGGATCCAGGTCCCGGATCATGTCCAGGCGAGCGTAACCGCCCAAGCCTGAACTCGGCGCCGCCGGTGCCGGGAAGAGTCACGAATCCCTTGGCATCCGGGTTAAGCGGGATGTTGTCCACCCGGGGAGCCGCGACCTCTTTCTTGTCCATGCTCTCTCGTGGCTTCGTTGTTGCCTTCTTGGTCGTGTCCTGCGCCGCCGACTTGATCGAGTCTTGCTTCACGTTTTCTGGTTGCTGGGCCCCGGCCGCGCGGCCAAGCAGGACGGTCAGGGCCAGGGCGAATAGCAGGCGTTTCACGGTCAGTCTCCTTGCAGGCTCATCCATGGTGACTGGGTTCACGGAGATACCGCGGAGTTTGGAAGCTCCGCGGCCTTTCGTTCAGCGGCGGCACGCATCGATCGAATGAAGAACGGGAAGATCGGCACGGTGACGAGGACCAGGATCATCGCTCCCCGTGTCGTTTCGGCGTCGGCGCCGTAGATCGCCCAGAGACAGTAAGTCGCGGCGACCAGACCGATCACGATGAAGGCCCGCATCGTCTTCGCCGGCACCTTCTGCTGATAGCAGACCTGCCAGACCGCCACAGCGGAATAGAGGTACGGCAGCACGACCAGGATCACCGCCAGGTTCACGATTGAGTCGAACTGGTTCGCCAGATTGGGCTGCAGGGTGACCAGCACCACCACGGTCATGAGGACGCTCACCAGAATCAGGCCCCGCACAGGGACGCCTCGCCGATCCACGCGGGCGAAGATCCTGGGAAACATCCCGTCCTGCGCCGCAGCCTGGCTCGACTCGGCCACCACCAGCATCCAGCCACCCAGGGCACCGGCGGTCTTGGCGACCGCACAGAGGGCCACGGCGAGCAGAGCGACCCCGCCGAAGATGTGCGCTCCCGCCTCGGCGAAGGGCGCGTGCGACTTCTGGAGCTCCGCGTTGGGGATGAGCCCCATGATGACCGTGGAGCATGAGACGTAGACCACCGCCGAGAGGGCGAGCCCGGCGAGCGTCGCGATGGGGACATTCCGCCGGGGGTTCTCTATGTTGGTCGCCGAGACGGCGGCACTCTCGATTCCCATGAATGCCCAGAGCGCGATAGAAGCGGCGCGGGACGCGGCGTGGAAATCGGACTTGCCCGTCACGTTCCAGGCCTCTTTGAACATCGGCGTGATCGAACCAGAACCAGCCCGACCGTCGCGATCCCGAGGATCGGGATCAGCGCCAGCGCCATGGTCCAGGTCTCGAATCGCCCCACGAACTTGGGTCCGACCAGATTGACCAGCGTGAGCAGCCAGATCACCGCGATGGTGCCGACTGTGCTGCCCGGACGATGACCGACCCAGGGGATGAACGCCGCGAGATAACCGGTCGCGGAAACCGCGATCGCGACGTTACCCACCCAATTGGCCAGCCAGTACACCGCGTTGGTCTGGAAGCCGATGTAGGGACCGAGCGCATCCTTGGCGTAGACGTAAGGACCGCCCAGTACCGGCTTGAGTTCGCCCAGTTTGGCAAACACCAGTCCGAGCGCGCCGGCTCCCAGTGTGGCAATGACCCATCCGTAGACGGACACACTGCCCACCGTGGCCATGGTGACCGGCAGCAGGAAGATCCCGGTGCCGATGATGTTGCCGGCCACCAGCATCGTCGCTCCGAGGAGCGACATCTTGTGGCCCTCGGCTGTGTCACTCACTTCTTGCGAGCGCCTTTCAGGCACTGCAGCCAGAGAGTGCCGTCCCGGTTCTCGGCCCCGTGGGTATCGTGCCCGAAGCCGGGGAACGTGGCGTCCCACGACTGCAGGGCACGGAGGTAGTTCAGGTACGGCCCGTCATTGGCTCCGGTGTACTCCCCGGCCATCAGCATCGGAATGCCCGGGGGATACGGTGCCACCGCGGTCGCCACGACGCGGTTCGCGGCCTTCTCCAGCGGGACGTGCTCGATCTGGCCCCGCACCAGGAGATCGTAGGCGTCGGACGGTATCATCTCCACATCGGGCAGCGTGGAGAACGCCTTGGCCAGCCACTCGGTCTGCTTCGACTTCTTCAAGTGGGCGAACATCTGGTCTGACAGGTCACGCAGTCCGAGGGTGCGGTAGGTATCGGGATAGTCGTTGGCGAGTGCCGGCAGGACCTCGGAGATCGGGGCGTTCCGATCGTAGTCCCGTTTGAACTCGAGCAGGATGTTGAGGAGCGTTCCCCACTTGCCCTTGGTGATACCGATCGAGAACAGGAAGAGCACGGTGAAGTCGGTGGTCTTCTCGACCTCGACGCCGCGAGAAGACAGGTACTTGGTCACCAGGGTGGCCGGAATACCCTTCGAGTCGAGGCCGCCCTTGCTG
This sequence comes from uncultured Gemmatimonadales bacterium, assembly GCA_963788625.1. Taxonomy (GTDB): domain Bacteria; phylum Gemmatimonadota; class Gemmatimonadetes; order Gemmatimonadales; family GWC2-71-9; genus DATBGE01. Next base: position 18,792 of record CAWBHB010000004.1, on the reverse strand, counting down.
CTCACGCCCGGGGTCACGACCGACACCTTGATCGGATCCAGCATGCAGTAGCCGTCTTCCAGGTCCTCGAACCCGTGCCAGTTGTCGCCGGGGTGGAGCACCCAGCATTCCGGATCGGTAGCGAGCTGCGACGGCGCGGCTTCGTGGAAGGGGATCTTCTTCCCGGTCTTCTGGTCCTTCACCTGGTCGGCGTTCCAGGTGTTGAAGAACCACTCGCCATCCTTGGCGAACTGGCGGTTGACCCGGCCCATGGTCTGCCGGAACGCGACCGCTTCTTCGATGGATTCCGTAGTGAGTGCGACTCCGCCGGGACCGTCCATCATCGCCGCACAGATGTCGTTCGAGGCGATGATCGTGTACAGCGGCGAGGTCGAGGCGTGCATCATGAACGCCTCGTTGAAGCGGTCGTGCGGAATGGCGCCGCGGCCATCGCGCATGTGGAGCAGGGAAGCCTGCGACAGCGCCGCCAGGAGCTTGTGGGTCGAATGGCCGGCGAACAGCGTCGGTCCCTTGGGGTCGTGGTCGGCCGGGTCGCCCGACATCGCGTGCCGGTCCCGGTAGATCGGATTGAATCGGGCGTAGGCGTACCAGGCCTCGTCGAAATGGATCCGGTCCACGGTGGGATCGAGCAGCTCGACCACCCGCTTCGCGTTGTAGCAGAGGCCGTCGTACGTCGAGTTGGTGATGACGGCATGCACCGGCCGGAGGATCGGTCTGCTTCGTCACCAGCGGGTTCTTCTTGATCTGCGCCGCCAGGGCGGCCTTGGTGAGCTTATCGGGATGAATCGGGCCGATGAGTCCGTAGCGGTTCCTGAGCGGCACCAGGTAGTTGGGCACCGCACCGGTCATGACCAGTCCGTGCTCGATGGACTTGTGGCAGTTCCGGTCGCACAAGGCGATCTGCCCGCGCCCTACCGCGGCGTGGAAGATCACCCGGTTCGAGGTCGACGTCCCGTTGGTGACACAATAGCTGCGGTGGGAGCCGAAGACCCGCGCGGCATACCGCTCGTGCGCTCCGATGGGACCGGTGTGATCGAGCAGAGATCCCAGCTGGCCTACACTGATTGAAAGGTCGGTGCGGAGCAGGTTCTCCCCGTAGAACTCGTAGAAGACCCGTCCCACCGGAGACTTGAGAAACGCGGTGCCGCCGGCGTGACCCGGCGTGTGCCAGGAGTATTCGTACTCCCGGGTGAAGTTGATCAGCCCCCGCGCCATCGGCGGGATCACCGCCTGGCCGTAGCGCCGGATCGCCGCTTCGACCCGCCCGCCGATGAACGCCGCGGTGTCCTGCAGCATCCAGATGAACTCGTCCACCATCTCCATCACATCGATGGGAATGGATGCGGCCGCGTCCCGCTCCGCCGTCAGAAAGATCGGGATCTTGGCGTTCCGCGACCGGACCAGGCGAAGCAGGTCGATGGCGCCGGCGTGATCCTTGTCGCCATCCAGGTCCCAATCGAGCAGGACGGCGTGAATCGCCGAGTCGGAGGAGATCACGGCATGGCCGTCCTCCGCGGAGGCTGCCTCGACGACGCCGATATCCCGGCTGGCCAGCTCCTCGATCAGAGCCTGGGCCGCCCGCCCGGCCGCCGAGGCCTGGCCGATCTCATCATCCACCATGAGGGCGCGGATCTGCACCCTCCTCGATGTGCGTTCTAACATCGTGATCCCTTTCTCCCGCGGTTACTCAGGCAGCGTAATCCACTGGTAAAATGTCTTTGCCTTGTCATCCGGAGTCCCGAAATCCTTGGTGTACTCGCTGACCAGGTCCCCGGAGCGATAGAGATTGCTGAGGCCGCGATCCACCACGAGGCGGAAGTCCTCGTCGCCCCGCTGGAGGGCGAGTCTCAGCGACTCGTAGGTGAAATAGCGATCCAGTATGACCCACCAGCGCGCCAGGTCACCCGTCGAATTGCGCTTCATCGCGTCGAGCAGGACGGCCCGATCGGTGAAGAAGACGTTGGCCTGCCGGTCGTGCACCGCCTGGATCCCGGCGTCGAAGCTTTCGACATGGTTCACTATGGCGGTGAGGTTGAACTCTTTCAGCTTGCTGTTTAGCCACGTCTCCGAAGTGGTCCCGGGGACCACAACGAAGATCTGTTCCTGGACCAAAGCGCCAGCCGAGGCTCGCCAGGTCGGGCTCGACTGCGGACGTCCGTTCAGGATCTCGCGCAGCCGGGCGGGAGCGTCGGTGCGCAACAGTGCGCCGATGCCACCCGGGAAGATCGGGATCGAGAAATCCACATCCTGTCGCCTGCTCAATGTTTCGGTGTCTGCTCCGCACAGGAGATCCACCTTGCCCTCTTTCACCGCGTTGAAACGATCGGCGAGCGTGAGCTCCACCCATTCCACCTTGACTCCGGACAGGTTCGGCTGGGCCGACACCGCATCCGCGAGTTTCTGGCAGACCGCGACCGAGAACCCCGCGGGGTTGCCGGACTCGTCCTTGTAGGAAAACGGCCGGGCGTCGCTGAGGTAGCCGAGCCTGATCGTGCCCGCGGTTTTGATCCGCTCCAGCGTGGTGGTCGCCGGTCTGGGTCGTTGGCTTCATGCGTGGCGTCTGGGCCTCCGCTGCCACGGTAAGTGTCACGATCAAGGTGCCTAGGGCGCTGGCCAGGAACCGGGTCCGATGCCCGCGCGGGGTCACCCATCCTGCTGAGTGCATAACCCTTCTCCTTTCGACGGTGTCGGTCGCGGGTTTCACGCGGCTTTCGCGGACTTGGCGCCCGCCGTGGTCGCAGATGTGAAGCGGGGCGCGATGAATCCCCAGATGACGTAGGCAACACCCATGACCAGCATCCCTCCCATGACCGCATCCTTGCCGGATGCCCAGAGGGCGTAGACGCTGTAGAGCATCGCGACCAGCGCGATCACCGCGTTGCGGCGGAAGATTCCCTGGGCGACATTCGCCGATCTCATCATCACGATCAGGGCCGACAGGCTCACCACGTAGGGCACCACGTTGGTGACCACCGCCAGATTCACCAGGGCGCTGAACTGCTCGCTCAGGCTGGGCGAGATCGTGGTCAGCGCCAGCACGGACTGGACGACGCCCAGCACGATCATGCCGATGATCGGCGCTCCCATCTTGTTCACTTTCGAGAAGAAGGTCGGGAACATCCGCTCGTCGGCGGCCGACTTCCCGGTCGTGCGCGAGCGTGAACTGCCAGCCGAGCAGAGAGCCGAGGCACGCCAGCACCGACAGTCCCATGACGATGGAGCCGATGGTCGGGTTGAACATGTGGGCGTAGGCCAGACCGAAGGGGCCGGTCGATTTCGCCAGCTCGTCATTGGGCACGATGCCCTGAATCACCGTGGTGGACAGGATGTAGATGACCGCGGCGCCGAGAGTGCCGAACATGCAGGCCAGCGGGACATCCCGCTTGGGGTTCTCCACGGCGGCCGAGTTCTGTGCCGCCGATTCCATGCCCAGGAAGGCCCACAGCGTGAGCGAGATGCTCGAGCCGACCCCCTCGCCGAGGCTCGAGCCCATGGGGATTCCAGGCCGCCTGGAACACATCGCTCTTGAACCAGATCCAGCCGGCGAAGGACAGGAAGCCGACCGGGAGCATGACGCCCCAGACCGTGACCGATCCGATCTTTCCGGTGATGGACGGGCCGCCGAAATTGGCGACGGTGGTGAGCCAGAGCAGGACGATCACCCCGATACACGTGGCGATCGGTGTCGAGGACAGCCAGGGCACGAAGGTCGCCAGGTACCCCACCGCCGAGATCGCGATCGCGACGTTGCCGATCGCCAGCGACAGGAAGTAGAGGAAGAACACCTGGAAGTACCCGTCCTTGCCGTAGGCATCCTCGGCGTAGGTCGCCATGCCGCCGGGCCGCTGGTTGAAGAGGCCGGCCTGGGCGAAGCCGTAGGCGATGGCCATCGATCCCACCGCCGTGACGCCCCAGGAGAGCAGAGAGATCGCGCCCGACTTGGGCCATGTTGGCCGGTAGCATGATGATGCCGGAGCCCATCATGTTCACCGCGACGATGAACGTCAGCTGGACCACATTCATCTTCTTAGCTTCTTGCACGGTCTCCCCCCTTTTGTGCTCCTCGAGTCTGACTCGCGGACCACGTAGGTGAGGAACTTGATGCGACCCTCGACCCGCCTGATATCGGCGAATCCCTCCCTGGTGTCATTTGGTCATGCAGTACACGTGGTACGCGCCCTCGTGCTCCTCCGTCCCTTCCACTTCCTTGGCGAAGCCGGGGAAACTGCTCGCCATACTCCTGCAGCGTACGCGCACGTAGGTGAGCCAGGGACCGTCGCCCGGCCCGATGTTCTCGCCCGGCATGACGATGGGGATGCCGGGAGGGTAGGGGATGACGCCGACCGCGACGACCCGATTCGCCATTTCGGCTCGAGCGGCACCTTCTCGACGTCTCCGGCCATGAGCTGCTGGAAGGCCTTCCGCGGGGTCATTTCCGGCGTGGGCAGCGATGGCGTAGGCCTGGGCCTGCCAATGCCCGGAGCGGCTCTGCCGCATGTGCTGCCCACATCTGGTCTCCCAGGTCGCGGATCCCCATGCCGGCGTAGCGCTCCGGCGCCTTCGGCCACAAGGCCGGGTAACACCTCGGCGAGTGGCGCGTTGCGGTCGTAGTCGGCCTTGAAGTCGAGCAGCGTATTGATCAGCGTGCCCCACTTGCCCTTCGTGATGCCCACCGAGAAGAGGAAGAGCACCATGTGGTCGGTGGTGCGGGATGGGACGATGCCGTGGCGCCCCAGGTAGGCAGTGACCAGGTCGGCCGGAATGCCCCACTTCTCGAGCTTGCCGTCCCGTCCCATGCCGGGGCAGACGATGCCGAACTTGATGGGGTCGAGCATGCAACAGCCGTCGGGCAATCCCTCGAACCCGTGCCAGTCGTCCCCGGGATGCAGCACCCAGCAGTCCGGGATCGGTGGCCAGCTGCTCGGGCGAGGCCTTGTGGAACGGCACCCGCTTGCCGGTCTTGGGATCCTTGACCGTGTCGGCGTTCCACGGCGCGAAGAACCACTGCTTCTTCGCCTTGAACTCCTGGTAGAACCGGGCGACCAGGAGACGGCAGGCCACCGCTTCCTCGATCACGCCCTGGGTCAGCGCCAGCCCGCCGGGTCCATCCATCATCGCCGCGGCAATCTCGTTTGAGGCGATCAGGGAGTAGAGCGGCGAGGTGCTGGCCTGGGAGCAGTACGCCTCGTTGAACCGGCCATGATCGATCGAGCCCCGTCCGTCCCGGATGTGGATGAATGAGGTGAGCGACAGCGCGGCGAGCAGCTTGTGGGTGGAATGGGTGGCGAACACCGTGGGGCCGTCGTCCGGGATGGCTGGACGGATCGCCCCGCATCGCGCACCGATCCCGGTACATCGGGTTGAACCGGGCGTAGCCGTACCAGGCCTCGTCGAAATGGATCCGATCGACGCTCTGGTCCAGGAGGTCCTGCACCTTGCTTCGCGTCGTAGCACATCCCGTCGTACGTGCAATTGGTCACCACCGCGTAAACCGGCTCTCTTCATGCGGCCTGCTTCACCAGCGGATTGGCCGCGATCGCCTTTGCGATGCCCTTGGGGGAGAGCTGTTGCGGCGGGATCGGGCCGATGATGCCGTAGCGGTTTCGGGTCGGGCGCGAGGAAGACGGGGATGCCGCCGGTGATGGCCAGTCCCTGCTCGATGGACTTGTGGCAGTTGCGGTCGCAGAGCGCGATCTCGAGATCGCCGACGCAGGCCGACATGATGGTCCGGTTGGACCCCGAGGTGCCGGCCTGCACCGAGTATGACCGGTGGGCGCCGAACACCCGTGCGGCGTACTTCTCGCTTTCGCCGATCGGGCCGCTGTGGGTGAGGAGCGAGCCGAGTCCCCCGCGCTCGATCCCCATGTCGGTGCGGAAGAGGTTCTCGCCGTAGAAATCGAAGAACAGGCGGCCGACCGCGGACTTGGTAAAGGCGACTCCGCCCTGGTGGCCCGGCGCGGCCCAGGAGTATTCCCGCTCCCGGTTGTAGGCGGCGAGAGCCGCCGTGAAGGGCGGCAGCAACACGTCGCGGTAGCGTTCCATCGCCGTGATCACCCGCCCCGCGATGAAGCCCGAGGTGTCCTCGAGCAGCCAGACGAACTCGTCGGCCAGGGTCGCGACTTCCGGCGGTGAGGCTGCCCGCTACCCCTCGACGATCCGCCAGCAGCACGATCGGGATCTTGGCGTTGCTGGCCCGGATCAGCCGGAGCAGCTCCGTGGCCTTGGCGTGCGACCTGGCATCGTTCCGTCCGAGCGGTCCAGTTGACCAGAACGACAATGCAGTCCCGCATCGGATCCGACCGTTGCGGCGCCGTCGTCGAGCGACAGGGCTTCAACCACATCGACGTTCCGCGTCGAACCAGCTCCTCGCACCAGGGCCCGGACGGCTCGGCCCCCGGCGGTCGTCGGGCTCCGCCAGCTCGTCGTCAACAATGAGCACCCGCCAGCGTAGCTGAGCGCGCTGTGGTGTAATCATCGGGATCTCTCTAGTGATGATCTGACAGCAACAATTCGAAAGACGAATCCGGTTTCACGATCCCCGAGCACATCCGATCTCGAGGCGACCTGGTCCGCACCGCAGGAGGACAAATGGAGGTTCCCCTCGGGGAATTGCGGGATATGTGAAGACGAGAGCACGTAGTACGCTCCCGGTTAGCAGCCCAGACAATGTCTCTAGGCTCTTCGAAGGTGCAGGGATCGGGATGGACTCGCAATGACTTTGGGCCTGCCCAAAAGGATTACTCGGGCTTGAGGATCAGGGCCGGATTGGCCCCTTGCTTCGACTCGCAACGTGAGCTTCGGATGGAATCCACCGAGTTGCCAAAGTGCCGGGGATGGTTGAGGATGGACAACGTGACGGACGCCAATCGGGTCCTGGTTTGGGAATTCGGCGGACAGAATCGGATAGCCCTCGTTGGAGAATCCGGTATTGTGGTCGCGACTCTTTCGAGACCCGACTATGCCCACTTTCCATTACGCCGGCATCACAAACGCCCTCGCCGTTGAGGTCCGGCAGACTCGCCGCTCGCCGCAGTACGGGCACCCTGCCCACCAGGAACTGGCCAAGGGCACCGGCCCCTGTCGCCTTTGCCTAAGGACCTTCGCCGTGGGGGAGGAGGAGCGGATCCTCTTTACCTACCAACCGTTTTCGAGCACCGGGTAGTCTGCCGGCGCCGGGCCCGGTGTTCATCCACGCCGAACCCTGCCAGCGCTACGACGCGCCGAGTCTCCCCGATGATTTTCGGAAACTGCCCATGGTGATAGAGGGGTACCTGGTGGAGGGGAAGCTCGCGATTCAGACCCGCGTGAACGGGACGCCGCCCGAACAGGTGATCAGTGAGGCATTCGCGATACCCGGTGTCCAGTACGTACATATAAGGAATGGAGAGGCCGGCTGCTTCATGGCGCGGGTGGATAAGGAAACGGGCGACGACTGAGTGTCGCCGCCCGGTCCCGTGTGATCGTTGATTTTCGGTCCGTTCCGCGGTTTTCGGGTTAAGCGCGAAGGTTGGATCCTCGATATTCCCCCCTTGGGGTGGGGGGCGGCATTGCGTTTTTGGGATGCTCCGTGCGAGCGATTCGCGCCATCCGGTGAACCGAGTCGGCGCGTCGCCGATGAGACGTACTGAGGTATTTCGGTTAACCTCTCAATCGGCTCTTCCTCGATATTCCCCCCTTGGGGTGGGGGGCGCATCCGCGTTTTCCCGCACCCTGGACGCTGGATCCAGCTGTACCGCGGCCTGCTTCGCAGCATGTAGCAGGAAAAGTGTCGCTTCCGCGGCTTTTCGGTTGCCACCGCATCTCCCCATTCTGCGATATTCCCCCGTTGGGATAGGGGGCGTGCTCGCGTTTTTATGCCCGTGATCACGACTCCGCCGAGTCGGTTGCGACGGAGAACGTCTTCCGGCCCCGCGCACCGGCGGCGAGGCCCGCAGCGCAGCCGAGGAAGGCCGCTCCCCCCAGGATGATGAGCGATCCGCCGAGCCCCGGCTTGGCGGACATGAGCGCTACGACTCCCAGGCCGATGCCTGTCCGAAGCCAGGCCGACAGCAGCAACACGGAGTCTTGGAGCTGGCGCCGGAGGGCGGGGGTGAGCGCCCCTTCGCCCGACAGTTCCTTCGCCATCGAGCCAATCCGGCGCCCGGTGACGACCGCTCCCAGGATCGCCATCGTGACCAGTCCGATCAATCCGAGAATGATCCAGGGCTGAGATCCCCATCGTGTCACGGTCAGGTAAATACCGGTGATGATGAGGGTGAGGCCGGAAGGACCGCCCACCCGGCGAAGGCCCTGGAGTAACCCCGCCCAGTCCCGGAACTGGCCGACCGATCGGGCTCGGCGGAGATTGGAGAGGCCGGCCCACTCCAGGGCGAGGGCGGCGAAGAGACCGAGTGCGCCTACGATGTGGAGAAACAGAGCTGCGTAGTAGAAAGACATGGGAGCCTCCATGACAAAGCGACCTGAAGCGAGGCCACGGCAGTACGGCCGAAGCGGCACTCTATATTTAGTTGTACTGTACGTACAATTAAAGTACAGCGTTTCATGACTCCTCGCCCCTATCGCCAGGGCCGGCGCCAGCTCGCCGCCCAAAAGACCCGCGCCAAGGTTCTCCGCGCCGCCCGGTCCCTCCTGACCGGGAGGGGAACCGAACGTTTCAGCCTGGACGCGGTCGCTGAGCGGGCCGGGGTGGCCCGCATGACGGTCTATTACCAGTTCCGCTCCCGGCGGGGGCTGATCGAAGCGCTCTTCGACTCGTTCGCGGAGGGAGGCGAGCTACCGGAGCAGTTAGGACTTGCCTTTCAGCAGTCGGATCCCGATCAGGTCCTGGCCGGTGTGGTCAGCGCCTTTGCCCATTTCTGGCAGGCGGGACGGACCTGGGTCCGCCGGGTGCGAGCCCTGGGCGTGCTGGACGCGGCGCTGGGAGCGGCGATCGAGGCGCGGAATGCCAGGCGGCGTCAGGTAATACGGGCGGTCGTCGACCGTATGCCAAGCCGGCTATCGACGGTCGAGCGGGCCGAGGTGGAGGAGATCCTGTATGCGCTGACCAGTTTCGAAATGTTCGACGCGCTGGCGGGGCCGAAGCGAAGCCTCGAGGATATCGCCCCGACCGTGCTGCGTCTGGCCCGAGCGGCGCTTAACAAGCAAGAGGGATCTCGCCGGTGACGGCTCGCAGCGATCACTTCGATGGCCGGCGGTTCTTCAATCCGGGCGGCGCGAATGGCCAGCCCTTCTGGAAGGCACCATCCATGCTGCTCACGCCAAGAACCCGGTGGCCGTCGAACGTTCCTGTTAACCAAAAACAGCCGCCGCAGACTGGGCCGGCGGATGTTGTCGTCACGTTCATCGGCCACGCCTCCTTTCTCCTGCAGATTGGGGCCATCAAACTGCTGATCGATCCGGTCTATTCCGAACGAGCGAGCCCGCTTTCCTTCCTCGGTCCCCGGAGGGTACGGGCCCCGGGAGTACGATTCGAGGATCTGCCTCCGATTTCCTGCGTGCTGTTGAGTCACAATCACTACGATCACTGCGACCTGCGGACTCTGCGCGCCCTTGACCGGCGCTTTCACATGCCGATCGTGACGCCAGTCGGCAATCGGCGACTGCTCCAGTCGGCCGGCATCCAGCACGTCGAGGAACTCGACTGGTGGGAGAACGCTCACACCGCACCGCTCCCCGTCACGCTCACGCCGGCCCAGCACTTCTCGGCGCGTCACCCGTTCGACCGGAACCGCGCGCTATGGGCCGGGTTCCTGATCGAGGCGTCTGGCCGCCGGATCCTGTTCGCGGGAGATACCGGGTATGGCGCGCATTTCCGGGAGATCGCGGTCCGGTTGGGCCCCATCGACTTCGCCTTGATCCCGATCGGAGCCTACGAGCCGCGCTGGTTCATGAAGGACATCCATATGAACCCCGCGGAAGCCGTGCAGGCGCACCTCGATCTTGCGGCGAGGGAGAGTCTTGCCATGCATTTCGGGACTTTTCAGTTGACGCCGGAAGGCATAGATGACCCTCCTCGTGAACTTGTGAAGGCATTAGTCGAGCGGGGCGTTTCTGCGGAGCGATTCAGGACCGTTGCGGTGGGTGAGTCAGTTTGGTTAGGGCGGCGCGAGGCGCGATAGGTGGGTCAGAACGCAGCGCCAGCTGGAGCCCTCGCGGATGAACATGTTGGATTGCCGTTCGACCTCGCGAAAAGGATGGCCGCGAAACTTTCCCGCCGAAACACCGCTCGCCGTCACGATCGCCGCATTGCCGTAGACCCGGATCTGGACGTCCTCCGATTCCATCACATCATGGCTCAGGTCTCCGGATTCGATCACGGCCAGGAATGCGGCCCTGTCGATCGTGCGGCCGTCGGAGCCGATGAGGATCCAATCCTTTGCCATGTAGCGGCCAATCTCGTCCGCATCGTTGCGGATCATCGCGGCATCCCAATCCCGCACGACGGCGAGGAGCTCGGATTCGGGTTCCTGACGTCATGTCGCGTCTCGCTTCCTGACTCCCCATCCGACCAGCGCCAGCAACATCGCCGGAATCCAGATCCACACAAACTCACTCCTCAGCACAACCAGCGCCCGATCGGTGAAGAAGCGGGTGACGCCGATCGGGGAGACTCGTATCGGCGTCCAGGGCAGAAAGTATCGGGTGTTGGAGAAAGGCGCGAAGAACGCGACGCCAAGGCCGCCGTCGGTCATTGCATCGAGGAACCCGTGGCTGGCGGTGGCCAGGAAGAGATAGGCGAACAGGGCCTTGCTACCGAGCCCTGGGAAGCCGTGCTGAAAGAAGGTGAAGGTGACGAGGCCGGCGAGCGCCGCGGCGAAGGGCAGGGAATGCCGCTTCGGAATCCCCGGCCGGTTAAAGCAGACGCCGATACTCAGCGCTGCGATCGCGTGGGAGAAGGCCGACGCCAAGATCGATCCTCGGGCTGGGGCCTGCCTACTCCGTGATGACCCGCTCCGCCCACTCCACCAGCGACACGAAGATCTTGGGATTCCCGAACGTGGCGCCCCAGTTGGCCAGATCCGCGTCCACCACCCCGCGCGCCTTTGCACAGGCACCACAGGCGTAGATCGTGATCTTCTGCTGCGCCATCTTCCCGAGGGCTTCGGCCACCGGAGGCCAGCCGACTGGCGTAGTGGCTTCCGCCACCGACTTCCGCATGAGTACCACCGCCTCGCCCAGCAGGTAGATCTGGACCTGGTGCGCCGCCTCGGCGAGGGCCAGGCCGTGAGAGAACGGGAAGGCGGCCTTGTGGGATCATCCGAGCCCCAGGCGCTCTTGATCAGAATCTTGAGCGGCGCGCCGCGAGTTGCGGCAACGGCGGATGCGGGAAGCAGGGCTGCTAGCGGCCACGCCGCGAGCTGGGCAAGATAGCGACGTCGCGCCATGGAAGCCTCCGGATGGAGCTGGATTACCGGGACTTCGGTGGTTCCTGGTAAAGGCCGATGATGTTGCCGCCCGGATCGCGGAACCGCGCCGTGATTTCCGGCGCATCGACGCCGAGGGGCTGGACGATTGTGCCACCAGCCGCGACCACGGACTTCACGGCAGCCTCGACGCTGTCCACCATGATGTAGAAGAGCAGGCCGGGTGCGGGCGACGCGGGGCGACCGGTCACCCAGGCTCCGCTCACTTCACCGGTCGTATCGTCGAAGGCGGTGGCTCCATCGCCCCGTTTGCGAATGTTCCAGCCAAACACCTTCGAATAGAACTCGGCGGACTTGGTTACGTCCGTCGCGGGCATTTCGAGGTAGCAGATCTTGCCGTTTCGGTTGGTGGGGGGCATAGGGGATTGGTAATTGGTAATTGAAAATTGGTAATTGAAATGACCTGTTTTGGGCGGTCATCCTAAACGTCTATGTCGTTCATGTTTCCCTTTTTTCAACACGAAGACACGAAGGGCACGAAGTGGGCGTCAACAACGATTGAATTCCCCTTAATCAAGCAAATTACAAATTACAAATTGCAAATTGACAATTGACTCGAGACCGTCTTGGCGGTCATCGGAACCCTTTGTGCCCTTTGTGTCTTCGTGTTTAACTGGCGGAGCCTAAGGCGCCCCCCTAGCGCCTCAGCTGCCACGCAATCGTCTCGGTCCCACTGACCCCATTCGCCGGATCAGCATCGGGATGCTCGTGTGCATCTTTCCCTTCGAGCGTGGCATAATCCGATGCCTGTTGCTCGTAGGTATCGATGATAGGGCTGTCTCCGCGAGTGGGGCGTTCCCCGGCTGCCTCCGGGCACCAGACTTTGATGTTGTACTTGCCGCCGGCGGTGCCTGTGCTCGCGTGCTCGGCGACCAGCATGCCGGGTCCTTCGAAGGCTGGTCCATCGGGCGACTTCACCTTACAGGTGACCTTCCCGAAGCGACCGTGGCCGTGATCGATCGGGTCTCCGTGCCGTCGGCGGTCTTAAGCTCAGAGGAGTAGCTCACGGTCCCGCTGTAGTAGTGCGCGCAGTTCCAGTTCGAGAGGCTGTCCGTCTTGCAGCCGGACCAGGGGCCGCTGGCCTGAGCTCGCAGGTGAGCCGGGCCCTGCACCAGAACGAGGGGAACAGGAATAGAGCGGCACGTCGGGGCAGCATCGCCATGGAGCCTCCTGGCCTGGGGAATCCTACCGGCGATAAGCTGTGGTCTGCGGCGGCAGGAGACAAGCCGTGCGTTTACGGTCTTGTGATCCTGCGCCGCGTTGGGGCGTGTCTGGCTCCAAAGGCCGTCGAACAACGCCATTTCCTCGGTCGTCGGCGCCTGAAAGATCGCAAACCACTTCGCGACGTCTTGCCTGGGTTATTGGAGGGTCTTCCCGGTCGCGCTCTCTGATTCGTTGGTAGAGAGTATCGGCAGGTGCGGACACGTAGCGCAGTTCAACCGCCGCTCCCAGCTCGCGGGCCCGGAGACGCAACGCATCACGCTCTGCTCGTGCCCAGGTCCCCCATTCGATAATGACGACCATGCCGAGCGCGAGGAGGCGCTGCGTGAGAGTCCACTGCAACGACTCGATCCGCTGACGGCTCTCCTCATCGTAAAGATTGATACCCAAAGCGTCCATCCAGTCGTCGGGCGACAGGCGAACGGCGCCAAAGTCATGCTCCAGTGCCTGAGCGACCGTGGTCTTTCCGGAGCCAGGAAGGCCACACACGATGATCAGCCGGGGCTTCACGGTGCCTTCAGGGCTTCACCATGACCTTGATTGCTGCCCGGTCGTTCATCTCGCGGTAGCCGTCGGGAACCTGGTCGAGGCCGATGATCCGGTCGAAGACCCGCCCGGGCGCGATTCTGCCCTCGAGGATATCGGGGAGAAGTTCGTGATATACGCGCGCACTGGGGCAGGGCCGCCGCTGATGGTGACGTTACTGTAGAATGCCGTCTCCCAGGCCGCGGTCGTCTCGTAGTGGGGCACGCCGACCCGGCCGACGGCACCACCCGGTCGGACGATGCCGATCGCGGTGCCCAGGGCCTGATCGGTGCCGACGCATTCGAGGACGGAGTGGGCGCCGAGGTCGCCCGTCAGATCCAGCACGAGCTCCACCGCCTCGTCGCCGCGCTCGCTCACCACGTCGGTCGCGCCGAACTCTTTCGCCAGCGCGATACGGTCAGGACGGCGACCCAGAATGATGATTCGCTCGGCGCCGAGGCGCCGGGAGGCGATGACGCCGCACAAGCCGACGGCCCCGTCGCCGATGATGGCCACCGTCGAGCCGCGGGTAACCTTGGCGGAAACGGCCGCGTGATGGCCGGTCCCCATCACATCCGACAGCGTGAGCAGGGACGGTATCAGCGCGTCATCCGCGGCGACCGGCAGAACGACAAGCGTTCCGTCCGCCTGGGGAACCCGCAGCGCTTCGGCCTGGGCTCCCCCGACCTCGGGGCTGCCAAAAAACCCTCCGTGGACGCACGAGGTGTTCAGTCCCTCGTGGCAGAAGACGCAGGTTCCGTCCGAGTAGGCGAATGGCATCACCACCAGGTCGCCCTTCTTCAGCGTGCGTACGTCGGCTCCGACGGCTTGCACGATGCCGATCGCCTCGTGGCCCATGGGCCTTGCGCCTTCGGCCGGCTCCATCAGGTTGTAGGGCCACAGGTCACTGCCGCAGATGCAGGCGCTGCTGATGGTGATGAGTGCATCGGTGGGTTCGACGATGCGGGGATCGGGGACGGTCTCGACCCGCACGTCGCCTGCGCGGTACATGATGGTTGCTCGCATCGCGATTTACCCCTCCAACTCCTCGACGCACGTACGGAAAGATGCCGGATCCTATACTACATCCGCGCGACAATCTGAGGGAGGGTGACCGGATCGTCGTGATGGGCGTGGTGTGATGGCCGCAGCGACCGCCAGCTTCAAATGCGGGTCAGGCGCCTGCAACCTTGACCCGCACCCGGACGGAGCTTGAAAATTCAGTGACGTACGTGCGTCACACTCAGATCCGTGGAGGAACCAATGTATCTCGTTCGCGAAATCTTCAATTGCAAGCCGGGCAAGGTGCGCCCGATGGTCGAGAAGTTCCTCGCGATGGGGAAGCTGGGCGAAAAGATGGGCATGCCGCGCATGCGGGTCATGACCGACGTCTGTGCCGAGCACTACTGGACGGTCGTCGCGGAGATGGAAGTGCCGAGCCTGGAGGCCTTCGAGGACATGATGAAAAATCCGCAGGGTTCCCCGGAGGACATGAAGAAGTTCGAGGAGATCATGAAGGGCTACCACGATCTCGTCGCTCACGGGCGGCGCGAGATCTACAAGATCGAGGGCTGACCGAGCGCTACTGCGCTTTCACCGTCGCCTTGGCTGCCTCCCGGCGCTCGGTCTCCTCGACGACGAGCCGGTATGCGATGTAGTACTTGAAGATGTTGGCGACGTAGGTCACGGTCTCGCGTCCAATGCGCTCGGACGCGATCTGCTCCACGTTGCCGAACCAGACGTTCGGGTTCAGTCCGCGCTTCTCGGCTTCCCTCCGCAACTGGCGAACCCGGCCCGGCCCCGCGTTGTACGACGCGAAGGTGAACAGCGCCTTGTTCAGGTCGTCCATCGGCTCGTTCTCGAAGTACGTGTCCCGCACGGTGCGCATGTACTTGACGCCGGCATGGATGTTCGGCTCGAGCTTCCGTGATGTCGCCGACCTTCAGTGACTGCGCCGGTCTCCGGCATGATCTGCATGATGCCGATGGCACCGACCGGGCTCCTGGCGTTCTGATTGAGCCGGGACTCCTGGTATCCCTGAGCGGCCATCAGCAGGAAATCCACCTTGTACTGGTCGCTGTACTTCCGAAAGAGATCCACGACCGCCAGGAACGTCTTGCGCCCTTGCTCGGACGTGGCGCTCTTCGCGTAGGTCGCGTTGACGAGGTATTGTCGCTCGACCCGGTTGCCAAAGGCCGTTCCCAGCCCGTACTTCCCCATGAACGTGTTCAGGGCGGCGAGCAGCTGCGGGTTGTTCTTGCGGACCGCGATGGCGAGGCGTACCGCCGGTGTGCAGCGCGATGCTGTCGTGGACGATGAGGTTCGGAAAGACCTTCTTCCAGAAGGCGGCGAGATAGTCGTCGACCACGACGGCCGGGATCAGGCCGGCGTTCACCATCTCGAGCAGGTCGTCGTCCTCCAGGTTCGGCGGCGCCTCCCGAATCACCACCGGCGGCTTCCCCTCGGCCTTGAACCTCTCGTTGAGCGCGAGCAGGCTCTGGTAGTAACCGCCCAGTTTGCGGGCGAAGACTTCCCTGCCTGACAGGTCCTCGATGGAGGCAATCGCCGGCGCGCCGGGACCGGTGACCAGGATCTGGTTGACGTTCATCCGGGTGGGATCGCTGAAGTCGACGTGCTTCTGCCAGCTCGGGCGTCACCGGGACCTGCGCCGCCACCATGTCCACCTTGCCGTCGACGAGCGCCGAAAGCAGCATTTCGCGCGGCAGCGGCAGGAAGATCACGTGGATCCTGTTGCCGGTGCCGGTCTTGAAGTGTTTGTTGAGCCGTTCCTCCATGAGCTGGCCGTACTCGTACGCGATGCCGCGTTGCACGCCCCGGTCGACGAAATAGAACGTGCGATTGAACGTCACGCCGACCCGCACGGCCCGGCGCTTGACCAGCTCGTCGAGGTCGCCGGTGAACGGCTTCAGCACGGCCTCGCGCACCGAAGGCGGCAGCTGGGTTTCGAGCTCGGAGGGCGGCAGTGGAGTCGCGACCTCCTCGATTGGCGCCGCCTTCTGCGCTGCCGGCTTGTCGCCACCGCACGCCGTGACTGCCACCACGGCGCCAACGAGCAGAACAGCAGTGAGATCGATCCTTGCCTTCATGATTCTCTCCTGCTCCACGTCCGAGGGCTACTTCGCGCGTCCGCTCCCAATAGGCGGGTCGAGAAGGAATGCCGCAAGGTGTGGCCGCTTGCCCTTTGGGGAATCCCGATCAACGCTCCGCCGATGCCATCGCTCGGGCTACGGACCAGGGATGGAGCTGATGGCACTGCCGCCAGCGTCGCGAGGACACCGGCAGGTCTCGAATCAGGATGCGTTGTTGCGGGGAAACGGGGCGAACCTGCCCACGAACCTACCCCAGAAATTCGTAAGTCCAATTGGCCCCGGTGGATTCGAACCACCATTCTCGGATCCAAAGTCCGATGTCCTGCCGTTGGACGAGGGGCCAGTGCGGTCGGGGAAACTTAGTGGGACGGGAAAGAAGGAGAAGGGAGACGGGAGAAGGGAGACAGGGCCTCCACTACTTCGCCGTCTCATGACTCGTCCCGAAAATCGGAGCGCGTTGTACATCGGTGAACACCTATCTTTTGCTTTAGGACAGAGACCGAACGGGTCGTCAAACGCGATGGAATTATTCCCCGCGTACGCATTCAGATTGTCCGCCTCCGAGGCCAACGGGATCCTGGGTGAGAAACCGCCCGTGGAGCGAACCCTACCCGCGTCGGGACGGTCCGCCGGTGGCATAGTGCTACGCTCGCCCCGCCTTGCCAGCGCGTTTTCGGCGCGGCCGGGCTATCGGCTTCCGGGCTTCAGAACCGAGCTCATCCCCAGGCGCCGGCGGACTATCCGATACCTTGCCCAGTGCTTTCAGGTAGGCCGGCCGGGACCCGCGCCGTGCCCGCGCGCCGAGGTACTCCTCCGTCAGCAGCGCTGCGAGCTTCTCCGCCACCGCGGTACTTACGAACTGGTTGAGCGAAATGCCCTCCCGCTCGGCGAGTTCGCGGGCGCGGGCGTGGAGGGAGTTCGGCAATCGCAGGCTCAGGGCACTCATGGCAACCCTCTGATCTGTTCGAGAAAGGCGTAGGGAGACACCGGTGTCACCCCGAAGCGCTCGCTCCCATGAAGTCTCGGGAGTTGAATGTGACGATCCGGTCGCACTGCCCGTTGACCGCCGCTTCCAGGACCATGTCATCCTCGGGGTCCGGCAATAGGGGCCGCCACAGGAAGTGAATTGGCTGGTGCTCCCCCGTCGCGCACAGGTAGTCGAGGACCGCGTCGACATGCGCCCGGGACAACCGGTGACCGGTCCCACGCCGCTTCAGCACCTCCTCGTACTCCAGCACGAGGGGGACCGAGACGACGTGCGCGAACCGCCTGGTGCCGACCAGGGTGAGCACGCGATATGAGGCGCCGCGCCGCGAGCGGAGGCCGGCCACCAGGACATTGGTATCGAGCACGACACGGGGCGGCATGCGGTATCATAGGTGATACCACGTCATCGGACAAGGACTCGCCTCCGGAGGGCTCGGGTCTTCACCATGCTCCGCAAGCCCGCGGCCTCACCTAGAAGGCCTTGGCCGAGTTGGTCGAGCTCTCCTCATCCAGAACCCCGCGACGTCCTTCAACTGTCGCACCGACCCACCCAGCTTGGCCCACTCCAGCTTGGCGAGGATGACATCCTCGGCCGATGCGATGAACAATCGCAGCCCGTCCACGTGGGTCAGCGTGCGCCGATCGAACTCGATCCGGCTGAAGGGTCGGGACTTCCGGCAGATGAAGTCGATCTTCCAGCCCGTAATCAGATCGATCACGTTGAACTGCAATTCCCGCTGGAGCGTCTCGAGCGCGGCCTGCTCGTCGGCGAAGTACAGGGAGGGGGGGTAGGCTGCGAATCAGGACCCGCACCTGGTCCGGAGACGGTGCGATCACGAAGTCGATGTCCTGGGTGGCACGCGGGTGTCCTTGGTAGGCGCTGGCGAAGGACCCGGTCAGCATGTAGGGAATCCCGGCGGCCTCCAGAGAGGCGACGATGCGCCGGAAGAGGTCAGCGGCGGTCACCGCAGTGGTGCTGGCAGCACGGCATTCGGCAGGGTGAGCCGGAGAATCTCCCGCTCGACTTTGGCCTCCGGCCACTGGGGATGCTCGGCCCGAAGCCGCGCTCGGAGCAAGGCTCGGGCGGTCAGACTCATCTCGACGGCGAGTTCCAGCCGGCGGACAGCCGAGAGGCCCCGCAGGATGCGGAGCTGGAGTTCGGCCGCAGCGGCAGAGCTATCGATCATGGGTCTTCAGCAGAACAAACCCCGGCCTGCTGCGGCGACAGCGGGACCCGATGATGCGAAGTGGGCGCCGGGCAATCCGCACCTGCAGCCGCCGTCCCCCCTTCCCAATAGGGGAAAGAGGGGACAGGGGTTAGGCATACGAGCCGATGGAGGACACCGACAGATCGGGATTCCCCTCGCGCTGCTCGGGGCAGGCTCTCGTTTCGGTCGGAATGACAGCTACGGCCGACCCTCGGATCGACGAACTGATGGCCGCCGTCCCCCCTTCCCAAACAGGCGACGAAGTGCCCCCGAGCGAAGCGAGGGGGCCGGAGACGACCGCCCGCTGGCGCGCACCCC
>CAWBHB010000003.1:0-593786 GCA_963788625.1 uncultured Gemmatimonadales bacterium | reverse complement strand
TGGTGAAAGCTGTTCACCGATATCCTGCTTCGGCGTTTCCACTGCTATTGCAGCAGCGAATTGTCGGGCCGGGAATCGGGATATTTCCTGCTTTCGTGGGAAGGTCGGACCATCGCCCGGTTCGCCCATCGACGGATTCGAGAGAAACCGCCGTCCGGCGGCGTCAGCGTGTACTGCGAAAGTATCCCCATTCCCCAGGACCTCGAAGCCAGCTCACGCCTGTTGCTCAACCGCCTCGGGTGGAATGGGGTTGCGATGATCGAGTTCAAGCTGGATCGAGGGTTCCGGCAAACCATACCTGATGGAAATCAACGGGCGCTTCTGGGGCTCGCTCCAGCTCGCCGTGGACTCTGGCGTGGACTTCCCGCGCCTCCTGGTGTCGGCTGCACGAGGAGAAGACCCGGCCCCGGTGCTGGAGTACCGAATCGGCGTTCGCTCCCGGTGGTGGTGGGGAGATGTAGATCAACTGCTGGCGCGGCTCACCAAGTCCGACGCCGAGCTTTCATTGCCACCCGGCAGCTCGGGGCGGCTGAGGGCCGTGCTCGACTTCCTTCGGCTCTGGCGCCCGGGTGATCGGAGCGAAATTTTCCGCTCGGCCGATCCCCGTCCCTTCTTCCTCGAGACCCGAAACTGGCTGAGACGGCGATGAGTCCAGCGGCGGGAATCGTCCATGTGCACAGCAATTACTCGCACGACGGACGGGATACGCTCGAAGCGCTCCGCGATTTTGCCGCGGCGCGGGGCATCGGGTTCGTCGGCCTGACTGATCATGCCGAGGACTTCGACGCGGATCGTTACGTCGAATTCTGCGGACCGGTGCCGAGCGGTGTCCGATGGGCGGGTTCGACTCATCCCCGGATTGGAGTGGCGCTTCACGGGGTATCCGGGTTTGCATCTCCTGGCGCTGGGCCTGAGAAAGTGGATCGCACCCAGCACGCCGGCCGAGTTCATCGCCCAGGCGCGGGGCAATGCCGGGTTCACCATCGTGGCCCACCCCATCCTGCCCGGTTACCGCGTGCCGGACGACGTTCTAGCGGGCATCGACGCGATCGAGGTGTGGAACGGCAACTACAACACTCGTTACCTGCCTGATCCCAAGGCGATCAGCCTATATCACGCAGCACGCAGGAATCGTCCGGACCTAGTGGCGACGGTGGGGCCCGATCAACATGATCTGCGAAACGATCGGCGGTCTGAGAGTCATCCTTCTCGATCCCGGCGCCGATCCGCTGCCTGCCCTCAAAGCGGGTCGATTCGCCAACCGTGGTCCCTATCTTGGCTTCGATTCGCTCGTGACCTCGACACCTCTAAGATTGGCTGTGCTCCGAGTACTGCGGGTCGGGCTCGATGGGCTGGAACGGATCCAGGACCGTGTCATCCTCTATCTTCGTTCGAGGGCACGGCGATAGAACGCGTCATGACGGGTGGGTCCAGAACGGCATCTCACACTGCTGAGCGCGCTGCCACCGATCGCGACTGACCATCCACCACTCCTTCCAATGAGAGATCCACCGCGGCGACGAGCTTCGCCATTTGCCGTTCCGTCGTCCATTCCAGGAGCAACTCCGGACTGGCCGCCAGCCGGCACCGCCGTCGAGGACATCGCCGACGCAATCGCCTTCTTGGCGGCGGCGCGGTCATCCCCAGTGACCAGGAAGTGCCCGCCTGCCTGACGCAGCATCCAGGCCGATTCCCCTTCCGCATCGGTGAACGCCAGGATGGGAATGCCGGTTCCCAGATAGTCGTACAGCTTATTGGGAACCTGGGTCGGTTGATCCTGAGCCAGAAACAACAACAGGTCTGCTGCCTCAATGAGGCGCTGAGCCTCGGCGTGGGGGATCCAGCCTCGGATCGTGACGAAGGGTGCCAGGCCAAGGTCTCGTACCTGTGATGCGACTGAGACTCCCCGATACTCGGTACAGTTGCCCACGAACTCGATGCTGATGTCGTCAGGCTTGAGACTGCGTTCTCCGATCAGATCCGCCAACCCCTCCAGGAAAGGGAATGGGTCACGCCGGTGATAGAAACTCCCAACGTAGACAATTCGGAATGGTGCGGCTGGTCCTGATCGCCGGGGCGGGCCCAGACGGCTGATTCCGTTCCGTGCCACGAGGAACTTCTCGGGGCGGGCTTTCCCTCGAACCTTGGTGATCAGGCCTCGTTGAATTCCCTCGGTGACGGACACCACCAATGACGCCTCGGACAGGCATCGCCGCTCGAGCCAGCGCTCGATGGCGCAGGTCCACCGGCTGCGCTGGCCCGACCGTTCGAAAATGACTGTCGGTCCAGGGATCACGAAACTCGGCCACCCATTTCATTCCGGTGAGTTTATGCAGAACCAGTCCGGCCAAGATGGGTGGAAAAGGGAGGCACGGTGGTGTACAGCACATCTCCGCCGGCCTTGTATGCCCGCAACCCTGCGCGAACCGCGGGCGGGATGAATCCCTGCTTGTCGTCCGGCAGCCACAAGAGCGCTGAGATCCATCGCTTGAGCCGGGGTACGCTGACCTCCCGACCCGGGTTCCCATCGGCTGATGCCGGCGTCGTCACGTCCTCGGTCGAGGCACCGCCCAGGCGCCGTTTGAGATTGATGTACCACCAGCGCGGGTTGAGCCATGGCTTCACAGTCTCGATCGTCAAGCCCGGTTCGCGATGCCGGAAGGCGCCCCGTTCATCCGGGCAGCCGGGCAGTAATGACATGAACCTCGTGTCCCGCTGCCCGGAAAGCCGAGACTACCTTTTCCGCGCGCAACCCGCCGACAGCCTCGCTCGGTGGATAGTGGTACGAGAGAAGCACCAGCTTCTTCATTCGGGATACCCTGCTACTACAGGGGCCGCTATCTTGGTCGTCGGCATCGCCTGTGTCGGTCCCCCGTCTTGAGGCTCCAGCATGACGATCGCGCCGCTCCAGGTCAGTCGTCCCATTTTCATCATCGGCGTCGGCCGGAGTGGCTCCAGCATCTTTCACCAGATCTTTTCGCACCATCCGCAAGTGGCCTGGCTGTCGCGACTCTCCGAACAGTATCCCGATCTAGCATGGCCTAATCGACTGCTGATGAGCGCCATCAACTATCCGGCGCTGACGCACCTGGGCCACCCGCTATGCCGACCCCGCCGAAGCCTATCGCTGGTGGGATCATCGGTATCCGGGCTTCAGTCGACCCTGCCGGGACCTCACCGCCGATGACCTCACCCTCCAGGCGAAGGCCAGACTCCAGAGGGGATTCTCCGAGGTGATTTCGCCGCGCCGCCCCAGGCTCCTGGTAAAGGTCACCGGCTGGCCCCGGATCGGCTTTCTCAGAGCGCTGTATCCCGACGCCCTGTTCATCCATGTCCTGCGTGACGCGAGACCCGTCGCGAGCTCATTCCTCAATGTGCCCTGGTGGCTCGGGTGGCAGGGCCCTTCCAACTGGCTCTGGGGGGAGCTGAGTCCGGCGCACCAGGCCGAATGGGACAGCCACCAGCGTTCCTTTGTCGCACTGGCCGGTCTCCAATGGAAGATTCTCATGGACGCCCTGGAAACCGCGCGCGCGCCGCTCACTCCGGCGACTTACCACGAGATTCGCTACGAGACACTCTGTGCCGACCCGATCGGGACCTACCAGACAGCCATCCAATTCGCCGGACTCGAGTGGAATCCGCGGTTCGAACGCGTCATTCGGGCCACGCCACTGAAGAGCGAAAATGACAAGTGGCGCCGGGACTTCACGGCTGCGCAACAGGCAACCCTGGAAACTGTGCTGCACGATTACCTGATTCGATACGGTTATCCCGTCAGTCCCTCGTGATTCGTCGACGAAAGCCGCGCCATATCCGGCGTGCGGCGCTCGTCAGCTCGGCCCGATAACCACCCTTTGCCGGGCTCGGGAGCGTCTCGTAACGCAAGTCTCGTAATACCTGTCCTGCCCGTTTCTCGAACGCAATCCGAAGGCTGCCCGACATCTCCGCCTTCCACCGAAAGTTGTTGTCGGGTTTGGGAGGCTCCGCGAGGAGTGGCCAGAGGTGGCGCTTAGACTCCGGGACCGAGTGCTCCACCCGCTGGTGATAGTCGAGCATGGTGGAGCTGTAGGCCAATCCCAGGAAATCACAGATTTGCCGGAGCCATCGCTCTGGATCCCCGGTCAGATCCTCGTAGCGGAGTTCGAAGTATCGCGTCGGCCCCAGGACTTCCCCCATGCTCCGAACCCACCACACCTGTTCCCGCCATGCCTCGGCACAGGGGAGGCAGTCATCGAAGCCAAAGTCCTGTTTGAGCTGTGAGAGACAGGCGTCGCGGCCATCCCGGATGAGGTGCAGAACGCGGCCATCGGGAAACCACCGGAGCAGGGTGGGAATCCGCAGCATGTTGCCGGGATCCTTATCGCCCCAGATTCGCTTCCCCTTCTGTCGAGCGTAGGCCAGGTAGCAGGCGTCAACGATACCGGGGTATCCCGGCCACCTCCGCGCAGCCAGGACGTCATCCACGGTGAGCGGGACTTCCCAGAGCCGGATCCGCTCCTCCGCGAGCAGGTCGCGAATCAGGCGCGCTGCACCATCAGGAGCGTCCAGATCTCCATAGCGACCGAGCTGGGCTTCGATGCGCGACCAAAGCCCTGTGGTATCGAGCGGAACCGCCACATCCGGGTGGTTGTCGAGCATGACCCGGAGCAGCGTCGTACCGCTGCGCTGGAACCCCACCACGAAGAACGGAGCCGTCACGAGCGTAACTCGCGCAGGACTCCCCGGAGCGCATCGATCCGAGCCCGATAACCGGTGAACATTACAAGGCCGTAGGTCAGCGCACCGGTCGCGACTGCCACCACAAGCTGCACCGCCGTGGGAGCCCGCTCGGGCATCGCGCTGCGAACGGCCACCACGGCTGCGCCCATGAGCAGGGTGCCCACCAGCGGAGGCCGCAGGGCGTCGAGATACTGACCAAAGGGCAGCTCGATGGCACGGAGCACCGCGCGGAGCATTGGCGCGGTAATGATCGGGTACCCGATGATCCACGCGCCCGCCACGCCGACCGCGCCCCAGTGACTCCCAATCAGGAAGAGCGGAGGCAGCACGGCGAGTCCCAGCAGGTTGTACCGCATCGCCCGGCCGGACTGCCCAACCGCCTGCAGGATGTGGGGGAATGGCGCCGTGACCGAGCGGACCCCGGCGTAACAGGCGAGCAATGCGAGCGGACCGATGGCTGGCCACCACTTGTCTCCCAGCAGGACCACCACGAATTGGTCCGCCACCAGCGCCAGTCCGACCGACAGCGGGAACGTGATGAAGGCGAGTCCTTCGCTGATCCGCACCAGATAGCGGCGCAGCTCCGCCGGCTTGGTCTGCACCGCGGAGAACACCGCGGGCGTCACCTGCGCCACCAGCCCGGCGACCCGATCCACCGGAATGCTCGCCAGCGTCCACCCCAGGTTGTAGGCGCCCAGGGTTGCGGTGCCCAGACGTTTTCCCACCACGGCGAAGTCCGCGTTGCTGTAGAGATACCAGCAGATCCTGCTGACCACGATGTGACTGCCGAACTCCACCGCGCCGGCGACTTCGATCCATGCCTTGGGCCAGGTGATGCGATGACGGCGCCAGGCCAGCGCCACGATGGTGCTGGCCATCCCTCCCACGATCGTACCTATCACCAGCGCCCAGTATCTGAACCCCGCGATCGCGAGCACGAGCACGGTAGCCGTCGTGGTAACTGCCTCGACGGCATCGATGGATGCTACCCGACGGAATTGGAGATCACGGGCCAGCAGAGATTTCGGAATGACTCGAACCCCGGTCGTGACGAAGGTGATCCCCATCGCCACGATGACCCACCGCAGGTCCGGTGCATGAAAGAATGCGGCAACCAGCGGAGCCACGAGCGCCGAAAGCCCCCACAGTAATGCGCCCAGCGCGAGCGATACCCCTCCGACGGCCGCAATCTGTGGCTCGCTCAAGTCGCGTCGGCGCACGACGGCCGCACCCAATCCGAATTCGTTGATTAACTGGATCAGTCCGCTGTAAAGTGTCGCCAGGCCGAACAGACCGTAGTCAGAAGGGCTGAGGATCCGAGCCACGACCAGCGTGGCCGCCCAGCTGAGCAGCTGCGTTGCCCACTTGAGCCCTCCAGTCCATGCTACTCCGTGCAGCAAGGCCCGGTCGACGGCACGCCTGTCGTGCGCGCCCGGATGATCGGATCGGGGAGTGGTCTCCGCTTGAGTGGCCAAGGGGTCCTTGAGTGGCGAAGCGCCCCCGCGAGCGCAAAATGAAGGCCAGCAATACTTTGAGTCCAGTGACGCTGGCCAGGATTCGACTGGCCGGGAGGCTGTGTGTAAGATAATGCCGGACAACCGATTAGCTGAGGGGATTCAGCCGGCCGCGCGGTTGCGGCTCAGACGAGATGGCACCAAGCCTGCTCTACCGTGGCGATCCTCTGTGGCAGCGAAACCTTCAGATTGAGAGCGGCTGCATTGCTGACACGTCTTGCGAAGTCATTAGCAGGCAGGTGGCAGACCTTACGCCAACATCCGCTGCTCAATCCCGAAGGCCGACGTGAGCTCCGCAAAGAGCTGGCGGGCGGGCATCCGGCGGAAACCCAACATCGTCCTCATCTCCTGGAGGCCATCGAGTGGCTGGCGCGAGCGCAGGACGCCACTCCGGACGACGGGTTTGCCCGCGGTTACAGTGTGCTCTACAACAAGTACTATGGCGGCCAGGGATGGCAGCCGTCCTATCCGGAGACGACCGGCTACATCATCCCGACGCTGCTGCACGCGTCGGATTACCTCGAACGCCCACAACTCGCCGAGCGAGCGCTGCGTGCCGCGCGCTGGGAAATCGAGGTCCAGCTCGAGTCGGGCGCGGTACAGGGAGGCGTGATCGGGGAAGGCCGGTCGCCTGCTGTTTTCAACACCGGTCAGGTGATGTTCGGGTGGCTCGCGGCCTTCGAATCGAGCGGCGCTGCTCAATTCGCCGAAGCGGCACTCCGGGCCGGACGCTATCTCGTTTCGGTGCAGGATCCCGACGGTCACTGGCGGAAGGGCAACTCTCAGTTCGCTCGGGGCGACGCGACGCTGTACAACGCCCGGGTCGCCTGGGCCCTCGCCGAGGCCGGCGCGGCCCTGCAGCAGCCCGCATTCACCGACGCGGCCCACCGCAACCTGCGGGCTGTGGTAAAGCTGCAGTACGAAAACGGGTGGTTCCCGCACTGCTGTCTCACTGATTCGAGCCGGCCGCTGCTTCACACCATCGCCTACACCGTGCGAGGCCTGCTCGAAGGTGGCAGGGTATTGAACGATCCGGAAATCCTCGCCGGGGCGCAGTTGACGGCCCGTCGCCTGATCGAGCTCGTCCGCGATGACGGCTGGATGCCGGGGCGTTACCGGCAGGACTGGGCGGGTGCCGTGTCCTGGAGCTGTCTCACCGGAGAGGCCCAGATGGCGAACAACTGGATGCGACTCCGCCTGATCACCGGGGACGCGAGCTGGCTCGAGCCGGTACCGCGGGTGCTGCAGTTCCTGAAGCGAACCCAGAATCGTACCTCCCGCGACGCCGGACTGCGCGGAGGCATCAAGGGTTCCGCGCCGATGAGCGGCGACTACGGCCGGAACGAGATCCTCAATTGGGCCACGAAATACTTCGCGGACGCGCTGATGCGGGACGAGCAATTGCGCCAGGGGACCGCAGGTTCGGCTGACGGCCTCTACCGGTTGGCCTGAGCTTCCGGCGCCCCGTCGGGGCGCGATGGGTTCCCTCGTCGCGTCGGGCTAAGGTGCAGGGCCCCTTCGGGGCCCGAGGACCGGTCGCATTCGAACCGGGACCAAGGGGCGCGCACCGTAGCCAGATCGTCGGCCTCACAACGGTCCACGGATATGACGTGGAGCCCCGAAGGGGCTCCGGAAGGTAGGGGCGCGCACCGTAGCCAGATCGTCGGCCTCACAACGGTCCACGGATATGACGTGGAGCCCCGAAGGGGCTCCGGAAGGTAGGGGCGCCGCACCGTAGCCCGACCGATGCCATCCGCCCCGAAGGGGCGGCTGATGCGGGACGAGGAGCGGTCGGGGGAAGAGGGAGTGTTCCGATTGGCGTAGAGCGGGAAGAATTGAAGATTTCAGATTTCAGATCTTCAGTTCGCCGGCCGCCGACGTTTCCGGCGCCCCCTCGGGGCGCGATGGGTTTCCTTGTCGCGTCGGGCTAAGGTGCAGGGCCCCTTCGGGGCCCGAGGACCGGTCGCATTCGAACCGGGACCAAGGGGCGCGCACCGTAGCCAGATCGTCGGCCTCACAACGGTCCACGGATATGACGTGGAGCCCCGAAGGGGCTCCGGAAGGTAGGGGCGCGCACCGTAGCCAGATCGTCGGCCTCACAACGGTCCACGGATATGACGTGGAGCCCCGAAGGGGCTCCGGAAGGTAGGGGCGCGCACCGTAGCCAGATCGTCGGCCTCACAACGGTCCACGGATATGACGTGGAGCCCCGAAGGGGCTCCGGAAGGTAGGGGCGCCGCACCGTAGCCAGACCGATGCCACGCCCCGAAGAGCCTGCCCCGAGCCAACGCGAGGGGGGCGCCGCACCGTAGCCAGCGCTGGGTGCTGATCCCCCCCAATCACGCGGGTGATCCATTATTTTGGTCACCTGCAGCCTCTCGAGCACGGGTCTTTGTCCTCTGCACTTTTGCATCACGAGTTCCTGCCGCTGGAAGGGGGCCTCCCTTCCGCGACCGGGACCCTCCACGCGACATAGGCCCTCGCTCTTGCGATCGTTCCTCCGACGGATGCTGCACCGCTTCGTCCCGGCCGGGTTCCACGATCCGGTCGGTCTCACGAAGCGGCTCATCAAGAGTCGGGATCCCGCCGCGCTCTTTGCCATGAAGCTGGCGGCCGCGGGCCCGCTCTGTGCTCCGGTCGATTTCCTGCTCGAGCCCTTTGAACGCCGGGCCTACCAGACGGCACCGCCTCGCCGGCTGCCGGTAATCCTGGTCTGCGGACCGCCGCGGTCCGGGACTACTCTGTTGCTGCAGGCACTCATCCAGAACCTCCCGGTTGCCTACTTCGACAATCTTACGGCGCTGTTCCCCCGCTCCCCCGTCACCGCCAATCGGCTGTTCTCACCGGTGATTTCCCGCAGTCCGATGGGGTTTCGGAGCTACTACGGGCGGACTGACCATCTGTCGGGCTCCAACGACGGGTTGCAACTATGGGATCGCTGGCTCGGTGCCGACCGTAGCCGCGCCCCATCGGAGCTGAGCCCGGAGCGGCGCGAGGCGATGGTCCGGTTCTTCAATGCGTTTGAGGCCTGGAGCGGCCGCCCGCTCGTGGCCAAGAACAACAACCTCAATGCGAGCGCCAGTCTCGTCGCGGAAGCGCTCCCCGATTCCTATTTTCTCTGCCTCGCTCGCGAGCCGGTCTTCCTCGCCCGATCGCTGCTCCGGGCCCGCATGGAGATTCATGGGCGCGAAGATCTGGGCTATGGCTTGACCCCGGGCGCCAGCGGCGCCGACCCGGTGGAGGACGTTTGCCACCAGGTGATTTTTCACTCGAGGCTGGCTCTGGAGCAGCAGACCCGGATCGGTCCGGCCCGGTTTCGGCTGGTTTCCTACGAGGGTTTCTGCCGCGACCCCGGCGCCACACTGAGGTTTGTGACCGAGCAGATTCTCCATCTCCCGGTCCCTTCCGGAGGCTTTCCGAATCTGCCGGAGGCGTTTGAGCCGGCGAACACCCCATTCGGCAACGATGCCCTGCTGGCCCGCCTGGAGCGGACCCTCGCCTCTCTGCCCGACTCCTCACCGGCGAAGACCACAGGCACGGTTCCGTGAAGTCACGACGCGGTGAGATCGGGCTGGTGCTTGTGCTCCTCGCTGTCGTCATGGTGCCGAGATTGGTGCGGCTTTCCGCCGATCCTCCGGTGGATTTCCAAACCGGCTACCTCCCTGACGAAGGCGCCTGGGCCCATAACGCCCGCCAGCATGTGCTCTTCGGCCGCTGGGTGATGGAGGAGCACAACCCGGGGCTATTCGCCGCTCCGCTGTACACCGCCACGCTCGCGGGAGTCTACCAACTCCTTGGAATCGGCTTGGTAGAGACCCGGCTGCTCAGCGCCGTTGCCGGGGCGATGACCTGCCTCCTTCTCTACTGCCTGCTTCGAGCGGAACGATCCTCACAGGATTCGATGCCTCCCGCTCTCATTCTGGGCGTCAGCTACTTCATGCTCAGCAACAATCGTGTGGGCTTCACGGAGTCCCTCCAGCTCCTGCTCATAACCGCGACCAGCCTTGCTGTGGTCTGTGCCGCCCGACGAACGTGGTGGGGCCTCCTGGGTGGTGCTTGCTTCGTTGCCTCGCTGCTCGCGAAACCGTCGGCGGTCGTCCTGGGGCCGATCTTTCTGGCTTTCTGGGTGCTGCATTGGGCCTTCGCCCGGCGCGACGACGCGCTGCCCCGCTTCTCCTTGCGGTCGGTCGGCTGGTTCGCGCTCGGAGCCGGCGTGGCTTCCGTCATCGTGGTTCTGCTCCTGGTGCTACCTCACTGGGAGGCCATTCGGCAGCAGCTGACAATTAGCGCCCGGAACGTCTACGGCGCCGAGTCGCCCGAGGCGGTTTCCCGGGTTGTGCTCTTCGGGTGGGAAGGCCTCGGGATGACCTTGAATCTCTTCTGGGTGCAATCGGCGATACTGTTACTCGCCGTCGCCGCGCTCCTGATCGCCCGGCTGGGCAAAGCGCTTCCGCGACGACCGGATCTGGTGGAACTGCTCTGCTGGGCCTGGATTCTGGGAGGGCTGCTGTTCCTCGCCACCCAGCGCTATCAGCCAGACCGGCGCTTTCTGTTCCTGATGCCGCCGGTCGCCGTACTGGCTTGGCAGGCGGCATCCGATGGGGCTCTGCGCATACCCGCGCGGGATGAGTTCAGGGGACCCTCCGGAACGGAATGGCCTTCGATTCTATTGGGAGCGTTTCTGGGAGCGGCGATCGCGTTCTACGCTCAGCCGGTGCTCAATCGCGAATTCCTTGCGCTGCTGGGCCTCAGTCCGACACCTGCACTCAGGTCCTGGGCCGGGGGCTGGATATTGAGTGCCGGGCTGGTGACGGGGGCGCTTATTGGTCCACTGGCGAGGCGATTGCTGCCCTCCTCAGCCCGCAGGCTGCCATTGTCGGCCTTCGTGGCGCTGTTCCTGCTTGCCGATCCGGTTCGATTCATGGTGTATCTGGCGCGGCCAGCCTACGGGGGGCGGGACGCCGCGCGACTCCTCTCCGAACTCACTCGAGGCTGGGACCCGGCGGATCGCGTCGTGGTGGGAAATCCTGCCTACACCCTGTCGCTGGGAACCGACCTCTTTGCCTTCAACATCCGGCATCGCGAGCAGACGGGTGACTATGAGAATCTCGACGGATGGACCCGCTTCCATCCGGCTATTGCAGTCGTCACGGCGCGGCGGGGAAGGCCGGTGCAAGACCAACTACAGTTTTTTATCATGAAGGGGATCGAGACCCACGGGTTGGTGCAGTGCCGCGAGGTTCCGCTGTACTATGACTTCAAACGGCGTCCGGCCTGGGTTGCCCGGTACTACGTGCGCCCGGATCTGCGTGAATCGTGCTCGCCTGATCGATCAGTGGCCCCCTGAACTATCGTCGCCAACCTCCAATCGATCCCTACCCGGTCGCCACGGGATCTCGACCTGCTACTGCCACCAGGCGGGATTCAAAGCCGTCCACCACCGGCACGGATGGAACCCCGGTGGGGTCGACGATCGCGCACCCGGTGGGGCAGGTCCCGGCAATCCGCTGCACATCCTCGAAACTGACTCGGTTGAACTCGGTATCGGCATAGCGTGAGTTCAGGAATTGCACCAGCGCCTGGACTTCATTGGCGACGCCGATCTCGACCGCTCGAAAACCGGCGAAGACAGCATCGATGAGGGCCGAGGACGGTTTGTGGCGTCCGCGGCCAATGCCGGCGTGCCTCAGGCCGTCCAAGCGGGTTGTAGCGGGAAGGAGGTGACAGGCATCGAGTACCGCGCCCAACTTCTGGCTCTGGCGGCGGATGTCCTCCCAACCTTCGGCGTACACCCGGTGTGGAGTACAAAGGGCGACCACCTCGGCTCCTTCCAGGGCCACCGGAAGCTCCCGAGTAAAGTTGTCGGTTAGCTCGAAGCGGCGGAGGTTCTGGTCTTCCGCGTACACGTACGGATCGTGGATGGTGAATGGGATTCCCCGGTCGCGGAGCAGGCGAGCGAAGTAGAGGGTCGGAGAGTTCCGGGTATCCTCCGAGTTCCCCCGGTAGGCCGCCCCTAATAGCGCTACCCGCCGCCCCCGCAGGGAACCGAAGGCTCGCTCGGCCAGGGCGAGTGTCGCCGCGGGAGACTCATCGTTGATCCTGCGGGCCTCCAGAATCAGGGAGCTCGAAGTGTCCTCGCCTGCTTCCAGCGCTCGCCACCATAACAGAATGCCATCCTTCGGGAGACAATGCCCTCCCACGCCGAGCATGGGAACGAGCAACCCACCAGTCGGCACCGCCTGGCCATCGCTCGATGCGCGATCGGTTTGTCTCGCCCGCGCGTTCACCTGGTCCCTCAACCCATAGAAATCGAGATCCCGCTCGTCGCAGTACCGCACCACCTCGGTGGCGTAGGCGATCCGCACGTCGCGGTAGGCGTTCTCCAGTGTCTTGACCACTTCGGCGGTCATGCTGTTGGTCGCATGCAGCTGCCCGCGGGTGACGATCCGAGAGTAGATCCGGCGAATCAATCCTGGCGTCTCGGGGTGCAGCCCGGCGATGATCTTATCCGACTCCGCCACCCGCTCGACCAGCCGGCCGGGCATGACCCGGTTCGGGCTGTTGCCCAGGAGGATGTCGCGCCCTTCGACCAGCCCGTATCGGGCGAAGTGATCCCGGATGACCGTCGCCATCGAGGAGGGGGCCAGGGTCGACTCGAACACAATGAGGGGGACGTTCCCTGGCGGCTTCCGCTTCAGGGCCACCGCGATCCCCGTCAGTGCCTCGAACAAGGGGCCGTAATCGGGCTCGCTACCCTTCTTGTCGGTCTGCACCGAAACCAGAATCAGGTCGGCGTCAGACACCGCCTCGTAGCCGTGGGCCGCGGAGAGCAATCCCGCCGCCACCGATTCCTTCACGATCCGGTCGAGGTCGGGCTCGACACCGCCGATTGGGGAGCGCCCCTGGTTGATCGCGTCCACCTTCCAACCCGAGGTGGGCGAGTTGCGCTGGACGACGAGCACTCGCGCCGGCTGGGGTGATCCCTCACGGATTCTGGCGTGGGCCAGCATGGCCGCCATCGGCATCCCGACGATGCCGGGACCGACCACGGCGATCTTGTTCACCGTCCAACGGGGCGGATTGAGTGTCAGGGGCATGTGGTAGTCAGTTATTCGGTTCGGGCGAAACCGCTACAGATTCCGGGGGCGCCTTTTCGGCGCCATTCGCCAGTCGCCCTGTCGCCTTGTTGACCTGTTGGTCCATCACCTTGTCCGCCCCGACCGCCCCGACCGCCCTGTCCGCCCCGTCCATGAACGTCCGGAACCACAGCTCGAGATTCAGTAATCCCCAGAGCCGACGGCTGAAGGCGGTCTCGTAGTCCATCAGCCTCCGGACTTCGTCGCCGTCGAAGATCCCGCGCTCACGGCAGGCGCGAGAAAGCAGG
The DNA here is from genome assembly GCA_963788625.1 of uncultured Gemmatimonadales bacterium. Taxonomy (GTDB): domain Bacteria; phylum Gemmatimonadota; class Gemmatimonadetes; order Gemmatimonadales; family GWC2-71-9; genus DATBGE01. The sequence goes on along the minus strand of CAWBHB010000003.1, from coordinate 580,169 downwards.
ATATCGGAAAAGAACTGACGGGATCGTCCTCGCGCCCAGAGATGCATCGGGACCGGGAATCCCATCTTGTCCTTGCGGTGGAGTATGGTCTGGGGGACCAGATCCTTCACGGCCCGCTTCAGGATGAACTTGAGCTCTCCTCCCTTGAACTTGAGCAGAGGCGGCATGCTGGTCACGAGGTCGACAAGCCGGTGATCGAGAAGTGGTACCCGGGATTCAAGCGAGGAGGCCATGCTGACCCGGTCCTCGACCTGCAACAATGCAGGAAGGCCGGTGACCAGGTCGTAATGCGTCATCTTGTTGTAGTAGGACAGCGTCTTGGGGTGGTTGAACACGCCCTGGAAGCGGGAGAAGATGGCTTCTCCGTCATACTGGGCCCGAAACTCCGAGGTCAGCAGGCTGATCGCGCCACCGCTGCGGTCGATGAGCCTGAAGTAGCGGCGGTCCATGTCCTCGAACATGCCGCTGCGCCAGAACTGCTGCAGCATCGGGACGTACTGCCGCAGGAAGTGGAGATTCGGGACGATGGATGCAAAGGTGACGACGTGCTCCGCCTCTTCGTTGGTCTCGTAGATCGCGCCTTTGATTGCCTGCTCGAAGTAAGCCACCAGATAGCGGACGTAGCCGCCGAAGATCTCGTCTCCGCCCTGGCCACCGAGACAGACCTTCACATGCCGGGCGGCGAGCCGCGACACGATGTATTGAGGAAAGAGCCCGGGACCGGCCACCGGCTCGTCCATGTGGTAGAGCATGGTCGGCATCAGGTCCACGAATTCGTCTTCAGTCGGAACCACTTCCAGCAGCTCAGCGCCGCAGTGAGCGGCGACCTCTCGGGCGTAGGGTGATTCGTCGAACTCGGGGCCATCCCGGAAGGCGCCATTAAAGGTCTTGAGGGGTGATCCGCCCAGCTTGGCAGCGAGCAGGGTCACCACGCTCGAGTCGAGGCCACCGCTCAGGTAAGCGCCCACCGGCACGTCGCTCCGCATCTGGAGACGCACCGCGTCTCCCACCAACCGTTGCACCTCTTCGACGAAGTAATCCTCAGTGTGGTGGCGGTCGATCTCGAAGCCTGGCTCCCAATATCGCGTCGTTCGGCTCTGGCCTGTGGCGACGTCGATGACCAGATAGTGGCCGGGCAGCAACTTCCCAATTCCCCGGAACAGGGTGCGTTCGCCCAGCACATACTGGAAGGTCAGGTAGTCGTTGATCGCCTCGGGATCAGGCTCCGCGTGGACTGCGGGGTGCCGGAGTAGGGCCTTGATCTCCGAGGCAAACAGTTGGCAGTCGCGGCTGGCATGGAAGTAGAGGGGCTTGATGCCAAGATGGTCCCGCGCCGCGATCAGGCGTCCCCGCCGCCGGTCGTACAACAGGAAGGCGAACATTCCGTTCAGTCGCTGCACGCAGGCCGGCCCGTATTCGGCGTACAGCCGGAGGATTACTTCGGTATCCGATGTCGTCCTGAAAGCGTGCCCCTTGGCCCGCAGCTCATCTCGCAGCTCGACGTAGTTGTAGATCTCCCCGTTAAACACGATGGTGAAGCCGTCCGATTCCATCGGCTGGTGGCCGGTGGTCAGGTCGATGATGGACAGCCGCTTGTGATAGAGACCCAGGGGTCCGTCGAGAAAGGCGCCCTCATCGTCCGGGCCCCGGTGATTCAGGGCATCGGCCATGTGCCGCAGCACCCGCAGGTCAACCGGGGCGCCGTCCAGTTGGAGGATGCCGACGATGCCGCACATGCGATGGACCGTTAGCCGTCAGCCGTCGGCCTTCAGCGGATCGTTGGCCGTGAGGCCTCCGACGGCTGATTGCTGACGGCTGACGGCTGACTGCTGACGGCTGACGGCTGATGGCTGACGGCTGACGGCTGACACGACCGGCAGGCTTGGCCGCCCCAGAATCGCCCGGGCGTGCTCGTTCATGCCTACCAGGCGGTACCGCTCCCCCAGGCCCCGGAGGACCTTGTGGAACAGCTTCATTTTCCGGGCACCCGACAAGTCCATACCGGGGAAGAAGGCCAGCTCCTTGACCTGGTCTCCGCCCAGCAAATCGAGGGGATGCAGCAGGAAACTCGGCTCGACTCCAGAGGTACGACAGGCAGCGAGGGCCGTTTGTAGATAGGACATCATCAGGCCCTCTGAGAAGCGGGCCAGATATAGCAGATAGCTCAGGTGAAATGGCGCCTTGACCACGGGCACGGTGGTCACGGGAATCTCGAGCAGGGTCCGGCCTCCGGAGAGAGACCAGCGATACGGCTTCACCGGACGGAATCCGTCACGGAAGCTGCCGAAGAGTTGCTTCCGCTCGGAGCGCTGTGCCGGCGTGAGCCTGGCGGTCCAGAAGTAATACGCCCGCGCCAGAGGGCCGATGTACGTCGGGAGCGTGGACGCGTCGTATAGGTATCCCTGATCCGCCAGCACCTCGAGGAGGTCGGGACTCCAACTGTATCCAGGGCCTCGAAACCCGATCGGACGTGTCCCGGTGGCTTGGGCCAGCGCGTCGTCGGCCTGGACAATGTCTGCTTCGAGTCGGTCTCGAGGATACAGATGAAGCCAGGGCTCGTGCTGAAACGAATGGTTCCCGACCTCGTGACCCCGGTTAACCAGGGACTGGAACGCGCGGCGGTTGGCCGCCTGCGCCGCGTCCACTCCCACGCAAAAGAAGGTGATCCGGATACCCAGTTCGTCGAGCGCGTCGAGCAGGGGCGGGAAGAAGGCGTCGAGATAGGAAGGACGGCTCTCCCATCCGGCGTCCCCGTGGGTCTTGAGATAGGACCACAGATTGTCCACGTCGAGCGAAACGCTCGCCAAGGGTCGCATATCGCTCATGAAATGGCCGCCGACACGGCCAGGGGCGTGAGATACTGCTCCAGCTCCGTCGCCTTCTGATTGGCCAACCCGATCGTCTCGTTGAGATTCAGGGTGCCATTCGCAATCTGTGCCGAGTTCACGATGAAGACATGCTCGCAGCGAGGTTCGCACCGGCGGCAGGCTCCGCTCGGTGTATTTGAGGGTGGAGACTGCGAGCACCTCCCGGACCCGGGAGACTTCAAAGGCGAGGACGTCGGACCGCTGGAAGGCCGGATACATCCGCTCGAGCGCGGCCAGGAACTCCTCCTTTACCTCCGCGTCGCTCCGTTGCCAGAACGCGTCATCCTGAGTCAGATAGCGCGGCAGGTAGACCAGGGCATTGCCCCCAAACCTTGAGCGGTCCACCAATGCAGTCATCTCGATTACTGCCGTGAATGGCACCCAGGGTTCGGTGATGTTGGTGACGTAGTATCCCGCCAGCGGTCGACGCAGGAGCAGTGAGGCACAGGTGATGCCCTGATACACGACGCTGTTCAACCTGGCCCGTTCGGTCTCGGTCAAATCAGGACACAATACGGCGACCTTCCCGCAGGGAACCGTGAGGATCACATCGTCGAACTGGAGCGTCTCACCGTTGGCGAGCCGCACGCGTACACCATCGGCTTCCGCCCCGACCGCCCCGACCGCCCCGACCGCCCCAGTCCCCCGGTCCGCCCCCTCGCTCCGCTCGGGGCAAGCTTGTCCGCCGGTCCGCCCCGCCCGCCCTGACCGCCTCGACCGCCTCGACCGCCTCGACCGCCACCCCACAGCGAAACTGCACTCCTTCGGATTCCAGCCGCTCCCGCAACCGGGGCAGCACCTCGGCGTATCCCCCCTCCACATAGCCGAACATCTCCCGCTTCAAACCAGATCGGCGCGCAGCGTACATCCGGGCGATGATCGCCCAGATGAAGGCCGCGCTGGCCACGCGGTAGTTCTCTCCCAGCTTGCTCTTGAGCAGCGGAATCCAGATCCGCTCCAGGGTGCGGCGTCCCGACAACCGCCCCAGCCACTCCGTGACCCTGACTGCTTCCAGCGGTCTGCCGTCGCGAATGCGAGACGCGTACAGGATGGTTGCGGCAAGCCTTGCCTTGTCCATCAGGTTTAGCGGGGGGAACCGGAGAAATTCGAGACTGGTTGAAAGGGAAAACAGCTTGCCGTCGGTATAGAACCCGGTCCGGGTTGTGTTCCACCGCAGTCGCTCTGCCAGCCCAAGCTCCTCGAGCAACCCCCTGAGGTTGCTATCGGACATCAGGATGACATGGTAGAACCGGTCCCAGGTAAAGCCGCCGATGGACTGCGGTGCGGCGAGTCCGCCGGTCGAGGCCGCTCCTTCGATCAGGGTGACCGAGTGCCCGCTCCGGCGAAGCCGCAGAGCGAGGGTCATCCCCAGCACGCCACCGCCCACCACGCCGACGTCAGACACCCTGCTGCTCCGCGGGGACTGCGGCTCTGCCTACGGTGGTCATCGCCTCCGTTGGCCGGAGCCGGGCCTGCCTGCCCGTCATTCGAACTCCGGTGAGCCGAACCAGGAGTCCGAGATGGCCCAGGATTGTCTCCAGTACGCGCATCTTGGAGCGGCCCAGCATCCTCACCTGCAGGGTGGTGGGGAATTCCACGATAGTCCCTCCCGCCAGGTCCAGCCTGCCGAGCAACTCGGCGATTCCGAGGAAGTCGGTGTGCCGAACACCAACCTGCAACACCCGCCCGCGGCGATAAACCCGGAAACAGCTGGTGTAGGTGTACAGCTTGTGCCGGAGGAGCAGTCGGTAGAGCCGCGAGAGGGTGCGGGAGAGCGAGAGTCGCCAGGCCGGCAGGTTTCGAACGCCGCCTCGGGGGTGATAGGGCGACGCGGTGACCATGTCCACACCGGACGCGAGCAAAGGAATCATCTCCCCCAGGACGTGGGGATCGTAGGTGCAGTCACAGTCAATGGAGCAGACGACCTCCGTTTCGGCCGCAGCGATTCCGGTGCCGATTGCCGCCGGCCACGCCGAGGTTCTTGGCATGGCGAACGATCCTATAGTTGGCCCGCGTGCCGAACAGTCGCTGCAACGCCTGATAGGTATCGTCGCTGCTCTTGTCATCCACGAACAAGAACTCCAGACGGTACTGGCTTCCCAGCTTGTCCTCGACGCTGCGCAGAGTGTTTGCCAGGTACGGCAGAATCAGCTCTTCGTTGTAACAGGGGATGACGACGGTCGCGGGGAGTCGCTCATCCTCCCCCTTGGGTCTTGGCATCACTATCGGTACTGGAGGCTGCGGGGCCGGCTTCGGAGGCGGCTGTGTCTGCACCGCGAGTCCCAAGTGGTCCGCCACCGCGGTGAAACGGTAGCGGGAAAGGTACTCCCTGATCCGGTCCGGCATGCGGTCCAGATTGCGGTAGGTCCGTACTCGCTGGATCCAGGAGGCCGCACTGATCCTCGGGGGATCGGGGTCGAGTTCCCACACATGGAAATACATGAGGTACGGCGAAGTGTAAGTCCGGGTCCAATGCTCCACCGCGCGCCGCACCAGCCAGGGGGGCAGCTGTCGGTACCAGTTGCCTCCCGCGACCGGTACCGCGAGCCCGAACAACTCGATCGAGGAGATGGGGAACTCCCATAGAGTACGTTCCCCGAACTGATGCAGATGGGCGAAGCGACGCCACGGCTCCGAGGCGAAGCGGCCCAGGACCGAGCAGACACTCGAGTCGTACTCGTAGCCTTCCTCGCAGAGCACATCGAGGGCCCAGAGATCCGCCGGGCGCAGCCACTCGTCCGCCACCCGGTAGCCCAGGATCCGCTGGCCCGAGGCTCGACGAAGGGCCTCTCTGGCCCGGGCCAGATCCTCGCGAAACTCACCGGGGGTCATCGCCCGCATGCTTCGGTGGTAGTAGCCCTTGCTCGCAACCTCGTGCCCGCGCCGCGCGATTTCGGCGATGAGTTCGGGCATCGTGTCGGCGATCCAGCCCAGCACGAAGAAGGTTCCCCGCACGCCGAATTCGTCGAGGAGATCGAGCGCCCGCCGGGTGTTGGCGGCCACCCGAGGCTCGAACCGGTACCACTCCCCCCGTTGAATGAGTCGGTTAAACGACCCGACCTGGAAGTAGTCTTCCACGGCCACGGTCACGAGGTGCCGCTTGTCGGCCTGCTGGATTGGTTCCATGCCCGGGTATTTGAGGGTGAAACGACTCGCAGGTCGTGCGTGGGCCTTACTAAGGCAAAGGCTGGGCCCACTGTAATGTCGTTGTAGCTGTTGGTAGGTCGCTACACTGTCCGCTGGGTTCTAGAGGCCGGAGGCGAAGGTCTACACATGTGTTGGAAACCTGCAACGGATGGCCGATTTTGTACTATGCGGCGAAATGGCACCCCGCTTGCCAGCCCCAAGCCCGCCAACTCCTTGACCCACGTTCCGAAGGAAAACCGATGTCCGCCGACCGCAACAGTCCCCTTCCTGCCTCGCCGCTTTCGGCCGCTCAGCGGGTGGCCGTCGGGGGGCTGCTGGGACTCCATGCTGTGCTGGCTTGGCTTACCCGCGCCGCGGCGATCGGGACCGGCAACGACGACGCAACCTACCTGCTGCTGGCGAGGTCAGTGCGTCATTGGGAGTATGTGGACCGCCACCTGGTTACCATGCCGGTCCATGCCCAATACCCCCCGGGCTATCCCGCGATCCTTGCGCTGTTTGGCGGTCAGCTCGGACCCTCGATCAATCAGGCACTCGCCGTCGGTGTCGTTCTCTCGCTGATTGGCCTCTGGCTCGCGTTTGACATCGCCCGCCGCCTGATGCCGATCGGCTATGCCTTTGGCGTGCTTGGTCTGCTGGCGGTCAATCCCCGCCTCCTCGAGTATGCCGGGCAGGTCCGAAGCGAGATCCCCTACACCACGCTGACTCTGTTGACCGTCTGGCTGCTGCTCACTCGACCGATGAAACCGCGAATGGTCGTCGCATGCATTGCGGCGGCCATTCTGGCCGCGCTCACCCGGAGCATCGGTGTCACTCTGATCGGCGCGGTGTGTCTCTTGTGGGTTTCCCAGCGCCGTTTTCTCCGCGCCGCCGCCCTGGCAGGGGCCTCGGCTCTTACGGTGGGTGCCTGGATTGCCTGGAACTTCCTCGCTCCGGACCAGTTCGCCAGTCGGTCCTACGCCGCACTCGCTACGAGGACGAGGCCCACGGATGTCGGCAGTCCCGCGCTGCTGCTTCTCCATCGTGTAATGAAGTTCATCGAGGAATACATCGGGGGGAGCGTACAGGCCACTCTCGGAGTTCCCACGATCCCGGGCATCGTGGTCGACAATCTCTTCTGGGTCGTAGTGGTGTTCGGGCTGACGGCGACAGGCCTCGTGGTAGCCTCGCGCCGTGCTTTACCCCTGGCGGCCTACGTCGGCGCCTACTTCGCCTTCCTCGCGCTGTGGCCCGACAAGCTGTCCCGGTTTCTGCTCCCCATGATTCCCTTCGTGCTGCTGTTGATCGCCTGGGGCGCGGCAACGATTTCACAGCGTTGGCCGCGGAGATGGCTGCCCGCGGTGTTCGGGTTCCTTGGGGCTCTGGTGGTGATTGGGTGTGCCCAGCAATATGTGCCCAAGCTCAAGGTTAGTCTGACCTGTCCCCGGCAGGATCCGCAGGAGTCGCCGGTCTGCTTTCGGGAGGCTCAACGGGGCTTCTTTGCATTGGCACGGTACGTACGTAGCCACACGCCCTCGTCGGCCAAGTTCCTGACGACCAAAGAGGCGACCTTCGCTTACTATAGTGATCGGCAGGTCTTCCATCCCGACCTGGCAATCCTCAAGTACGGTGCGGACTTCCTGCCTTCAATTTCGGCAATGGGAATCGAGTATGTGGTGCTATCCCCTCTGATCCGTACCCGACTCCCGGAGGGTTTGCTCCCCGAGTGCCGCCAGCTTGAAACCGTCCAAAGCTTTCCGGGCCCCATCTCCCTCCTCAGAATCCGGCCCGACGGGGCTGGAGTTCCGGATGGGACCTGTGATGCCATTTCCAACATCAGCCAGTATTACCCGAATCCGGTGCCGGGGCCGGGAGAGTAACCGGGCCGGACGTGGCTCACCTCGCCCACCAGCCCGCCCGCCAGGTGGCACTTCCCTTGCTCCCTCAATCCCGATATGGCCATCGGATTCAGCAACTCCTTGCGTCAATGAGCGATGCGCTACCGACCCCTGCCGGCGAAGCGAGTCTGGGGGGGACTGACCACGGGGGCAATCTGCGACCGGATCTGGCGTTCCTGTTGCTGGCATCGGGACAGCCGGCGCGGCTGACGCCGACGCTCCGGGCAGTGACTCGTGCTTGCAGCGATTTTGGGGTGCGGCTGGTGGTTATCTGGCCTGGCACCGTCGCGAGTCTGCGTGCGATTCCGGATGCGGGTGACCTCGAGGTTGTCGCGGTGCCACCTGAGTCCGCTCCCATGGAGCGTCGCCGCCTGGCTGCCACACAGGTGGCCGCGGACCTGTTGATGTTTGTCGAGGAGCCTGACGTGGAAGCGCAGGTCTGGTCGGAGGTATTGGCCAGCCGAGTTGGCTTACTCCGCGGTACCAAGCCGGATGAGCCGGGAGTCGATTGGCGGGCCACCCTCGCCGAACTTGGCGTGAAGCCCGATGCCGATATCCGCTGAGCGGCAGTTGAAATCTCTGTCGGTGGTCGTGCCCTCGGTCAACGGCTGGGGGGACCTGGAAGGCTGCCTGGAGGCGCTCGAGGGTCAACGGAACGATGTCGACCTTGATGTTCTTGTGGTCGATCGACTAGGCGATGGGATCCGCGACCAGGTGCGGCGCCGCTTCCCGCAGGTTACGGTCATACCGGCACCTGCCGGGACTACGATTCCCGATCTTCGCGCCATGGCGTTCGAGCAGGCCAAGGCTGACTCGGTCGCCGTGATCGAGGATCACGTGATCGTGCCCGCGGGGTGGGCTGCTCAGCTCCTCGCGGCGCAGGCGAGGGGGGAAGAGGTCGTGGGCGGGTCAGTGGACAACGCGGCGACCGGGCGCCTCGTGGACTGGGCTGCGTTCCTCTGCGAGTACAGCCAGTTGTTGCCTCCGCTTCCGGAAGGGCCGGTCCAGGGACTCACCGGCAACAACACGGTCTATCGCAGGGCGCTCCTGGAGAAGCACCGGGACACCGCCCGGGCCGGCCGCTGGGAGAACTACCTGCACGATGCGCTGCGGCGCGACGGGGTGGTGCTCTATCAGCGCCCGGAGATTCGAGTAGGGCACAAGAAGCACTACACCGTGTGGGAGTATCTGTCACAGCGCTTCCTCTACGCCCGGTCCTATGCCGGTGTCCGGGTTGAGGGAGCACCGCTCGTCCGGCGACTGGTTTATGGATTCGCGGCGTTTGCGCTGCCCCCGATCCTGTTCTTGAGGGTGATCCGCACGGTATGGGGGAAAGGGCGCTTTCGTTCGGAGCTGTTGCGTTCAGTTCCGCTGCTCGTCCTCTTCGTGGCGTCGTGGGGACTGGGCGAAGTGATCGGTTACTGGTTCGGAGCCGGTGACGCGTTGAGCAAGGTCTGCTGAGAGGGTCTCCGATGCCGTACATCCTGAATTCGTACCTCGATTCCAAGCCTGTCTCGGAGGCACGGTGACCGGTTCAACACCAAAAGCCCGTCGAGTAACCCGCCTCAAGCCCGGCGATCACACCGTCGTGATCGGGGCGGGACCGGCCGGCCTCACCGCGGCCTATCTCCTCGCCAAGCAGGGCTACGCGGTCACGGTGCTCGAAGGCGACGACATGGTCGGAGGGATCTCCCGCACCGCACAGTACAAGGGCTTCCGGTTCGACATCGGCGGGCACCGCTTCTTCACCAAGATCGCGCCGGTGGAAGCGCTCTGGCACGAGGTGCTCGGGGACGAGTTCATCAAGGTGCCCCGCATGTCCCGGATCCACTACAACGGCAACTACTTCGACTATCCCCTCAAGGCCGCGAATGCGCTGAAGGGCCTCGGCCTCTGGAATGCCATCCGCATCGTGCTCAGCTACCTGCGCTCGCACTGGTGGCCCAATCCGGTCGAGGAAAACTTCGAGCAGTGGGTCACCAATCGGTTCGGCCGCAGGCTCTACCAGATCTTCTTCAAGACCTACACCGAGAAGGTCTGGGGAATTCCCTGTACCGAGATCCGCGCCGAATGGGCCGCGCAGCGGATCCAGGGCCTTTCGCTCGCCAAGGCGATTCTCTCGGCAGCGGCGCTCAACAAGCGGTCCACCAACCATCAAGACGCTTATCAACGAGTTCGAGTATCCCCAGACTGGGTCCCGGGCAGATGTGGGAGATGACCCGCGATCGGATCGTGCAGATGGGGCATCCGGTGCTCATGAAGCATTATGTGTCCGCCATCGAGCTCGAGGATGGGCGTGCCGTGGCGGTGCGCGCCGCGACCCCCGAGGGAGAGCGGCGGTTCGAGGCCGATCACGTCATCAACACCATGCCGGTCCGCACCCTGGTGCGATCGCTCCAGCCACCGCCCCCCGCTCCGGTGCGCGAGGCCGCCGATGGTCTGGGCTATCGGGATTTCCTGGTCGTTGCCCTGATGCTGGATCGGAGCGATCTCTTCCCCGACAACTGGATCTACATCCACACCCCGGGTGTGATGGTCGGGCGGATCCAGAACTTCAACAACTGGAGCCGGGCCATGGTGCCGGTGCCGGGGATGACCTGCCTCGGCATGGAGTACTTCTGCTTCGAGGGCGACGGTCTCTGGCAAAGCCCGGACGCGGACCTTGATCGCCCGCGCCTCGACCGAGCTGGAAGCGCTGGGTCTGGCGCGAGCCTCGGACGTGAAGGACGGCGACGGTCATTCGGATGCCCAAGGCCTATCCCATCTACGACTCCAAATACCGCGATTGTCTCGACGGGGTGCGGCGCTTCATCGATCCGATTCCGAACCTGCACACTGTAGGGCGCAACGGGATGCACAAGTACAACAACCAGGATCACTCGATGCTCACCGCCATGTTCGCCGTGCAGAACATGCAGGGAGCCTCGCACGATATCTGGGAGGTCAACACCGACTTCGAGTACCACGAGGAGCAGAAGCTGGAGCCGAAAGAGGTCGGGACGGTCCCGGCGGGACGGTGACCGTATGCGCATTGGGGTGGACGCCACCTGCTGGGCCAACGGCCGAGGGTACGGCCGCTTCACCCGGCAATTACTGCCGGCGATGGCCCAACAGGCGCCCGAACGACGAGTTCCACTGCTTTCTGGACCCCGTCGGCCTTCGAGCGATTCGACCTGTCGGGACCCAATGTCCACCCGGTCCTGGTGGAGCAGGGAACCGCGCCGACCTTGGCGGCGGCGGCCGATGGCTATCGCTCCCCGGCCGACATGTTGCGCCTCACTCGAGCGGTCTGGCGGGCGAGACCCGACGTTTTCTTCTTCCCCTCGGTCTACACCTACTTCCCGCTTCCTCCGGGTCAGCCCGCGGTGGTCACGGTGCACGATGCCATCGCGGAGCGCTTTCCCGAGCTCACCCTTCCCACTCCGCGTGCCCGGCTTTTCTGGAAGCTCAAGGTTGGGCTGGCGCTGCGTCAGGCCCGGCTGGTGCTCACGGTTTCGGATTTCGCGGCCCGGGAGATTGCCGAGGTACTCCACATCGCGCCGGAACGGATTCGGGTCGCGGGCGAGGCTCCGGCACCGGAGTTCCGACCCTCCGAATCGAGCAAGGACATCCAGGCTGCCGCCTTCCGGGCCGGAATGCCTCCGGGAGCACGGTGGTTCGTGTACGTTGGCGGGTTCAACCCCCACAAGAACGTGGATGCCGTGGTCCGGGCGCACGCGGCGCTGGTGCGTGACGCCGGTCCGGCCGCTCCTCATCTTCTGCTGGTGGGCACCATCGACAAGGACGTATTTCACGGCGACCAGGCGGCGATCCGCCGCGCCATCGCCCAGGCCGGGACCGATGCGCTGGTGCACTGGACCGGCTTTGTTCCCGACAGCGAGTTGCGTCATCTGCACAGCGGGGCAGTGGCCCTCGTACTCCCGTCCGCCAATGAGGGGTATGGACTTGCCGGCGGTGGAGGCCGCCGCCTGTGGGACGCCGGTGATCGCCACGACGTCGAGCCCGTTGCCCGAGCTGCTCGAAGGCGGGGGCATCTTCGTCCGGCCAGGGGACGAGGCGGCTCTCGTCGCGGCCTTCCGAACCATGCTCTGCGACGAGCGCGGCCCGCGCCAGCATGGCCCGCCTGGCTCTGGAGCGTGCGAGCCAGCTTTCCTGGGACCGTGGGGCAGCGACAACGCTCGCCGCCTTGCGTGAGGCGGCGGCGTGACCGGGCTCCGGTTCTGCTTCCTCACGACCTTCTACCCGCCGCACAACTTCGGCGGGGACGGGATCGGCGTTCAACGGCTGGCCCGGGGGCTGGTCAAGGCGGGACACCGGGTCACGGTGGTGCACGACGTGGACGCCTACAACCTGCTGCACAAGGGCGCCGAGCCGGCGGAGGTTCAGGAGCCCGCCGGGTCTCGAAGTGGTGCGGCTGCGAAGTGGTCTCGGGATCGCTGTCGTCGCTGCTCACCCAGCAGCTGGGACGGCCGGTGGTCAATGGACCGCGCATCCGCCGGATCCTGGACCAGGGCGAGTTCGACGTCATCAACTTCCACAACGTCTCGCTGGTCGGCGGGCCGGGATTGCTGGCGTACGGGAAGGGCCTCAAGCTGTACATGGCTCATGAGCACTGGCTGGTCTGCCCCACTCACGTACTATGGCGCCACGGCCGCGAGGTCTGCACCGGCCGCGAGTGCGTGCGGTGTCAGCTCCACTATCGGCGGCCGCCCCAGCTGTGGCGCGGCACCGGCTTCCTGGAGCGCCAGCTGCGGCATGTGGACGCCTTCATCGCCATGAGTGAGTTCAGCCGGGCGAAGCACCGCGAGTTCGGCTTTCCGCGGGACATGGAGGTGTTGCCCTACTTCCTCCCCGACCCCGAAGCCTGGCGGTGCCAAGGTCGGCGGGGCGTCGCCGCACCCGAGGCCGTATTTCCTCTTCGTGGGCCGGCTGGAGAAGATCAAGGGTCTGGACGACGTGATCCCGGTCTTTGGGGAATACTCCGGAGCAGACCTGGTGATCGCGGGCGACGGGGAATACGCGGCCACGCTGCGCGAACGGGCCAAGGGACTCGAGCGGGTGCACTTCCTCGGCCGAGTCGGGCTGGACGAGCTGCGCCGCTACTACGAGCATGCCGTCGCGCTGATCGTGCCCTCGGTCTGCTTCGAGACCTTCGGCATCATTCTGATCGAGGCGTTCAAGCAGGGGACGCCGGTCATCGCTCGAAGGATCGGGCCCTTCCCGGAAATCGTCACGACTTCCGGCGGCGGCGAGCTCTTTGCAACACAGGACGAGCTGGTTGCCGCGATGCGGCGGTCTGCAGGAGAATCCGGAACATCGGGCGCGCCTGGCCCAGGCGGGATACCAGGCATTCTTGCAGCATTGGTGCGAGAGCGCGGTCGTGCCCCGCTACCTGGACATCGTGGCGCGGGCCGCGAAGGGGAAGGGAGACACGCAGGTACTCCAGAAGTTGGGCGGCAGGCCGTCTGCCACCAGCCGTCAGCCGTCAGCGGCGACTGGTGCGACGACGGTGCATTCCGACGGTTGAAGGCTGACGGCTCGAGGAAACCATGAAAGTCTTCATCTCCGGCGGGGCGGGTTTCATCGGCTCCCATCTCTCCCAGCGGCTGCTGGAACGGGGAGACAAGGTGCTCGTGCTCGATGACCTGTCCACCGGCAGCATGGACAACATCACGCACCTGATCGGCAAGCCGGGTTTCGAATACCGGGTCGGATCGGCGCTCGATGCCCCCCTCGTGTCGGAGTGTGTGGACCGGTGCGACGTGACGGTGCACCTCGCGGCCGCGGTGGGTGTCCGGCTCATCGTGGAGAAGCCGGTCCACACCATCGAGACCAACGTTCGGGCGACCGAGACGGTGCTGAACGCCGCGGCCAAGAAACAGAAGCTGGTGCTGGTCGCCTCCACCTCCGAGGTCTACGGCAAGAGCGAGAAGATTCCCTTCAGCGAGGACGACGACCTCAAGCTGGGCCCGACGATCAATTCGCGCTGGGCCTACGCCTGCTCCAAGGCGCTCGATGAGTGGCTGGCGCTGGCGTACTATCGTGAGAAGCACGTCCCGGTGATCATCGCCCGGCTTCTTCAATACCGTGGGGCCCCGCCAGACCGGCCGCTACGGGATGGTACTGCCGAACTTCGCGGCCCAGGCGCTGGCCGGCGAGCCGATCACGGTCTATGGCACCGGCACCCAGTCCCGCTGCTTCGGTCACGTGAAGGACGCGGTCGAGGCGATGATCCGGCTGCTCGAGACTCCGGCGGTCGTTGGCCAGGTCTTCAACGTCGGGTGCTGACGAGGAAGTGACCATCTACCGGCTGGCCGAGCTGGTTCGGGAGGCGGCGGGAAGCAGCTCCGAGATCGTCCTGGTTCCCTATTCCGAAGCCTATGCCGAGGGCTTCGAGGACATGCAGCGTCGGGTTCCCGATCCGCGGAAGCTGGAGCGGGCCATCGGCTTCCGTCCTCGTACCCCGCTGGCAGAGATCATCGCGGATGTCGTAGCGGACCTGCGGGCGAGGTTGGCGGCCAAGTAGCGGAGACGTGAGACGTGAGACGTGAAACTGGTGAACGGTGAACAGTGAACGGGACTGACGGTGACGTCTGACGTGCTGGACGACTCACGACTCACGACTCATGACCAACAGCTACCAGCTAACTATTGACCACGACCGCCGACCAGCATGCGCGCTATCCTGACCTACCACTCCATCGACTCCTCGGGCTCACCGATTTCGGTGTCGCCTGCGGCGTTCCGGCAACAGGTCGAGTGGCTGGCGTCGGGGCGGGTCCGAGTGGTGAGCCTGGAGGCGCTGCTGAGGACTCCGCCGGGCGAGGACGCAGTCGCGCTGACCTTCGACGATGCCTTCGTCAATTTCGGCAGCGAAGTGGCTCCGCTGCTGAAAGAGTACAGCCTGCCTGCTACGCGTCTTCATTGTGGCGGGCCAGGTTGGTCGAACCAACGCCTGGGGCGGCCGGACCGATCCGCGGATCCCCACGCTGCCGCTCCTCGAGCTGGGAGCGCTTGGCTCTGCTCGGGAGAGCGGGGCGTCCGACTCGGCGCGCACACCATGACGCATCCTCATCTCACCCGACTCCCGCCCCACGCGCTGGAGGATGAGCTTGCCGGAGCGGCGGAGGTAATCCGCGCAGGAAACCGGCCGCCGGCCCGGACGAGTTTGCGTATCCCTATGGGGACGTGAATCCGGTGATCGCCGCGGCGGTTGCCAAAGGTCTACGTCCGGGCCTGCACCACCGAGCTTCGGGTGATTCGTCCGGAGGATCGGTCCCGAGCTGCTTCCCCGGCTCGACATGTTCTACTGGCGCGAGCCGGGGCGGCTCGAGGCCTGGGGCAGCGTCCGATTCCAGGGCCGCCTATGGATGCGGGCTCAAGCCCGGCGGCTTGCGCGAAAGGCTGGCGGCCGGGAGTGGCCGATGGTAGCGCCGGATCGTCCGCTGCTCTCGGTCATCGTACCGGCGCACAACGGGACCAAGGTCCTGCCGCAGAGTCTTGCCGCGCTCGCAGCAAGCGATCTACCGCGCGCCTGCTGGGAACTGATCGTGGTCGACGACGCGAGCAGCGACTCGACCGCCGAGCTGGCGGCGGCGTACGCCGACCTGGTGGTCCGCCTGGCCGGGGCACCGCACGGGCCCGCTTATGCCCGTAACCGCGGTGTCGAGGTGGCGCGAGGAGACGTCGTCGCCTTCATCGACGCGGACGTCGTGGTGCACCCCGACACGCTGCGCCGTTTCGCCTGGCAGTTCGCCAATGACCCCGAGCTGGGTGCCGTCTTCGGGTCGTATGACGCCAGCCCACCGAGCCCCGGCCTCGTCTCCCAGTACCGGAATCTGCTCCACCACTATCATCACCAGGAGAATCCTGGTGAGGCCGAAACCTTCTGGGCCGGGTGCGGGGCGGTGCGCACAACGGTGTTCCGCGACGCCGGCATGTTCGACGAGTGGCACTATCGCCGGCCTTCCATCGAGGACATTGAGCTGGGACACCGCATCCGGCGTTTGGACCGCAGGATTCTCCTCCGGCCTGAGATTCAGTGCGCTCACCTCAAGCACTGGACCCTGTCCAACGTGCTGCGCACCGATCTAATGGACCGCGGCATCCCCTGGATGCGCCTCCTGCTCCAGGAGGGTAAGCTTGGTCAGCGTACCTCGCTGAATCTCAAGACCATCGAGAAGGTCAAGACGGCTCTTACCGGCCTTGCCGTAGCCCTCTGTTTGGTGGCCCTGCTAACCCGCCAGCCGCGCTGGCTGTTCGGTGTGTTGGGATGCCTTGCTCTCGTGGTGGCCATGAGCGTACCGGTCTATCGTTTCTATCACCGGACCAGGGGACTCTGGTTTACCCTGAGGATCATTCCGCTCCACCTCTGCTACTACCTGTTGAATGGGCTCGCGGCCGGTGCCGGGTGGTTCATGCACCACTTGGTCGGCGCGCCGGCGCCAACCCCGGAGGTGCAGGCCTTCGCGGAGGTGGGACTCCAGACCTGGCCGCCGTTGCCGCGCAAGGCGCAGGGCAGTGCATGGGGCCGATGATCCGGGGATGTATATTCCCATGACCGCTCTCCCAGACCAGCCGATGGCTTCCAGACCCTCGTACGGCGATGGATCGCTGCCGCCCCAATTGGCCCTCGCCTTCGCGCCGCTGCATAAGCGGGCGTTCGGGACGGCACTCGGCCTTGCCTGCGGTCTGCTCTTCTTCGGGTTCACGGCGCTTTATCTCATCCGCGGCCCCGTCGAGGGCACCAATCTCTGGCTGCTGGGCCAATACTTCCGGTTCTACCGGGTTACCTGGCCCGGTGCCTTCATGGGGTTCGTGTGGGGCTTCGTGGTGGGCTTTGTGGCTGGCTGGTTCATCGCGTTCTGCCGCAACCTGATGCTCGCGATCTCGATCTTCCTGATCCGGGCCAAGGCGGACCTGAACCAGAGCCACGATTTCCTGGATCACATCTGACCGCGCTGAAGCGAGCCAAACATGACCGAGAATGAAGAATCCCTGAATGCCGCCATCCTTCGCCTGAACGGCCGGGCCTGGGGCATTGCAGCGGGGTTGTTGCTCGGCGGCGGGCTGTTCATCGCAACCAACATTCTGGTCCTCAAGGGCGGACCGAATGTGGGGAAGCACCTCCGGTTACTGGGGGTGTTCTTCCCAGGTTACAGCGTGACCTTCGTGGGCAGCATCATCGGCTTCATCTATGCCTTTGTGCTGGGCTACGCGGTCGGACGGCTCATCGGCGGGGTGTACAACAAGCTGGTGGGACCCGGGGCCTGAGCGGGGCCTCAGTCGGCCGCGGTCACCGTGAGGGCCCCTGCGGCCGGTAGGACTACTGGCAGGGCCGCGTCGGACTGCACGCTCGCCGCTGAAGATTCTCTTCGCTGTCCATCCGCACCCGCAAACGTGATCGCGTACTTACCCCGGGGCAGGCCCGTGAGATCGGCGCGGGCGGCTCCCGAGGAGCTGATAACGGTGACGAAGCGGCCGTCCGGTCGCCGGAATGCCACCGGCACGAGTTCCGGATCGTCGCTCGTCGCCTCGACCCGGGTCGACCCCGGCCGCACATAGTTGAAGAACTGCGCGAGCGCCGGCGTGCGCCGTCCCGACCTTCCAGGTCCCCGCTGGCTCCGTCTGAGAAGAAATAGCTTCCCACCCCTGTCGCCGCCGTGTGGTCCGACCAGAGTGTACTGGGCCCACGCCGACACATTGGCCTTGGTGAGATCCTCGGCCAGCTCGCGGTGATCGGCCCGGATGTGTTCCAGCATGGCGGTCGTCCAGCCGTGCGCCGCGCTGAGGCTCCGCAGCTTCTCGAAGGTCGCCGGGCAGCGGCTTCCGGTAGCGGTGGTAGGAGAGCTCGGTGATGTACGCGGCGGCTCCCG
Source organism: uncultured Gemmatimonadales bacterium (assembly GCA_963788625.1). Lineage (GTDB taxonomy): Bacteria > Gemmatimonadota > Gemmatimonadetes > Gemmatimonadales > GWC2-71-9 > DATBGE01. The sequence goes on along the minus strand of CAWBHB010000003.1, from coordinate 562,403 downwards.
GATGTTTGAGAACCCCTTGCACGTATTCCGGGACAAGGTTGGGATCCAAGGTTGAAGGCATGCTGAAGCGCATCTTCAGGAACCCGGCTTTGCGCGCGGCGTCGCCAGCGGCGACCAGATATTCACCCATCTGGTCGGGACTCATCCTGACCTCGCCGTTGTCCGGCTCCAACCGCATTTCCCAGATGTCGGGCTCGAGCGGCGTCGCATAGGCCGTCTTTAGATGGTTGAGCACGGCCAGCATGAATTCCACGTACTCCGCTGGATTTTCCTGGAGGAACCGGCTGGTGGGCCTGAATCCCACGAAGCAGACGTTCAGAATGAAGCGATCGCCCCGGGCTCTCCACCCTCGCCTTCATGGGCAGAACGTAGTCCTTGACGTTGCGGTCGAAGATCTGCCACCAGAACCGCTCGGGAACCGTCACATTGGGATCGTCGTTGTCGTTGGATCCCACAGCCAGCTCGGGCGGGGAGTGAGTGTGATCCACCGACTCGATCACCTGGCCCTGGGCCTGGAGTCGCAGCCGGGTGATGCCGTATTGGTCAACCGCCACCACGATGAGCGAATCACGGGCGGTCGGGCTCAGGCCGTCTTCGTCGATCGCCACGGTGGCTTCCCACCCGTTGATGGTCTGGTGCGTGCGAGTCGAATCGATGGCGATTCGCGCCACGCCTTTGGCTCCGCATCCCAGCACGAGAGAGAGGCCGAGAAGCGCCGCTGGTTTCGGGATATGGTTCAAAGGTGTCCCTGAGATGGTGATGACGCCGGGTCAGGCATCGTCGGTGTGAGGGTCTGGCCCGCCAGGATCTTTTCCACGGCTCCGGGCGTGCCCCGGTCGAGAAGCTCACCTGATCGTCACCCGCCGGGAGTCCTCCCACATGCAGAGTTGTGGCCGCGGTGTCGAGCGACGCCGTACCCAGGACTGCCATGACGCTGTTGGTGTATCCCACCGTCTGGTTCGCGGTGACCAGTGGGGGCCGATGAATTTAACGCCGCTGAAGCCTGTGGCCTGCAAGTATGTCGCGGCAGGATGCCACTAAGGCTGGGTTCTCGGGTGCCATAGTCACCGTGGCCCCGGGTCAAATCGATCGCTGCAAGCTCCCCCGGGCCGGGCCCCGATCGCGTCCGAACTGCTCCCGGAGCAGCGCAGACTAACGAGCAGGAGGCCGCAAGTGGGCCTGCTCCATGCCGATAGGGGTAAAGTCAAGATGCATGTGGTATTTTCCTTGCTGCGCGCCGACTCAAATCTGCTGAGGCTCCTCCAATTACACAGTTCATGCCCGGGTCCGAATGCCAGTGAGCGAAGCAACGACGGTCGAGGCCGGTCTCCGTGACTGGGTCCGCCTCATTCGGCCCCAGCAATGGATCAAGAACACCTTCGTTCTCACCCCGTTGCTCTTTTCGGGCAAATTCCTCGACCTCGGTGCCGATTTGCGCGCCGGCTTGGCGTTCCTCTCGTTCTGTCTTCTCGCCAGTGCGGTTTACGCGTGGAATGATATTCTCGACCGTGAGGGTGACCGGCAGCATCCGACCAAGAAACTCCGGCCGGTCGCTGCGGGCCGAATCGGCGTGTCTGCCGCCGCCTGGTTGGGAGCCATCCTGGCGGCGTTCGGTTTGGCCGGGTGTGCCATTCTGGGCCAGCCGGTCTTGATGGTTGCCGTCGCCTATCTGGCGCTGAACGTCCTCTACTCTTTCCGTCTCAAGCAGATCGTAGTGCTGGATGTCTTCTGCGTCGCCGGTTTCTTCGTGTTGCGACTGCTCGCCGGCGCCCGGGCCGTGGCGGTAGTGCCGTCGATCTGGCTCCTGCTCTGCGGCGGGCTTCTCGCGCTCTACCTCGGGTTCGCCAAGCGCCGGCACGAGTTGATACTCCTGGGTAGCGAGTCCTCCCAGCACCGCAGCGTGCTCGCGGATTACAGTCCAGTATTCCTGGATCAGATGTCCGGCGTGCTGCTCTCCGTGACGATCGTCGCCTACATCATGTACACCCTTTCGCCCGAGAAACTGGCGGAGATCGGCTCTTACCGCCTCACCTACAGCACCGGGTTCGTGCTGTATGGCGTCTTCCGCTACCTATTCCTGGTCCACCAGCGGGAGGGAGGCAACCCGAACGACGTCCTCTTTACCGACCGGGCGCTCCTGGCGTCGGTTGTCCTCTGGTTTCTCTACTGTTTCTGGGTGATCTATTCCACGCGCTGAATCCGCCGTGGCCCGCAACTTCCTCGCGCTGGGTGGCGGGGAAGTGGCAGCCCGGGTCATCTCGTTCGGTGCGACAGTCTATCTGGCCCGCACCCTGGGCGCGGCTGGGTATGGCGTCATCGCCGTGGCGATGGCGATCATGCTCTATCTCAACTACCTGACCGATTGTGGAGTAGAAGTGCTGGGCGTGCGGGAGGTCGCCGCCGACCCGGCGCAAATCGAGAAGCTGGTCCCACCCGTCGTGGCGCTCCGACTCACCGTCGGTGCCGTGCTGGTCGTTGCTGTCGTAGTTCTGGGCCTCGCCGTGCTCCCGCAGCCCGACGGTGCGGTGCTCGCCGGCTACAGCCTCACGTTACTCGCCGTCGGCGGCAATACCCGATGGGTGCACTTGGGGCTCGAGCGGGCCGGTTTCGCCGCTCTGGCGCGCGCGGCTGGAGAGACGACGATGCTCCTGCTCGTCCTGCTCCTGCTCCGCGATTCGGGTGATCTGGGTCGAGTCCCCCTGGCGCAGTTCTCGGGCGACATGCTGGCGGCGATTCTGCTCGCCTGGGGGCTGAGTCGAATCCGGCGTCCCCTCGTAATGCGATGGGACCTTCAGGAGGCCGGACCGGTAGTGCGGCAGGGATCCTGGCTGGTCGCCAACGCGGTCGTGGGGCTGCTGATCTACAACTCCGACCTCATCTTCCTTCGTATCCTCCGCACCCCGCAGGAGGTTGGGCGATACGCCGCAGCCTATACCTTGATCAGTTTCCTGCTCAATCTCGGAGTCACTTATGGACAGAGTCTGCTGCCAACACTGACCCGGCTGAGGCCGACGGTCGTGGAACAGCGGCAACTGTACCATTCGGCTATGGCCCACGTTTTCGCAGCGGCCCTCCCGCTGGCTGCCGGTGGAACCCTGCTTGCCGCGAACATCCTGCTGCTGGTCTTTGGCCCGCAGTTCACGGCCGCCACTCCTGCGCTGATCATTCTCTTGTGGTCGATCCCCGTGGCGTTCTTCCGCAACGTCCCGCAAACGGCGCTCATCTCGGCTAACCGCCAAGAGTTGGTTTTTCGCACGACTTTTGGAGCGGCGCTCCTGAACCTGGCGCTGAACCTTGTCCTGATTCCACGCTGGGGGATGCTCGGGGCGGCAGGTGCGACCGTCAGCACTGAACTGGTTCGGACTGTGTGGACTCAGGTCCATGCTGGCAGAGCCGGGTTTCCATTCCCCGGTCTGAGTCGATTCTGGCGTCCAGCGGCCGCCACCGCCGCAATGGCGGGAGTGCTGCTGGCCGCTCGGCCGACCGCGCTCTGGCTCGCCGTGCCACTGGGTGCCGCGGTGTACGGAGGTGTCCTCACGCTGCTAGGAGGGATTCGCTTGCGACTGGGATCGGCCCCGGAACTGAATCTGTGACAGGAGGTGGGGGTGGCACCTCGCCTTGAACCCGCTCGTGATTGGCAGATTGTGCGGGTAGCGTCGATGGTGGTCCTCAGGCATCTGGTTTAGCAGCTCTATTCCGTCAGACTACCGTGAAGTTACCGCCCAATCGCGCTTCCGTGACTAGGTTCGATTACCCTGACGGTGGTGGTGACCGACCCAAGGGTCGGTGCTCTTAAGGGGCCTCGGAACTGATGCTTAATTGCATCACGTGCTGCACCGTCGCTACATATGCAGGCGTAAGGGCGACGATTCAGCGCCCGGTTAGTGGCTTTAGGGCCTGATGGGGCTCGCGATAAAGAAAAAGCGGTCGATATTAGGGCTACTACTGGTATGTCTATTGCCATCCCCTCTGGAGTTCGACCGGTCAGGCACCGGTGGTTGATCGCCAAATCTCCTGTTTCCCTCGCACGTTGGGGCGCGCACCAATGACGCTGCATCTACTCGGCTTCAGCCTCGCCATGTACGTCGGCCCGGACCAAATCCTTCCCCTGACCTCGATCATTGGGGCGATCGGCGGGGCGCTGATGATCTTCTGGCGCCAAGTCGTAGGAATTGCCAAGCGGATTGCCGGCGCCTTCAAACGCTGAGCGCGGAGCGGCGGCCGCGACGAGTGGTCAGCGTTTCCGCATTCCCGGCTCCTTCCAATTTGGTGCACGGCACTCAGACAGTATTCAGACAGACTGGTCCCGCGGCCCTCTCCTGATCACCGGGGGGCGTCGGCGCTCTCGTATGTGAAGTGACCCAGGTGGAGCGGGAATTGAGTTGGCCGCGCGGTATTTGCCGATCCGCGCTCCTCAGTACAGCGAGCGAGGCCTTGGGATGGGTGTGGTCCTTGGCGGTCTGCTCAGCAGCCTCGGTATACTGAGTACGTGGGCCGTCCTGGCGCTGGCTTTCGCCGGAATAGGATTGGGCATCCAGCGTTGGTTCGGCGTCCGGGGTCTCACCTCAGATGACCTGATTCGCGGTTTCTGGGTCGGATTCGCGACCGTTCTCCTCCTCCTCCAGCTTTGGAACCTCAAGTGGCCGGTCACCGCCGGAGCCTTCGCTGTTGTAGCACTGCTCGGCGTAGTCGGCCTCGTCTGGTCGGCCAAGGACCTCCAGCGTTGGTGTCTGGCGGTGCCTTGGCGTGGGCGTCGGGTCGAGATCGCGGTGCTCGCTCTCGCGGCATTGTGGATTGCCAACCGGTCGATGGATTCCCCCAATACATACTACGACACCGGGATGTACCACTACCCCGTGGTCAAGTGGCTGACCTCCTATTCTGTAGTCCCGGGGCTCGCGAACCTGAATGGTCCGCTGGCTTTCAATAACGTCCACCTGCTGTATGCCGCGATGCTGGACTGGGGGCCGTGGACCGGCCTGATACACCACGTCGCCAATGGGTTGCTGCTCGGTGCGGTCCTGCTGCAGATCATGTGGAGCGTGTTTCGCCTGCTCCGCGCATCCCCCGGCCACCGGTCGCGCTTCGTTTTCGACCTGCTGCTGCTCCTACCCGCGCTCCGGTTCGTCCTCACCGCATACACCAGCAGCCTCGCGACCGATCCGATTCCAGCGGTCCTGCTCTGGGTCGTGGCGTCCCTGCTGTTCGCGATTTTGGCTCGGCCCGAAGCGGAGCCGCACCGGGCGGCCTATGGGCTCCTGGCGGTTACCGTGCTCTGCACGGCCTCGCCGGCCTGCAAGATGAATGGCCTCGGATTCGCCGCAGCCGCGTGGTTACTGGCCCTTGTTATCGGCTGGCAGCGGCTAGCCGGGGTGCCAGCCCTGCGAAGGCGTCTGATCAGCTGGGCCGTCGCCATTAGCATCCTATTTGGTGGTGTCTGGACCGCGCGGAGCGTGATTCTGAGTGGGTACCCCGCGTTCCCCAGTACGATCGCGCCGTTCCCGGTAGAATGGCGGGCGCCGAAAGAGATGGGAGATGCCGAGCGGGGCCTCATTACCCATCGAGCGCGCTTCTATTACGATCGCATGGCCGACCGCGATGTCGGAGGGCCTTGGCTCAAGGAATGGGCTCGGCATCTCGTGGTCCCTCTTACCCGGTTGGACTACGTCATACTCCCGATGGTCATCTCCCTAATCGCGGGTCTGGTATGGCTGGTCAAGCGTCGGTCCCCAGGGCAGCCTTCTCCTGGTTGGCTTCTGCTGATCCCCACTGTTGCTGGACTTGCCCTGTGGTTCGCCACGGCTCCCAATCCGAGATTCGGCAGTTTCCTGTTCTGGATACTTGCGGCAACCGCTGTTGCCGCGGCTTTCGATCAGCTGGGGCGAGACCCCTCCCGCGCCCAGGTGGTCGCATTGATTCTGGCTGGGCTTGGGATCGCTTTCTGGCCACTCGCTGCTCCCGCCCGAGCCCCGATGTGGGACACACCGCCGTCACGTCCGAGCCTCCTGATCGGCCCCGGGCCTGACCATGGCTTCCGGCCCATGATGACGCAGAAGGTCGGGACCTTCGTCACCCAGTCGGGGCTGACTCTCAACTATCCTCTCGATCAGACTCTGCGTTGCTGGGACGCACCGCTTCCGTGTACTCCTTATCGAGTCCCGAACCTCCGACTGCGAGGGAATGACCTGGCTTCCGGGTTCGAAACCGTCGGTCCCTGGGATCCTCAGCAGTGGCCCAATCCCGGATCGCGCTTCCTCGAGCGGTGGCGCGCGGCTCGAGCCGGCCGATGACAACACTGTTTTTCGGGGTCACAGCGACCGCCGCGGTATTCGGCTCGTGGGTCGTCCTTGCTATCTGCCTGTTGGGGTTGGGGCTCGGGCTGCGGCGTGCATTCGGTCCCCGGGTGATAGACGGGGACCACTGCCTAATGGCTATGTGGATGGGCTTTGCCGCCACCATCCTGCTCCTGCAGATCTGGCATTTCGTGCTTCCGGTGACCGGTTGGGCGATGGGAGTGGTGGCGGTTCTGGGAATTCTGGGACTGGCATGGAATCGTGCGGAGCTAAAGGGATGGCTCCAGAGGGTCAGCTGGCGAGACCACGTTCTCACCATCGTTTTCCTTCTCATCACATCGCTGTGGCTCGCCAATCGAGCGACAGGCTCTCCCAACGGCCAGTATGACACCGGGATGTACCACTACCCCGTGGTTAAGTGGGCATCCACATACCCGGTGGTGCCAGGAATCGCCAACCTGCACGGCCGATTGGCCTACAATAACTCCCACTTGCTGTTCGCCGCAGCGCTTGGAGTGGGTCCATGGGCCGGCAGAGAGTTTCACTTGGCGAATGGCTTCCTATTCGCCGCGATTTTCCTGCAGATCCTCTGGAGCGGATTCCGGCTGCTTCGCGCGCCAGCCGGCAGCCGGTCCCGATTCCTTTTTGACCTGGTGCTGCTCGCCCCGGCGGCGGACTTGATGATTGGCCCGGACATATCCAGTCTTGCCACTGATCCGATGCCCGGCATCGTGATATGGGTGATGGCATCCTCGCTCTTTGCGCTGATGACGCGCTCTGACTCCGAATCCGCCGACCGGTCTTGGGACTTGGTAGTGATCGCAACGTTGGCGGTCACCGCGGTCTGTCTCAAGCTCAGTGCCGGAGGGGTTTCGTCGGGGATGTGGATCCTTGCCATGGCCCTCGCATTCCAGATTACCAGGAATCAGCAGGTACTTCGTCGCCGATTGGTGGGCTGGATTATCAGCGTGACGCTTTTGCTCGGGCTGACCTGGACGGCTCGCGGCGTTGTGATGAGCGGCTACCCCGCGTTCCCCAGTACAGCCGTCCCCTTCCCAGTTTCCTGGAGAGTCCCGGCGGAACAGGGTGATGCGGATCGGGCATACATCCAGTGGTACGCTCGGCACTATTACGCTAAGTATTCGCAGTGGAATCCCAGCTGGGGAGTCAGCGACCTGCAGGCGCCGTGGTTCCGTCCTTGGCTCCGTAGTCTGCCGCATGAGCGATGGCTGTTCCTCGTGGCGCCCAGCCTCCTCACTCTCCTGGCTTGGGGGTTCGTCTTGCAGCGTCGCGCCCAAGGCCGCTGGGCGCAGCCCCAAAATTCCGCCTGGTTGGTCCTGATTCCGGCGCTGGTCGGCGCGTTCTTTTGGCTGGTGACGGCACCCAACCCGAGGTTTGCGACGTCCACTTTCTGGACCATTGCTGCCACATCGGTGGCCTTTGCTGCCTACCCCTGGATTGAAGGTGCAGATCCACGACGCATCCGTGCGGTAACGATGCTCGCCGTACTCGCAGGAACCTTGCCGATTGTCCGTCGGCTGGTCATTGCGACCGGTCCACCGTCCGCCGCCTCGGCGGCGGCCGCCGCTCGCGTACTCTTTGCGGAACCGGGTCCCGATCACGGATTTGGCCCCATAGCCGAGGAACCGGTGGACACATTTACCAGTTCTACAGGCCTCACGATGTACTACCCCCGCGATTCGAACCGTTGCTGGAACGCGCCGTTACCCTGTACGCCATACCCGACACCCAACCTGAGTCTTCGGCGAGAGGGCGATCTTAGCGCCGGCTTCCAGACGGATGGCAAGTGGGAGCAGCAGCGGTGGCCGAACGAGCAGTCCCGGTTCCTGGAGGCGTGGCGCACCAGTCGAGCGGAAGCCCGGCGATGAGGCAGGATTCTTCTCCTCCGGTTGGGCACCTCATGGCCATGGGTGCTTCGCTGGGGTTCCTTTACGGCCTGTTTGAGGGCACGGAATCGTTTTTTCTCTCGCTCTACCCGCAGGGGCGGTCTTGGCAGACTGGCAATTCGGTCGAGGTCCTCCTCTTCATGCCTGCGTTCTATGTTGTCGCGTTCTCGGTAATCACGCTCGGCATCGTAGCACTGTCTCAGGTGATCAAGAGGGCGTGGTGGGACTTTGTGCTGGTGGCGGTGCTCGGTGTCCTGTCCGGGTACCTGGCCTTCAGAAACCAGGGGCGCCTATTCAGCGAGACTACCTGTGTTATCCTGGGCCTTGGTGTCGGCAGTGTAGCGTACCGCGCCTATCGCAAGCATCGCGCGGTGTGGAGCAAAGCTCTGCTACGCGGCCTTCCTGTGATTGGTGGCATCGCGGCCCTGATCGGGGGCGGAGCCTATTTCATTCCGCGCATGATTGAAGCGCGTCAACTGTCCGCCCTCCCGACGCCCCCGGGAAATCCGCCGAACGTACTTCTTCTCGTCATCGATACTCAGCGGGCGGATCACCTCTCGAGCTACGGCTATCCCCGACGCACGACGCCCCATATCGATTCGCTTGCCGCCCAGGGCGCATTGTTCCAGGAGGTATTCGCTTCGTCATCCTGGACTCTTCCTTCGCACGCCTCGATGTTTACCGGCCGCCTGGTACACGAGCACCAGGCGGGCGACCTGAACAAGCGCAGGCTTGGGCCCGACTACCAGACTCTGGCGGAAGCCTTGAGCGCTCGGGGATTCGCCACGGCCGGATTCGTAGGGAACGTGTTCTGGACCGGAAGACACACCGGTCTGGCCCGCGGGTTCCAGCACTTCGAGGATTACTACGGTACGCTGGGTGACGCGGTGGCGCGCACTACCCTGGGCCGGCGGCTCGCTCCCGTCAGGGAGGCGTTGGGCTGGGTAGATATCCCCGGGCGGAAGCGCGCGGCGGACGTCAATCGGGAGTTCCTGACCTGGCTCGACCGGACTCGGCACCAGCCGTTCTTCGCGTTCCTGAACTACATGGATGTTCATGCTCCCTATCTCCCGGTCCCCGAGTACTTGGGTCGCTTCGGTGTGCTACGACCGGAGTTTCGACCCACCGCTCTCGACATCGGTGCCGACGGGCACACGGTTCCCCCGCCCGACAAGCTGGCGTACCTGATCGACCGCTATGACGAGTGCCTCCTGTACCTCGATGATCAGGTCGGTCGCTTGCTGGCAGAGCTCGCGCGTCGCGGGATGCTGGAACGGACGCTGGTCATCGTGACCTCAGATCATGGAGAGCATTTGGGGGAGCACAACATCATCAACCACGCGGCGAGCCTCTACACCCAGGAGATTCAGGTGCCGCTGATCCTGCGGTACCCCTCTGGCGTTCCCGCGGGCCTCCGGGTGAAAGGGTCTGCCGGTTTGACCAATCTACCGGCCACCATCGCCCCTCTCACGGGACTTCCCGACTCGATCTTCCCGGGAAGATCCTTGCTGCTTTCTCCGGACGCCGCCGGGAGATCTCCGGTGCCCATACTTTCGGAGCTGGCAAAGCAGGGGGGCAAGGACCCTCCCGAGTGGCCGGCGAGCAAGGGATGGGTAATGTCGCTAGTGGAGGATCACTGGCAGTTCATTCTTCTGGAGAACGGCGAGGAGGAACTCTTCGATCTCCGCACCGATCCGGGAGATCTCACTAACCTCGCAGGCCAGGCTGGATCAGCTCAGCAGCTGGTGCGGTTCCGCGCCCGCATTTCTCAATATCTACCGAACAGCGGAGAGGTCACTGCACGCACCGACACAGGTCCGGCCTCTGCAACCGAATAGGTATGCTCCGTCGTGGGTGGGTGAGGCCCTCCCCGGCGCCGGTGTGCTGCAGCTCGCGGCTTGGTTCGGGCTGCTGACCGGCTTCGGGGAACTTGCGCTGCTCGGCATCCGCCGGTTTCTGTTGCACCGATTTCTTTTCGTCGGGCGCGACATCATTTGGATGGTCCCGGTTGCCGACGCAGTGCTGTTCGTCGTGCTCGGGGTGGGGTTTCTCCTGTTGCGGCGGGCCACCTCCGGCCGAGTCACCCCAGTTCATCTGGCAGGGTTTCTCACGGCGCTCGGCTGCTTCACGCTCCTGCTTCACTATGGTCCCCTCCATCGGGTAGCAGCTCTCGCCCTTGCCGTTGGAACTGGGGTGCAGGCGGCTCGAGTGTGGAGGCGCCACCCGCCCCGCGCGATGCAACTGGTGCGGCGGACACTTCCGCTGTTCGCGGGACTCGTGGTCATCAGCGCCGGGATTCGTGGCGGCACCGCCCTCTGGCAGCAGCGAGAGGCGCAGGGCATGTCGTCCAAAGGTGGTGAGGGTCGGATCAATGTACTGCTCATCGTGCTCGACACGGTTCGGGCCTGGAGCATGAGCGCCTACGGGTATTCCCGTCCGACTACGCCTGAGCTCGAGCGCTGGGCTGTCGGTGGCGTACGCTTCGCCCGCGCCTTCTCCACCGCTCCCTGGACCCTGCCTTCGCACGCGTCGATGTTCACCGGACGGTGGCCGCATCAGCTCTCGGCGGATTGGCTGGTGCCACTCGATCGCAAGCCTCCGGTCTTGGCAGAGTACTTCCGTGACCGTGGATACCTGACCGCGGGGTTCGTGGCCAACACGCTGTATTGCAGCTATGAGACGGGATTGGCGCGCGGGTTCCAGCAGTATCAGGATTACCGGGTCACGCTGGGTGACGTGATGCTTTCTTCCTCACTCGCCAAGTTCCTCATGGGCGATCGGGACCTGTGGCACCGCCTCAAGCGGAAGGACGCGGCTCAGGTGGATCGTGAGTTTCTCGAGTGGCTGGATCGCCGCCCGAAAGGAGTTCCGTTCTTTGCTTTCCTGAACTATTTCGATGCCCACGATCCCTATCAGCCACCGGCACCCTACGACACCTGGTTTGATTCGACCGGTCGGAGCGAATACCTGCGGATGGTACGGGCTGCCACGCCGGCGCGCTTGTGGCCCGCGCCGGCAGTGACCGGCGCCAGGAATGGTTACGACGGTGCGCTGGCCTACCTCGACGTCCAGGTCGCGGATCTCTTTGCTGCCCTGAAGCAGCGGGGCCTCACCGAGAACACCCTGGTGGTGGTGGTGTCCGATCACGGGGAAGAGTTCGGGGAGCACGGCGTCTACTTTCATGGCAACAGTCTTTACCGGGCTTCCCTGCAGGTTCCGCTTATGCTGGTGCTTCCCGGCCGGGTGCCCGCCGGCGTGGTCATTGATCACCCCGTATCGCTCCGGGATCTTGCGGCCACGATCGTGAACCTCGCTGCTCCGGAGGCAGCCTCGGTTTTCCCTGGGAAATCTCTGGCCCGGTTTTGGGGGTCCGACACCGCGGCGGAACCGGCCGATTCCCTGCTGTCGGAGCTCAACTACACCGCAAGGCTACCCGCGAATACGCCGATCTCCCGCGGGCCGATGAAGAGTCTCATCCTGGGCAACTCACGCCTCATCCGGAACGGCGATGGCGTGAATGAGCTCTTCGACCTCGACCAGGATACCCTGGAGGTGCGGAACCTCGCGCAAGATCCTGCGGTGGCGGCGAGACTGGCCGCGCTGCAGCGGGCCCTCAGGGTTCTCATGGGCGGAGAGTAACCGGGACTTACAGGCCACACCTACGAAATCGAATTCTCCATGGAGTCCAGGATGAATCAGCTAGGGGAGACGCCGGTCCATTTAACCGGACCACGATTGGTTGGATTCGCCTTGGCGATCGGGCTTGCTTTTGGATTCGTCGAGGCGGGACAGGCTCTGGCTGCCTTCATCATTCCCGGCGCCCTCGACTGGCAGACTGCTACCGGTTTGCCGGTCCTCTGGGTCGCGCCGGTTTTCTACGGAGCCGTCTTCGCCGGAATTGGCCTGGTTGCCACGCTGGGACGGGTCCTCTTGCCCCGGCTGCCCTGGGACATTCTGCTTCTTGCGGTCCTCGCCCTGATCAGCGGCGTTCTGGCCACCCGACTGCACCCCGTTCTCTTCGGCGGGATCACGTCGGCGATCGTGGGCCTCGGCGTCGCCGCCACGGCGATTCGGGTCTATCGCGGCGGGCGGCCCCGTTGGTTCACCCGCGTGCTGCGCTCGCTCCCGGTGCTGCTCGGCCTCGTTCCCCTGGCCGCCGGAGGCGTCTGGCTCGTCACGACTCTGCGTGAGCGTCAGGCGACCCGCGCGCTGCCATCCGCCCCGGATTCATCCCCTAACGTCATCCTGCTGGTAATGGACACCCAGAGGGCAGACCACCTTTCCCTGTACGGTTACTCGCGTCCGACCTCGCCGAACCTGGAGCGCATGGCCGCGAGCAGCTGGATTTTCGAAAACGCGATGTCGAATTCCTCGTGGACCCTGCCGAGTCACGCCACCATGATGACGGGTCGCCAGCTGCATGAACATCGGGCCGGCATCGGGAAGCATGTTTTTCTCGATCAGCGATATCCGACCATTGCGGAAATGCTTCGGAGCAGGGGCTACGTCACGGGCGGGTTCGTGGCCAACGTCTTCTGGTGCGGGCGCCGCACCGGGTTGCAACGAGGCTTCATTCACTATGAGGACTATTTTGGTTCCCCAGGGGATGCCGTGGCGCGGACCGTCCTGGGCCGGTGGATCACTTACCGGGCCGTCGCGGCGTTCGGACAGCAGGACATTCCGGGACGGAAGAGCGCGGCCGACGTCAATCGCAGGATGCTCCAATGGATCGACAAGCAGGGTCAGCGCCCCTTCTTCATATTCGCGAACTTTCTCGACGTGCACAAGCCATTCCGCCCGCCGCCACCGTTTGCCGGCCGTTATTCGGGCGGGAATGCACCTCCCTCGGCTTCACGCGAAGGCGGCGTGGAGCTCGGAGCCCTGACCGGGAGGGCGCAAGCAGCCTCCCCCGAGGAGATTCAGTGGGACATCGATGGCTATGACGAATCGATCCAATACCTCGACTCCGAAATCGGCGGGCTGTATGCCGAGCTTGAGCGGAGAGGGATTCTGGAGAACACCCTGATCATCGTCACCAGCGACCACGGCGAGTCATTCGGGGAACATGGACTTTACCACCACGGCAACGGTCTCTACCGGGATCAGACCTTCATCCCTCTGTTGCTGCACTGGCCCGGGCATCTGTCAGCGGCGCGAATTAAGCGGCCAGCCGGGCTGGACCAATTGGCACCCACGATCGCGGAAGCGACGGGCATTGGGGGCGCCGGGTTCCCCTCACGCTCCCTCTTGAATCAACCTGACTCGCAGGTAGTCGCGATGTCGCAGTTGGCGGGGCGATCCGGTCTGCCGCCTGAGATGCCGATCTCGCGCGGCTGGCTGGCCGCCCTGACGACCGAACGGTTCCACTACATCCAGTCCGAGACCGGCACCAGCGAGCTCTACGACTTCATGGCGGATCCGGGTGAGCTGAGCGACCTAGCCGGCGATTCCATCCTGGCAGACACACTGCAAGGCCTCCGTACCCAGCTGCAGCGTCTCATGCCTGCTCCGATCAAATGAGACGGCGGGAGAGGCGGCCATCAGTGGTCTTGCCGGCCCTGTGGTCCGGGCCGGATGCCGGCTTTGGAGGGGTGGCATTGGCGACCGCGCCGGTTGCCGCCGGTATGCCAGCCAGGCTCTCCATTTTTCTTTTCTGCTCAGCTATGGAGCGCCGGCGCTCAGGGCACCCTCGGATACCGGGCACCCTTCGTGACAGAAGCTGACTCCCAGCACGGCAATTTTCCGGTGGTCGGTTTCAGGCTGGCGGCCTTCGCGCTCTGGCTCGGACTGGTCTACGGCCTGATTGAGGCGCTCGAGGCCCTCTTCTGGACTCTTATTCCGGGCGCTCTCTCCTGGCAAACCGGCACGGCCCCCCCGATTCTCTGGGTGGCTCCCCTGGTGTACGGGGTGCTGTTCGGGTGTATCGGTGTTCTCTTCGCCGGGCTCGCTCGGCTGTTCCCCCGCGTCAGGTGGGATATCGCCCTGGTATTCCTCCTCGTGGCCCTGGGTGCCTACCTCGCGGCGAGCCTCCAGAAGCTGATACTCAACGAGCTAGCCTGCGTGCTCCTGGCATTGGGATTCGCGGTGGTCCTCACCCGGAACTATCGGGCCCGTCCGCAGTCGTGGGCTGCAATCGCCGCTCGCACGCTGCCCTGGACTCTTTGTGCCATCCCTCTGGTCGCACTCGTGATGGGGGTTGGTGGTCGGGTGATGGATGCGCGGCGAGTCGCGCAGTTGCCCTCCGCCCCAGCAGGTCGCCCCAATATTCTTCTCCTGGTCATCGATACTCAGCGGCCCGACCATCTCTCGGTCTATGGGTATCGCAGGCCGACTTCGCCGGTTCTGGAGCGATTGGCCCAGGGCGGCTGGCTGTTTGACAACGCCACCGCCAGCTCCTCGTGGACTCTCCCCAGCCATGCTACGATGATGACCGGACGACACCAGCACGAGCTCCGCGCCGGGGTGCTGCGGCGGCCGTATCTCGATCGGAAATTCCCCACCATTGCGGAGGCGCTGCGAGGGGAGGGTTACGCGACCGGCGGCTTCGTCGCGAACATCTACTGGACGGGCCGGGAAACTGGTCTGGGCCGTGGCTTCATCCGGTATGAGGACTACTTCCAAAACCTCGGTGACGGGCTGGTCCGCACCGTCCTGGGCCGACGGCTGGTGTACGACCTGTGGCCCAAGCTGGGGCCGCGAAATATCCCAGGGCGCAAGTCCGCAGCCAATGTGAACGCCCATCTGCTGAGCTGGATCGACGGGCTTCACGAACGTCCTTTCTTCGGTTTCGTGAACTACTTCGACGTCCACGCTCCGCTGTCTCCATCCCCACCGTACCTCGGGCGGTTTTCCGATGTGTCGCGCCGGCCTCCCGGGGAACCAGGAGTCCAAATAGGCGCAATCACCGGAGACTTCAAACAGCTGTCACCGGAGCAGATCCAGGCCGATATCGACGCCTACGACGAGTCTATTCTCTACGTGGATGCTCAGATAGGCTCCCTGCTGGCTGAGCTGGAGAAGCGGGGCAAGCTGGAGAACACCCTCGTCATTGTCACCAGCGACCACGGCGAGAGCTTCGGCGAGCATGGGTTCTACTACCACGGCCACAGCCTGTATCGCGAGCAGGTGAATATCCCGCTTCTTCTCAGCTGGCCCGGCCGGCTTCCCGGCGGTATCCGCCGCTCGGAACCGACCGACCTGGACCAAATCGCAGCGACAATCGCCGATGCCGCAGGACTCACGGTGCAGACCTTGCCCGGTCGATCGCTCCTGGCAACGCCCGACTCAGCCGCTGTCGGACTCTCGGAGCTCGCCCAGCGTTCCATCGTGCCGGCCTCGTGGCCGGCCTCCCGAGGATGGGTCGCTTCGCTCACGACCAACCGGTGGCATTTCATCACCCTGCAATCGGGAGAGGTCGAGCTGTACGACTTCCGCCATGATTCCCTGGAGCAGACCAATCTCGCCGCCGATTCCTCACGCCTGGTTACCCATTTCCGCGAGCAGTTCGAGAATCTGGTTCCGACCCCCATTCGATGAGCAGCCTCTCGCCACTCACCGTTCCGCGCCTGAGTCCCCGTTCGATTCTCCTGCTGGGGCTCTCCGCCGGTCTTCTCACTGGACTGCTGGAAGCGCTGGTGTTGCTGACCAGGCGCGTGGTGCTCGGGCGATTGGTCCACGTTAGCGTCCATTTCGGGTGGATGGCGCCGGTGGGTGACGTAGTTCTGTTCGCGGGCCCAGCCCTGGGGCTGGCATTGTTGGCGCGCCTCTGGCCGAGGGTGATCCCGGCCCGGCTGGTATTCTTTCTGTTCTCCTTCATGGGCTTCACCGCGCTGCTATTGATGGAGCCCGGCTTATCCCGGGTGGCGGTACTCGCCCTGGCTGCGGGTCTGGCATGGCAGGCGGCCCGAATGCTCACCCGCAGAACCCCAGAGTGGGAGCGGCGAGCAGGGGTGACGTTGGGAGCGCTATCACTCTGCGTGGGCATGATCGCCGCCGGCCAAGTTGGGGTTCAGGCCCTGAGAGAGCGAGGCGCAATCGGCCGGCTACCACCGCCGCCTGGGAACCGCCCTAATGTCCTCCTGATCATCCTGGACACGGTACGGGCCAAGAGCCTCAGCCTCTACGGCTACCACAGGAACACCAGTCCGGCGATCATCCGCCTGGCCGCGCGAGGCGTGCGATTCAATCGGGCCTTCTCCACCGCGCCCTGGACGCTACCGTCCCACGCGAGTCTCTTGACCGGCCTCTATCCGCACCAACTCTCGGCCGACTGGGTGGAGCCCCTCGATCGCAAGAATCCTACGTTGGCCGAACGGTTTGCGTCCCAGGGTTATGTGACCGGGGGGTTCGTCGCCAATGTGGGCTACTTGAGCTGGGAATTCGGCCTGAACCGGGGCTTCGCGCACTATGAGGACTACCTCTTCCGCCCCCGGGATATCATCGAGGCGACATCGATCGGGCGACAGCTGGACAACAATTACCTGATCCGCGATCTGCTCCGCACCGACCAGCACCTGGTCCGGATCGACGCTCCTTCGATAAATCAGCGCTTCCTGAACTGGGTCGACAAGCGGAACGGTCGTCCCTTCTTCGCCTTCCTCAACTACTACGATGCCCACGGTCCCTATCTCCCCCCCGCTCCGTGGGATCGTCGTTTCGGTGCCCCTCGCCGCGACGACCTCAGTCCGCTCCATCGATTCCTGGGACGGCCCTACGGTCCGCTGAGCTCTGCGGTGATCGAGCGAGAGATGGAGCAGTACGACGGCGCCATCGCGTATCTCGACGATCAGATCGGACGGCTCATCGAGGAGCTTGATCATCGGAACCTGCTCGACCATACCGTCGTGCTCCTGACCGCGGACCACGGCGAGGAGTTCGGTGAGCATGGCATGTTCGATCACGGGAATTCACTCTATCGACCTTCGGTTCAGGTGCCCCTCCTCGTGGTGGATCGGGGGGTGGTGCCGGAGGGGGGCCAGGTGGATGAGCCGGTTACCCTTCGCGACGTTGGCGCCACCCTGGCTGACTTGGCCAGACTCCCTCCGGGAACGGTTCCCGGTGCATCGCTGGCCCGATTCTGGCTGAAAAGCGAGGGGATGCGACCACCTACCGAAAGCCCTGTCATTTCTGAAGTTAGCAAAGGAATTCGAACCCCCGCCTGGTATCCGGTCAGCAAGGGGGACATGCGTTCGCTGGTCGGCAGGAGTCAACGGTACATCCTCGGCGGAGACGGGGCCGAGGAGATGTTCGGGTTGGGCGACGACTGGGAGCGCCTTCCCCTGACCGTTACAGATTCGCTCGCGGCCCCATTCCGCACCGAGCTGGCACACTGGCCTTGGCAACGATAGCCCCAGGAACCCACTTGGCGACACCTCAATCCTCCGGTACAGGGGGGCAGAGAGACACCGGAGTCCGCTATCCCGGCATTCTGGTTGTGGCGCTCTGGTGCGCTCTGGCGGCTGGCGTCCTTGAAGGAACTTGGCGCCTGTTCCAGAAATTCGGACTGGGTAAGGTCATCCGCCTGCCGCTCGACATCGTGTGGATGGCCCCCCTTGTCGACGCGCTCTGGCTCCTGGCTCCAGCTCTTCTCCTGTTGATGGCCCGGCGGTTGGCACCCCAACGGTTCTCGTTTTCGACGGTCGCGGGAGTTCTAGGCGGCTTTGCCTCGCTCCCGGTGCTACTGCTCATCGAGTCGATGCACAAAGGCGTTACGGTCCTGCTCGCGGTTGCCGTGGGGATTCAGGTAAACCGCTGGACGACGAAGCATGGTGCAGGGTTCGCTCGACTGGTGCGGACTACTCTTCCGGTGCTCGGCTTGTTCGTGGTCGCCAGCGCCGCCTTGGTGGTCGGCATTCCGTGGATGGCCGAACGGTCCGCCACAACACGCTGGCCTCCGGCGGCGAATGGAAAGCCCAATGTGCTGCTCCTCGTGTGGGACACGGTGCGTAACGATGCCCTGAGTGTAAGCGGATATCCGCGACCCACCACGCCATTTCTCGAAACGCTAGCCCGCGAGGGGACTCGCTTCGAATGGGCTGTAAGCACCGCTCCGTGGACCCTCCCGTCGCACGGCAGCATGTTCACCGGAGAATGGCCCTACGTGTTTTTTCGAGGGACCCGAACCCCGCTCGACTTGCGGGGTCCGACTCTCGCGGGGGTGTTCTCTCGGGCAGGATATCGGACGGCGGGGTTTACCGGAAACCTGGCATACACCATCCGGGAGTATCGGTTAGATCGGGGGTTTCAACACTACGAAGATTTTTCCCGGAACCTCGGGACCGCCCTGGCGTGGTCGCGCATCAGTTGGGTCGCGTTGGACCAGCCTTGGGTGCGCCGGGTGATTGGATACGACGACCGGCTCGACCGAAAGCGCGCAGGCGTCGTCAACGCAGACTTCCTGCACTGGCTCGATAAAGACCCGTCCCGGCCTTTCTTCGTGTTCCTCAATTATTTCGATGCGCATGTGCCGTACATCGCACCCTCGCCCTTTCGGGAGCGATTCGCCGACTTACCGCGGGGAACCTTCGAGGCCCATCTGAAGCCGGTCGGGGGCAAGGTGCACCGTACTCCGGCCGAGCAGGCCTTTTGGCGCGCCGAGTACGACGGGCTCATCGCGTCCATGGACGATGCGACCCGTAGCCTGTTCAAGGAGCTGGAGAGCCGCGGCCTGCTGGACAACACCGTCGTGATCATCACCTCGGATCACGGCGAGCAGTTCGGCGAGCACGGCCTGTCGGAGCACATGAATAGCCTGTACCGCGAACTGCTCCAGGTGCCCTTGTTGATTCGCTTCCCTCCCGCGGTTCCCAAGGGTCAGGTGGTGGGGGCCCCGGTGAGTATAAGAGACATTCCCCTTACCGCTTTGACGCTGGCCGGCGTGACCCCCGACCCCTCGATGCCGGGCCATTCGCTTACCCGCTTCTGGGACAGCGAAACGCCGGTGGGACCCGATTCGCTGATTCTGTCGGAGCTTTCGATCGGCCGGGGCAAGCGCTTCGGTCCCCATGCCTTGCTGATCAACGGGCTCTATTACATCCGAAGGGGGGAGGCTTCAGTCGAGCTCTACCAGGTATTCGGCGACCCGGCGCAATCCACCAGCCTGCAGCGTGACACGACACACAGCCGCGAACTGGCCCGTTTCCAGCAGCTGACCGATAGTCTCGCGGTGCTGTATCGGCAAAGCCGCATCAATGACGAGGGCGCGGACCAGGGGGACGAGCAGTGACTACAGATCCCCGGAATGCCTCGGAGGTCTCCGACCTTGCGCTGATCGGGTTCGGCGCACTCCTGGGGATAGGTGCCGGACTGATCGAGGTGGCGGCCGCGACGGTTCGCTCGGGCCGCACCGTCCTCCTGGTCGGAAGGGTGGGTGACTTTGTCTGGATGGCTCCGCTGGTCGGGCTGGTGTTGGGGTTGAGCAGCTCCTTCCTTCTGACGGCAGCTCGCAGGCTGACCCCCCGGATCTTCACTCCGCGCCTGATCCTCACCGTCGTCGCCACGCTCGTCTTCCTGAGTCCGATCTTCCTGTTCCAGGGGATGCATCGCCTCGCGGCCCTCTGCCTGGCGCTGGGGATTGGTTTTCAGTTGGCGGCCTGGCTCACCCGACGGAGCGCCCGGATCGGGTTGGTGCGGTGGATGCTTCCTCTGGTCCTGGTCTGCTGGGTTGGCGGAGGCTTGGGATTGGAGGCCGTCCGGAATCTGCGTGAACGAAGTGCCATTCGAAGGTTGCCTCCGGCCGAAGCCAATCGCCCGAATGTGCTGCTGCTGGTCCTCGATACCGTGCGAGGGATGAGCCTGAACTTGTACGGGTACCCCCGAGCCACCACTCCCGAGCTGAAAAAATGGGCCGAGGGCGGGGCCCGCTTCGACTACGCGGTGGCGCCCTCTCCCTGGACCCTCCCTTCCCACGGGTCGCTGTTCTCGGGCCGGCTGCCGCGGGAATTCTCCGCGACCTTCCGCACACCGTTCGACGAGAGGTTTCCGGTCCTGGCCGAGGTGCTCGCCGGGCATGGCTACGTGACCGGCGGGTTCGTGGCCAACATCTGGTATTGCGCCGCAGGTCACGGGCTGGAGCGGGGGTTTCTGCAGTATAGAGACTATCCGCGCACCGCGTGGCGGGTGATCGAGGCTTCGGCCCTTGGTCGCTGGCTCTTCGAGCAGACCCCGGTACGTCGAGCGATCGGCTGGTACGAGATGCTCTGGCGCAAGAATGCCGGGCGGACCGTGAACGAATTTCTCCAATGGGAAGCGAAACCCCGGGACGGGCGCCCATTCTTTGCGTTCATCAATTTCTTCGACGCCCACAATCCCTTCGTCCCGCCGGCGCCCTTCGATACCCTGTTCGCCAGCCGTCCGGGCCGACACTACGATCCGCGCTTCAAGATGCCGAATTTTCCCGATCTGACGGGTGACGAGATCGAGTTCACCCGGGACCAATACGAGGGGGCGATCGGATACATCGACCAGTCTGTCGGCCGCATGCTGAGCGAGTTGCACCGGCGCGGGGTGTTGGAGAACACGATCGTGATCATCACTTCCGACCACGGTGAGCAGTTCGGGGAACACAAACTCCTCGGACATGGCAATAGCCTGTACACGCAGGTGCTGCACGTTCCGCTCGTGATCGTGTATCCGCCCAGGGTGCCGGCCGGCTCGGTCGTGGCTCCCCCGGTCGGGCTTCGCGACATCCCGACCACGGTGCTCGACCTGGCCGGTCTGCCCAACGATCGCGGCCTTCCGGGCCGCTCCCTCACCCGGTTCTGGGAACACCCCATGGAGCCGGGCGATGCCGATGAGGTGATTGTTTCCGAAATGCCGGGAGCCAGCGCCGCTAACGCCATGTCTCTCATAGCGAACGGGCATCACTACGTGCGCTGGTGGAAGCGGCCGGAAGCGGTCTACGATCTTCGCACCGATCCGACAGAACAGGCCAATCTGATCGGCACCCCGAATGGAGATTCGCTGCTGGCCCGGTTCCGGGACATGGCTGCGAAGCTGGCGGTGGAGGTTCCGGGGCTCACGAAGGGAGAAGCGAATGACACGCTCTGATGCTCGAGCGTCGGATCACGCGCCAGTCTCCCGGCCGGGCGTTTCCCAGATCCTGGCGATCGCCCTGTGCTTCGCCCTCGTGGCAGGTCTGGTCGAGGGGGCCTGGCGTTCCTGGGAACGCTTCGGTTTGAAGAAGTTCATGCGAGTGCCGCTGGATATTGTCTGGATGGCTCCGCTGGTTGATGTGGCCTGGATTCTTCTTCCGGTCCTGCTGCTCCTGCTGGTTCGCCGCTTCGCGCCTCGTGCAATCACACTTAGCGTTGCGGTAGGAGTGGTGGGAGGATGCGCCGCTCTCCCCGCTCTCTTGCTCATCACCTCGCTGCACAAGGGCGTGGCCATGTTGCTGGCCGCGGGCATCGGGGTGCAGCTCGGCCACATCGCCGCGGTGTGGCCCAGCGGGTTCAGCCGCGTGGTTCGGCGAACGCTGCCCCTCGCGGTCGGTCTGGTCGCGGTGGGCACCGCGCTGGTGGTGGGCTCGCAACGTCTGACGGAGCGACGGGCCATCCTCGCCCGCCCGGCGCCTCCCCGCGGCAAGCCGAACGTTCTTCTGATCGTGTGGGACACGGTTCGGGGCCAGAACTTGAGCGCCTATGGCTACGATCGTCCGACTACGCCTTTCCTGAGCGGCCTGGCACAGGAGGGGGTACGCTTCGCGCGAGCGGTGAGCACCGCTCCTTGGACCCTTCCCTCCCACGGCAGCATTTTCACCGGACAATGGCCGTACGTGTTCTTCCGCGGGTCGTGGAAGCCCATCGAGACTCCGACGCCAACCCTTGCCACCGTCCTGAGCCAGGCGGGCTACGCAACCGCCGGCTTCACCGCCAATCCGTTCTACACCTCCCCCTCGCACCGGATCGACCAGGGCTTCCAGCACTACGAGGAGCACGGGCACGGAATATCCACGGCGTTCGCCCGTGCCCGCCTCGGTTATGTCCTGGAGCACCAAGAGTGGTTCCGCGCGCTGCTGGGGCATGACGATCTCTTCGACCGGAAGAGCGCGGATGAGGTCGCTTCCCGATTCCTGCACTGGCTCGACGCGCAGGAGAACGCGCCGTTCTTTGCCTTTCTCAATTTCTATGACGCACACCGGCCCTACGTCGCGCCATCTCCCTTCCGGGAGCGCTTCGCACGGACGCAAGCCGGACGAGAAGGAACGGGCCCGGGCGATCCGCCGCGAGGAAGATGCGGAGGCCTGGTACCAGGACGAATACGACGGGCTGATCGCCTACCTGGACGACGCAACTCGGCGGTTACTCGAGGACCTCGATCGGCGAGGCGTGCTGGATAATACGGTCGTGATCATCACCTCGGACCACGGCGACCAGTTCGGCGAACATGGCAAGTGGTTTCACATGAACAGCCTGTATCGAGTGCTGCTCGAAGTTCCGCTGGTGATCCGCTACCCCGCGGCAGTTCCGAAGGGCGTCGTAATCGAACCGCTCGTGAGCCTGCGCGACATTCCGCGCACGGTGCTCGATTTGACTGGGGTAACCGGAGGCCCCGGTGTGCCAGGGCAATCGCTTACCCGTTTTTGGACCGGCGAACCGCGTGTCGCTGATTCGCTGATTCTTTCCGAGCTTTCGGTGAGGGCCGGACCAGCAGTTGGGTCCGGTCTCGATCTATTCCAATGGGTTGCATTACATTGCGACCAACCGCGACTCAATCGAACTCTACGGTCATGCGACGGACCTCTCCGAGCTCGCGAGCCAGCACCGGAATCCAGCCCAGGCCGAAGCTCTCGCCGGCTTTCGCCGGCTGAGTGATAGCCTTGCCGAGCGCTGTGCGCAGACCCGCCCACGAACCATGGTGATGAGGGGAGAAGGCGATGACGATGACCGCTGAAATTCATGCGACTGAAGGATCTGAGCTCCGTTGCCGAACAGACGAAAGGTGAGGCGAGTGACACATTCTGACGTGATGGCCCCAGGCCACGGCGCCGCTCCCCGGCCGGCCCAGGCACAACCCGCGGCCGAAGAGCGGATGAACATCGTGATCGGAGGCCATGTCGACCACGGCAAGAGCACGATCGTGGGCCGACTGCTTGCCGACACCCATTCGCTGCCCGAAGGGAAGCTCGAGGCGGTCAAGGCGCTTGTGTGAGCGCACCGCCAAGCCGTTCGAGTACGCCTTCCTGCTCGACGCCCTGAAGGACGAGCAGTCTCAGGGTATCACCATCGACGCGGCCCGGGTCTTCTTCAAGACGGCGAAGCGCCACTACATCATCATCGATGCTCCGGGTCACATCGAGTTCCTGAAGAACATGGTCACGGGCGCTTCCCGCGCCGAGGCCGCGCTTCTGGTCATCGATGCCAAGGAAGGGGTGCAGGAGAATTCCCGCCGGCACGGCTACATGATGTCCATGCTCGGCATCAAGCAGATCGCCGTCGTGGTCAACAAGATGGACCTGGTCGATTTCAGCCAGCGTCACTACGAGGGCATCGTCCGGGAGTACACCGAATTTCTCGGGCGGATCGGGGTCCATCCTGCCTGCTTCATTCCCGCGGCCGGGCGGGAAGGCGACAACATCGCGAGTCCCTCTCCAAACATGAAGTGGCACACCGGGCTGACCGTGTTGCAAGCGCTGGATCAGTTCAAGAGCGAAGGGCCGGCCGTGGGCCAACCGTTCCGGATGCCGGTGCAGGACGTCTACAAGTTCACCAAGCAGGGAGATGACCGCCGGATCATCGCCGGGACCGTCGAAACCGGCACGCTGCACGTCGGGGATGAAGTCGATCTTCTATCCCTCGGGCAAGCGCAGCCACGTGAAGTCAATCGAGGCCTTCAACGTGCCACCCCAGCAGCAGGCGCAGGCGGGGCAGGCCGCGGGCTTCACCCTCTCCGAGCAGATCTATGTCGCGCGTGGCGAGCTGGCCACCGTCGCCACCGAACCCAGGCCCAAGGTGACCACCCGGCTCCGGGTGAGCCTGTTCTGGCTGGGCAAACAACCGTTCATCAAGAAGAAGGACTACCTGCTCAAGCTGGGCTCGGCCCGGGTGCCGGCTCGGCTGGACGAAGTCACCCGCGTCATCGATGCGTCAAATCTGAACACGAGCGACGCGAAAGACCGGATCGACCGTCACGATGTGGCGGAGTGTGTCCTCAAGCTCAATCGAGCCCTCGCCTTCGACCTTGCGGATGAGATCGACGCGACCAGCCGCTTCGTGCTGGTGGACGACTACGAGATTCGGGGTGGGGGCATCGTCCGGGAGGCGCTGCCCGACCGGCAGAGCGAAATTCGCGAAAAGGTGATGCTCCGGAATTACAAATGGGAGCCGAGCATCATTCAGCCCGAGCGCCGGGCGGAGAAGTACAGTCAGAAAGCCTCTCTACTCCTCATCACCGGTGCCCGCGAAAGCGACCGGAAGACTCTCGGTAAGGATCTCGAAGCCCGGCTGTTCGAGGACGGGCGGGTCGTCTACTTCCTCGGCATCGGCAATGTGCTCTACGGCGTAGATGCCGACATCGAACGCAAGTCCGAGAACCGGGCCGAGCACCTGCGGCGCCTGGGTGAGGTGGCAAACCTGATGCTCGATGCCGGCGCGATTCTCATCGTGACCGCCGCCGATCTCTCTCAGGAGGATCTGGAGGTCATCAAGACCGCGGTGGATCCGGACCGGATCGAAACGGTCTGGGTGGGCGACATGCGTGACGACCGACATCGGCTGTGATCTCGTTCTCGGAGAACAGGAAGCCGAGGCCGAAGGCGTCGAGCGGATCAAGCGTCTACTGCAGGACAAGGGCGTCCTGTTCCGGCCCTGGTGAGCATGGCGACGGGTTCCTGGTCCGCGGTTTCCCCGGACGCCCTCACTCGGCTCACCGCGATTGCGGTCCGGGCAGGGCAGGCGGCCATGGTGCACTACCACGATGGGGTCGCCGTCCGGCAGAAGGGCGACAAGGGCCCGGTCACCGCGGCCGACCACGCCTCCCACGCCGTGATCGTGGAAGAGCTGGCGGCCTGGGACTCGTCGATTCCCATCATTTCGGAAGAAGGGCGATATACCCGGATACGAAGCCCGGCGTGCCTGGCGCCGATTCTGGTTGGTGGACCCGCTCGATGGCACCAAGGAATTCATCCAGAGAAACGGCGAGTTCACGGTGAATATCGCGCTGATCGAAGACGGAATTCCCGTTCTCGGAGTGATCTATGCCCCGGCGTTGAGCCTGCTGTACTACGCCGGTCAGGGACTCGGAGCGTGGAAGCGCGAAGGCTGGGGGTGCGCCGGAGCGGATCCGCTCCCGGCCGCCGCTGCCGGGCCACGCTCTGCGGGTGGCGGAGAGCCGCTCCCATCCTTCAGAGGAACTCGAGCAGTATCTCAAGACGATCAAAGTGGCCGATCGGGTGCCGGCCGGGAGCTCGCTCAAGTTCTGCTGGGTCGCGGAGGGAAAGGCCGACATCTATCCCCGCCTTGGGCCCGACCATGGAGTGGGACGTGGCGGCCGGGGACTGCATCTTCCGCAACTCGGGCGCTCATGCCGCTCGGCGCTCGTCCCTGATCTACAACCAGCCCGAGCTTCGGAACCAGGGGTTCATCGTCGGGCTGGAGGACGCGAACTGGATACCTCCAGCAGTCGAGGCCGCGTGATCTGGTTCACCGGACTTTCCGGCTCGGGGAAGAGCACCATCGCCCGCCTCGTGGTCGAGGAACTGGAACGCCGGGGACGTCCGGTCGAATATCTCGATGGAGACACGATTCGCGATATTTTTCCGGCGACCGGGTTCACCCGCGAGGAGCGCGATCAGCACATCCGGCGGGTCGGGTATCTGGCCAGCCGGCTCGAGCGCCACGGCGTGACCGTGATCGCGTCGCTGGTTTCTCCGTACCGTGCTTCGCGGGACTTCGTGCGGGGACTGTGCCGGGACTTTGCCGAGATCTGGATCGCGACGCCGTTCGAGGAATGTGAGCGTCGCGACGTGAAGGGACTTTACGCCAAGGCCAGGCATGGCGAGATCAAGAACTTCACCGGACTCGATGACCCGTACGAGCCTCCAGTCGACGCCGGAGCTGACCATCCAAACCACAGGACGGACTCCCGAAGAGTGTGCCGGGGAGGTAATCGGGTGGCTGGACCAGCCTGGCCCCCAGGGTCGCAGGAAGCCGGCAGGGTGCCGCAGCTTCACGAGAACTTTTGAGGACTTAGTCATGGATCACATTGATCAGCTGGAACACAAGAGCGTGCACATCTTCCGTGAAGCCTATGCCAACTTCAAGAGCCTCTGCATGCTCTGGTCGATCGGCAAGGACAGCACGGTCCTGCTCTGGCTCGCCCGCAAGGCCTTCTTCGGGCACGTGCCGTTCCCGCTCGTGCACATCGATACCTCGTTCAAGATCCCCGAAATGATCCGCTATCGGGATCGCCTCGCGGCCGAGTGGAACCTGAACCTGATCTACGGCCAGAACGAGATGGCGCTGCGGGAAAAGCGCACTTTCCCGGACGGCGCAGTCGACCGCATCACCTGCTGCAGCCTGCTCAAGACCGAGGCGCTGAAGAGGACGCTCTCCGGCGAGTGGCCTCGCTACCGGTTCAATCACGCCCGGAAGGCGTACGAGCTGGACCGCAACACCGAGCCCTTCACCGGAGTCATCGTCGGCGCCCGGGCCGACGAGGAAGGCAGCCGCTCCAAGGAGCGTTACTTCTCGCCGCGGAACCGGGAGAACTCGTGGGACGTGGGCGACCAGCCGCCCGAGTTCTGGAACCAGTACAAGACCGACTTCGCGCCCGGTACCCACCTGCGCATCCACCCGCTGCTGGACTGGACCGAGCTGAACATCTGGGAGTACATCGAGCGGGAGAACATCCCGACGGTGTCGCTCTACTACAACCACGGCGACGGCATCCGGTACCGCTCGCTGGGATGCGGACCCTGCACCAAGTCCGTCGAGTCCGACGCGAGGAACGTGGAGGAAATCATCGTCGAGCTGAAGACCGGAAAATTCGCGAACATCGCGGAGCGGTCGGGCCGGGCCCAGGACAAGGACGATGGTGGTGGGCTCGAGACCCTTCGGCGCGACGGGTACATGTGAACCTGTGATCCGGGCCCGCTGTGTCACCCTCGGGTCGGCGCTGCTTCTTCTCGGGGCGCCGCTAGAGGGCCAATCTGTAGGCCTTCCTGACCCGCAGGCTTTCGTTCTTACCCACATCACGGTCATCGACGCGACCGGCGGACCGGCTCAGCCCGACATGTCGGTCCGCGTCGCCGACCGACGTATTGTCTCCATCAGTCCCTCGAAGTCGGCATCGGTCCCCCGTGGGGTGAAGGAGATCAACAGCGCCGGAAAGTTTCTGATTCCCGGGTTGTGGGACATGCACGTCCACCTTACCGAGGCTCCCGACGAGGGTGAGGACGATTCTCTTTCAAGCGTGGTGGACGCTCCCGCGTACTACTTCCCGTTGCTCATCGCCAATGGCGTGCTCGGTGCGCGGGATATGGCCGGCCTCCTCGATACGTTGGTGCGTTGGAAGCGGGAGATCACCGCCGAACGGGTTCTGGGGCCACGCTTGTTTGTCACAGGCCACAAACTCGGCCCCATCAGGCCAGTGGTCGCCGGAGCTCCCGCGCCAGTTAAGACTGCCGAGGAGGTTCGGTCGGCAATATTCCTGCTCCGCCAGCATGGCGCCGATTTCGTAAAGGTCGACCTCGGAGGCGAGGCCGCAAATTTGTATCCCATCGTCGCGGAGGAATCGAAGCGCCAGGGTCTGACCTTCGTGGGCCACGTGCCGCTCACCATGAATCCCGGCGATGCCGCGGCGCTGGGACAGCGCAGCATCGAGCACCTGATGCAGGTTCCCCTCGCGTGCTCGAGTGAAGAGACCGGCCTGCGACGCAGGCTGCGCGCCCTCCGTACCAAGGCCAGCTTCATGGAGCGACTGGCGGGATGGGGCCTCTGGTATCGGGACCTGCCGCATGAGCACGCGGTGTCGGAACGAATTGCCGCGACCTACGACAGCGTCAAGGCGACGGCACTGTTCAAGCGCTTTGTGGATGCGGGTTCGTGGCAGACCCCGACCCTTTTCCTGGAACGCGATCGTGCGCTGCACATACCCGGCAACGGCATCGAACTCGAAAACCGGTTCGGGCTGGCGAGCAAGATGCGGCGGCCGAGTCGGCCGTTCACGCCGGAAAACAGTGCGCGGAGTGAGGCGTACTACCGGCGGGAACTGCAGATCGTGGGAGCCATGTATCGGGCCGGAGTGGGGCTGCTGGCTGGCACCGATCTCCCGACCGGGCATGCGATTCCTGGTTACAGTCTCCATGAGGAACTGGCGCTGATGGTGGAGAGCGGTCTCTCGCCCTTGGCCGCTCTGCAAACCGCAACGCTCAATCCGGCATCGTTCCTCGGTCTGACCGACTCCCTCGGCACTGTCGAAGTGGGGAAGGTGGCCGACCTCGTCGTGCTCGACGCCGATCCGCTGGCGGATATTCGAAACGTCAACCGAATCAACGCTGTAATAATTGGTGGTCGGCTGCTGGACCGCCGTCATCTTGATGTCATGTTGGACAAAGTGGCCGCCCAAGTTCGTGACTGGAATGGAGGGAGGGGCGTCACTCAACCGTAATCAAGACTGTATAGAATTTTGGAATGGAGCCCCGCTTCGCCCGCACTTCTTGGCCTTCCAAGTCGTTCCCAGCCGCAGTGATCGCCAAGCCATGACTCCCTATGCCACTTTTTTCTACTTCGGGTTGCTGCTATACCCGCTGGCTATAGGGCTGATTCTCGCCTGGTTCGGGAAGCTCTCTCCCGCCGTTCTGCTGGCCCTGACGGCAGTAATGCTGCTGGTGCAATACTATCGGGTCGAGGGTGGGGGTCCCGGCGCGTTCGACAAGGTCTGGGCCGTCGCCGGTTTCGCAATCTTTCAGCTCGCAGTGGCGAGCTGGTTTCTCGCGACCCGCCGTCGGATGCAGAGCAAGCCCGCATTCTGGCTCGCCATTCTCCTGGGCCTGCTTCCCCTCGCCCTGGTCAAACTTGCTGCCGGCGGTACCACTTGGACCCTGTTGGAGTTCGCGGGACTGTCGTATGTCACTTTCCGGAGCCTGGATGTCATCATCGGGATTGAAGACAGGCTGATCACTACACTGTCTGCAAATCAGTACCTGTTGTTTGTGGTGTTCTTCCCCACGATCTCCTCTGGCCCCATTGATCGCTTCCGCCGCTTCGCCGCGGACCTTGCCCAAAAACGCGGTCGCCAGGAGCTCATCCAGGACATCGACGCTGGGGTGCAGCGAATCATGCGGGGCTTCCTGTACAAGTTTCTGGTGGCCGCCCTCATCAAGACCCATTGGCTGGAGCCCGCGGAGGCGGGGCATGGCCTCTGGTCCACGCTGTCCTACATGTATGCCTACACGGCGTACCTCTTCTTCGACTTCGCGGGGTACAGCGCCTTTGCCATCGGGGTTGGATACATTCTTGGAATCCGAACCCCGGAGAATTTCCGCCTCCCCTTTCTGGCCCGCAACATCAACGATTTCTGGAACCGCTGGCACATCAGCCTCTCGACCTGGTTCCGGGATCACGTTTTCATGCGCTTCCTCCTCGCGGCCACGAGGGGGAAGTGGTTCCGCAGCCGTGACGTGGCATCCATCGCCGCTTTTTACGTCACTTTTCTGCTCATGGGGCTGTGGCACGGCGTGGCAATTCGCTATGTGGTCTACGGCCTCTATCACGCCACCCTTCTTTCCGGCCATAGCTTGTTCACCCGTGGGCGCCGGAAGCGGGGTAGGCGGGAAATGGCCTTTGGCTGGCGAGTAGCGAGCACTGCGTTAACCTTTCAATTAGTATGTTTTGGGTTACTGATCTTTTCCGGGCGGCTCGGATGATGGGATCACCAGCCGGCCTTGAGGGGCATATGTCGGGGCGTATGTCGGTCGCAGAAAGAGTTATAACCGTACTGGCTGATGTGGTGGAGGACAATGTTGTCCGCACCCACCCTGATATTCCTCTGTTCGAGCAGGATGTCCTCGATTCTCTCCGCACCGTCGACCTGATTCTTGCGCTCACCAAGGAATTCAAGGTCGATATCAGCCCGGCCGAGCTGGACCGCTCGCTCTGGGCGACACCCAACCATATTGTCGCGTTCATGGAGGCCAGGGTTGGGGTATGAGTCCGCTGAGGAGGGCACCGCACGCGACTGCCCTGGCCATCGCGCTGGGGCTCACGTTGTTCGGATTGGGTCTGGCCACCATGTACGTCCAAGGTTTGACTCGTCTCTCGATCCGCCGCTTCGCTACGGTCCAGAGCGATGTCAAAATCCTTGGTGTCAGGATTATCAGTGAGGCTTTCCGACATCCCGATGTGCTTCCCAATTTCGGAAGCTCGGAGCTGATCCGCGGGCGAACGCGGCCCTTCTACGGGCCGGATTTCTTCGCCACGGCGCCCAGCGGTTTCGTGCTGTTTCCGGTGGCCGACCTCGGGGCGACTCCTCTTGCCACCCTGCTGCGATTAGGGGCCGCGGGAGCCGAGGTGCGGGGAAAACGAGTCGTGCTGTCGTTTACCCCTTCGATCTTCTTCGGGCGCAGTGATAGCCGGGTCGAGGCCGCATATCGGGGCAACTTCTCACCACTCCAAGCCTCCCTACTCATTTTCAGCAGTGATCTGAGCCCTTCCCTGAGCCGAGACCTGGCGGTCGAGCTGCTCGAACACCCGGGGACCCTCGAGCCTGAACCTCTTCTCAACCTCGCGCTGCTGGCCCGCGCCAGCGGTACCCCGCTTGCCAGAGCGCTCTATCTCGCGATCTACCCGCTTGGCCGGTTTGGGGAGGCGGTGTATCGCCTGGCTGACGATATCCTGACCTGGCGAGAGGTTTCGACTTGGCCTCGTGCCCCCAGGTCTGCAGGCCGCAATCAGCTGGCCCTGAATTGGAGTCTGCTTGCGGACTCCGCCGATCGGTATACCAGGGCCCATTCCAGTGGGAATCCGTGGGGGATCGCCGACGAAGTCTGGGCCCAGTTTGGAGATTACTGGGCCAAGCGGAAAGGGACCCTGGTTCCTGAAGAATGGCTCGGCAAGCTCCAGGAGGGACAAGGCTGGCCGGAACTCGACCTGTTGCTACGCCTCCTCCGCGAGCGCGGGGCCAAACCGCTGATCGTCACCATGCCCAGGCATGGGAACTTCGACGAGTACGCTGGTCTCCCGGCCTCGGTGCGGGGCAAGTACTACCAACGATTTCGCATGGCGGTTGCGCCGTACGGCTTTCCGCTTGAGACCTATCAGCAGTTCGACACGGTGAAGTACTTCCTCAGCGACGCCGACAGCCATATGAGTGCGAAGGGTTGGCTGAACTATGATCAGCTGGTTGATTCGTTCTACCACGGCACTCTCCGCTAATCCACCGGTTCGCGCCGTGGCCCTCATCGCATATTACCTCGCGATCGTCCTCGGCCTGTTCGCGGTGTACGGCCGGGGCGCATTCAATCCACCACCCTTCGTCTATCAGGCGTTCTGATGGATCTGCTGGCTAGCATCAATCGGTGGGCGTGGGCGCGCCCGGACAAGATCGCCTTTCGCAGCGATGGCCGCGCCATGACCTGGGGCGAGCTGGTCTCCCGGGCCAATGCGCTCGCGGCGCACCTGGCTCGGGTGCTCCCCGATGATCGCGCTCCCGTCGCCCTGGTCGGCCACAAGGAACCCGAGATGCTCGTTGGGTTTCTCGGCGTGGCCAAGGCCCGACACCCGTATGTGCCGATCGACAGTTCGATCCCGCCCGCGCGGGTGGCCAGCATCGTCCGGAGCGCCGGTGCCCCGGTCACGCTCACGCCCGCCGACATCGCGAGGTTGAGCGATGTTCCCGGTGAAGATCCGGTTCGGCCGGCCGCGTCCGGCGATCCGCACTACATCATGTTCACATCGGGCAGTACCGGAGATCCCAAAGGCGTCGTCATCACGCGAGGATGTGTCGAGAATTTCCTGAGCTGGATGGAGACCGAGCACCACTTCGAGCCGGGACGGGAAACGTTCCTCAATCAGGTTGTCTACTCCTTCGACGTTTCGGTGATGGACACCTGGACCAGCCTCCTTACCGGCGGCACCATCGTCAGCCTCACCCGGGAACAGATCACCAATCCGCGCCAGCTGTACGGCGCCCTCACCGGGTCCGACGTCACCGTCTGGGTCTCCACGCCCACGTTTGCGCAGGTGTGCCTTGCCGAGCCGGGGTTTGGACCGGCTATGCTCCCACGGGTCCGTCGCTTCCTCTTCTGTGGCGAAACCCTGCCGCCGGAAGTTGCTGGAGCCCTGCTCGACCGCTTCCCCGACGCGGAGGTGTGGAACACCTACGGACCGACGGAAGCAACCGTTGCTACCAGCTCGGTGCGAGTCACCCGGGAACTTCTGGCGCAGTATTCACCCCTGCCGATCGGATATTCGATGCCGGGGAGCCGGTTGCTGGCGTTGAATCAGCGCGGTGAGCCGGCGTCCGAGGGGGAGCGGGGCGAGCTGGTGATCGTGGGACCCAATGTCAGCCCGGGTTATCTCCACCGGCCCGATCTCACCGCGGCGGCGTTCTTCACCTATGAGGGACGGCCGGCCTATCGGACCGGTGATTGGGGATATGAGCAGAATGGACTGATGTTCTTCCTGGGACGGATGGATGGCCAGATCAAATTGCACGGCTATCGGCTGGAGCTGGGGGACGTGGAGGCCCATATCGCGGCATTGCCGGGAGTCCGCTCCGCGGTTGTGTTACCGGTTCAGCGGGACGGGCGGATCGATTCCTTGACGGCCTTCGTGGTGCTCGGCGAACGCCCCGCCGGAAACGAGCGGGAAATCGGGGTGCAGCTACGTGGCCAGTTGGCCAAGCGGATCCCGGATTACATGCTTCCCCGGAAGTTCCGCATCCTGGAAGGCTTTCCGATGAATACCAACGGCAAGACCGACCGGAGAAAGCTCGCGGAACTGATTACGGTCGGCGGGTGAGGTAACCGATCAGCTCGCCCAGGCTCCAGGCCGCCAACAGTAGCAGTACTACCGGACTTACCGCGATGAAACGGCCTGCGTTGACCCGTTTCTGGAGTTGCATGCGCAGGTGCCGTAACAGCAGCACAACGGGAAGCACCGGGCAGAGGGCCGCGAGCACTCCGCGACGGAGCAGGCCGCTCTCCCTTGCGCGGGTGTAGGCGAAGAGCCGTCCCCAACCAATCCGTTCTGACAGCACCCCACCCAGCGTCACGCCATCGCGCATCTGGTCCACAGCGAAGGATGGATCGAGCCATAGCACCTCTCCTGCACGCTGCAGGGCCCAGTGCACGGTCGTCTCGTGGTAGCGGGACGCCCAGAGCTCTCGAGTCTGCTCCAATGCCCGGCGCTTGTAGCAGATATTCACGTCCGATACGTAGGGCCGCGGTCCCGCCTGGAAGGGCAGTTGGTACCGGCCGAAGTCGCAGAAATAGACCGCCCAGTTGAGCGATCGATCCCGCCCGTTCTGAATGGCCCCTCCAATCACCGCATGAGATAGCGTCGCGTGCAGTTCCGTGACTCGGGCTGCCCAGTCCGAGCGCGGTACCCCGCGATCCTCCAGAATGGCCAACAGCTCGCCTCCGGCGACCGCGAGTCCGGCGGCCCTCCGGCGGTCGAACAGCTCGTGCTGGCCGGCCGGACTCGGCTTGGGCCGCAAAGTGTCGAGCCGTCCCCAGCGCGAGAAAGCGAAAGCGTGAGAACCGACGCTCCAGTTGGGCGATTCCCTGGACGCTGTCATCCCACGGCACAATGACTTCCAGTTCGGGCCCCCCGACCTGCTCGTTCAGCGCGCTGAGGCAGCGATCGAGGGTGGCCCCGCCATCCACGATCGTGACCACCACGGAAAGGCGAGTCACAGTACTGCCTCCGCGATGCGTGCCGCGTTGGCCATGAGGGTGAAGGTGAGGTTTTTGGCCGGCAAGAACGGAAATCCGGCTCCATCGGCGATGATCAGGTTCTCGAATCGCCAGCTGCGTCCATCCGCGCGACATCCGTGCTCGACCGCCGATTTCGACATCGGCAGGGTCCCCGCGTAGTGCACGCTGGCCCCTTTGGGCAGAACTCGGGTCATGCCCGGAGGGACGATCCCGCCCAGGCGCGCGAGTGCCCGCTTGACCGTCCGGATGGCTTCATCCGAACGGCTGCTCTCGTCGGGGGCGTCGCGATACTCCAGGACCAGCCTGGTACGGCGGCGGTCTTCGAGCGGCTCGATCGTGAGGCAGCTCTCGTCCCGGCGTTGGTCGTGCAGGTTGACGTTGGCGATGCCCAATCCAGCTCGAAACGCCCGGAACAGCTCGGTCGCAGTTCGCAGATCCAGCGGGAGGCTGGACACGATCGGATGAATGGAAGCCGACTTGAGCGTGGTGATCTGGCCATGCACGTATTGCGCGGGGTCCTCTCCCTCGATGCCGAAGGCCAGATGATGGAATTGATAGCTCGAGGTCTCCACCGGCCGTCCGATCATGGCTGGAGTGAGAAACGGGACGTGAATCTGACGGTTGTCCATCAGCCCCGGCAATACCGGAATCTTTCCGGTTCGTTGATAGAGCGAGTCGAGATAGATCTTGGAGGAACAGAGCGCCCCTGCGGCCAGCGCGAAGAAATCGGCCGACAGCCATTCGGGTTCGCCACCTTCAGCAGTCGTCGCAGCCAGGCGGGTTACCCGTCCGGCATCGTCGTACTCGAACCGCTCGGCGACCACACCTGGCTGGTAGGTGAAGTTTGGCTGCTTGAGGCACTCCTTCAGCGTGATGAGCGGACTGTAGATCGCATCGGTGGGACAGCCCCACAGACAGCGGCCCAGCTGGTCACACGCCCGGCGTCCGTCGTACTCCCGGCTCAGCGTGGCTACCCGGGAGCGCCCCAGGTAGAAGCCTATCTCGCCATTGAGCTGGTCACGATGCTTGGCGTATGCGTCGCAGAGCCGTCGCGAATGCTCATCCAGCGGCAAGGGATCCAGGTAGTCTGCATCGAACGGAATGAACCGCTCGAGATCGTCCCGCACCGCCCCAATTCCGATGCGCCGCGCCACTTCCCTGTAGTGGTCTCGCAGCTCCGCATAACCGAACGGATACTGGGCGAGCTCCGCATCGTTGAATGCGTAGACCCCCGCGGTCCATGCCTCCGCGAGGCCACCTCGCGCAAAGGAGAACACTGGCCGGATGTCCCGCGCGGTGGTAGTGAATGCGCGCGGAGTGCGGAAGACGTAGTCCTTGCTGGGTGGATGCCCGTAGTATGAGGGCTTGGTGGCCGGGTAGACCACACCTTCTCCCTCGGGGCCAAGGAAGTACGTCACCGGATCGGCCAGTGCCGTCTTGAGGCCCTGGAAGCTGGCCTGTGGGGCGACTGGCTCCGGCCGCGAGTGGCCCACGTCGAGCATGGTCACGTCGTGCCCCTTGCGGAGTGCGCTCAATGCGAAGTGCACTCCGGAGGCGCCCGAACCCACGACGAGGACCCTAGCCACGATCGGCCTTCATCTTCGGCTGATCGGGGATCAGGCTCAACACGAGATGTAGAGGGCCGAGCAGCACGAGGGCGACCAGCAGACTGAGCGCGAATCCGAGCCCGCGGCCCAGAATGACCAGCGCGAGTTCCGCCAGGCTCCCTTCCCGTGCCGAGTTGAGACGCAGGTGGGTGGGCGGGCTGTTTTCCAGAACCGCCAGGATGAGAACAAGCTTTTGCCGTAGCATCCCGGTTGGACGCAGCATCCGGGCGTAACTGTCGGCGCAGCGCAGTAGGAAACTCCCGTGACGGGCTGCCCCCAGCAGCATGCGATCCACCCGGTCGGGGGCTTCCTGGGTCAGGTACGGGATCCGGCCATGACTCAGGCGGTACTTCTCGAGAACGTAGGG
The DNA here is from genome assembly GCA_963788625.1 of uncultured Gemmatimonadales bacterium. GTDB lineage: Bacteria > Gemmatimonadota > Gemmatimonadetes > Gemmatimonadales > GWC2-71-9 > DATBGE01. The sequence goes on along the minus strand of CAWBHB010000003.1, from coordinate 526,356 downwards.
AGTAGGCGTCAGCCCGGTGAGGTAAGCAGTGAAGGCTCGGCATTCCTCCGCCAGAGCCGCTTCATCGACAATTGATTCAACCGCCACGGAGGCTCTCACGGAGCATCGCGTCAATCGGTTGCATCTGGGCGATGAACGGGTCGACCCAGGGATGTGGGGCCGCCGTGCCGTCGTTGGCAAATGATGCCAATTGACCGGCGGTCATCGGAAGCGCCGGGCCGAGCATCCGTTGCAGGGCCGCGAGGGAGGTCCGGAGCGGTTCCAGTGGGACGTGGATCAAACGTCCGGATCCTCCTCTGAGAATCGTGCGGATTCGGCCGATCAGATCGTTCATGGTCAGCGCTTCCGGTCCCCCTACATCGAATTCGGTGGCATCCAGCGAGTGGCGCTGGGCGGTCGCGATCAGGACGCGGGTCACGTCCTGCACCGCGATCGGCTGGACTCTGACCTGCCCCGATCCGAAGACCACTCCGACCGGCGCACCCGCCAGTCGGGCCAGGCCCTCGAGCACTGGGCTGGTGGGTCCAAAGATCATAGTAGGGCGGACGATCGCGAAATCGAGGCCGCTGGACCGCACCAGCGCCTCGGCTTCGATCTTCGACTCGGCGTAGTGGTAGGACGCCCGATTGCGAAACCGTGTCGCGATGCTGCTCACCAGGATGAACCGGCGAACGCCAGCGCAGCGGGATTCCTCCAGCAGCCGTCGAGTCCCCTCGACGTTAACCGCCTGGAACCGCGCGGCCGAGGCCTTGCCGGTCGCAGCGGCGAGGTGCAGGACTACCTCGTGACCAGGCAGCGCATGAACCCACGAGGCCGTGTCATCCAGATCGCCCTGGATATAGCGCCATCCCGAGCGGGGAGGAATCGCCCGGGTTAACGACTCGCGATCACGGGTGAGACAGGTGACGGGATTGAATGCGCCGCCGGGGAGATTGCGGAGCAACGCGCGGCCAACCAGGCCGCGGGCGCCAGTCACGAAGAGTGAGGCCATGCGTGACGGGCGGGATGTCGATTGGAGGTCAGGAAGCGATGTGCTTCGAGACCGAGACCGTGCGGGCCGACTGCGGGAGCACGCGACGCCACAGTTTCCAGCGCAGGCGGAAAACGCCCTTGATGTCTTCCCAGGCGGTGCGGATGATCTTGACCCTGCTGTCGTCGTCCTCGATCCAGCGAACCGGGAGGTCCTTGATGCGGTAGCCGCACTTCTCGGCAAGGACCAGGAGCTCGGTGTCGAAGAACCAGGCCTGGTCCTTCACCTCGGGCACGATCTCGGCTGACGACCCGACGGCTCACCACCTTGAAACCGCACTGGGCATCGCTGAAGGAGGTCCACAAAACCAATTTCACGAAAATGTTGTAACTCCGCGAGATGAACTCCCGTTTCGCCGACCGCGTGGTCCGCGAGGTTGAGAGCAGCCGTGATCCGGTGCCGAGGTCATACCCCTCGAACCGGATGGCGTCCACCAGTTTTGGCAGGGCCTCGAGCTCGGTGGACAGATCGACGTCGGTATACGACACGATGTCCGCATCGCTCTGGGTCCAGGCGTGGCGCAGGGCCCGGCCCCGACCCCGCTGCGGGAGCTGAACGTATTGCACGTCCTGGAACTCCCGGCTCAACCGGCGCCCGACCTCGTCGGTGCCATCGGTAGACCCGTTGTCCACGATCACGATTCGCCAGCGCCAAGTCACGGCGTTGCCGAGGAATCCGCGTACGGTGGCCACGCTCTTGGCCAGGACGTGGGCCTCATTCAGCACCGGAATGACGACATCAACTCGCGGCTCCTGCTTGCCCAAGGAGGCGGGTTCGTGGGTCGATCCAGGCTCTGGCATCCGAGGACCTCGCGCTGTTCCTGCAGAGTGTAGCCCCGACACAACACTTCGTCGACCTCAGCCGACTGGGGAGCACGACCCAAGCCGGACAGTGCCTCGGAAATCATTGATATGTAACAACATACACTGCTCAATCAACGCTAAATCTGGCAAGTTTGGTACCACTTGATGACCCTCTTTGATCAAGCCTCCGGGGGCTGGGCGGGGTCCCGGATGGTCCAAACGATTGCTATCGCGACCCCGAGGAGAACGAACAAGGGCAGGGCATCGACCGGGGCCTCCAGCCATGGAAGGTACTGTTTCGAGGTTTTTCCCAGAACCGTGAGCCAGGGAAGCTGGAAGCCGGCGACGAACACATGCATCAAGATTGTCCATCACGCTGCCCTGACTGCGGACCATCGAGATCGCCCAATTGATGACGAATGAGACCAGGGCGAAGCTGTACCCCAGCCAACGCGGCAGGCGGAGCAGCACAGCGGCGGCGGGCAGAAAAAGGAACGGAATGACTGGCGCGAGGTACCGGATGCCCGTGACGTACTGGAGCCGGGTGTACTGCACGCATCCGAAGAAGAGGATGAAGGCCACCGCATAGGCCAGGCAGAACCAGGTCTCACGTGACGGCAGAATTGAAGTACCCCGCCGGTTGAGCCAGGGAGCCGCGAAGGCAAGCAGGGTGATTGGAGCCACGATAAACAGGCCGTAGCGCGGCTCGATGAGGAGCAGCCGCACCAGCTCCGCAGAGAGGCCGCCCACGCCCTTGTAGCCCACATCGATCCATTCCACCGGAGGCATCCAGTGCTGCGGCGGGTGGAGCCAGTCGCCGAACGAAGCCCACTGGTAGTAGAACAGCATCAATACCGGCGGGATTGCGCCCGCGGCATACCACAGGGAGTCGCGGAATCCCTGGCCGAAGCTCGTCTCGTCTCGGCGGACCCACAACGCATACAGGCCCAGCACTCCCAGGGAGAGTCCTCCGCTGTAGTCGGAGAGAAGGCAGAACCCGCCCAGGAAGCCGGCCACGAGGTATCGGGATCGAAGCGACCAGCGCAGGTGCCCGCCCGGATTCCAGATCAGCACGAACGCGAGGAGCGAGGCGATGCCGATGCCGAGGTTCTGATTCAAGTACGCGGTGCGAAAGAAGACCGGTGTGCCGAAGGCGTAGAGAAAGCTGAGTGCAAGAGCCATTCGCCGTCCCAGGCCGAGGTGGCCAAGCAGTCCGAAGATCAGCACCGCGGAATAGGCGCTGAGTGGCGCCATGTAGAGCGCCTGGGTGATCGCCCCGACCAGTCCGAAGCGCACATCCAACCCGAGTCTCCTCACCTTCTGGTAGAACTCCACCCGGCGCCAGCGCGGATCGTTGTACTGGGTGGTGGTGTCGGCCGGTCCTCGCGCCGCGAGGGTCCTGGCGACGATAAGGTCTACCGCCGGTTTGGTGAGGAAATAGGGGATCGCTCCCACGAAGGAGATTCCGGGATTGGCTCCATGATGCGCCCCGCCATGTGGTGCCGTCGGCGGGTTCTGGAAGATGTCGACGTGCATCCCCAGATACGGATCCAGCCGGAAGGTGTGGTTCTCCACGATGCTCAATACCAGATAGTGCTCTCGCACGAAATCGGTGGCGAAGTGGAGGACGTACACCATCCAGCAGGTGAGGAAGAGCCGGATCTTTACCGAGCGGAGGGAGAGGTCGGCGAGGCTCATGGCTTGGGGCTCAGCGCGATGGCCCGGGATTCGGCACTGCTCTGATAGACCGCGTTCGCGATCTCAACCGCGCGGAACCCCGCGAACCCGTCGGCCAGCGGCACCGTCTCCCCGTTGATCATGCGCAGGAAATCCGCCAGTTCCTCCTCGAAGGAGAGCAGGGCGGTCGAGGTCCAGCTCTTGAGCTTCTCCCGGACCATGATCTCCGGATACAGCTTGCGAACCTTCCGCCGGGCGCCACCCGGCTTGTCCTGGGTGATCAGCAGGTTGGACATCGGCGCGTAGTAGCCCCGAACCATCCCACGGTCGCCGTACGCTTCGACGTAGAACCGGTATCCCTTCCACTCCGTCCAGGTGGCCTCATAGGTCGCAGGCACCCCGGATGGGCTGCGGAATACCGCCACCGCGTTGTCCTCCGAGCCGGGGACCTGCCAGATGTGATTGCTGGACACACCGTACACCTCGGTCACATCACCGAGGATGTAGCGCGCGAGGTCGGTCATGTGAATGCCGACGTCCATCATTGCGCCACCGCCGGATGCCGGAGCCTTGTATTGCCAATCGGCCCGGAAGTTGTGAAGCCCATCGTGCCCGCCGAAGACGCGTACGTGGTCCAGCTTGCCGATCTGCCCCTCGTCCACCGCCCGCTTCAGAAATTTCATGGACGGGTAGTAGCGGTGATTGAAGCCGGTGGCGAGGCGCTTGCCGCTCGAGCGAGCGGCGTCGAGCATCCGCCGGCAGGAGTCCACCGTGTTGCCCAGCGGCTTCTCGCACAGCACGTGCTTCCCGGCGCGGAGCGCGGCGACCACCGCTTCCTCATGGAACTGAAGCGGGGAGGACACGATGACGGCTTCGAGGCCGGGCAGTTCCAGCAGCTGATCAAGGGACTGGCACACCCGGGCTCCAGTGCCCGCCGCGGCCCGCGCGGCGTTGGCCTGAGCCACGTCGAGCACACCGGCCAGCTCGGTCGCAGGATTGGCACGGATAGTCTGAGCGCGGAGCTGGCCGATGGTGCCGGCTCCAACGACGGCAAAGCGCATTGCGTTCAATCCTCCACTACGTGGGTGGCGAAGATCTTCCGGTACTCGGTCCACTTGTCCTGCGTTGAAGCCGGCCGGCTCCAGGCAGTCTACCGCGGCGCGCGCCATGTACAGTGCGTGGTGGGTGTTGTCGTGAGCGAAGAGTCCCTGTCTGCCGTAGGTCAGCAGGCGAGGCAAGCTCTCGGCCCAGTGATCGAGGGTGCCGAACGGTCCCTCGTACCCCCTGGTGTAGATGGGATACGCCTGCCGCAGGCGCCGGGTGTGAACCGCGACCGGCGGCGCGGGGAGCGGGATGCCGGCCCGGCTCAGGTCGTCCGCGACCTGGCGCCCAAGAGCCGCATCGTCCATCCGCCAGACCTCATCGTCGGCTTCGCAGGGCAGCTCGGCGCAGAGCGTGGTCCGCCCCCGCGGCTCCGCCACGACCGCATAGTTCTTGGGCTCCGAAAGCCGGGTGATGCTCACGTCCGCCGAAGGGAAATAGTGAGCATCGAACTCGGTGAACTGGTCTACCGGCAATTCGAGGTAGACCAGGATCATCGCGCGATACTCGATCGCCGCGGCGCGCGTCTCGAACCTCGGCCGGAACCCGCCCGCTCAGGGCTCGGGCCAGCACCGTGATGGGGATGGTGGACCAGACGTAGTCCGCCGTCAGCTCCGTGGTCTTCCCGTTGCGTTCGACCTCGATCACCCAGGGGGCCTGCGGGCTGGAGGGGCCGTGCAACCTGGTCACCCGCGAGCCCAATCGGATATCCGCCCCGTTCTTCTGTGCGGCGGTGGCGAATGCTTCCGATATCTGGCCGTAGCCCTTCTTCGGATAGAAGAAGCGTCCGGCTCCCGGTGGCTTGAGCCCGGGAACCGCTGAGACAGGACCTTGCGTACCAGTTTGCCGAACGAGCCGGCCGATACCCGGCGCCGCGCCTGGATGGCCGAGAGCGTGTCGGGGTCCCGTCCCCAGATCTTTCGGGCGTAAGGGAAGTAGAAGTCGTGGCAGATGGTGGGTCCCAGATTGGCCATCAGCACACTCGCGAAACTGTCGCCCTCGGCGCGGTTGCGGCACCGAGAGCCTTCCGCGCCATATCGGTCAGCGAGCCCAGAGCGAACCGGGGATCCAGCCGCAGCATCAGAGTCCACCGGCTTGAGCGGGAAGTGAACGAACTTCCCCCGCAGATGGATTCGTCCGTGGCGTGGGCGGTCCAGCAGGTCGTCTCCCAGCAGCTTCCGAATCTCGGCGAGAATCTCCGGATCGCATGCCGGGATGCAGTCGGTGGCTTCCGTAGTCGAGTCGCTGACCGCCGGCTTCGAAGCTGCCGGCGTTTCCTCCCACGACCGCATTCTGCTCGATCACGGTGACCTGGGCCTTGCGGGTCTGGCGCAGCCAATGGGCCGCACCGACCCCGGCCGGGCCGGCGCCGAGGATCACGATTCTGGGATCAGGCATGCGAGGAATGAGTCTCCACGGCGGGCCGTATTGCGGCGCCGAATGGTGCGCCCCGTCGGCGCCCCAGCACCAGCCAGACCAGGCCGCCGATGAGGCCGCCAGCGATCAGAACCGTCTGCCAGAGCAGCGAGCACACTACGCCGACCGCGAACGGTACTCCGAAGGGGGCGAGCAGGGCTGCGAGCGTGGTTTCCCGCACCGCGAGTCCGCCGAGGCTGATCGGCATCAGCCCGGCGATCTTGGCCAGAGGCCAGACCAGGAACCACACGCTCAAGGGTACCCGGATGCCCAGCTGCCAGCCGAGCCAGGCGTTGAGCAGCACGAAACTGCCCTGAATCGTGAGCGAGAGACACAATGTCTTGGCGGCGTTGCGGGGATTCCGCGCCAGACGCCGCAGCGCAACCAGGGCTCGCCCCACCGGTCTGCGGAGCTGGCGCGGCCACCGGTTGAGCGGTCGGCGCAGCATGAGTGGCAGGAAGATCAGGATCAGCGCGCTGCCCAGCACCAGTGAAACGGTCATCAGATTCCCGCCCCACCCGGGCAGCGCATCGTGGGAGAGTAGCCCGCCGACGGCGACGAGAAGCGTCATGGCGATCATGTCGGTCACCCGGTCCAGCACGCCGCCCAGAAACGCCGCTTCCGGTCGCCGGGTGAAGCGGCTCGCCAGCGCCGCGCGGAGCACATCGCCACCCACGATGCTGGGCAGGCACAGGTTGGCGAAGAGGCCGGCGCCGTAGCACAGCGCAGCGTCGGCGAAGCCGAGGTCGCTCCGCCCGGCGTTCACGAAGGTCCGCCACTTCACGACTCCGAGCGTGTGCCCCAGGACGAAGCCGAGCAACACACCGGCCCAGACGATTGGAGACAGGCGCAAGCAGCGCGTCCCGCACCTGGTGCCAGGGGAGCAGCAGGAAAAGCGCCGTGAGCAGCCCGACGCTGACCAGGACCTTGAGCCAGAGCTTCATCGTCTCAGTCCAAGCCTCGCGTTCTGGTCGGCGAGGAGACCGACCGCCCACACGATCAGGGCGCCCAGCAGCGCCAGGACGGCACTTTCCGACAGGTTGTCCTTGTAGACGTCGTAGCCGAACTTGGCCAGCCCGGCGACGGCGAGGAACGCGCCGAGCGGAATGAACACCTTGAGCGGATTGAAATAGACGATCGTCCGCAGGATGAGCAGGGTGAAATCGTAGGCGTGCCGGGGACGGATCTTCGACTCCCCCAGGCGGGCGCGATAGTTGATCGGGAGGTACTCGACAGCGTGCCCATTGCAGATGGCCGCCAGGGTGATCGTCGTCGTGAAGGAGAAACCGGCCGGCAGGAGGTGCTCGTAGCGCAGCACCAGGGTCTTCCGCATCAGCCGCATCCCGGAATTGATGTCGGGAATGTTCCGCCCCGACAGATAGCTGGCGAGCCAGCGCAGGAATGCCTTCGCCGGCCGCCGCGCCAGCGGGACCCGCACCGACTGGCCGGTTCGGGCGCCGACTACCATCTCATTGCAGCCCGCCGTTGCCAGCAGCTCGGGGATTGCCTCGACCGGATAGGTTCCGTCGGCGTCGGTGATCAGGATCCATTCGTGCTGGGCCCGGTGAATCCCGAGTTTCAGCGCTGCGCCGTATCCCTGGTTCTGCCGGCGCCGGAGTACCATGACCCCGTTCACGTCGGCCGCCTGCGCCGTGCCGTCCCGGGAGCCGTCGTCCACCACGATGATCTCATACTTCCAGCCGGATTCCCGCATGACGGCATCCACCGCGCGGATCTGCTCAGCGACGTGGGCGGCCTCGTTGTACGCCGGGATCACGACCGAAACCGATCGCTCGCGGGGGCCCGAATCGTCTGCAACGATCTCTTCGATCACGCGAGGCGCCTCACGTCGGGGAATTGAGGGAACGGGACACCAGGACCACGATCGCGCCGCCCCCCACGCTGCCGGGAAATACCGCGGCGGTGTCGTATCGGCTCTCGAGTCGGGACCAGATCTCCGGCTGTACCGCTGCTAACCGGATCGGAAACGTGTACAGGACCCAGGTTCGCCCATGCTGGCCCTCCGCTGCTTCCAGCGCCGCGAGATTGTCCACCTCGTCCCATGACTTGCCGAAGTACCGCGCGTAAGGATAGCGGGTCAAATCCACGGTGACGATTGCGTCGTCCGGTGCCCGTCGAGCCTCGACGAATCCCGCGGCGCCGGCGTAGTCCTGTTTGGGCTGCCATGCCCGGGGCACGGTGAGCGCGCTGGCGGACGCGACCAGCACCAATCCGGCTGTGGCAAGCACCTCGCCCCGGTTCTTGAATAGCACCCGTGAGAGGGTGAACACACCCCGCACCGCGATCATGACCGCGAAGCCGGCGCTGAAGAAGAAAAACCTCGGCCAGAGGTTGTGCGACATCGCCAGCACTGCCAGCATCGTAATCAGGCCGGGCAGCAGAAACAGCGACAACACGGTCAGGCTCTGTCGTCCGTAGCTCCAGATTCCCGCTCCGGCGACGATCATCCCGGCGAGCAGGGCGATCCACCCTCCAGGAAGTCCGCGCGCCAGGCCTCCCAGTGTCTCGGTCAACAGCCACAGCGGATCCTTCCACACCGTCTCGGTTCCCGCCATCGTCGGAGTGAGCAGCGTCTCGAAGAACTGCGGTAACACCAGCGCGTAGAGTTGCAGCGAAAAAGTCCCGGCCAGGAAGATTCCCGCGAGAGCGCGGCGCACCGGAGTTGTCAGCCTCCTGGCCTGGCGCCACCAGATCACGGCGAGAACCATGGCATGCGCCACCACGACGAACGCCGCGGTCACATGGGTGTAAATCGCCAGCGCCATGCAGGCCGCGTAGACCACCGCCGTCTTCCACCCGGCTTCCGCTGAACCGATCAGGCGTAGGAATGCCTCGGTGCCGAGCAGCGAAAACAGCAGGAGACCGGAGTATCCCCGCGCATTCTGGGAGAACCAGACGTGATGATAGGAGAACGTGAGCAGGAGAGTGGCGAGCAGGGCCTCACGCTCGGTCGTGAGCCGCGACGCGAGGCGATAGGTCGCCCACAGACTCGCGGTGCCCATCAGGGCCGCGGGAAGCCGAAGACTCCAGCCGCTGTCACCGAACAAGTCGATCGAGAAACGGGCGAGGACCGAATAGAGCAGGTGCTGATTCTGGCTGTCGTAGGTGGTCAGGATCTGACCGAGCGGCAGCCGCACGTAGTCCACCAGGGTCTGGATCTCGTCGAACCAGAGGCCGATTCCGAGGTCGTGCAGCCGAAGCGCCAATCCGACGATCAGCAGGCCCGCCAGCACCACTCGCGTTCGTGGAGACGGTCTCGGCTCCACCTGGGGAGTCCAACGGTCTACCCCGTCAGCTCCCAGCGGAATCCGACCGGCCAGAGCGAGGATTCCCGCGTGAAGTGCCAGTGCCGCCTTGAATAGCCAGACTCCCAGCTGGACCGACGCCAGGTGCGGGGAGCTCCCGGCCAAGGCAGCGGCCGTCCACTGCACCGGCAGCAGGACGGCGACTGCCAAGAGGAGGAGTGCCCCTGCTCGGCTGCGTTCCATTATGGAACTTGTGGGCTAGGTCGATGGACTAACATTCGAGGCGGTGACGGGAGCAATGTCTGTTCCAGACCGTAGTTTAGCACCGCTCCGATGGATGGCCATCATGTCCCGTCTCACCGCGGGGTTCGACTCAACGCCGTTGCTCCGCGGAAAGCCGAGGTAAAGCCATTAGCACCGATCCTGCTCCAGCTCCCGAGCCCATGGCCGACCTCGATCAAACCCATCCGCCGCCCGTCGCTCTCTCCCGTCGCTTCTGGACGGGACTCCTGCTCGCGACCTCGGGATGGCTGGCTTACATCCTCTCGCTCGAGATCCTGAACCCGAGACTGGTCCCCTCCTGGCACGGGTTCCTGCACACGGCGATCGCTCGGCGCTTTCCGGCCCCGGGCCTCATTCCCGAGAATCCATTCTTCGCCGGGGAGCCGCTCAAGTACTACTGGTTTTTCCATTGGATGGGCGCCGGCTTATCGCGGGCTCTGGGCGTGGACCCGCTCACCGCTCTCCGGCTCCTGGTGTTGTTGGGCCTTGTATTGCTGACTCTCGCGGCGGGCCTGATTGGGCGTCGATTGTACCGATCCTTGGGGGCGGGACTGGTAATCGGGGTGTTCGCGCTCGCTGGGGCCAATCCGCTGGGGCCTGCCTTTGCCCTTGGCCGTCACCTGATTCAGCACCGCTCGCTGCTCGAACGCACCGTGCATTCCGCCGAGGTCCAGACGGTGCACGTGAGCGACGATCTCGCCGACGACCTCATGAGCCGCCCTCTGCTCCCGGCGATGTACCTCTCGGCGGACTGGCGGAATGGCCAGAACATCGTGTGGTACGCGGACATCTCGTCTCGCGGGCTGGCCCTCGGGGTCATGATGTTGCTGCTCTATTTCCTGCTTGATCCCCGAGCCGGTCCGGCTTCACTCGCCGGCACGGTGATAACTGCAGCCCTGCTCACCGCGCTCAACCCCATTGTCGGGCTTGCCGCCTGCTTCGCGCTCGCTGGAGGTGTGACGGGAGTGTGGCTGCTGCATCGGTGGCGCGGAGGGGAGCCAAGTCCCTTTGCACCGACGCTGGCCCTGAGCGCGGCGCTCGGCGCCGGCGCGGTGGCGGCTCTCCCCACTTACTACCATCTCTTCGGGCAGGGTGGCGCCGGCCGGCTCTCGCCACCGGACCTGCTCTGGCTCAAGGTTGTTGTGATCGCTGCCAACTTCCTGATCCTGCTTCCGCTGGCCGTCCTCGGTGTTCGGTCCACCCGCGGACCTGCTGCACCGAAACTTCAGGCCATCGCCCTGGCTGGGGTACTCCTGCTCGCCCTCGTCCTTCTGGTTCAACTGGAGAAGGGAAACGAGCACAATCTCGCCAATGCGGCATACGTGCTGCTTGCGGTCCCGGCCGTGGCTTGGCTGGTGCGATACCTCGACGGCACAGCTCGGGCTCCTGAGGGTCAGCGCTCACGACTCATCCTCGCGACCCTGGTTTGCGTTCCCATGACGGCGGGAACCTGGATCGCCTTCGACGGCCGTCCGCCGCTTCCCTTCCTGGCGCAGGCCGGTGTCCTCCAGCGGACTCCGGAGACCGACCCGATCGCGCAGCTCTATCGCTGGATCGGAAACAACACCGATCGCGATGCGGTGTTTGTGGTGGATCCCTCCGATGTGGTCAAGATGTCGGGCAACGTCTCGGAGCTGCCGGCTTTCACCGGTCGTGCCATCTTCATCGATCAGCCGAGTTATATGACGACGCCTTATCCGGATGCCGATCGGAGAACCGCGATCTCAGGCAAGCTGGTACGGGGAGAGGAGCTGACGGCGGAAGAGGCGGGGTATCTCCGCGGGCTTGGACGCCCGGCATACGTCATCACCTGGCATGCTGAGGATTCGGGCCTGCTCGAGCGACTCAAGGGTCGCTACGGTTCACCGGTTTTCGCCGCGGGATTCGTTGCGGTGTTCGCCCTGCCTCGTTGAGGTCTCTACTCAGCCCCTCCGGTAGCGCCAGAACGTTCGAGTGCCGACAAACCAATCTCGGAGCCCGATCTTTTTCCCCTCGGCCTTGGTCCGGGGGAAGTATCGGATCGGGACCTCGCGGATGGATTTTCCCCGAGACAGCAGGCGCGCCGTGATCTCGTGATCCAGCTCGAACCCCGTGGTTTCCAGCGGGAGTGATTGGATCAGCGGGGTCGGAAAGAGCTTCAGAGCGGTGACGGTATCGGTGAGATACCGACCGGTGCACAGCAGTGCCACGAAGCTCAGGCTCTGCCCGCCGAGATAGGCCATCCAGCCCTGGCCGGGATGCTTGGCCGCCAGGAGATTCACCAGCCAGCCGTCCTGCGGGCGCTTGAGGTATCGGCTGCCGTAGACCGCGTCGACTCCTGGTTCCTGCAGTTTGTGGAACATCGGGATGTAGTCGGCCGGCTCGTACTCCAGATCGGCGTCCTGTATGATGAGGTACTTGGCCCGTGGCGAGGCCGATCCCGGTGCGAACCGCGGTTCCTTTCCCTCCATTCTTCGGCTGATTGTGCAGCCGCACCGCTGAAAATGAAGCGACGATCTCGGCGGTCCGGTCCTTCGAGCAGTCGTTCACTACGATGATTTCCTTGTCCAGCCCCAGCGTGCTCAGGTCGAGCGCCAGGATTCGCTCGAGCAGAGTGCCGATGAATCGCTCCTCGTTGTAGGCCGGGATCACCACCGACAGGACGGCGCGGGCGGTCACGGCGCTCCGGCGCTCCGGCCCAGAAACGCCGCCACGCGCCCCAGGTCCTCTACCGTGTTGATGCCGATGGCCTCCATCGGATCGGAGGCCGGGAAGGTCTGAATCGGCGCCTGAGCCGCGAGCCAGGGAATGAAGGGAAGAAAATTCCGCTCCCCAGTGCTGGTGCCGGTCGGCGCCGCCTCGGCAAAGCGGGGCAGCAGGTCGCGGTAGGCCCTTCCGCTCAGCGCAAACAATCCGATGTCGCTCTCTCCGACCGCGGGCATCTCGTCTCCTTCCCGCCGCTGCAGAACCCGGGTGATTCGTCCGCCGCCGTCTCGCTCAAGATGGATGTACGGGTTGGCGCCCGTGAGCGTGGGCAGTGCCAGCTCCGCCGGCGACTGTTCCAGGATCCGGGCCAGCCGTTCCGCCGTTGCGCGGGAGACCGCGATCTGATCGCACCAGGTGATCCAGACCTGATCGGCAGATCGCAGGATCGGTGAGCGCGTGGGAGCCAGGATGGCATCCAGCATCCCGGTTGGCGACTCCTGCACCGCCAGCTCAATGGGGTATCTGGTCGCGAGACAATGCGTGCGGACGATGGCCAGTGCGTCGGGACTCACCACGATCACGAAGCGATCGACCAGCCCGTTGTAACGCTCGAGGATGTAGTCGATCATCGCGCGCCCGTTCACCGGTACCACAACCTTGGGCAACGCCGAGCCCAGGCGGGAGCCTCGTCCAGCGGCGGGAATCACCATGACTCGTCTCATTGATCGAAGCCTTGAAGCCGCGTGGCGAGGGAGCGCAGGTCGGGGAAGCTTCCGAGGAATCGGGGGCCGGAAAAGCGGCAGTTGGTGCGTACCGCGGCCGTCCAGGTGCCCGCCGCGGTCGCCGCCTCGAGCCCGGGGAGGCTGTCCTCGACCACCAGCGTTCGATCCGGGATTCCTCCCGCGCGCCGCAGCGCTTCGAGGTAAGTGTCCGGAGCGGGCTTCCCCAGTCGCACATCATCGCTGGTGACCAGCACCGGGATGAGCGGGAGAATGCCGGTTTGAGCGAGCAGCAACTCCGCCGTGTCGCGGGAGGCGCTGGTACCGACCGCGATCGCAATCCCGGAGGCTTTCAACTCTTCCAGCACCTCCCTGGTATCAGGGAATGTCACTGTTTCCTGCTGCAGGTACTGACGGGCTCGCTCCTGCTTGAAGCGGACCCACTGCTCCACCTGGTCCGGAGTGGGATGTACTGACCGGGTGACCTCTCGAATGACCTCAGTGGTTGGCCTGCCCATGATGGTCTCATAGCGAGGTCCCTCGATACCGATCGCTTTCCAGAGGTCCTGGTAGGCGCGAGCGTGACAGGGGGAGCTGTCGGCAAGCACGCCATCCATGTCGAAGATGATCAGGGAGAACCGGGCCATTACCGCGCGCTACTTGGAGAGCGACACGGTGTCCCGCGGCAGGACCATCGGGTCCGCTTCGGCTCGCGCCGCGGCCGGCGCCGCGGTTGCCGCGGGCAACGCCGACCAGCGGAGACGCAGGATGGTGGCCAGCGACCGGAGCCCGTCTCCCACGGTGGTACGGCGAACCTTCTCGGGCGAGATCGGGAAATAGTACACCGGGGTTTCGAAGACCTCGGCTCGCTGGCGAAGCAGGTGGGAGAGCACAATCTGGTTGAAATCGCGCTGCCGGTAGTCGAAGGGGCCGGTGCGAAGGAAGCTGGAACGGACGGCGCGGACCCCCGACAGGGTATCCGAAATGAAGCGCCCATACAACGTGAAGTAGGCGAGGCTCAGGACATGCGAGCCGATGTAGCTGACGATGCTCTTGAGCGTCTTGCTGCGATATACCAGCTGGTATGCAGCTTTGATGTCGTTGACCGAGAGACGACGGCTTCCCCATACCGCGTCGAGACGCCCGCCTTCCAGGTGCCTCGCCACGCTCATGATGTCATCGCCCTTGTACATCCCGGAGGACTCGAACAGCAGCACGTAGTCGTATCCCGGATCATTCACTACCCGGGCAAACGCTGCCTCGGTGGATGAACCCTGGGTGGCGAGATTTCTCACTTCGAAGGGAAGGGAATTGCCGAAATCTTCGTCGAACGATTCGCCGCCCTCGTAGAACAATGTCACCACGACCGGAAGCCGGTCGATGCCTGCCCGTACCATCTCGATGATCGTCTGCCCGGTCTTGTTGAGTGACTGGGCTTCCACCAGCAGCACCGCCAGCCGCAAGCGCTCGTCGCGCCGCAGGAACGACTTGATGAACGGGGTGAGGACTTTGGTGGCGTCGTGCCGGCCGGTCACTCCGTCCTCGTAATTGCCGATCCGGACCAGTCTCGGATCCTCGATGCTGTCGAGGTGACCGAGCGGAACGTAGGGCGCGTTGCTTTCGCTTTGCCCGGGATCGTTGATGAAATAGTGGGTGATGAGGCACGGCGTGGGGATGCTGATCCGCCCCTTCTCCCGCAGGTAGTAGAGCGCCTTGTCCACCAGGTCCACCGCGCTGCTCCCGGAGATCTCGGCGTCCTCGTGCAGGTTGGTGATCAGGACCTTGACCGCCCGAAGATTCCGCGCGATGGCCTTACCGATTCCGGGCGTGAAATACGAGGGGAAGAGGCTCGAGTGCTGGGTGCCGGGTGCGAACACTATGATGTCCGCTTCGGCGATCCTGGCGAGGAGGCGCGGATTGGGAACCGGCTTCACCGAATTGGCTGCCAGGAATCGCTGCAAGGCCGTCGGCCCCTCTCGTGCGAGGCGCTCCTGCTCCTCGGCGGTCGTCAGCCGGCTGAGCAGATGAATGTCCTGCAGATGCTGCGGCCGGTCGGCGGTCACGATCTCCGCTTCGGTGGCGAGCAGCTTCCCGTCTCCGTCCACTGCAACGAGGCAGGCATTGGCGCCGTCGGTCACGTTCTCGATCATGCCGGCGGGAATCCCCATCAGACCCGTGTAGTCCTCCACGGCGCGATTGAAGTCGCGGCCGACCTCGAGGAAGCAGCCGGCGAAGACCAGGTTGCCGAGGCTGCAATCGGCGAAGCTGAAGCGATAGCCGGTGCGGGCCCGTTCCTGCTCGAAGCGATCGAGTCGATCGGCCAGAAGTCCGGCGGTGCGGCGGTCAATGCCGCCGACCAGGGTCCGCAGTTTGGTTTGGAATTCATCCGCCGCTTGAGGCCCACCCTCCCGAAGCAGCGCGAATGCCACTCTGGCTTCCTCGAAGCCGTACTCATCGGGAAATCGGAGATCGAGCAGTTTGACCAGCCGTTCGTCACAGGTGCGAAGCTCGGTGGCGAGCCGCGAGGCGTTCTTTCGGAAATCAGACGGCCCCAGGCTGTCTCCGAGGAAGCGGCGCACCTCTCCGGTCGAGAGGCCGTCGTCGTAGCCGTTGATCGCGAGGGTGAGCGCAATGCGCTCGCTGCGAATCAGCTCCCGGGACAGCACGCTGGACCCACGTCCCCCGGTAAAGAGGACTACTCGAACCGGGTTCTGGGAGCTGGGCATACCCGCTCGAAGGATGGGCGTGGAGGCTGGATCAGGCGCCATGGACGGCCGCAAATGGTGTGCCCGGAACCTTGTTGTGCCAGGCAAACAGGAGGTCCCTATACCTCACCAACCAGATGAGATAGAGCAATAGGGTGCCGCTCTTCACCAGGCTCACCACCAGGAGCGCGCCATTGCTTTCGATCGCCACATGGGAACGGAAAAACATTACCAAAATCAGGTTCTGGAAGAGAGCCGCCACGAAGATGGCTGCAAGAAGGCGACGTGCCGGCCGGGTCAGCGCTGGTCCTGCGGCGATGAGACACGCGAGAGGCAGGAATAGGGTCGCGAGGTAATGTTCCCACACTACCTGGGAGAGCAGGAGACAGAAGCTCGTCGCGAGCAGGAAATTGAAGTGCCGACGCTGGGGTGGAGTCCATTCCAGCCGCCGGCTTCGAAGGGCCAGCCAGATGAATACTCCGAGCACCAGGACCTTGAGTCCGGTTCGCAGCAGATCGGGCAGCGGCCCTCCGGCACCAGCAACCGGGGCCGAGCCCTGTATCGGGCGGAACGCGTCCGCCAGGATGTACAGAGAGCTGTTGAAGAACCACGGTGAGGGCCGCTGGCTTCCCCGGAGCAGGATGTCGATGAATTCCCGGTGCAGCGGCCAGCCGATCAGCGCGACGGAGAGAAGGCCCGCCGCACCAAATACGCCGGCGATCGCCAGAAACAGGCGGCGGTCGGAAAGCAGGACCAGGAGCGCCGGAGCGATGAGGAAGGCCGGCTTCATGAGCACCGCGGCAAGTAGCGCAAGCGCCGTCGGGATAGCCTGGTTGCGTTGATGCGCGAAGAGTGCCAGAAGGAGAAACAGGAAGACGAATGGAGTGGTCTGGCCGCCGACCCGGTACATGGTCCAGAACGGCTGGTAGACCAGGGCCGCCAGCGAGAATACCCCGGCGAACCGTGCCTGATCCGTCGGTGAATCGGATACCGTGCCGCGAAGGTGACGATAGAGGAGGATCAGACCAATTGCGTAGGCGAGTGTTCCTGAGAGCTTGAAGAGAATCAGGGCGACTTCTGGTGAGAACATACTGAGCGGGGCGTAGAACCAGGCCGAGATCGGTGCTCCCCAGAACGCCATTCCTCCCTGCGGCGCCTGACCCCCGATCGTCGTTGTCGGGTTGTAGATGTCTACCAACTGACCCGCGGCGGCCCGACGACCGGTATCGTAGAAGTTGGCAAAGTCCCAACCCAGCCCGGCGGGCACCAGGATTCCCGTGATTGCGACGAGAGCCATGGCGACGCAGGCCGCGACCGCGACCGCACGCCAGACCTGAACTTGGGCGGCTTCCGAATCGGGTAGTGTGATGGTGCTCTGTGCGGTCATGGAGTCCGGGTTCTTGTCGGCTGGGTGGCGTTGCAAATCAGGGTCCGCACGCCTCTTGCTGCAGCAGGCCGCTCCAAGGAGCTTAATAGTCGGCCGAACCGGTGCCAGGAGCCAGCTTGCAAAATATTGCAGCCAAATCGGTTAGAGAGAACACCTCTAGCGGGGGAGACTTCGCATGGCTGGCGACTGCCCGCCAGACGATCCCCCGGCTCTTTCGGCTGACCGGCCACCTGCGGCCCACCCTCCACATTCCGGACCTGCGCCGCCTCGATCCGGCCATGCTGACTGACCGGGGGATCCGCGCAGTCCTGTGGGACGTGGACGGCACCCTGATGGGTCATCATGGAGATCAGGTAGATCCGGAGCTGTGCCCCGCCTTCGAGCGGCTCCTCACCGTGGGCGGTGTCCAGCATGCCATTCTCTCGAATTGTGGCGAGGAGCGCTTCCTCGAGCTGGGAAAGATCTTCCCTCGTCTCCCCGTTCTGCGGGCTTATGCGCTGTCCGGCCGGGTCGTGCGTCGTCGGTTGTTCGAGGGTCAGGACCGCTGGAGCGATCCCGCCGCCGCAGCTTTTCACCCCCACGGACTCCAGCGCATCAGCAAACCCAGCGACACCTTGTTCCATTGCGCAATGGAAGAGCTTGACCTCACCGATCCGCGGACTCTCATGATGATAGGCGACCAGTATTTCACCGATGTGGCAGGCGCGAACCTCTGTGGTGCCGCCTCGGTGAAAGTCTCGACCTGGAAGCGGGAAAGTTTCCCGCTCGCGCTTCGGCTGTTCCAGCGGGCAGAGCAACTGGTCTACTCTGTTCGCTATGGCGCGGAGGCCGCCGCCTGAAGCCGCTCTCAGTCGTGCACGCCGTTGCTCCGGGGCGAGTTGGAGGTCTGGAGAGCGTCGTCCAGTCACTGGCAATCGGGCAGCACTCCAACGGGTACCGGGTGAGCCTGTGCTCGGTCGTGTCGCCTGGTGAGGAAAACCTGCCGCTTCATCAGGCGCTGGTGGCCGGCGGCATCCCGGTAACACCGGTCGTCATTCCCGGGCGCCACTATCTCAGAGAGTTGCGCCAGGTAACCGACGTGCTGCAGCGAGTCGCCCCGGATATCGTGCATACCCACGGCTACCGCTCCGACCTCATCGCCGGTCGCGCCGCGCGGGCGGAGGGTATGAAGACCGTCTCCACCGTGCACGGTTTCACCGGCGGTGACTGGAAGAATCGGCTCTATGAACGCCTGCAATCCCGGGCCTTTCGCCGCTTTGATGCCGTGGTGGCAGTGTCGCGTCCGCTGGTCGCGCGACTGACCGGTCAGGGTGTTCCACCGGAGCGAATTCACCTGATTCCCAATGGGTGGGGTGGCTCGGCCCTTCCGCTCGATCGCACCGCGGCCCGCCGGCTCCTCGGCATCCCGCCGGATGAATTCGTCGTGGGATGGGTCGGTCGGCTCAGTCGGGAGAAGGGCGCCGATGTCCTGCTGGACGCGATGGCGAAGATTCCCGCCCCGACCTCGGTCTCCATTCTGGGAGAAGGCCGGGAATTCAACCGGCTTCAGGCCCAGGCCGAGTCCCTCGGCATCACCGGGCGAGTCCGCTGGCATGGCACGATTCCTGGAGCCGATCGGGTGTATCGGGCGTTTGACCTGTTCGCGCTGAGCTCCCGGACCGAGGGAACTCCTATCGCCCTCTTCGAGGCGATGGCAGCCGGTGTCCCGATCGTCGCGACTGCGGTCGGGGGCGTGCCGGATGTTATCCGCGATCACGAGGCGCGACTCGTGCCGGCCGAATCTCCCGAAGAGTTGGCGCGGGCCATCGTGGATCTGCGGGAGAGTCCCGGCCGCCGAGAGGCACTCGCCCAGGCGGCAGGTGCGCGGCTGGCCGCGGCCTACGCGATGCCGACCTGGATCGCACGATACGCCGGCCTCTATGATTCGCTTCTTGGCTTACGGTGATCTGATGCGTGCTCTGGAATACGTGCTGATCGGCCTGCCGGTGGTCTTCGCGGTGTATGCCTATCTGGGCTATCCGGTGTTACTCCGATCGGTGAGTCTCCTTCGACCCGCAAGGCCGCGCCCCGCCGATCCCCGGCAGTGGCCGAGCATCAGTATCAGTGTGCCGGCCTACAATGAGGAGGCGTCGATTCGCGGGACCATCGAGAGCCTCCTGGCGCTGGACTACCCTCGAGAGCGCTGTCAGATATTGATCATCTCCGACGCGTCCACCGACCGTACCGACGAGATCGTGCGCGAGTACTCTGACCGGGGCGTGGACCTGCTGCGCCTGGGCAACCGGAGCGGGAAGACGGCCGCAGAGAATGCTGCCGCGTCCCGCTTGCGGGGCGATATCGTGGTCAACACCGACGCGACCATTCGCATTCTTCCGCACTCCCTGAAGCCCCTGATCCGTGCCTTCCAGGACCCGAAGGTCGGCGTGGCCTCGGGCCGCGATCTCAGCGTGGGAGACCTGAACGTGGTGGCGACCAGTCAGGAATCGCGCTATGTGGGCTACGAGATGTGGCTGCGATCGCTGGAGACCGAGTTCGGTTCAATCGTAGGTGCCAGCGGATGCTTCTACGCTATTCGGCGGGAGCTGCACCAGAGCCTCTTCCCCGAAGCCTTGAGCCGAGACTTCGCTTCGGCTCTGGTGGCTCGGGAACACGGATTCCGGGCAGTTTCTGTGGATGAGGCGGTGTGTCTCGTGCCGCGCAGCGTTTCACTGCCGCGCGAATTCCATCGCAAGGTCCGCACGATGGCCCGCGGGCTCGAGACTCTCTGGTTCAAGCGCCAACTGCTCAATCCCTTCCGGTACGGTTCCTTCTCCTGGATGCTGGCCAGTCACAAGCTTTGCCGCTGGTTGGTCTTCCTCTTCGCTCCGCTGATCTTCATCGGTCTCGGACTGCTGAGTCTGCGATCGTCCACGGCGGCGCTACTGCTGGTCGCGGGGCTCCTGGTGCTGGTTGCGGGGTTGTTCGCCCTGCGCTGGCCCGAAGGGCGCCGCATGCCGCGCCTGGTGGCGGTTTGCGGCTTCGTCGTGGCGACTCATGCGGCGGGGTTATTGGCCTGGGCCAAGGCCCTGCGAGGCGAGCGCAATCCGATCTGGGAGCCGACCCGCCGGGCGGCGTGAAAGACTAGGCGGGGAGCGAGCGGAAGACTGCGGGGACCAGGTCTGCGGCGACGCGGCTCGCCTGCTCGACGGCCTGGCTCTCGGAAACCTTGTCGTTGAGGAACACCACGACTCGGACCAGGGCCTCTTCCGACCGACCTCTAAGCGCGGCATCCCGCAGTAATTCCCACTTGACCTGATACTCGCTGGCCGCGACCCGTCCTCTTCCCTGATACCAGTAGAACACCAGAGCCTGCTGATTCTTGTTCTGGAGCAGATACCGATTGACGGTTACCGGACCGGTTGCAGTCGTAACCGCGATTGGGGCTGCTTCCAGGGCCTCCCAGCCGGACCCTGGCAGGCAGTTCTTGGGAGAGTGAATCGTCTTGCCCTGGGTCTGATGGTCGTAGTACCCGACATAGACGCTGAGGGGAGACGGTCCCTCTTCAAACACCCGGAAGATGTACGAGGTCATCCCCGCGGCGACGCGTTCGTTCTCGGCGATTTCCAGATTTTGTCCGGCCCGCCCGCCCAGGGTCATCGGGATCGAATCGAGCGGGGCCGCAAGCGGCATGTTCCGCTGCCGGTCTACCCCGAGCGTGAGGACACAGCCGGCGCCCAACAGGAATGCCGGTACCCAGCGAACCAGTGGACTCATGCTGCCTTCCTCTCGGCCACCCATCGCTCCACCATTGCTACCAGCCAGGTGAAGGCACCCAGCAGCAGGAAGGCGATGACGAACAGGAGCCAGCCTTCGCTCAGGTGCATGAACCCTTCGCCCAGCTGCGGAGAGACGAAGTACACCAGAAAACCGGTCAGGAATACCCGGAAGGCGTTGACGATCATCGCCACGGGAATCGCCGCCAGGACGAGCAGGATACGACCCACGGGGTGGTGTCAACCAAAGGCCCCCCACCAGCACACCCAGGCTCAGTAGCGCGGTGAGTGACCGCAGGCCGCTACACGCCTCGGTGACGAAAAGCTGGCGTCCCGGCAACTGGATGACGTTGCCCGACAAGTTGACGGGAACATGCCGGAACTCGAGCAAGGCAGCTCCCCAGCGAGAGGCCCGCAGCTGCAGCGGCAGCGCCAGGCTGCTGGTAATGATGTCGGGCAGCGGAATGGACAAGGTCAGAAGGATGACCGGGAGCCACCAGTGCAGCAGTTGTCGCCAGCCGTACCAGAAGAGGACCAGACCCGCCGCACCCATCAGGAGCGACAGCCGCATGGTGAACAGTTCTGCGGCAAGCCCCGAGAGGTAACGCAGCAGCACCGCACCTGCCAGGATCAGTCCCCCGGTTACTCGTGCCGGCCGGGACGCGGACCAGTCCACTGCGCCAGGCCAGCCAGACTGCGAGGGGTGCCAGCAGCAGGCCGTGCCCCGCGTCAGGGTCGTTCCACCAATCCTGCCCGAGGAGAACTGCGGGTTTGCTGAAGAGAATGGCGAAGGCGATCGCCGCCAGGACTGCTGGAGTATGATCGGCGAGCCGTATTGCTGGCGTTGAGACGGGCTCTGCAGTCGCGGCCACAGGGTAGTTACCAGCCGCCCCGCTTGAAGAGCACCACCGGGAGGGTCTTGATCATGATGCGGAAGTCCTCCAGCAGACTCTGACGGCGCAGATACTCGAAATCGTACTGGAGCTTCTTGCGCACGTCGTCCAGGCACTCGTCGTACTGCCGGCTGACCTGGGCGAGGCCGGTGATTCCCGGGCGAACCCGCTGCCGGGCCTCGTAGTGCGGAATGCTCTTGCGCAGTTCGGTGAAGATGCTGGGACGCTCGGGCCGAGGCCCCACGATGTTCATGTCGCCCTTCAGCACGTTGAACAGCTGGGGCAGCTCGTCGAGACGGTAGGCCCGGAGCCAGCGGCCCACCGCGGTGACCCGCGGGATCCTCCCGCGCGGCCCACACCGCGCCCGAGAGATGCTCGGCATTCACGCACATCGTGCGGAACTTGTAGATCAGGAAGACCCTGCCGCCGAGATCGTGGGCCCGCTTGTGCTGCTCAGGCTGCGGTCCGAGACCAGCGCCGGTCCAGCCCGACCCGGGTCTGGGTGTAGAACACCGGGCCGCGTGAGGTGAGCTTGACGGCCAGCGCGATGAAGAACATCAGCGGCGAGACGAATACCAGGGCGACCAGCGCGAGGGTCGAAGTTCATCGCGCGGTTCAGCAACTCGGAGCGGGCTCGCGGCACCACCGCCTGATCGGATTCCCCGACCAGGCGAAGCCACCGATCGCGGGTGGTTGGAAGTCTTGACGCGTGAGCCTGTCGCTGACGCCATTGAGGGTCCTGGTGTCATCCGCATCTAGTCTAAAGAGACCGAATAGCCTGCCGAGTCCATACAGACTGATGATCAGTGCCGGAATGATCGCGACGGTGCGCAGAGTCGTGAGCCAGTTGGTCGTGCTCTTGGTTCCCGACGGTGATCTCATCACCTGCCCGCAGGTTCAGCGCGTCCAACGTCCGTCCGACGATTGATCGCATCGTAGAACACTTCCTTCGACACGATCTCTTCCTTGCCCACGCATGCACGATCGAATTATGCAGATCGGTCGTGTTTCCGATCCCTCCGGCTGCCTGAAGAGCATCGCTCAAAAGCATGCCGGAGTCCAGTTGGTAGAAGCCCGGCTTGCCGACCGCCCCAAGCACCGAGAGCCGGATCAGCGACCGAGCGGTCACCTCGGGGTTCTTGATGTACTTGCGACAGCTGCTGCTTTCAGGTAGGTCGTTCACCTCCGACCGGAGCACGCCGGTCATCGGGATGTCACCGAAGTTGGGCATCGAGATAATCCGTCCCGGGACCAACAGTCAAGTGCCGGTCAGGGCGGAATCCCCCTCGACATGGACCGTGATCTGATCGCCTACCTGAAAATCTCCTTCGCGCAAGCGCTCGCGAATCAATGCCGCCTCGGCCCGTTTCTGGTCCCGGAGTTCCGTACTGTATCCGTCGGAAGCAGCGATCTGCTCGGCCTGGGTCAGGGCTGACTCGAGATCGGCCCGGGTGGCGATTGGCTTACGGCCGGCGTCGTCGGGGGGAAGCGAATCCTGTCCTATCAATCTGGCCGGAGCCAACGCCAGAAGAATCAGGAGGAAAAGCCAACGCCGCGAAGGCACCACCCTCGATCCCAAAGTCATGGACCCGCCTCCGTTGCATCCAATATGCTAGCGGCCGCGCCAATCGCGACTGCCCGGGGGAGACTTAAACTAGTTTGCTGCAATACTTTTACCGAACGGTGCCCGATTCGCGCAACACGGCGTTATGATTGCTGTTGGTCTGGCGCTGCAGCTATTGCCGCACCTACGCAACGAATAGGCCGCGGTTGAGGCTTCGCCAGGTGCATCGATGGGGGAGGCGACAGGCTTCCTTTCGGCCGTCAGCGCTCTATGGCGCAACTCGTTGTGGCGGCACTGCTTCGCGCCCCTCGCTCCAGGGGGCTCGGCATTGCGATCTAAGGCTAAGTGCCTTATTGTCTTAAGCACGCTGGTACCATTCGCATGAGACCTGCAGGCACCGTGAAGCGTAAGGCGCCGTCCCCCTCGATGTGCCAGAAGTGTCCGGTAAGGGTTCGGCCAAGGCCCTCAGAATCGAGAGTCCATGCCCGATCGCGACATGTCGCAGCGTCCCCCGCTGGTGTTGATCGCTAACGACCAGGAGTGGTCGGCTCGCTCTCTCGAAAGCATTCTCGCTCCGAACGGCTATGCCGTGCTTCGGGCGTACACTGGCATTCAGGCTCTCGAGCGCGCCCGTACGGCGCGGCCGGACCTCGTCATTCTCGATGCCCAGATGCCGGACATCCACGGAGTGGACGTGTGCCGCGAGCTCCGGAGCGATCCTCGTTTCAGCGCCACGACCCCGATCATCATCACGACCGCGGGACCTTCCGGCCGCACTCAGCGCCTGGAGGCCTATCGCGCCGGGGCCTGGGAGTTCCTGGGCCAGCCGCTCGACGGAGAAGCCCTTCTCCTCAAGCTGGAGACTTTTCTCAAGTCCAAGCTCGAGGTGGATCGGATCCGGGACGAAAATCTGCTCGATCACCCGAGCGGGCTGTACAACATGCGGGGACTGTCCCGCCGTGCCCGTGAGATCGGTTCCGAGGCGGTACGGCTCCGGCAGGCGCTGGCCTGCGTAGTCTTCGCACCGGAACCTGGAGCCGGAGCCGGAGACGAGCGACACGCTCGCCCTGAAAATCGCAGAACAGGTTGGGAAGATCCTTCGGGAGAGTGGTCGGGCTTCCGACGCCATCGGGCGCCTCGGCCCGGCCGAATTCGCGGTAATCGCCCCGGCGACCGAAGCTCAGGGGGCTGTGAGGATGGTCGAGCGTCTGGGTGATGTGCTTGAGCGATCGCCCATCTCGAACGGGACGGGAAGCCACACCCTGCGGGTTCGTGCGGGATACTGTGCAGTTCCCGACTTTGCAGCCTCTCCAGTTGATGCGGTCGAGATGCTGCTGCGCGCCACCTCGGCGCTGCGTCATCTTCGGGCTGAAGGCAACAACGATCGGGTCCGGGCCTTCGAACAGCTCCCGGTTACTCCCCTCCACTAAGCTCCGTTCCCGTTTTCTCCCGACTTCCCCGCCAATTGCGGGGCAGCAGTCCTCGTCGGCGGTATATCCGTACAGGTAGGAGTAGTAGCGGTAGATGCCCTGGGCCTGGATGTCGTTGAGCACCGCGCCCAGCACCCGGACCGGCAGCCGGTCCAGCAGGCGGAGCTTGGCATCCGCCATCTGCCGGTCGGTTTCGCCGGAACGGAAGACCAGCATCAGGTGGCCGGTGGCGGTGCCAAGGACGAAGGGATCGATGCCGGCGCCGAGGGGCGGGCTGTCCACGATCACCACGTTGTAGCGGCTCTTCATTGCCGCCATCAGGTTGACCATCGCCGCGGATCCCAGCAACTCGGGTCCATGGTGGCGCCGGGTCCCGCAGGGGATGACCGACAGGCCCTTGTGCGGAGTCGGACGGATGATGCCGTCGATGGTCGCCTGCCCGGTGAGATAGTCGAGCAGTCCTGGGCGGCGATCTACCCCGAACATCCGGTGCAACTCACCCCGCCGGATATCGCCATCGATGAGCAGCGTCTTGTAGCCGGCTTCGCCAAAGGACACCGCCAGGTTCGAGGAGACCAGCGACTTTCCGTCACCCGCGCCTGGGCTCGAGACGGTGAGCAAGCACCGGGCCCGCCGCACCATAGGAGTGGGCCAGGTTGAGCCGAATGGTTCGGAACGCCTCTACCACCTGCGAGGCTTCCTGCGGCCGCAATTCGCCCCGCTTGCCCTTCCGGATCGCGGGGATGGCGCCGAGGATGCTCAAGCCCAGCTCACGCGACACCTGCTCTGGATAACGGAACCGCTTGTCCAACTGATCCAGCAACAGGGCTAGGCCCACCGCAAGACCCAAACTCGCGGCGAAGGCCATGAAGATGATCTTCGGCGCACTGTTGCTGCTGGGCTGCTGAGGAGTCGTGGCGCGGTCCAGAACCTTGAGGTCCGGGATGGCAGAAACTTCCGAGAGCTTGGCCTCTTCGTACCGTTCCTGAAGAGTCTTGAAGAGGTTTTCCGCAGCGGCGAAGTCACGCTGGAGCCGGGTCTCGGTAGTGGCTCGTGCAGGAACCTGCTCCAAGCCCTTACCCGCCACGTCGATGCGGCGTTCCATGTCGGCTTCTTGGACCTTGAGCTGATCGATCAGGGCCTGGGCCAGCGCAGGAATAGTCTGGGTCTTCAGAATCTCGAGGTTGGCCAGATTCTGCTGGATCCCTCGATACTCATCAGTGAAGCGATACCGCAGAGCCCGGGTGTCGGCCTCCAGGTTGGAAACCTCGGTGAGGGCCCGCACCAGATCGGGCGCTTGCCGCACGGCGCTGATCGTCTGGAAGGCATCCACCGTGATGGCGCCTCCCTTGGCTCGGGAGAGCACGTCCTCGATCTGCTTCCGGTCGGTACGCAGCGCCTCCAGCTGGGTCTTCTTCGTGAAGAAATCAGTCGTCACCGTCTGGCTGGTCATCCCCAGTCCACCGGGCACCGGGACGCCTTCCGTCGGCTCGGTGATGGTCTCGACCTGAAAGCCTTCCAGTCTGCGATTCGGCATCCTTCAGATTGCGCGCGGCGATCACCAGCTGGGAATCGAGCGCCAGTCGCATCTCGACCAGCTTGCTCGCGTTTGAGCTCCGCCGCGATGTCCACGAACTGATCCGTGATCGCGTTCAGCTGAGGAGCCAACCCGTAGCGCTCTTCGCCGTTCAGCGAGATGCGCAGGAAGTTGGCGTTGTCGGTCGCCATCGAGGTCCTGAGATTCCCCATCAGATCATTGGAAACCTCGCGCGGGTTCTTGAGCGTGAACGCGATGGTCTTGCCCTTCCGGAGCTGCTGCGCCGTCGGTGCCCAGCGCCATCCGAGCTTCTCTCCGATGGAATCGCCTACAGCACCGGAAGCGATGTCCGTCCCGCTCCGCGACAGGGTCCAGCGGGATCCCGTCGCATCGGTCTTGATGGTGAAATCACCGGTGTGGAACTTGTCGGCGATGTCGAACCCGGTGAAGGCGATGCTGTCGGCCCGATCCTCGGTGGTCAGGTAAAGGCGAAGCCGGTGCACGACCGGATCAAAGACGACATAGGTCTTCAGCAATTCGATCCAGGCCTGCTCACCCAGCAGCTGTCCCGGTCGGATCGGGCCGGCCTTGCCGCCGCCCTGCTCGATCCAGATTGTGGCCTTGGCGGTGTAGATCGGAGGCAGGAAGCGGGTCGCGACCACCCCACCAGCCGTCCCCAAGAGCACGATCAGCAGCATGAGCCAGCGGTAGCGCCGCAAGGCCGCCGTATACCGTCCCCAGTTGACCTTGTCGTCATCCATGGCCAGCGCGCCGCCCGCCGCCGACATCGTCCCGGCCTGGGGGACCATGTCGACGAGAACGTCCAGCTCTTCGGGTGACGGGTTGGCGGGGATCAGAGTATCGGCCATGCTGCTCCGGGTTGCTTAGGAAACGACCAACGTTCCGGTATCAAGTCGCACGACCTCACGCAAAGTCGGTACCGGACAGAGCTTTTGAGTGGGCCGAAATATACGGAGGGGCTGATTGCGGGGCCGTGACAAACTGCCCCCTTAGAATGGCCTGACTGTGGTGAGCAGGCATCAATGTTGCATGGTGGCAACAGCACCAATAGGGTCATACTACACGGTGTTGCTTGATTTGTGCTATAGGGTGTGGTACTAAAGATGCTGTGAGTGACCCATCCCGCGGGCCCCGCGGGGTCCCGCAAGCCAAAGAGTCCGACCACGACTGCACGCCGCAGTTGTCTGACCCCACGCGTGCGCGTGTGGGTCGAGCGCATCACAGGAGCCGCCCCATGGGATCGAGCATCGCAGATGCGAATCGTCGACCGGATCCCCCGCCGGGGGAGATCGGTGGCTCGCGATCCGCTCGCCATCCCGGCCGAGGTCAAGGCCAGCATCCGCATCCTGGTGGTCGACGATGAGCGGACCCTGCGGGAGAGCTGCGCCAGCGTCCTGCAGATGGACGGCTATAACGTCACCCTGATCGGGCGGGGCGAAGAGGCGCTCGATACGGTCAAGCGCCGCAAGTTCGACATCATTCTGGTCGATCTCTACATGTCCCAGACGTCCGGGATGGACATTCTCCGGACCGCCCTGGAGCACAATCGCGATACCATCGTCGTCGTCATGACCGGCAATCCCAGCGTCGCCAGCAGCATCGAGGCGCTGCGGGCCGGCGCCTGGGACTACCTGCCCAAGCCGTTTTCGGCCACTCACCTGCAGGTGCTGATCGGTCGGGCCTCCCACGCCGTGATGGTCGCGCGGGAGACCCGGGACCTGCGGCTGCAGCTGATGAAGCAGAACGGACACAGCGACAAGATCGCCCTCATCGGGATCTCGCCGCTGTTCCGCAAGGCCGTGGACCTGGCGCGCAAGGTGGCCGCCACCGATGCCTCGGTATTCATCAGCGGGGAAAGCGGCACCGGTAAGGAAGTCATCGCGCAGTTCATCCATCAGCACAGCCGGCGGGTCGGCCGGACCCTGGTCCCGATCAACTGCGCCGCGCTGCCGGAGCCGCTGCTCGAGTCGGAAATGTTCGGTCACCGGAAGGGCGCATTCACCGGGGCGGACCGGGACAAGCCGGGGCTGCTGGAGACGGCCAACGGCGGAACGCTGTTCCTCGACGAGATCACCGAGATGTCGATGCCGCTGCAGGCCAAACTGCTGCGGGTCATTCAGGACGGCGTCGTGCGTCGGGTCGGCAGCGAGAGCCAGGATGCCGTGGTGGACGTCCGGTTCATCTCGGCCACCAACCGGGATCCCCAGGATGCGGTGAACTCAGGGCGTGCTGCGGGGCGACCTGTTCTATCGCTTGCGGGTCGTTCCGATCAAGCTGCCGCCGCTGCGCAAGCGGCCGGAAGACATTCCGCTGCTCGCCAACCACTTCCTGACCTACTACTGGCAGCGCCACCGCCAGATGGGCGATCGGGTGCCCGAAGCTCAGCGAGGCGAGCATCGTGTTCCTCCGTTCCCGACCCTGGCGGGGCAACGTGCGCGAGTTGCAGAACGTGATCGAGCATGTGGCGGTGCTGGCGGAACCTGATCAGGTGATCCAGCCGAACGACATTCCGATCTACGAGGACGCCAGCGAATGGCCGTCCGATGGTGTCATTTCCACCGCGGTGATGGACGACGCCTATCACCTGGCCAAGGACCGGATCGTCGCCCAGTTCGAGAAAGAGTACCTCACCCGACTGATCGGTCGGGCCGGCGGCAACATGTCGAAGGCGGCCCGGCTCGCCAGCATCGATCGGACGACTCTCTACCGCCTCATGGACAAGCACAACTTCCATCGCGACGAGCTGTCGGGGACGCCTGAGTGACCGTATGGCGCTCACTCGACGAGGCCGTGAGCCACGTCGAGGCTGGATGGCAACAGGTCGTCGAAGACAGCCCAGCCCAGGAAGAGGTTCGCACCCATCTGGTGCAACTCGCCGGGGCGATCCGCGCCGCCGCCGACGGTGGTGAGCCCTCGACCGACGACGTCCCTCGCACCGTCCTCACCCGCCGTCTTCTCGAACTGATCCGCCGTGAGCTTGCTGGAAGGAATCCGGCGCGACGCGGACCCCCCCGACAGCCGTTCCATCCTTGCCGTCCTCGGCGCCATCGAGCAGGTGCACGCGCGGCTGGAGCCGGACTGGGCGCAGCACTTCGCCGACCGACTCTCGGGGCCCGACGGCCTGGAGCTGGTGGTCGAGGTCGCGCACGACCTCCGGTCTCCCCTCACCTCGATTCTTTTCCTGGCCGAGACCCTGCAGCGGGGCCGGAGCGGGAACATCAACGCGGTGCAGGAGCGGCAGCTGGGCCTGATCTACAGCGCGGCGTTCGGCCTCAGCTCGCTGGCGAGCGACGTCATCGAGCTGGCCCGGGGCGGTGACCGCCTGGTGGATCTGGATCCGATTCCGTTTTCGATCAGCGATATCCTCGAATCGGTGCGTGACATCGTGCAGCCCATCGCGGAGGAGAAGGGCCTCGCGGTGCGACTGGAGGCGCCGGAATCCGATTTCCGGGTCGGGCACCCGGTGGCCCTCTCGCGGGTGCTGCTCAACCTGACGACCAACGCGCTCAAGTTCACCTCGGAAGGGTTCGTCGAGGTGCGCCGGCAAGCAGCTGGACGACACCCGGGTCGAGTTCTCGGTGCGCGACACCGGGCGGGGCATTCCCTCCCAGGCCATGCTGACGTCTGTTCGAGCCGTTCCGCCGGCGCCAGAAGCAGGGTGAATACGCCTTCTCCGGCGCCGGACTCGGTCTCTCGATCTGCCGGAAGCTGGTCGAGGCGATGCGCTCAACCCTTCGGGTCGAAACCGCGCCCGATTTCGGCACCCGCTTCTACTTCGAGCTTGCCCTCCCCCTGGCCGACGATCACTGATGACCAGCCTGCTGCATGTCGTCGGGGCTCGGCCGAACTTCATGAAGGTCGCCCCCGTCCTCCGCGCCGCGTCCGCACTGCCCGGTACCCGAGCAGTGGCTGGTCCATACCGGCCAGCACTACGACGCGGCGATGAGCGACAGCTTCTTCGCGGACCTCGAGCTCCCCGAGCCGGAGGTCAACCTGGGCGTAGGGTCGGCCAGCCACGCGGTTCAGACCGGGCGGATCATGATCGAGTTCGAGCCGGTGCTCGACCGGCTGAAGCCCGATTGGGTGGTGGTCTATGGCGACGTGAACTCGACCGTGGCCTGCGCGCTGGTCGCGTCCAAGAAGCGAATCGAAGGTGGCGCACGTCGAAGCCGGTCTGCGCAGCCGGGACCGCGACATGCCGGAAGAGATCAACCGCATCCTGACCGACCAGCTGGCCGACCTCTGCCTGACGCCCAGCCGGGACGGCGACGCCAACCTGGCGCAGGAGGGCATTCCGCCGGGGCGGATCCGATTCGTCGGCAACGTGATGGTCGATACGCTGCTGCATCTCCGGAACCGGGCGCGGGAGCTTCGCGCGCCAGAGACCTACGGAGTCGCCGGGCGGCCGTACGCCTTCGTGACGCTCCACCGGCCATCGAACGTCGATCACCGCGAGACTCTGGCGGAGCTGCTCGAGGGCATTGGACGATCTCGCGGGCCAGATGCCGGTGGTGTTTCCCGATCCATCCGCGCACCCGGCAGCGAATCGCGCGAGTTCGGTCTCAGCGAGGTAGCGCGCCGGGTGACCCTGCTCGAGCCGCTGGGCTACCTCGAGACGCTCTCGCTGGTCGAGAGCGCCAGCCTGGTCCTCACCGACTCGGGTGGGCTTCAGGAAGAGACCACGGTCCTGGGCGTGCCCTGTCTCACCGCCCGGCCCAACACCGAACGCCCGGTGACCGTTACCGAAGGGACCAACCGGCTGGTGCGCCTCGACCCGTTCGGCGATCAATGCCGCGGTGGCCGACGTGCTCTCCCGCCTGGGGAACGGAAGCTTCCGGCCCGGACGCCCTGAAGGCTGGGACGGACGGGCTGGCGAGCGTATCGCCGCTGCGCTGGTCGAGGCCTCCACCCTACCAGCCGCAGGCGCACGTCGGTAGATTGATCCCCGCACAGGCGCGAGACGCCGAGCACGGTCGCCATCTGGCACCGCTTGCTCTGACCCTCGCGACTGGCACTCCCGGACCGGCCGACCCGCCCAGAGTCCGCGACGATCGGCGACCCGGCCGACCCCTCGCGCAGCCTCCATTTGGTCGAGACCATCATAGGCGGCAATGCCGTCATCCGGGGGTTCGCGCCCCGCGGCATTGTGCCGCCGTTCAGGATTCTCCAAGCGTTTCTCTGCGGCCGGCGACCTCCCGAAGTTCCGGGTCCGGGAAGATCTCCGTAGCAGCGCCAGAGACGCGAGGAAGCTGGAGTTCAACCTCTCGTGAATAAGCCACCCATCCGTAGCATCCGCGGGGGCGAACCGCCCCTGCACGCTCCCAACGCCGCCCTTCTGATCGACTTCGACAACGTCACGCTCGGCATCCGTTCGGACCTCACCAAAGAACTCAAGACGCTGGTCAGCAGCGACCTGATCAAGGGGAAGGTCGCGGTACAGCGGGCCTACGCCGACTGGCGGCGCTATCCGCAGTACATCGTCCCGCTGTCGGAGTCGTCGATCGATCTCATCTTCGCGCCGGCTTTCGGCACCAACAAGAAGAACGCCACCGACATCCGGCTTGCGATCGACGCAATCGAGCTGGTCTTCACCCGTCCGGAGATAGGCACCTTCATCCTGCTCTCGGGTGACAGCGACTTCTCGATGCTGGTGATCAAGCTGAAGGAGTACGGGAAGTACGTGATCGGCGTCGGGATCCGGGAATCGGCGAGTGACCTCCTGATCCAGAACTGCGACGAGTACTACAGCTACAGCGATCTGGCCGGACTGACCAAGGAGACCGACCTCCCCTCGGCGCAGCGGGACCCCTGGGCACTGGTCAAGGATGCCGTCGCGATGATGGCGCAGAATCGCGACGTGATGCGATCCGACCGGCTCAAGCAGGTGATGCAGCAGATCGACCCGAACTTCGACGAGAAGAACGCGGGTTTCAACCGGTTCAGCAAGTTCGTGGTCGAAGCGGGGCAGAAGGGCCTGCTTCGCGTCAGCAAGATGGACAACGGGCAGTATGAGGTCGCGCCCTTGGCGGAGGCCGTTTCCGCTCCGACACCCGCCGCGGAGGCACCTGCGCCGCGCGGCGAGCGGGGTGGTCGCGGTCGGGGCAGGGGTCGAGGCCGAGGCCGAGGTGGGCGTCGGGAGGAGGGTGGTCCAGCGGCAGAGCCAGCGGTTGCGGCGGCTGCAGTGCCCGCGGCGCGGAGCACAAACGGTCTCACTCTGGCCAGCGCATTCGATCTGATGCGACGGGCGCTTGCCGAGCTGCCTCGCCCGGTGGAGCACGAGCCGCTCCGGTTGCGCATGGCGGCTCTCAACGGGCGGATGGATCCGATGATCGAGCCGGGTCGCTTCCATCGGTTACTGCGTCAGGCTCACGATGCTGAAGTCGCCGACGTCAGGAAGATTGCCGACGACGAGTACGAAGTGCTTTCCCGGCCCTCGGAAGGCCAACTGATGGTCACTGCCGAGCGTCCGATTCCGGAGGGCGCGCAGGAGCAGGCCCAGGCGTCCTCAGGCCCCAGCAATGGCTCGGCCCGGGGTGGGGTACGCTTCCGTCGCGGATCTCGGCTGCCGGCAGCGAGCCGGGAGATCCCGATGGTTGGCGTAGTCAGCCTCGAGGAGACCCCAGCCGCGGCGGCGCCGACCCCGGAGAAGCCGGCTCGATCCCGGAGGGGAAAGCCCAAGACTGCTCCCGCCGCTGAGGGAGAGGCTCCGCCGACACCCCGCAAGAAGTCGAGCGACCTCGAACCCGAAAGGCCGCCGAGTGAGCTGGATCCGACGGGCAGCCCCGCTGCCCGTTGCCTTTTTCCGGAGGCACACCATCGATGTCGCGCGAGAGCTGCTGGGCGCTCGTCTGGTGTCGAACATCCGGGGTGTTCGGACCGAAGGACGAATTGTCGAAGTAGAGGCCTACCTGGGAGCCGAGGATCCGGCGTCGCACGCATACGCCTATCGCCGCCACCGCCAGAACGAGTCGCTCTACGGGCCCATTGGAAGCTGGTACGTGTACCTCTCCTACGGGGTGCATTGGTGCGCCAATCTGGTGGCCGGACCGCCGGGCGAGGGGTCAGCAATCCTGATTCGAGCGCTCGAGCCGTCTGCAGGGACTTCCTGTGATGCGGCGCCGGAGAGGCGGGGTTCCTGACCGGGCCCTCTGCTCCGGCCCGGGCCGGCTGACTCAGGCGATGGGCATTACCCGGGCGCTAGATGGCATTCCCGATGTCAAGCGCTCCGATCGTGGTAGTGCCGGACGAGCCGCCTGCCGAAGGGACCATCGCTACCACGCCTCGCATCGGGCTTACCAAGGCCGCGGAATGGCCTCTCCGTTTTGCCATAAGGGGCTCGCCCTGGGTGTCGGGTCCGCGGATACGGTAAGCGGCTGACAAGAAAAGCGGGGGCGATCCATTGGATCGCCCCCGTTCTGGTTTCTGCTCGGAGATCTTCTAGTAGCCGCTGGTCACATCCTCGCGAGCTGAGCCGAGGCTGATTCGGATACCGCCGGCGAAGGCGAATGAAGCGCCCGTCAGCAGCTTGCCGGAGCCCGGTCCAGTCATGGCCTGAGCCTGCCCGAAGATCGCGATTCCGCCGGCCCTGGCTTGCAGCCCAATGAGTCCGGTGCCGAATCCATAGCTCCCCAGAGAGTTGGCAACGGACGTCAGGCTGTCTTTCTCGACCTGCGTGACGGTGTTCTGGGGATACTCGTTGCCAGTCTGCAGAATTCCGAGGCCGAGACCCAGGTAAGGCTGCAGATGGCCGCGGAAGGGATACGCGACCAGCACCGCGGAGTACTTGCGCAGATCGTTGAACAGTGACGTTCCGGACGCCGCCCGGCGCGCTGGGATCGGCGAAGGAAGTCTTCTGGTCCTGTGTGATGCCCTCATCGAACGAGAGAAGGAGGCCGGTCCGGCGGGCCATGATCAGGAAGTGACCGCCGACAGAGGGTATTGCACCCTTTGTCTGGTTGGGGGTCTCGAAGATGATCGTCCCGCCCTGGGGGCCGATATACCACCTGAAGGCGTCCCCACTCCGCCTATCCTGGGCGCCCAGCTTGGGCGACAGGGTAAGAGCGGCCAGCGCGACCACCGGGATGATGCGACTGAGCATGCGCATCACGATACCTCCTCGGGATTTCGGCGGCACTTGGCAGGGGGCGATCCGCCCCATGCTGGCATCCTGATCCGGGCTGCAGAAATCGACTGATTCCTGATGCCTGGCTGATGCCCTAGATTATTTCAGTGTTTCGGCTTGGGCAACTAGGTTAATAAACTACTTGAAGTTTCGCCAGCCGACGATCTCTTGACACCACCGAACGGATACCGACATCGCTCGGTTGGTCTCGCCTCACACTATCGCAAGCCGTCGGCCAACCTTCCGGATGGCCTCCAAGGCCTGGTCCAAATCGGCCCTGGTGTGCGCTGCGGAGATCTGACATCGGATCCTGGCTTGGCCCTGCGGAACCACCGGATATCCGAATCCGGTGACGAAGACACCCTCCTCCAAAAGTTGGCGGCTCATCTCGATTGCCCGAGCGGTTTCCCCTAGGATGACGGGGATAATGGGCGTCTCGCCGGGCAGCGGCTGGAACCCCGAAGCGAGCAGTTGTTCCCGGAAATAGCGGGAATTCTGGCGCAGGTTTTCGACCCGCTCCGGGTGGGCCTCCAGATACTGGATGCTGGCCAAGGCACTGGCCGCGACGGTGGGGGGGAGGGCGTTGGAGAAGAGCTGAGGTCTGGCGCGCTGCGTCAGATAGTCGCAGACCGCCTCGGTCGCAGCCGCGAAGCCCCCAGCGGCCCCTCCCAACGCCTTACCCAGGGTGGAGGTGATCATGTCCACCTCACCTACCATCCCGAAATGCTCCGGGGTGCCCCGACCGGTCTTCCCCAGTACCCCGGTCCCGTGGGAATCGTCCACCACGAGGGTGGCGTCGATGGCGGCGGCAAAGCTCGACGATATCGGGCAGTCGGGCGATCGCACCTTCCATCGAGAAGACCCCGTCGGTGATCACCATGCGGGTGCGGCGGTCCTTGGCGGCCGAGAGCTTCTGGTCCAGGTCGGTCATGTCGGCGTGCTTGTAGACCGCGGTCTGGCACCGGGTGATCGCCTTGGCCAGCCGCACCCCGTCGATAATCGAGGCATGGTTGAGCTGGTCGCTGATGACGATGTCTTCTTCGCCGAGGAGCGTTGCCGGACACGGCCTCATTGGCGTTCCAGCAGCTCACGAAACTGAGCGAGGCCGCCGTACCGACCAGGCGGGCGCAGGCGGCCTCCAGCTCGCGATGCACCGTGAAGGTCCCGCAAATGAAGCGAACCGAGGCGGTACCGGCCCCATAGCGATCGAGTGCCGCCTTGCCCGGCTGCCACCACCTCCGGCTCGTCGGAGAGGCCGAGATAGTTGTTCGAGGAGAGCACGATCACTTCGCCGCGTCCTTCCATCCTGACTCGGGGGCCTTGGGGGCTCTCGATGTAGTTGAGGTGCTTGTAGACGCCGTCGCGGCGGAACTGGTCGAGGTCCGTCTCGATTCGGGAATCGAGCGGGGATGTCATGCGCCGATCTCCAGGATCACCTTGCCGGCCTGGCCGTCCTTGATGACTTGAATGGCCTCCGCCATCCGATCCAGGCCGAAGCGGTGGGTAATGACGGGGCGAGGATCGAGCTGGCCGGAACGGACCAGTCGCAGCATGACGTCCCAGGTCTCATACATGCGCCGCCCGGTCACGCCGTAGAGGGTGAGGCCCTTGAAGATCACGTCGCGGGCAAAATCCACCTCGGTGGTACGACTCGGCGTACCGAGCAGGTTGACCCGTCCACCGAGCCGGGCAGCGGCGAAGGCCTGAGCGTGGCCCGATGGATGGCCGCTCATCTCGCAGACCAGATCAACCCCGTCGCCATCGGTAAGCTGCTTCACCCGGGCGACGACATCGTCCGATCCAGGATTGAGGGTGACGTGGGCGCCCATGACCCGGGCCAACTCGAGCCGACGGGGGTTGAAGTCGCTGGCGATGACCAGCGCGGCCCCCGCGGCACGGGCGACGCCTACGGCGAAGCACCCGATCGGTCCGCACCCCAAGACCAGGACCCGGCTCCCCGCCACCATCCCTCCCTCGAGCACGGTGTGGACGGCGTTGCCGGTAGGGTCCATGATTGCGCCTACCTCGGTCGGAATTCCGTCCAGCTTCATCACGTTCGCGGCGGGCATGGCGATGTATTCGGCGAAGGCACCGTCCCGATCCACTCCGATGATCTGGGTGCGACGGCAGAGATGGGCTTCCCCGATCCGGCACTGGAGACAGTGTCCGCACACAATGTGGCCTTCGGCCGTCACCAGATCACCCAACTTGAGCAGTCCTGACGCAGCAGCCTCCCGGCCCAGCTTGGCGACCTCGCCGGCGAACTCGTGGCCGATCACGACCGGCGGCTTGAGCCTCGCGCTAGCCCAGGCGTCCCATTCCCAGATGTGAAGGTCGGTCCCGCAGACACCAGCGTGGTGGACCTTGATCAGCACATCGCTCGGGCCGTATTCGGGCACCGGGACATCGCGCAGCTCCATTCCGGGGCCTGGGGCTGGCTTGACGAGGGCGCGCATTGGTGGGGGGTGTCAGGGATCAGGGCTCAGGTGTCAGGGACGTGGCCGGCGTCGCGGCAGGAGAAAGTAACCCATCGCCGGAACCCTGACACCTGATCCCTGACACCTAGAGAATCGACCGGGTCATCCCGCCGTCCACCGACAGCACCGTCCCCGTGATGTAGCGGGCCGGTTCCGAGGCCATGAACACCACGGCTGCGGCCAACTCCTCGGGGGTCCCGATCCGGCGGATGGGCAGACCTTCACCCATGTCGGCCAGCACCCGCTCGACCGGCCGTCCATCCTTGCGCCCCCGCACCTCGGCCAACTCTCGCAGGCGATCGGTGCTGAACAGGCCGGGGCAGAGGACGTTGACCGTGATCCCATCGGCGGCCACTTCGTCGGAGAGCGCCTTGGAGAATCCGAGGACCCCGGCTCGAGCAGTAGTGGATAGGATCAGGGCGGAGGAGGGCTGGCGTGCGGCGACCGAGGTGAGGCAGAGGATTCTGCCCCAGCGTCCAGCCCGCATGTGCGGGACCGCGGCACGGCTCAGATGCACGGCGGAGAGGAGACTCGACTCCAAAGCGGCCTGCCAGGCGGCTTCGTCATGGGCTTCAAAGGGTCCTGGTGGCGGTCCGCCGGAATTGCAGAGGACTATCTCGGGCCCACCCATGGTATCGTGGACCCTGGAGACGAGGGCGGAACACTCGGCGGCCCGGCTCACATCGGCGGGGAAGCTTCGCACCTCGCCCAGCGAGGAGAGCTTCGAGGCGGCGCCATCAAGCTTGGCCCGGTCTCGGCCGTTCAAGGCTACGCGGACTCCTTCTCCCAGCAGCAGCTCCGCCACGGCGTAGCCCAGCCCGCTCGAGCCTCCGCAGACCAAGGCGACCCTTCCCCGCAGTCCCAGATCCATCGTCAATTCCCCAAGCTGCTAGAGGCCGTACTCGCGCCAACGGCGATCGACCAGACTCACCGTGGCCGGATCCATCTCCAGCGGCAAAGGGTATCCCTCTTTCCACGTGGCGTCGATCCCGATGGGCCCGTGATAGACTGGGCGGGCTCCGATGAACTCCTGACCGGTGAAGATCATGTCCCGCCCCGGATCGAACCGGGTAAAGATTCCCCAGAGCAGGCTCCATTCTTCCGAGAGATCCACGTCCTCACTCACCGCCACGATGAAGCGCACCGGGCCGAGCTCTTTCCATCCCAGCAGCTTCTGAATCACATCGCGGGGTTCCTGCTTCACCACCACCACGAGGAAGCCTCCATCCAGCAGGCGATGGCGCACGACTCGACGATCCATTGCCGAGGGGTTGGAGACGTCGCGGGGGGGTGCCTCGGTCGTGATCGCCTCACCGGTGGCATCGAGCACGAGCTTGCTTCCTACGTGCATCCGGTACGAGGTGTAGTCGAGGGTATCCAGCGGCGCGATCGGCAGCAGCAGCATGCGCTCGCCCGGCTCGAAGCGATACCAGAGCTCGCGGAGCAGCGTCGTGAAGTTGCGGGGGCTCACGTCTTCCCGCACCATGATCGCCACCTTGGTCAGCGAGAGCTGGCCGGTCCCGAGCAGCCCCAGCGCGGTCTTCAAGACTTCCTTGGGATGGCGCTCCTTGAGCGAGACGCCGAGGAGGTTGTGGAAGCTCGCATTCTCGAAGGGGTAGAGATCGACGATGTTGGGATTCACCAGGCGAATGAGCGGCCCAACCATCTCGCCGACGGCGATCCCCATCGCCTTGTCCTCCTGCGGCGGCTTGCCAACGACCGTCGCGGGATAGATCGCATCGCGGCGGCGGGTTACCCGCTGGACGTGGAAGACCGGAAACTCCGAGGCCTCGGAGTAGTGTCCGAAGTGGTCACCAAAGGGGCCTTCCATTCGGCGTTCCCCCGGTGCCACGTAGCCCTCGAGGATGAATTCGGCGTTGGCCGGCACCAGCAGGTCGTTGGACTTGGCGCGAATCAACTTCGTGGCTTCTCCCCGGAAGAAGCCGGCGAACCCAAGCTCGTCGAAGTCCTCGGGCAGCGGCAGGATCGCGGCCAGCATGAGGAGGGGATCGCCGCCCAGCACGACTGCCGCGGGAAGCCGCTGCCCCAATCGCTCCGCCTCGTAGTGATGGGCCCTTCCACCTTTCATGCTCTGCCAATGCATTCCGGTCTGGTCGGGACCGTACACCTGGAGTCGATACAGGCCGTAATTCCGGCGCTTGGTCACCGGGTCCTGGGTCAGCGTCGGGCCGAAGGTGATGAAGGGTCCGCCATCGCGGGGCCAGCTGGTTACCGCAGGCAGCAAATCAAGCCGGGGCGCCTCGACTATCTCCTGAACCGGCGCCTGCCGTACGACTCGAGGATGAAGAAACCGCCCACGAGAGAGCACTCGCCGCGAGTCCCACAGCGTCTTGAGTGAAGGGGGATTCAGCCGAAGCAGGGTTTCGACCAGCTCCTGCCCGATCTGCTGCGGGTGCCGGCCCAGGGCGATCTCGATCCGCTCCATGGTGCCGTAGAGGTTCATGACGAGCGGGAAGGAGCTGCCTTTCGGTCGCTCGAACAACAGGGCGGGGCCCTGTCGTCGAATGACCCGCTGCACGATCTCGGAGGCCTCGAGCCGAGGATCCACTTCGGCGGTGATCCGGCGAAGCAGGCCGCGACGCTCCAGCGCCCCGATGAAGGAGCGGAGATCGGGGAAGGGAGGTCGGTCGCGGTGTGTCAGACGAAGAGGCGGTGTTGCGGAATTACGCCGTGGCGCCGCGGGATGGCCTGGTCGCGACTCGAAGCGGCAGGGGTTCGGCGGGTTTACTCACCAGCAGACCGGAGGATTTGGGTTGGCGCCGCTTTTCACCCGGCGCCGCTTCCCGCTGCCATCCACCGTAGAACGAGAGAAACGCCGCGGGCGCCAGCGACCGATTGCTGGGAAGCAGCAGATGCGCGCCCCCCGGCTCGGTGTGATCCTGGAAGGTGAGCAGCACTTCTCTCCGCTCCCGGGGTGAGAGGGGCTCCAGAGTGCCGGTGTCCACGACGATAACGTGAGTCCGGGCGATGACCTCTGCGGGCCAGCGACCGGGCGGTGCGACGTAGGTCGTGCACCACTCGCTCAGCCCTTCTTCGGAAACTCGGGATTCCACTTGATCCACGTGGGTCATGTCACTGCCGATGTAGACCACGGCGACTTCGTGGGCCGCCAACAGGAAAGCCAACGATGTCGCGTCGGGGCCGATCACGACCGCCGTGTCTCCCGGTTCCATGCGGGGCAGGAACTGGAGCGGGCAGCGGCGATCGATGCCCCAGTGGGTGGGTTCCCGCTGCGCGGCGCGGAGCTCCTTGAACTGCGACACCCAACGGCGATAGGAGGGAAGCCGGAGCCGGCGATTGATGAGCCGGTCCACACAGTCCGCCATGAGCACTTCGGTCAGCACGAACTGGGCTTCCTGCGCCGCGCCCATTTCGGCAAACGCCTCATTGGCGAGGTTCAGCAGTTCATTCCGCCGGAGCCCGTTCTTGTAGTCTTCGATGCGTTGCAGGATGTATTCGTGGTACAACTGCTTGAGTGACGGCAGGGGCCGACGGGGGCGTTGCTGCTCGAGTTGCAGGGCAGTCAGCATAGCGACGCGTTCGACCACTTTGGTAGGTGAGTGGCTACAAGTTCATTGAGTATAAGGGGATAGTCAATAAGCAGTCCTTTGACAGAGGAGCGACCGGGGTAAAAGCCATAGGCCATAGGCCGTAAGCCCTAGGCCCAGTCAGGCCGAGTCTAGGCTTACGGCCTAAGGCCTATGGCTTAAGGCCATCCAACGGTCAGCACCGCACCTTTCAGATAAGCCGTCTCCGGAATGGAGAGGATTTCGGGATGGTCGGGAGCCTGCCCCAGCAGCTGGCGCAGGGTTACCCGGCGACCGCTGTCCGCTGCGGCTCCGGCCAGCATGTCCTGAAAGTCGGCGCGGCTCACGTGGTAGGAGCAGGAGGCGGTGACCAGGGTCCCGCCCGGAGCCAGGATACGAAGCGCGCGCAGATTGATCTCCTTGTATCCGCGAAGCGCCTGGGGGACGGTGCTCCTGGTCTTGGCGAACGCCGGTGGATCGAGGACGATCAGGTTGAATCGCCTTCGCTCCCGCTCCCAGCGCCGCAAGAGATCGAAAGTGTCTCCCTCGAGGAATTCGATGTTGGTCATGCCGTTGAGCCGGGCGTTTTCCCGGCCCCGTTCCAGCGCTTCGGCGCTCGCAGTCGAGGGCGAGGACTCGTCCCGCTCGGCTGGGCGAGATGAAGCGCGAAGCTGCCGTGGTAGGAGAAGCAATCCAGCGCTTCGCCGCCGGGCGGGCAGACAGCGGGCGGCCAGCATGCGGTTTTCCCGCTGGTCGAGGAAGGCTCCGGTCTTCTGGCCAGTCCATGGTGCCGCGAGGTACCGGACGTCACCTTCCCGGACCTCGATCGCCTGAGGCACGTTCCCGTAGACCAGCTCCACTCGTTCCGGCAATCCTTCGTGGCGCCGAACCGCGACGTCATTGCGCAGCAGGATGCCTTCGGGAGACAGGGTCTCCACCAGCGCGCCGACGATCGTCTCTCGCTGGGTTTCGAGTCCCGGCCGAAAGAAACTGGGCCACCACCCAGCGATCGTAGCGGTCAACAATGAGAGAGGGGAGACCGTCGCCCTCGGCATGCACCACGCGAAATGCGGATGCGTCGATGCCTCCGCGGTTGGCCAGGGATCGGGTGAGCTTCTCGCGCCACCAATCCGGGTCGATCGCTCGATCCCGAGTCTCGAGCAGGCGAAGGCGGATTTCCGAGCGGGGGGAACAGAGGGCCACGCCCAGAAACTTTTTCCTGCTGTCCAGTACCCTGCAGAGTCCCGGCTCTCCGGGTGATTCCAGCACATCGCTGCGATAGATCCAGGGGTGGCCGCGGGTCCAGCGCGCAGCGCCCTTGGCGGTCACTCGCGCCAGGGGCAGGTCGGCGGGCGGGCCTCTCACCGTCGCGGGTTGAGCCCGGTCTGGCCGCAGCGCGGTGGCTCGCCGCAAGTAGCAATGCTTGATTTGATTCGGCGCCAGACGGCTGTAGGCATGCACGAGGACACGGATACAGCGCGGGAGAGACCCGGGAACCGGGATCTCGGTGGCGTGGAGAATGGCGACCTGGTCCCACCCGTAGGGCTGCGAAGCTCGGGCCGGGAATGTCGAGATCAGGTCCTGGGTGACGGTGAATACGGCGCTCACGATGTCGAGCGGATCAATGCCATTGGCCTCCACCAGCGAACGCAGCAGCTCGTCGGTCGCGCCCAGGATCTCCTCGGGGCGGTCCTGTTCCACGGTGGTGGCACCACGGAACCCGCGCAGGCGGAGCGGCAGAGGCTCGGACATGGTGCAGAATCTAGCAAGTCACCTGCGACTGATGCTCGTCACCGACGACCTCCTGCTGGGGCAGCGGGATCCAGTCGCGGTGTGTCTGGCGGCGGAACGGGGAGGAGTGACCTCGATCCAGCTGCGGCTCAAGCAGGCGTCGCCGCGAGCTCTGCTCGATCTGGCCCGGCGGCTTCGAGTCGGCTCTTCGGGTGCCACTCATCGTGAACGACCGTCCCGACGTGGCCCGCGCCGCAGGATGCTGGGTGCATCTGGGTCCCGACGACGTGCCGGTCTCGGTGGCGCGGCGGCTCTTCCCGCCAGGGCGAGATCATCGGAGCCTCGGTGGGATCGACTCGAAGAGGCGGCGAGGGGAGAAGAGCGCCGACTACTGGGGGGTCGGGCCGCTCAATGGCAGCGCGACCAAGCTCGATGCGGGGCCATCCCTGGGCATCGACGGGTTTCGGCAAATCGTTGCTCAGGCCGGAGGGCGTCCCTGTATCGCCATTGGAGGAGTGAGGCCGGAGGATGTGGGACCGGTGCTGGAGGCGGGAGGAGCCGGTGTGGCGGTGGTGTCGGGCATTCTTGGTTCGGGGGACGTCGAGGCTGCGGCCCGGGCGTATGTGGGAGGGGCGAAGTAAGGAGTGAGGACTGAGGAGTAAGGAGTACCGAGTACCGAGTACCGAGTGACGGGGCGAAGGTAGGCCTGAGAGGTACTCCTTACTCCTCACTCCTCACTCCCTCAGTCCTTTCTTCTTCGCACTTCCCGAATCGCCCGATTGTGCTCGGCGAGGGTTCGGCTGAACACGTGATAGCCATCGGGTCGGGCCACGAAGAAGAGATAGGGCACCTGAGCGGGATAGAGTGCCGCCCGGATGCTGGCCAGGCCTGGGGAATTCACCGGCCCGGGAGGCAGCCCGGGATGCAGATAGGTGTTGTAGGGTGAGTTGGTCTCGTAGTCCCGGAAGTACAGTCGGGGTTTGCGCTGCCCGGTTCTGAGCTGCAGGGCGTACTGGACCGTCGGATCCGCTTGCAGCGGCATGAACAGTCGCAGCCGATTGGCGTAGACTGCCGCGATCACCGGCCGTCTCCTCGTCGTGTCGAGCCTCTCCCTCCACGATCGACGCCAGCGCCAGCGCCTGGTGGCGGGTCCAGCCCAGCGTGTCGAGTCGCAGATCCCAGGCTGGTTGCCACTGGCGGAGAAACTCGGTGCCCATGCGATGAACCAGCTCCCGCGCGGTGACCGCGAGCGGGAGCCGATAGGTCTCGGGCAGCAGGTACCCTTCCATGGTCGGCGCCGGCACCCCGACGGCCGCGTCGAATAGCAGGATCGGTCGCGGCCACCAGAATCGATTCGGCGGGAATGTGCAGCTCGTCCTGCGCCATCGCCGCCAGCTCCAGCAGCGTGATGCCCTCCGGGAGCGGTGAAGCGGACCACGACGACCCGCCCCGAGGCGAGAATCGTCAGCACCTTCCAGGCGCC
Organism: uncultured Gemmatimonadales bacterium; assembly: GCA_963788625.1. Taxonomy (GTDB): domain Bacteria; phylum Gemmatimonadota; class Gemmatimonadetes; order Gemmatimonadales; family GWC2-71-9; genus DATBGE01. The sequence goes on along the minus strand of CAWBHB010000003.1, from coordinate 482,727 downwards.
GGATCCCGGTGGAATCTCATAGGTGCCGGCCTGCAGGTTTCGATCGACCCGCCGCGCTCGAGCCAGCAGCTGGAACCAAGTGCGGGAACCGAGGAGACCGTGGGCTGCGAGGCTGTCGGCCACGACGCCGAGGCTGGCTCCGTTGGGAATGGTGACGCGTTCGGGTGCGGCGGGGGGAGCCGGGGGAGAACCGCAACCGAGGGAGAGGCCTGCCGCGAAGGCCAGGCAGAGCAGCAGGATCCCAATCGCTGGCTTGGCGCGGGGCGAGATCCTCATGTGGCCCCGCCTTTCCGCGCATCCAGACATCCCTGCAACAGAACGGAAGCGGCCATCGCGTCCACCTCTGCCTTCCGACCTCGGGTGGATCCACCCTGTTCGCGGATGACCTGCAAGGTGCGCGCTGTGGTGAGGCGTTCGTCGCTGAGTTCGACCGGCAGGCTGGTGCGGCGGGCGACTAGATCGGCCAGCTCGCGGGCTGAGGCGCTCGAGTCGGACTCGCCGCCCTCGAGTGAGAGCGGCAGCCCCACGACGATACCGACCGGATGATGCTGGCTGACGAGTTCGAGCAGGCGCGCCATGGGGAACCGCTTGCCCCGGCGGCGGGTCAGGGTTTCGAGCGGGGAGGCGAGGGTCTGGGTCTCGTCGCTCAGCGCGAGGCCGATGCGTAATTCACCCCAATCGATCGCCATCAGGCGGCCGGTGGTGGGAAGCGATTAGGAGATGGAGGATTGGAGGAATGGTGGAATGGCGGATTGAAGAGCAGCCGAAGGGCGAATGTCGTGGAGGACTGCCAATCTACCACTCCGCCATTCATCAATCCGCCATTCCTACTGGGCCATGGTCGCGAAGAATTCCTTGTTGCTCTTGGTCCGCTTCATACGCTCGAGCAGGAATTCCAGAGCCTCCACCGGGGGCATGTCGGCGAGGAAGTTTCGCAGCAGGTAGACCCGGTTGAGCTCGTCCTTGTCCATGAGGAGCTCTTCTTTCCGGGTGCGAGGTGCGCTGGATGTCGATGGCGGGATAGATCCGGCGATCGGCCAGGCGGCGGTCGAGCACCAGTTCCATGTTGCCGGTGCCCTTGAACTCTTCGAAGATGACCTCGTCCATCCGGCTGCCGGTGTCGATCAGCGCGGTGGCGATGATCGTGAGCGAGCCGCCGCCGTCGATGTTGCGCGCGGCGCCGAAGAAGCGCTTGGGCTTCTGGAGGGCGTTGGCGTCCACACCGCCGGAGAGGATCTTGCCGGAGTGGGGCACCACGACGTTGTGGGCGCGGGCCAGACGGGTGATGGAATCCAGCAGGATCACGACATCCCGCCCATGCTCCACCAGCCGCTTCGACTTCTCGATCACCATGTCGGCGACCTGGACGTGGCGGTCGGCCGGCTCGTCGAAGGTGGAGGAGATGACCTCCGCCTTCACGTTCTCCTGCATGTCGGTGACTTCCTCGGGCCGCTCGTCGATGAGCAGGACGATGAGCACGACCTCGGGATGGTTCTCGCTGATCGCGTTGGCCAGCTTCTGCATCAGGATCGTCTTACCGGCCTTGGGCGGAGCGACGATCAGTCCGCGTTGTCCCTTGCCGATGGGCGAGAGCAGGTCCACGACCCGCATCGAGAGATCGCCCGTGGTCCGTTCCAGCCGGATGCGCCGGTCGGGGTAGCGCGGCTTGAGGTTGTCGAACGCGATCCGGTGCTTGGTCTTTTCCGGTTCTTCAAAATTGACCTGCTCGACCTTGAGCAGCGCCAGGTACCGCTCGCCCTCCTTGGGCGGCCGCACCTGGCCCATGACCGTGTCGCCGGTGCGCAGATCGAAGCGCTTGATCTGGCTGGGCGAGACGTAGATGTCGTCGGGGCCGTAGAGGTAGTTCCAGTCCTGGCTCCGGAGGAATCCGTAACCCTCGGGCAGGATTTCCAGCACACCCTCCCCGCGGATTACCGTGTCCTGATCGAGCAGCGATTGCTCGATCCGGAAGATCAGGTCTTGCTTGCGAAGCCCTGAGTAGTTTGTGATGTTGAGTTGCTCGGCGAGTGCGTGCAACTCGGCGACCGACTTCTGTTTGAGTTCGGCGATATCCACGGGTGGGCCACTCCGCTGAGGAGAAGCGCTACGGTCGGCCGGTGGCCGGGTCTTGGGGGCAGGCAATGGAATTGGAAAGGCGCCAGGAAATGTTGAAACCGGACTGGGCCGGCGATGGTGTTGCTGAGGGAAGAATGGGGCGAACGGGAGAGTGCTCAAGGCTGACGGAAGCGCCTCATAATAGAGACACCCCCTGATCCCGTCAAGAGCGATCGTGGATCCGCTGACCAGGCATTTTCTTGCCTGGCGTGTCCTCCGGAACGCGGACCGGGAAATCATTGAATCCATCGTAGCCCCGGAACACCGGGGGCCTTCCCCCAGTCTGACCGCCTCGCTGCGGGACTGGCGTGGCGCGCACTACTGGGGTTCTCCCGATCACAGCGAACTGGTGCTGGTCCGGCCCCTGCGGTGCCGGCCGGCGGGAGCGCTGGCTGCTCCACCTCGCCCTCTTCGGCGCGACCCTGATCTGCTCCCTCGGCGCCGGGGCCGCGCTCCAGGGACGGTTCGACCCCCCAACCGGGTATGGTCCGCTCGCGTGTCTCAAGGCTGGCCTCCAGTTCTTCAGCCGATTTCGCATCGGGATCAACCGAACAGATCCTGAGCGGATGGACCTTCGCGGTCCCGCTGCTGGCTATTCTGCTGATCCACGAGCTGGGGCACTTCGTGGCCGCCCGACGCTACGCCGTCGATGCGTCTCCCCCGTACTTTCTCCCGCTTCCGCCGACCCTGTCGCCGATCGGAAGCCTGGGTGCGTTCCTGAGACTGCGCTCCGTGGTGGTGGACCGGCGTCAGCTGCTGGACATCGGAGCGGCCGGGCCCGCTGGCTGGATTCGTGGTCGCCCTGGGAGTGCTGGTCTGGGGATATGCGACCTCCCAGCCGGTTCCTTCGAGCGAAGGACCACCGGGCCTGATCGTGCGGTTCGCTCAGGGTTACTTCGTGGTTGGTGAATCGCTGCTGCTTCGCGGACTGCGGGAGCACTACTTCCCAGGAGTTACGTCGATTCAGCTGAGTCTTCCGGCCTTCGCGGGTTGGGCAGGGAGCTTCATCACCGGGCTGAACCTGCTTCCCCTGAGCCAGCTGGATGGTGGGCCACGTGAGCTACGGCCTGGTCGGGCGGCGGCAGACCGTGGTGGCCTGGATCGCGGTGCTGGGACTGCTCTATCTCTCCTGGCGCACGCCCGGCCTGGCTGATCTGGATCCTGCTCACGCTGCTGGTGGGCGCGGGACGGTGGTCTCACCCGTCGGTCTTGTCCCCGGATCGGCCGGTCCCGCGAAGCCGGGTCGTAATCGGGTGGATCTGCCTGGCTGTGCTGGTCGCTGACGTTCGTACCGGCACCCTTCGGTCAATGAAACATTGCGCCCGGAAGCCCAACATCTATATTGGCTTACGTACCCCTATCCCACATCGCAAGCGGACCAAGGATGCCCATGCCCATGACAGAGGCCGAGCACCTTCAAAAGCTCCGGCATGACCTTGCCAATCCGCTGTCCGCGCTCCTGGCGGAAACCCAGCTTCTCCTCCTCAATGAATCCAAGCTCGACGCCGAAACCCTGACCAGCCTGCGGGAAATCGAAGCGTTGGCGGTCAGGATGCGGACGATCCTGCGGGACGGATAGCCCCCGACTCCGTTTCCCGGCGCCGCTGGCTGGCGAGCCAGAGGGCCCCGTTGAGCAGATAAAGCAGTAGAAAGACGGCGCTCGCGGTGCTTACCGCCACCCGGAGCGCGACCCCGCCTTCGCTGGTCGAAACGAAGCCTTCGATCGTCCCCGCCAACAGCAGCAGCACGATCACCGCACCGATCATCCGTACCGCCAATCCTGCCATTCAAGCACCAGGGCGTCCGCCCGGGTGAGGTCTCCCGGGGCGATCAGCGCCCTTCCCAGCAGAAACCCGGCCGCTCCCGCGACCCAGATGGCGAACAATTCCAGGACGCCGTGCCCGACGATGAAGCTCCAGAGGTAGCCCAGCAGTCCGACATTGGCGAAGTGGGCGGAGACTGCTCCGATCGAGAGACCGTTGTAGGCCAGCAGCACCAGGGACCCGACTCCCGCGAAGATGCCTCCGGCAAAGCAGTAGAACGCGACGGTGATGTTGTTGGTGATGATGCTCGAGGCCACCAGCGGTCTCTGTCCCGCCTCAACCTCCACGTACCCCTTGCCGTGCTCGACCCGTGCGGCTCCCGCCTCGGCGCGCTCCAGCATGACGTCGGGGAGGAGTTCCTCCGCCAGCGCGGGACGTTCCTTCAGCAGCAGGAACCCCGCCGCCGCCGGAACGCTGAAAGCGAGGAATGCGATCAGAACGTACCGTCGAGCCTGGACCACCGCGGCGGGACATTCCCGCATCACGACCTGCCAGATCCGATTCGAGCGAGCTACGGTCATCGCGGTACAGCGCGTTGTGCCCGGAGACCACCAATCTTTCCAGCCGGGCGAGGGTGGAAGGATCGGCCCGATAGGTGCGGGCCCGAGCGAGATCGGCGGCGACCTCGCGATAGCGGGCGGCGAAGTCCGGCAATTCGCGGGCATTGAAGCTGTCGAGTCCTACGCGCGCGGCGCGATCGGCCATCTGCTGGAAGGTCTGCCAGCGTTCCGACTTTCGAGCCGCCATGCGTTCGGCGACAGTCGCCTGACCGCGACGTTCGGTCGCGTGGGGCTCTCCTCGAGCCCCGAACCGGCCCCGGCGTCGGGCCAACTCATCCCGGTAGAGATCGGCGAGGAAGGATTCAGGCGACGCAGCCCGATTGGGGTACCGGTCGGCGAACTTCTGAACCAGGCGAACGGCCAGCCGCTGCCGCACCTCCGGGGCCAGGGCCGAGGCCCGCTCGGTGAATTCCCGCAGCAGGCGGAATTCCTCGTCGCCGAGCTCCGGAACTCCCGCATCCGCAAGGACGACTCCGAAGCCCCCGTCGGCCGGGCTGTGACTTCGGTCGGCCGATCGCGGACGACCACGGTGCCGGCTACCAGGTCCCCGAGCCGTTTGGCTCGGGGATGAAGCGCCACCAGCAATCCGCCGATCAGGTAGGGTGGGGGAAGAAAATCGGCGGCTCGAAGCAGGTTGCGAACGGCCGCGGCGCCGAAGGTGACCGGATGCCCGGTGTCGCGGACCACGCGGATTCCGAGTCGCCGCTTGCCCGGAGTCTGGCCGTTTCGCAACCCTTCGAAAAAGGCGAAGTAACCCCAGAGAGAGGCGAAGTACACCAGGGTGAAGATCGCGCCGGCCCACTGCTCGAGCTGCAGCGACCAGGACCCCGAACACCATGACCAGCGCCATGGACCAGCAGATGAGAACCAGGCTGTCGATGATGGCGGCCAGGGCGCGGGACCCGAAGCCCGCGATCTCGTAGTCGAGGACCACATGCTCTGGAGTCTCGACCTCGAGGTGCTGTCGAAAATCCGGTCGGCGCCCGTGTTGCCATGAACCATGATCCGGTGAAATCCCTTCCCAAGTTCTCCCCGCTCCCGCATCTTGGAAAGTCCGATCGTCCGTCTCCGCCGTCCTCACCGACCAGGAGCCGCTCCATGAGCGCACCCGCCCTGCGGCCGCTGTCCACGGGGGAAATTCTCGACGTGTCGTTCGGGCTCTATCGGCAGCGGTTCGGGCCGCTGGTGAAGGTCGCGCTGCTGACCGCCGCCCTTCCCATGCTCATTGGCATCTACGTGACGACGGCGGGTGGCCAATTCGCGAATCTGGGGCTGCTCGTCGCCAACCTAATCCTCAAGACCGTGCTTGATATCGTGGCGCTCGGCGCCACGATCTTCATCGTCTCGGAGAGCTACCTCGGTCACGACCTGAGCGCCGCGGATGCTCTGAAGCGGTCAGCCCCCTTCCTGGGCAGACTGATCTGGCTGAGCATTCTTCTCGGGCCTGGTGATCGGTATCGGCTTCCTGCTGTTCTTCTTCCGGGATGCGTCTTTCTCGCCGGACTGATCGCATCGATACCGGCGCTGGTACTGGAGAATCATCAAAGCGCGCCTCGAGGCGATGGGACGTGCCTGGGGTCTCTCGCGGGGTTTCCGCCGGAAGCAATTCGCGCGTCGTCGGCGACCGTCGCTCATCCTGCAGGTCATCCCTGCGATGGCGGCGGGATTCTTTCTTCCGGCCTTCACCAATCCGCGGCGGGCTATGAGCTGGACGGCGGAGGTCGGGAACCGCGCCGCTCATTATCGGGATCGCGGGGATTCTGCAGGTCCTGATCTTCGCCCTTTGTGTACTGCACCATCACGGTGCGCCTACTACGACCTGCGGGTTCGCAAGGAAGGCTTCGACCTGGAGATCCTGGCGGCCCGGCTGCAACCCGCGTGAACCCGGTTCCCGCCGACTCGCTGCGCGCTGTCCTCGACAGCGTCTTCGCGGCTCCGGCCTATCAATGGGTTGAACCGCCAAGGCCCTTCGCGTTCCTCGGCCGATGGTGGCAGGCGCTCGAGGACTGGCTCGCGGCGTTTCGGGAGGGGAACCCGCAGTTGTTCGAGGTCTTCTTCTGGACGCCTGGTTCTGATTCTGGTTCTGGTGTTGGTGCACGCCTCGTACGTCATGTTCCAGACGATCCGGGCAGCGGGGACTCCGGCGGAGTCAGTCGTCCCGCGACCGGTGGAGCAGCGCGATGCGGCGTGGTACCGGCGGCGGGCGGAGCAGCTGGCGTCCGAGGGACGGTTCCTCGAGGCGATGCCGCTTTGACTTTCCTCGCCTCGATGCTCGAACTCGACGCCCGGCAAGTCGTGCGCTATCACGGCAGCAAGACGCCCGGCGAATACGCCGCCGAGGCGCAGTTGCCGGAAGAGCAGAGGACCTTGCTGCGCGACGCGGTGCGTGGGTCTGTACGGCCACGTGTTTGCCGAGATTCCGTGCGGACCCGAGGAGTATCTCGCCTGGCGGGGTCTCACCGACGGCAAGCGCTATGCGGCTGCGCACTGAGCTCGCCCTGGGGGTCGCCGTCTTGCTGGTGCTCGCCGTGCTGGCGGCCACCCTGGGTCAGCGTCGCAATCGGAGCCCGTCCCAGGACTTCCGGCGCTCGACCTATCTCGCCGGGCCCCATGGCGCCACGGGGCCTGGCGGACGGTCTTCGGAGGCTGGGTGTCCTGGTCAAGCAATACCGGCGAAGCGCTCGCGGGAACTCGATCGATCGTCGATGCAACCTCCGACCGGGTTGCGTTTGCGGTGCTGGACCCGAGCGAGAGCATCCGCCCGGGTGAGGTGGACGATTTTCTCGATCTCGGTGAGCGGGTGGACCTGGTGCTGGCGGGGCCCGGCGCCGCTCGCCTGATGCGCTGCTTCGGGTATGCCTACCAGGAGCAATACAGCGACTCAGTGCAGGCGATCGCAGCCGGGGACCATGGCTCTCGGCCGCGGTCGCCCTGGGTTCATGCGGTGCTGGGGGCTTCCACCCTGCAGGTAGTGACCGACTCCTCCCGATTGGCCGATGCCAGACCTGGCGGCCTGTGGGGTGCCTACCATGGCACTTCGCGGAAACCCTGTTGGTCACCCGATCGGGCCGGGTCGAGGCTCTCCGGCTCCATCGGGCGGACGTGGACCGGTCGGGTTACCCTCATCGCCGACGGCGATCTCTTCAGCAACGCCGAGTTGCGGAACACTGACGCGGGCCCCTTCGCCCTCGGCCTGTTTGCCGGCCGGTACGACGCGGTGCTGTTCGAGGAATCCCATCACGGCTTCGCAGCGTCGGGTTCGCTCGCGTCGGCTGCGCTGCAGTGGAGCCGGCGGTCGCCGTGGGGTTGGGCGGCCTGGCAGCTCGCGGTCGGTGGGGGTCATCGCGTTGCTGTTCGGCGCGGTGCGGTTCGGGCCCCCGCGTCCCGCGATTCCCCGCAAGCGTCGCTCTCCGCTGGAACATGTGAGGGCGCTGGCCACGGCCCTTGCCGCGGCCCACGGCCATGACGTGGCGGTGGCGACGATCATTCGAGGGCTTGCGCCGCCGACTCTCCCCGGGCGGACAAACCGATCGGCGTCCCGATCAACAGTGGCTGGAGGCCCTGGAGCAGACTGCCGAGTCACGCCGTGGCTCAGGCCGCCGTGCAATCTCTCAAACAGGTCACCCGGCCGGGGCAGCCCGTCACCGGGGTGCTTCTGGCCGCCAACGCCGTGGAGGACGTGTGGGAGGAACTAGGCCGGTGAGCCCCGACGATCTTGCCGAAGCATTCCCGGGCGCACAGCGAGTTCTGGACGGAGCTGCGCCGAGTGGTCCTGGGACAGGAGGCGGTGCTTCGGGAAACGGTGCTGGCGCTGATCGCGACGGGGACACGTGTTGCTCGAGGGCGCGCCGGGCACCGCGAAGACCCTGCTGGTCCGCGTGCTGAGTCAGGTGCTCGGCCTCGAGTTCCGCCGCATCCAGTTCACCCCCGACCTCATGCCGTCGGATATCACCGGCGTGAACCTGCTCACCGGCCACGGGGAATTCACCTTCCGGCCCGGCCCGCTGTTCGGCGATCTCATCCTGGGAGACGAGATCAACCGGGCGCCGGCCAAGACCCAGGCCGCACTTGCTCGAGGCGATGCAGGAGCGAAGCGTGACGGTGGATGGAATCAGCCATCAGCTGAGCCCGAGCTTCACGGTATTCGCCACCCAGAATCCCGATCGAGTTCGAAGGGACCTACCCGCTGCCCGAGGCCGAGCTGGACCGGTTCCTGATCAAGAGCCTGCTGCAACTACCCATCGGCGGAGGCTGGAGCAGGGAGTGCTGCGGCGGGTGCTGGACGGTTTCGAGGCGGCGGAACCGGCCAGCTTCGGTGTCAGCCAAGTGCTCGATGCCGCACGGCCTGGCCCGGCTTCGCGAAGCCGTCCGGTCCATACGGGTCGAGCCGAGCCTGCAGGCCTATATCACCTCGCTGGTCCGTGCGACCCGAGGCGCGCCGGCCCTGACCCTCGGCGCGTCTCCCCGCGCGAGCGTGGCGTTGCTCAAACTCTCTCAGGCCGCGGCCCTGCTCGACGGCAGAGAATTCGTCATCCCGGATGACGTCAAGGTCAACGCGCCCGCCGTCCTGAGGCACCGAGTTGCCGTGGCGCCGGAGCTGGAGCTGGAGGGAGTCACGGCGGACGCCGCCTTGCGCACCCTCATCGAACGGATCGAGGCGCCTACCGGAGGGCAGCAGATCTGATGGTCCTGCCATCGCAGCGCTGGTTCCTGGTTGCGGCGATTCTAGCCTTCATCGCGCCGGTAGCGTTGATCTGGCCCGCGGCGGGAGCGGGGCTGTTGGTACTGGACGGTCTCTGGCTTCTCGCCCTGGCAATCGATGCCTCGCGGGTGATGGGGTTCAAGCTGGCCGACCTGACGGTGGGCCGCGCGGCTCCGCCCGCATTCTCGGTCGGTCGCGCGCTGCCGGTTTCCTACGACTGGCGACATTCGCTTCGTTCTCCGTTGAAAGTGCTCGTTCGAGAGGAGTTCCCAGCTCCACTCGAAATCCAGGGAGAGCCGACTCGAGCCTTGGTGATCCCACCCGGCGATGGGTTCAGGGAAACCATCACTCTCCTGCCGAGACATCGGGGCAAGAGCGAGGCGGGAACGCTCACGCTCCGCATTCTCGCTCCCTGGGGGCTGGCCTGGCGCCAAGCCAGGAAACCATTGCCCTGGCATCCTGACGGTCTATCCCAACCTGGTAGGCGCCTCGATGCGTTCGTTGCCGACTCAGGCCCAGCGGCGACGGGAGGCGGGATTTCGCAACGTGCGGCGGCTCGGCGAGGGAAGGGCTTTCGAGAGCCTGAAGGAATGGGTGCCGGGCGAGGATACCCGGACTATCGACTGGAAGGCGACGGCGCGGCGCGGCAAGGTGATGGCAAGGCAATACGAAGACGAACGGAGACAGCAGGTCCTGATCGTGATCGACGCCGGACGGATGCTGACCGCAGAAGTCGAAGGAGAGCCGCGGCTCGAGAGCGTAGTGCGTGCCGCACTCCACCTCGCGCACAGCGCGGTGGACCATGACGACAACATCGGCCTCATGGTATTCGCGGATGAGGTCCAGCAGTTTGTCCCCCCGGCCCGCGGGCGTCGTGCTCTGCGCGCCGTGCTCGATGCCCTGGCGTCGGTGGAGGGGAAACTGGTGGAACCCAACTATCCCGCAGCGTTCGCGTACCTCGCCGGCGCGCAACCGGAAGCGGGCCCTCACCGTGCTCTTTACCGACGTGATCGATCGCACCGCGAGCGAGTCGCTGGTCGCCCAGGTCGGGACCCTGCGTCCCCGCCACCTGCCGCTGGCCGTGGCGCTACGGGATCCCTCACTCGAGAAACTGGCGACTCGGCGTCCGGCCACGGTGAGCGTCGCTTACGAGCGAGCAGCGGCGGAGGACCTGCTTCAGGCGCGAGAGGAGGCGCTGACCGACATGCGGCGGCGCGGAGTTCTGGTGCTCGATGTACCGCCCAACGGCGCCAGCGAGGCGGTGGTGGAGCAGTACAATCGGCTGAAACGGCGGGGGGTGTTTGTAGGGGAGAACGGTGAACGGTGAACGGTGAACAGCGAACGGTGAACGGGGGACGGGACCTCAAGAAGAAGCCCTCCGAGGGCGGTCGGAGGGCTTAAGAATCAACAGGGCATGGTGACAATCCTGGGTCGGCTTTTCCCGTTCGCCGTTCACCGTTCACTGTTCTCCCGCTACTCAGGCCACGTCGGCTTCTTCCCGAGGGACCGCACCACCTCACGATCGAACTGCGCCGAGAGGCATTCGCGCGCCGAATAGGGCCCCGGAACATAGGACCGCGACTCGACACCGTTCTGGCTCTGTTCACAGATGTGCCAGTCCTGGCGATTGGTCATGTCCCAGAACGCGATCCCGTCCTCCGGGTCGAACTTCGAGGTGTTGAGCGAGTCCGGGTGGAAGAGCCAGTCACACAGGATCCGGGTGTGCCGCTGGTCGATGGGCCACAGGGTGTGGAACATCACGTAGTCGGGATGCAGGCTCAGGAGCATGTTGGGGAAGACCGAGTAGTAATACACCCGGTTCATCTCCTCATCCGGGCAGATCCGCAACGTTGATCCCACAGGCCCGCCCGCTCATGGTCATGCTTCCGGTGCCTTCGTTGAGCACCATGTAGCCGCCGAGCAGAGGGCCCTCGATCAGGTCGTTCTCCCCGCTGGTGGGCGGGGTCAGAGACGCCAGCATGGGGTGCACCGGCGCGCAGTGGTAGCACTCCGAATAGTTCTGAACCAGCAACTTCCAGTTGCAGTTCACGTCGTAGACGATCTGGCGCGAGCGCTTGAGGTTGGGGAGGTTATACAGTGAGGCGCGCTCGCGGATCGCTTCGAACGAGTCGGTCAGCGGTGGAGCTTTGCCGGAGAGGTCGATGAAGAGAAATCCCTCCCAGGTATCCACGGCTACGCGATGCAGCGGATAATTTGCCTTGTTGAATCCTTTGATATCGTGCGTCGAGGGCGCCCCGATCAGGCGGCCATCCAGCCCATAGGCCCAGAGGTGATAGGGGCAGGTGATCGTCTCGGAGAACTGACCGATATGCTCCTCACAGAGCCGGGTTCCCCGATGCCGGCAGACGTTGTAGTAGGCCCGGAACGTTCCCCCTTCGTCCTTGAGGACGATCACGCTTTCCCGGCCGACCTCCTGGACGAAGTAGTCTCCGGGATTGGGCAGTTGATCGGCGCGACCGACGCAGAGCCAGCGCCGGTAGAAGATGTTTTCCAGTTCCTGGGCAAAGAGCTCGGGCGAGGTGAAGTACTCGCGCGGCAGAGTGGTCTGCCCGTCGATATTGATCTGATTGCGCTTGACGAAAGTGGCCACGGAGTGCCTCGTGAGCAGTACGCTGCATAATCTGCCACCGCGACCGGACTCTGAAAAGGGCGGGCTGATTTTTCACCTGATCCCACACACCCATTGGGATCGGGAATGGTACCTGCCGCTCGGCGCCCTGCGAACCCGCCTGGTCCGGATGGTCGATGACCTGATCGACCGGCTCAATCGGGAGCCCGAGTATCGCAGCTTCTTCCTCGACGGTCAGGCCGTGCTGCTGGAGGATTACCTCGCGATCCGTCCCGAACGGAGAGTCGAGGTTGAAGCCGCGGTCCGGGAGGGCCGACTCAGCACCGGCCCCTGGTATGTCCTGTCGGATGAGCTGGTTCCTTCCGGCGAGGCTCTCCTGCGGAATCTCCTGCTCGGCGGCTCGGCGGCTCGGCGGCTCGGCGGGTCGACGCCGGTCCTGTATTCACCGGATGCGTTTGGTCACCCCGCGGTGCTCCCGGCAATGGGATTCGAATTCGGCATCGAATACGGGGTGGTCTGGCGCGGGATCGCTCCTCGCAAAGCCGGACGCGATCTCTTCTGGTGGACCGCCCCGGACGGGCGGCCGCTCCTGGTCTATCACCTTCCAGCGGCCGGGTACGAGATCGGCTCGGTGCTCTCGGGGGCAGCCTCTCGGCTCGCCACTGTTTGGAAGAGCCTGAGGCAGGAACTTGTAGCTCGCGCGACCACCCGGCACGTCGCGGTCTTCATCGGCGCCGATCATCACCGCGCTCCAGCCGATCTGGTGTCCCTCCGGACCGGCCTCGCGACCCTTGAAACCGCCAATCAGGTCCGGATCTCAACCCTCCACGAATTCATGGAGGCGGCCGCGATCGAAGCGGGAGACCTGGCCTGGGTCGCCGGGGAGCTGCGCGATTCCTACGGGTACACCTGGACTCTGCAAGGGACTCATGGCAATCGTCTCCCCATCAAACGCTGGAACTCGGAGCTGGAGACCTTACTGGCCCGTCATGCGGAACCGCTGGTTTCGCTCGGTATCTGGCGCGGGCTAGGCTCGCAGGCGGCCCTCCTCCGCCAGGCGTGGCGCGACCTGATCCAGTGTCAGTTCCACGACTCGATCTGCGGCACCTGTAGCGACGAGGTAGCGAGAGCACTCGAAGTACGGTTCACCGATGTGGAGGCGTCGGGCCAGGACATTGCTCACGCGGCGCTCAATGCGCTGGTCGGCCACGATCCGGATCGCGCTAGGGAGCGACCCGAAGCACGTCGCCCCGCGCTGGTGCTATGGAATCCGGCAGTGCGCCGGCGCAATGGGGTGACGACCGCGGAAATCACCTTCTTCCGGCGTGATGTGCTGGTGGGACCTCCCGGTGCCCGCAATCCGGCCCGCGGGCCGGGCTACCGGTCGTTCTCACTCCGCAATGCCGCTGGCCAGGCGATTCCGGTTCAGGTAATCGACGTGCAGCCAGGCCTCGAGCGGATCGATGCACCGGCGCACTACCCCGATCAGGATCTGGTGGACGTGGCGCTGGTAGCCTTCCGCTCGGCGGAGCTGAGTGGAATGGAAGCGGCCACTCTCCACCCCGGTGCCCGCGGGCGCGGAGCCGCGCGCGGCGCGGTACGAGCAACTGCGCGGAGCCTTCGCAACGCGGAGCTCGAGGTCAAAGTCGGCAGGGACGGCACAATAGGACTGCAGGGACAGCGTGCAACCAGTCGATTCGCTGGACTCCTCGCCTTGGAGAGCGGAGGCGACCTCGGCGACACCTACACCTATTGCCCTCCGGCGCGGGACCGCCTGGCGCGCCCGCGCGGCAACGCTGGGGTGCGCCCGCTGGCGAAAGGCCCATTGTTGGGTGCGCTGCTGGTGCAGCGGCGGCTCGAGTGTGGCAGGGGTGGTGCGCGCGGAAAGGGATGGGTCGAGGCGGCGACCACCCTGGAACTCCGTTCCGAAGAACCGCTTCTCCGAGTGACCGTGCACCTCGACAATCAGGCCCGGGATCACCGGTTGCGACTTCGGCTGCCGACCGGGATGCGCGGCGTCGAAAGCGTGGCCGGCACCCAATTCGGCAGCATTCGCCGCCTGCCCGGGTCGGTACGCAGCGCTCGGATCGACACGGTTCGTGACCCCGGAGGCCCGCGGGAGCTACCGGGGACGACCGATCCCGCGCAGCGATATGTCGCCGCAGCACGCGGACCTCGCGGTCTGGCCGTGCTGGCGCCCGGCTTCTTCGAGTTCGAACTCACGGCCGAGGGGGACCTTCTTCTCACGTTGCTCAGGTCTGTAGGTGAGCTCTCCCGCCCGGACCTCGAGTGCCGCCCGGGACACGCTGCCTGGCCCATGCCGACCCCACTTGCGCAGTGCCTCGGCAGTTCCCGGATCGAGTTGGCGCTGGCGCCCATTACCGAGCAGGACACCGCGGATCCTTCACGATTGGAGCGGCTCTGGGAGGATGCCTTCGTCGGGCTCTCCACCCGCTGGCTGAGGGACTACTGCGGGCCGGATGGCTCGCGGGCAGCCGGGCTCGGCACCATAGAATTGCAGGGCAATGGTCTGGTGCTCTCGGCGCTCAAGCCGGCGGAGAACGGCGACGGGATTGTCCTGCGCTGCTTCAACGCGCTGGAATCAGCCGAAGAAGGTGCGATTCTCCTGGGCAGTCCGGCCCGGTCTGCGACCAGAGTCCGCGCCGACGAATCTCATCCAATACCACTTCCGTTGGAGAGAAGTGGCCGGCGCATTCCGTTCCGCGCCGAACCCCGCGCAATTCTCTCCTTCCATCTGCAACCTGCCTGAGCAAGGACTTCCTCAGGTTCACTCGCTCTGGAGACCTCAATGCGCGTCGCATTCCTGTTGGCTCTGAGTGCCATGGCTACCTCCAGCGTGATGGCGCAACAGAAAGAGGTGCTGAAGGTCCCAGGTGCCGTAGAAGGCTTGCCATTCTCCTCGGCGATTCGGGTCGGGAACATCATTTATCTCTCGGGACAGATCGGAAACAAGATCGGTACCCGGGAGCTGGTAGCCGGAGGGATCACCGCCGAGACCCGTCAAACGCTGGAGAACATCAAGACGGTGCTCGAAGCCGCGGGCAGCTCGATGGACAAAGTGTTCAAGTGCACCGTTTTCCTGGCCGACATCGCCGACTACGGCAAGATGAACGAGGTCTATGCGACCTTCTTCCCCAAGGATCCACCGGCCCGATCGACCATCGCAGGAAGTGGATTGGCGCTGGGGGCGCAGGGTCGAGATTGAGTGCATGGCGGTCCGGTGAACAGCGTGAGAAGTGAGAGGTGAGAAGTGAGAAGGAGAAGCGTAAGAAGTGAGAAGTGAGACGTGAGAAGGGAAGACAAGAGCGTGAGACGTGAGAAGTGAGAAGGACAAGCGTGAGACGTGAGGAGTGAGAAGTGAGAAGTGGACAGCGAGATTGAGCGGGAGAAGTGATATTGCGGCCCGCTCACCCGCTGGAACTACGCGCTCGAAGACGTCTGATGAGGCCTAGAAGCAGTTGCTGGCAGTGTCGTGAGCGCTCTATCGCGACCACAGCGCTGTCGTTTGGCAGGAGGCCCCGAAGCTGCAGCAGTTCGATTAGCTCTGTTGTCTCAACGGCAGAACCATACGCGATCTGCAGGTGATACAGGAACGGTTTCGGGTGTCTCCGCGCATAGCCTTCGGCAATGTTCAATTGGACAGACAGCGACGCTCGTTGAAGCTGGTCAAACGCCGCTCTGGCCTGCGGTCTCCACGAACTCTCACAGAAGTCGAAGACCGAGTTGACCACGCCGTGGGCCTCAATCCACGCCTTCAGGGTCTTGTGATCGCGCATTCGGCGAAGATCGGGTGCCGCCGCGGCGAGTACATATCCGCCTGTACATCCGGCGAGCATCATTCGAACGCCTGTCCAATCTCAACTTCATCACGTTCTCACTTCTCACGCTGTTCCTTCTCACTTCTCACGCTGTTCCCTCTCACGTCTCACGCTGTTCCTGTCTCGCCTTAAGGATGGCATCCGGCCGGTTCGTCACCATGCCATTCGCGCCGTTCGCCCACAGTCGTCGGGCGAGTGAGGGATCGTCGACCGTCCACACGTGTACGGAGGCGCCGCGGCGATGGGCGGCATCCACGAAGCGTCGGGTCGGAATCGGGAGGAACTTGAAGCGATCGGGCACGGCATAGCAGCGGCAGGCGGGGTCCGGGGAGCCCAATCCAAAGTAGAGTCGGGTGATGTCGCGCCGCGATGCGCCGAGATGGAACGGGGGTGATCGAAACGCCTGAAGCGATCGCCAATCTGATCCAGCGAGTATTGCCCGACCCGCCGCACCGGTTTCCTGAAGTACTCTTGCGATAGCCTCCTGTGCTTCCGGTTCCTTCACTTCAATGAGCAGCGGGACGGCGGGAAGATCCTGAATGACCTGGCGCAGCGGCGGAATTCTCAGGCCTTTCGCGCGCCACGGATAGCTCCGGCCTCCGTCCGGACTGAACCGAAACCCCGCGTCGACCTGCTCGAGGTCGTGAAGCGTGCGCAGGCGGAGAGGGCCGGTCGCATCAGTGGTCCGCTCCAAGGTCGGGTCATGCAGTACCACTGCCTCACCGTCGCGGGTGATCCGCACGTCGAACTCGAGAGCATCCGCGCCCTGCTCCAGCGCCAGCTGGAATGATGCCATGGTGTTTTCCGGCGCGTATGCCGCGGCACCGCGATGCCCGATGATCGGGCGCGCGGTGAGATCAAGCAGTAGCGCGGCCGGGTCCATGTTGACGCAACGCGTCGCCCAGCAGAGCGGTCGCCAGCACGACGAGGACCAGGGCGATCCCGGGTGCCACGGCGACCCATGGGGCGTTGACCAGAGTATCTCGTCCCGAGGCGATCATTCCGCCCCAGGACGGAGTGGGAGGCTGCACGCCGAGGCCGAGGTAGGAGAGACCTGATTCGAGCATGATGGTGTTGCCCAGACTGAGGGCAGCGGAGACGATGACCGGGCCCAGCACATTGGGCACGACGTGACGCCACAGAATCCTCCGCTTGCCGGCGCCGAGTGCCTCCGCGGAAGCGACGAACGGACGGACTACCAACGATCGAGTCTCACCATACACCAATCGCGCCAGGGTCATCCACCCGGTCAGGCCGAGCACCAGCACAACGAGCGTCGCGCTGGGTCGCCACAGGGCGGCAAGCAGCAACAGGAGAACGACGCGCGGCAGCGCCAATCCAAAGTCGGTCAGGGCCATGAGGACAAGGGCCACCTTTCGCTGCCACAGCCCGGCGACCGTCCCTACCGCGAGCCCGACCAGGACTGACAAAAGCACCGCCAGCACGCCGGTGCCCAGCGAGATTCTCGCTCCGTAGGCCAGGCGGGCCCACACGTCCCGTCCGAAACGATCGGTACCCAGCGGATGAAAGACCCCGTGCAGATCGGTGGTGAGCGGAGGCAGGAAGCGGGTCTGTACCACGTCGCGCTGCAGGCCCGGATCGGTCGTGGTGATGAGCGGCGCCGCGATGGCGGCGACAAGAAAGAGAACCAGCACCAGCGTGGCGGCTCGGCCGATCGGGTCCAGTCTTCCCAGCCAGCGCGCGAGTCTAGCCATGGCGCACCCTGGGGTCGGCCCAGGTCACCAGCTGATCGGCCAGGAGATTACCCAGTACGACCAGGGCCGCGCTCACCGCGGTGGACGCCATGACTACCGGGTAGTCGCGAGCTACGACCGCCTCGATCAACACTCGGCCGACTCCCGGCCAGGCAAAAATCCCTTCGACGAAGACCGCTCCGGAGAAGAGAGCCGGGAGGGAGAGACCCAGCAGGGTGACCACGGGAATCAGCGCATTCCTGAACATGTGCCGGTAACGCACCGTGGATTCGGCGACTCCCTTGGCCCGCGCCGTGGTCACGAAGGGAAGCCCCCGCACGTCGAGCATCGCCTCCCGCACGTAGCGCGCGATTCCACCGGCGCCGATGGCCGTGAGGGTGATGAGGGGCAGGGCGAGATGGCGCAGCCGATCAACCAGCCGGCCCCAGGGCGTAAGAAAATCGGCGTCGACGCCGGCGGAACCGAATGCCGGAAGCCATCCAAGGCGATAGGTAAAGAGCAGGACCAGCATGAGCCCGAGCCAGTAGCCGGGCATGGCGTAGAAGGAGACCGTGAGCGCGGAGATCGCGGCATCGGGACCAGGGCGGAGCCGCGACTGCAGGGTTCCGATCGCGATGCCGATGAGATAGCTGAGCGCGAGTGACAGGACGACGAGCAGGGCAGTGGCAGGCCACGCGGCTCCCAACATGGCACTCACCGGGCGTCCGGTCGCGATGCTCGACCCCCAGTCGCCGCGCAGGAAGGCACTCAGCCAGGTGACGTATTGGACCACGAGTGGTCGGTCGAGACCAAGGGCGGTTCGCAAGTTGGCGACTTGCTCGGGCGTGGCGGCAGGCCCAGCCAATTGGGACGCGGGATCGCCTGGGGCAAGATGGAGCAGAAGAAATGTGAGCGTGACGACGCCGGCGAGGACGCCGAGCCCGGCGAGCGACCGGGATACGATGCGGGGAAGGGAAGCCGAAGGGTCGATTTCAGGTCACCGGTGTGAGAAATGTCACCAAGTGAGTAGAGTCACGGACGATATACCGAGAGACGGGGAATTATCCTGCGTAGTCTTCCCTATCCGAGGTACTCAATGTATCGGAACCTGCCTGGAAGTTCGGCGGCTGCGGTCGTCGGAGCCCTTTTCGCGCTCACCCTCGCCGGCTGCTCGAGCGATTCGACCGGGATGAGCAACGAGACTCTGACTCAGGCCGAAGCGAACGATGTAGGACAGGAAGTCGAAGCGCAGGTCGCGAGTGCGGTCGGGGCCACGACGATCGCGGGGATCATGAATCCTGCCGCCGCGGTGCCTCCCCAGGCCGGCGACTTCGGTGCCCAGGGTTTCGGCTCCAGCGGCATTTGTCCCGGCCATTGCGCCGTTCCCCCCGGCGGATACCGACGCCGACCATGTACCCGACAGTGTAACCGTCAGCTTCACCCTGCCTGACTGCAGCTTCACCGGCCCCCGTGGAAGAACTCTCGAAGTGACCGGCGATGTGACGATTACCGATCCGTCCACCACCCTCGCGGGATTCCGGGTGCGCTTCGACGCCCTGAAGCCCAAGATAACCTTCCCCAACGGGTCGTTCTTCGCGCAGCAGTTTGATGGGATCCGCCAGCTGCTCGCGTCTACCGACGGGTTCTCGGTCAGCGACAGCATCACGGCGAGCTTCGAGTCCTCGGCGCGAGGAAGCGCCTCGCTGGAGAACGCCTGGCAGGTGGACTTCACGGTGGACCAGGGCGGTTCGTTCGAGCCGCACATGCCGCTGCCCAGCGGAACGGCGGACATCAGCGGGACCACGGTACGAACTCACGGGCAGGTGAGCAAGACGTTCACCATGACTACCCCGGTTCCCCTGCACTACAACGCGGCGTGCACCGAGGACCAGAAGATCGACTCGGGTGAGGTCGACGCCATGTTCGTGAGCCCCCGAGGCACCGCGACGGTAACGGTGACCTACACCGCATGCGGAGTTCGTCCGACCATTACGCTGGAGTCGGGGCCCGGAACGACCTGACCGCCTCGGATTCTCGCCAGCGCAGGTAGGGCGAATGTGCAGGGGCGGGGTCGCTGACCCCGCCCCTACACATTTGGACCCTCGCCTCCCACCTTTGGAGCGTGTCGCCCCGGTCCTGTCTCATTGCGGGCCTGATGGCCCTCGCCGGCTGCCGGGCGGCCGCGACCTCGCGCGGCTCGACTGTTGTGTTCGCGTCGGGCGCCGATCTGCAGAGTATCAATCCCCTGCTCACCATCCATCCGCTGGCCCGTCAGGTACAGCGCTACGTGCTCCTCACGACCCTGGTCCGCTACGACAGCGCACTCGCGGTCGAGCCCTATCTGGCGCGGTCCTGGACCTGGTCGCAGGATCACCGGGAACTGCGTTTCCACCTGGTACCGGGAGTCCTCTGGCACGACGGAGTGCCCACCACGGCGAGCGATGTTCGGTGGACTCTCGAGGCTGCCCGGGATCCCCGCACCGGGTATCCCCGCCTGACCGACCTCGCGGCACTCGAGAAACTTGAAGCACCGGACGACTCGACGGTCGTACTGCATTTCTCCGTGCCGCAAGGGTCGGTTCCCGACGTCCTGACCGATCTGGCGATTCTCCCCCGTCATCTCCTGGACTCGGTACCCTTGGACCGCATGCGCCAGGCAGCCTGGAACCAGCATCCGGTGGGCAACGGCCCTTTCCGCTTCGTCGCCCACGAGGCGAATCGGCGCTGGGTGTTCGCGGCGGATTCCGGCGTTTCCAGCAGCGCTCGGTGGACCACCAAGGCTCTCGCGACTCGTCATAGCCGTGGTGGACGAGCCGATGACCAAACTGGCGGCGCTCACCGCTGGTGAGCTCGATTTTGCCGGCATTCAGCCGGCTCACGCCGAGTTCGTGAGGAAAAATCCCCGACTGGCGGTGTATGATTACCCCTTGCTGTTCACCTATGTGATCGTGCTGAACACCCGGATACCACCATTCAATGATTTTGCCGAGCGCGCTCGGCTCGCTGCCGCGGTGGATCGGCAGGAGATCGTGGACGGATTTCTTTTCGGGTTTGGAACTCCGGCGTGGGGGCCGGTGACGGGAAGGGCGGGAGAGGCGGGCAGGGCCGTGAACCGGCATCGAGGCGCTTTCCGTTTCTTCCGCCCCACCAACCCTCTCCTTCGAACTTCTCACCGTCGGAAGCGGAGAGGCGGCCCTCGAGCAACTGCTTCAGCATCAGTTCCAGCGTCACGGCATCGAGATCAGTATCCGGCAGCTCGAACTCTCTGCCTTCCTCGACCGGGTCCAGGGACCGAGCCACGAGTATCAGGCCGCGGTGATGGGAGTTCCAGGTGACCTGGCGCTCGGCTATCTCGCACCACTGCTGCGCACCGCCGGATTCACTCCCGCTGCCGATACCACTGGACAGCTTCGGCAGCTCGCCGATTCGGTTCCGGTCGTGTTCCTGTATCAGGCGCGTGGCGTTCAGGGAATGAACCGTCGGGTGGGTGAAGTGCGAATGGATCAGCGAGGTGAGCTCCCCACGGTGGCGCGTTGGACGGTCGCTCAGTGAAGGTCGAGGAACGCCGCCTGTTCCATGCGGCGGCACCGGTCCGGCTCGACTTTGCCGGCGGGTGGACCGATGTGCCGCCCTTCTCGACCCGCGAGGGAGGACTGGTCGTAAATGCCGCGATCGGCCTCAACGTACGAGCCGAGGTCGAGCTGGGTGGCACGGGGATGCTGTTGCGGGCGGAAGATCTCGGTGAAGCGGCGGTGATCGCTCATGCCTCGCAGCTGGTCGGGCACGGCCCGCTTCCCCTGCTGCGAGCGGCGCTGCGAATGTTCCCGGCGGGACCCTGCACCCTGCGTACCTTCTCCGAGGTCCCGGTTGGGTCGGGGTTGGGAAGCTCGGGCGCGCTGGATGTGGCACTGGTAAGTGTGCTCGCGGTTTCCCGGGGAGAGGCGTTGTCCCGCGAGCAGGCCGCAGCCTATGGGTGGGAGCTCGAGGCGGTGGAAGCGGGTCTTCCCGGTGGGCGCCAGGATCAGTGTGCCGCGGCGTTCGGCGGATTCCATCTCTTCGGTTTCGACGACGGCGATCCCACCGTCGCGCCGCTGGGGCTCGCCGAGGACTTCCTTGCGGAGCTGGAACAGAGGATTCTGTTGTGCTTCACGGGGCGATCCCGAGTGTCCGGAGATACCATCGCGCGGGTGATGAGCGCCTACGAGCGTGGAGAGTCCGGCGTCGTCAAGGCGCTGCGCGGGTTGAAGGACACCGGCATCGCAGATGGCGGATGCTCTGAAGCGAGGCAATTGCGACGAGGTGGGCATGTTGCTACAGCGGAACTGGGAGCTGCAGCAGGCATTGGACCCCTCAATGCGTACCGAAGAAATGGCCCGACTCGAGGCTGCAATGACGGAACTGGGTGCGTTGGGTGGCAAGGCGGCAGGCGCCGGGGCAGGGGGATGCATGTTCTTCCTGTTCGACGGCGGAACCGACGGGATTGGTCGCGCGAAGGACGCGGCGGAACGCCTCGGCGCTACCGTCCTGCCGGTCGAGTGGCAGGCTAGTGGAGTCCGCACATGGTAGTCGCGGAAGAGATCGAGTCCCGCCGGGAAGCAATTGCCAACTCTCACGATCTCGCGGCCCAGCTGGAACGGCTCAGGGAACTGGGTCGGCGCTTCCTCGAGCAGCAACCTCGGATTCCGAGGTGGAAGGCGCAGCTATCGAGCGACGGCGGGATCTGTCCCCAGGACGGCGCTCCGTTGCTATTCGACCCCTGGCATCCCGACGTCCACCGCTGTTCCCGCTGCGGTTCGGCCGTGTCCGGCGAGCGCTACGATCGCTACGCGGCTCGCTTCCAGCACCTGTGGCTCTCGGAACGCATGGCGCACCTCGCCACGGCGGGAGTGCTGGGCGAGGATGAGATGCTGGTCGACGGAGCCGGTGCACTGCTCCGTGACTACGCGGACAAGTACCTCGACTTCCCCAATCGCGACAACGTACTGGGACCGACTCGGCTCTTCTTCTCCACGTATCTCGAATCGATCTGGTTGTGCAACGTTCTGGCGGCAGGCAGCGTGCTTCGAGAAGGTGGCATGCTGGATGACACGACCGCCGATGCGGTCGGCGCGATCGCCGAGGAGGCCGCCAATCTGATCGGTGAGTTCGACGAGGGGCTCTCCAACCGCCAGACCTGGAACAACGCCGCACTCGTCGCCTCCGCGGTCTGGTTCGAAGACGAGGATCTGGCTCGGCGAGCGATCGAGGGCCGCACCGGTCTGGTGGGCCACCTGGTGGATGGGTTCGGAGAAGACGGCCTCTGGTACGAAGGGGAGAACTACCACCTCTTCGCCCTGCGCGGGCTGCTGATCGGGCTGGGCTGGGCGCGGCTCGCCGGCGTGGATCTTCTGGAACACGAGGAAAGCAGCGGGCGGCTGGCCGCGGCGCTCCAGGTACCCAGCCTCACCGCGCTGCCGGACTTCACCTTTCCCGCGCGGCGCGATGCGCGCTACGGCGTCTCGCTGGCCCAGCCCATGTACCTGGAACTGTGGGAGGTCGGACGGGCTCGCCTGCGGGCCGCGGGCCACGATGCGCTCGCGGCACCGCTCGATGCCTGGCTGAGTACGCTCTACACTATTCCCGCGCCCGCTGCGGAGGTGTTCGATTCCTACCTGCACGACGCAGGGCTGTTTTCTCCGGCTCAGCGAACCCGAAGTGATCTCTCCTGGTGGACTCTGCTGGAGATGGAGGCGAACCCTCCTGTAGCGGAACCTGGATGGCATCCACCCACTACGTTGATCGCGTCGCAGGGTCTCGCGGTGTTGCGCGATGGAGACTGTTACGCCAGCCTCGAGTGCGGGCTTTCGGGCGGAGGTCACGGCCATGCCGACCGTCTGCACCTGACGGTGCACGCCGACGGAGTGCATTGGCTTCCCGATCCGGGAACCGGGTCGTACGTGACCACGGATCTGTTCTGGTATCGCTCCACGCTGGCACACAATGCTCCGAGGGTGGACGGCATGGACCAGCCTCGAATCGATGCGCAGTGCGAGGCGTTCGCGACGGAGAAGGGATGGGCCTGGGTGAAAGGCCGCTTTGGTGGGCTGACCCGCACCCTGGTTTCAGGAACCGGATACCTGCTCGATGTGATGGAAATGGCGGGAGAGGAGAGTCGGACTCTTGAGCTCCCCTGGCACCCGCGAGGGGTGGCGGAGTTGACCAGCTCGGGGACGAAGTGGGAACCCGCCCTATGGGATGAGGAATTCATTTCCGAGAGCGCCGGCCTCACCCCCGAGGGTGATCAGCCAATCGTGCTCCGATCGCGGTACGGGGATCGGGTGCTCGACCTCCACCTGTACGGCAGCGCGGAACTGTTGAAGGCGCGATGCCCCGCGCTTCCCGGGAGGACGGAGGAGGCTTGGGTTTACCTCGAGCGGCAGCAGGGACGCTACGCCCGGCTGGTCTCCCTGATTGTGCCGGGAGGAGCGGCGGCAACGGCCTTGCGTGTCGCGGCGGATACAATCACCATCACCACCCCGGAAGGGGAGCATACTCACCGGGCAGCGCCGGAAGGCTGGGAGATTCAGACCCCCTCCGGCCGAATGCAGCTCCAGGGGCGACGACGACCCCGCGGCGCACCGCTGCTCCGTCTCCAACTGGAGCTGGAACCCACCAAGGCGCACGCGGTGGCGCCCCACCTGTCGCAGCCGCCGAAGCTGGATGGTACACTCGCCGGGTTCGACCTCGCTTCACCGCTCGAGCTGGATCACGACGATCAGTATCGTCGCAGCGAGGAGCCCTATGCAGGCCCGGAAGAGTTTTCGGCGGAAGCCTGGGTCAATTGGGACATGGGGCACCTCTATCTTGCGGTGTCGGTCCGGAAGCCAGATCTGATCTTCCGGTCTCCCGACGATCCGCCCCTCAAGCTGGACAACGAGAACGAGTTGATTCATTCCGATGGGCTGCAGGTCTACTTCGACCCCGGCGGCGGCGAATCGTATGGGTTCCTCATCGTCCCCGATCCCCGAAGCGAAGGCCTGACGATAGTGTCGAGCACTTCGGGAGAATCCGCGTCAGTTCGCGGAGCGTGGAAGCGCACCGAATCCGGCTACCTGGTGACCGCTGCTATTCCAGTTCCGGCCTGGCAAAGCACGGCGCCCCATGAAACCATTCGGTTCGACCTCCTCGTGAATCAGGCCGCACCGGATCGGGAGCGGCGCGCGGGGCAACTGGTGTGGAGCGGAGGCGGAGGTTGGGTCTACCTGCGGGGCGATCGCCAGGATCCCGCGCGCTTCGGCGTCCTGGAGATGGTGTGAGGGTTCCAGGCTTCACTTCGACCGGGAGCAAGCGGCCCGAGGCGCTGTTCGGGCCGGCGCCCATCATCGAGGGATCCCTGCCGCTTCGCATGGCGCGCGCCGAGGGCTGTGCGATGTGGGATGAACAGGGCAGGCGCTATACCGACTTCATCATGGCGCTTGGAGCGGTCTCCCTCGGGTATGGTCACCCCGAGGTCAATCGGGCCGCGATCCAGGCAATCGAGCACGGTGTCGTGGGGCCCTTG
Source organism: uncultured Gemmatimonadales bacterium (assembly GCA_963788625.1). Lineage (GTDB taxonomy): Bacteria > Gemmatimonadota > Gemmatimonadetes > Gemmatimonadales > GWC2-71-9 > DATBGE01. Next base: position 457,864 of record CAWBHB010000003.1, on the reverse strand, counting down.
GCGCCGGTCCTGGAGGAGGAGCTGGCCGGCCGGCTGCACGAACTGTTGCCGTGGGTGAAGCAGGTCCGTTTCCACAAGACGGGTGCGGAGGCGGCGGCGGCAGCATTGCGAATCGCCCGGGCGGCGACCCGGCGCGACCGGATTCTCACTTGTGGCTATCACGGCTGGCTGGATGGATGGCAGGAAAGCGGGACCGCTGGAGTCCCGGAGGCGGTCTCCTCGCTCAACTCGGCGCTGCCCTTTAACGACGTCGAGCGGGGGAGACAGGCGATACGCAAAGCGGGGGACCACCTCGCCTGTGTCATGATCGAGCCCGTGGTGGTGGCAGAGCCCTCACTCGAATGGCTCGCAATGCTGCGGCAGGAGACCGAACAGGTCGGCGCAGTGCTGGTGTTCGACGAGATCAAGACGGGGTTCAGGATCGCCTTGGGTGGCGCGGTGGAGCGCTATGGGATCGAACCTGACCTGGTCGTGCTGGGCAAGGCACTCGCGAACGGATTTCCGCTGGCCGCAGTCGGCGGCCGCGCGGAGCTGATGGCCCACGTCACCCACACCTGGATCTCATCCACCCTGGCCACCGAGATGGTGGGCCTCGCCGCCGCCCTGGCCACGCTCGACGTCGTCGAACGAGAGGGCGTGCCCGCCCGGCTGCACCGGAGCGGCCAGCGTCTTCTGACCGGGCTCACCCGGCTGGCTCGCCAGCATCCGACGATGATCGCCGGCGGTGGCCGGCATTCCAGAGATGTGTTTTCTCCAGTTCCGGAACGAGGTGCAGGGGGCGGATCTGGCACGGGAAGCGGCGCGACGCGGCCTCCTGTTCAAGCGCACGGCGTACAACTTCGTGTCCCTCGCCCACGATGATGCAACGATCGACGCCGCCCTGGAGACTCTGGAGGAGTCGGTGACCGCGCTGGGAGCCCTTCATGCTGGTTGACGTTCACGCCCATTTCCTGCACGACCGGACTCCCCGGAGCGACTGGCGGGAGCGCAACGCCAGCCGGCTGCGAGCCGGGGAACGCATCGGGATCACCACTCACGTCGCATCGATCCTCGGCAGCTGGGGTCTCACGTCCCCTATCTATTTCCCCTCCCCGGCCGACCTCACCTACGGCAACGATCAGCTGCTGGGACTGCAGCGGGAGCACCCGACCCGAATCCGGGGCTACGTCGCAGTCAATCCCAATTTCGCGCAGCATGCCCTGGCGGAGATCGACCGCTGTTTCGGCGCGGGAATGATCGGCATCAAGCTTGCCGCCAGTCGACGTGCCAACGACCCCCTGTTGGATCCCATCTGCGAGGCGGCGCGACGACACCGGGTGCCGGTGCTTCACCACATCTGGCAACACCGCCGGAGGGATTGGCCCGGCCAGGAAGCCTCCGACGCGGTGGAGCTCTGTGAGTTAGCCGAGCGTCACTCGGAGGTGCCATTCATCCTCGCCCACATTGGGGGTGGTGGGGACTGGCAACACTCCCTGAGTCGGGTGCGGGACGTGCACAACGTGATGGTGGATCTCTCGGGGAGCGGTGTGGACGGCGGGATGCTGGAGCAGTGCCTGGAGGCCGTCGGCCCCGAGCGTCTTCTGTGGGGCTGCGATCTGACCATGGACACCGGTCTCGCCAAGCTCCGCTATCTGGAGAAACTGCTCGCCGGACAGGACATGGAGCTGGTGCGATGGGGGAACGCCCTGCGGATCTTCGGTGAGCGCCTGAAATGATCACCGACGTCAACGCCTTCCTCGGCAACTATCCGTTTCGGCGAGTGCCGGGAACCTCTCCCGAGGCCCTGCTTGAGGGCCATGGCGCGGGTGGGAATCACCGATGCCTGGGTGTCGCATCTGCCGGGCCTCTGGTGGCGCAATCCAGCCGAAGGGAATCGATGGCTGTATGAGACGACGCGCCGGTTCCCGCGCCTGCGGCCGGTTCCCGCGGTTCACCCGGGGATTCCTGGCTGGGAGACGGTGCTGGAAGAGGCAGTGGAGAACGAGGCACCGGCAATACGGGTCGATCCCGGTCCCTATGGGCTTGGGCCGACCAGTCACCCTATGATCCAGCTGATCCAGGCGTGCGCCGCGGTGGGCGTCCCGGTCCTGCTCGCGGTGCGATTGGAAGACGCCCGCCAGCGGCACCCGGCCGACACGGCGCCGGAGCTCAGCGCTGCGGCAGTCCGCACCCTGATCCGGCTGGACCGGCGGGCCCGCTTGCTGGTGACGCACGCTGAGCGCAGTTTCATAGAAGAGGTGCATTTCGGCAGTACCCCGGAAGAGGCCAGCCGCATATGGTGGGATACCTCCTGGATCTGGGGGCCGCCCGAGGATCATTTTCAGCAATTGCTGGCTACAATTGGGTCAGACCGGTTCGTCTTCGGCACCGGTCAACCGCTACGCATACCCGAGGCGGCAGTCGCGAAGCTCGACCTGCTCGAGCTCGAGCTGGAGGCCCGTCGGGCAATCGAGTCCACCAACGTCCGTTCCCTGATGGCGACAAGGAGTCTTGCCTCGTGACTTCACCGGCTCGGCGACAACATTCCCGGATCTCCTTCTCGGCGTCAGGCCCGCAGCTGCAGACCAGCGGCAAGACCTACGAGATCATAGATCTCTCTTCAGGCGGCGTTCGGTTTCGCACCGCGGGAAGGGGCGCGCCGGTGAAGGAAGGGGAGCCGATCCGGGCCATCATCCAGTTCCGCCCCGACAAGGCAGTCGAGGTGCGCGGCAAAGTGCTGCGGGTGGTCAATGGCCAGGTGGCGGCACGGCTGGATACCGGAATCCCACTCCAGACGATTCTGGAGGAACGGTATTACCCTCCACGCCCTCGTACGGGCATGGCGTGGTAATGCCGCGAGACGCCTCTCCCGGCGATTCAGCGCGCGAGTTCTACCGCATCGCGTATCCGGCCAAGGCCCGGCCCCGGCTGCATGTGTCCGGGTTCGATTTCGAGGTGCTCGACCTCTCCGAGCGCGGCATCAGATTCCGGCTCGGCGAAGCGATGGCTCCGGAGCCGGGACATCAGCTCCGCGGCACTGTGCGCTTCGTGCGGGGTGTCAGCGCCGAGGTTGAGGGGACCATCCTCCGGGTGCGGGACGGCCACGTGGCCGCGATTCTGGAGGAGGGAGTGCCCGCCAGCGTCATCCGCGCTGAACAACGCTTCCTGCTCGAGAACGCCCGCCGCTTCACGACGTGAGTCCGCAGTACGATGTCGCGGTCATCGGGCTGGGCGCCATGGGCAGCGCCGCCCTGCTCGATCTGGCGCGCCGCGGCGTCGCCGCCGTCGGCTTCGATCGATTTCACCCGCCGCACAACCTCGGATCCACCCACGGCCGTTCCCGCATCATCCGCCAGGCCTACTACGAGGACCCGGCGTACGTCCCGCTAGTCAGACGGGCCTACGAACGCTGGGAGCTGCTGACCAGTGAGACCGGTGTCCCGGTCTTCCAGCGGACTGGTGGCCTCACGCTGGGGCCGCGCGATGGACTCCTGGTGAATGGATCGCGGCTCAGCGCGATGACCCATCAGGTGCCCTTCGAGGAGCTGGATGCCGCGGCCATCGGTAAACGATTTCCCGATCTCCGCCCGGACCCCGACACAATTGCCATTCTCGAGCCTCACGCGGGCATGCTCGACCCTGAGGCAGCGCGTCGCGGCGATGCTGGCGCGCGCGACCCATCTCGGCGCCGCCGTCCATTACGGCACAGCGGTAAGCGGCTGGAGCGCCGGAAGCTCGAGTGTCACGCTCGAAACCACGGCCGGTCGTTTCGAAGCCGGCGCGGTCATTCTGGCCGCGGGGTCGTGGCTCGGCGACCTGATCGGCGGGTCGCTGCCGCTCACCGTGGAACGGCAGATCACCTTCTGGTTCGATCCGCCGGCGGGGATGTCCCGAGTCTCTCCTGAGCGCTTGCCGGTCTTCATCTGGGAATGGACGACGGATCGGCTGATGTATGGCCTGCCGGACGTGGGAGAAGGTCTCAAGATCGCTCGGCACCACGAAGGGGCGACGACCACACCCGCCACCGTGGACCGAGGCGTAAGCCCCGAGGAGATGGTTGACGCGCGGTCGCTGCTGGAACGATTCATCCCAACCGCTGCGGGTCCCTTTCGCTCCGCGGCCGTCTGCCTCTACACCGACACACCGGACTATCACTTCGTACTCGGACCCCTGGCCTCCGACCCTCGGGTGATCGTGGTGAGTGCCTGCTCCGGGCACGGTTTCAAGTTTGCCAGCGCCATCGGTGAAGTCGCGGCCGACCTCGCCACGATTGGCTCGACTACTTTGGACCTCTCCGTGTTCAGCCCCGACCGATTCACCCGGAAATGAGCATGCCGATTCGCAATGCCCTTGGAGTCTCGCTCTGCGCTGTCGTCTCTCGCCTGCGGTCAGGGAACCCAGCCAGCGCCGGCAACAACGCCGGTCGCCTCGAACATTGGGGCGTACGTCGATTCGTTGTTCCGCGCCTACGCCGACAGCAGCGGCCCTGGAGCAAGTGTGATCGTGCTGCAGCGGGGTCAGGTCGTGTTCCGAAAGAGCTACGGCGAAGCGAGTCTCGAGGAAGCGAGGGCCGCGACTCCGACGACCAACTACCGGCTGGCCTCGGTCACCAAGGAATTCACCGCGATGGCGACGTTACTCGTCGCCCAGGATGGCGGCCTCAGTCTGGACGATTCGATCTCAAAGTTCTTCCCCGAACTTCCGCCCAAGCTGCACGGGATAACTGTCCGGAATCTGCTCACCCACACCTCCGGCCTGCTGGACTACGAAGACTTCGTTCCCGACACCCAGACGATTCAGGTGCACGACGCGGATGTGCTGAGGACTGCTGAGCAACCACGACTCGGTGCAGTTCCAACCCGGGGAACGGTGGCAGTACTCCAACTCCGGATACTCCATGCTCGCGTTGATCGTGCAGAAGCAGTCGGGCAAGCGATTCGCCGATTTCCTCGCCGAGCGAATCTTCCGGCCGCTGGGCATGACGCACACGGTGGCGTTCGAGGAGGGGATCTCTACGGTTTCCGAGCGGGCTTACGGCTACTCACGACGCGAGGGGAGCGGTGGCTGGACCCGGACCGATCAGAGTAACACCAGCGCGGTGCTGGGAGACGGCGGGATTTACACGTCAATCGATGACATGACCCACTGGGCCGCGGCCCTCGATGCCGGGAAACTGGTGCGGGCCGACCTCCTGCAGCAGGCCTTCACGCCCTACCGGCTCAACGACGGTACCTCGGCCAAGTATGGGTTCGGCTGGTACCTGGCCCCGTTTGCCGATCTCCCCTCCACCTGGCATACCGGGGAAACCAGAGGCTTCCGCAACGCCATTCGACGTCTGCCGACCGAGGGCATCACCGTCATCGCGCTGACCAACCGGAACGAAGGTGAGCCGATCGAGCTGGTGGATTCACTGGCGCAGCGGATGTTGGGCAGCGCCCGACCCTGACCTCCCTTCTCTTATCTCGGCGCTGTTCGCAGTCTATTATTGAGGCACCGCTTCGTCACCATAGAGCTAACTGGATGAGTATCCGATAGTTGTGCCCTCGGGACTGACCGATTCCTTGCTGGTGTTTACCGTATTTTCGGGTGTGGTCGGAGGGGTGGGGTCGGGGCGCATGCAACTCAAGTAATAGTTAGGGAGCTAGGGACCCGATTACTGATGCCCCCCTTCAGCAAGCTCCGCGCATTCCTCCAGTTCACCGGAATCAGCGCCGCCTTTTGGGGCTTGGCGGGGCTCCTCGGTCGCGCCGGCTACGAGCTCCTGTACTCCGGCCTACCCTTCCCCCCGGAGACGTGGCTGGTTCTGGGCCGCACGCTTCTCGGCTACGGCCTCGTCGGTGGCGTCGGGGGGGCCTGTTTCGCCGCTGGCCTCATCGCCTACGGGCGGCGGCACCCAGACGCATCACTGACCCGCCGCGGTGCGGCCCGGGTAGGGGCAGCCACCGGCGTGCCGGTGTTCCTCGCGTTGCAGGTCTCGGGTGTGGGGATTCCCGCGACGGGCCCATCACTGGCGTTCAGCTTGCTGTCCCTCGGGACGGGGTGTCTGTTGGGCGCCGCGTTTGGGGCGGCGGTCCGAGATACGGCGGGACCATCCACTTTGCTCCGTTCCAGCCCCAGCTCCAAAACCCTAGCTCCCTAACCAGCGCTTGCACCTGTCGGGCGCTAGGTTTTATGGAAACCGTCCAGTTGTGGACTCGTACACTCGTCGCCCGCAGGTGAAGCGCGGGCCGTTAGGCGGCGCCCACCAACCCGAGGTGGCATGGCCAGATCTCGCGAGGAACAGTTTCGGGCAAAGCAACAGCTCGTAGCCCTGTTCAAGGCTCAAGTCGATCTGCTTCGCCAAGCCGATCCTGATGGCATCGGCCGCCATCTCAATGCTGTGAACCTGCGGAGCATACGAGGATTTGCTCGCAGCAGGTCCCACGGCCCGCTGGCCCACCTGATGCTCCCGGGCCTCAAGCAGGGCATACGCGACTTCCAGATCATGCTGGATTTAGCCTACCCACCTACAGAGCGCGCCAAAGTCCGGGAAGCGCTTGCGTCAGGCCGGCGGTGACGCCGTGGAGCTCTTAGAGGCACGGGACGCTGAGCACCTTCTCAAGATTCGCAAACGAGCGGCGTATTCGCAGCGAGGACGAGTATTATCTGGTACGCGCCGCGATCGATCGCATCGAAGCGTCTGATACGGCGGAAAGCGCCGCTGTTCGAGAGCTCCATCAGCTCGCAGACGAGGCTTCGGCCGTGAGGCAGCCGCCTAACCAGCGCTTGCACCTGTCGGGCGCTGTAGTCTTAAAGGAAGCCGTCCAGTTGTGGACTCGTACACTCGTCGCCCGCAGGTGAAGCGCGGGCCGTTAGACAGCCGCGCATCGGCACTTTGGATGTGATCCTACGAACAGCCATCGCGCCCGTGACTCTTCAGCACCTGTCGACTCCGCAGGACTTCCAGGCGCCCGGCAGGGTGCGCGCCGTACGCCATGTCTGCTCGTCGGCACGCGACGCCGGTGTTCGCTCCGGAGGATCGCACTCGACCTGCGCAACGCCTTCGCGAGTACTGGCTCGGACGTATTTCGTGGCCGGCGGCCAGCGACTGCTGAGGCGTGGCGCGTTCAGCAGATGGCCGCGTCTGCTCGCACTCGGATTGGTCGGCGAGCGATCCTCGCATCAGCCGGTGCCCATGCGAGCTGGCATACTGACGAGCCGATCGAAGAGCTCGGGCGTCTTGCTGGTTCAGTGCGCGGTCTCGAGGTCGATCCGATGTCTGGTGACTATCCTTGCTGACCTCATGGTCCAGCATGGGCGAGGAGCTGGCTCCTTCAGCCGACAGCGTGCGCGAAGCCGTCGTCGGCGATGGCAGCCGCTCGAGCTTGCACGTTCGAGGATCGATCGCGGCAGCTGTCTAACCAGCGCTTGCACCTGTCGGGCGCTAGTATTCTTAAAGGAAGCCGTCCAGTTGTGGACTCGTACACTCGTCGCCCGCAGGTGAAGCGCGGGCCGTTAGACAGCAGACCACCTGACTATGGCGGACCAGCCGACAACTCATCGAGTCGCGAGACGGGGAGCCGGTCATCGCCCTGACGCTCGCGCTCCCACTACTCGCTGGCCGTCTACGCCGAACTGGCGCGCCGGCCCACGAATGCTCCGTCGCCCTTCAGGCCGCCGACCGACCGGATGCTCGTATTCCTCGGCTCCCGAACGGCCGAACGACCGAATTGCTGGGCCGCCGATCTCTTCTTCTGCCTAGGTGATGATTGCCGGCGTGAGGTGGACTGGGAACACGTTCCTGCAGAGCTCGGCCGATATCTATGCGGACATGGGCGGCGCGCTGCATGGATACGGTTCAGCGCACCTGAGGTCGCTGCCGACTTCGACTCCACTCCCGAGCAGCTCTTGACCCGCCGTCGCGGACTTCAGATCCAAGAAGGTGCTGTCTAACCAGCGCTTGCACCTGTCGGGCGCTGTATTCTTAAAGGAAGCCGTCCAGTTGTGGACTCGTACACTCGTCGCCCGCAGGTGAAGCGCGGGCGTTAGCCGCGCTACTGGAGTATGCCGCCAGCCGTGATACCGGAGGTGGACCGGTACCGCCTCTTAGTCTGAATGGATTCTCGATTCTCACTCGTTGACTCGCCAGAGGGGACAGCACATGCCGATCACTGCCTTTAACAGCTTCACCGATGGCCTCAGTGCGAATCAACGCAGCCGCGACCACTTCATTGCGAACATCAACGTGAAGGACGACGGTCTCTGGGTTCCGTATGCCGAAGGGGTATGGGTCCAGCCGTGCTGCTTCAACGTCACGACTGGAGGGTTCAGCGTCGTTCTGAAGGGCCTCCCGGGCGCCAAGCTGGGCACTCACTATCACATTGGCACTGTTCGGGGCTATACGATGCATGGCCACTGGCGGTACCTCGAGCATGACTGGATTGCGAAGCCCGGAACATTCATCTATGAACCCGCTGGCGAGGCTCATACGCTGGTGATCGCCGACGACTCTCCAGGGCCGGCGGTGATCTTCTTTGTAGTCGAGGGCGGCCTCATTTACCTGGAGAAGGCGGTCAACGGGGGATTTGCTGCCTACGAGGATGGGTTCACATTCCTTGAACTGGCTCGGAAGCACTATCGCGAGGCCGGACTCGATGTGCGCCAGCTTGACCTGCTGGTTCGCTAGTCGAGGCACGCGGTCTAACCAGCGCTTGCACCTGACGGGCGCTGTTCTTTGAAGGAAGCCGTCCAGTTGTGGACTCGTACACTCGTCGCCCGCAGGTGAAGCGCGGGCCGTTGGGCGGACAGGCGATGAATGCATTGCCCGATCTATGGCAGCTGCGACAAACGAGGAGCGAATGAGCACCTTCGTCCTGATTCACGGCGCTGGCGACGGCGGGTGGTACTGCCACCTGGTGGAGGCGGAGCTGCGCACTCACGGGCACGAGGTCGGTTCGGTTATCGGCGGCCATCCACACAACGTTTCGTGCCATACGAGTGTCAGGTCGGGCGTTGCGTCCAACCGCACCACCCCGCACTGAGCCGCCAGCGCCATGAGAGTGCACACAAGCCTCGGCACGGCCCTGCTCGCCGCCGCCTCCCTAGCTTCCGCTGCCTCCCCGGGCGCCGCCCAGTCCCCGCAGCCGCCCGCGCCCACGCCACCGCCCCTTGCCATCATCGACTCCATCGTCGCGGCCAAGATGGAGGAAGTGGGGCTGATGGGGGTCGCCGGCATGGTCTTCGTCGATGGGGAAATGGTCTGGTCGAAGGGCTACGGCCACCGCGACTACCTCCGCACCCAGCCGTTCACGACGACGACACCCATGACTGTGGCGTCGATCACCAAGACCTTCCTTGGCGCCTCGATGATGCGCCTGGTCGCCGAAGGGAAGCTGGACCTCGATGCCGACGTGACCAGATATCTGCCGTTCAGCGTCCGCAATCCTCGCTTTCCCGGCACGCCGATCACGCTCCGCATGATCGCCACGCATACCTCGAGCATCACCGACCGGTGGGCCGTGTACCGTGAGACCTACACTTGGGGCGGCGATCCGGCGGAAACTCTGGGTGATTTCATCACCAGCTACTTCGCGCCTAACGGGCGCCGTTACTCGGCCGACAACTACACGGCAGTCGCCCCGGGCGGGGCACGCGAGTACTCAAACATCGGCGCCGGCCTCGTGGGCTTTATCGTCGAGCGTCTTACCGGCGAACGGCTCGACGCCTACACGCGCCGCCACATTCTCCAACCGCTCGGGATGCGATCGACCGGTTGGTTCCTGCATGACCTGCGGGAAGCGGAGCTCTCGACGCAGTTCGTCGCCGTCGACGGGTTTGCGATCCCGCTGCAGCGCTACGGCGTCACGACCTACCCCGATGGTGGCGTGCGCACCACGGTCGCCGACCTCTCGCGCTTCTTCCTGGCGCTGCTCAACCACGGGGAACACGACGGCGTGCGAATCCTCCCCTCGCACGCGGCCGATGAGATGACGCGCTTTCAGTTCAGCGGCCCGACCTATCCCCCGGGCTACGGTCCCGACGAGGGAAACTCGGGGCTCTTCTGGCGGACGCGGAACAACGGCACCTACGTCGGGCACGGGGGCAACGACCCCGGTGTCCAGGCCTTGATGCTCTCTACCGTCGACCGCCGCGTGGCGGTGGTGCTCTTCTCGAACACGTCGGGCGCGTTGCCCGAACTCCGGGCGTTCAACGCGATCTTCAAGGCGTTGGTCGCGTACGGCGAGTCGCGGACGCGCTAGCGACGAGGAAGGGCTACCGCGGCGCGGACATGTCTGAAGCGATCGCCGCCCAACTAACGGTTGCAGCGGCCGGTCCGCTGCGCGGTCCGCCGCTGAACCGGAGCGTTAGACGGCAGCCGTGTACCCGGTCCGTAGGATTGTGTTTCGGCGTTGAGCGGGACTTACGTCCAGGGCACCGCGGCCGCCAGCCCAGCTCCCTGCCCCTCTCAGGCCTTCGACTTCATGTAAGCGATCCCCGCGGCGATGGCCTCGCGCCACGCGGCCTCCGTTTCCGCCGTGAATTGCGGATCGACCTCGCGTGCGGTCTGGATCAGGCTGTCGACAAACTCTTTATAGTGGGACGGATGCACGTTCAGATCGTTCCGCCCGTGCCGCTCCGCGACTCGGGAGAGTAAGTTGGGGCCCTGTCCCCGTTGCTGGTCGAAGGCGAGGAGGAGCCCGATCGCGTGCTGCAGCAGCTTGTGCTGTCGGGTAAAGTCCGTCTTAGCGAACATCGGCCGAGCGGCCGGGCAGGCCTCGAAGAAGCGTTGGTAGAACGTTTCAAAGAAGCCCGGGACGTCCTGGCACCGTTGGTAGCTGGCCTTGGCGAGAGCCACCGCATTCTGAGACACGGCTCGACTCCTGGTTGGGCGAGTGGGCCTTCACCCTGGGCCCGGGTAGGGGCCGACCGACAACCTACACGCCGCGCGGCGCCGGCGTCAGGGACGCGCGGCGCCCCGCAGCGGGCGGGTCGCCCCCCGACCTGCCCCACGAGCGTGGTCGAGCTGGAGGCGGAGGTAGGGGGTTCGCTGCCAGCTAACTACCTCATGAAGCTGAGAGGGCGCGGCCGTAGGTTTCCATAAAGCTGAGACAGCCCGCCTTGCCCGGGCCAGGCTTGCCGATCTGGCCGCCCCCTGCAGCTTATGCGGGGTCGTTAGCCAGACAACCAGAGCTACCATGTCTCAAGGCCAGGCGCATGGCGCCAACAGAAAGTACCAGGAGCATTGTGCAGCCTTTCTCTGTCGACGGTTCGGTGCGCTTGCACCGTTCCAAAAGGACGGGATCGATGTACCCATCGAGGCCGGTGGTACAACGTGGACAATGGACGTCGCGCTCGTGGCTCTGGATGGATCCCTGCTAGTCGCTGAGTGTCGACGCCGAAACGAACCGGCCAAGCAAGAGGAGGTCGCAGCCTTCGCATACAAGATTGAGCGTATTCGGCAGAAGCTCGATGTTCCCGTCGCAGGAAGTCTTTTTGGTGAAGACTCGTCCGCAGCTTGGCGTGGTAAGGTGGGCACTGTTGAAACGATCTCTGTTTGTGTCCTGCCGGAAAGGGGAGACACCGAAGGGATTCAGTGCCGAGTTTCATAGATTCGATGCCGCAAGGGAGCAAAGGCTGCGCGACCACTACATGACTCTGAAGCTGGTGTCTTTCGGGGAACAGGTGGCAACGTTTCGGGTAGAGTAGATCGCAAGAGTAACTGACTTTGCCCTCTACAAGACAGTTCGAAGAACCATTAGATCCAGCGGAACAGCTTCAGCGCCAGCCCGAAGCAGAGGATCAGCCACACCACAAGAACGGCAAGCTCCGGAAACACCTGCGTTAGTCCGGCTCCCTCGAGCATGACGGCCCGCAGCGCGTCGTTGGCAGCGGTGAGCGGCAGTGCCTTGATGACCGGCTGCATGACAGCCGGAAAGTGGCTCGAGGAGAAGAAGACGCCGGAGAACACCCACATCGGCAGCATCACCAGGTTCATCAGCCCCGATCCCGCCTCCACGGTGCGGGGTCGAGCGGCAATGAGGAGACCCAGAGCCACGAAGGCGAGGCCCGCAATCGAACAGGTCACGGCGAGAGTGCCGAACGACCCGCGAACCGGGACATCGAAGACCAGCATCCCGAAGAGCAGCAACATTCCCACCGCGAACACCAGCAGCACCAGCTGAGACAGAAGGAACGACGCCAGGTACTCGCTTCGGGACATCGGAGTCGCCGCGAGCCGCTTGAGCAACTTCCGCTTTCTTGCGTCCACGATAGTGAACCCGGTGCCCCAGATTCCGCTGCCCATCAGGTTGAATCCGATCAGGCCGGGGATCAGGAAATCGATGTAGCGTGATCCCCGCTCCCGGACGATCTGATCCCCGATCGCAACCGGCTCGGTGCGACCCGCCGAGCGCTGCACTACGTCGTTGACCCGTTGGCGAGCCATCCGGGCATCGGGCCGGGTGTCGTCATAGCGGTACCGCAGGGCGCCCGAATCCGGCACCAGCAGGAGCGCGATTCGCCCGTTGCGCAGTGCCCGGGCCCCAGCCGCCGAGTCGGGAAATGCCTCAAGACGAATCCCCGAGTCCGCCTTGAGCGCATCGATCGCTCCGCTTGTCACACCGGGCAACTGTCCGACGACGATCCGGTCCGCTGGCCGGTCCCTGAAGGCGAGCCCCAATCCGGCCGCAAGCAGAAGGGGGAAGCCATACACCCAGAACAAGGCTTCCGGCTCGCGGAAGAATTCGCGGAACCGCACCAGGGTCAGCTCCCGCAGCGAGTCAGCTGAGTCATTCTCATTCTTCCCGCAGCGACCGGCCGGTCAGCGAGACGAACACATCCTCCAGCGTTGCCGTATGCGTCCTCAGCTCGGCGAATCCGGTGCCGAGCCGCTCCAGCATGCCCAGCAGGGGAGGCAGGGTCTCGTGCAGCTGGGAGATCTCGAGGAAGATGCGATTACCGCTCCGCCGCACCGCATGCACTCCTCCCGAGCGCACGAAGCTCACTGTCCTCGGGTGCCTTGCCGTCGAGGAGCGTGAACTCGACCACATGCTCCGATCCCAGTGAAGCGATCAGCTCACGAGGAGTGCCCAGCGCGATCACCCGACCGTGATCCACGATGGCGACCCGATCGCACAGTCGCTCCGCTTCTTCCATGTAGTGAGTGGTCAGCAGCACGGTCCGGCCCTGGGCCTTGAACTGCTCGATCAGATCCCACAGCTGACGGCGCGACTGGGGATCGAGGCCGGTGGTCGGCTCGTCGAGGAAGAGCAGCTCCGGGATCGCCCACCAGGGCGCAGGCCAGGGCCATCCGCTGCTTCTGCCCGCCGGAGAGCTGGCCCACTCGGCTGCGCCGTTTCTCGTTGAGCTGCACCTGGGCGATGACCGTGTCGACAGTCGGCCCGCCGTGATAGAAGCTCCGGAACAGCCGCAGAGTTTCCTCGACCGTCAGCTTCTCGGCGAGCTGGGTTTCCTGCAGCGACACCCCGATCCGGGGCCGGAGATCGGCGGCATCGGTCGCCCACTGGCGGCCGAGCACGGTGACAGTCCCGGAGTCGGGCTTGGTGAGACCTTCGCAGATCTCGACCGTCGTGGTCTTCCCCGCGCCGTTGGGACCCAGGAGGCCGAAGCACTCCCCGGTCTCGATCTCGAGGTCGAGGCCATCAACCGCGCGGGTCTCTCCGTAGAACTTTCGGAGCCCGTGGATGGAAACGGCGGGTGGAACAGGCACGGTGGCGCGAGGTTGGGGTCAGGGAATCGTGCTGCGGGCCTGATTCCAGAAGAGCACCAGCTCGCGAGTACTTTCAAAGACCCGTACCTCGGGATCGAGGAGCGCCTGGTCCCGCGGCGTCGAGCTTGAGATCGAGGTGGGGCCGCGCCGGGTTCTTCAGGTGGAGGGCACCGGGAGGCGCTCCCAAGCGGACCCGAAACGCCTCGAGCTCCTCGAGGTCATTGGTGGTCGAGAGCACGTGGGACCAGCCTGGTGCGTGCAGGTTCTCGCGGTCCATGATCAGCATCGTTATAAATTAGTCGTACCTCTGTGAGGAGGCGGTGTGGCGGCAGTCCCAGACATGTGGTCCGTCGGAATTTCCGTCCCGACCTTGGGAGGGGAGCAGGTTGTCGCACGTTGGGACGACGTGGACGTGCTGCTCATCACCAACGCTTCGTCGGCGGAGCACCGGCAGCTGGCGCAGCGGCTGGCCCACCGAGCCAAGACCGACACGCCGTTCAATACGCCTGCCTATACCACGGCCGACACCGACCCCGACGTCCGGATCTTCGTCGCTCGACGCGCGGGGCGGGGCATCGGGCTCGCGGTGCTGCGGCCGCGGCCGCGCTGGGGCTGGTGGTCGTGGGATGACTGGGACGACGAGCGTCGTCCCGCCACCGGGGTGGCGCCGCTTACCTCGTGGACCGTGGAGATCATCTGGACCCTGGGCCAGGCCCAGCAAAAGGGTCTGGCCCATCGGCTGCTAGAGGAGGCATCCCGCGTCGTGGACCAGCCGATCGCCTCGTTCGGCTGGCGCCGCCCCTTCACGCCATCGGGCGAGGCCTTCGTGCGGCGGTTGTGTCCTGAGGGGTTCTGGGTGCCGGACTAAAGGCGAACGGTGAACGGTGAACGGTGAACGGTGAATGGGGGCGAACTGCTCTAGCACCTCATCCCGAGGACACCCCGAGCGAAGCGAGGGGGTCCGAGGGATCCAGCCTCCTTGCCCTGGCATCGTGGATGGGACGGTAGGTCCCTCGCTGCGCTCGGGATGAGGAACCGTTCAGGCCGCTGCTCTCCCGTCTCCCGTCTCCCGTCTCCCTCGGTCTCACGCCTTAAACCGTGCATGCTTCCACATCAGACTGGCGAGCTCACGCAGTGTCGCTGGCTCGGCGCCCGTAGCCACGTTGGCCGCAGCGATTTCGAACAGAATGCGCCACTGCTCGAACAGGGTGCGATAGGCCGTCCCCAGGCTGTTCCTCGGATCGTAGATGCTGGTCGCCTCCGCCGTCACCCCGTTCAGCTCCACCACCTTGAAGTTCCTGCCCGCCCGGAAGTCGTCGAGGCTTCGGCGTCTTGATGTCGTAGCGGCCGAAGAAGAACCCTTCGTAGCTCTGGCTGATCCGGTCGATCGCGGCATCGAGTTCCGGGGTCCGAACCCACGCTCCATCCAGGAACAGGGCGCCGCGGGAGTGGGTACCCACCTCGACCAGTGGAACGACTTCACCGGCCGGCGGGACCGAGGTCGAGTTCCCGGGCGTGCCGGCGCAAATGAAGCGGCGCCATGCAGACCGCGCGATCGTCGGCCAGAATCAGTTCCTCCAGCGTGCGATGCCCGTCACCCGTGACAGTGAGGAGCCGCTTCTCGGTGACCGAGAAGATGTTCCCCTGTCGATTCTCCGGGCTTCCGGAAGTAGAAGATTCCGAACTCGTAGCCGGGCAGAAATTCCTGCACCAGGATGTCGCCCTTGGCGTGGGCCAGATACTGACCGGCGTGGTACTCGTCCTTGACGATCGCGACTCCGGCCCCGCGCTCCCCGATGTCCGGTTTGAACACGACGGGAAATCCCAACCCGAGTCGCTGCTGGAAGGTGCGGATGCGATTCAAGTTCTCGGTGTACTCGAGCGCTGCTGGGAGGCGCTTGGTCCGCGCCAGGAATTCGGCGAATGCCGTAGACCATTCAGGATGTCGGCCTTCGACTCGCCGACGAAGCCCGCCGCCCGGAATGGCCGGGTTTCCCGCCGTGAAGAGAGTCAGGCTGCGGTATTTGAACGCGAGGTACAACACGTAGAGTGCGACCGGCGGATAGAACGCCCAGCGGGGCCAGAACTCCCAGCGGGTGACCCGCCGCCATCGGGAGAGCAGCAAGCGACGGCCGCGCCAGGAGAAGAGCGGCACCACCACCTTGAGCAGCAGGAACGTGACCAGGGCGGTGATCAGAAGCCAGGTCCAGGCCCGGCTTCGCACCGCTCCCAGGATCATCTCCGCCGTCTCTCCCAGTCCGGCCGCAAATCCAACGAGGAGCGGGGTCCAGAGCGCGCAGGCCACCAAGAAGTAGCCGGTGAACCGCCAGAAACTGGTGTGCAGCATTCCGGCCGCGAAGTAGGTCGGAAGCCGGGTGCCCGGGCAGCAATCGGGTGGCGAAGACGATCGAGGCGCCTCGCTGGCGGAACCACTGTGAGCTGCGCTCGACGTCCTCCGGCCGGAGGAACCAGCGAAGCGGTGCCCGGTAGAGGATCGCACGACCCAGCCAACGCCCGGTCAGGAAGACCAGCACGTCTCCCACGAAGATTCCCACGAAGCAGGCCAGGGTGCCCGGCACCGGCGCCAGCGTTCCCCGCGCGATGAGCAGGCCGGTCGCGACACAGGTCAGGTCCTCGCTCACCAGTGTCGCCGCCGCGATCAGGAACAGGAGAATGACCAGTGCCAGGCCGGCGGTGGGTGGAACGCTGCGCGGATCGAATGGTCGTGCCGCCGCGGCCAGCCGTTGAGGCTCGGCCGTCGTGCGAGTTGCCGCCTTGCTCTCCTCTACCCGCGTCGATGAAATCCACCAGCGGCTGCTCGATCATGTCCGGGTGCTGGAAGACCATGAAATGGTCGCCGCGATACATCACCAGTTCGCTCTGGGGCACCAGACGGGCGTGCTCGTGCGCGGCAGCGGGCGTCACCAATGGGTCCTTCACTCCGTGGAGGATCAGCATCGGGCCGGCATAGTGCGCCAGGATGCCGCGCAGCGGCCGCTGATCGCTGTCGTAGAAGTTCCGGGCGTATTCGACACTCAACATCCCGTCATCCCAGCAAGCCGAAGTGCGGGACCAGCTCGCGGAGTCCCCACAGCCCGGCGAGCTGCAGACCATGGATCGCGTGGTTCAGGTGGTACTCGCCGGCCAGCTCGTATTCCTGTGCGCCGATCGAGGAGAGCAGGGTGAGCGAGCGGACCCGCTCCGGCGCCATGTGCGCGATGTTGAGCGCGACACCGCCGCCCAGGCTGAAGCCCACGATGTGGGCCTGCCCGATGTGGAGGCTGTCGAGCAGCTGGAGGACGTACTGCGCGTGCGCGACGATCGAATAGTCCGGGATTCGCCAGGTCGAACCGCCAAAGCCCGGCAGGTCGGGTGAGATGACCCGATACCGGTTCGCCAGGGCCGGGACCCAATGCCCAGAACGCGCCGTTGTCTCCCGGGCTGCCATGCAGGAGCACGACCGTGGGCCGATCCTCGGTGCTGTCCGGCCGCTGATCGCGGAACGCGATCCGCACCGGATCCTCCGTTTCACGGCCGTGGTCGACTGCGCGAAGCGTGACGGTTCGCTCGTCGTCGTCGGGCACGCCGTCCCGAGGATGGGCCGCGCGAACGAAGTGTGAGGCTGCGAGGAGAACGAGATAGGCGCCGAGGAACCAGGCTCCACGGCGGTTGGTGCGGGCTAAGGAGTTACTCAACGGGGAAGGGGCGAGGCTTCGCTGCTGCGAGCGACGCTCGAACTGACGACATCGGTGGCGATACAAGGCGGACCGAGCACATGGCGGATCCCGACCGACTCACCGGTCACCGTCGACCCGGCAGAAACTCCTCGTCTCGGCTTCGTCCCGGTGCATACAGGGTGATAGCGGGCCACGCACCGGCAGGTGGGAACGATGGAATGCCTCGAGGACGGCAGGAGTGAGGGCGCCTCCGTCCTGGATTTGCGAAAGTGCTTGTCGCCGCGCCGCTTCTGCTTCGGCCGAGTATCCGGAGCTGATCGCGACCAACCCCGGCAGCTCCACGGCACGCTCCTCGAGGCGTCTCACCATTCCATGCCAGCAGGTACACCGGGGAGTCCGGTCCCGTCGTCGCGAGCGTGAAGGGCTGATAATCGGTGAGGAGCAGCTCGGCCAATCGGCGCCGGACTGCCCCCGGTGTGGCCGTCGGAGCCAGGGAGCGGACCAGCTGCCCCCGGCTGCGTCGCCCTGGAATCCGGGTCATCTCGGGCCCGTAGCGGTTCAGCACCGCGACGGTCACTCCAAATTCATTTGCCGCTATCCAGGTACCACCCTGATCGCTGTCGAGCGGAGCCACCAGGTGGGCTCCATCCCACTGGTGGGGCGCGGCCGGAATCTCCGACCCCCGGAGTCGGCTCTCATCCCGATTGAAGAACAGGCTGTAGCCGCCGCGTTCCGGCAGCCAGCTCAGCGTGCACATGCGGTCTGACGCCTCAGGTGACCCTGGGTGGAGGGCGCCAGGCCGAACTCCACTCCCGGGTTGAAGCCGTGTTGCCGGAGGATCAGCTTGATGAGGGCGCAGTGATGCACCGTATGACTCACCAGGAACTGCAGTTCGCGCTGCACGGTAGACCCACTCCAGTCCGGCTCCTCACCATTGTCGGCGAGACTCCGCATGGACACCTGAAGCGGTCGAGGCCCCCACTCCGCGCTGAGACCGCTGAGCTGACTCCGCAGGTCGAGCGCCAAGTCGATCGCATACTCCCGCTCCCGCTCCAGTCGAGGATCGCGCAGTCGGGCATCGTAGTCGATCCGGCCGTCGGGCAGGCCTGCGAGGAGGATCTGATAATGGTCGAACACGTGGCGAAAGTGGGCTCCTACCGGGAGCCCCGTCGTCCGCCCCGGCCGTGGCGTAGGTCTCGTCGTCCATGCGGCGCAAGACCTCGATGCACTGGTCGAGGACGTGGCAGTTGCCGTCCACTGCTTCCAGTCTTTCCACTCAAACCTCCTGGAGTTTCGTCACCACGGGTACAAAGCGCTCCCGCACGGCCTGGTGTAATTGTTCGGCGAGCCGGCGGCGGTCGGATTCCTGGATCGGTTCCTCTCCGAACACCACGGTCGCGTGGATCCTCGGCAGTGCCGCGAGGGAGACCAGGTGTGACCCGAAGGTCATGTCTCCCCACCAGCAGACCGCGAGGTGAGCCGGCGCCGATCCCTCGGGAGTGCGATAGCTGAGGCTGGCATGGTACACCGGATGTTCATGTCGCGCCGCCCACTCCAGCAGCGCCGGACGGAACGGGAGGACGTCCGAACCCGCCGAGCTGGTCGCTTCGGCGAAGAGCACGACTCCGTCTCCTGCCGCCAGCGCCGCTTCGAGTCGTGCCATCACGCGGATCGTGTCGCGCGGCGCGTTCCGGTCCACGAAAATGGTGTCCATGCAGCGCCAGCGAGGTGGCCGATCACCGGCCAGCCCCGGACCTCCTGCTTCGCGACGAACACCGTCCGCAACCGAGCGGCCAGGAGTACAACGTCGAGATAGCTGAGATGGTTCGCCACCAGGAGAAATGGTGCCGATGGTGGCAACCCGACCCGGTCCACCTCGACGTCCAGGATTCGCTCGACCCCGCGGGCCCAGCTCCGGAACACTCGGCGCCGGACCGGGCGCCGTAACCGACCGATGCCCATGGTCAGGCCGGCGCCGGCGAGGTATGCCGCCAGCCCTATGGCCGACCAGATGCTCAAGAGCGGCGAGCCGGAGCCAGGCGCGGAAGGATCGCATCGGTCGTTCAGCGGAAGAAGAACCGGTAGCTGTGCTGATCAAGCGCCGCGATGTCCAGCACCACGAGGAAATCGATCGTCTTGAAGACCCGGTCGATCGCGGGCCCACCACACACCTTGGCGCCCAGACCGAGATAGCTCTGGAACAGCGGGGGGATGTGCACCTGCTGACCTGCTACCGCCCCGGGATCGGCGATGGACCGGCAACTGAGAGCAGGAAGTGGTGGAGCGGAGAACTCTGGATGAAGCAGGTCCCGCTGCTCGAGGTAGTGTAACGTGGCCATCCCGAGTGCCGGTTCCTGGCTGGTGAGCGAGCAGCAACCGAAGAGGTAGCGCTTGTCGTTGCGCGACATGTACTGCGCCAGTCCCCGCCAAAGCAGATTGAGGACCCGGCCGTTTCTGTGTTCCTTTGCCACGCAGGCCCTGCCCACTTCAACCGCACCTCCCAGGAACGCGGGCGGAAGCCCTGATAGATCGAATTCTCCGGCCGAGTAGAACCCGCCTCCGGCGCCGGCCATCTCCGCGGTTTGCATCCGGTAGGTGCCGACTGCCTTGCCACTGTCCCGGGACAGGATCATCAGGTGGTGAAACCAGGGGTCGAGGTCGTCATGATCCCGTCCGGTATCGAAGGCCGAGTCGAGTCCCTCTCGCAGCTCGAGGTTGAAGACCTCGAAGCGAAGCCGCTCGACCGCCTCCAGATCCTGTGGCGAGCGGGCGAATCGCATGAAGTAGCGTCCGGCGATGCTCTGCTCGGTCGGCAGCAGGTCGGGGCGAATCGGGTAGGATGGGAGGGCACACCCCGGGTCAGGGGATGTGGCGCGCCGGTGCGCGGCCGGCAGTCCGGTCTCCAAGAGGCCCATCCGAGGACTCCGATCCAGGTGATGCACCGAGAACGTTCTAAAGCGGGGATTGGTTCCAGTCTGAATGTGCCCGGAACCTCGTTTAGCGCCAGAGGCGCCTCGACTCTTCTGACCGAACCCTTGCGCGTCCCGTACGATGTTCCAATAGTACGAGTGGCAACGGTGCTTCCCTGGGCCGCAGGGATCCCCGGAGTGCCGCCCTCCTCCCTCCCGGCATGAGGCCGCGATGCAAGCCGACATTCTCGCCATGCTGTCCGGCGTAGGGTCCTGGACCCTGCGCACTGCGCTCATCCTGTCCGTGCTGCTCAACGGGGCCGCGGTGGCGCTGGTGGCCATTCGGCGGGACCGCACGATGGTGAATCGCTGGACCTCGCGCTGGCTGGCCGCCAATATCGCCCTGCTGGGCGTAGGAGCCGGGGTCCCGCTCCTCACCGGCCTGATGCGGGCGGGTCTCGCGCTGCTACCGACCTTCTCGGCGGCGGCGTCGGCCGCACCGAAGTGAGCCACACGGATTCGCGAGCGTCTCGAGGAGGCCCCGATGGCTGACCCCCCGCCCGAGCAGATCAAGACCGAGCAGGAATATCGGGATGCCGTGAAGGAGATGGAGCGGCTGTTCGAAGAGGATCCCGAGCCCGACTCGCCGGCTGGGGAGCGGCTGGAGCGGTTGAGTAAGGAGATCGCCCGTTTCGAGGACGAGCACTACCCGATGCGGGAGTGACAAAAAGTCCGTCCCAGACAGCGAAGCCCCGCCGATGTACCTTGTGGCGGGGCTTTTTCCATCCTTCGAACCGGTGAGGAAGATCATGTCGATCCGTTCAGTGGCCGGGGCCGTACTGCTTCTGGCCGGTCTCGTCAGCTGCAAGTCCGAGAAACCTGCTCCAGCAACCGCGGATGCTTCCACTCCGGCGGCGGCGGCTCCGACGATGCTGACGATCACCGCCACCGACTTCGCGTTTGACCTGCCCGCCCAGGTGCCAGCCGGCATCGCCACCATTCATCTCGTCAACAACGGCAAGGAAATCCACCAGGCCCAGCTGGTCCGCCTCGAGGATGGAAAGACCATGGCCGATTTCGGCGAGGCAATGAAGCAGCAGGGACCGCCGCCGACCTGGGTCAAGTTCGTGGGAGGCCCGAATGCGGTGGTCCCCGGCGGTTCGGTCGATGGAAGCGTGGTACTCGCTCCGGGCAACTATGTCGTGCTCTGTTTCATCCCGTCGCCGGACATGAAGCCGCACATCATGAAGGGAATGATCCGTCCTTTCGAGGTCACGGCTCAGGCGGGGGCGGCGGATCAGTTGTCCGGGGCGACCGACACCATCACGGTATCCGAATATGCGTTCACCCAGACGCCTGCCCTCACCCCGGGGCACCATACCATTCTGGTCCGCAATTCGGGCGCTCAGGATCATGAGGTGGTGATGGTCAAGCTGCCCCCGGGAGTTACGATCGAGGCGTTCGCCAAGTGGACCGATACGATGAAGGGTGAACCGCCGGGAATGCCTGTTGGTGGCGTAACGGCGATCAGCAGTGGGGAAAGCGCCGACTTCACCGTGGATCTGACGGCGGGAGATTACGCCTTCATCTGTTTTGTCCCGGACGCCACCGACGGGAAGCCGCACTTCGTGCACGGCATGATGACGCGGTTCAAGGTGGGGGCATAGATGTGAAGCCTTGCTCGACTACGAGGCCTCGGCATGAGGCCTCTTGAAGTCCTGTTGTTGCTGGCCAATCTGGTGACGTTTCTCGCTCTGGTGGTCCCGCGGTTCCAGGCACTGCCAGGGACGCGCGTTCTCGCCCCGCTCGCGGTCGTGATTGTCGCGGCACAGGTGCTGTTCGAAGGACCGCGCTGGCAGATGGTGCCGGCCTATCTGCTGAGCGGAGTGTTGTTCATGGTCTGGCCGCTCAGGCAGAGACAGGCCGGTGACCCCGCGAGCCGGAGCCGGGTCCAGCGGCTCGCGGCCGGTTCGGGTACTCTGCTCGGCCTGATCTGCCTGTCGGCTGCCTCCATCCTGCCGATTCTCATCCCCGTCTTTCGCTTCCCCCGTCCGACCGGCCCCTACGCGATCGGCACGGTGACGTATTACTGGGTCGATTCGTCCCGGGCGGAGGTCTTCACCGCCGATCCGAAGGATCATCGCGAGCTGATGGTGCAGCTCTGGTATCCGGTGGAGGGGAAGACATCGGGCCGGCGCGCACCCTACGTGCCGCACCCCGAAGGGCTGGCACCTCTCGCACGATTGCTCCGGCTCCCGGCGTTCACCTTCAGCTACTTGAAGCACGTCAGCACCAACGCCGTCAGGGCAGCGGCCGCGGCGGAGGGCCCCTTCCCGGTACTGATCTTCTCGCACGGCCGTGGTGGCTATCGCCAGCACAACACCATGCAGGTCGAGGAGCTGGTGTCGCACGGCTATGTCGTCGCGACGATCGATCATCCCTATGCGGCGAGCGGAGTCGTATTCCCGGGTGGACGGCTGGCGCCGTTCGACCCCCGCATGTTCGATCCCGCACACCCGGGGCACCCGGCATTCCTGGACAGCATCATTCCATTTCTCGCTCAAGATGCCGTCTTCACCTTGAATCAGCTTGCCGTCCTGAACCGGGCCGATCCGAAGGGCGTCCTCATCGGACGGCTGGACCTGCAGCGTGCCGGCATGTTCGGGGTCTCAATGGGCGGAGCCACAACGGCTGAAGCCTGTCGAGCGGAGCAACGCTTCAGGGCGTGTCTGATGATGGATGTCTTCATGCCGGCCGACGTCGTAGAGGCGGGCCTCGTACAACCCGCCATGTGGATCAGCCGGGACAGCGCGAGCATGCGACTCGAAGGATGGCCTCAACGAGACATCGAGGAGACCCAGAACACCATGCGCGCCGTGTTCGACCGACTGCCGGGCGACGGCTACCTGGTGCTGATACCGGGCATGTTTCATCCCAACTTCTCGGATTTTCCGCTCTTTTCACCGGTGACCCGGTGGCTTCATCTGGTGGGTCCGATCGATGGGCGCCGTGGGCTCACTATCGTAAGCGCTTTTGAGGTGGCGTTCTTCGATCGGGAGTTGAAGGGCCAGGCGCCGGAGCTGCTCGATCGTCCGGCGGACGAGTTCCCCGAAGTGCTGTTTGAGAAACGCTCAGCTGCGATAGGTCCGCCGAAAGTGCCGTAGAACGTCCCGGAGCTCCTCCGGGCTCATGAGTCCAAAATGCAGCTCGGATTGTGAACCGGGCGCCGCCAGCACAAAACTCTCGTTGCGTCCCTCCTCCGCGTGGCTCGCGCTGAAGTTCCCGTCTGCCGTAACGACGCGGAGTTGTCGCGTGGAACGGACCTCGAGAGTGAACCCTTCATCCTCGGCGACCTTGCGAAGCGCCTCGACTACTGGCGGGTGCAACAGGATTGCCGAGCGAGCATCTCCCGCGGTACCGGGATCATCCCAGGCGATGAGTGTGGGACCGAGGAGGCGCACCGGGCTCCCTGCCTTACGGATGATTGCGGAGTCCGCGGTCACAAAACCGGGGAGGCTCATGAGCGAATCGCGCAGTGTCAGCTGTCGATCCGCTTGGTCTTCGACGATTGGGGCGTTGGAGTCTCGGTGCGCCCACTGCCGCTCCACTAGCATTCCGCTCAGTGCAGCGACCAGTATGAGACTTTCCTTTGCAACGCGCCGGAATGCGGCGGGTCGTGGCATCCTGCTCCTCCTGGTGTAGCACGGTCCGGCGAAGCGCCATCCGCCGCACTCTGGCACCAGGAGCAACTCTCATGCTCTTGCGGTCGCCGTCCACTATCAACTTTGTGACACGTCGAAGGATTTGACACCACCGGTGAAACCGCGGGCATCGGGGCACAAAAAGCCCCGCCGTGTTGATGGACGGCGGGGCTTTCGGTTGCCGGTATGGGCCGGCGCGATTCGGTCCGTCCGGCCGCTTGCTGCCGGCGCCGGGCACTGCCCGGCGAGGACACCGAGGCGGCTTCAGCCGCCGCAGGTCACACGCGACCTTTGCTCCTGAGGCAAGCGAGACTTGCCCAGCAAAGACCCTGCGGACCACCGGCGCACAACAGATGCCGTCATGCCGATTGGCCATGATCGGTGTCTCCCACACACGGCTCCTCCACGACCACTTGGCCTCCTTTTGGGATTCTCGCGATCCTAGGCTTCGCGCACTCGGCAGGACAGGCGCCTGCTGAGCGGACGACGGCACCCTGTCGACGGTGATAGCACAGCCCCGAGAGTGGCGCAGGAGCCGAGGGTGGCTCTCGGTGGCAGTCGGTGTATCTTGAACACCGTGTTCTACTTCTCGGAAACCGGCCCAACGCAGCCAAACAGGTGCATCGCTTGAGACCGGACCAGTTTCTAACTGCCATACGACAAGCAGTCATCTGGACTGAGGACTTTGACCCGGGGGCCCGCCGACTGATGGCCTTGGCAACCGGGCCGTGGGCAAATCGCTTCGACGGAGAACCGACGATAATGCCCCAAGGCCCGGGGTTGCCGCCGGAACTCCCCCGTGTCGCCATCACCTCAGGAGACCAGTCTTGGCGGTTGCAGGTGGCTCCCCGACGATTTGATATCTTCTGGGAAGCTAGAGTCGGCCGAACTCGCGATCGAGCCCGCACACTTCGTGGCAGGGGTGGCTCTGACATACGCGCCTTATCTCCAGTTGGGCGACGTCCGAGTGAGCCGGCTCGCGTATGTCGTGCAGCGGATTGCCCCCATTGAGCATCCTGGCCACGAGTTAGCGGCATATTTCTGCAGGCCCGAACTACTAGAGGGCGCCGGTCCACTTCGTCGTCCAGAGGAGTTCCAACTTCATGCGCATAAGAGGTACGTGCCCGATGGCATGCCGTTGGTGAACTCTTGGATACGGTGGACCACGGGCTTCGTAGCCGCAGGGGTTGTCGGGAAGGACAAACAAGCAGGGGTGGTGGTAGAGCAGGACCTAAACACAAGGGCGGAGGATGAGCCGACGGCTTCCTTCACACTCGACGCAGTAGCGCGATTTTTCGAACGTGCGACCGCTGAAAACGTGATCAGATCTTGGCGCTGTACTTGAAGTACTAGACTGAATTCAAGACGGAGAATTCCATGAGGTCAGGGCTTATTGAGCGCCCGAAACTGGCTAGCACCTCCCGAATAAAACCGGAGGATTTAGCTGTGCTCGCCGATCAGCTTGAAGCACAGGGGGAGGTCTTGAACCACCTGCTTGGGCAGTCGAAGAAACGTATTGATCCTCGCGCGGTAACCTATTCCTTCTCGTGCGATGAGGACTACCTTGACACTCCTTGCGTAATCAAGATCGGAAGCGTGTTCCGGCGCTATCGACAGTTGAGAGACGCGACAGTCTCCTTACTTGGCCAAACCATGGACGAGCCGGCTGCCTGGAGCCTGATTAGCTACCCACTTCAATCCACTTCTGTTGTTCAGACGGGCGCGCCATTACTGTGGAGCCAATGTTATGGCTGGCACTCCGCCGGGCATGGCACTGATGCGAGAACTCAGTACCGATGGCAGGACCGCCTCGCCGAACTTCGCGCGTGGAGGGGGGAGGCAAAAGTTGAGGCCGAATCACTCTCGCCCGTCGCACTGGCGATCGCTGAGGGATTCTGTCTATACGCGGACAAACGGTTCGCGTTCCGAGGTGTCACGTTGCCTACGATCCTGAGCGGACTTTCAGATGGAGGCGTGCAAGTTGAGTGGTCTCTACGCAACGCGTTTGTTTATCATCTTGAGCTTGAGATCCCGCCAGATTTCAACGACCGAGTTGCACTCTTGCGCACTCGGGAGTCCCTGGACGGACAGATTCTGACTGCTTACGAGGTGGCGGAGTCTACAATCCCGGAAGCTCTGAAAGAACTTGAGGTGTTGAGCGAGCTCGCTGAACGTTACCATCAGTGGACGCCGCTCAAAGGCGCCTTCCGGTAGCCCCCCTAGTGGTCACGAAAGGACAGCCTGTTGATGGTGGTGAGCAGGTGCGCAGAGCGATCCGGCCAAGCGACAGGAATCCCGATGGGACACCAACGTCTTCGCCATTCCGAACAAAGGACATGTCGGTAGACGTCTCTTCCCTTTGCAGCCAAGAAGAGTCGCAGCGTCGGTTCCCGACTCGCTATTTGGCGCTCGCCCAGTGTGCGTGGTTCATTGAGATGGGCTACACTCCAATCCACGACCCCGACCCAGACAATGAAGCGCACGCAATCGTGCCGGGCACACTTTCAAAGACCCAAGCACGCGCTATCGCGAACCGTGTGCCTCCCCTCATCCCGCCGCTTCAGGTTGATATTCAGTAGACGTTCGCGGGACTGAACACCCAAGTCGGGTCAATGTGGCCGGATCCGAGGCCTGATGCCCCGCCCCACTCTTGCGGGCTTAGCAAAAGGCCACCTCGATGATTAGAGGTGGCGCGGTGCTGCACAAGGAAAGTCAATTGAGCGACGATCGTAGGTGACTCATGGGCCCGGCGCGATTCGAACGCGCGACCTCTTGCTCCGGAGGCAAGCGCTCTATCCAGCTGAGCTACGGACCCGATCCCTTAAGGGGAGAAAAACTTCGCCCCGCCGCCGCGGTTATGCAACTGCTGCCTTCCGCGGCGGCCAGAAGCTTTCTCAACCGTGGCAATCGCCCCCAGATGATCGGGTATCCGGGCTACCACCATGGGGCTCAGGTCGCCCCTCCGCCTCAACCGGGCAGCGTCCCCGGCAAATTCGTCCCCCCGCTCGAGCCCGGCTGGAGCGGCGCCAGCCGCACCCGCGCATCGAGAATTGTGGCGCCCCTCTGGTGCACCCGGACCGGGTTCAAGTCGAGCTCGGCTATCTGGGGCAACTCATCAACCATCGCGCCTATGCGGAGAATCGTGTCCACCAGCGCCTCGACATCATAAACCGGACCGTTCCGATATCCGGTCAGCAGTGGGTAGGTCTTGAGCTCGCGGACCATCTCCTCGGCCTCGTCCTTCGACAAGGGCGCCAGCCGCACGGAAACATCCTTGAGCAGTTCCACCAGGACCCCGCCGGCGCCGCATGCCACGACGGGACCGAACTGCTGGTCGTGCACCACTCCCACGATCATCTCGACACCCGGCGCCGCCATGCGCTGCACCAGGTAGCCGGTGGCCTCCATGCCCTCCCACCTCAGACGAGCACCGATTTCGCGGACCACCTGAGGTACCTCCGCAGGATTCACGTCCAGGCGAACCGCCCCGGCCTCGGTCTTATGCACCAGGCCCGGCACGATGGCCTTGAGGGCCACCTCTTCCCCCAGTTGGAGCGCAGCCTCTGCCGCCTGCTCGCCGCTCGTCGCGACCCGCTGGTCCAGCAGCGGCAACCCGTAGCAGGATAGCAGCCGCCAGACCTCCTCAGGCGAGAGCCAGCCACCGCCTCGTCCCAACGCGGTAGCCACGATGGCCGCGGCCTCGTCCCGCCGCAAATCCTCAAAGTGGGCCGGGGGCTGCATCGGCTTCCGCAGCCATTCGCCATACCGGGCGACCTTTGCGAGCGGCATCGCAACGGCTTCGGGGAACGGATAACAGGGGATCCGGGGAGTCGCGTTCCGGAATTCCTGGGGCACATCGTGCGCCTGCATGAATACGGTCAGCAGAGACTTCCCCTCGGGAACCCGCCGAGCCGCGTCCGCGATGGCGCGGGCCGCGTCGGCCGGACGGGTGATGAGCGGTGGGATGAAGATGACCACCAGCGCATCCACCGTGGGATCGCGTCCCACGATCCGGATCGCTTCTCGGTACTGGTCGGCAGTTGCCGATGCGATCATATCCACCGGGTTCGCCACACTCGCCTCGAGCGGAAGCAGCTTCCTGAGTTCCGCCTGGGTCTCTTCGTGGAGCACGGGGATGGTAAGCCCCTCCGCCTCACAGGCGTCGGCACAGAGGATCGCCGGCCCGCCACCATTGCTGAGAATGGCCACTCTCCGTCCCGTGGGCGCGGGCCGTCCCGCGAGGAGTGCTGCGACGTTGAACATCTCCTCGAGCGTATCGGTGCGGATGACCCCGGCCTGGCGGAACAGCGCGTCCACGCTCACGTCCGAGGCGGCGATCAGCGCCCCCGTGTGGGAACCGGTCGCCCGCACCCCGGCCGGTGAGCGGCCGCTCTTGACCGCCACGATGGGCTTCTCCCGGCTGACCCGGCGCGCGATGCGGGAGAACTCGCGCGGGTTCCCGAACGACTCCAGGTAAAGGAGGATCAGGCCGGTGTTGGGGTCCTGTTCCCAATAGCGGAGCAGATCGTTGCTGGAGATGTCGGCTCGGTTTCCCACCGAGGCGAAGGTCGAGAGCCCCAGGCCGAGCATTCCCGCATGGTCCATGATCGCGAGCCCCAGGGCTCCGCTCTGGGACATGAATCCGATCCGTCCGGGCGGCGGTGGAGTGGGGGTGAATGTCGCATTGAGCCGCACGTCGGGGTGGGTGTTCAGCACGCCCAGACAATTGGGACCCATGAGCCGCATTCCTGCCGACCGGCAGACGCGGAGCAGTTCCTCCTGCCTCATTCGCCCCGCGTCGCCGCTTTCCGCGAAGCCGGCGGAAATGACGACCAGCCCATGAACGCCCTTGCGTCCACATGCCTCGGCAACACCCAGCACCTGGTCGGCTGGGACCAGGATGACCGCGAGATCCACCGGCCCGGGGACATCCTCGACACTCGGGTATGCGACCGCGCCCTGCACCACAGAGGCGTTCGGGTTGACGGGATAAACCGGTCCGGGAAAACCATAGCTCAGGAGATTGTGCAGCACCGTTGCGCCGATCGACCCGTGTTTTCGCGACGCGCCGATCACCGCCACCGAGGCGGGTTGAAAGAAGGTGTGAGCCGCGCTCACCGCCGCCGCCCATTCCCGGTCCTTGAACCGGTTTAGTGCTGCCTCGGACAACTCGGTCGGGAACTCCACCCGAATCTCTCCAGCCCCGGATGTAACCCGGACCGGAAACCCGGAGTCGCGGAAGACTTGCAGCATCTGATGATTCTCCGGGAGCACGATGGCCTCGAACACGGCGATCCCGCGAGACGACGCGACCTGAGCCAGTTCGCCGAGGAGGAGGGTGCCGAGGCCCTGGCCCTGCCAGGCCTCGGTAATCGCGAAGGCGACCTCGGCGCGATTGCCGTCGCACTTGGCATACATCGCGTGCCCGACGATGTGGTCTTCGGGTCCCGCGATCGCTACCAGGCCAAAGGATGTGACTCCGTCCGATTCGGCCAGTTGCTCGGTGGCCCGGAGCAGGAACTCGTCCGAGATGCCCCCGAGGAAGCGGAACGCGCGAGAGCGGGGGGAAAGATTCTTGAAAAGCTCGGAGAGCTGCGTCCGGTCGGCGGGACGCACCGGTCTGACCCGGACCGTCGAACCGCTCCGCAGGACGAGGGACGCGTCTGGATCAGGACGAGGGGACAGCAATGCGACTGCCTGGCCTTCACGTTCCGAACTCATAGAAATTTCCCCAACGCGGTACTGAACGCAGCGCATCAAGTGGAGGACCCGGTACCGTCCCTACTCTCGTGGTACGACATGCCGGGCGAACCAGCGGCGGGCCAGCTCCGCCACCTGCCAAAGAGTCCCGGGCTCCTCGAAGAGGTGGGTGGCGCCAGGCACGATTACGAGGTCCTTCTCGCAAGCGAGCTGCGCCAGGGCCATCTGGTTGAGCCGGATCACGGCACGGTCCGCGCCCCCGACGATCAGCAGGGTTGGTGCGACGACCTTCGGCAGAGCCGGTCCCGCCAGATCCGGACGGCCGCCCCGGGAAACGATGGCGCTCACCTGACCGGGCTGCCGGGCGGCGGCTACCAGCGCCGCGGCCGCTCCGGTGCTGGCCCCGAAATATCCGAGGGGCAAGGCACGCCCCTCCGGGCCCGAAACGATCCAGTCGGTCGCCGCGGCCAGCCGTGTGGCCAGGAAGTGGATGTCGAAGCGAAGCTCGGAGGTGACGCTGTCCACCACCTCTTCGCGCGGGGTCAGGAGGTCGAACAGCAGGGTTCCGAACCCGCCTTCCTGGAGTCGCCGGGCTACCAGACGGTTGCGCGAACTCGAACGACTGCTTCCGCTCCCGTGAGCGAACAGGATGATGCCATGAGCCCCAGGCGGGACCGTGAGGTCACCCGTCAGGATTGCTCCATTGGCGGGAATGGAGACGGTTTCGAGCTCGTATCGGATTCCGGTCGCATCGGCCATAGGACTACGGGTTCCTCCAGCTAGAGTGCCGTCGGGTAGGTTTCGGGAACCTCGACCTCACCGCGTTCCCAGGCCGGAGTGCGCTCCAACGGCTCGACCGCGCGGGTGTGATCGTAGTGCAACAGGGCGTCGAATTGGCGAGGCAGGTGGGCGCCGAAGTAGTGGCTCCGGCGCTCGGTGTCGGGCCGGTACACGACGCCGATGGCGCGCTCGAGGCGCGGCACGTCAAGCGCTTTCGCGGCGGGGCCGTGGGTGTCCAAGTAGAAGTTGCCGATGCCGGTAGCGTGGAACAGCGCCTCGTAGCTGCCGCGCAGCGCAGGGCGCACCCGCTTCCGCTCGGCCGGGGCATCCCAGTCCGACGCCGCGGTGACGGTGCCGCTGTAGGTCGTGAAGCCCACCAGCACCGCTGCATGCGGCTCATGCTGGCGGACCAGCTGTCCCAGATTGAGTTCGCCCTTGCGTCCCATCTCCGTGGCTCTGGCGTCGCCCAGGTGAGAGTTGTGGGCCCAGACCACGACCTTGGTGTGAGGCCGCCGGCTGTCGAGGAACGTCACCAGCGCCTCCAGCGTTTCGCCCATGTGCGTGTCCCGGAGATTCCAGGAGCTGATCCGGCCGAGGAACATCTCGCGGTAGTAGCGCTCCGCGCTGGCGACGACCTTCGCATTCTGCGCGGCGAAGAAGAGAGCGTCCGGGTCCAGGCGGCCATCCCGCTTGGCGTACTCGGCGCCGCGGGCCAGCAGTTCCACCATCTGCCGGATCACTTCGGTTTCGCAGTTGGGTGCCAGGCTGGCGGCGGCCGCATAGCCATAGACTTGGGGGTCCTCCCCGAATTGGTCGAAGCAGGCGTAGCGCTGTTCGGCTCGTCGGGCTGCGTCAGGATCGACCAGGCGCAGGTAGGACAGCACGGCGGCCATCGAGGCGCGCAGACTGTAGAGGTCGAGCCCGTAGAAGCCGGTCTTGGCATCGTCCGCGGCTCGGGTGTCGTTGTATTCCCGCAGCCAGCCCACGAAATCGAGAACGTCCGCGTTGCGCCACATCCATTGGGGGAAACGCTGGAACCCGGCGAGCGCCTCGCTCGCGTCCCCGGCCCCCGGCCGACCCCGCACGTAACGGTTCACCCGATACGCATCGGGCCAGTCTGCTTCCACCGCAATCGCGCGGAATCCCTTTTCCACGACCAGCCGTTTGGTGATTGCCGCCCGGATCCGGTAGAACTCGTGGGTTCCATGCGACGCCTCGCCGAGCAGGACATAGCGCGCGTCCCCGATCCGGCGTGAGCAACGGATCGAAGTCTGTCGGCTCCGCCGGTCAGCCGATGCGCCGCGCCTCGGATTGCTTCGACCGCAAGGCGATCAGGTTCAGCCGGCATGGACCACCTGCCCATCGGCAGACTCGGTCGCGAAGCGGCCGAGAATTTCTCTGACCTCTTCGTCGGAGAGTTGCGAAAAATCGCGGTAGTGCAGGGCGACGCCGTAAAACGGCTCCGGCATCGCTACGCATTCGCATTCGTCAGCCGTGCGCCGGAGCGCCTGGTACGCCTCCGCT
Organism: uncultured Gemmatimonadales bacterium; assembly: GCA_963788625.1. Classification (GTDB taxonomy): domain Bacteria; phylum Gemmatimonadota; class Gemmatimonadetes; order Gemmatimonadales; family GWC2-71-9; genus DATBGE01. The sequence goes on along the minus strand of CAWBHB010000003.1, from coordinate 425,886 downwards.
GTCATCACGGGGGCAGCCGCGATCACAGCGGCGGGCCCGAGCTGGCGCAACGCGTGCACCCCGGCGAGCATCGTGGACCCGGTCGCGACGCCATCGTCCACCAGAATGACGGTGGCACCCCTCAGCATCGGAAAGGGGCGGTTCATGCGGTACGCCCGCTCCCGCCGGTCCACCTCCTTGAGCTCCATCTCAGTGACGCGGTCGAGATCCTGCCGAGTCAAGCCGATTGCCCGGACGACATCCTGGTTCACGACCCGCACCCCGCCTGAGGCGACGGCTCCCATGGCCAGCTCCTCATAGCCTGGGATCCCCAGCTTCCTGACGACGAAAACATCCAGTGGCGCCCCGAGCATGTCCGCTACCTCGGCGGCCACCGGCACCCCGCCTCGGGGAAGTCCCAGTACCACCAGGCTGGGGTGACCCGCGAAGCGCTGGAGGCGTAGCGCGAGCTGGCGTCCCGCCTCACGACGATTGTTGAATGGGAGAGACATACATGCCTCCTTGGCCCAAGCTGTCCCGACATCGATGAGCCGATACACACTATTCCTCCACGAGGATGAAGAAAGGCTGAGGGCCGGACGAATCTCTCTTTCTGAGCGGCGGTTCATACCCCCTTCAGCTTCTGTTGCCTCGCGGAGGGCGACCTTCCCGGTATGTCCGCCCCTGGTCTGCGCATAGCGGCATCTCGAGTGAGACTTGGGCTCGCCGTGCTGGGCCTCACGCTCTGCTGGCCCCGAGCTGGGGCCGCGCAGGACAGTATCGCCCTGGAGATCCGAACCATCCTGGCGCAGGGCTACCTCCCGGGGGCCCCGACCCCGGACTTCCCCCGCTATCTGGACATGGTGGCCCGACTCTACGCCTCACGCAGTGACCAGTCCGGGTGGCTCGACGAGGGGAAGCTGTCGCCGGTGGGGAACGCGGCGGTCTCCGAGCTGCTCGCTGCAGGAGGGCAAGGCCTGGTGCCGGCCGACTACGACGCTCGTACCCTCGATAGTCTGGCCGGCGCACTGCCGCTCAGGTCTCGGAGCGCGGTGGAGCTCGCGCAATTTGATCTTCGACTCAGCCTGGCCGTCACGCGATACCTGGATGAGCTGCATGGTGGCCGTCTGCGGTCGAGGCCATTCACTCCGCGGCGGGCGGCAGCGGATGCGGATCTCGCGGCGGGAATCGCCAATGCGATCGCCGGGGACTCAATCGCCGGTCTCGTCGCCGCGCTTCAACCTCAACTGGCGCAGTACCGGAACCTCCGAATCCACCTGGCGCGCTATCGCTGCCTCGCCGCGGAATCCGCCTTCGTTCCGCTGCCGGACGGGCCGCCGATGCGTCCGGGCCAGCGGTATGCTCACACCGCTGCGCTTCGCGACCGGCTGATCGCGCTCGGCGACCTCTCTGCCGAGGCCGCCGCTATGACCGGGGATGTCTACGGCGGACCCGTCGTTGACGCCGTGATCCGCTTTCAGACCCGTCACGCCCTCGAGCCGGACGGAGTGGTCGGCGCCGCCACCCGGGCCGCGCTCAATGTCCCGTTCGCGGACCGGGTGGTCCAGATCGAGCTGGCGCTGGAGCGGCTCCGGGCCTTGCCCCCCTTGACGGGTCAACGCCTCGTGGTCGTGAACATCCCGGCGTTTCAGCTCTTCGCGTTTGACTCGGTTGGAGGGAGCGGGGCGCCGTCGCTCCAGATGAAAGTGGTCATCGGCAAGGCACTCGACACCCGCACGCCGCTGCTATTCGAAGACCTGCGTTACATCGAGTTCCGGCCCTACTGGAATGTGCCACGCAGCATTCTCGTCAAGGAAATCCTCCCTCTCATGAGACGACGGCCGGAGTATCTGCGGGTCCACGAGATGGAGATCGTCGGCCCGGATCAGGTTGTCGTAGGCGATTCGGTCACCCCCGAACTCAGGAGGAAGCTTGCCGCCGGCCAGCTTCGCGTGCGTCAGCGGCCTGGGCCGCGGAACGCGCTGGGCCCGGTCAAGTTCGTAATCCCCAACGCGGCCAACGTCTACTTGCACGGAACGCCCGAAGCCGAGCTTTTCTCTCGAACCCGGCGCGACTTCAGTCACGGCTGTATCCGGCTGGAAAATCCGGTGGGACTCGCGGTCTGGATGCTGCGGAATGAGCCGGGGTGGGATCGGGCGGCGATCGAGGCGGCCTTGACGGGGGAGGGAACCACTCGGGTGACGGTCACCACCTCGATACCGGTGCTGGTGTTCTACACCACCGCGGTGGCGGCAGCGGACGGCACCATTCACTTCTATCAGGACATCTACGGACACGACCGCGAGCTTCTCGCGGCGTTGCGGACTGCTGTCGCGGCCTGACGACCGAGGGAGGAAGTCGGCGGGCGGTGCTTAGACGGACCCGGCCGCGACTGTCACAGCCTCCCTCGGCGACCAGACGCTCTTTCCATCAATCCCCTCCGGCATCGGCAAATCGAGCCACTCCAGCATGGCGGGGAAGAGATCCACCGTCCGGAGCGGAGTAACCAGTCCCGGATGGCTGGACCACGCCGGCGTCTGCATGTGCGCCCGGAACATGCTCCCGTGCCCCGACTTGTGCTCCGGCACTTCGTAGCGCTTCCGGAAGTCGTAGCCCTCGTTGGCCACCACGAGCAGATCACCGGTGCGCGAAGCGCGGAACTGGTCGAGCAGCTGAAAGGGCGCGTCGGGGAAGGGCGAATCCCAACTCGCCTCGAGCCACTCCCGCTCATCGGCCACGCGATCGACGCCTAATGCCAGGGGATCTCCGGTCAGCCGCCGATAGCCGATCTGTCCGTCTTCCTCCCGCGTGAGTTCGGCCTCTCCTTCGGCACCGACGACGCGTAATCCACCCTCGACCTCGCCAGCCACGAATGCCACCGCGGGCTCTGCCGCGAGACGCGCCACCACATCGAAGCCGACCTCGAATGTCTTCGGATCGCGGAGTCGAGAGAGCGGCCAGCGTTCGGCTCTGCTCTCGTTGGGGCGCGCGTAGACCATCGCCGAGCCGTTACCCGCCACCATCACCGCGGCCAGCGGATCACGTTCCCAGATGATCGGATGCGACATCGTGCGCACCCCCTGGGCCCGGAACCAGTCGGGCAGGTCGAGATGGCTGTGCACCACGGAAGCCCCGTGGTCACTCACCACGAGAATGAGCGTGTCGTCCAGCTCGCCGCGGGCGCGGAGGCGCTCGCGCACCCGTCCCACCGTTTGGTCCACCAACTGGAGGGAGCGTCGCACCTTGTCGCTCGTCGGCGTGGTCTGGTGGCTATACCCATCGACCGCGGGAAACTGGGCGAAAATGAAACGCCAGCCGCGGTCTATCCCCCGCAGCAGATGCCGGGTTACCGCGTCGTCGGACGGCTGATGCCACAGCGCGTAATGCGCGACGGCACCCCAGAACTTCCGCTCTCCGCGAGAAGGGTCCCGCTCTTCGGTCAGGCCCTTTGCCACCGGCGTGAAGATGCCGAGGCTCTCGGGGACCAGCTCGAAGATGGAGCGAACCTGCGGGGCAATGTCCTGATCGAGGCGCGAGGCCTGGTAGCCGCAGTAGCTGCGTACCGCTTCGCGATCCTTCCACCAGCGACCCTGGTAGCGACTGCGGTCGAGCCAGCGAATCGAAGGAACGTTGCACTGGCCGGGAGTGCACCCGGTGAGGAAGGGCAGGTAGGCGACGCTGGTCGTCGAGGGGAACGCCGTGATGGCGCGGGCCGAAGAGCCGGAGGCAAGCATGGCGCGCAGAGCAGGAAGCGCTCCGGCGCCCAGCATCGATTCGGCGAGGTCGGGCCGCAGCCCGTCTACCAGCAGGAGAACGACTCGGTTCACGTCTCTTCCTTGTGTATTGAATACGAACAGCTGCCGCTGTATTGAATGCGAACAGCCGTCCAGAATTCTTTCGGTCGAGGACGCACCCGATCGCTGAGACAAATTAATCGTCTGACCGCGTCGTCGGGAGACTTGCCCCCGACTGTGTATGTGTCTAACTACCGTTGCCCCCGATAAATCCCTGCGGCGGTAAGCCCTGACTTGGAGACTCCGTGGACCTTCGCCCTCGGTGCCTTATTGGTTTGTTGTGCCTATTGCCTGGCGTGCTCGCAGCCGCGGAGCCCGCCGGGCCGGCTCCCACGCTCAAGCTCGTGGTGGATTCGAGTCGCCATGAGATCACGGTGACCATCGGGCCGTTCGATGTTCCTGCCATGCCGTCGGGGGGTGAAGGCCACGCCTCGCACGAGCATGTGATGCCGAGGTACAGCCAGGAGTTTGTCTGGCCGGTGAACGGTTTCGGCCGCGGCTTCCACCTGCAGCTGACCGATAGCGCGGGCCACGCCGTCACCCGGCGCGCGCTCCATCACATCGTGATCGAAAACAAGGGACGCCGCCAGCTCATGATGCCGGTGTCGGAGCGGCTGCTCGCGGCCGGTCGGGAGACCGGCAATCTGATGCTGCCCTCCAGCATCGGGCTGCCCCTCTCTGTCGGCTCGCCCATGAAGGCAGTGACCATGTGGCACAACGAGACCGGAGCGGACTTGAAGGGCGTCACCCTTCGTCTGGTGATCCGCTACATGCCGCAGAGCCAGATGCCGCGCCCGGTGCCGGTGCTTCCCTTCACCTTCGACGTCGAAGACAAAATCGGATTACCCAATACCTTCGACATTCCGCCGGGCCCTTCGGAGCGGAGCCGTGACTTCGTGATGCCGGTGGATGGCCGGGTGCTGGGGGTGAGCGGGCATATGCACGACTATGCCGTGGCGCTCCGGCTGGAAGATGTGGCCAGCGGAAAAGTCGTCATCCGCCTGCCGGTACGGACCGATTCGACCGGCAAGATTCTCGATGTTCCCATCCGATACTATGGCATCGTGGGAGACGGACTCCGGTTGCACGGAGGCAAGCGTTACCGGCTGGTCGCGGTGTACAACAACCCCACAGCGGTAACTCAATCGGGCGCGATGGCGCATCTGGACGGTCTGCTGAGTCCCACGAAGCTCAGCGCATGGCCCGCGGTGGGCTCACCCGACATGGCCTACCAGGACGCCCCCGACACCGTCAAAGCAACGGCAGAGGCCCATCATCATCACTGAGGGATCCGGTCGATGGTCGATGGTCGATGGTCGATGGTCGATGGTCGATGGTCGATGGTCGATGGTCGATGGTCGATGGTCGATGGTCGATGGTCGATGGTCGATGATGTCGATGGTCGATGGTCGATGGTCGATGGTCGATGGTCGATGGTCGATGGTCGATGACCAAGTCGATCGATGGGACGGATACATCTGTCGCAAGGACCTTTGACCATCGACCATTGACTATCGACCCTCTGCCCCTGTGTTTGCTCTTTAGAACTGAAAATGCAGTGGCAGCCTAGCCAACGACTAAGGGCCGTCCGACGGGACGGCCCTTTTGTCATTCATACAGGGCGATCGCCACGTCCGCCCCGACTACGACCTGTCTTCCGGTGCCGCCACCTCGTCCTGCCGCTTGAGCTCCGACAACGCGCCGCGAATCCGGTCCGCCACCCGGCGTTCCTCTCTCAGGGTCGCGAGCAGCGACTCGGCCTGCTTCGCTTCCAGCGAGAGAGAGTTGGCCTGCTCCAGGAAGTAATCCACCTGGGCCTTCTGAGACAGGAGGATCTCCATCGCGCCGCGCAGATCGGTGAGCAGAGTGTCGGCGTGAGCCAGGCGCTCCTCCGCCCGATCCAGCTGACGCCGCCGCTCCACCAGCGTCTTCATCACACCGTCGCTGTCGTCCAGCCGAGCGAGGATGTCGTCCAACGCCGCGCGAGTGGTGGCAATCTGGGGCTGGGCTTCGGTCACGGCGCGAGCGTCGGTCTGCACCCGCTCGATCTTCTCGTAGAGGGTACGGATCTCGGTCTGGAGTGCCGTGACGGTCAGTTGCCGCCCAGCCGCCTGTTCCATCGCGTGCGATAGCTGCTGTTCCACGCCTCTCCACTCCGCCAGGCGAGCCTCGAATCCGGCGATGCGTTCCGGCACGATCTGCAGTGCGTCGGTCCGGTTCTCGAGGTCCTTGGAGAGCGCGCTGAGCACTCTGAGGCGTTCGTCGGCCTGCCCCAGCGACTGATCGATTTCCCGGGCCCGTTCGGCCAGGGTCTGCGCCGCGACGGCGGCGTCCTGCCGCAGGGTCGTGGCCCGATCGAGGTGCTCAGTCGCCTTGCGGAGCGCGTTCTGTCGCTGATCCATGTCGCGGGACAGATCGCGCATCTTCTCCGCGAACTCCCCCAGGTCTTTCACCTGACCTTCGATGTCTCCTACCGAGTCCTTCATGCCATCGACCCGCTGCTCCACCTCCCGGAGGTCGGCGCCCACGCTCAAGAGCTGGCTTCCGGCGCGGCCCACCTCATCCAGCCGCGGAATGATGGTCCCCAGGTGATTCTCGGCGGTGTCGAGGCGATCGGTGAGCCCGCGAGCCCGCTCTTCCATCGCGGCGCTCAATCCTGCCGCCTCGGCCAGCCGCCGCTGGACGTCCTCCACAAGGCCGCGGCGCGATTCGATCGCGCTCAGGCTCGCGGTGAGCTGCTCGACCTCCTGGCGGAAGGTGTCCACCGTCGAGCGCATCTTGTCGAGACCCGCCACTTCGTTCCGGAGCCCCGCGACGGTGCGCTCGGTATCGGTGAGCCAGCTTCGGGTGTTGTCCAGCCTGCCGCGCGTCTCGGTGAGCTCCTCGCGCGCCTCCCGCAGCTGCTCCAGGGCCTCGCGGATCGCTTCCTGGGTGGCACTCATCGAGCCGAGGTCCTTCATGGCCCGCTCCAGGGCGGGCCGGGCCTCTTCCACCCGGCAGGTCCGCTCGGTGAGGCCGTTGATGGCCGCCTCGAGGGTCGCGAGATCGTTCAGGCCGGCACCGACCCGGGTGCCCAGCTCCGAGAGTCGGGTCAATTCGGCGCCAAGTTGCGCCACCTGGACCGTAAGCGTGTCCGCCCGGGCGGCGGCTCCCGCGATGGCTTCGGTTCCCGTGGTGAGATCGGACAGCCGTCGCTCGTTCTCCGCGAGCGTTCGGCGAATCTCCGAGACCCGATCGGTTACCCCATCAACGGTCCGACTCTCGTGGGACATTCGCTCCACCTGCTGATCCAGCGTCTGCCGCAGCGCGGCAAGGGTCCGTTCGGACGCCGTCACGCCGGCCTCGACCCGGACCATGCGGTCAACCGAGGCGCTGCTCTGGTCGTGCAGGACCCGGTGCCCTTCGCTCAGTCCCTCGAGCTGGGTCCGCAGCGCCGCCGCGGTCCGCAGGGTCTCCGCCTGCTGCTCGAGGCCGGTGTCGGCCCGCTGCATCAGGTCGGTCAGGTGCTCCAGCTTGCCGGTGGCGCGATCGATCTGTTCCCGCTGCTGTTCGAGGAGCTGCACCTTCTGCGAGATCTGGTCGGTCGTCACCTTGGCCGCGGCGAGCTGACGCCGGGTCTGGGCCATGGTCTCGGTCACCGGAGCGAGATCGCCGAGGAGCTGTTCCAGGCCCGCGATCCGGTGCTCGGTCTCGGTGATGGCGCGGGAGACACGCTGCCAGTCGCCCTCGAAAGTCTCCAGCCGCGAGGTCGCCGTCCGATAGCCGGCTACCGTGGTCTCGTGCTCGCTGCGGACCCGGGCCATGTCGTTCCTGAAGTTCTGGCTCTGGGTCTGGAGCTCATCCATTTCGCGGCGCATGTCGCGGAAGGGCTGCTGCATGGCGAGGAAGCCGGACAGCTCCTCCTTGAGCCGTAAGGTCGCGGCGACGGTCTCCTCGATGGACTCGGCCTGAGTACTGACCTCCTCGATCCCCTCGGCGGTCTCGGCGAGACCCGAGGCGAGGCGATCGTAGGTTCCCGTGAGCTTGCTCGACCTGGAGCTCGGCCGCGCTGATGCGGGGCGTCAGGTGTTCCAGCCCGCCCAATTGCTTCTCCAGCGCGCTGACCCGTTCTCCCAGGGTACCGAGTCGCTGCAGCTGCGCGATCGATCGGTCGGCGTGTTGAACCAGTCGCTCGAGATTGGTGTGTTGGGACTCCAACCGCTCAGCGAGCTGGCGCAGCTCGGGAAGGTCCTCGTTGGAACTGCTCCTGCGAAGATTACGGAGAAAGGTGGCCATCAGGCTTTGCTCCTCGATGAATGCGCGCGCGAATGGAGGGGGCCGGCGGATGGCCCGGCGGGATATTCCATCGTAGGAAGGGTGACGAGCGCGCGCCAGACTGGCGGTTTGCGCTAGAGAAGAGGACTGTGGCGTGGAAGTGTGGCGCGCCGTTGTGTTGCGGAAACGCGGCGGCGGAAAACATTCACCCCCGCGGCGATGGACTGCCGCAGGGGTGAGTAGGAAGTGGACGCTGTCAGACTTTTCGACTCTTCCGCAGGCGCTGATGTCGCTCCGTGAAGTTTCGCGAGGTCGGCATAGAGCTGGAACACGGGGGCGCCGCGCCGGCCGGTCAGGAAGGCCCGAGTGCGGGTGGCAATGCCGGGCAACGCCGGAGCTATGGCCAGCACGACCATCAGGGTGGCAAGCGACCCGAGCCTCACGGAGCATCCCTCCATTGCATCAGGTAGTAGAGCAACACCAGCAGGGTCGCGACGACGGAAAGGAGGTACCACCGGATCCGGGCACCCTGCCATCCCCGCAGGCGTCGACTCAGGTTCTCGAGCGCCCGCCAGATCGGCAAGGCGGCTCCGTCCTGCACCAGATCCAGTGGATGGGAATGAAAGGCGGTCGCTTCACGGGCCTGCCGCACTCCCGCGAGCGGCCCGAATGCGGCGAGCAGCGGCGCCGCGTAGGAGGAGGCGCTGTATTGCATCCGCGATGTAAGCGGCCGCCCGGCGCAGGCCCAAGTGTCGGCTTCCCCGGCTGTCTCACCGCTTTCCAGGAGACTACGCAGAGCGATCAGGACGCCTGTGGTGAGGATCAACCCCAGCGCGAGCGCCGATATTCGCCCCGCGAGCGTGACCCACTCCCGGTCCAGGCCGACGACGCCGCCTCCCGGGGAGATTATGCTGGCCACGACCAATCGTGCCGGGGCGAGCACCAGCACGGGCAGCAGGCCGATGGCTACGCAGACGGCCGCCAGAATAACCGCCGGCACCACCATACCCGCTCCCGGCTCGTGCACCTCTAGGCCGGCTTGCGGGGTTCGCGGCTGGCCGAGGAACAGGACGCCATCGAGCTTGCTGAAACAGGCCAGGGCAAGACCGCCGATCAGGCCCAGACCCGCGGCGCCAATCACGGCGAACCGCAGGACCTCGGGTGATTCTGCCGCGGCGAGAAGCCCGCGAAAAACGACCCATTCACTGACGAAGCCGTTGAGCGGCGGCAGGCCGACGATCGCCACCGAGCCCACGCCGAACGCGATGGCGATCAGCGGCATCCGGCGTCCCAGACCCCCGAGCTGATCGATCACCCCGGTTCCGGTCTCCCTCACCACCGCCCCGGCGCCCAGGAACAGCAGGCTCTTGAACAGCGCGTGGTTGAGCGAGTGCAGTACCGCACCGGTGAGCCCCAGGACCGCGACCACCGGGTGGCCGAAGGCGAGGCCCAGCACGCCCACGCCCATCCCGAGCAGAATGATTCCGATATTCTCCACGCTATGGTAAGCCAGCAGGCGTTTTAGATCGTGCTGCGCCAGCGCCCACAGCACACCCAGCACACCGGACAGGAGCCCCAACCCGAACAGGGTCCATCCCAACCAGGCGGGCGGCGCCCCCAGCAGACCGATGACCCGCAGCAAGCCATAGATGCCCACCTTCAGCATGACTCCCGAGAGCACCGCCGATACGTGGGAGGGGGCCGCGGCGTGGGCGCCGGGCAGCCAGAAGTGCAATGGCACGGCGCCGGCCTTGAGCCCGAACCCCGTCAGCGCCAGCGCGAGCGCAAGAGTTCGCGCGGGGCCCGCAACCTGGTTCCCGATTGCGAGAGCGGGAAAGGTACGGCCACCGCCGTGAACACTCAGAGCCGCAAACATGCCGATGAGGGCGAGAGTGCTCAGATGGGTGAGGACGATGTAAACCAGCCCGGCTCGCCGGACCTCCGCTCGGTCGTTTTCGAACATGACGAGGAGATACGCGCTCACCGCCATGACCTCCCACGACGCAAGGAACGGCACGATCGCCTGGGCGGTCACCACCCCGATCAGCGCAACCAGCAGAACGGCGAACAGCGCGTGCGCCGCGGCAACGTTCCGATGCTCTCGCTCCGGCGCCAGGTAGGATGCGCCGAACACGCCAGCGGCAGCGCCGACCAGGAGAATCGGCAGGAGGAACCACGCCGAGAGCGCGTCGAGGCCGAAGACCCAGGGCCCGAATGGCAGCGAGCCGGGCAACGACGCGGTCGCTGTCGCAGCCCCACCGAGCAGCGCGACGGCGGGAATCGCCGCCAGGATGCAACCGGCCACCAGCAACACCGCATACAGCCGGTCGGCCAGGAGGCCTCGGCGCCGAAGCAGGATCGCACTGGTACCACTCGCCAGGATGAGGCTGACCCCGAGGAGGAGCGCCTTCACGGTTCCCGCGCGATGGCGGCGAAAAGCGCGCCGAGCAGAAGCAGCACCGTCAGCACCATGTACTGTAGGTAGCGGGTCACTCGTCCCTGCTGTAGCGGACGTAAGGCTCCGGCGGCAATGCGGGCCCGCTCCCAGAGTGGGACCACCAGTCCGGCCATGACCCGGTCGACCGGCTCGGTGGCCAATGATGTGGCGTCCCGCCTGACTTTGGGTGTTGCGATGGCGCCGAAAGCGTGGAGGATGGGAGCTGTAAAGGAAGAGGCCGTGTATTGCATCCGGGCGCTGGGTCTCGGGTAGCCGCAACCCCAGGTCAGACTCACCACCGGGGTATATCGATTCCCCCGTCGGCGGAGGTACCAGGCCAGGCCCAGCAATCCGGCCAGCAACAATGCGACGGCGCCGAAGGACGGCAGGGCCGCAGCGATAGTCGCGGCCGCAGCATCCGATTCCGAGCCGGAGATCCCCATGATGGTTTGCGCTACGACGGCGGCCGGTCTGACGGCCAGGACTGGGAAAGTGCCGAGGGTCGAGCACAGCGCAGCCAGGACCAGCGCCGGCGCTACCAAGCCCGGCTCATCGCGAGCGGCGAACTCCCGGCCCCGGGGATTTCCCAGAAAGACGGCCCCGGCGACCCGAGTGAAACAGGCGAGAGCGAGAGCACCGATCAAGCCGAGCCCCGCGATGCCGATGACGACGAGCGCCAGCGGGCCTGGACTCTGCGCCGCGCGAAGCAGACCCTGCGCGGCGACCCATTCGCTCAAGAAGCCGTTGAGTGGCGGTAACCCCACGATCGCCACCGAGCCGATGCCGAACGCCACCGCGGTCAACGGCATCCGTCGTCCCAGCCCGCCCAGCTGATCGATGGCGCGGGTTCCGGTGGCACGCACCACGGCTCCAGCGGTGAGGAACAACAGGCTCTTGAACAGCGCGTGGTTCATGGCATGCAGCACCGCTCCGGTGAATCCCAGCACCGCGACCACTGGTCGGCCATAAGCCATCCCCAGCACTCCCACCCCCATCCCCAGCAGGATGATCCCCACGTTCTCCACGCTGCTGTAGGCGAGAACCCGTTTGAGATCCTGCTGGCTGAGTGCCCACAGCACACCCATGACGCCCGAGACCAGTCCCAAACTCAACAGAGTCCACCCGAACCATGCTGGCGGGAGACCCAGCAGCGTGATGACTCGAAGCAGGCCGTAGATCCCCATCTTCAGCATCACGGCGGAGAGCAGCGCGGAAACGTGAGAGGGCGCCGACGCGTGAGCCCCGGGCAGCCAGAAATGGAGCGGTACCATCCCTGCCTTCACGCCGAAGCCCGTCAGGGCCAGCAGCAGGACTAGACCGCCTCCCCATGGGATGCCAGGCGCCGCGGCCGCGAGCGACTGGAAGGTCAGATCCGGACCGCCACGCCCCCAAACCAGGAACATCGCGATCAGCGCCAGCGTGCCGGTGTGGGTCAGGACGAGATAGATCAGTCCAGCCCGACGAACCTCCCTCCGCTCGGCCTCGAACATGATCAGGAGATAGGCGCTGACTGCCATGATCTCCCAGGCGAAAAGAAAGAGCAGCGCGGCCTGGGCGATGACCACCACGACCATCGACGCCAGAAGCAGAGCGAGCAAGGCGTGAGCAACGGCGACTGGCCGGTGGGCTCGTTCCGGCGCGAGGTAGCGGGATCCGTAGGTCGTCGCCGCAGCCCCCGCCAGGGCGAGCAGCAACAGGAACCACGCGGCGAGCGGGTCGACGAGGATGCTCCACGGGCCTCCGGGCACGGCGGGCCGCATCGCCGCCGCGATGGGTGATCCCCCCAGCAGCACCCCGACTGCGCACCAGGCGCAGGCCGCCAGACCGAGAAGGACGAGGCTGCTCATGGTGACATCGGCCAGCCGGGGAGTCCGGGCGAGGACCAGGCTGGCCAGTCCGCCGAGGAGCACCATCCCGACCCCGGCGGCGAGCAGGACCGCGGAACTCATCGTGCGCCGATCTTCGGAGCGGGGAAGGATCCGGTCGCACCCTGCTCGACTTCGCGCACCCGATTCAGGATCACCTCCGGTGCCGCCCGTTCCTGCAGCAACCGGCGCAACGCGGGATCCCGCAGCACGAAAGCCAGCTGGGCCAGCACCCGCAGATGCGAGGGGACACTGGGGCTGACCACCAGGAATACCGTGTGCACCGGCTGGCCGTCGATGGCACCGAACTCCACCGGCCGGCGCAACAGGCACAAGGTCATGAACGGATGGTCCACGTGAAGCAGAATCGGATTGCGCACGTGCGGAATGGCGATACCGTCGCCGATCCCGGTTGAGCCCATGGCTTCGCGAGCATCGAGCACGGTGAGCAGGAACTCCCGGTCGACCTCTGGAGAGAGCGGCAGCCGTTTAACGATGGCGGCCAGCACTTCGCTCTTGCCCTGCCCTTCGACGTCCCGGTGAACTCCGCCGGCCTCGAGCAACTTGGAGGGGGGCGGCACTTCCTCCGGTGACCGCCGCGCCTCTTCCAGGAGCTTCCGGGACGCCGGCACGCCGTGCTCCACGGCCCACTCCCATACTTCGATGGCATTCAGGTGGAGGCGTTCGTTGACCCGGTGCACCGGCAGCCCGCGATCCTTGATCCAGCGGCGGAGGGTCGACTCATTCACAGCGAGATACGCCGCAGCCTGACGTAGGGTGATCTGCATGGTTCAGGAAGGTGGCGACGCAGCGTCGGCGAAGAGGAGTCGTTCAGTGTTACGCACCAGAGTGACGATGGTTGACGCAGAGTGCGCCGTGCGCACGGCGCTCAGAAATCCCGGATGACGACAAAGCCGAGCGGTCTTGGCGAGAAGGATCAGGTGCTGCCGGGCGTCGCGCGCGAGCAGCAGAAACAGAAGATCGGTCAGGCCGCCGCCCAGCGCACCGAAGTCCACTCCTGCCGGGAGCCGGCCGATGGCCAACAGATCATTCCGGCGGATAGTCCGCGCCTCCCACCGCGCGGTGTGGAGAATTGCGATGCCATCCGCGGTCGCCGTGCTCGCCAGCTGCTCCCGCTCCCAGACTCGTTCCAGAATTACATCGAGGGCGACCGGCTCGGGGAAGGTGACGGACCGAATCAGGGCCGCGATAATCTCCCGTCGGGATCCGATGGGGAGCGGGATCAGCGCATTCTCCGCAATGAGTCCGTCACTCAGCGACAACGTCGGACCGCGCCAATCCGCTTCCATGGTTCGCAGTTCCGCCGGACTCATGCGCCCCATCCGGAGATCCATCCAGTAGTCGACCACTGCTCGGCGAAACCGCCAGTGGCCTCCCACTTTGAACCCAGGGAGCTCACCGCGATCCAGCAGTCGGTAAATGGTACGTTCCGAGAGCTGGAGATGGTCGGCCAGCTGTTTGAGGGTGAGAACGTCGGGCATGACCCCGCAGAATGTTGAACCCGTGTTCAGCATAATTGACGCTGGCAATCCCTGTCAATCGTTGCCATTGGCAGTCTGCGAGCGACCCGGGTGCCCCGCTTCGGTCCAGCGAGAGGTTGCTGCTAAGCGAACTCCGGGCGGGAAAAAGCCTCTACAGCAGGATTCGCTGCAAGGGCTTGATCAGGATGATCGGGGCACCCGGATTGGAACCGGGGACCTCCTGCTCCCGAAGCAGGGGCGCTAACCGGACTGCGCTACGCCCCGAATAGCGGCCCGTAACCGTCGTCGATCCTCGGTTGTCGCTTGGCCCACGGCGCGCGATCCCGAAATCCCTGATGAAGGCATGGCCACTCGACAGCAGTATGTTCGCCGGCTTGATATCACGGTGCACTACACCAAGCTGGTGAGCGTAATTGAGTCCCGCAGCTACCTGTCGAGTGATGTTGAGTGCCTCGGCGATGGTGGGCACCAGAGGGCGCGCCAACCGATCTTTCAACGCGCCGCCTTCACGGAGCGGCCATGCTTGAATTCGTGGGCGAGATACACCGTCGCCATCCCGCCCCGTCCGAGCTCGCGTTCAATCCGGTAGCGGTGGGCGATCGCGGCCCGAAGCCTCAAACGGGTCGTTGTTCACGAGGGCCTGCCCTGGACGGGCATGCCCTATCATGGAGGCCGGAGGAGGGGCCCACAAGCGCGCGCTGCATCGGGGGAAACCGTGAGGCCCGGCCGCATATCGCGGCCGGGCCTTCAGTTACTAATCCGGACCTGGCTCCACCCGGCTATTGCGAGCGACGCGGTTCAGTCATCGGAATCATCACGGACGGCACCCTCGACCTCGCTGTGCGGAGCCGCGCTGCTGCCGTTCTGCTCGAACGCTCGCGCTGCGCCATAGCGATACACCAGCTGGCCACCCGAGTGACCCACGAGCGTGACGGCGATGATTAGTCCGACGGCTCCAGCGAGAGTGGCGAGCCGGGCCGTCGTTCCGATGCGGCCGCGCAGCAGCCCTGCTGCGGCCACAAGCAGTACTCCAGCAGAGAGGGCAAGAAAGCGTTCGGCCGACTCTTCATGGCTTGCGAGCGGCGCCTCCGCGACGGCGTCCTCGACCTTCTCTTCGTCGGCTTCTCCCGTTTCGACGGCCAGCCATGCGCTGGCGCTTAGGACAGCCGCCGTCGCTACGGCGAAGCTCCAGACAGATCGGGTTGACGCGCCCCGCCGGATGCGCCACAGCGCGGCAAGGACGACCAGTGGGAGTAGAAAGGCCAGCACGATCGGGAAGTGTACGATGGCTGGGTGCAGCGGATCGGGCAACATGGAGAAGCTCCAGTAAGGTTCGTCCGCAAGGTCCAACATCGGCCGGCCGCACACCATCCGACATTCGCCGTGGAAATGCCGCTGGGACGGTATCTTCCAGCTCATCCGGCAAATGACGGAGGGACGTCGTGACCGAAGAGCCGCCACCACAACTCCGCCTTCCTCTCACGCTCCTGCTGCTCGCTATCGTGGCAGGCGGTGTCGTCGACTTAGTGCTCGACGCGCCCAAGGATTGGGGCTCCTTCCATGTCGTCTACGAGGTCGCGCTAATCGCCGCGGCGCTCGTATTGACTGCCTGGCTGTGGCGAGGCTGGTGGCACGCCGAGGTCTCGGCCGGGGCCCTGAGGCAGACTTTGGCTGAGCGTCAGGCCGAACGCGACGCATGGCGCGCACGGGCCGAGCGGGCGCTAGAGGGTCTGGGACGCGCGGTGGACGAACAGTTCCGCACGTGGCAGTTGACGAAGGCCGAGCGAGAAGTCGCGCTGTTGCTTCTCAAGGGGCAGGGGCACAAACAGATCGCTGCGGCCACTGGGCGGAGCGAACGCACGGTGCGGCAGCACGCCGTGGCGGTGTACCAGAAGTCTGGCCTCCAGGGCCGGGCCGAACTCGCGGCGTTCTTTCTCGAGGATCTCGCGGTTCCGGAATGACAAAGTGCCAGTCTCCGAAGGAAACTGGCACCTCACTCGTCAATCGGGGCGCCCGGATTTGAACCGGGGACCTCCTGCTCCCGAAGCAGGCGCGCTAACCGGACTGCGCTACGCCCCGTCAGCCCAGTGCGCCCTGAGGGACTCGAACCCCCAACCTTCTGATCCGTAGTCAGATGCTCTATCCAATTGAGCTAAGGGCGCGCGATGGGCGGTACAAGACTCGAACTTGTGACCTCCACGATGTCAACGTGGCGCTCTAACCAACTGAGCTAACCGCCCGAAACAGCGAGGCGGTCGAGGCGGACGGGGCGGTCGGGTCGATGCAGAACCGCTCTGACCGCCCTGACCGCCTTGACCGCCGTGACCGCCCTGCGAATAGCGGGGGTGGGATTTGAACCCACGACCTCCGGGTTATGAGCCCGGCGAGCTACCAGACTGCTCCACCCCGCGACGTGTTTCACTGCTTCGACTGCCAACCGTGCGCGTCAGCCCTGCATGACTCACGGCCTGCTGTCAGAGCGGGAAACGGGACTCGAACCCGCGACCCCAACCTTGGCAAGGTTGTGCTCTACCAACTGAGCTATTCCCGCGGATCGAGGGCCAGAGTTTAGCGGCTGGCACCTCGGATTGCAACACCTGGCCTGCACCGGCCCAAGCCACAATGGAGGCGAGGGGGATCGAACCCCTGACCTCGTGAATGCCATTCACGCGCTCTCCCAACTGAGCTACGCCCCCATTATATTGGCGCGCCCTTCGGGCGCCGCCGGCGGCAGCACGGCAAGCTAGCCGGCGCGCTGAGGAGTGTCAAGCGCATTTTCTGTGGCCTGATGAGGATATACTGCGACGCATGAGCAAGAAGAAGTCCGACGGGCAGGAGCCTCCCAAGCGCCCCGCCCAGCGTCCCGCCGACGCCTCGCGCCGGAGCCGCTGTCTCCGACGACCTCACCACGGCCGAGATCCTGGCGCAGACCTCCGCGGCCAAAGCCGCGCAGCCCGCAAGCGCGGAAACCGCGAAGACCCTCGGCGTCTACGACGCCGACCGCGACATCCTCGACCAATACCTGTACGAGGTCAGCCAGACCCCGCTGCTCACGCCGCAGCAGGAAATCGCCATCGCCCGCCGGGTCCGGGCCGGCGACCAGGAGGCGATGCAGGAGCTGGTGAAGCGCAACCTGCGCTTCGTCATCTCCGTCGCCAAGAAATACCAGAACCGCGGCCTGCGCGCTCACCGATCTGATCGGCGAGGGCAACGTCGGCCTGCTCACCGCGGCCCGGAAGTTCGATCCCGACCAGGGCGTCAAGTTCATCTCCTACGCGGTGTGGTGGATCCGCCAGGCGATCCTCGCCGTCGCTGGCGCGCCAGGGCCGCACCGTCCGGGTGCCGCTCAATCGCACCGCCGACCTCTCGCGCATCGTCCGCACCGCCGAGACCCTGCGCCAGGAGCTGCGCCGCGAGCCGACGCCGGAGGAAATCGCCGAGCGCCACCGGACTGTCGCTCGAAGTGGTCCAGTCGCTCGCCGCGCTCAACACCGCCGACGTACGGCTCGACGCGCCGCTCGATCCCGAGGGCGACCGCTCGCTCATCGAGCGCTTCATCGCCGACGACCAGGCCGACACCGAAGACGCAGGCGATGGATCGCTTCCTCTCCGAGGAGATCGAGCGCGCGCTCCGCACGCTGCCGCCCCGGGACGCCAAGGTGCTCCGGCTCTACTTCGGGCTCGACGGCGGCCGCGAGCACACGCTGGAAGAGATCGGCGGCATGCTCGGCGTCACCCGCGAGCGGGTCCGCCAGCTGCGCGACCGCGCCCTCAAGCGCCTGCGCGAGGGAGACGTGGGCCGGGCGCTGGCGAGCTTCGCGGCGTAGCTGATAGCTGTCAGCTATCAGCTGTTAGCTGTCAGCAGCCGTTCTGAGCCCGCTGAGCCGAACTCCGAGATCTGTTCCCCGAACGATGGCGACTCGCTGATGGCTAACAGCTAACAGCTAATGGCTAACGGCTAATGGCTGTCACCGCCGCCATCACCCGAGTCGGCCACGGCGCCATCGAGGCCGGTCGCGCGCTCGCCGATGTGCGCACCTGGCTCCCGCTCCTCGCGGCCCAGATGCGGCGGCTCGGGGTGGACTCGGTGCCGATCGCGCTGTTCATCGCCGTCTTCACCGGCATCGTCCTCTCCCTGCTCTCCAAATACATCTTCACCGGCGCGGTGCCGCTCTACTTCGTCGGGCGCCCTGGTCGGGAAGACGATCATGATGGAGCTGGGCCCGGTGCTCACCGGCACTGGCGCTCGCCGGCCGGGTAGGGCGCCAACATCGCCGCCGAGATCGGGACCATGCGGGTGACCGAACAGGTCGATGCACTCGAGACCCTGGCCTACAATCCGCGGAGTCTACCTGGTGGTGCCCCGGGTCCTGGCCGGCGGCGCTCATGTTTCCCGGTGGTCACCGCACTCGCCGTCGCGGTCGGTGTGACCGCGGGCTGGATCACCGCGATCAACCTGCTCGACCTCTCCACCCTGGAATTCGTGAAGGGCCTGCGGCTCTTCTACCGCTGGAAGGACATCTGGTTCGGCCTGATCAAGATCGGCGAGCTTCGGCATCGCGGTCACCCTGGCCGGCAGCCTCATGGGCCTCGCCACTCGGGGCGGTGCCGAGGGCGTCGGCCGCAACACCACCCGCGCCGTCGTCCTCGGCTGCGAGGCGATCCTGGTGCTGGACGCATTCTGGGCGTTGGTGCTTTTGTGAGAGGCGGACGGGGCGATCAGGGCGGGCAGGGCGGTCAGGACGGGAGCGGGCTAATCGCCGCGCTGATCCCGCAGCGCCTTAACTACTTCGTCCGCCCTGTCCGCCTTGTCCGCCCCGTCCGCCTATGATCCAATTCCATAACGTCCACAAATCCTTCGGCGCCAAGACCGTCCTCGACGGGTTCTCGCTGACCATTCCGGACCGCGAGACCACGGTCATCATCGGCTACTCGGGCAGCGGCAAGAGTGTGGCACTCAAGCACATCGTCGGACTCATCCTGCCCGATTCGGGACAGGTCGAGGTGGACGGTCAGCCGGTGGATCAGCTCGGCCGGGACGAATTGACCGAGCTTCGCCGGAAGGTCGGATACGTTTTCCAGTTCGCCGCGCTGTTCGATTCGATGACCGTCGCGGAAAACCTCGCGCTGGGTCTCGCGCGCCGGGGGCTCTCGGAAGGCGAGATCGACCGCCGGATCAGCGAGAGTCTCGCACTGGTGGACCTCCCCGATACCGAGGCGCGGTATCCGGCCGAGTTGTCCGGCGGCATGCGGAAGCGGGTGGGCATCGCCCGGGCGATCGCTCTCCAGCCGCGCTACATTCTGTACGACGAGCCCACCTCGGGCCTCGATCCGGTGACCTCCGCGGTGATCGACGAGCTCATGGTGCGCACCCGGCAGGAGACTGGGGGTGACCGGGGTGGTCGTTACCCATGACATGCGCAGTGCCTACACGGTGGGAGACCGCATCGCGATGCTCTACCAGGGCAAAGTCCGCCAGGAGGGAACCATCGCCGAGATCCAGGCTACTCGAGACCCGATAGTGCGCCAGTTCATCGAAGGGCGGCCGAGGGAAGCGGCCCCCGACTCCGGCGCCACGGTCGGAGCATGAAGCGAAGCAACGAATTCCTGGTGGGTCTGGTGCTGCTGGTGGCGCTCGCCATCACCATCGCCGGTGCCCTCTGGCTGGGGGAGGCCAACGTGGGGCGGCGCGAGCAGGTGCACGTGGCCCGCTTCCGCACCGTAGGAGGACTCACGCCGGGTGCACCGGTCACCTTGCGTGGTGTGAAGGTCGGACGGGTCGAGGCGGTTCGCCTGGGTGAAGGAGACTGGGTGGACGCCGATCTCAGGGTGTATCAGGGCGTCGAGCTGCCGGCCCATCCCGCGGTGATCGCCGCCTCCCAAAGTCTGTTCGGCGAATGGGCTGCGACCATCGTCTCGGCCGACGAACCCCAGGACGACCCCAATATCCGTGAGCTGCTCGCCGAGGCCGCGAAGAACGACGGTGAGGCCTGGCCCGGCGCGACCCTCCCCGACGTCGGACAGCTCACGGCCCAGGCCGGCCGGATCGCCACCGACATCGCCACCGTGGCCGAACGGGTACAAACCACCTTCGACTCGAGTGCGGTGTTCGAGCTCCGCGCCTCGGTGAAGAACTTCGCCGCCATCACCGATCGGCTGGCTCGCTTCACCCAGAGCCAGACCACCCGGCTCGGCGTGGTCACCGAGAACATCGATACCACTGCCTATGCGGTGCGGGGGGCCAGTCAGGATCTGCGGCAGGTCCTGGCCCGAATCGAGGCAGCGACCGACAGCAATCAGCTTCAGGGCATCGTCCACAATGCGGAGACCGGGACCGCCAGCCTTCGTCAGGCGGCGGCGGACGTCCGGACCCTCACCGAGGCCGCCCGGGTCCATCAGGCCAACCTGATTCGCGTCCTCCTCGCTGCAGACTCCATATTGGGACGGATGCAGGCGGGCCAGGGTACCCTTGGCATGCTCTCCCGGGACAGCGCACTGTATAATGAAACCACCGAGACCATGCGGGAGCTGCGTAAGCTGATTGCGGACATCCAGGCCAACCCGCGGAAGTATTTCAAGTTCAGCGTGTTTTAAAAGCGTGGGACGTGAGACGTGAGACGTGAGACGTGAGACGTGAGGACGTGGACAGTGGGAAGTGGGAAGTGGGAGTGGATTGATTCTGGGCCACGCGTTCGGGAGGAACGGCTTAGGCATGCTGACAAACGGGAGGATCTCCTTCTCACTTCCCACCTCTCACTTCCTCCCACGCTCTTGGGGTGGCAAGGATGGGTAAGCGTCGTCCGGAACGCGAGGTGTCGGCGGGAGGTATCGTCTTCCGCAGGGAGCCGGACCGTTCTGCCCGCTTTCTGCTGATTCGTGATTCCTATCGCAACTGGGGCTTTCCCAAGGGCCACCTCGAGGGCGAGGAATCACCGGCCGAGGCGGCCGGACGGGAAACCAGCGAGGAGACCGGCCTCTCCGATCTCGTGATGCACGGTCCGATCCGGATCATCGACTGGCACTTCCGCTTCCGCGGCCGCTACATCCACAAGTTCTGCCATTTCTTCCTGTTCGAGAGCCCGGCCGCCGAGGTGCGACCGCAGGCGGACGAGGGCATCACCGATTATCGCTGGTGTACGCTCGATGAAGCGCTCGAGACCCTGAGCTACGACAACGCGCGGGGCGTCCTGAAGCGCGCGGGAGACATGGCCAGGACGCTGGTGGCGATGGGGAGCGGCCGCGCGCAACCCACTCCCGCGCCGCTGGTCGAGAGCTGACGTGCCCGTCGTCGCTGCGCTCCTCGAGAGCCGCGACGCCGCTCAGGCGCTTCGTCGCTCGCTTCCCCGCGGCACCTGGGCCATGGCCCGCTGTCGCCATCCCAACGGCCTCCGGAAGGTCCTCTCCACCCGCCTGGTGGACGCCATCGTCCTGACGCCCCAGGCCGTCGTTCACCCGCAGATCCAGGAAGTCCGGGCAGCGTTCCCTGGAGTCCCCATGGTCGCGTTCGGGCCCTTTCGTCCCGACGACGGCGAGATGATGCTGACCTGCCATGAGGCGCGGGTCGCGGCGCTCTTGGTGGAAGGAGTGGACAACGCGGTGTCCGGTGACGTGGTGCTTCGCGTATCCGCCGCGGAGGAACGGCGTCGTACCCTGGCCGACGCGCCGCGCGCGCTCCGTCTCACCGATCCGGTGCAACGCGAAGTGTGGAACTATCTGCTGGAGCGGGTGGATCAGACCGTGAGAACCGGCACGCTGGCTCAGCGGCTCAAGGTGAGCCGGGAACATCTGAGCCGTCAATTCGGAGCCGGTGGCGCACCCAATCTCAAGCGGGTCATCGACCTCACTCGAATCGCCTGCGCCGCGCAGTTGCTTCGGAATCCCGGGGTACGACGCTGGCACCACCGCTCGACTTCTCCGCTTCGCGACCTCCAGCCACCTCAGCATCACCGCCCGCCGTATCGCGGGAGCTCTCGGCCAGCGGCCTGGCCAGCTCTGGGGCCGCGCGGTGTCCTGGCGGCGTTTGCCCGGGGGAATACCCGCAGTCGAATCCGGTAACTCGATTCCGGCGATTTATCGCTGGAAGCTTCTATCTCTCCGCAGGCCCCTCCCGGCGGGCCGGCGCGCTCCACCAGCGCTCTCGCGGCACCACAACGGGATTCTCCGGCTGGACCATGAAGTGGGGTGACATGATCTGCACCCCGCTCTCGTTGAACGCATCCTGGATGTTGGTGTGCAGCTCGGAGAGTACGAAGACCCGCTGAGCCGGTTCCTCGGGCCGAAAGTTGAGGGTGTATTCCACGTAGAAATCGGAGAGCGAGGTCTGCAGCACGAAGGGTGACGGATCCCGGCGTATCCCGGCTGTCCGCTCCGCCGCCTGGCAGAGCATCGCATGGACCTGGCGCCAGGGCGCATCGTATCCGATGGTGACCGAAGTGCGATACCAAAGCTGATCGGCCCGCTCCAATCGGGAGTAATTGGTTGTGGCGGCGCCCAGGACCACCGCGTTCGGGATCGTCACCAACTCCTGCCACGGAGTGCGGAGCCTCGTCGCCACCAGCCCTACCTCGGCTACCGTTCCTTCGAACTCACCGATCCGCACATAATCGCCGGTATGGAGAGCCCGGGCGTAGACCAGAATGAGCCCGCTCAATATCTGGTTGACGCTCCCGCCTGAGCCGAGGGTCACCAGCAGACCGATGAATACACTGACGCCCTTGAAGGCATCGCTGTCGCTCCCCGGCAGGTAGGGATAACAGAGCACGAGCCCAAACACCCAGGTGAGTGCCACGACGATCCGCTCCGTGGGTGGCGCCGTGTCCGGGTGAAGCCAGGGAACCGTCACCCGTCCTGCCTGCACCGCCCCGAAGAACCCACGGATCAATCGCGTGAGAAAACGGATGAAGAGCAGGATGACCACCACGGTGAACAAACCCGGGAGGGTGCCCAGTACCCCCAGCGCTAGCTGCCCGAGCGTGGAGAGCAGGAATTCTTTCAGACCATGTCCCCACGGTGCCGTATAAGGGAATTGGCTCAGCGAGAAGCCGAGCCAGACTTCCGCCAGCACCAGGCCGGCTAGCCAGGCGAGCCCGGTGGTGAGACGACTCAGGACCCAGTAAACCTGGTCCTGATCGAGGAGCTTGAAGCCTCCCAACTTCTTGGAGCGCACGTCATGCACTGCCCGGCCCTGGAGCCATCGGAGCAGGATCCACCTGAGTTTGATGATGAGCTTGAGTGCCACGACGAGCAGGGTGGTGGCGAGGAGCACCCACAGTGCGCCCCGCAGGAGCACCGCCGGGCTTCGCGCCGTCCGCTCGGCATCGATTGCGTCGCGGAGCCGGGCCGCTGCGGAGTCGGCGAGTGCGGTGAGCCGTTCTCCGACCAGGCTGTCGGCGTCGCCGGGGGCCAGGACCAGGACCGGAGATGATCCCACGATGACCGCCATGCCGCCCAGCAGCGGTTCGATGCGGACACTATCGCCCGTGGCCGGTCCCTCGAGTACCTTGGCCAATCGTTCGCGGGACAGTGCCGCCCGCTCGGCCGGCGAGTAGGAACCCAGCGGCCTCCGGTAGACGAACACCGTGCGGTTTTGCAGGACTACGGCGGTGGAATCCAGTGCCTGGATCGGCCCGATCAAGTCGTTGCCGCCAGCGCTAGCCGGCAGGGCCAGGAGCAACAGGCCCAGACCCGTCAGGGCGGACTCGCGGATCCAGATTCGTGATTCCCGATGGGTGAGCATGGCCGATTATAGCCCGCGGACAGGGGACCAGTTAGAGACTGCCGCCGCTCAGCCGACGGGAGGCATTGGACCTTAGGGTAATGCTTGCCCGAGGGGGCTTCATGTGATAATTTTCACAAGCTAAGTTCTGACCGCATTTCCTCTCACAGCTCAAGGCTTATGGCGACGGAAACCATCCTCCGCCCCGGCGAACTCAAGGAAGTTCTCCTTAAGGAAATCCAGAGCGCCGATTTGGCGTCGGTTGACGTCAATGAAGTCGGGACCGTCCTTGAAGTGCGGGACGGAGTGGCGCGCATCTACGGGCTCGCCTCGGCTCAGGCCGGCGAGATGCTGGAGTTCACCGTCGCCGCGAGACCGGCGAGGTGATCACCGGCATGGCGCTGAACCTCGAAGAGGACAACGTCGGCGCCGTCATCCTGGGCGACTACCTCAAGCTCAAAGAGGGCGACGAAGTCCGCTGCACCGGCCGCCTGCTCGAAGTGCCGGTCGGACCGGCCATGCTCGGCCGGGTGGTCGATGCGCTGGGACGGCCGGTGGACGGACTCGGCCCGATCAAGACCAGCGCGGCCCGGGACGTGGAGATGGTTGCGCCGGGCATCATCGTGCGGCAGCCGGTGAAGGAGCCGCTCCAGACCGGCATCAAGGCCATCGACGCGATGATCCCGATCGGCCGCGGTCAGCGCGAGCTGATCATCGGCGACCGGGGCACCGGCAAGACCGCCATCGCGATCGACACGATCATCAATCAGAAGGGCACCGGCGTCATCTGCGTGTACGTCGCCATCGGCCAGAAGCGTTCGACGGTGGCGACGGTGGTGGAGAAGCTCAAGGAGCACGGCGCGATGGAGTACACCATCGTGGTCATGGCCAGCGCTTCGGATCCCGCGCCGCTGCAGTACATCGCGCCCTACTCGGGCTGCGCCATCGCCGAGTACTTCATGTACGAGGAAGGCAAGGCGACGCTCTGCGTCTACGACGATCTCTCCAAGCAGGCCGCGGCGTACCGCCAGCTGTCGCTGATTCTCCGGCGGCCGCCGGGACGTGAGGCGTATCCGGGCGACGTGTTCTATCTGCACAGCCGCCTGCTCGAGCGGGCCGCGAAGATCTCGGAGAACCCGGACGTAGTGAAGCTCGATGCCCGGATCAAGAAGCCGGGTGGTTCGCTCACCGCGCTCCCCATCATCGAAACCCAGGCCGGCGACGTTTCGGCGTACATCCCGACCAACGTCATCTCGATCACCGACGGCCAGATCTTCCTTACCACCGACCTCTTCTTCTCCAACGTCCGCCCCGCGGTGGACGCCGGCATCAGCGTGAGCCGGGTGGGCGGCAACGCGCAGATCAAGGCGATGAAGCAGGTGGCCGGTCCGCTGCGGCTTTCGCTGGCGCAGTACCGCGAGCTCGAGGCGTTCGCCCAGTTCGGCTCCGAGCTCGACGCCGCCACGCAGCGCGCAGCTGGCCCGCGGCGCCCGCACTGGTCGAGGTGCTCAAGCAGCCGCAGTACTCGCCGGTCCCGGTCGAGCGCCAGGTGGCGATCATCTTCGCCGTCACCAACGGCTTCCTCGACGACGTCGAGGTCAAGGACGATCCGGCAGTGGGAGGCGGATTTCCTGGCCTACCTCGAGGCGCAGCACCCGGCCGTGCTGCAGGGGATCCGCACCAAGAAGGACGCTGGACGACGACCTGACCGGCAAGCTCAAGGCCGCGATCACCGCCTTCAAGCCGCTGTTCCGGGCCGAGTAAATGGCCAAGGCTTCGCGCGCGCTCCAGGGACGGATGCGCTCCGTCCAGAACACCCGCAAGATCACGCGGACGATGGAACTGGTCTCCACGTCCAAGCTCAAGCGGGCCCAGGACCGCGTCGTGTCGGCTCGACCCTACGCGCAGGCGCTGCGCCGAAGTCATCGCCGATCTGGTGACTCCCGAGCTGGCAGGCGCGATTCCCGCTTGCTCCGGCAGCCGGCCGCTCGCCGGCAAGGGCGGGCCCACGCGCGCGGCGATCCTCCTGATTACGTCCAATCGCGGACTGGCCGGTGGCTTCAACTCCAACCTGATCAAGGAAGCGCGCCGCCGCATCGAAGAGCTCGAGGGCGAGGGCTACCACGGTCGATCTGCACGGCGTCGGCAAGAAGGGCATCGGCTTCTTCAGGTACCTCGGGCGCGCAAGCTGGCCACCGCAGCGGATCGACATCGGTGACAAGCCGACGGCCGATCATGCCGTCGGAGCTGGTGACTCCGCTCATCGAGGAGTTCGCGGCGGGACGGCTCGCCAGCCTCGATCTCGTCTACGCCAAGTTCAACAGTCCGCTTTCTACACCGCCGACCACTGGTGACCGTCCTCCCGGTCCAGACGCCGGAGCGGCCGCAAGGGCGGGGTGCGGCCCGACTACATCCTGAAGCCCGGGCGCGGACGAGATCCTGGAGCAGCTGCTGCCGCTCTACGTCCGGAACCTGGTGTACCGGGGACTGGTCGAGACCGCCGCGGCGGAGCACGGCGCCCGGCGCACCGCGATGAAGAACGCGACCGACAACGCCGGGGAGATCCTACGAGCTGCTGAAGCGCACCTACAACCGCCAGCGCCAGGCGGCGATCACCCAGGAAATCGCGGAGATCGTGGGCGGCGCGGCGGCGCTGCGAAGGGTAGGACGCAGGGGCGACCCTCGTGGTCGCCCAATACGAACGCAGGGGCGACCCTCGTGGCCGCCCAGCGGCGAGCACAAGGCCACGCCCGAACGCCAGACGAAACCAAGGAACCGTCGGAATGGCCACCGCAACCGCAACCAAGAACATCGGCAAGGTCGTCCAGATCATCGGCCCGGTGCTCGACGTCGAGTTCGAGCCGGAGAACCTTCCGGAGATCTACAACGCGCTCCTGCTCGAGGACGACAGCGGCCGCGGCCCAGTCCGGCTCGTCGCCGAGGTGCAGCAGCACATCGGGCAGAACCAGGTGCGCGCCGTCGCCATGAGCCAGCACCGACGGCGTGATCCGCGGCATGAAGGTCGATGGACACCGGCGCGCCGATCACGGTGCCGGTCGGTGATGCGGCGCTGGGCCGGATCCTCAACGTGCTGGGCGAGCCGGTGGACGGCGGCCCGCCGATTCCCGCCGGCAACGAGCGGTGGCCGATCCACCGGGAGACGCCCGAAGTTCACCGACCTCGAGCCCAAGACCGAGATCTTCGAGACCGGCATCAAGGTCATCGACCTCATCGCGCCGTTCGTGAAGGGCGGCAAGATCGGCCTGTTCGGCGGCGCCGGCGTCGGCAAGACCGTCGTCATCATGGAGCTGATCAACAACGTGGCCAAGGGCCACGGCGGCAAGTCGGTCTTCTGCGGCGTGGGCGAGCGGACCCGCGAGGGGAACGACCTCTACCTCGAGATGGAGGAGTCGGGCGTCATCAAGAGCTGCGCCCTCATCTACGGCCAGATGAACGAGCCGCCCGGCGCCCGGCTTCGGGTCGGACTGTCCGGCCTCACCGTCGCGGAGTACTTCCGCGACGTCGAGGGCCAGGACGTGCTGCTCTTCATCGACAACATCTTCCGCTTCACCCAGGCCGGCTCCGAGGTCTCCGCGCTGCTGGGCCGGATGCCGAGCGCGGTGGGCTATCAGCCGACCCTGGCCACCGAGATGGGCGACCTGCAGGAGCGGATCACCTCGACCAAGAAGGGCTCGATCACCTCGGTGCAGGCGATCTACGTGCCGGCCGACGACCTGACCGACCCCGCGCCGGCGACCGCCTTCGCCCACCTCGACGCCACGGTGGTGCTCTCCCGCGCGATCTCCGAGCTCGGGCATCTATCCCGCGGTGGATCCGCTCGACAGCTCCAGCCGGATCCTGGATCCGCAGTTCCTCGGCGAGCGGCACTACAACGTCGCCATCGGCGTGCAGCGGACCCTGCAGCGCTACAAGGCGCTCCAGGACATCATCGCGATCCTCGGCATGGACGAGCTGTCGGAAGACGACAAGCTGGTCGTGGCGCGGGCCCGCCGGATCCAGCGCTTCCTGTCGCAGCCGTTCTTCGTGGCCGAGCAGTTCACCGGCTTCCCCGGCAAGTACGTGAAGCTCGAGGACACCATCGCGAGCTTCGAGCGGGTGCTCTCCGGCGAGTTCGATCACCTGCCCGAGCAGGCGTTCTACATGGTGGGCGGAATCGACGAAGCGGTGGCGAAGGCCAAGAAGCTCGGCGAGCGCGTGATGCACGTCACGGTCATCTGCCCCGAGGCGTCGGTATTCGACGGTGAAGCGGACTCCGTCGTCGCGCCCGCGTTCGACGGCGAGGTCGGCATCCTGCCGCGTCACGCTC
This sequence comes from uncultured Gemmatimonadales bacterium, assembly GCA_963788625.1. Taxonomy (GTDB): domain Bacteria; phylum Gemmatimonadota; class Gemmatimonadetes; order Gemmatimonadales; family GWC2-71-9; genus DATBGE01. The sequence continues at coordinate 398,013 of CAWBHB010000003.1, read as the reverse complement.
CTTTCATGACGCTGCTGGGTCGAGGGTACTCTGCAGGTGCGCCGGGGTGGCGGAGACGCTGCGGTTCGCGGTGCAGGGAGGATTTCTCCAGGTCGTGGACAATACCGTCCGAGTCGTGGCCGAACACGTTCAAGGAGACTCGCATGCGTCGTAGCTTCTGGTGTTCATCGTAGGGGCAGGCCTGGCGTCCTCGGCAGGGACGTTGTCGGCGCAGACGCTGGGCACGCCGGTTTTCATGGCGCCGACCCGCGCGTTTCAGCTGCAGGAACTGGGAGGTTACATCTCGGATCCCGGCGAAGGAGTGAGCATCGCGATCGAAGGCGAGTACCGGCACAGCCACAAGACCTTCGACTGGGGTTTGCAAGGCGCCTACATGGACGCCGACGGAGGAGGGGACAATCTGGGAGCCTTCGGCATCGATGCCCGTGCCGTGCTTGCCAAGCACAACAAGGATTTCCCGCTCGACGCTTCGGTCACAGGCGGCTTCGGCGTCCTCTTTTCCGGCGGCAACACCGGCTTCCTGATCCCGCTCGGAGTTTCGCTGGGGCGTCAGATCCTGCTGGAAGAATCCAAGATCAGCTTCACCCCATACGTCCACCCTGTCATCGCGCCGGCCTTCGGTGACCTGTTCGACGATGCCCAATTCGGTCTCGGCCTCGGCGTGGATATTACGCTCACCAAGACGCTTGATGTTCGCGTGAGCGGTGCAGTGGGAGACTACGAAGGAGTGGGATAGGCTTAGCGTGGCATAAGTGAGGCGCCTGCTTACAGCCTGGTTCCTTTCAGCCGTTCCCGTATGACACAACCCTCCTCGGCCTGGAGCCGAGGAGGGTTGTGCTATCAGCCGGGGCGGACGCCGTCCGAAGTAGGTTGCCGACCAGATTGACGAACCCCGCGTGCCGCCGCTACCTTGCGCGCCGATTCGACTCGATTGCCCGGAGGTATTGATGCGGCGGTACCCGACAGTGCTTGCTGCGGCGTGCATGTTGCTCGCCTGTCCGCTCGAGGCGCAGGTCACCGGCCTCCCCACCCGCAATGCCGGCATTCCCAGCGGTATCAGTGTCGGAGCCGAAGTGGGCTTCCCCAACTCCGACTATCCCGATGGAAGCGCGTACGGGGCACGGGGCGAGATCGGGTTCGGCACCATCGGACTCTCGGCGATCATCTCCCACTTCGATCCTGAGGGGTCGCCCGATGCCTACACCGCCCTCGGGGGCGCGCTCAATCTCAAGATCTTCGGCGGTCCATTGGTCCCGCTCTCCGTGACATTACAGGCCGGTGCCGAATACGCCGACCCGTCGGGTCCGGGAACCGTCGTCCACGCGCCGATCGGCCTGGGTATCGCGCTCACAATTCCCAATCCCAACCTCGCCATCAGGCCGTGGATTGCTCCGCGGGCTGATGTCACCCGAGTCACTGGAAACGTCTCCGAAACCAACACCAACTTCGGACTGTCGGGCGGCATCGATCTGAATCTGATTTTCGGGCTCGGCCTGACGTTCTCTTACGATCAGGTTTGGGGCGACAACGGCGTGAAGCCCTCGGTGTTCGGTGTGGGAGCCAACTGGACGTTCGGACTCTGATCGCGTGAATTCCCGCCTGTATCTGCCCGCCCGGGTGATTCTTGCCGCGGGACTGATCCTCGTGTCGGGCTGCGCCAACACGTTCGATGCGACACGGCTTGGCGTGCCGGTGACCATGGCGTCAGGCGCCGACGCGCCGGCGCAGGGCACCTCCTTCAAGGTGACGTCGCACGCCGTCTATGGCCTTTGGGGCGTCGTCCATTTCTCCGAACCGTCGCTCAAGAAGGCCTTGGGCAGCCAGCTGGTTGGGGGATCCGGCGTAGCCGACCTGAAAATCAAGGTCCGCAGCAAGTTTTTCGATGTGATCATCACCGGGCTTACGCTGGGGTTGATCGTGCCGCGCTCGGTGACGTTTGAGGGCGTTGTGGTGCAGCAGAAATAACCAGCCGCTCTACCATGCGGGCGCAGCGCTCCGCGGCGCCCCGTCCCTGATCCACCACCGCTCTCGCCGCCCTTCCCGCCGCCGCCCGGGCTGTCTCATCGGATTGCCAGACCCTCCATGCCCTGACCAGCTCAGCAGCCCCGACGGCTCCCCGCCGGACGGATAACCCGCCTCCCTGAGCGAGTAGGCGGCTTGCGTCCAGGCTCTCATGCCAACGGGGTCCCACGGTCACGGGAATTGCCCAGGCCGAGGGCTCCAGCACCGAATGAAGCCCTGCCGCGCCAAACCCGCCGCCGACGTGGGCCACCTTGCCGGCCCCGTACAACCGGGCCAGGCGCCCCGATCGGTCCTCGACCATGAGTGGCGCGGGGTTCCCGGAGTCCGCCTACCAGCACCGGTCCTGGCAGGCCGAGCTGTGCTGCGGTTCGTTCAATCCTGTGGAGCTGACGGGAGGACGGTTCGTGAGGCACTAGAATGAGCCGCGGGTCGGGCCGCTCCCGGCGCACAGCCCTGAATGCGCTGAGCAGAACCTGATCGTCGGAACGCCAGGTCGAGCCGGCTACGATGGTCCAGGCGCCCTCTCCCAGCGCGACAATGGGATCCTCCGGGGCGACTTCGGCGACCGTGGTTGCGACGCTGTCGTATCGTGGGTCCCCCAGCATCTGGATCCGATCCCGCTCGACGCCGAGCTGCACCAGACGATCCCCGTCATCCTCCGACGCCGTTCCGACGGCATCCAGCACGGCATAACCCGGATGCAGCAACGCGCGGATTGGCCAGCGGAGCCTTCCGCTATGCGGCCGTACCGTCCCCGTGATGAGCCCGAGTTTGACCCCACGCTGATGCGCTCTGGTGGCGAGTTCGGGCCAAAGGTCCAGCTTGGTGAATATCAGTGCGCTGGGTGCAAGCAGATCGAGGAATTCGGTGACGTCGTGCACCCGATCGTACGGCAGATATCCGGTCACGTCCGCCGGCAGTTTCGCCAGGAGTGCTGCAGCCGAGGGGCTGAAGCAGGTGAAGCCGACTTGCCACTCGGGCTGCAGCCCGCGGAGCTGGAGCATCACGGCCTCCGCCTGTCGTGCTTCCCCCACGGAGGGAGCATGAAACCACACCAGTGGCCTCGACCGGTCGCGGCTGGTGCGGGCCCACTCGCGGAACCCTTCCAGGCTCGCGAGCGCGTCCTTCGTGCCCCAGCACGATCTTCCGGCTCCACGCGCCCGCAACGGGTGCCAGCGCGGTGCCGAGGGTGATCGCGGCGCGATAGAAGGGATTGGTTTCGGTCAAGGAACCAGGGACGGGTTGTGAGGGGTATCCGGTCCGGAGTGAGTCATCCTGTCAAACTTGCGAGAGCGGCCGGGTTAGCGCTAAACTAAGACCGTCCGCCCGATGTTCCACCCTGTGAGAGGAGGTGATCCATTGTCTAGTGAGAGTTGCATCCGTAGCTCGAGCAGGGCAAGCGATCGCCTGAGCGAGTAGCGGCGTCGCAGTGACGCCGGCAGCCCGAGGCTGATCGTCTCGAGCTCGATGACAACCGACTGCGCCATTCCGTGAATTCGACGGGGTGGCGCGGTTCGTTACTTTCTCCTCATGTCCAGCTACTGGTCCACCACCCGGGCCCCCCGCTACAGCCTCACCTTCGCCCTTCCACTGCTGATCCTCTATGAGCTCATGGCCCGGAGCCTGTCCGGGCCGGACGGCTCGGGGATCCGCAATGGGGCCGATGTTCTCCTCAAGAGCCTGTTCGTCCTGCTGGGCGGAGGACATGGCCTGACGATCTTCGGGGTGCTCCTGCTCGGCACCGGCATGGTCCTGGTGTGGCGAGACCGGCGGAGGAACGGCCCCATCGAGGGACGCTACTTCCTCGGGATGCTGGTGGAGTCGGTCGTCTATGCCGTGCTCTTCGGGGTGGTCACGAGCCTGCTCACCTCACTCGTGCTGCAGGGACCCAGGATCCTGGCTCTCGGTCCCATGCAGGGGCAGGGGCTCGCCACCCAGATCATGGTTTCTCTGGGCGCGGGAATCTACGAGGAACTGCTGTTCCGGGTACTGATCGTCGGGGCCTTGTCTCGGTTCGCGATCGGGGCGTTCCAGATGAAGCCGTTTGCGGCGGGAGTCTTCGCCACTCTGCTGGGGGCGGTCATCTTCGCGGCATTTCACTACGTGGGCCCGTTGGGCGACACCTTCGAGCTGACCTCATTCACCTTCCGCACCATCGCCGGCGTGCTGCTCAGCGCCCTGTACCTCACCCGGGGCTTCGGCATCACGGCCTGGACCCATGCGCTGTACGACGTGTTGTTGACGGTGGCGCGGTAGGGGTCGATGGTGGATGGTCGATGGTGGATGGTCGATGGTGGATGGTCAGGATGGTCAGGTGGTCGATGGTGATGGTCGATGGTCGATGGTCGATGGTCGATGGTCGATGGTCGATGGTCAAAGGTCGTAAGTCGTCGGTCTTGAGTCTCCTATGACCGATGACCCACGACTATCGACTATCGACTATCGACTATCGACTATTGACCCCCACCCGTCCTCACCTTCCACAACGAATCCAGAATATGCCGATAGGTCTCGAGGGGTGCGGCTCCCTTGAGTAGTCCGGCTCCCTCGATGAAGACCGTAGGGGTGCTGGCGACACCAGAGCGGGCCGCGGAGTTCGCTTCGCTCTGGATTACCGCCCGGGTCTCCTGGGTATGGAGGCAGGCGAGGATGCTGTCCCGCGGCACTCCCGCCGAGTCCGCCAGAGTGAGAAGAAACGGGGCCGGGTCCTTGAGCGGAGCCCACTTGGCCTGGTACTGGAAGAGCAGATCGTGGATCGGCCAGAATTGGTTGGCTTTGGCCGCGCACATCGCGAATTCGGCCGCGGCGCCCGCGTTGGGGTGCAGGTCGGTGATCGGGAAGTTCACGAAGATCCAGCGGACCTTGCCGGTGGCAATGAATTCCTGCTCCAGCTGGGGCAGCACCTCGATCGCCTGCTTGCGGCACCAGGGGCACTGGAAGTCCGACATCTCGTAGACCGTGACCGGCGCCGTCGGCGAGCCCTTGGTCCGCGCGGCAACCATGCCCGGATCCTTGAGCTGGGCCGCCACCCGCGTGAAGCTGGCGAGCGACAGGATCAGCGCCACCATCAGGCTTCGCATCTCAGTACCTCGCCTGCCGCTTCCCCGTGCTGCGGTCAAGGACGACTCGGCCACTCCGGATCGGGACATTCCAGTACCATTCCGCATTGGGATCATCGGCCACCCAGGAACGGGCGTACACCCACCACTCGCCGTTGGGCAACCGAATCGTCACCGAACCATCGGCGCCGGTCGTGTCGGGGATGGGCTGTCGCCCGATTACATTGTTGAGCCGGTCGACGATACTGTCGTAGCCCTGATAGGTGCTATCTTGCCAACGGCTCATCCGATCACGGAGGCTGTCGATCGGGCCGGCGAGGGTATCGCGAGCCCGTTTGAGCTGCGCCTGGGCGAGGTCGCGTCGTTTGGCGAGCGTCGCCAGGCTGTCCGACAACGCGCTGAAACGTCGGTACAGCCAGGCATAGTCGGATGCCGAGCGCGGCATGGAATCGAGCCGGGCCTTGAGCCGAGCCAGGGAATCCTGGGTCCGGCTCACCGCCAGCGATGCGGTGACATAGGCATGGAACGGCTGCTGGAAGGCGCGAAAGAGCGGATCCAGTCGCCGGGTAATCTTCTCCGGAGAAGTGGCCTTGGCCTCGAGCAGCGCGATGATGCTGTCGCGGTTGTAGGAGAGCACCACCAGAGGAAGGTTCGCCACCGGCGCGTCTACCGAATCGGGTCCCGGAATGGCGACGTCGACACGGACTTCCCGGCCGCCGCAGGCGGCCAGAACCAGAACGAGCGTGATCAAACAGCGGGACACGGGTAGCCGGGTGAGGGGAACCGAGCGGGTATTCGGGCCGGGGAAAACTAGGCGAGTCCTGGGGCTGCTTCAACTGATCCCGGCGTTACTCGCGGCACAGCAGGGCGGGGCAATCGACTCGCTGTTCCCCTCGCGTCCCATGGGGTATCTCAGCGATGTGGCGGGCGTGGTCGATCCCCAGTCGGCTGCCCGGATCGAGGATCTCGCCGCCCGCCTCCGCACCGCCACTGGAGCCGAGCTCGCAGTGGTCACCCTTCCCACTCAAGGGCAATACGAGACGGCCGAGATCGCGTCTGGCCATCGGTCGGGCGTGGGGAGTCGGTGCCAAGGCGGAGATCGGCGATCAGCGCCGCAACGCGGGACTGGTGCTGCTCGTGGTGCCGAAACGCGAGGGTCAGAAGGGCGGGTTCTATCTCTCTACCGGGCGGGGAATCGAAGGCATCGTGACCGATGCCACGGCTGGTCGCATTCTCGATCTGATGGTCCCGCAGCTCCAGCAGGGTGAATACGGTCCCGCGCTGGTCACCGGGACCGAGGCCATCGCGAGCACCGTGGCGAAGGGCTTCGGTGTCACCGACTCGGCCCTCACCGCGGCTGATCCCTTCCCTGACTCCGGCGGAGGTGAGGGAGGCATCCCCGGCTGGGTCTACCTGCTCCTGCTGTTCATCGTCTTCTTCGTCCTCCCCAGATTGATGAGCGGTGGTCGCGGTCGCGGTGGGAGACGGGGCCGTGGCGGCTACTGGGGTCCTGGATGGGGTGGCGGCGGTTGGGGCGGTGGATTCGGCGGTGGCGGGTTCGGAGGTGGCGGTGGCGGCTTTGGCGGATTCGGCGGTGGTGGTGGCTTCAGCGGTGGTGGCGCGGGAAGGAGCTTCTGAATGGCTAACGACGTCGATCAACTGCTCCAGGCATTCCTCGCCCGGGCCGATCAGGCGGGACTGGGCAACTACGCGGCCGTACTCTACGGCTCCCACGCGCGAGGGCATGCGTTGCCCCGCCGGTCGGACGTGAACCTCCTGCTGATCCTGGACTCCGTAGACGCCGCAAGGCTGCGGGCGCTGGGACCAGCATTCAGCGAGTGGGAGGCGGCCGGCCAGCCACCGCCACTCATTTTGGCCCGGATCGACTGGGAGCGGTCGGCCGACGCGTTCCCGCTGGAGATCGCCGACATGGCTCTCGCGTACCGGGTGCTGCGGGGCGACAATCCGCTCGCCAGCCTCACGGTAGACCGAGCTGACCTGCGGCGAGCGCTGGAGCGGGAGCTGCGAGGCAAGCTGCTTCGATTGCGTCAGGCTTTCGCCACCTTCACCGGCAAATCCGATCGGCTGGCCGAGCTGGCGCAGGGCAGCGCGGGAGTCATCCAGTTCCTCTTCCGGATGCTGGTGAGTGTCGCCGGAGAAACACCTCCGGCAGACGCCCAGCAGGCAGCGGCATCGGCCGGCCGGCTTGCCGGATTCGATCCCGCCCCGGCTCAGACGGTGTTCGCCCGTCGCGGCGACCCCGATTGGCGCTGTAGCGACGAGGATTTCGTAGGGTATCTTCACGCGGTGGAAGCGGCCGCGCGCTTTGTGGACCAACTTCAGACTGGAGAGCGGAGATGATGCGGTACCTTCGGCTGTCTCTGTTGCTGCTCGCGGTGACGGCCACCGGCTGCGGCTATAACAGGATCCAGGCATTGGACGAGCAGGTCAATTCCGCCAAGGGACAGATCGCGGCCCAGCTGCAACGGCGGGCCGACCTGATCCCGAACCTGGTGGAGACGGTCAAGGGCTACGCCAAGCACGAAGAGACGATCTTCACTGAAGTCGCCAACGCGCGGGCCAAGCTCGCCGGCAGCGTACAGTCCGGCAATGTCGAGGAGATGGCGCAGGCCAACCAGGCGCTCACCGGCTCGCTGGGGCGCCTGCTGGCCATCGCCGAGAACTATCCCCAGCTCAAGGCCGACCAGAACTTCCGCCAGTTCGCGGACGAGCTCGCGGGCACCGAGAACCGGATCTCGGTCGCGCGGCAGGACTACAACACCGCGGCCCAGCAGTACAACACCTTCATCCGCACCTTCCCCTATAACATCACCGCCAAGGTCTTCGGCGCGGGGGGACCCAAGCCCTATTTCGAGGCGAAGGAGGGGGCGGAGGAGGCGCCGACGGTGAAGTTCAACTGATGGCGTGGTGCTTTAGCTGCCTTAAGCCCTAAGCCATAAGCGGGGCCGCCGAATGAAAGAACCCTCCGTGCGCAGGGGCATCGGAGGGTTCGTCTTTGCTCCGCTTACGGCTTATGGCCTATGGCTTACGGCATCCGACTGCGGCTGATGCCTAGTCCACCACCACCTGCGGCAGCACATACCGCAGCGGATCCACCGGCTGGCCCCGGACGTGGACTTCGTAGTGCAGGTGCGGGCCGGTGGCGAGGCCGGTATTGCCCACCTGGGCGATCAGGTCGCCGCGCTTCACCCGCTGGCCCCTGTGCACCAGAATCTTCGAGCAGTGGGCGAACTTGGTGGTGATCCCGTAGCCGTGATCGATCTCGACCGTGTTCCCGTAGCCGGTTTCCCAGCCGGTGGAGATCACTACGCCCGCGCCGGGGGACTGGATGGGGGAACCCAGCGGGGCCTGCACATCGATGCCCTCGTGCGGCCGCGCGTAGTGCAGGATGGGATGCTCCCGCATCGAGGCGAATGCACTCGTGAGCCACCCCGTACGTGGGCATGATGGACGGCATCGCCACCAGTCGATCGCGGTGGGCGGAGATGCTGTCGGTGGCCTCTTGGAACGAGAAGGCCAGCAGGTTGGCCCGACGGATCAGGCCGGCCAGATCCACCCGGACTTCCGCGGCCCGGCGGGCGAGCACGTTGATCGGTCGCACGATGGCGCCCTCGGGTGCCGGGCCACCGATACCGGCCTGCTGCACCTGGGGATCGTTGGGCTCCAGGTTCGCCATCAGCCGAATCCGGGCGTCACGCTGGGCGATGAGTCGGAGGGTATCCGACAGGACGTCGACCTTGCCATTGAGCTGGCCGATCTGCTCGGCCAGGTCGGCGTTTTCCCGCTCGAGGGCGGAACTGCGCTGGAGACTGACACTTCGGGAAACGGTAGCGTAGCCGAGAAGGAGTGCGCGACAGGACGAGGACCACACCGAAGCCGGCCGCGATTTTCAGCAGCGCTTGGGATACCTCGACAGCTTTCGAGGCACCTGAGCCCGGCGGCACGATGACTAAGGTCCACTTCCGTTCGGCCATTCGCCTGCCTTAGCTAAGCTCTTGGAGTTGATGTGAATAAGGGCGCGTTATAATGCCCCTCGGTCCCGGGCCTGTCAAGGCACAGGACGACACGTCCAAGTGTTTGACTGTCAAGATTTTGCTGAGGCTGGCTTGGGGAAAAGACCGGCAGGTTTTCTGACCTGGAGCCCGGCTACTTGGGGGCGTTCTAGCCGCCTGAATCCGGCTCTTTTCGGCACGGCCCTCCAGGCCCAGGTGGCTCCAAAGCTCCTCGGCCTTGCCCGGGAGGAACGGGCGAGGTGAGCACCGCGAGCCGGACGAGGCAGCGGGCCAGGGCGGCAAGGGCCGCGTCCAGTTCCGCTCCTTACCCTCCTTGGCCAGGGTCCACGGGGCGCTCTGGACGATGAACTGGTTGGCCTCTCCCACCAGCCCCCAGGCCGCCTCGGCGCCACCCTTGAGGTCGGTGGCGTCCATGGCCTTCCGGATAGGCAGCCAGGGTCCGTTCCCCGGCTGCATCGAGCGGCGTTTCGGCGCCTTCGGGGACGACGCCGGAGCGATACTTCTCGATCATGGCGAGTGACCGTGAGGCGAGATTGCCGAGTCCGTCGGCCAGGTCGGAGGTGTAGCGCGCGTCGAACCGCTCCCAGCTGAATTCTCCGTCTCCCGAGAAGCCGACCTCGCGGAGCAGGAAGTAGCGCAGCGCGTCGGGTCCATGGTGGGCGATCGCCTCGACAGCTCGAGCCGGACACCCGGCGCTCTTGGAGAAACGGTCGCCGCCGAGGTAGATGAAGCCGTGGGCCCAGACCTGCTCCGGCAACGCTTCGCCGGCCGCCGCGAGCATCGCCGGCCAGATCACCGTGTGGAACCGGGTGATGTCCTTGCCGACCACGTGCAGCTGGGCCGGCCACCTGGCGCCGGAGTTGGGGAATCGCTGGGCGGTCCAGTAGTTCGGAAGGGCGTCGAACCAGACGTAGGTGGTTTGGATCTCGCCGTCGCTGGTCGGGCGGGGGAAGGGCACACCCCAGCTGAACCGGCTCCGGCTCGCCGAGACATCCTCCAGCCCCTCTCGCAGGAGTCCGAGAATTTCGTTGCGGCGGATCTCAGGCTGGACGAAGTCCGGCTTCCTGGCGAGCAGGTCTTCCAGGAATTTCTGGTAGCGGGAGAGCCGGAAGAACCAGTTTCGCTCCTCGACCAGCTCGAGGGTCCGGGTCGGATGCAAGACGCAGTGCCCGTCCACGATGTCCGCTTCGGTCTTGAAGGACTCACATCCGACGCAGTAGAGGCCCGGAGTAGGACTTCTCGTAGAAATCATCCGGATTCTTGCGCGAAGATCCGCTCGATCAGGTCCCGCACCCCCGCCTTATGCTCATGGCGCGGTCGTGCGGATGAACTGGTCGTAGCTGATGTTCAGCTCGGCCCAGGTCCGCTCGAACGAGGCGGCGACCCGGTCGGCGAGAGCCTGCGGTGTGATGCCGAGGTCGGCCGCGGTCTGCGCCACCTTCTGCCCGTGCTCGTCCATCCCGATGAGGAACCAGACGTCGTCCCCCTTGAGCCGGTGATATCGGGCGATGCAGTCGGCGCCGACCTTCTCGAAGGCGTGGCCCATGTGTGGGTCGCCATTCGCATAGTCGATCGCAGTCGTGATGAAGAAGTGGCCCACTCAGGACTCGGTCGGAGGGGATTCGGGTCCTTCGCCGGCTCCGCCGCGACCCCGGCGGCCTCGCCGCCGCCGTCGCCGCCGTGGGCCAGCACCCGGCTCGGCGGCCGGTTGTGAGGAGGGAGCCGGTGGTCTCCCGCGGGCTGGTTGGGGGAGGAGACGAAGCCGCGGGTACCGGTGGGCGGAGTCGCTACGGCGATCTGTTCGTGGGCCCCTTCCATTTCGTCCCGGAGCTGCACCAGCGGAATGATCCGGGAACCCTGCTCCTCATGTCGCAGGAAGACCCGCTCCCGGAAAATGTCCACCGCCACCACCTTCTCCGGGCCGCGAGAGGTCTGCAGGGTCTTTCCTTCGCGCGGGAATCGCTTGCGCGAGGCCACGTAGAACTCGTGCTCGTACTTGAGGCAGCAGAGCAGCCGGCCACAGCCGCCCGAGATCTGTGCCGGGTTGAGCGAGAGATGCTGGTCCTTGGCGAGCGCCAGGCTCACCGGGGACAGCTCGGTCAGCCAGGTCGAGCAGCAGTACTCCCGGCCGCAGCGGCCCACGCCCTTGAGTCGCGCCGCCTCGTCCCGCACCCCGATCTGGCGCAGCTCGATGCGGGTGCGAAAGAGTGCCGCGAGGTCCCGGACCAGGGCGCGGAAGTCGACCCGCTTTTCGGCGGTGAAGAAGATCGTGAGCTTGCCCCGGTCCCACTGCCACTCGGCATCGCTCACCTTCATATCGAGCGAGTGCTGCCGGACCTTGTCGATCACCTTGCGGCGGGCTTCTTCCTCGTTCTGGCGCAGCTCGTTGGCCGTGCGGATCTCTTCCTGAGAGGCGCGGCGCACCACCGGGCGCATCGCCGGAGGGGCCGTGGCGCCAACCGCGCACCCGGTGCAGGCGCCGGCGCATTTCTTTTCGGCCGATTTCCCCCGCAGTATGCACCCGGCCGAAGTCGAGCCCACGCTCGGCCTCGACCACGACGGCTTCCTTCAGCCGGAGCGGTTCCTGCTCGTCGTTCCAGAGGAAAAAGTCGCGGCGGGTACCCTTGAAGCGGACTTCGACGGTTTGAGTCATCAGGTCTCGGTGAAGGCGCCCATGGCCGCGTACTTGTCGGCACGGCGGCGCACCAGCTTCTCGGGCCGGACCTTTCGCAACTCCGTCATGTGGCGGATGAGAGCTTCTCGCAGAGCCTCACCGGTCGCATCGGGGTCGAAATGGGCCCCTCCGAGCGGTTCCGGAATGATCTCGTCAATGAGCTTGAGTCGGAGCAGATCCTGCGCCGTCAGCTTCAGCGCGTCGGCGGCTCGTTCCCGCTGGGAGGCGTCCTTCCAGAGGATCGCGGCGCATCCCTCGGGAGAAATGACCGAATAGACCGAGTTCTCCAGCATCAGCACCCGGTCCGCCACGCCCGAGCGCCGAGGCTCCGCCGGAGCCTCCCTCGCCGATGACGACCGCGATGCATGGGCGTCGGGCAGTGCGGCCATCTCCAGGATGCTGCGGGCCAGGGCCTCCGACTGCCCCCGTTCCTCGGCGCCGAGTCCGGGATAGGCGCCCGGGGTGTCGATCAGGGAGATGACCGGAGCGCTGAACTTCGCCGCCAGCTTCATGAGGCGCAGCGCCTTGCGGTAGCCCTCCGGGTGGGCCATGCCGAAGTTGCGCTTGAGATTCTCCTTGGTGTCCCGCCCCTTCTGGTGCCCGATCACCATGACCGAGACGCCGGCCAGCCGGGCCCAGCCCCCGACGATCGCCGGATCGTCGCGATACAACCGGTCTCCGTGGAGCTCGATGAAGTCGGTGAAGATGGTGCTCAGGTAATCGAGCGTGTATGGCCGGCGGGCATGCCGCGCCACCTGCACCCGCTGCATGGGGGTCAGGTTCATGTAGATCTCGGATCGGAGGGTGTTGAGCCGGACCTGCAGGAGCCGCGCTTCTTCCGAAACGTCGATCTGCTGCTTCTCGCCCAGCTGGGTGAGATCCTCGATCTGCCGCTCCAGCTCCTGCAGCGGCCGCTCGAAATCGAGACTGTAGGTGTTCGCCATTTCGTGTCTGGAGGACAGCCTTAGCCGAGCCTAAGCAGAGCAAGGCCTACGGCGTAGGGCCTGGCGCGGTTCCCCAGTAACCTGCCCGAACATACTGCACGTGCTCGGCACCCAGCAACCTGCGGAGTTCCTGAATCAGGTCCTCCTCCGGTGCCACCCGGACGCGCTTGGAGCGGGCCCGGAGCCGTTCTCCATTGCCATCGCTCCATTCAATATAGAGCGGGGCCGGGCCCGGGTGAGCGGCGCAGAGGGCTACCGCTTCCCTGATCCGCTCGGGGGACGGCGCGTCGGGAGCCTTCCAGCGGAGCGCGACACCGAGCGCCCCGCTCGGCTTGAGCTCTTCGAGCGGCCGGGCCGGTCTCCACGACGAACGGCGCCCGCTCCTCGCCGCGATCCCGCGCGCTGTAGCCTCCGGTCAGCAGCACAGGAAGATCGTCGCGGATCACCTGGTTGAGCCGGGCCCAGGCGTCGGGGAAGACGATGGCCTCTGCGGTCCCGTGGAAGTCCTCCAGGGTGATTCGGGCATACTCCTTCCCGGTCTTCTTGGAGATCTGCCGCTTCACCAGGGTGATCACCGCCGCGATCGTCACCTGGTGTTCGCTCCACTCACCGAGCGTGCTGGTGGTCCGGGTGCCGAACACCTCGACCTCGGCGCGGAAACGCTCGAGAGGGTGGCCCGAGATGAAGAAGCCCAGGACCTCCTTCTCCTTCGCCAGCCGCTCGGCCTCGCTCCACTCCGGCACCTCGGGCAGCGTGTCGCGATGATGGCGCGCGGCCGACCGCATCTCCGAACAGCGAGGCCTGTCCCGCCTCTCGCTCCTGCTGGGCCAGCTGCGCCTCGCCCAGCGCCTCGTCCAGCCCGGCCGCGAGCTGCGCGCGGTGGCCGCCGAGCGAATCCAGCGCACCCGCCGCGACGAGCGATTCGATCACCCGTTTGTTGGCGAGGCGCAGATCGATCCGCTCGACGAAGTCCAGCAGGTGAAGTGAACGGCGCATCCGTTGCGCGCCGCGATGAACGAGTCGATGGCGCCCGCGGCCCACATTGCGCACCGCCCCCAGCCCGAAGCGGAGCCGGCGGTCTCCGATCACCGTGAACTTGAATCCGGATTCATTCACGTCGGGAGGCAGCACTTCGAGCCCCAGCTCCCGGGCCTCGTTGATGTACTGCACCACCTTGTCGGTGTTGCCGATTTCCGACGAGAGCAGCGCAGCCAGGAACTCGGCGGGATAGTAGGTCTTGAGCCACGCCGTCTGATACGACAGGATCGAATAGGCCACCGAGTGCGACTTGTTGAAGCCGTAGCGGCCGAACGTCTTGATCTGGCCGCCCAGCTCCTCCGCCAGTCTGCGCTGGATGCCGTTGCGCGACGGCCCGCTCGATGAACCGGCCGACCTCCTTGTCGATCAGCTCCTGGTCCTTCTTGCCGACCGCCTTCCGCAGCACGTCGGCTTCAGCCAGGCTGTATCCGGCGAGCACGTTCGCGATGCGCATCACCTGTTCCTGGTAGGTGATGACGCCGTAGGTCGGCTCGAGCACCTCGGCCAGCGAGCGGATGCGGGTAGGACACGCTCTCCTGGCCCAGCTTCCGCCGGATGAACACCAGGTGCATGCCGGCGTCGAGCGGCCCGGGACGCAGCAGCGCGTTGGAAGCGACCAGGTCATCGAACCGGTCGCACTTCATGTTGCGCAGGGTGTCGGTGGCCAGCGGAGATTCGAACTGGAACACGCCGGCCGTGCGGCCGTGCCGGAGCAGCTCGTAGACCTTGGGATCATCGAGCGCCAGCGTGTCCATGTCGAGCGTGACGCCGTGACGCTCCTTGACCATGTTCGACCGCATCGTGGATCACGGTCAGCGTCTTGAGGCCGAGCATGTCCATCTTGAGCATGCCGACCTTCTCGAGGGCGTCCATCTCGTACTGCGTGATGATCGCGTCCTCGCCCTCGGCGGTGGCGCCGGCGCCCTTGGTAGGCGCGGTGCACACCGGCACATACTCGGTCAGCGGTCCGGGAGCGATCACCACTCCCGCCGCGTGCACCGACATGTGCCGGGAGATGCCTTCGATCCGGGAGCCCAGACTCACCAGCCGGCCGTACACCGGATCGTTCCGCACCAGCTCCCGCAGCTCGGGGACCCGGTCCACCGCCTCCTCGATGCTGAGGCTGTAGGCCGGTCCGGAGGGGATGAGCTTGGTGAGCCGGTCGGCGTCACTGGGCGGAATCCGCAGCAGCCGGGCTACGTCCTTGAGCGCGGCCCGCGCCTTCAGGGTTCCGAAGGTGATGATCTGACCCACGCTCTGGCGCCCGTAACGTTCCCGGACGTACTCGATCACTTCACCCCGGCGCTCGAAGCAGAAGTCGACGTCGATGTCCGGCATCGATATCCGCTCGGGATTCAGGAACCGCTCGAACAGCAGGTCGAACCGGAGCGGGTCGACGTTGGTGATGCCGAGCGAATAGGCCACCAGCGAACCGGCGGCGGAACCGCGACCGGGTCCGACCGGAATCCCGCGCTCCCGAGCCGCGGCGATGAAGTCCTGGACGATCAGGAAGTAGCCGGCGTAGCCCGCCTTGTTGATCACCCCGAGCTCGTAGGCCAGCCGCTCCTGGACCGCCTGGGGCAGCGGGGAGCCGTACCGCGCGCTGCGCTCCCTGCCGGGCGAGATCCTCCAGCAGCTGCTCGTCGCTCGTGTGCGTGGCAGGGCGGGGGAAGCTCGGGAGGAAATACTTCTTCTCGAAGCTGAATTCGCAGAGGTTGGCCACCTTCGCCGTATTGGCCAGGACCTCCGGCGTGCGCTCGAACAGCGCCGCCATTTCCCGCTCCGACTTGACGTACGACTCCTGCCCCATGAAGCGGAATCGCTTGGGGTCGTCCAGTTCGGCGCCGGTTCCGATGGCGAGCAGCACGTCGTGCGCCTCGGCATCCTCCCGGCGGAGGTAGTGCGCATCATTGGTGGCGACCACGCCGATGCCCAGCTCCTGGCCCAGCTGGAACATTCCGGCATTCACCTGGACCTCTTCCGGAATGCCGTGCTGCTGAACCTCGAGCCAGAAGCCGTCCGGTCCGAAGCGTCTTGGCGAACCATTCGGCGCCGACCGCTTGGCCTCCTCGTAGTTGCCTTGCCGCAAGTAGAGCGAGATCTCACCCGACAGACACGCGGCGAGTCCGATCAGACCCTCGGAATGTTCGGCCAGGACTTCCTTGTCGATCCGCGGGCGGCGGTAGAACCCCTCGAGGAAACCGATGGAGCTCAGTCGAACCAGGTTCCGGTAGCCGGCGCGGTTCTTGGCGAGCAGAACCAGGTGGCTGTACAGCCCGGGCGCGCCCTGCGGCTTCTGCTGCAGTTTCCGGGAACCGAATGCGAGGTACGCCTCGAAGCCGAGGATGGGACGGATGCCTTTCGCCTTGGCATGATCGTAGAACGACCAGGCCGCGTGCAGGTTGCCGTGATCCGTCACGGCCAGGCTATCCATTCCGAGGCGCTTTACATGATCAACCAGCTCGGGAATCCGGTTGGCGCCGTCGAGGAGGGAGTACTCGGAGTGGGTGTGGAGATGAACGAAAGCCATGGTATTTCGCTGTCCGCGATTCCTGATCGCGATCCGGCAGCGCCGCTTGCGCGGCCAGCCCGAATCGCCGATGTGCCCGCGAACAGCTATTTCTCCCGGTCCTGGAGCTCCTTCAACACGGCATCCAGCGGGACACCGCGCGACTGCAGGAGCACCAGCAGGTGATAGAGGAGATCGGCCGCCTCGGACGCGAGACGGTGTTCATCCTCCGAATTCGCTGCGACTACGACTTCAACCGCTTCTTCTCCGACCTTCTGCGAGATCCTGCCGCTGCCCTGTTCCAGCAGCGACGCGGTATAGGATCCCGGCTGGGGCGTCCTCGCCCGGCTTGCGATCAGGGCGGCGAGGCGACTCGAGCTGATGCCCGCCCGGATCTTCCTCCTCGACTGGCCGGATCGACTCGTCCTGAGGCGAAGCCTCTCGCCGCACCGCTTTCGAGAAGCAGGTCCGCGTTCCGGTGTGGCAGGCCGGCCCGTTCTGCTCCACCCGGTACAGCACCGCGTCGCCGTCGCAGTCGAGCCGGATTTCGACGACTCGCTGCTCGTGCCCGGAGGTCTCGCCCTTGCGCCACAGGGTCTGACGGCTGCGGCTGTAGTAATGCGCCATGCCGCTCAGCAGCGTTTGTTCGAGCGCTTCCCGGTTGGCCCAGGCGAGCATCAGCACATCGCCTGAGAGCCGCTCCTGAGCGACCACGGGCACCAGTCCATCGGTGCCGAAACGGACCTCTTCGAGCCAGTTCGCGGCAGTCACGCCCGAAGGTATTCGGCGCTGTCGGAGATTGTCAAAACCCGTTGTGCTGCTTTATCTTGCCTCGCGATGCCGAGCCTCCGGCTTGCCGCGTACTGCTCCCTCCTCACGATGTCGGCAGCCACCTATGGGGCCGCTCAATCTCCCCGGCCCACCCCGCTCGCCACCACCCTACCGATCTCGGTCCGTTTCGCCGGATTGGGAGGAGCCTCCGTGGCCGTGAGTGGGGACGCCGGTTCGGTGTTCTTCAACCCGACCGGGCTTGCCACCGTACGGAACATCGCGGTCGAAGGCTCGCTGCAGCGATACCCCGACGGCACGGCCGAGACCATGGGTGCCGCGGCGTTTCGGCTGCTGCAATTCGATCTGGGCGGCGGGTATCACTACCTTCGATTCAACGGTAAGTCACCGGTCAAGGACAACATCACCTGGGTAGGCTCGGCCACCTATCGCTTCGGCATCATCGCGCTGGGCGGCACGACCAAGTACGTGTCCCAGGAAGACTCGGCGGGAAAGATTCTCCGCTCCGGGTCGGTCGATATCGGACTCGGCATCTATGTGTTCGACCTGATGTCGCTCGGGTTCTCGGTACAGAATCTGGGAGACTGGGCCGTGAGCGGAGGAGGCGTCGAGCTTCCGACCACCAAGCATTTCGGCTTCACCTTCAATTTCGTGGATCCGCAGGAGACCGCCCGGCTCCTCGCTACCATGGACGTGGCCTGGACCGAAGGTCAGGACCGGCGCACCGTGATCGGCGCCGAGGCCGGGGTGGTGTTGAGCGGTGTGGGAATTGTGGGTCGGGTCGGGTATGGTGCGCCGCCCGACGGCGCGGGTCAGCGCGATGTCTCCTTCGGAGCCAGCCTGGTCTTGAGTCGGGTAAATATTGACTACGCCCATCAGCGGCGCACTACGCTGGGCGACTACGTTCACCGGTTCGGCGTGCGGTTCACCCTCTGATGAAGCGGCGGGCGATCGTGATCTTTCTCATCGTGGTTGGCGCGCTCATGGCCGGCTATGGCACGGCGTATGTCGCCAGCGAAGACGTCCGCTACATCACCCGCGCCGGGTTCGAGCAGACCCAGATTCTCCAGGCCCGGCGCCCCATCTCCAAGATCCTGGCCGATCCCAAGACCGACGCCACTACTCGCGGTTCGCTTCAGCTGGTGCTTGCCGCGAGAGACTTTGCCGCGAGCCTCGATTTCGAAGCGAAGGACACCTACACCACGTACGCCGACATCGGGCGGGATACCTTGTTGGTGGTGCTGTCGGCCTCTCCCAAGAACTGTCTCTGCCCCTATACCTGGAAATACCCCATCGTCGGGCGAATCCCCTACAAGGGTTTCTTCGATCCCGCGATGGCGCAGAAGGAAACCAGCAAGCTCGAGGCCCGGGGCTACGATACCTACCTGCGGCCGGCCGCGGCGTTCTCGACGCTGGGCTGGTTCAACGATCCGCTGCTTTCCACCGCCATGACCCGGGATTCAGTAGAGCTGGCGGCCCTGGTGCTGCACGAGATTGCCCATAACACGCTCTACGTAAAGAGTGCCACGCCCTTCAACGAAAGTTTCGCGCAGCTGGCCGGGTATCGGGGAGCCGAGGCCTTCTTCCGCTCGCGCGGGGAACCGGCCGCCGCCGATCGGGCAGCCGCTCGGTGGGAAGATGAGGTGGTTCTGAGCGGCTACTACACCGCGCTCGCGGCCCGTCTCGACAGCCTCTATCAGTCCGCTCCCGACTCGGCCGCACTCGCGGATGGACGAGCCCAGTATTGCCGCCTGGGCCCGGGAGCAGTTGCAGGGACCCGTCGCCCAACAACTCCGTTCCTACCGAATCGGTCGGATCTCCGAGCGTCCCATCAACAACGCGCAGATCATCGCGGCCCGAATCTACCGCACCAGGCTCGAGCTCTTCGACCGCTGGTATCAGAAGGAGGGAAAGGACATCCGTCAGGCGGTGAAGGATCTCAAGACCCAGCTCGATGGGGTGACCGGCGATTCGGCGTTTGTGGTCCTCGAACACGCGGTGAACGGTGAACAGTGAACGGTGAACGGGAGCTTCGTCGAACAAGAAACCCTCCGAGTGCAATCGGAGGGTTTCCGTTATCTTGGCGCGCCCGATCTCCCTGCCTTGCCCCTTCGGATAGGACCCCGTTCCCCGTTCCGCTCGGGATGAGGTTCCCCGTTCCCCGTTCCCCGTTCCCCGTTCCCCGCCCTCCCGCCTTCACCGCTTCAACGTCACATCCCCCGATCCAGTCTCGATGTCGATTCTGCCTTGCCCGTCTCCCAGCTTGGCGAGGAGTTTCCCTTCCTCCTTACGGATCAACTGCACCGGAAAGTCCACCTGGAATTCTCCGCTCCCGGTCTCGAGGCTCAGTTCGGCGCCGACAGCCTCGGGAACTCGCAGCGTGACATTCGCCCGATCCCGTCTCCGCATTCAGCGAGGTAACATCGGTTTCGAGGGCTAGGTCTACATCGCCGCTTCCGGCGCTCAGCTCCAAGTCGGTGGCCTTGGCGCCGGCGACCGTGATGTTGCCGGATCCGGTCTCGATGTCGAGCCGGGGCGATTCGATCTGACTGCCGTCAACATTGCCGCTTCCGGTGTCGATCTTGAGGACCGTCCCCTTGAAGGTGGTCACTCGGACGTCCCCCGACCCGGTATCAATGCTGAGCGTCCCACTCGTCGTAGTCGCCTCGACGTTGCCCGATCCGGTATCCACGTGGAGCTGACCTCCGACCGAGGTCATCCGGATATCGCCTGAAGCCGCGTCCAGCCGGATATCCCCATTCACATTCGACGCCTGAATCTTCCCGACGCCGAGGAACACGGCGATCCGCTGGCCGTCGGGTACTCGAACCGTGACGTCGGCATGGGCCTCGAGTCCGTCGCCGTCGCCCCGAACCGAAATGCGTCGGGAATGCCTGCCGCTCATCGCCCCAGGTCCCGTCGTCGTTGATGCTGAAATTGGAATTGGAATGGCGGCCGAGCGCGGGGTAGACGATGTGATCGTCGGGGAAGTTGACCCGGATCGCCGGGCGGCCCCTGATCGAGTGGATTCGACGGTGAGCTTGCCGGCGTCCTTGCCCCCCGGACGCACCTCGACCTGAACCGACGGGCCGCTCCCCCGTTCGACCGTCATCTCGCCCACGAGATCGTAGACCGCCACATCCTGCCCCTGCAGCGTGAACGTCTTGGGTTGTTGGGAGGCCGCGGCGGCGGGTAGGGAAGCCAGCATCACTGCTACGAGTGTAGAAGAAAGGGCGCGCATCGTATTCTCCGGGGGAGCGGTGCTGCGTTGGACGGGGACCGAGCGAGGGAAGGTTGCAGCAGGCTATCGCAAGCCGCTTTGGGGCGGCATACTACACCTGTACTTCTCGGAAGGGTCAGCCAGGATGGCGCGGGATCTTCTGCCCATGGTCCGCCAGGCGTTGAGCGGACGCTATGAAGTCGATCGCGAGATCGGCCGGGGCGGTGCAGCGCGGGTATTTGCCGCCCGCGCCAGCGACGGGCGGCTGGTGGCGCTGAAGGTCCTGCATCCCCAGCTGGCTGCGAGTGTCGCGGCCGAGCGCTTCTTCCGGGAAATCCACCATCTGGCGCCGCTGGAGCATCCCAACATCGCCCGGCTGATCGACTACGGCGAAGAAGACTGGGTCCTCTACTACGTCATGGACTACGTGGAAGGTCCCACCCTCAAGCACCACCTTCAGGGAGTTCGGCGGGCGGGGATCGGGGACACGCTGCGCATTGCGCGCGATGTGCTCGACGCGCTGGGGTGCGCCCACGACCGCGGTGTCGTGCATCGCGACGTCAAACCGGAAAACATTCTGCTCTCGCCCAAGGGAGCGGTACTGGTGGATTTCGGAATCGCCCGGGCGGTCTCCCAGGCGGGGGCCGATCGGCTGACCCGCTCCGGCTTCGCGGTGGGCACCTCGGCCTACATGAGCCCGGAACAGATCGCCGGCTCCGATGAGATCGACGCCCGTTCCGATCTCTATTCACTGGGTTGCGTGCTGTTCGAATGCCTGGCGGGACGGCCGCCCTACGATGATCCCTTCGAGGACGCGGTGCTGCGGCTCCACCAGACTGCGGCGGTTCCGACGGTGCTGGAACGCCGGGAGGACACTCCTACCGCGCTTGCTGCGGCGATTCTCCGATCGATGGCGAAAGACCCGGCCGAACGGTGGCCCACCGCGCAGATGATGCGTGCGGCGCTGCCCGAGCTGGAACCTTCCCCCCGTTAGGCTTGGTCAGCTCGTCTCAGTCAAGACCCTCTGATATTCCTGTAAGTCGGCCTCACTGAAGCAGACGAACCGCACCAACTCCACATTCGGGTGACCGCGCAGCGTCTCCCGCACCGTACGCACCGCGATCTCCGTCGCCTGGTCCAGCGGATAGCCGTAGATCCCGGTACTGATGGCCGGGAAGGCGATGGACCGCAGCCCATACTCGTCGGCCAGCTCGAGCGTCCGCCGATAACAGTTTGCCAGTTCCTCCGGTTCCCCCTTGTCGCCCCCATGCCACACCGGACCCACGGCGTGAATCACGTGCCCGGCCTTGAGGGCGAAGCCCGGAGTCAACCGCGCTTCACCGGTGGGACAGACTCCCAACTCGGCGCAGGCTCGGGCCAGTTCTGGGCCGGCTGCGCGGTGGATGGCGCCACAAACCCCTCCGCCCGGAGCGAGCGAGGAGTTGGCGGCATTCACGATGGCGTCGGTGGTTTCCTGCGTGATATCGCCGCGCACGGCGAGGAGCCTCGACATTACGCCAGCACCCGTCCCTGCAACCTCCCTTCAGGATGCTGGGCCGCTTCGGTCGCGAAGGCGAGATCAGGTGCGGCCCCGCCCGCTCCAACCAGAACGCCGAAGACATCCGCCGGCTCGACCTCAGGGGCTTGCTGCAGCGCCAGGGAAAGCCCGCGACCCAGGCAGGCCAGGTCCGCATTCGCCGCGCTCCAGCGGGAATCGGTTCCATCGGGACGCCGCGCTGCCAGCAACGGCACCGGATCCGAATCCGACGGCAGACCATCGAGCAGCGGGATGTCGAGCGCCTTGGCCAGTCGCTGCCAGCCCTCCCAGCCGTCGGTCGAGATGAGGGCGGTGAAGCGCCAGGCCTGCTCGCGGGCGAGTTGCGCGAAGGCGTCCAGCAACTGCCCCTCGGTTGGTGGTGCAACGCTCGAGGCCGACGTGAGCGGCACCGCCCCGGTCTCGGCGAACCAGCGGCGTGGAAGCGGAATGCCATCGGGGCGCTTGCCGGCGAAAGCGGCGAAGCGGCGGGTCACCGCAACCTGGCGTTCGGCCTCCGCCCGCTGTTCCGGGAACTCAGCGGCCTCCGCGGCGCCTTCGAAGGACACTTCGGCGGCGAGGTAGCGTCCCGCCTGACGGAGGACCTTGCCTCTGAGATGGAGGGTCCCGCTGTGAGGTTCGAGAGCGAAGGCCCGGTCCAACGCCATCAGGGCCCGGGAATATTCTCCGAGACGGTACGCCGCGTAGCCCGCCTCGTGCCAGACCATGCCGAGGTTGGGATCCCGCTTCGCTGCCTCCTCCAGCGCCGCCAGTCCGTCGCGATAGCGTCCCAACTCGACCAGCGCCGCGCCGCGGAGCGCCGGGCCGAGCGCATCGTGCCCGAAGCGGCTCATCGCCTTCTCGCTCAAATCCAGCGCGTCTTCGAAGCGACGGTGGTGACGCAGCAGCCCGAAGTACTCGAGCCACGCCGCTCGCAATTCGGGCTCCTGTTCCAGTACGGTGCGATAGGCGACGTCCGCGTCGTGCGCCCGCCCCTCGTGCAGCAACCGCCGCGGGCGGGAGAGAATGCGGTCAGAGTGCTCGCCGCTGAAGACCCGGTACTGACCAGTGGAGAACATGAGCGCGAATGTATCCGGCCTGCGACCGAGCGCTAGAGGTCAATCATCCCTCACTTTTCCCCCGCCCGGGTATTCAGTAGTTTCCCTCCCCATGCCAACCCATACCCTAGCCCGCTCGCACGATCTTCTGCTCGGCGAACTGACCGAGTTCCTCTCCATCCCCAGCATCAGCGCGCTCCCCAATCATGCCGCCGACTGTCGTAGGGCCGCTGAGTGGCTGCTCGCTGACCTTCGACGGTTGGGCTGCCCCGTAGCAACCCTGATCGAGGGCGATGGCCATCCCGTGGTCTGGGCCGAAGGTCCTCCGGTGCCCGGCGCCCCGACGCTGCTGATCTACGGCCACTACGACGTTCAGCCGGTGGACCCGCTCGACGAATGGGTCACCCCGCCGTTCGCGCCCACCGTGCGAGACGGCAAGCTCTACGCCCGCGGCTCGGCGGACGACAAGGGTCAGGTCTTCTGTCTCCTCAGAGCCTATGAGGCGCTCTGCGACACCACCGGCCAGCCACCCCTCAACGTCCATTTCATCTTCGAGGGCGAGGAGGAGAGTGGCGGGCACGTCATCTACGACCTGCTCAAGCGGGAGCCCGAGCGAACCAAGGCCGATGTCGTCCTGGTGTGTGACATGTCGTACTACGCCAGCGGATATCCCGCGGTGTACACGGCACTGCGGGGCATGTGCTACGCCGAGATCTCGGTCCGCACCCTGCGGCGGGACCTTCACTCAGGCACCTATGGCGGTGTGGCGCCCAACGCGGTCGAGACTCTGGTGCATCTGCTCCATGCGCTCAAGACCGAAGACGGGCGGATTCACATTCCCAAGCTCTACAAGTCGGTGAAACCGCCTTCCAAGCTGGAACTCAGGACCTGGAAGCGACTGCCGTTCAAGAAGAAGCAGTTCCTGCAGGAAGAGGTAACCGGCGCGAGCGCTGACCGGCCTGAGGAAGTACTCGGTGTTCGAGCGTACCTGGGCGCTCCCCACCTTCGAGATTCACGGCATCAAGGGTGGATTCGTCGGCGATGGAGCCAAGACGGTGATTCCTGCCCAGGCGACCGCGAAGGTGAGTCTACGGCTGGTGCCGGGGCTGAGCTTCGATGCGGTCCAGAAGTGGCTGACTCGGGCGGCGGAGCGGGCGGCACCGTCGTACGCCGAGGTCCAGGTCAAGATCCTGCACGGAGGCGATCCGGTGCAGGTAGACGTGGACCATCCGGCATTCGCAGCGCTCGACGAGGCGTTCAAGGAAAGCACCGGCCGTGAGGCGGTGCGGGTGCGGGCCGGCGGGTCGATTCCGATCGTGCCCTCAGCTGGGTACCATGGGTGCGCCGGTGATTCTCACCGGCATCGGTCTCCCCGATGACGGGCTGCACTCTCCCAACGAGAAGCTGGACCTGCAGCAGCTGTGGGACGGGATCGGAATCTTTGCGAGCTTCATGGAGAAGCTGGCGGCAAAGCGGAGAGGCAGTGAGGAGTGAGAGAGTAGAGGAGTGAGATGGCGATTAGATAAAGAAGCCTCCGCGTCAGCTGACGGCGGAGGCTTTGCATTTGTCAGTCTCACTCCTCACTCCTCACTCCTCACTCCTTACTGCTCTTCTCCTCCTGCACCACCCGCTTTCCCCCGGCGTACTGCGCTTCGGTCCGGGCGTGCAGCTCGTCCACTCCGACCACCGCACGCACCGACGCCACGATCCCGGCGACGACATCTTCCGACCAGTAGGGATCAGGACGCTCCGACGGCGGGCAGGCCCGCCGCGCACGATTCGAGAAACTGAATCGCGGTCGTGATCCACTCGGATTGGGCGCTCGGCACCAGGGCCCAGGATCCCGTCGCTTTGAGCTCCAGCTCGGTGAGCCCCGCCAGTTCCTTCTCGACTCCCGAGGTCACCGCGCCCGAGCTGAGACGCTTGGCGACGAGCGAGAGAACGGTCCGCCGTTCAGTTTCCTGGGGCTCGGGCAACGGTGCCAGGTAGTGACGCTGATCCGCCACCATTTCCCCCAGCCGGATGCACACAGCGCGCACCGCCGGTTGCAGGGCAGGCGGAGCCTCGCGGGCCCAGCCTGCTGCAGCCTTCAGAATATCGTTCACCCGCTGGTCCGCCTGCGACTCCGGACTTGGGCGGTCGGTGCTTTCTGCCATAGGACTCACAGAATCGCCCGAACGGCCCCGAAAGGCAATGCCCTGTCACGATCGGGGGCCTCGCCGCATCCGCACCGGATCGGGCCGCCCATATCGCTCCTCGGCCCAGGGCTCGCCCCGCTTGTGATAGCCGTTCTGCTCCCAGAATCCGGGGTAGTCTTCCTCGAGGAACTCGAACCCCCGTCACCCATTTGGCGCTCTTCCACAAGTACAGGTGCGGGATGAGGAGCCGAACCGGTCCGCCATGTTCGGGATCCAGATCGCTCCCATTGTGGGTCAATGCGAGCAGATTGTCCGGCCGATCGAGGTCGGAGAGGGGAAGATTGGTGGTATACCCTGTTCCGCATGCACCAGGACGAAACGGGCCTCGGGCTTGACCCTGGCCCGCTCGATGATGGGTCTGTACCGGAATCCCGCCGAACACGTTGTCGTAGCGGCTCCAGCGCGTCACGCAGTGGATGTCGCACACGGTTTCCTGACGGGGCAGGCGATTGAGCTCGTCCCAGGTGAGCTCGAATGGCTGCTCCACCGCGCCCCAGACTCGGAAGCGCCAGGTCGGCGAGGTCAACCCTGGGTACCGTGCCGTAGTGAAGGACGGGCCACTTCACGGTGACAATCTGTCCCGGAGGAAGCCGTTTCCCTTCCGGATTGCGGACATCGATGCGATCGGTCATTGAGGGCTCTGACTAGATGAACCGAAGAACCACATCCTAACGCCTCCTAGGCGCGGTTCCGGTTCCCCGAATCGGAGATCCGCTGTCTGAGGACTGCCGGGGTTCGGCTCAGGCGGGAACCGCGGGCATGAAGCGGGGCAGTGTGGCGGATATCGGATCCCGGCCCAGTACTTTCGCGATCTCCTGGATCACCGCCTCGCGAGTCGCCTGCCACAAATCGGAACCGTGGAGCCTGGTGTCTCCGTCCGCTGCATCGGCCCAGGCGCCTTCCCGTTCGACTGACGTCATCTCCACTCCGGGAATCCCGCAGGGGACGATGAGATCGAACCCGGATTCCTCATCCAGCACGTTCAGCGCGAAGCCGTGGGTCGTGACCCACTGCCGTACGTGAATGCCGATGCTCGCGATCTTCCGCCCTCCGGTCCAGACTCCGGTCAGACCCGGCTCTGCGCTCCGCGGAGATGCCCAACGACTCGAGCGCCGCGATGAGCGCCGCCCTCGAGCTGACGCAGATACCAGTGCAGGTCCTGGCGGTGGTGGTGCAGGTCGAGAATCGGATAGCCGACCAGCTGCCCGGGTCCGTGGTAGGTCACATCGCCGCCCCGCTCCACTTCCACCACATCCAGCCCCTTGCGCGGCCAGTGCCGCCGGAGAGACAGCGGAAGACTGCTCTCGCGGGTGCCGCGACCCAGAGTCACCACGGGGTCGTGCTCGCACCAGCAGCAGGAGGTCATCGGCTGATCTCGCCGGCGATGCGGCGGTCGGCAAGGTCGCGCTGCAACTGGTGGACCTCGTCGTAGCCCCGGCGTCCGAGGTCGATGACGTAGAGCGGAGGAGTGCTCATCGGGTACCAGGCAGTCCGAGCGCGGCCGAGCCAGAGGCAGCCGAGCACGGCGACGGCGGCGAGGGCAAGGAGTCCCATGCGCCCGAAGGCGCGGTCGAGCGGCATGCTGATCGAGAGCGGCAACCAGCGAGGCGAATCCGGCCACCGAGGAGAACGCCCCGCGACGGTACAAGCGACTCGACCGGCCTCAGCAGCGACCAGGTCGCGGCTCCGCCGGCGAGCACGCCGGCCAGCGTTCCGACCATCAGGATCATCGCCTGGGGGCCGCCGGTTTCGGGCGAGGTCGTGGGCGGAGCCTGCACCTGCAGGGTGCGCACGAGCCACAGGACCATCGCGATGACCGCCGTGCCGAACAGGACCCCGAAGGCGAGAGCGCGGAGCGCAAGGCCGAGCTGGTGCGACTCATCGTCTTCGTTCACCAATTTGCCTTCCAATTCGATTGAAGATTGAAGATTTCAGATTGCAGATTGTCTCAGCTTCGAATCTGCTATCGCCAATGTCTATCGGAAACCTATTCAATCTTCAATCTGCAATCTTCAATCTTAAATCCTCAGATGTGCAACACCCGGCCCATCGAATCGAGCGCGGCCTCGGCGATGGCCTCGGAGAGGGTCGGATGGGCATGGATCGCCAGATCGACTTCCTCGACCGTGTACTCGTTCTCCCGGGCCACGGCGAGCTCATGGATCATCTCGGAGGCGTGAGACGCCCACGATATGGGCTCCGAGGATCTCGCCGTACTTCTTGTCGCGAATGATCTTCACGAAGCCTTCGGTCTCATTCGAGGCGCGGGCCCGGCCGTTGGCGCTGAAAGGGAACCGTCCGACCTGGTAATCCAGCTTCTTTTCCTTGCACTGATCCTCGGTCAGCCCGATGCTGGCGACTTCCGGATGGCAATAGGTCACGCTGGGCACGTTGTCGTAGCGGATCGGATGCGGCTTGTGGCCCGCGAGCAGCTCGGCCACGAACACACCCTCACGGCTCCCCT
Organism: uncultured Gemmatimonadales bacterium; assembly: GCA_963788625.1. Classification (GTDB taxonomy): domain Bacteria; phylum Gemmatimonadota; class Gemmatimonadetes; order Gemmatimonadales; family GWC2-71-9; genus DATBGE01. The sequence continues at coordinate 370,470 of CAWBHB010000003.1, read as the reverse complement.
TGTGGGCCAGCATCGGAGGTCCGGCCACGTCGCCGATGCAGTAGACCCCGGGCGCAGTCGTCTGCGAGCGTCGCAAGGTTCACCTTCACGAATCCTCGCTCGGTCCAGCTGCACGCCCGGCTTCCTTGAATCCCATGTTCTCGGTGTTGACGGCCCGACCGGCGGCCATGAGCACCTTCTCCGCCTGCACCGTTTCGGTCTTGCCGCCCACCTCGACGGTCAGCGTCACCTTGTCCTTCTCGACCTGCGGCCTTGGTGACCTTGGCTCCCGCGAACACGTCCATCTTCCGCTTCCGGAAGCTCTTGGTGATCACATCCGATGATTCGGCGTCCTCCAGCGGAAGGATCCGGGGCAGCGCCTCGATCAGCGTGACCTTCGACCCGAAGGCGTTGAAGATGTCGGCGAACTCGCACCCGACCGCGCCGGCGCCGATCACCGCGATCGAGGCCGGCAGCTTCTCCAGGAAGAGCGCCTCGTCGGAGCTGATGACCGTCGTCTTGTTGATCTCGAGCCCGATCTGCGGGATGCCCTTCACCCGCGAGCCGGTCGCGATCACGACCGCCTTCCTGGCCTCGTGGGTCTCGGCGCCCACCTTCACCTTCTTGCCCGGGCAGGAGGCTACCCTCACCCTTGAACACCGTGATCTTGTGCTTCTTCATCAGGAACTCGACGCCCTTCGAGTTCTGCTCGGCGACGCGGCGCGACCGCTTCATCGCGACCCCGTAATCGGTCTTGACGCTCGCCGACCTCGATCCCGAGGTCCTTCGCGTCGTGGGCGATGAGATTGGCCGCGTAGGCGCTGTGAAGCAGCGCCTTGGTCGGGATGCACCCGATGTTGACGCACACCCCACCGAGTTTGTCTTTCTCCACGACGGCGGTGGCCAGACCAAGCTGCGCGCACCGGATGGCGCAGACGTAGCCTGCAGGGCCACCGCCGAGGATGATCACATCAAACTGGGCCACACTGCCTCCAATAGTTGTCAGGAGTGAGGAGTGCAGGAGTGAGGAGTACGGGCGTGGCCGGAGCGTCACTCCTTACTCCTCACTCCTTACTCCTTACTCTTCTACCACACCAGGGCCAGCGGATTCTCCAGCATCGTCTTCAGGGTCCGCAGGAACGCCGCGCCGGTTGCCCCGTCGATCACCCGGTGGTCGCAGGACATCGTCAGCCGCATGCGGCGTCGGGGGACCACCTCGCCGTTGTGGACCACCGGCTTCTGCTCGATCGTTCCGACCGCCAGGATGCCCGGCCTCGGGCGGATTGATCACCGCGGTGAACTGGTCGATATCGAACATGCCGAGGTTGGAAACCGAGAAGGTGCCGCCGGTATACTCGGTCGGCGCCAGGCGCCGCTCGCGGGCCCGCGCCGCCAGGTCGCGCGACTCGAGCGGAGATCTGCCGCAGCGTCTTCTGGTCGGTATAACGGATCACCGGGGTGATGAGGCCGTCCTCGACGGCCACCGCCATGCTCGACGTGCACCTCGTTCCAGTAGCGGATGTGGTCGTCCTGCCACCAGGCGTTGCAGGCGGGGTGCTGTCGCAACGCGCTGGCCACCGCCTTGATCACGATGTCGTTGAACGAAATCTTGGGACTCTCTGCCTCGCCGCCCTTGCGCGCTCCCGCATTGAGCGCCTCCCGCGCCTCCCAGACTCGCTCCATGTCCACTTCGGTGGTGAGATAGAAGGTGGGGATCGGCCCGATGGACTGAACCAGCCGCTTCGCGATGGTCTTCCTGATCTGGCGAGAGCGGAACATCCCGGTACGCCTCTCCCGGCACCATCACCGAGCAGGAGCGGCGGCCGCAGCAGGTGTTGCAGCCGGAGCGGTTCTCCCGGCGCGGGCTTCCTCGAGGTCCCGAATCACGATGCGACCGTCCGGACCGGAGCCTTGTACCAGCGCCAGATCGACTCCGCGCTCGGTGGCGATCTTCCTCGCGAGAGGAGACGCCTTGATGCGCTCTGAGGTGCGAGGAGCCGGAGTCGCCTGTGGCGCTGGAGCAGGAGCAGGCCGACGGAGCGGCCACGCTGGAGCGGCCGGTGCGGCGCTGCAGCCGGAGCGGGGCGGGCGGAGCGGAGCTGGTGCGGCGTGCCGGCTTCGCCGCTGGAGCCGCAGCCTTGGCGCTCGCCGACTTCTCGACCCCAACCTCCTCACCGGCTGACCGATCACCGCGACAACTTCGGCCACCGGCACTGTCGTGCCGGCGGTGACGAACTGCTTGAGCAGCGTCCCGCCCGCGCGGGCGACCAGATCCATCACGGCCTTGTCGGTCTCCACCTCGGCCAGGACGTCGCCGGCGGACACCGTATCGCCCTCTTTCTTTTTCCACTCCACCAGGCGGCCTTCCTCCATGGTTGGGGAGAGGGCCTCCATCAGTACTTTGGTAGCCATTAGCATTAGCCGTTAGCTGTTAGCAAGTCTTAGTCGACTCCGTCCGTATGTCCGAGCATGAGGAGCAGCTAACGGCTAACAGCTAATAGCTATTCCAGATACATCACCTTCCGCACCGCCGCGACCACCTTATCCGCATCCACTTTGGCCGCCTTCTCCAGCCGCTTGTTGTACGGCATCGGGACATCGGCTCCGGTGACCCGCAGTACCGGCGCATCCAGCTCGTCGAAGACCTCACGCTGGATCTCGTCCACCACCTGCGCCCCGACGCCGGCGAAGGGCCACCCTTCCTCGACCACCACGCAGCGGTGGGTCTTTCCGACCGACTCGAAGATGGCCGCCGGTGTCGAGCGGGCGGATGGTGCGAAGATCGATGACCTCGGCCGAGATCCCGTCCGCCTCGAGCTGCTGCGCGGCCTTGAGCGCGATCGTGACGGTCTTCGAGTGGCAGACGAGCGTCACGTGCTCGCCGGGACGCTTGATGTCCGCCACGCCGATCGGAACGCGTGTACTCTCCTTCTGGCACTTCGCCCTTCACGTTGTAGAGCATCTCGCCCTCCATGAACACGATCGGGTCGTCGTCCCGGATCGCGCTCTTGAGCAGGCCCTTTGCGTCGGCCGGTGTCGCCGGCATCACGACCTTCAAGCCGGGGATATTGGCGTACATGCTCTCGAACGACTGCGAGTGCTGCGAGGCGAGCTGCAGTGCGGCGCCGGACGGGCCGCGGAAGACGATCGGAACTCCGACCTGCCCGCCGGACATGTAGCGCATCTTGGCCGCGGAATTCACCAGCTGGTCGATCGCGAGCAGCGCGAAGTTCCAGGTCATGAACTCGATGATCGGTCGCAGGCCCACCATCGCCGCCCCGACCCCGACCCCGGCGAATCCCAGCTCGGTGATCGGCGTATCCACGACCCGGTTGGGGCCGAACTCCTCCAGCAGGCCGCGGCTCACCTTGTAAGCGCCCTGGTAGACTCCGACCTCCTCGCCCATGAGGAAGACATCGGGATCCCGCTGCATCTCCTCGCGCAGAGCCTGGTTGAGTGCGTCGCGGTACGTCAGTGTCGGCATGGTCTGATTGTCGGCAGGTAGTAGGGAGTAGGGGTAGGGAGTAGGGCGGCAATCCCATCCCGCTCCCTACACCCTACTCCCTATTCCCGTTCACCGGCGCATACACGTCCGTATACAACTCCTCCGGCTCCGGATCCTCCGCCGCATCCGCGAAGTCATAGGCATCCTGGACCTCTGCCACGACTTCCTTGTCCATCGCGGCGATCTGCTCGTCGGTGATGATGCCGTCGGCCTTGAGCTTCTCCGACCAGAGCAGGATCGGATCCCGCTTGCGGTGCGCCTCCACCTCTTCCTTGGTCCGGTAGTGTCCGTGGATCGGGTCGGACATCGAGTGCCCGACGAATCGGTAGGTCCTGATCTCGAGCAGCGTCGGTGCTGCAGGTCGGCGGGCCCGGACCACCGCGCGGTCCATCGCGGCCATCACTTCCAGCAGATCCTGCCCGTCCACCACCTCTCGTGACATGTCGTAGGAAGCGGCGCGCTCGGAGATGTTCCAGGTGGCGGTCGCCCGGTCGAGCGCGGTGCCCATCCCGTAGCGGTTGTTCTCGCAGATGAAGATGCAGGGCAGCTTCCAGATCCCCGCCATGTTCAGCGCCTCGTGGAAGGCGCCGTTGTTGATTGCCGCCTCGCCGAAGAAGCAGATCGCGACCTGATCCTTCGCCGCGGTACTTGATGGCGAAGCCGATTCCCGCGGCGAGCGGAATGTGCCCGCCGACGATTCCGTGTCCTCCGAGGAAGCCGAGCGAGGCGTCGAACAGGTGCATCGAGCCGCCCTTGCCCTTCGAACAGCCGGCCGCCTTGCCGAACAACTCGGCCATCACCGCGCGGGAGGATATCCCACGCACCAGCGCCTGACCGTGGTCGCGATAGGTGGTGACGATGTAATCGTCGGGTCGCAGCTGAGACAGGCAGCCGACTCCCACCGCTTCCTGGCCGATGTAGAGGTGACAGAACCCGCCGATCTTGCCCAGGCTGTACGCCTCGCCGGCCTTCTCCTCGAAGCGCCTGATGAGCAGCATCTGGCGGAGATAGAGCCGGTACTTCTCGGCGAGCTTGGTGTCGGGCTTGCGGGACGGCCTTGGTGGAGACCATGGAGTGATGGAGCCGTCAGCCGTCAGCCGTCAGCGGCTCGGCGTCGCTGTGGCATCGAAGCTGCCGGCTGCGTGGCCGCATGGCGACGGCCGCAGTCGCCTGCTCCCACGCGTGGTAGGACGACCGGGTCAGCGGGCTCGACTGAACGTGGGTGAATCCCAGCTCCATTCCGATGTCGTCGCAGCTCGTCGAATTCGGCCGGCGTGTAGTAACGCGCGATCGGAAGGTGAGCGGCGGAAGGCCGGAGATACTGGCCCAGGGTGAGAATGTTCACGTCTCTGCGACGCAGGTCCCGCATGCAGGTGACGATCTCGTCCCACTCCTCACCCATGCCGAGGATCACGCCCGACTTGGTCAGGCCTCCGAGGCGACAGGCGACGGGCGGCGCCAAGCAGGTTGAGCGCGCGGTCGTAGCGTCCGCCCGGTCGGGCCAGGCGGTAAAGCCGCTCGCAGGTTTCCAGGTTGTGATTGAAGATGTCCGGCCTGGCCTCGAGCACGATGGCCAGCGCGGTCTCCGAACCCTTGAAATCCGGAGTCAGCACCTCGACCGTCGTTTCCGGCAGCCGCTGGTGGATTTCCTCGATGCATGCGGCGAACGCTTCGGCGCCGCCGTTGGGCAGATCGTCCCGATCCACCGAGGTGATGACGACGTGACGAAGGCCCATCTCCGCCACGGCCTCGGCGAGTCGCGTGGGCTCGAGCGGATCGTAGGGCGCTGGCGTTCCGTGGGCGACCGCGCAGTAGGCGCAGTTCCTGGTGCAGACATCGCCCAGGATCATGAACGTGGCGGCCTTGTGCTCCCAGCACTCGCCGATGTTGGGACAGCGGGCCTCCTCGCAGACCGTGTGGAGCCCGAGGTCTCGCATCAACTGCTGGATTCGCAGATAGGTCGGTCCGCCCGGCGCCTTCACCTTGAGCCAGGAGGGCTTGCGCGGCGGCAAGCCGGACTGCGCAGTCGACTGGCGGTTCGGTGCGGGTGAGCTGGACAAGCGGCAGAGCCATGCGGCATCCCCGAAGATCTTGACAGGGACCGGACTACTTACGAGCGGGATGCAAGCTAGTGAACACCGGGAGGTAAGGCCATGGGATAAATGCGACTTTTCAACCGTTCGGTTGAAACTGGGTACCCTACCCAGCTCTCGGCCTGATAGCGAGATACCCCGTAGCCACCCATCGACTCCCCCAGCGAAGCCAACCCACTGCACTCTTGGAGGAGATTCGTGGCGTCTGCCTGGGCTTGGGCTGAGGCCTCCCGTTCATACGGAGTCAGTCCTCGCTTGGTATCGAAGTCGTTGAAGCTATGGGCTTCGATCGTCACGTAGCCTTGAGCGGTATCACTCCAGGCGGTCACCAGTAGCAAGTCGTAGCTTCGGCGGAGATTGGTAGCCGAAACGGCGAGAGCCCGGTTGTCTTTCTGCACGGAGAACCGGTGGTCCCGTCATCCCTCGCGGTTTGTCGGTAGCCCCGCTCTTTCAGCCGATCTTGGAGGCAATGAAACGCTGCGTCCGCCGAGAGAGTGGTAGGCCCGCTCATGCTGCGGTATAGGGAGGCGCCGCACGCCGCGGCGCTCATCGCCACAACGGAGATTACGAGGCGGGAGGGACCGCGTCGGTGGGAACTGACTGACATTTGATCGAGAACTGCCTGGGCGGTGGCCTGCGCTTCCGGGGAGGCCGTCTGCTCTTCCTGGTTGAATCCCCGGGCTGTCATGAACTCGTTGTACGTCTGGATCTTCATTTCCACCTTGGAGCTGGTGGCCTGGTCGGGGTGAACGCGTGGCCTCGATCCGATTCAGGGTACGGCGGTAGAGTCCGCTGGAGACCCTGCCGCCACTATCCACCTGCTGGGTCACAATCCAGCGATCCTTCACATCGGCCTGCTTCTGCTGAAAGCCTTTCGCCGCGAGCTCGGTCCGGAGGCAATTGTACATCTTGTCCGGGTCGGAGGGAGCAGCGCCCTTGAGGTTGGCGTACAAGCTGCTGCCACACGCCGTCAACACCAGGGAGCACACGACGAACGGTCGGGATCTCATTGCCGGAATTCCTCGATTGGCTGTGCGGAAGCCGCAATGTACATGGGGCCGCTTCGGGGAGACAGGGGCCGGAACGTGAAACGGCCTCCCGTGCAGGGAGGCCGTCTCTAGATCTGGATCTTCGGCTGAGACTAGAAGAACAGCATCATGCCGAAGGCGCCGGTGAACGCCGTGTTCTTCTCGTAGGCGCCGGCGCCGGCGACCGAGTTCTCCTCGTGATCCTTGGTCCACATGTAGTTGCCTTCGAAGACCAGCTTGAGCGACTTGGTGGCCTGGTAGTAAAGCCCGCCCGAGATCAGGGTGTTCTCGGTCTTGAACGTCGTGCTCTCGCCGTCGGCTGGCCTTGAGGAAGCTGGAGCCGTAGCTGGCCGGCGAGGGTGACCTTCTTGGCCCCCGGCGTCCAGGTGAGCTGGCCGAAGCCGCCGTAGGAGTCGCGCAGCTCGTCCTCGGCCATCCGCATCGGCGTCGCCGCTGCTGGCCCCGCCGCCGAACATCAGCGTGGTGCCGATGCCCTTGCCGCCGTACCCGGAGGCGTGGAGCGAGAACTGAAGGGCTCCTTCGCAGGTCAGGCCGCCGGCCGATACCGGCTGCTGTCGCGCTGTTGTCGTTCGCGACCGGTCCTTGCCGTTCTGGACCGTGCCGCTGGCGAACAGGTGGAAGCTTGTCCTTCTTCCAGCTGACCTCGGCCTCGAGTCGCGGCGTGGTCGAGTCTGGGTGTACTGGCCGTAAGTTGCTGGGCTCGATCAAGCCGACGCGACAGCGAGAGCGGCTTGCCGAGCCCTGCGTCGAGTAGGTGATCTGCGCGCACGAAGTTCGGATAGATGTAGCCGAAGCCGATGCGGCCCAGCGTCGTGCCGCGGGGCGCGATGCCACCGCCGCCGACGCCGAACAGGGTCTGGTCGTTCAGGATGTTCTGCCGCTGGAAGACGCCCAGCTCCGTACCGGCGAGGATCTGCCCCAGCCGCCGCCGACCGTCAGGTACACCTGACGCATATCGATCTGGGCGCCCGCGAACTGGGACCGAAGCAGTCGTGGTTGCCCGCCACCGCACTGCACTTGCGGGCGCGAAGCCGAAGTGGACGCCGAGGTCGGTATTGCCTTCCTTGCCCTTGGCATCGAACGTCGCGAAGGCCGGCAGGAGGCCGGTGCCGTAGTAGAAGCCCTTGGCTTCGACCGCGCCGACCAGGGCGCCCGGGGAAGCCGGTCGTGTCGCCATCGTCCTGACGTCTGATACTGCGCGAAGATGTTCACGTTCCCCGCGAACGAGAACTCCAGCCGTTACTCATCTGCATGGTCAGCTGCGCGTTGGCGGTACTCGCCGCGGCTAGCAGCAGACCGCCCAACAACAGTGCGGAACGCTTCATCGGTGCCTTCTCCTGACTAGAAGAGGAATTGGAACTACCCGCTTCATCACAAGTGCCTGCACCAACGCACGTCTCAAACAAAGTCAGCTATGGATCTCACTCCTCCTGTTGCATCTGCCGTTTGAGATCGTTGTTCACCTCCCAGAAAGCGTACCAGAGCGCGTTTGGACGATGGTTCTCCCACCAGAAATAATCGTCGAGGCGGGCCCCGTAAACATTGGCGGCATAGCGAAATACCAGCCCGTTCGCCCGGAGGCTGTCCATTACCCGCCACAACCCGGCCGAATCCCGAACTCCAGAGGCCAGCGCCTGACTCACGCGCTGCCCGCGAGAAAACCCGAAAGGAAGGTGTTGCGTGCGTCCGGACTGAGCTTCGCCCAATCCTGGCCGCTGATTGAAAACCAGTTGGGGTCCCGTATCTCACGAATCGGTGAAAAGATACAAAGACCGGCCAGCACCGCAACCCGGGGCCATGAATTCCCATAGCATCTTAGTCGGATATCTCCGTCCTGTTGGGCCAAACCACAGCCGGGAACGCGCGTCCACGCCCTCAGTTCGCCGCCGAAGCCTTCAGAGGAGGGCTCGAAGCGTCGGGACTCACGGCGAAACGGATCCACATTCCCGACTGCCCGTGCCCCGGCACTCCGCAAAGGATCCGGTACTCCGCGGCGGGTTCCGCCGTGAAGCGCAATGATGTCGGTCTGGCCCTGGGCCAGCCCCTGGGTGGCGTCTCGGGTATACGCCCTTGGGATGGCCGGCTCGCCCGCCATGTTAGGGATCGGTTCGTCACCGGGGATCAGAACCGCGCTGTGCGGAGTGCCGTCGTCATTCACGAATGACATCACCACGGTGGAACCAAGCGGGACGGTGAGAGTGAGCTCGCCGTCGGTGAATCCGTTGAAGTTGAACGGACTCTTGGCGCCTCCCGTGAGTCCCGCGATCAACTTGAACTTGACCGTCTTGGAAGCCGAATCGTAGCTCAGCCAGGTTGAATCGATAGGAAAATGTCCGGCATGTTGCGCTGTGGTAGACTGCGCAGCGGCGCCGCGGGCAGTCACCAGGCCAGCCAGAACGAGCAGAATGCGCCCGGGTCCTCGCCAGGTCATGCCGACTCCCGGAAAAGAGTAGCCATCAAAGTGAAGCGGGCCAGCCGGCATGGCTGGCCCGCTTCGCAAGATAGAACCGGCAGAGGCCTACGAGGAGCCCTCGCCGGTCAGCCCATTACTCACCTCCCGGCGCGGGGACGTACGCCTTCGGCAGCCCGAAGATGTACACGCTGTTGCCCAGCGGGAAGCTCAGCTGGAAGTTGCCGCCGCAGGCCACCGCGATGAACTGCTCGCCCTTGTACTTGAAGGTCATCGGGGCCGAGTTGCAGCCGGCGCCGGCGTTGAACTGCCAGAGCAGCTTGCCGGTCTTGGAGTCGTAGGCGTTGAAGTTGCCGTTGCCTTCGCCGGTGAAGATGAGGCCGCCGGCCGTCGCGAGGGCGCCGCCCATCATCGGCTGCGGCACCTTCACCTGCCAGGCGATCTTGCCGGTGCCGAGGTTGACGCGCCGAGAACAGGCCGTACTGCTCCTCGCCCGGGATCGCCACGAAGGCCGAGCCGAGCCAGAGACGGCCCTTCTCCCACGGCGCGTTGTGCGTGATGTAGTTCATCGGCTGGTGCAGCGCCGCGACGAAGGCGTAGTCGAGCTTCGGGATCGATCGCGATCGGCGACCACTCCGCACCGCCGTTGGCGCCGGGGAGCATCCGGGTGCCCTCGGCCGGTCGGCAGGGCGAACATGTTCTCCTGCGGCATGAAGTTCTCGGTCTTGCGGACCAGCTTGCCGGTCGCGGCGTCGAGCACGTAGACCCAGCCGGTCTTGCCGGCGTGGACCACGACCTTCTTGCCGCCCAGCGTGGTCACGACCGGCGGCGACACCGCGTCGAGGTCCCACACGTCGTGCGGCACCGTCTGGTAGTACCACTTGGTCTTGCCGGTGGTCGGCGTCGATCGCGACGACGCAGTCGGTGTAGAGGTTGTCGCCCGGGCGGACGCTGCCGTCGAGGTCGGGCGACGGATTGCCGACCGCGACGTAGATGAGTGCCGGGCTCCGGGTCGTAGGCCGGCGTCATCCAGACGCCGCCGCCGCCCCGGGTCCAGGCATCGGCGTACTTGGCGCTGTCGGCCTTCTCCTTGGCGCCAGTGTCGCGGTTCAGGTTGTGCGCCTTCGGGCGTGGCTTCGACCCAGGTGCCGTACCAGCCGTTGGGCGCCTTGTCGTCGAAGGTCGGGATCGCCCTTGGGCGCGGGAATCGAGTACCAGCGCCAGACCTGCTTGCCGGTCACGGCATCGTACGCGGTGACGTGGCCCCGGATGCCGTACTCACCGCCCGAGACGCCGACGATCACGTTGTCGCCGATGACCAGCGGCGCGTGGGTGATGCTGTAGCCGAAGGTCGGGTCGGCGACTTCGATGTCCCAGACCACTTCGCCGGTCATCCGCGTCGAAGGCGACGAGGTGGGCGTCGAGGGTTCCCATGTAGACGTGCGGGCCGTGCACGGCCGACGCCGCGGTTGTTCGGGCCGCAGCAGTAGATCGTGGTGCCGAGCTTGTGCTCGTAACGCCAGACCTGCTTCCCGGTGTCGAGGTCGTACGCGATCGCCGTGTTGTACGGCGTGGTGACGTACATCATGTTCCCGACGACGATCGGCGTGTTCTCGAACGAGCCGAGCTTGCTGATCCCGGTCTGGAAGACCATGCCGCGTGGCACCAGCGACTTCACGTTTGTGGTGTTGATCGTCGTTCAGCGTGGAGTAGCGCTGGTTCCAGTCATTCCCGCCGTACGTGGTCCACTCGGTCTGGGCGGAGAGGTTACTGGCAGCCGCTCCGCAAACGAGCATGGCCAGACCCCAACGAGAAGCACTGCGCATAGGAGAAGATCTCCTCAGTATAAGGAACGGAGAAACGGACCATCGTGCCGCCGCAGGCACAGCCAGACGCGGGCGGAAGGCGTCATTGGTGCGCAAGCTGCAGGTACACGGGGAGGCGCCGCCGGCCTACGGCCGTAGGCGAGGTAGCGCCTTGGAAATATGGGTTCAGCCGATAGCCGTCAAGAGTCCCCTTAGTGGAACAGGAGCGCCGCCTTCTTGAAGGTCATGAACACCCCCCAGGCCAGCGGCAATCCCACCGCGACCCAGGCCAGGATCACCAGCAACCCAACTCCCCGGACTGGGCCGGCGCCGGCTGCTGACTCATCGAGTGCATAGGCATTCCTCCGGACGATCAGGACCTTCGCTCGGGCCGGACCGCGCGCGGCCGTCCAGCTCCTCGTCCGTCATGAAGTAGCGATCGGCCACCGGCCGGACCGCGAGATTGCAGAGGAATCCGATCACCAGCAGCCCGGCCAGGACGTACATCGTGGTGTTGTAGGCCTGCGCCGCTCGGGATACCCCGGGTCGATCTGGTATTCCCGGATGTAGTTGACCAGAACCGGTCCCAGCGACGCCGGCGGTCGACCAGGCGGTCAGCAGGCGTCCGTGAATGGCGCCCACGAACTGGGTGCCGAAGATGTCGGCCAAGTATGCCGGAATGGTGGCGAATCCGCCGCCGTACATCGTCAGGATCAGGCAGAAGATCGCCACGAAGAGCGCCACGCTTCCCAGTCCGGCCGGCATGGGGTACGCAGGCATAGAGCACGGCGCCCAGGGCGAAGAAGATCAAGTAGGTCCGCTTCCGCCGATCGAAGTCGGAGAGCGACGCCCAGCCGATGCGTCCCGCGATGTTGAACAGGCTGAGGAGTCCCGCGAACGCCGCGCCGATGCTTGCCACCTGGGCCTTCTGCTGGTCGGTGAGACTGGCCAGCGTGCCCGGTACACCGATAAGCGGCCGCCGAAGACCTCCTGGATCATGGGCGACGCCATGCCAATGACGCCGATGCCGGCGCTCACGTTGAGGCACAGCACCCCCCAGAGCAACCAGAACTGCGGCGTCTTCCAGGCGGCGTCGCACGTGTACGTGGCGCCTGGGTGATCATCGCTGCTCTGGTTCACGCGCTGGGGCGTCCAGCCGGCAGGTTTCCAGTCCGTGGGCGGGACCCGGTAACCGAAGGCGCCGCACAGCATCGCCACGAAGTAAATGGCGCCCATGGTGACGAAGGTCTCCCAGACCCCGACCGAGGTCGGGGTGGCGTAGTGCTTCATCAGGATATCGGCCAGCGGGGCCCCGATCATGGCCCCGCCTCCGAAGCCCATGATCGCCATGCCGGTGGCCATGCCGCGCCGGTCCGGGAACCACTTGATCAGGGTGGACACCGGAGAGATGTAACCCAGCCCGAGTCCGCAGCCGCCGATCACCCCGACGCCCAGCCAAAGCAGCCAGATCTGGTGCAGGTGGACGCCGAGTGCGGAGATCAGGAACCCGCCACCCCAGCAGAACGCGGCGACGACGCCCGCCTTGCGCGGTCCTACCCGCTCCAGCCAGCGTCCCGAACACCGCGGCCGAGGAGCCGAGAAACACGAAGAACAGGGTGAACATCCAGCCCAGAGTGCTGATCTTCCAGTCGCAATGGTTTCGAGAGGCTCTGCAAGAAGTCAGGTCGGCGGGCAGGACGCGGGTTGGAAATGCCGATGGCACGGCTGAGCGGCAGCCAGAAGACGCTGAATCCGTAGGCCATGTCCGATCGAGAGATGGATGGCGAGCGCCGCCGGTGGGACCAGCCACCGATTGAACCCTGGCTTCGCGACAATACGTTCCTTGTCGAGCAGGCCGGACATCAGCGACTCCTGAGCTGGGACGGGTGCATCTGGGAGGAACCGGCATACATTACCGCGAGCCAGAGAAAAATGCCAACCGACCAGAAGCCTTCTCTCCGCACCCGCACCGGATTCCTTCGCCGCCTACTGCTTGCCGCCATGAAGCTGATGACGGCAACGGCCGCACTTTCCGCCCAACAAGCGGGCTCGCTCCCCCAATGGATGACGGTGGATTCGTCGGGTCGAGCGGTCACCCTGGAGCTGAAAGTGGAGGCCGCTGCCGGCGCGCCGACCACCATAGCGGGGTACCGCCAGGGTGGAGTGCAGGTCGTGGTTCCGTTGGGCTGGACGGTCCGCTGGCGCTGGACCAACGCCGACAGCGCCGCGGCGCACAGCCTGGTCGTGATGGCGGAGCGGGAGAAGCTGCCGGCCGAAGGGGGTCGCCCGGTCTTCGACAATGCGATGAGCCGCAGCGTTCTCCCTGGGCTCGGCGCGGGAAAGACGGACGAGACGACGTTCGCGGCGGACCAGGCCGGATGGTACTGGCTCCTCTGCGGTGTCCCGGGCCACGCGCTGGGTGGAGAATGGATCGGTCTCAAGGTCGACCCCGACGCGAAGATCCCCTGCGAGTCGTCATATCGACAGTGATGGGGTGGGGACGTGAGACGTGATGACGTGAAGCCGTGCTTTGAAAGGCCATCTCCTCGTTCACGTCCCCACGTCTCACTTCTCACGCTCTCCACGCTTTTCCCTCACCTCTCCCGAAGTAACCCCTCCACCTCCGCCCGCATGTCCGTCGACCAGTTTGGCGTGCTGGTTCGGCAGGGCAGGGCCGTAGAACCCGGCGTGAATCCGCCGCACTCGACCGTTGCGATCGAGGAATATCGTCGTGGGAAACGCGGTGAAGTTGGTGAGCTGGGGCAGGGTGGCGGCGGCCGCCTCGGTGTCGTTGGTTCCTGCCCGAAGCAGCAGGAAGGGAATGTGGTACGTGTCCCGGTACAGTCGCGGATGAGCGGATTGTCGGTCGCGCTGTCACCGCTCACCTCGTAGGCCAGTCCGACCATCTCGAGGCCGCGTTGCGTGGTAGTCCTGCTACAGCTGAACCAGTGCGGGCGCCGCGTCGTGGCAGGTCGGGCACCAGGTCCCGAACACGTCAATCACGACGACCTTGCCCTTGAGTCGTGGGTCGGCTTCCGTGACCCGTCTGCCCTCGAGGTCGGGGAAGCTGAAGCGGAACGGCGCGGTATCGGCGGTCGTGATCTCGGTGGGGGACTTGAGGTGAGGAGCGCCCGTGCTCCGAACGGCGACGAACCGGGTCTGGGTTCGAAGGCCCGCGTGGAAAATGCCGCGCAGGGTATCGCCCTCGAGACGGCCGGTCAGCATGTAGACGTAGGACCCGTCGAAGTGGGAAATCGAGAAACTGTCCGCCTGCGCATGCCCCCAGAAGAGACCGTAGTCCCCCGTGTTCGAGATGATGGTTCCCTCGAGACCCGCCTGCACCGTTGCGCAGCTCGAGGACTCGCGGGCTCGCGTCCCAATCGGTGAGGAACTGCGCGTCCCAGCGGCCGATCAGCCCGACGGGAGCCGGCTCAACCGGCCAACGCCCGCGCGCCGCGCGAAAGGGAATGGTGCGGGGTCCGCGCCGTCCCACGTTGTGGTATTCGCCGACCAGGGAATCTCCTCGGACCACCGCGCCGATCGTGGCGGCGTAGGCCGCGATCTCGAACACGACGCTGTCGCCGGTTACTCGCACTGCGCTGAGCGCCTGGCACTGCGTTCCGTTGCAGAGCTTCCCGTGCCACGTGTTTCCCTGACTGTTCGAACGGTGAGCGCGAAGCGCAGAGGGACCGCCGGCGAGGTCGAGCACGGCCCGCCATGGGCCAGTGGGGGGAGGCGACAGTGAGGGTCAGGAGAAGAGAGAGAAGCATTTCAGATTGAAGATTTAAGATTGCTCAGATTGAGGTAATGCATCGGATCTATCTTCGGGCTCGCGGCATTCATCGTCAATCTATCAATCTTAAATCTTCAATACTTCTCCCCCGCCTTGACCTCGACCGACACCCGATTCCCCGGCCACGGCGCGGGGCAGGCGTACGCGGTGCTGTAGGCGCAGAACGGATTGCGCGACCGGTTGAAGTCGAGCAGGTAGGTGTTCTCGTCGCGCGGGATCAGGGTGACGAACCGTCCGGCCGGATAGCTCCCCTTCCCGTTGGTCAGATCCTGGAAATAGATCAACAGCTCCGACTCACCGGTGTCCTCGTCCGCGATCCGGTAGACCTTGAGCCTGGCGGGGCTCGATTCCAGGGCGACGGTGAAAACGCCTGCCTCGACCGCCTCGGTCTCCACCCCGTCCAGCGTGAGAATCCGATGAGTAACCCGGCTGGTCGCCCGGGTGAGGTTACCCGTTATGACCAACCGGGGATCGTTGCGGGAAATAGCTCGGCTACGAGCGTAGCGATGCTCCGGGCCAAACACCGTGAGAATCGAACGACCCGGAGGTCCCGTCGGCCGGAGGCGGTAGGGCCCAATCGAGGTGAGGCGACCGCGAGGCAGCGGTGCGCTGGATCCCTGGCGCAATAGCATCACGCCGCGCCCTTCCTCGCGCACGGTCATGGGACCCGAGTCCTTGAGCGGGATGTCGGCGTCCTCCGGTCCGAGCGTGAGCCCGGCTCCGATGGCCTGCTGGGCCAGCGCGGCCAGGGGAGAATCGGGGGCGGTGGCGAGCCAGCGGGCGAACGCGGTCCGTTCCGTCGACGAGGTCAGGTAAGGTCTGGGCGGTTAGCGGTGCGGTGAACAGCGTGAGCAGGATGAGACGTGAGCACGAAGCGAAAAGCGAACGGCGAGTTCATGCCAAGGCCTTCTCACCTCGCTCGGATACCGGCTCACTTCTCACGCGTTCACCGTTGTTCAGCTCCCAATCGTCCCCACCAGGATCGGCTGCGTCGTCGGCTGAGCCGACCCGCCGGCCGGTTCGTTGGTCACCGCGGCGACGGCGAGGTCGGGTGCTTCCGGAATCGCGACCTCTTGCACCATCGCGTGGCCACGTCGGCTCGGCGTTGAAGGTCACCGAGGGAATCGGCTTGCCGCCCTTGGGGATGAACCAGAGCTGGTACACGCGGCCACTTTCGGTCGGCTGCAGGTTGAAGGCGTGAATCAGTGCGACCCTCTTCTTCGGATTCATGAAGAGCTGAATCACCGGCGCCGGAGTCGAGGTCGACGTCAACGTCGTGAGCCGGACATCCGGCTCCAGGATCGCGTTCAGGGTCGCCTCGCGGGCCGCGAGCTGGGCCTGGGTGGCGCCGAAGTCGCGCTGCAGCTCGGCGATCGCGCGCTGTCCCGCTCGGCCACCTGCCGGCGAAGCGCGATCGTCTGGAGCCCCAGCCCGACCGCAAGCAGAGCGGCGGCGGCCGCTGCCCACGGGATCCAGCTGGGTCCACCGGTGGCGCGGCTTGAGGGGAACCACCTTCTCCTGGACGACTCGAGCGAGCACTCGATTGCGAAGGTCGCTGGAGGGACCCGGCCCGATGCCTTCGCCGTCGTCGTGGCGAGGAGTGCGGCGACCTCGCGGAACTCCGCCACCTCGCGCCGCGCCTCCGCGCGACGTGGCGAGGAAGGCCTCGAAGGAGCGGGCTTCCGCCGGATCGAGGGCACCCAGAGCGTAGGCCGCCGCGAGATCCTTCATGTCCTGACCATCCATGTCCTGACCGTTCTCGCTGCTCACAGGCCCGCCTCGTGGAAATAGGGGCGCAATGCGTCCCGCAATTTCTGCATCCCCAACCGCATCCGCGTCTTGACCGTACCCAGCGGCTCCGACAGTCGCTCGGCGATTTCCGACTGCGACAGTCCTTCGAAATAGGCCAGCTCGATCGCCTGCCGCTGCGGAGGCGACAAGCTCCGCCAGCGCGATCGCGACTCGCTTGCGGCGCTCATCCGATTCCACCGCGTCGCCCGGGCTTCTCCTGCCACCCGCCCATCGCCGGGGACGACGTCGGGTTCTCCCGCGCCGCCGTCTCGGTGATCCGGGTTCGCCGCTGGCGCGAACGGACCAGATCGAGGGCCCGGCTCCGGGTCATCATCGTGAGCCAGGCGGCCACCGATCCGCGCTCGCCTTCGAATCGGGCGGCGCCGCGCCAGGCCTGCGCGAAGGCCTCGAGCACGACCTCTTCCGCATCGGCCCGCTGTCCGAGCATCCGGTACGCCACCGCGTACAGCGTGGGCCCGTACTTGTCGTAGAGGGAAGCCGCCGCGCGTTCGTCGCCTGCTGCCATCTGAGCAACCAGGTCGGCGTCCCGCACTCCGGTGGAGGTGGTGAGATCGGCCATCTGCGCTCGGGCGCGCGAGCTCCGCACAACTGAGGTGACGTGCAACACCGGAACGGTGTCCATCAGTCTATACCCCACTGCGGAGCCGCCACAAGACGGCAGCATGCGGTGCCTCTCCTCTGCCAGTCATATCGTCTTACGCACGTGGTCGCGGATCAGATCACCGGACGGTCTTCTCACCGTCGCCGCCGGTGAACAGGAGGCTCGCCGAGCGGCCGGCAAAGCGAGCCTGCACGATGTTGACCTGATCGGAGAACAACTCGCTGTGAATCGCATTGCGTAGACGGGCGCCTGTCAGCCCGCCGGGGACATCGGCTTCCAGCGTGATCCAGGTGAGGTCACCGGTCGCCCGCCGGCCGACCCAGTCCAGGCGACAGGAGACGCCCGGCTGCCGTCCTGAGGCTGAGGTGAGTCCTGACATAGCCGGAGCATGAGGCTGTCTTCCGCATGCCGACGAGATCGCGGCGCCCGCGTGCACGGCGGTGTGTGAGGTCATCGCTGAAAGCACGAACCACGATCGTGACTCGCCTGCCGCCCGGCTGCTCGACCAGCTCGGTGAAGGTGGTGTGCAGCGGATGCAGCCCGGCCAGCAGCAAAGGCGCCAGCAGGAAGCGCAGGCCTACCATGGGACCCGCTCCGCGGCCATGCGCGAGCCGAGGAGCAGCACCATGCAGCTGACGCGCGGTGATGCGAATCCGGAGTGGAGACCAGCCGCGCCGCGGCCAGGCCGCGGCGCAGGGCGACATCGGCGGCGGTCAGCGCCACGCCCGCTGCCACCAGAACGACGATCTGACCCAGCTCGATGCCGATGTTGAACCCGAACAGCGGCACCACGATGTGGTCCATGAACAGGCTCTGCAGGTACTCCGCGAAACCGGCGCCGTGCACCAGGCCGAACAGCGCCGCGAAGACCGCCCGCCAGCGGGTCGGCCGGGCCAGCGTCTCGCCCGGGCATGGGTGAAGACGTTGCTCGCCGGCGGTCATGACGATCGTGACCGGAATCAGGAACTCGATCCAGCGGATCGGCAGCACCAGCGCCCCGGTCGCGGCGAGCACCAGGGTGACCGAGTGGCCCGACCGTGAACGCCGTGATGACCCAGAGCGCCTCCCGCCAGTCCTGCCGTCGGTAGATCGCGGCGAGGGCGAGGAGAAAGAGGATGTGGTCCAGTGCCTCTCGGTTCACGATGTGGCCGAAGCCGAGCTGGATGTAGGTAGATCAGTTCGGACATGGTGGGTCTTAGCTGTAGCCGTCAGCCGTAGCAGCCATAAGCCACGCGTGAGCCTACGGCTTAGGCCTAAGGCCCCGTAGTAAGGATTGATCTCCTTCGCCATTTCCAACCGCTCCCGCGACAGCACCGAGTCTCCGAGTGCCGGCAGCGATCACGCCGGCGTGCCAGTAGAGCATCGCGTCGCGGGTGCCTTGCGAGAGCGCCTGCTCGACCAGCGGGGCCGCTTCACGATCGCGGCCCGCTGGTGTAAGGCCCAGGCGACGAGGTCGTAGCCGTAGACATCCTTGCGGGAACGCAGCTCCTCGCTCGCCTTGCGCAGGACCAGCGGAACATCCCGCCGTGATCCAGCAGGAAGAGGGACCAGGCCCGGTGGAAGGCGCCGGGCTGCTGGCTCACCGATACCTCCATCGCCTTGGCATATTCCGCGGCCTTCGCCGTGTCGCCCTGGGCCGCATAGCAGTCGCTGAGCAGTCCCAGCGTCGCCGGGTCGAGCACGTTCGCGATGGCCCGTTCGCCGACACGAATCGCCCCCGACCAATCCCTCTCTGCCGCGTGGAGACGTGCCTCGGCGCCGAGCAGGCGGTAGTCGTCGGGTGCTTCGAGCAAGTCCTGAGGCGAATGCCTTCCCGGCCTCGTCGAGCCTTCCCCGCCGAAGTTCCAGATCCCCAATTCGCAGATCGAACCAGGCCAGCTGCTCGGCCGGAACGCGGAAGCCGTTGTCCAGGTCGCGTCGCACCGAGCGCAGCAGGTCGATGGCCTCCGCCGGCCTGCCTTGCAACTCGAGCCAGCGCGCGTAGCGGGGCGCCAGCGCCGGTGCATAGCGCTGAGTCGCGATCGTGGAGAAGAGCCGGCCCGCTTCCTCGTAATGCCCCAGTTCGAGCGCGATCTCGCCCAGCATCGCGCGGGTGCTGGGCTCGGTGGAGTCGGCCGCAACGAGTGCCTTCGCGGTCGTGTACGCCTCGGTGAACCGGTGTTCGGCCAGCAGCGCCGAAGCCAGGAGGGCCGCGGCCTCGCCATTACTCCTTGAGCGATGGCGATATGAGGTGCGGGCCGCGTCTTCCGCACGAAGCAGGTCCTGGTAACTCCCGGTCTCCCGCGCCCGCGCGAGATAGAGACTGCCCAGCATGGCCAGGTCGCGGGCGCCGTAGGGATCCCGGGCCACCCGGGCCTGATAGAAGGCGATGTCCTGCTCACGGATCTCGGCGGGAAGGCGGGACGGCGGTAAGGCGGGATGGCGGACCGATCGCAGTATGCCGCATCGACCAGCCTAGCAATCCCAGCCGACGCCAACACCGTGAGAATTCCCAACTGCAGCCGAATCGACATCAGCTGGTACTCCTCTTGTAAGCGTTCATGGTCTTCGAACGCAGAGCGGACAGGTGGGTGCAGCTTCATCCCGCCTGTCCGCCTTACCGCCTGTTCGCCTAGTTCGGCGGCGCGAGGTAGGGGAAGTTCGCCGAGAACGGCGAGTCGCTGGCCACGTTATCGGTGGTCAGCGCCGGTGTCGTGTGGGTCGGATCGGCGCCGAACGGATCGCCGAAGATCGCGAGCAGCGCGAGATCCACGACGTCGTCATCCAGCTTGCGTCCGCCCCAGCCGTTCACCAGCGGCGGCAGATCCACGATGTTGAGCCAGCTGGCGGTATTGGTCGGCTTGTCGGTCTGCACTACCAGCACATCCGGCAGCAGCACGCCGCCCAGCGCGGTGACGTATGCCGGATCGCGTCCCGCGACAGTGGTCACGAAATTCACCACCTTGGGGGCGACCAGAGCCGCATCCTGGTCCGGGCCGATCGAGCCATGCAGCGAGTGATCCCGCTTGTCGAGCAGCACTTCGCTGATCAGCGGATTGCCCAGCCGCTGCACCTGGTTGAAGGTCTGGTTGGGATCGGGGCCGGCGGCGCCGCCGCTGTTGTTCTCGTCGCTGCAGGCGCCGGCCAGCAGCGCAAGCCCGAGCGCCAGGCTCGGCAGAATCGCCGCGGCGCAGGCCGGCGAATCGATGGAGGTCTTCATGAGAGCTATCCTCGGAGTCGGGTCAGTCATGGTGTGGGAGGTCATCAGCGGCTGATGGTGCCCCAGATGTTGAGCTTGCCGGGAGCGCCATTCTCGAGCATCGAGCTGGGCAGCTCGACCACGATCGAAAGCACGTTGAAGCCATCGATGTAGTTCACCCCGGGGTTCCGGAACGCGGCGCCGCCGGGAAGCGCGCAGGGTTGAGACAGGGCGCCGGTCGAAGGACGCCGGTCCGGCAGGATGCAGAAGGCCGCCTCGAGATCGAGGAAGAAGGAATCGTCCCGCGGGCCGGCGAAGGCCTGAATGCCGCTGGCCGAACCCAGGTTGGTATTGAAAGCACCGCTCAGGTCCGAGGCGGAGAAGTTGATCACGTTCATCATCGCGCCCGTCACGGTCGGCGTGAATGGGCCGCGCACGTGCACCGTCTGACCGGTGGTTTTGCCGTCGAAGGTGACCTGAATGACCTTGTCTTCGACGTAGTCCCCATCGTTGTCCACCTTGAATTGGTAGAGAATGTTGGGATCGAAGGCGGCCGACCCGGTCTGGCCCGGGCTCAGAGAATCCGCTGGTGTTCATGACCAGCACGATTCGCCCGGCGGCCGAGCCGGGGAAGGCATACACGTCGGTGAGATCCATTCGGGGGTTGAGCTCCACCAGAGGGGTGTCCTGGTGGTCCGAGCCCGCCAGCAGTCTCACGCCGCCGGCGAGTGCGCCGGTGAGGACGAGGATTGCGGCGAGCCGCTGGGTACGTGAGAGGGCGCGCCAAGGATACATGACCGGACTCCTGGAGAAATGAGAGGACGAAGCGCAGGGACGTTGGGCGAAGGAGACCATCTCCATCGCCTGCGCCCCATCTACGCCGGTCATCGGGGGCCGGATCTATGTCGGGTGGACTGATGAGTGACGAAGGAGTGACGAGCGGAAAGGACGGAGGACTGAGGACTGAGTGGTACCGGAGTACCGAGTACCGAGTACCGAGTCTAACAGCTAACAGCTCAACAGCTTACAGCTTGTGGCTTATGGCATTTCTCGCTAACGGCTGACGGCTGACGGCTACCACTCCCAGAACCGCTCCGGCCTCACCGCCTCGAGGTGTTCGATCTCGTTTTCACCCGAAATGAGCCGAGCAATCATTACTGCGGTGATCCCCGCGAGGAGAATGCCGTTCCGTCCGTGGCCGGTCGCGTACCATAGGCCTTGGGCTCGTGGTTCTTTCCCGATGATGGGCAGGCCGTCAGGTGTTCCGGGCCTCAGACCGGACCAGGTGCGGGTTACTTCGGCCTGGGCCAGGGCGGGACACAATCCGCTCACGGTAGTGAAGATGCTGGCGAGTCCGGCGGCGCTGACCTGGGTGTCGTACCCCGCGTTCTCCGTGGTGCTGCCGAGTATGGCCTCCCCGTCTCGCGCGACGATGTAGCCGCCCGTGCCGACCACGATGGCGTTGGGCACTCCGCCAGGCCATGCCGTGGCCGCCATCTGACCCCGGATCGGCTCCACCGAAAGCGGCCTGGGCAATCCGCCCAGCTGCTTGGACCAGGCTCCAGCGGCGATGATCACCTCGCCCGCCGAATAGCGTTCACTGCCGCGAACTCCCACGACCCGATCGCCCCGTCGCTCCACCTCTTTTACTTCCTCTTGAACTACTGTTGCCCCAAGTCGCTTGGCATCCGCCAGCAGTCCCTCGACCAGGCGTTCAGGATGCAGGGCCGCGTCGTTCGGGGCCCAAAGCGCGCCATAGGTTGGGCCCAGCCAAGGCCATCTTCCTTTTACTTCAGCCGGCATCGAACCAGTCACAGACATGCCCCTGCTGTCGCTGCCAGGCTACCTTGGATCGGAGCACGACGGTCTCGGCCTCGGTGATGGCGACGCGGGCGATTCCGCGACTGCCACCAGCCGATATCGATCCCGGTTTCTGACTTGAGGGAAGCGGCCAGGCCCTGGTAGTACTCCCGTCCGGCCAGGCCCAGCTCGAAGAGCGGATCCTCGGCGCCGGCATCGACCTGAGGCGCCAACATGCCCGCAGCGGCCCGCCATCCTTCGCCGGCGGCGACGCCGCGTTCGCACACCAGAACCTGGCGACCGGCCAAGCCGAGTTCTCGGGCGCATGCGGCCCCTACCGCGCCGCCGCCCACCACGATAACATCATACGATGTGGTCACTTAGGGCTCGACGAAACTTTCTGAAACGCGGTACGTATGAGTCGCTGCCCGCAACATCCCGGAGGAAAATAGCATGATAAGGAACATGTTCGGCTTCGCGGCGCTGGCCGTCGTCGCGATGATCGCCATCAAGTTCATCCTGAGCATTTTCGGCGTCATCGTGAGCCTGTTCATGACCCTGCTGTGGTTCGCCTTCATAGGGTTCCTGATCTACGTCGCGCTTCGGGTGCTCAGTCCCAGCACCGCCGATCGAGTGAAGGAAATGATTTCAGGCAAACCTGCAGTGTGATGCAGTCTTCCTCCGGCAAAGCGCCCGGTCTCGCGACCGGGCGCTCTTGTTTTTGGCCCAGAGGCTTCGACCTAATCTCCCGAGGAACTGTGGGCGTGGACGATTCTCCAGGTGCCTGCCTCGAACGGGTCATGATCACGGTCACCCTGCCGTCTCGCGCCAGGTTTGATGCAGGGGCCACCCAGCGATATTCGGCATAGACCCACGCGAAGCCTTGAGCCACCTCGACCTGGCTCGATCCCACTTCCACGTTCCCGCCGCCGGTGATGCCGGCGTATCGAGGTACTCCGCCCCGTCGGTTGCCATCGGCGACGAGGAGAGCCGCTGGATCGTAGAGGGAATCCGCCCGCTCCAGACGAGCGTCCGCCTTGAGCGCCTCGGTGACCAGGTCGGTGATCTGATCCGCGGCCTGCCCGCTGAGTGGGGTTGGGGAGTGGGAGGGTGCCGACTTGGTGCAGGCCAAGCCGACGACAAGCAGGGCGGGGAGGAGGCTAACTCGCATCCAGCCGATCGAACACGGCCCAGGTCAGCAGCGGAAACATGATCTCGTGATGTCCGGTGATCTGCATTCCGATGCCTGCCGGTCGGGTTGGCCGCTCGACCACGTTCACCCGGGGACGGTAGTGTCGCTGCATGTCGAAGTCGGCCGCGACGAACCCGGTGGGACGTCCCTCGTCCAGATTGCGGGCCACGCTCAATGCCTTGACGAAAACCTCGGGCAGCATGACCGCACTGCCCAGGTTGAGCACCACGCCGCCGTCGTCGAGACTCGAGAGTGAGGCGGCCAGACGTCTGAAGTCGCGATGACTGGTGGCGCCAAGCGCGGCCCCATCCGCAGACGGGTGCTGATGGATTACGTCGCTGCCGAGCGCGACGTGCACCGTGATCGGGACCCCGGCCTGGCCGGCGGCGAGCAGGATCGAGGCTTCCCACCGGGAAGTGCCGCTGCGCCGGCGAGCGCACCCGCCAATCCCTCTCCCAGACCGTGTTCACCCTGCGCCGCCTCCGACGCCGCGCGATTCATCGCCGCTCCGGTCTCCTCCGCCATTCCAAAGCTGCCATCCGCCAGACCCGACTCCACATCCTCGCTGGTCTGGCCAAAGGCCGCGAGCTCGAAGTCGTGGATCGCCGCAGCGCCATTCAGCGCGACATGGGTGACGATCCCTCGCCGAAGCCACTCGGCGACCAGCGGACCCAGCCCGACCTTGACCACATGACCGCCGATCAGGAGAAGCACGCCGCGCCGGTTCTTCTTCGCGTGCGCGATCGCGGCGGACCAGCAGCCGGAGGTTCCGGGCAGCCAGCACGTCGGGAAGTGCCTCGAGAAAGGCGTGGAAGGAGCGATCGGCACCGGGCACCGACGCCAGCGCGGAAGTGTCGACCTTGGTGGGGCGGTTCCCGACCGGAACCGTCCTTACCCGGGTCAGGTCCACCTCCCGGTAGTGCACCGCTCAGCTGCCTGCAGGTGGTACCGTCGGCGAAGTTTCATCGAAATCAGACGCAAGGTCACGCTCCCGAAGGGAAGCTTCGACTTGATCTGCACCGGGATCCGCCGCTCGTCATCGGTGAGCCAGAGCCTGGCCTCGGCCCGGGGAGCGAACAGTCCATCGCTGCCTACCGCAGGATTGAGCACCAGGCACTGGACCTCGTGCCGTCAGGCAGTTCCATCTTCTCCCGCTTCTCCACCTTGATGACCACCGGATTCAGATCCTTCCGGAAGTACCGGTTGTACTTGTAGGTCTGTCCCTTTTTCCAATGGGATGGTGCGGAGAAAGTAGAAGAACGCGGCGTCGTCCAGTGGATCGGAAACCGTGCTGCCGGTGTCGCCGTGGGTCATCTGGATCCAGGTCGAGTCGGGATAGATCTCGAACTTGCGTTGCTTCGGCTTGCCGTTCTCGTCCAGGTCCTGGTAGAACCGGCGAGAAATCATGTCGCTGGTTCCGGTCCACGAGGTGAGGACGCTCGAAGTCTTGTAGAAAGGAGCGGACGCATCGAGTCCGAACACGAACACGAAGGACTCGACGCCGCGCACCGTATCGATGCCGGTTACCGCCATCCGCGCCGTGCCCAGCCGAAGAACGCCCAGCTTGGCGGAGTACTCGAACTCCTCGCCGACGGCGAAGGGGTAGGCATCCGCCGGCTTGGCCGGTGGCGGCGATGGCGCAAACGCTACGCTCGCGCCCAGCAATGAGAGGGCGAGGGCGACGGACTTTCATGAAGTTGCCTCCTGTAGTTCGTTCGACTCGGATGGCGGACTCCCCGGATCCCGACGATTCGGGTCGCGGTCCGCTCCGGATGCGGAGCCGCCGGCCGTTCCGCCAGAGCTCCTTCGCATATCCCCAGGGATCGACCCGGCTTGGGCCGCTCCCGCAGATCGTGTCGTTCCACAGTCTGCACTACGTCCACTCGGCGAGCCTGCTGAGACGTGCGCGCGAACAGTTCCGCGTTGGCCGTCCATCCGTCGGTGGTGAGCAGGGTGCCTCCGGCGGCCCGAATCGCATTGCGCAGACTGACCAGCCGGATCGCCCCGCAACCCGGAGACGACATCGGACGAGCCGGGGATCGAGAGGCCCGGCAGCAGAAAGCGCGCGGCGTGTCGGACCCAGCGCCGGCCCCTCGAAGGCTCCCCCTCGAGAGTGGCCCGGGTCACGCACCACATCGGCCCCGCTGTCCAGCCGCCGCACCAGTTCCGGCAGGCATTCCGGGCTGTGGGCGAAATCGGCGTGCAGCAGCACGACCGCGTCCCGCTTGGGGCGATCGGACCGCTCCAGGGCGGTTCGCATCAGTTCCTCGACCGATCGGCCGTAGCCCCGCCGCTCGCCGTGTCGAATCACGGTGAGTGGCAGTGCCTTGGCGTAGGGCTCCAGCACCTCGGCGGTGGTGTCGGTCGATCCGTCATCCACCACCAGTAACTGGTACTCGCGGGGGAACTCCTCGAACACCCGGCGGATTTTCCAGAGCACGAGGCCCACGGTTGGGGCCTCGTTATAGCTCGGTATGCAGACGTAAATCATTTGCCTTCAAGCATCTGAGACCAAGGAACGATACACCGGGAGATGCTCCGTTGCCATCCTTTCATCGCCAAACCTCTCGCTCCGGCGGAGCCCTGCCGTCGTAAGCCTCTCTCGTTCAATCGGATCGGTCAAAACCCGTTCTACGGCGGCCGCCAGGTCCTCCGGCCTGCCCCTTGGGCACACGGCCGCAGCCTGGTCTCCCACCAGCTCCGGCAACCCGCCGGCATCGGTGGTTACCACGGGCACGCCCGAGGGCCATCGCGTCGAGCACCGAGGTCCCCAACCCTTCCTCGCTGGAGCTCATGACGAACACATCCGCGGCGGAAATGAGCGGGACCCCATCCGGAATGGCACCCAACAGGTGGACGTATCCGTTGAGCCCTGCCTCGGCGATCTGCGTTTCGATGGCTCCCCGAAGCGGACCTGCACCCGCGACTGCCCAGTGCAGATCGGGTAATCGGGAACGAAGCAATCGTGCGGTCTCGATCAGCGTCCGATGATCCTTGTGGCCGACCAGTGCCGCCACGTTGACGGCGAGCCGGCAGTCCCGCGGCAAGACGAGCGACTCGCGAATGCTCGGCCGGCTCAACTGACACGGGTGGCATGGCAGGTCGATGCCCGAATGGATTACGCAGATCCGGTCGGGCGCGATTCCGTCGGCAAGCAGCACGTCGCGCACGGCATGGGAAATCGCAATCACGCGGTTCGGCCTGCCGCCAGGGCCAGGATCGGCGAAGAGGAAAGTCTACTCGGCGCGTTGCGACGAGAGGGACACCGGTCCATCGTGCACACAGTGCGGCGAGAGCGAGCCGCGTGACTGTCGTGGGCATGCAGAATGGCAGGGGAACCGCGACGCGTAGCGCGGAACGAGGGGAGGGATCGCCCGCGGGTCGAGCCCTGCGCTCCAGGACACTCCTTCAACCGGTACCCCGGCGCTTTGCAGCCGGCGCTCGAGCTCGCTGTGCCGCGAGGTGATGACCGTTTGGCGCAGGTCGGCCTCACGGTTCAGGGCGCGGGAGAGCAGCAACACCTGGCGCTGCCCCCCTCGCCATTCCCGGCCGGAGGCAACGTGGATGACGTGCGGCATCGTCAGTGGTCGAGCGGTCCGGCGCCTGGTCAACCGGCGGCAGCTGGGAGAACTCCCGGAGCAACCCGCGCAGTTCGGTCAGACTGAATGGTTTGCGAAGCCACGGCCTGTGCTGCTTCTCCAGAAACTGCAGGGTGTCGCCCCGAATCGTATCTCCAGTGCTGAACGCCACGCGGTCGGCCATCGCTCGGGAAGCGCGCGACCGCAGTTCCTCGTAGAATTCCTGGCCGCCCGTTCGAGGCATCCGCAGATCCGAGATGATGAGGTCGTAGGTGGATTCTCCTACCTGTGCCAGGGCGGCCTGGCCGTCGGCGGCGACGTCGACCTTGTGTCCCCACGCCTCCAGCGTGGCACGCACGTAATGGAGGATGTGCGGTTCGTCATCCACGACCAGCACGCGCAGGGGGCGGATGTACGACCGGCGGCGGCTCAGGGGCGGGCGGCGGTGCCGGAGTCGATCGCGCCGGCAGCTCGACGGTAAAGGTGGCTCCCTCTCCCAGGTCGGGTTGACAGACTGATCATCCCCTGGTGTTCCTTGACGATACCCTGACTGATCGAGAGGCCCAGCCCGGTGCCTTCGCCTTCCGGCTTCGTGGTAAAGAACGGCTCGAAGGCCCGGGCGGCGAGCGATTCATCCATTCCGGGACCATCGTCTGCCACCGTCACCGACACTCCGTCGAGCCAGCGGCGAGCCTGAATCCTGATGGTGCCGGGGCGCCCGGTAGATGCGATCGCCTGGGCGGCGTTGTTGATCAGGTTGACGAAGACCTGCTGGATCTGCACCGGATCGAGATCCAGCTCCGGCACGTCCGGGTCGCAAGTCAGCTCGGCCTCGACGCCAACCGCCATGAGCTGATTGCGGAGGAGGTTCGAGGGTCGCTTCCAGCAGAGAGCGCATCGATGTCGGTCGGCGACGATGCTCCTGCTTCCGGGCGAAACCCAGCAGATTCTTCACGATCAGCGCCGCGCGTTCCGCTTCCTGCTGAATCACCAGGAGCGGTTCGCGGATGCGGGGCGGCACCTCGCTGAACTCGGCGAGATAGTCGGCGAAGCCAACTACCGAGGTGAGCGGATTGTTGAGGTCGTGCGCGATGCCCGCGATGAGCTGACCGATGGCCGACAGCTTCTCCGACTGCACCAGCTGATCCTGAAGCCGCTGCCGTTCGGTCTGGTCGCTGAGCAGCAGTACCACTCGGCCGCTCTCCCCTCCGGCGATCGGGAAGACGGTCGCTCCGTAGATCCGGTCCTGATGTCTGAGGGTGACGGAAGTCGCCGTACCCGCATCGCTCAACGCCTGGCGGATTCCGGTATGCCAGGCTGGCGGCATCAGGTCCTGCCAGGGTCGTCCCGACTAGACTGGAGATCGGAATCCGGAGCAACTCGGCCAGGGCTGCGATTGGCGCGCTGCACCCGGCCGCCCGGTTCGATGATGCACAGCGCCAGGGAAACCGCGTCGAGAGTTTCCTCCCAGGCCCGTTTCGAATCGTCTGCCAGCTCCACAACTCTCGCGCTGTCCAACGCCACGCCCGCAGCGGCGGCCAGGGCTTCAAGCAGTGCGAGGTTCCGAGTGCCAGCGTGATCCAGACGGGTGAGGAGGACTCCGAGGCCCGGGCGTCTGGTGTGAAGTCGCACCGCGATCAGGGTGCCGGAGCCATTAGAGTCACTGACCGGTTCCGCGCTGCTGAGGGCGGCCTCGATCAGCCGGCGGTTCTCTCCCAGGCTCCTATCGCCGCTTACGGTTTCGAGTTGCAGGGTTTCGGGGTGCAAAAGTGCCACCGCGCTTGCCACTGGCCCGAAGGTTGCTTTGACTTGGGCGACAAGCAGATCCGCAACGGATTGCGGCCGCAAGGTTCCGGCAAGCGACCGGGCAAAGGCGGTAACCACCGAGAGGTCACGACCGGGAGAGTCCGTCATGATTCTCGCCAACACTCGTGGTCAGTTGAAGGCCAACGATCTGCAGCTGGTTCTGCTGCTGTTGAGCCGCGGCTCGGCTACGCGTCGAGCGGTGCTGGAACAGCGACTGAATCAGGAAGGGCCCGACAGCCTCCTCGAGTCTCCCGATCTGCCCGAAGCCCTGCTCGCCGTACGGACGATTCTGGTTCCCAGTCCCGCTCTCTTCTTCTACGTGATGGTTCGTCACGCGCTGCGCACCGTGGAGGTAGACGACCGGGAGCTGGCCGACTATCTCGCGGCGATGCTGCTCGAGTTCGGGCGTCGGGAGCGGGCCTACCAGGTCGATTGGAATGACGACCAGCGGCATCGCTACGTCATCGACATCCTGGCGGATCTCGAGCTTTCCCAGGGAGCCCGGCGCTTCAAGGTGATGGTCCATCTGGGCAACTACGCGCTTTGGCTGGCAGGGATTTTTCCGGACTACATCGCGGCGCGCCAGCTTCGCAGCGGCGGACCAGACCTGACCTACTACGACACTCTGGGTCGCCGCGGCTTCGAGCTCGCCTCGGACCACGCCCTGGCCGATCACTACAATCTCGAGACGGTCTTCCGCTCGGCGGCTGAACGCTTCTCTGTCGTACGCGGCGCGCTCAACGCGATCAGCGAACGCGTCTTCTTTCCCTCCGGTTACCTCCACTGATCCTGCCGGGCGGCCGCGGAAGCCTTGGTCGCCTCTCGCACCAAAGCCTGAAATAGTCCCAGGTCGGGTGGTTCCGCCTCGGCGTGGAACTCCTCCGGGTGCCACTGCACCGCCAGGAGCCAGGACGGCCCGGCTTCCGGTTCCAATCCCTCGGCTAGTCCATCGGGTGACACCGCGGAGACCTTGAGTCCCGGCGCCAGCTGGCGAATGCCTTGATGATGGAAAGAGTTCACCTCGACCCCGGTGGTTCCCAGGGCCCGAGCCAGGAGCGATTGCGGAACGACCTCCACCCGGTGAGTGCGGTCGTCCCGAGCGCCCTTCTGCCGGTGGTCAATCTCCGCGGGGCGCTGGCTCGGCAGATCCTGCCAGAGCGTGCCGCCCAACGCGACGTTCACCAGCTGAAAGCCGCGGCATATCGCCAAGGTAGGAACCTGGCGCTCCCGCGCGGCGCGGAAGACCGCCAGCTCGAAGGCGTCCCGCTGGGGATCGATCGGATCGAGCGAGGGATGCGGCGCCTCCCCGTAGTGGGACGGATCCATATCATCGCCGCCGGTGAGCAACAGGCCATCGAGAGTCTCCACTACCTGATCGGCCAATCCGACACCGAGCAGCGGGGACAGGATCAGGGGGATTCCTCCGGCCCGGAGCACGCTGCGGACGTAGGCCGCGTTGACCCCGCTGCGGTCGGCGCCGCTTACCGCCCGGGTCAGACCGGTCACACCGATCCGTGGCGTCATGGGTGCACCGAATCGGGGAAGAACGGGCATCGCGGGTCCTCGAACCGTTCGACCGGGAGCTGGATTCCAAGCAGGGGTACCATCACCGAATCTATGGCGACGGAACCCAATTCCGGCGCCCCGCGTATCGGTGCCGACTCATAGAGCATCACCCCGCGCGTCTTGCCAGCGGGATCGAGCACCAGGACTCCGAATCCCGGCCGTACCTTGCTGGGGAGGTTGCCTTCCATTCCGATCACCAGTTTTTCCCCGGTTCGCCCGGCTATGGCGGAGTAAGCCGGTCCGGCCGCGAGACGGACCACAACCCGCTCGGGCACGGCATCCGGTGGTGTGCTCAGGGTCTGATCCGGAACTCCAAATTGCTCCAGCAAGAGGGTCGCCCCGGCCATCGCGGTGAACCCGCAACTGGTCCCCGACGGCTTGCCACAAGCCCCCAGCCCGACCAGAAGGAGTGGAGTGAACCGGGTCATCCGCATGCTGTAAGTTAACACCCGGGCCGCGGTTCCTTGACGGTCGGTGGGTCGGCACCGTAGCATTTGAGCCATGGCTCTCTACGAATATCGTTGCACCGCCTGCGACCACACCTTTTCCGTATTCCATGCGGTCGAGGAGCACGGGAAGGCGCGGGTAACCTGCCCCAAGTGCAAGTCGACGAAAGTCGAACAGGTGTTTTCTCCGTTCTACGCCAAGACCGTCCGGAAATCCTGAGCGTGTTTGAGGGGCTGCGCGGGCGCGCGCGGGCGGCGGCTTTGCAGGCCGCGGTCATCGAGGCCAAGGTTGCGGTCGGCATGTTGCGTGATGGCATCGCCGCGACTGAGCGGGAGCTCGCCCTGGAGCAAAAGCACCTGGAAGACGCGGAGCGGCGCGGGCAGCTCGCCAGGCAGGTTCCCGATGCCGAAACCGTCGCGATCGCCGAGCGGTTCGCGGCCAAGCATCGCGAGCGGGCGACCGTCCTCGAACGGAAGCTGGGGGTCCAGAAGGACGAGCTGCTGCTGGCCGAACGCGAGCTGGCCGAGATGACCGAAGCCTTGAAGAGCCCCGTTTCCGAACCCGATGTCGATGATCCGACTCTCAGGATCCGAATGGATCGCGCCGGCTATGAAGCGGCCGCTGAAGCGCAGCTCGCCCACCTCAAGAAGAAGATGGGGAAGGACAAGCCGTGAGAGACAACAGCGTGAGAGGTGAGAGGTGAGAAGTGAGAAGGTCCCATCTCCCGATTCGACGAGGGACCGATGCGGCCGTCTGGCGCTCATGTCCCTGGTTTCCCTCTCACTTCTCACCTCTCACTTCTCACGCATTTCCGCCCAGCAACCCACCGAACCTCCCGCCCACTTTAAGAAGCTCGCCCACACCTACAGTATCGTCGCCTACGACTCGGTGAGCGGAGATCTGGGCATCGCGGTCCAGTCGAAATTCCCCAATGTGGGTGGAATCGTGCCGTGGGCGGAGGCCGGAGTCGGTGCGGTCGCCACTCAGAGTCTCGCCAACACCGCTTACGGCGAACGGGGCCTCGAGCTTCTGGAGGAAGGCGCTACCGCGGAGGAAGCACTTCGTATCGTGATGCGGACCGACACCATGCTTCAGGACCGCCAGGTCGGCCTTGTTGACGCGCATGGAAACTCGGCGAGCTGGAGCGGGAAGACGACCTTTGATTGGGCCGGCGGCCGGGTAGGCACACCGGGTCGACCGGGCGGGAAGCTGGGTGGCAAGGGCGAAGTCCTTGCGGGCCGCACCTACGCGGCACAGGCCAACATCATGGTCTCGGATCAGACCGTGAAGAACCTCGCCGAGACCTTCGAGCGCTCCACCGGGTCACTGGCCGACCGGCTGGTCGCCGCCCTCGAAGCGGGACAGCGGGGTGGTGGTGACAAGCGGGGAATGCAGTCTGCGGCCCTACTCGTGGTCCGCAAGAATGGCGGGTACCTCGGGGCCAACGACCGGTTCATCGACATCAGGGTTTACGACGCGCCGGATCCAATCGCGGAGCTGAAACGGCTCCTCGCGCTCCACAAACTGCATTTCTTCCCGAGCGAAGCGGCGGATCTGCTTCCGATCACCCCGGAGATCGTGAAGCAGTTGGAGCCGATTCTGTTGAAGGAGCCGGTTGGAGAGACTCAGAAATGGCTGTCGGCGCCTCAGGGAACGGCGAACCAGACGTTCCTGACTGCACTGCGGGACTTCATGTATTGGGAAAATTACGACGTGCGGGTGCGGATGGATGGCAAGATCGACAAGGTCGTGCTCGACGATATCCTGAAGAAGCGCAGAGGATAGTTTGAGCGTGACCCGGGAGATGTTCGGGGTCAGAATTCTGTCAGAGCTTGCGGCCGCTCGAACGCGGCACGTGATTGGCTGCTACCGTTCACTCGGATTCCCTCTCTAAGGAGACCGACCTTGGCGATGACGCCCGGAACTGGCGACTCTACACCAGGCGCACCAGCCGCACAGCCCGCACCCGCTTCCCCAGGCGGCTCACCCGGACCGGCTGCCGGTCAGACCGCACAGCAGGACTCCGCCTTCTTCGGGCACCCGCGCGGGCTCGCGACACTCTTCTTCACGGAGATGTGGGAGCGCTTCGCCTACTATGGGAACCGCGCGATCCTGATCCTGTTCATGACGGCTTCGGCTGCCAGCGGGGGGCTGGGGTGGGATGTGGCGAAGGCCGGAGCGGTCTACGGTACGTACGTGGCGCTGGTCTACATGCTGTCGCTGCCCGGCGGATGGGTGGCCGACAAGATCCTCGGTCTCCGCAGGGCGGTACTGTACGGCGGCATTTCCATCATGTGTGGGCAGATCTGCCTCGCCATCCCGGGCACCACGCTCTTCTTCCCCGGGCTTGCCTTCATCATCATCGGCACCGGCCTGCTCAAGCCCAACGTCAGTGCGATCGTGGGCGAGCTGTACAGCCAGGAAGATCGCCGGCGGGACGCCGGCTTTTCGATTTTCTACATGGGGATCAACCTCGGCGCGTTCATCTCCCCGCTGGTCGTCGGATCCCTGGCTCAGGGCAGCTCGTTCCAGGGCTTTCTGCAGAACATGGGACTCGATCCCCGCAATTCCTGGCATTGGGGATTCGGGATCGGCTCGCTGGGCATGCTGTTCGGCCTCATTCAGTACATGCGAGGCTGGAAATTCCTGGGTGAAGCCGGCATCCATCCCAGTGTGGCGCCGGCCTCGCCGCAGGGCGCGCAGGCCCGGCGCCAGTTCTGGATCGGCGCCCTCGTGATCATCGCCATCATCGGCATCATCGCCGCGCTGGTACAGCGGAACGTGATCTCGATTCAGACCGTCACCAATGGATTCAGCTGGCTCTACCTCGCGATCGTGATCGGCTTCTTTGTCTGGCTCTTCCAGTTTGGCCAATGGACACGGGACGAACGGAAGCGGCTGATCGTGATCCTGGTGCTGTTCTGCTCCGCGGCGGTGTTCTGGTCCGCGTTCGAGCAGGCCGCGTCCACGCTGAACCTGTTCGCCCAGCGGAACACCGATACCAAGATTTTCGGCATCGCATATCCGCCCAGCTGGCTCCAGTCGGTGAACGCCGCGATGATCATCGTCTTCGCTCCCGTCTTCGCCTGGCTCTGGCTCCGGTTGGGCAAGCATGATCCATCGAGCCCCACCAAGTTCGCCTTCGGTCTGCTCTTCGTAGGGCTCGGTTTCGCCGTCATGATCGGCGCGGCCGCCGCATCGGCCAGTGGGCAGCTGGTGAGTCCGATGTGGCTGATGGTCACCTACTTCCTGCATACGGTCGGTGAGCTGTGTCTGAGCCCGGTCGGACTCTCGTCGATGACCCGGCTGGCCCCTGACCGGGTGAAGGGCATGATGATGGGGGTGTGGTTCCTGGCGACTTCGGTGGGCAACCTGATCGCGGGTCGAGTGGCAGGCTTCTACACCTCGTTCTCGCTCACCCAGCTGTTCGGCGCAGTCACGGTCTTCGCGCTGGTCGCGAGCCTGATCATGTTCCTGCTGGTCCGGCCCATCAAGCAGATGCTGGCGCGGGAGTAGACTTACTTGCTCTTGAACACGCGAAAGAGGTAACGAAGGGAAGGGAACAAGACCGCCGCACCCAGGGCCAGGGCAGCCAATGTGAGCTGCAGGGTCACTCGGGGTGCGGCGGCTTCCTTTATAGTCAGGTCGGGTGGGACCAGGTAGGGATATTGTGCCGCGCCCCACCCCCACACGATGCAGCTCAGCTGGGCCGCGGCGGCGAACCGCGCGAGGTGCCACCGCCGTTTCCACAGGGCGACCAACGCCGTGAGCGCGAAGGCCCCGGTGAGCAGGTGGATCGGGATCGCCCGGGCTGAACCGAGCAACCCCTCTTCCATCAGAGGCGCATCCCGGAGCGCCGTCATCAGCGTCAGGACTGCACCCGCGAAGCACAGCCCCCCCGCCACGAGCGCCCGCCGCCGGAAATCTTCCTTCAGCAATTCGCTGTCCGCCTCAATGGTGAGGTACACCGCGGCGAGGAACGCGAACAGTACGACGGTGAAGAGTCCCAGGGATAGCGCAAACGGCGTGAGCCAGGGCGTGACGTACCCGGCGAAGAAGTCTGTCCCCGTGGGCGGAGACCTCACCCGCCCCGAGGCGACAGCGCCCACGCACACCCCGAGCAGGAATGGGGTCAGCAGGCTCGCGATCGAGAAGGTCCGTCCCCACCGGCGCTGAGCCACATCGTGATGGGTATCGTAGGAGCGGAAGATGAAGGCCGATCCCCGCAGCACGATTCCCAACACCATCAGCGTGAGCGGGATGTGAAGTCCCACGGCCACTCGACTAAAGGCGATGGGAAAGCAAGTGAACAGCAGGACCACGACGAGAATCAGCCACACATGGTTGGCTTCCCACACCGGGCCGATCGCGGTGGCGATGAGCTCGCGTTGTCGATCCCGCCGCGGCCCTGAGGCGAGCAGGTCCCACACGCCTCCACCGAAATCGGCGCCGGCCAGCAGCATGTAGCCGTTGAGCGCGATGAGAATGACGCCCGCGATGAGCATCGCCTCGATGGAGTGGGACATCAGCCCTGCGCCTCCGCCTTGGCGCCGGGGGTGTAACGGCGGCTCCAGTCTTGGCTGATCGGACTCCGGATGATCTGGGAATAGAGCATCCACCCGACGATGGCGCCGAGGAACAGGTAGAGCAGGGTAAACAGGCTGAAGGGCACTATCAGCCCAGGCATCGGGGTGACCGCCTGCGCCGTCCTCAGCACGCCGGAGATGATCCACGGTTGGCGACCCACTTCGGTCACCACCCAGCCCGCTTCAATGGCAATGAAGCCCATCGGGCCGGCGAGAACGATGGCCTTGAGGAGAGTCCGGTTGTGGGGGATGTCGCGCCGTCGCAAGGCGGTGATCGTGACCCACAGCGCCACCAGGGCCATGTAGCTGCCGAGAGCCACCATGATCTGAAACGCCACGTGAACGATCGGCACGTTGGGCCAATCCTCGCGCGGGACCTGATCGAGGCCTTTCACCTCCGCGTGGGGATCGTGATAGGCCAGGAGCGACAGGCCGTAGGGGATCTCGATCCCGAATCGCACCTCCCGCCGCTCGATATCGGGCCACCCGCCCACGAGCAGAGGCGCGCCACTCCGGGTTTCGAATACCGACTCCATCGCGGCGAGCTTGGCGGGCTGGTACTTGGCCACGTTTCGTGCGCTGATGTCCCCGGAGATGGGCTGGAGCAATGCCGCCGGGGTCCCGACCAGGAGCCCGATCTGAAGCGCCCGCCGGTGGAAGGCGTTCATCGGATCGCCCAGGAGGAAGACCGCGTGGACGGCCGAGACCGCGAGACCGGTAGCGGCGTAGGCGGCGAGGGTCATGTGCAGCGTCTGCTGAAATGCCGCGGGGTTCAGCATCGCCCGAATCGGATCGATTTCCGTGAGCTGGCCGGAGACCGCGGTGAACCCGCTGGGCGTGTTCATCCATGCATTCGCGATGACCACGAAAATTCCGGAGAGTACGCCGCTCAGCGCGACCAGAATTCCGGCCCCGAGGTGAGCCCGCGGGGAAATCCGGTCCCGGCCGTACAGGTAGATCCCGAGGAAGATGGCCTCGGTGAAGAAGGCGAAGCCTTCGAGGGAGAACGGCATGCCGATGATGGGGCCGGCCATCTCCATGAAGCGGGGCCACAGGAGGCCCAGCTCGAAGCTCAAGACGGTCCCGGAGACCGCTCCGACCGCGAACAGAATCGCGGTGCCCTTGGCCCAGCGCCTGGCCAGCTCGAGGTAGACCGGATCACGCGTGGCTTGCCAGCGCCAGCTCGGCCAGGACCATGAGCAGCGGCATACCGATGCCCACCACCGCGAAGATGATGTGGAAGGCCAGCGAGATGGCCATCTGGGAGCGGGCGGCGAGCAGGTCAGACATGCCGCCTAGAACAATAGCTCTATCCCCAGACGAAGAAGGCGAGGCGGGCCGAAGAAGAAGAGAGGCTGGGTGTAATCCTTGACGGCGGACTGGTAAAGTGGCATCAGCTCCGCCGCACCATCCACGTAGCCGTTCTTGTCGAGGTCCGCCCAGGCGCGGTAGCGCGGCGACTCGTAGGGAATGGGTTCGGGGTGCATGGCGTAGGCACTGTCCACCAGCGCCTGGACCTCGGCGTTGGAGGGATCCACCTGTCCCGAGGTCCGGCGCACCGCCACGACGTTGCGCTTGTTGAGAATGTTGCGGCCGTCGAGGTAGACGCTTCCCCCCATTTTGCCCATCCTGAACGGCCGCCGGATCAGCATATCCAGAGAGCTGGTACTGGGCAGGCGGTTGTCATTCGGCAGGCCGACCAGGCTGTCGCCGGCGAGATTGGTGCGGGAGTAGGGCAGGCCCGATCCCCAGCGGAAGATCAGCGAGCCCTGGAATTCCGCCAGCACGTGGCTGCCCAGCACAGTCGGTCCCACGCCGGACGGAACCTGGCCGGTGGCGATTGCGATGAAGCTATGACGCCGGTCGTAGTCCAGGGGGAATTCGACCTTCGCGGGGAAGGTCGTGTCTCCGGTGATTGGATCAACCCTGATCTGCTGTCGCAGGCAGGAACGCGGTGGTGGACGTCGCGTTGGCCTGCTGCAGGGTATAGCTGACCCGGAGTCCCCAGTTCCGCCGGAACTCCCGTTCCAGAATCAGTTCCAGGCCTTTCACCGACCCCGCGTCCGCGTTGCCGAAGATGCTCGAATCGGGATCCACCCCCAAGGGCACCGAGGCGACCAGGCCGTCGAGCCGCTTGATGTAGAGATTCGCCCGAACGGAAGTGATCTCCGTGGGCCGGATTCGCAGGCTGAATTCGTACTGGGTGTTCTGTTCGAATCCGAGGTTGGGGTTGCCTTGGCGGAAGCGGCCAGTACGCACCGTATCGTCGAATGCGGCGTCCACCAGGTACTGATAGTCGGGAGGCTGACGGAAGACCCCGTAGCTCGCGACGAAGGTGGCTCCTTTGAACACCGTACTTACCGCAAAGCGGGGACTCAGGCCGTGCTGGGTTTCGGCTGGCTGACCGGGCAGATCGAGCCGCCCGCTGAACTGGTCGTACCGCAATCCTGCCGTGAAGGCCAGCTCGTCTTTCCGGTACTGCGCCTCGGCGTAGAGCGCCGCGGCGTAGGGGTCAAAACTACTGGCGGTGGCGTCGGGAACCGAATCACCCGCAGGGAGGTAGCCCAGCACGCGGTTGAAGGTGCGTACCTGCTGGCTGGCGTATTCACCGCCGACGTAGAAGTCTCCCGAGGTCCCGGCGCTGATGCTGAGATCGAGCCGGCTGCGCAGGTCCTTGTACCGGTTCCAGGCGACGTCTCCCTTCGACGAACCGCCCATGTAGTAGGCGGGAACTCCCCAGGGGGTTCGGTCGCTCGGGGCCGGAGGGAAGAACCCGACGATCTGCCGATTGCCGGCAACGGTGTCCTGCTGCCGGGCAATGTCCTCTCCGACGATCGACAGCTTCTTGAAGGTGAAGGCGCCGACGCTGTAGTCGGGAGGATCCTCACTCGTCCCCCGGAGGAATTCGCGGTCGAAATACCCCACGCGCACGTCCCCGACG
Organism: uncultured Gemmatimonadales bacterium; assembly: GCA_963788625.1. GTDB lineage: Bacteria > Gemmatimonadota > Gemmatimonadetes > Gemmatimonadales > GWC2-71-9 > DATBGE01. The sequence goes on along the minus strand of CAWBHB010000003.1, from coordinate 332,329 downwards.
ATCCCGGGCTTTTCAAGAACCTGCTGGAAGTGTCCGCTGATGAAGGTTCCGGTCAGCCGGCGAGCGGGCCCAAGATCTGGCTCGTACTTGTAGAGCGGGTCATAGAGGAAACGCTGTTCGTTGCTCTGTGCGGCCAGCAGGCGAAGGGTCCTGGTGCTGCCAAGGGGCGCCGTCACCTTCCCCGCGAGGTTGATGAGCTGGCCGCTGTTGTGGGGCAGGAGCCATGGCTGATCGTGCCGGGGATCCCTCGAATCGGATGGCGCGGGCGCGTTGACCGGGTCCGCATCCATGCGCGCCGTAAGGTCGGCGGCGGCGACCACGGTGACCCCGCCCGCTACGGGCCCATCGCCTGACAGGACGGCGCGATCGAGTCCGTAGTCCAGCCCGTCGCCGAATGGACGATCCGATTCATAGGCCGCATGGCCGCTCCACTTTGGTCCCCCGTCACGGGTCACCACGTTCACCAAAGCCGAAATCGCCTGTCCGTAGCGCGCCGAAAAGCCGTTGGTGATGAGGGAGGTCTCGGCCAGCATGTCGAGAGGGAGTCCCAACGTGGTCGCGCTGGTCGACGCGTCGAGCTGATTCTTGATGCCCAAGCCGTCCACGATGAACGCTTGCTCTCCGATCCGGCCTCCGCGATAGCTCTCCCCCACGGTTCCGGCGGACAAGGCAACAGCCTCTTCCACGGTGGTGACCGGAATTCTGCGCAGCTCTTCCGCGGTGAAGCGCTGGGCATCGGTTACTACGAACGGATCGAGGACCGAGTCCACCGCGCTGACTCACGACCTCGATGGGTTCGAGTCCGACGGGGTCGACGGTTAGCGAGAAGTCGAGCCGGGTTATCTGGCCGCTTCGAACCAGCACGCTGTCACGGCTGACCGGCCGATGGCCGATGGAGGCGGCGCTGATCGCGTGCCACCCGGCGGGAATCTCCCGCAGGCGGTAGAACCCCTCGGCGTCAGTAACCGCGACATAGCGCCCGTTGTCTACTACCAGCCGGGCTCCCAGCAACGGAGTCTTGGTCTCACCCGCTTCCCGGACGAAGCCTGACACCCCGCCGACGGCCTGGGCGTTGAGCGGTGCCGCGGCAGCCATGACAGCCGCGGCGAGGAGGAGCCGTCTCATGGTTCCTCCAGCGCCCAGAGATCCGCACTGGGGAAGGGTCGAGGCCCACCCGCGTCTAGGTAAGACTCGACCACGAGTCTCAGCCCCGATAGAGAGAGAGCCGGGTGCCGGTGGAGGTAACCCGGCATGGTGATGTCGGCCTCCTGACCGGAGGTGAGGTCAACCGAGATGAGCCGGCCGCCAAAGTCCCGGGTGATCGGTCCCAGCACTGGATCGTTGGTGAAGGTGATGTCCCCGCCGACCACCGCGACCAGTCGATTGCCCGAGACCTGTACGTCCCGCGCGATTCCCGCGCGCGCCGAAGTCATGCACCGACCTGGACGTTGGTCGTCGCCAGGTCTCATGCGGTACACGACGCTGCTGTCCGCCACGGTGTAATAGATCGCCTTGCCGTCCGGCGGACGGCTGCTACCGAGGAGGCGAGAGAGGTTCCGGGAATGATGCCGACCAGGGGAGTGCCACCGTTCAGGTCGATCCGGGCGATCTCGATTCCGGTGACCACGGTGTCCGGCGGGCTCAAACGGAGCGGGGGGGACGTAGTCGATCCGGCCAGCCGACGTAGATCAGCGCGTCATCGCCCAGCCAGGCCATGTGGATCGGGATGTCATGGTCCGGCCGCCGGGTGCGACGAAGGGAAACTTCGTGAGGGTGTCGACGTGTGACCAGATCGTCGAGCCGGTGACCAGGAGAAGCTCGCGATGATAGGGAGTGAGCGCGACGACTTCTCCCACGCTGGACAAGTAGACGAGGAGCGAATCCGAAACCACGGGCGTTCCAGCGCATCGTGGAATCGATGCTGAAGGACGCATGGGTGCAGAGGGTGAGGGTGCGGCTACCACCCCCGGGAGGCAGCTCCGCGATGCAGCGGTCGTGCTGGGAGGAATCGGTTCGCTCGTAGCTGTAGAACAAACCCGGTCTCGTCCGGTCGCCAGAACGGGGAAGAGGTCGGTGCCCGTGTTGAGGGTCAGTTGTCGTGGAATGGCCGTGCTGAAAGGGCCCTCCGGCGTGAGAAGGACCCGGTCGAGAACGGCTCGCTGTGCTGACAGCCGCAAAGTCAGGGCGGCCAGCACGTACGGCAGGACGCCCTTCGGGAGGGGGCTCGGTATCACGAGGGTTCCATGTGTCTGGATTGTTGCTAGGACGAACGAACTACGTCCCGGCTACACGGCGGGTGGGCCAAGTGTACCGCGACGGGGAAACTGCGGGAAGAGGTACGTCGGCCCTTGTCCGGTTCCGGGACGGCCAAATCCCAGAGCCGAACGGCGAGCAACCTTCGCCGGAACCCCGAGTCTAAGTGCTTGTCATTTCAGCCCCTCAGACGAGTCGCGAGTCACTCGAGGGCACAGAACTTTCCTAGGGAGGCACGAGATCGCCGACCGCACGGCGAGTCTGGGCGCAACCCTTAAGCAGTGGGAGTGACTTGGACATTCCACGCGAGCCGGTGAAGAACCGGCGCCGTTTCCTTTATCTAGCGGCCGCCATCGTCGCGGTGGTGGCCACGACCGTGGGGCTCAGTCGGCTCAAACCGGCCGCACCGTCGGTCGAACTTGGGACCCTCTGGATGGACACCGTGCGGAAGGGACCGATGGTCCGGGAGGTCCGGGGTCCGGGCACCCTGGTTCCCGAAGAGATCCGGTGGATCTCCGCCGTCACCCCGGGGCGGGTGGACCGGGTGCTGGTGCAGCCTGGGGTGATCGTCGAACGAAAACACCCTTCTGCTCGAGTTGAGCAATCCCGATGTCCAGATCCAGAGCCTCCAGGCGCAACGTGAGCTCACCGCCGCCGAAGCCGAACTGATCTCGCTCAAGACCAATCTCGAAGCCCAACGGCTCACCCAGGCCGGAGTCGTAGCCACGGCCAAGTCGGCCTATCGCGAGGCGCAGCGGAAGGCGACGGCCGATTCGGATCTGGTCGCCCAGAACCTCATCTCCACCGCCGAGGCGGGCCGATCGGGTGATCAGGCGGAGGAAATGACCGACGCGGCTCGCAGATCGAAGAGAGGCGACTGGCGATCCTGACCGACAACTTGAAGGACCAGCTCGACGTGCAGCAGGCCCAGGTCGAGCGCCTTCGTGCGATCGCCGCCTTTCAACGGCGCCAGGTCGAATCCATGGTGGTACGGGCCGGTGCGAGCGGCGTGCTGCAGGAACTGCCGATGCAGGTGGGCAGTGGGCGATCTCCGGGGCGACGCTCGCCAAGGTCGTTCGTCCCGAGAAACTCAAGGCGGTGCTGAGGATTCCGGAAACCCAGGCTCCGGATGTCACCATCGGCCAGCCCGCCGCGATCGACACCCGCAATGGGATCGTGAAGGGCCACGTGGTCCGGATGGATCCCGCCTCACAGAACGGAACCGTGACCGTGGACGTGACGCTCGATGGCACGCTGCCCAAGGGCGCCCGGCCCGACCTGAGCGTGGATGGCACCATCGAGATCGAGCGGCTCAACGACGTGCTGCACGTGGGACGTCCGGCCTACGGGCAGGCCAACAGCACGGTGGGAATCTTCCGGATGATTCCGGGGACCGCGAGGCCGAACGGGTGCAGGTCGGCACTGGGTCGGAGCTCGGTCAACACGATCGAGGTCCTGCGCGGACTCAATGAGGGCGACGTGGTGATCCTCTCCGACATGTCGCGTTGGGATGCGGTTGATCGGGTGAGGGTGAAGTGATGTGATGATTAGCCGTAGGTCATAAGCCGTAAGCCATAGGCTAGAAAGCCATAGGCGCTAGCGCTTTGCTTATGGCTTAAGGCTTAAGGCACTATCCAACACCGACCACTCAAACCGGTACCCCAATGACCACCGATGGCAGCCCGCTCATCCAGCTCGAAGGCATCAAGAAGGTCTTCTATACCGACGAGGTAGAAACCCACGCCTTGTCCGAGATTCATCTCGAGATCCGGCGAGGCGACTACGTGGCCATCGCGGGTCCGTCCGGGTGCGGGAAGACCACCCTCCTGTCGATCCTCGGTCTGCTCGATACGGCATCGGGCGGCACCTATCTGCTCGACGGCAAGTCGGTGGCGCAGCTCGGTCCCTCGGAGCGGGCCCGCATTCGCAACCGGGAGATCGGATTCATCTTCCAGGCGTTCAATCTCATCGGCGATCTCACCGTCTACGAGAACGTCGAGCTGCCGCTCACCTATCGCGGACTCCCTCGGCCGAGCGGCAGAAGCGGGTCAAGGAAGCGCTGGACAAGGTGGGCATGACTCACCGGGTCAAGCACTACCCCTCCCAGCTCTCGGGCGGTCAGCAGCAGCGCGTCGCGGTGGCGCGCGCGGTGGCAGGCCAGCCGCTGATCCTCCTGGCCGACGAGCCCACCGGAAATCTCGACTCCACGCAACGGTGAGCAGGTGATGGAGCTGCTGCGCGATCTGCACCGCGCCGGTGCCACCATCTGCATGGTGACCCACGACCCGCGCTATGCCCGGCATGCCGATCGGGCGGTGCACCTGTTCGACGGCCGGGTGGTGGAGGACACGACCCCGGAGCTCGCTTCGGTGTGAGCCGCGCTCAAGTCCTCAGTTTCTGAACGGAGGCCGACGTGAATACGCTGTTGCAGAATCTGCGCTATGCCGCGCGCCAGCTCCGCAAGAGTCCGGGCTTCACCACCACGGCGGTTCTAACCCTGGCACTCGGGATCGGAGCCAACAGCGCCATCTTCTCGGTGATCAACGCCGCGCTGCTGCGGCCGTTGCCCTACGCCGATCCGTCGCGCCTCGTCACCATCGAGCACCACTACCCGACGCTCAACGACCTCCATGCCCCGGTGTCGGTCCCGGGGTTCCTGGCCTACGAGCAGAAGAAGCAGGTCTTCCAGCATGCCGCGGTCGAGACCGGCTGGGCTCCGACCCTCACCGGTCGGGGCGACCCACAGCGGGTGCCCGCCAGTCTCGTCACCGGGGAGTACTTCACGACCCTGGGGGTAGCCGCCGAGCTGGGGCGAACCCTGACCCCCGACGAGAACGAGTCGGGGCACGACAAGGTCGCCGTGCTGAGTCATCCATTCTGGAAGCGGGTATTCGGTGGAGAGAGCTCCGCGCTCGGTCAGCGGGTCATCCTGGACGGGGAGAGTTACGAAGTGGTGGGCGTGATGCCCGCGAGCTTCCGTGACTTCTGGAACCGGAATGCCGAGTTGTGGACTCCGATTGTCTTTACTCCCGCGCAGAAGGATCCCGACCGGCTTCACCAATGAGTTCCTGAATTTCATCGGCCGTCTGGCACCGGGCACCACGTTCGAGCAGTCGAAGGCCGACATGGCCGCCTATGGGGTGAGCCTCCGGACCGACAATCCCAACCGGTTCTCGCCGGATTGGGGGCTGGTCATGACCACGCTGGATGAGAAGGTGGACGGCCCGATCCGCACCGCGCTCTACGTGCTGCTCGCGGCGGTCGGCTTCGTCCTGCTCATCGCGTGCGCCAATGTGGCCAATCTGCAGCTGGCGAGAGCGGCGAGCCGCACCCGGGAGATCGCGGTACGAGTGGCTCTCGGCGCTTCGCCGGGCAAGCTGGTGGGCCAGCTGCTGACCGAGAGCGTTCTGCTGTCGGTGATCGGCGGTGCTCTGGGACTCCTGCTCGCGGTGTGGGTGGTTCCCGCCTTGCTGGCTCTCAACCCCGGCAACCTGCCTCCCAGCGACGAGATCAAGGTCAACGGCACGCGTATTGCTCTACACCCTGGGGATCTCGGTCTTCACCGGCCTCCTCTTCGGCATCATGCCGGCGCTGCAGCTGGCCCGGACCGACCTGCACGACACGCTCAAAGAAGGTGGGCGGGGGAATTCGGGGGACCGTCGGGGCGTCGCGATTCGGCGCGGCCTGGTCGTGGCGACCGTAGCACTGGCTCTCACCCTGCTCGCCGGTGCCGGCCTCCTGGTCAAGAGCTTCGCCCGGCTGCTCGGCGTCGATCCCGGCTTCAAGCCCGACCATCTCCTCACGTTCAACATCTCGCTGCCGCAACTGCGCTATAACAACGACACCCTGCAGATCGCGGCGTTCGAGCGGATCACCAGCACGCTGGAAGCACTGCCCGGGGCAACCAAAGTCGGGGCCACCACGGTGCTCCCGTTCGGCGGGCAGTGGTCTACCGGAAGCTTCAGCGTCGAGGGTTATCAGGCTCCGAAGGGTACGCCGAGTCCCTGGGGAGACCAGCGCATCGTCACCCCGAATTTCCTCCCCGCTCTGGGCGTGCCGCTGCTCAAGGGACGGCAGTTCGGGCCGGAGGATCTGGCCACCTCGCCCCGGGTCGTGATCGTGGATCAGGAGTTGGTCAATCGCTACTGGCCCAAGGACGATCCAATCGGGAAGCGCATCACGTTCAACAACCTGACCGACTCGACGATCCAGTGGATCACCGTGGTGGGTGTGGTAGGACACACCAGCCATGAGGGTCTTGATGCCCAGCGGCGGGTACAACTGTACTTCCCGCTCCAGCAGGTCGGGGTGAACTCGATGAGCTATGTCATCCGAACCCCGGGCGACCCCAACGCCCTGCTGCCGACGGTCAAGGCTGCGGTACGGGCGATCGACGCCGATCTGCCCTTCTCGCGAGTCTCGACGATGGAGGCCCTGGTCGAGCAGTCCACCGGGCCGCGGCGGTTCTCCATGCTGTTGCTCGGCCTGTTCTCGTTCCTCGCGGTCGGGCTCGCTTCGATCGGCCTCTACGGCGTCATGTCCTACAACGTGACCCAGCGTTCCCGCGAGCTCGGAGTGCGACTCGCGCTGGGAGCTGCGACCCGGGATCTCCTCGGGCTGGTGCTGCGGCAGGGAATGCGCCTGGTGATCATCGGCGTGGTGGTCGGACTGGTGGCCGCACTCGCCGCGACCAGACTGCTCCGGAGCATGCTCTTCAACGTGAGCAGCAGCGATCCGCTGACCTTCGCCCTGATCGCGCTCCTGCTGCTCGGAGTATCGCTGCTGGCTATCTGGATCCCGGCGCGACGCGCCACCAAGGTGGACCCGATCATCGCGCTGCGAGCCGAATAGGGTCCGGCATTCTGCTCCGAAGAGGCGCGTGTGGTCTTCGTGAACGCACTCCGCATCGACCGCCCACCCCAACCACGAGTCGCTGAGTGCGCTCGATCCGGACTGGCGCGGCATCGTCTCCACGATGCCGTCCCTGGTCGCCGCATCGGTCGCTCCTGCGCGGCTCAATACCCCTGCTCTCACCCTGCCGGGTGGCCTCGCCCTGCTGCTGGCCGCTCTCGGCGTCTACGGGGAGTGAACTTCTCCGTGGCCACTCGCAGAGGTGAGATCGGGAGTGAGTGAGGAGTGTCCCGATGACTCTTCTGACTGACCTCCGGCAGGCGCTGCGTACCCTGCGGCGCTCCCCCGGCTTCACTCTGGCGGCGGTGACCACTCTCGCCCTCGGCATCGGTGCCAACACCGCGATCTTCAGCGTGGTGGACGGTGTCTTGCTGCGTCCGGCGCCGTTTCCCCACCTGGATCAGCTGGCGATGGTATGGGAGACCGATCGCAAGAGCGGCACGACAAGAGAACCGGCTTCCGTCCCTGATTTCCAGGACTTCCAGCAGCGGAGCCGGCGCTTCAGCGAGCTGGCGGCGTTCATGGCTCAGGAGGTGAGCCTGACGCCGGAGGGCGGCGAACCTTCCCGTCTCGCCGCACTTGCCGTGAGCCACGAATACCTGGGCCTCACCGGAATCGAGCCGATTATCGGCCGGGGGTTCAGCGCCGAGGAAGATCGTCCCGGCGGACCCCAGGTGGTGCTGATCGGAGAGGCGCTGTGGCAGCAACTGTTCTCCCGGGATCCTCAGGTCGTGGGCCGGACTCTCCGGATCGACGACGTCCAGCAGACCATCATCGGTGTGGTGCCTTCCACCGCTGACTTCGGCACCCTCCAGGTGCTGGGTGCCGCGGACTACGGGAAGGGATTCGCGGCTCGCGGGGGACAGGTACGGCTCGATCTGTGGATGCCGCTTCGCCCCGATCCCCAGAGTTATCCCCGTCACACTCATCCGATCTTCGTCGTGGGTCGCCTCGCTGGAGGAGAGGGCATCGGACCCGCTCAGCAGGAGGTCGCAGGAATCGCGGGCGATTTGGAACGGCAGTATCCAGAGAATGACGCCCGGGGAGTCTTCATCGAGCCGCTGGCCCAGGTGGTTTTCGGTCCCGTGCGGCCGGCTCTGTTCGTGCTCATGGGCGCGGTCGCGCTCGTGCTGCTGGTCGCGTGCGCCAACGTGGCGAGCCTGCTCCTGGCTCGGGGGGCGGAGCGACTTCGCGAGGTGACCGTGCGGACCGCATTGGGCGCCACGACCCGGCACCTCGTGCGGCAGTTCCTGGCGGAGAGCCTGCTGCTCACCGGGTGCGGGGCGCTGCTGGGTCTGCTTCTCGCTCAAGAGGGGCTCGACCTCCTGCTGGCACTCGCCCCGGGAGATATCCCGCGGGTCGGTGCGGTTGCCATAGACGGCCGGGTGCTCGCGGTGACGCTGGGAGTGGCGGTGCTGGTCGCCGTGGGCTTCGGCGTGCTTCCAACACTCCAGGCCACCCGGGTCAACCTGCAATCCGCGTTACAGGGAGAAGCCAGCCGGAGTGCGTCCGCCGGACGTCAGCATCGCCGGTTCCGGGCGGGACTGGTCATCAGCGAACTGGCGCTGGCGGTCATGCTCATGGCGGGAGCAGGAGTGCTGATTCGGAGCCTGTGGCGACTGCGGCAGGTGGATCCCGGATTCAGCTCGGTGGGTGTTCTCAAGGCGGAGTTCCAGCTGCCGACCAGTCGGTATCCCACTGATTACTCCAAGTGGCCTCGCTGGCCCGCAACGCACGGCTTCAACAACGAACTCGAACGTCGGGTCGCGGCATTGCCGGGCGTCGTGGCCGTGACGATAGCTGGCAACCATCCGCTCGATGCGGGGTTCACCAGTTCCATCAGCGTCGTAGGACGTGAGGCCGAATCGCACGACTGGCCCGAGCCAACTATCCGCCAGATCGATGCGGGATATTTCGAGACCTTGCGGGTGCCGCTGCTGGCGGGTCGGAGGATCGCCCAAATGGACGATGCCGAAGGCGCGCCGGTCGTGGTGATCAACGAATCCGCCCAACGTCGCTTCTTCGGATCACTTCCCCCCTTGGGTCAGCAGATCTCCCTGTGGGGTGCGCAGCGGACCGTCATCGGTGTCGTGGGCAACGAGCGCTCCCATGGATTGGCGGAGGACTCGCCGCCCAGCGTCTATCTGCCGCGGGCCCAGGCGCCGAGCAGTGGAGGCAGTCTGCTGGTTCGGACGACCGGGGATCCGACGTCGCTCGCGCCGGCCGTTCGCCGGATCGTCGCCGACCTCGACCCGTCGCTTCCCCTCTTCGGCGTGGAGCCGCTCAGTCGCACCCTCTCCAATTCCATCGGGCAGCGCCGCTTCACCATGCTCGTACTTGGGCGCCTTTGCCGCGGTCGCACTGTTGTTGGCTGTGGTCGGGGTACACGGCGTGCTCAGCTATACGGTGACGCAACGAACCCGGGAGATCGGGATTCGCATGGCGCTGGGCGCGGATCGCGCCCGGGTGAGGAGTCTGATCCTCACGCAGGGTGGGTGGTTGGTGGCGGGCGGACTGGTTCTGGGACTCGCGGGCGCGTTCGCAATCACCCGGCTACTCAGAGCCCTGCTCTACGGCGTGAGTCCGACCGACCCCGGAACGTTCGTCGGCGTGGCGGCGCTGTTGGCGGCGGTCGCGCTGATAGCGAGCTATTTGCCCGCAGCCCGGGCAGCGCGGGTCGATCCCATGGTGTCCTTGAGGAGTGAGTGAGTACTAACAACCCATGCTCCTGACCAACCTCAAGCACGCCGCGCGGTCTCTCCGTCGAACTCCGGGAGTCACGGGCACCGCCATCGTAATCCTGGCGCTCGCGATCGGGGCCAACACGGCCTTGTTCAGTCTGCTTGATGCTGCACTGCTGCGTCCCCTTCCATTCTGGAAACCGGACGACCTTGCCGTTGTCACCGAGGTCCGGACCGAGACCGGCGAGGATGCCCAGGTCTCCGCCCTCGATTACCTGGACTGGCGGAAGCAGGCCGCCTCCTTCTCCGAACTCGCCGCATGGCGGGAGTGGTCCCTCGCGCTCACTCACATGGGCGATCCTGAGGAGCTCGGCACCGTACGAGTCACCGCCAATCTCTTCACCGCTCTGGGAGTGGCCCCACTGCTGGGTCGATCGTTCCGCGCTGAGGAGGACCAGTATGGGCGGCACCATGTCGCGGTGCTGAGCTACGGGTTCTGGCAGCAGCGGCTGGCTTCCGATCCAAGTGTCCTCGGCCGAACCCTGACGCTCGATGGGGCGCCGTACACCATCGTCGGGGTGATGCCGTCCGGGTTCCGCTTTCCGGACAGTGAGGGTGTCGGCCTCTGGACGCCCATGGCATTCGATTCTGTCGAGCTGTCCCGCCGCACCCAACGGATGTTCAATGTGATCGGCCGGCTCAAGACGGGAACCACGCTTTCAGCCGCCCAGGCGGAGCTGACCACGATCGCCTCCCGGATAGCCCGGGAAGATCCCCGCGGGACTCGGGGCTTGAGCACCCGAGTCGCTCCCTCACGCGACGTGCTGCTGCCCGATCCCCGCGTTCTTCTCCTGCTCATGTCCGCGGTGGGTCTGGTACTCCTGATCGGTTGCGCCAACGTGGCAAACCTCCTGCTGGCGAAAGGTGCCTCCCAGGAGCGAGGCATCGCGATACGCATGGCGTTGGGTGCCAGTCGAGCTCAGGTGGTGGGGCTCGCCCTACTCGAAAGCCTGATGCTCGGCCTCATCTCCGGTGCTTTGGGACTGTTGTTCGGTGTCTGGCTGCGCGACGCACTGCTCCGCCTCAACCCCGGGTTGATTCCGCACTGGAATCGGGTCGCCCTCGACCCGACGGTGCTCGGCTTCACGCTGACGCTCTCGTGCGTGGTCGCCCTCGCCGCGGGGCTGGTCCCTGCGTTGCGGCTTCGCGGTACCGAGGTTGGCGGCGTTCTCAAACAGGTCCCGCCCGGCGGAACAGCCGGGCACGGGATGGTGCGCGCGCGCGGGCTTCTGGTGGTCAGTGAAATCGGGTTGGCATTCGTCCTCGCCGTTGGCGCGCTCCTCCTCATCCGGACCATGAAGCGGCTCAGCGAAGTCGATCCCGGCTTCCGACCCAATCGGCTCCTGGCGATGAACCTGAGTCTGTCAGACGACCGCTATCCGGAAGATGCCCGGCAGCGCGAGTTCTTCGTCCAGGTGCTGGAGCGCGTCAGAGCGATTCCCGGCGTCGTGTCGGCGGGTCTAGTGACCACGCTGCCGATGAATCCCGTCGGTATTGACTACGACCTTCCGCTCCGGGTGGTGGGACAACGCGTCGCGGAGGATGAAGACCGTCCGCGAGCAGACTTCCGGATGGCAAGTCCAGGATACTTCCAGACTCTGGGTGTGGGCCTGCTGGCTGGCAGGGAATTCACCGCCCAGGATGGACCTCTCGCTCCCCGCGTCGTCATCATCAATCAGACCGCGGCCCGACGGTTCTTCGCCGGTCGTGATCCCCTGGGACAGGAAATCGAGATCCCGGGCGGAGGCCGATATGCCGTCGTCGGGGTGGTACGGGATGTTCACCATCGCGGGCTGGATGCCGCGCCGCGGCCGGAAATGTTCGTGCCCTTCGAGCAGTACTACTCCCATGGCAACATGAGTCTGGTCGTACGCACGATTGATGAGCCGCAGACGGCCGCCGCGGCGATCGCAGCTCAGGTCCATGCGGTTGATCGGGACCAGCCGGTGGGCATTGCGACTTCGATGGCCGACCTGATCGACGCCTCGGTCTCCTCCCGTCGCTTCAGCACAATCCTCCTCGGAAGTCTGGCCAGCCTCGGTTTGTTGCTCGCCGCACTCGGAGTCTACGGTGTGATGGCGGTCAGCGTGGCCCAGCGCCGCACGGAGCTTGGCATTCGACTCGCCCTCGGCGCGGGTCCCGGAACATTGATCCGGATGGTTGTTCGCCAGAGCATGCGGTTCGCGTTCATCGGCATCCTCGCCGGTGTGGCAGGGGCGGCCATTGTGACCCGTTGGCTGGGGCATCTGCTGTACGACGTGAAACCGCTGGACGTGGTCGCTCTGGTGGGCGCCGGCCTGTTACTGGGGGGTGCCGCGCTGACGGCCACCATTCTGCCGGCGCGTCGGGCGGCGCGAGTGGATCCGATGGAAGCCTTGAGGTCCGAGTGAGTGACGAGTGAAAGGACTGAGGACTGGGGACTGAGGTTCGCGGATTTCGGGACTGGAACACTCCGTCCTCCAGTCCTCATCACTTTTGACTGAGTTGTCCGTATGACGCTGGCAAACGACATCAAGTACGCACTGCGGTCGCTGCGGCGCACTCCGGGTTTCACCGCCGCGGTTGTGCTCACGCTGGCGCTGGGCATCGGGGCGAACACTGCCGTCTTCAGCATCGCGAACGGCATTCTGTGGCGCCCGGTGCCGGGCAAGGATCCGGATCGCCTGATGGTGATCGTCGCGAAGAACCGCGCCCAGGGCGGGTTCTTCGACTACTCCTACGCGGACTATGAGGACTTCCGGCGCGACGCGTCGGCGTTCGAGGACGTGGCGGCGTACTACCCGGCACCCGTCAGCCTCAATCGCCAGGACCGGAGTGATCGGATCTGGGCCGAGCTGGTGAGTCCGAACTACTTCGGGGTGCTGGGAGTCGTTCCTGTCGAGGGGCGAGGCTTTCTCTCCGAGGACGGGCCGAATTCGGGTGCGGCCCCGGTCGCGGTGGTGAGCGACCGATTCCGGCGGCGCCTGGCACAGAGCGGCACTTCGGTGCTCGGTCAGACGATCCGGCTCAACGGCCAGGCCTTCACCGTCGTTGGAGTAGCACCGCGAGGATTTCGCGGGGTGTATCACGCGCTCTTCGGCCCCGATGTCTGGCTGCCGGTGTCGAGCTATGACGTGGTCTCGCGCGGCATACCCGGATCCCTGCTCGCTCGCGGCGGGAACACGTTCCGCTTGATGGGGCGGCTGCGTCCCGGCATGACCTTCGAGCAGGGCAACTCCGCGGTTGCTGCGATCGGCCGACGCCTGGAGCGCGATTACCCGGTGACCAACGCTGGGTTCGACGCCGTCGCCATGCCGGAGCTCCAGTCCCGTCCGGAGCCGGATGCCGCCGGAGGGTCCACCCTCGCTGCTCGCGCCTTCCTGGTGGTGGTGGGACTCGTCCTGCTGATTGCCTGCGCCAACGTGGCGAACCTGCTGCTGGCCCGGGCAGCGTCTCGCCGCAAGGAAATCGCGCTTCGACTGGCCCTGGGCGCGGGGCGCCTGCAACTGTTGCGGCAACTGCTGATCGAAAGTGCCGTGCTCGGCCTGCTGGGTGGCGCGCTGGGGCTGGGACTTGCGGTGTGGGCCACTTCCGCGCTCGGCAACGGCTTCCACGCCCCGAGCGACATCCCCTTCCAGGTCGACTTCAGTCCCGATCGTCGCGTCCTCGGTTTTCACCCTGGCCATCTCGCTGGTGACCAGCCTGGTCTTTGGACTCGTGCCGGCGCTGCAATCGGCTCGGCCCGAGGTAGTCGGGGCGCTCAAGAACGAGCCGGCTCTGCGTCACGGATCGAACCGGTCGCTCTTGCGCGGGGGACTGGTGATCACCCAGGTGGCTCTCTCCTGCATCCTGCTGATCGGCACCGGTCTCATGCTCGAGACCCTGGGTCGCATGAAGCAACTGGATCCGGGATTCGACAGCAGGAACGGCCTTCTGGTCTCGGTCTCCCCATCACTGCTGGGCTATGACCAGCGACAGGGCGAGGCCTTCTATCGGCACATGCTGGAAGAAGTCCGCCAGACTCCCGGAGTGCGGGGCGCGACGCTGGCGCAGTATGTCCCCCTCGAGTTCAGCGCCAGCGGAGGCGGCCTCTTCGTCGCCGGACGGGAGTCCGATCAGAAGACGCAAGGCGGCGACCCGACCTACTGGAGCGTGGTTGAACCCGGCTATCTCGCCCTGATGGGCACTCGGCTTCTCGACGGCCGCGACTTCAGCCCGCAAGACGATTCCACCGCGCCGCGTGTCGCCATCGTGAACCAGACCCTGGCCCAGCGCTATTGGCCCGGTGTGTCGCCCATTGGGAAAACGGTCCGGCTCAATGCGATGAGCGGTCTTTCGGTCGAGATTGTGGGGGTTGCCGCGGACGGGAAGTACCGAGCGTTGGAAGAGCGCCAGCTGCCGTATCTCTACCTGCCCATCAGCCAGAACTACACCGGCAACGCGACTCTCGTGGTTCGGAGCTCGGCGGATCCGCTGGCACTCCTCCCTTCGATACGGGAGGCGATTCATCGCGCCGATCCGGACATGCCGGCGTTCGACACCAAGACCATGCAGCAGCTGATCGACGGAAGGGCACTGCTGGGCCCCCGGTTCGCCGCGGGGCTCGCCGGCGTGTTCGGGCTGCTCGCGCTGGGCCTCGCCATGGTCGGCCTCTACGGCCTCATCTCTTACTCGGTCTCCCGACGGACTCGGGAGATGGGCATCAGGATAGCGCTGGGAGCTCCGCTGCGCGCGGTTCGCGGGATGGTTGTGGGTGACGGCTTCCGGGTCGCCGGTATCGGGATTGTGCTGGGGACGGTGGCGGCGGCGGTGCTCACTCGCGCGCTCCGGAGTCTCTTCTTCGGGATGAATCCGGGCGATACCAGGCTGCTGATCTCCGTGCCATTGGTGCTGATCGTGATCGCGGTGCTGGCCAGCTATTTCCCCGCGCGTCGGGCGACGAAGGTCGATCCGATGGTGGCGCTTCGAGCGGAGTGACGAGGGACGAGTGACGAGGACTGAAGATTGAGTGGTACCGAGTACCGAAGTACCGAGTACCGAGTACCGAGTACCGAGTATGAGCGACATGGTCTGCTAACAGCTGACGGCTGACGGCTGACGGCTGACGAGCTCTTCACCTGACGAGGACCCCGAATGTTCTTGACCGACCTGAAATACGCCGCACGGTCCCTCCGACGCTCCCCCGGATTCGTGATCGCCGCCGTGGCGACGCTGGCACTCGGGATCGGCGCCAACAGTGCCATCTTCAGCGTGGTCAACGCCGTGTTGCTGCGGCCGCTCCCCTATCCCGATCCCGATCGGCTGGTCCTGGTGTGGGAACGCAATGTCCCCCGTGACCAGGAGACCAACGTCGTCAATCCGCAGAACTACCTCGATTGGAACGATCGGTCAAAGAGCTTCTCGGGACTCGCCCTGCTGGTCTGGTCCCAGCTCACCTTCACCGGCGACTCTCCCGAAATCATTCAAGGCAGGGCGGTCACCGCGAACTTCTTCGATGTAATCGGCGTGCCTCTGGCGATGGGTCGCGGGTTCACCCAGGCAGAGACATTGCCCGGTGGTCCGTCGGTGATCGTCCTGGGTGATGGTCTCTGGCGCCGCCGGTTCGGTGCGGATCCGGGGATCGT
The DNA here is from genome assembly GCA_963788625.1 of uncultured Gemmatimonadales bacterium. Taxonomy (GTDB): domain Bacteria; phylum Gemmatimonadota; class Gemmatimonadetes; order Gemmatimonadales; family GWC2-71-9; genus DATBGE01. The sequence continues at coordinate 316,821 of CAWBHB010000003.1, read as the reverse complement.
GGGACGTTCGGTTCCGGTTGCCGGCGGGAGCGCCCTGGTACTGGGCGTTGCACAGCCGGCGCTGGGGCCGATGCCCTGGGGTCAGGAGCAGTATTGGGAGCCCTTCAGGATCGATCCCAGTGATCGGGTCCGCGGCGGCCGCTACGCGCTCGTAGTCGGGCGGCTGTTGCCAGGCGTAAGCCGGGAACGGGCCCAGGCAGAGATGACCTCGATCGCCGCTTCGCTGGAGCAGGAATATCCCGCCTTCAATACCGGATGGGGTGCAAATGTGGTCCAGCTCAAGGACCAGGTTGTGGGCTCCTCCCGTCGGGCACTGCTCCTGCTGCTCGGCGCGGTGTCGATGGTCCTGTTGATCGCCTGTGCCAATGTCGGCAACCTGATGCTGAGCCGAGCGACCGGACGGCAACGGGAAGTCGCGATTCGTACCGCACTCGGCGCATCACGTTCGCGGCTGGTGCGGCAGGCCCTGCTCGAAAGTGTGTTGCTGTCGGTGATAGGCGGTGCCGTGGGATTGCTGCTTGCCGGGTGGGCGGTCGACCTCCTGGTCAGCGCTGGACCGCGAAGCATTCCACGCTTGAGCGAGATTGGCGTAGACCCCCGGGTCTTCGCGGTTACCGCCGGCATTTCCCTGCTGGTCGGCGTTCTGTTCGGTCTCCCGGCGGCGCTCGGCGATGCGCACACCGATCTGACTGCCTCACTCAAAGGGGAGAGCCCGCGCGCCACTGCCACCGCCTCCACCACCCGGTTCAGGGGCGCCCTGGTGGTGGCGCAAATGTCACTGGCCCTGGTTCTCCTCGCCGGCGCCGGCCTGCTGATCCGCTCCCTGCAACGACTCTCCTCCGTCGACCCCGGTTTCGATCCGGAGAACGTTCTCACCGTCTCCGTGGACCTGCCGGAGGCCACCTACGGTGATGGCACCAGGCAAGCCGCCTTCTTCGACCAGCTGCGCGATCGGGTGAGCCAGCTCCCCGGAGTAACGGGAGTTGGAGCCGTGAATTTCCTGCCGCTCACCGCCCCCGGTTCCGCGACGACGATCCATCTGATGGGACGGCCCGAGCCCGCGCCGGGCCAGGAACCCGTCGCCGACATTCGCTACGCCGATGCGGGCTATTTCACGACCATGCGGATTCCGCTCCGACGCGGACGCAGCCCCAACACCGCAGACGGGCCGAAGGCGCCTCCGGTCGTGCTGATCAACGAGACGATGGCGCGCCAATTCTGGCCCAATGAGGATCCCATCGGCCGGCGCCTGAAGATCGACATGTGGAAGCCGGACGATCAGGTCGAAATCATCGGGGTGGTTGGGGACCTGCACCCGAACACACTCGACGACAACATCCGGGCCATGATCTACTACCCACTCTCGCAGGAACCGTCTCGTTCCCTGACGATGGTCGTTCGGCACGCAAGCGGACCAACCGGGCTCGCGGGACAGATCCGCGCCGCGGTGCGTGAGATCGATCGAGGGGTACCGCTCACCGATGTGGCCACGATGAACGAACGCCTCAATCAATCGATGTCCGACCGTCGCTACCCGATGCTGCTGCTTGCGGGATTCGCCGCGCTGGCGGTGATTCTCGCGGCGGTGGGGATCTATGGAGTGCTCTCGTACATGGTTGGGCAGCGTACCAGGGAGATCGGGGTGCGGATGGCGTTGGGCGCGCGAGGAGGCGACGTGCTTCGCATGGTCCTGGGGAGCGGTCTCAGGCTCACCCTGCTCGGCGTGGTGCTGGGGGCGGTGGGCGCCGCCATCGCCGCGCGCGCTCTCGGACGGTTGCTCTACGGAATCACGCCAACCGATCCGGTGACCTTCGGGGCCGTGGCACTGCTGCTCATCGCGATCGCGGCGGTCGCGTGCTATCTACCGGCCCGCCGAGCCACCCGGGTCGACCCCATGGTGGCGTTGAGGGCGGAGTGAGGGACGAGTGACGAGGACTGAGGGCTGAGGGATGAGGCAGTGATGAGGGAAAGGACTGAGGACTGAGGTGAAAGTGTCGAGGAACTCAGTCCTCAGTCCTTAGTCCTGGGCACTTTTGACTTCGAGGACCGCATGAACACGCTGCTCCAAGATCTGCGCTTTGCCGCCCGCACTCTGTTCCGAAACCGGGGCTTCACTCTCGTTGCGGTGCTCACGCTTGGGCTCGGGATCGGTGCCAACACGGCAATCTTCAGCGTGCTGCGCGGCATTCTGCTCAAGCCGCTGCCGTACCAGGAGCCGGATCGCGCGGTCATGCTGTGGAGTCACTGGAAGGGCTGGGACCAGACCTGGCTCTCCGGGCCGGAGATCGTGGACTATTCCCAGCAGTCCCAGGTCTTCTCCGGTCTTGCTCCATTCGATGACGGCTCGTTCACGCTCACCGACAACGGAGATCCCGAGCGGGTCCGGGGCGGCCTCGTCGGGGCCAACCTTTTCAGCGTTCTGCAGGTGTCACCGATCCTGGGCCGGACCTTCACCGCGGAAGAGGATCAACCGAACGGACCTCGTGTCGTAATCCTCGGGGAGGGAGTCTGGCGCCGCCGGTTCAACGCCGACCCGACGATTATCGGTCGAGTGATCCGGCTCAATGCCGTGCCGTACACGGTGATCGGGGTGATGCCGCAGGACTTTCGTCTCCCACTCGATTACTCGGTTGATGAGAGAACTCAGCTTTGGACCCCGCTTCAGATGGGCGTTCCCGACGAGAACGATCGGGGGAGCCACGGGCTCTATGCGGTGGGCCGGCTGCAGCCCGGGGTTGACCTGGCGCAGGCTCAGAGGCTGATGGACGCCTTCGTGACCCGGATGAAGGGGGATCACCCCCAGAACTATGGCGCCGAGTTCGGTGTCACCCTTGTCTCGGTAAGCGACCAGATACTAGGCCGGATCCGGCCGGCGTTGGTCCTGTTGCTCGGCGCGGTGGCGCTGGTGCTGCTCATCGCCTGTGGCAACGTCGCAAACCTGCTCCTCGCACGAGGGGAATCCCGCCAGCGTGAGATTGCGATCCGCACCGCCCTCGGCGCCGGCCGGCGGCGCCTGGTACGTCAGCTGCTGACCGAGAGTGTTCTCCTTTCGATGTTGGGAGGAGCGGTAGGGGTTCTCTTCGCCTGGTGGGGTGTCGAGGTGCTGCCGGCGATCAATCCTTCGAGCCTCCCTCGGGCGGACGCGATCAGCATCGATCTACCTGTCCTCGGGGCGACGCTCGTTCTATCGCTGATTACCGGTATCGTCTTTGGCATGGTACCAGCGTGGCAGATGCTCCGGGATGTCCATCCGGAGCTGCGGGAGAACACCCGCAACGTCACCACTGGTCGCGGCGGACGGCGCTTCCGCCGAATCCTGGTGGGCGTCGAGGTCATGATCGCGGTGATCCTGGTGACCGGTGCCGGGCTGGTGATGCGCAGCTTCCTCAAGCTGTCCAGCATGGAACCCGGTTTCGAGCCTCATGGGGTCCTGACCATGCGGCTGTCCCTTCCCGATGCGACATATCCCTCGCGAACGTCCGTCGCGAGCGCTCTACACTCGATTGTTCGATCGGCTTCGGACACTGCCGGGAGTGGAGACCGCCGGAGCGGTCGCGGGTCTGCCGCTCGCCTCCATTCGCGGCGACTGGGGAATCACCGTCGAGGGCTACACGCCGCCGGATCCGACCCTCGGGACCCAGGCGGACTGGCAGGTGGTGCGGCCCGACTACTTCGAAGCGCATGGGTATTCCGCTCAAGAAGGGACGGTCGCTCACCGACGCGGATGAGTCGGGTGCACCACCCGTCATCATGGTGAACGAAGCCATGGCCCAACTCTACTGGCCGGACCGCGATCCGATCGGCCAGCGCATGCGCCTGAACTCGAGCGCGGATTCGCTCTGGCGCACCGTCGTGGGTGTCGTGGGCAACGTGCGCCACCGCGGGCTGGCCGAAACGGCTCGACCCGAGATGTACCTCCCCCACGCCCAGTTCTTTGACACGGCACCGGACTCCGTCGTCCCAGTTCGTGCCATGACACTTACCATGCGGGTGCGAGGGTCTCCGGAATCCCTGACCGGTCCCGTACGCCAGGTCCTGGCCGATCTCGACCGGGGACTCGCGGTGTCGGACATCCGCTCGCTCGACGATGTCGTGTCGCGCTCAATTGCAGCGCCGAGGTTCACTACCGCGCTGCTTGAGCGTCTTCGCCGCGCTCGCCCTGATCCTCGCGGCGATCGGGATCTACGGCGTGCTCTCGTTCATAGTGGCCCAGCGGACCGCGGAGCTTGGGATCCGCGTGGCACTCGGCGCCAGCGCGTCCGACGTACTGCGACTGGTGGTGGGGCAGGGCATGCGGCCCGTGATCATCGGACTCGTCGTGGGCCTGCTCGCCGCGCTGGCGTTGGCCAGGGTGCTACAGGGGTTTCTGTTCGGCGTCGCCCAGACTGATCCGGGGACCTACGTCACCGTGACCGCCGTGCTGAGCTGTGCCGCGATCCTGGCCTGCTATCTCCCGGCCCGGCGCGCGGCGAGGGTCGATCCGATGACGGCGCTGAGAAGCGAGTAGACGGGAGACGGAAGACGGAAGACGGGAGCGACGCGGAGACGGAACGCGAGACTTGCGCATCAATGTTGGCGGGGAAACCCGTCTCCTGTCTCCCGTATCCCGTCTCCCAACCAAGGACACCGACACCAATGACGATTGTCCAGGACATCAAGTACGCGTTCCGCGGCCTCCGCAACAACCCGGGCTTCGCGACGGTGGCCATCCTGACTCTGGCGCTGGGGATCGGAGCCAACACCGCCATCTTCAGCGTCGTGAACGCGGTGCTGCTCCGACCCTTGCCCTACGCCGAGCCGGATCGGCTCGTGCAATCTCTACTCGGCAGGGTTTCAGGAGGGCAGGTTCTCGATGTCGTATCCCGATATCGAGGAGCTCCGCGCCATGCCACAGGTTTTCAGCGGAGTCGCCGCCTTCGACACCCACGAATTCAATTTCACCGGCGGTGGTGATCCTCGAGAAATCGAAGGAGCCTACGCGTCATCCGAGCTCTTCCCGCTCCTGGGCGTGACGCCGGAACTGGGCCGGACATTTGGGCCGCAGGACGAGCAAGCGCCTTATGTGGTGATCAGCCATCGCCTCTGGGCCTCGGTCTATGGCAGTGATCCGACCGTGCTGGGTCGGAGCATTCAGCTGGACGGCGCCCCGTACACGGTGATCGGCGTCATGCCGGCCGGCTTCCGGTTCCCCAGCGAGAACATCGATCTCTGGGCTCCGCTGGGCGGAGTCTTCGCCGCCAATCCCGAGTGCCGGACCGATCGCAACTTCCACTTCTTCAACACCGTCGCACGGCTGCAACCGGGGGTCACCAAGGAGCGGGTTCAGGCCGATCTCGCGACCCTCGCACAGCGGCTGCAGGCGGAGCAGGACGCGAACCCGTCACCCAGGAGCGCCAGATGCGGATCACCGGGCGGGGCACGGCACCGGCCGGGGGCGCCGGCCCGCGACCCGGTCCCACCGTGGCGCGGGCCAGGGACGGAGCGGGCCTCGAGATCGCCTTCGATGCGGTGCCGCTCACCGAGGAGGTCGTGGGCGACATCCGGCCGACGCTGTACGTCCTGTTCGGCACCGTGGCGATGGTGCTGCTGATCGCCTGCGCCAATGCGGCGAACCTGCTCGTGGCGCGGGCCAACTCCCGGCGCCGCGAGATCGTGATCCGCCAGGCGCTGGGTGCGAATCGTGGTCGCATCGTCCGGCAGATTCTGACCGAGAGCGTACTGCTGGCCGTCGTGGCGGGCGTCGTCGGGCGTGCTGCTGAGTTACTGGGGCCTCGACCTGCTGCTCGCGACCTGGCCCGATTCACTCCCTCGGGTCCAGGATGTCACGATTGACCGATCGGTGCTGGCGTTCACCTTCCTGGTGTCGCTGGCCACCGGCATTGGATTCGGGCTGGTGCCTGCCTTCGTGCCTTCCATCCGGCCATCGAGGAAGCCCTGCGCGAAGACTCCGGCGGCTTGAGCGGTGGGCGGAGCCGGCAGCGGACCCAGCGGGTCATGGTCGCCGCCGAGCTGGCGGTGGCTCTGGTGCTGCTGGTGTCGGCCGGACTCCTGGTACGCAGCTTCACGCGATTGATGGAGGTGGATCCGGGGTACGACACGCACGATGTGCTCGCGGCCCGGGTCCGGCTCGACTCCCTCCCGCTATCCCGATCGCGCATCGCGAGAGACCTTCTTCCGCACCTGAGCGACGATCTCGCCGCGCGTCCCGGCGTGGAGGGTGTCACGATCTCGCGTACCATGCCGCTCACCGGGTCCGATGATGATGCTGGCCATCAATCCCCAGCGGATCCGGCCCGACGATCCCGATCCGATTCTGCCGATCGCGATGCGGGTCGTGGGCTCCGACTATTTCAACACCCTTCGGGTCCCGATTCTCAAGGGACGCCCCTTCGACGCGAGCGACCGGGACGGGAGCGACTCCGGTCGTGGTGATCAACACCCGGCTGGCCAAGCGGCTCTGGCCGGATCAGGATCCGCTGGGTAAGCAGATTCCGATCGGGATCCGGCAGGGAAACGAAACGAAGCCACCGTGGTCGGCCTGATCGGCGATGTACACTATGCCGGTCTCGACGAAGAGACCGGACCCGAGCTGTATCTTCCGACTGGCGCAGGCGCCGCGAATGGGGCGAGCAGATGTGGGTCGCCCTCCGCGCCGAACGGAATCCGCTGCTAGCTGGCGGGCACGGTTCGGGAAGCGGTACGCCGGGTCGATCCTCAGCAGCCGGTGGCAGAGCTGTTCAGCCTGGATCAGATGGTGGGCAATCCACTGCGGCTCGCCGGTTCAACATGATGCTGATCAGCCTCTTCGCCGGGCTGGCCGTGGCCCTGTCGGTGATCGGCGTCTACGGATTGACCTCCTATGCGGTCAGCCAGCGCACCAGGGAGCTCGGCATTCGCATCGCGCTGGGGGCCAATCAGGGAGATGTCGTGCGACTGGTGCTGTCGCGAGGGTCTGCGGCTCGCCCTGATCGGTGCCGCGATCGGCCTGCCGGTGGCATTCGCGGCATCCCGCGCGATCGGCTCGATGCTGTTCGAGGTGACGACCAGCGACGCGCTGACCTATGGCGGCACCGCGCTGCTACTCATCTCCGCGGCCGCCCTGGCCACCTGGCTCCCGGCTCGGCGCGCGGCGCGAGTGGATCCGGTGGTGGCGCTGAAGAGTGAGTAGATGAGTACCGAGTACCGAGTACCGAGTACCGAGTGGCGAGCGTAGGGGATCAGCTACCAGCAAATTCCCAGTAGCTAACAGCTAACAGCTGACGGCTGACGGCTGACGGCTGACGGCCCTGACACTAACCGTAAGGGTTCTCGTGATCCGACTCACCGACGTCGAGAAGTCCTTCGACACCAAACCGTCGCCAACCTACGTCCTGCGCCGGATCAATCTGACGATCCAGCCCGGCGAGTTCGTCACCATCATGGGACCGTCGGGTGCGGGAAAGTCTACCCTGCTCGCGATCCTCGGCATGCTGGACGGCGAGTACCGGGGCCAATACGAATTCAAGGGACAGCAGGTTCAGCCTCTCAAGCCGAAGCAGCGGGCGGAGCTGGCCAAGCAGTCGGTGGGATTCGTCTTCCAGCAGTATCATCTGCTCGACGATCTCACGGTGGCCGAGAATCTCGACATGCCTCTCTCCTACCGGGACCTCCGGAGCTCGGAGCGTGCCGCCCTGGTGGCCGATGCGCTGGATCGATTTCACATCGTCGGGAAAAAGGACCTCTATCCCCGCCAGCTCTCCGGCGGCCAGCAACAACTGATCGCGGTGGCCCGGGCCATCATCGCCAAGCCGGCGCTGCTGCTCGCCGACGAGCCGACCGGCAACCTCCACTCCGCCCAGGGCCGCGAAATCATGGAACTGTTCTGCAAGCTCAACGCGGCCGGCACCACGATCGTGCAGGTGACGCATTCGGCTGAAAATGCGCAGTATGGTGAGTCGGATTGTGGAGCTCAAGGACGGTTGGATGGTCGGGGATGAGAGGGTGGCGAGTGCGGCGGCCTCAGGTCAGCCGTTAGCCGTTAGCCGTTAGCTGCTACACGTCGAGATTGGGCGAGCCTGGAGCGTCCGATCGCACTGTAAGGAGCTTCCAGAGCATTCGCTTGAGCATCTTGCGACTTCCTGGCGACGAGGACGATGCTAGTGCTGTCGGGGGATAGAAGCCCAAGTTCCTCGCGAGCATCAGTATGGCGTCTCCAGTCTCAGCTAGCCGATCCTTTGGCGATGCGCAGGAATCGGGCGATCTCCCGGTCGACCTCGGCCGCGGTCCTTCGGCGATGTTAGCTGGAACCGAGGCGGACGCGCTTCGGAGTTGAGCTCGTCAACTCGTATAGCGGTCGCGCTCGGAAACGTCTGGAGTGACACGGTAGACGTCTATCGAGCTCGAACGTGGCTTTCTTCCAGACCTTGAGGTTGCGATAGTCCTGCACGTGACATCCTGATTCGCTACACTGTCTGCGCGGATGCACCATTGCCGATGGCAGGTATCATTTTCCCACGCATGCAGACACGCGGTACGAATGCTTACGGTCAGCTAACGGCTAACGGCTAACGGCTGATCTCAACCCCAGACATGTCTCCAACCATCCTCATCGCGGACGACCAACCCGACATCCTCCAGGCCCTGCGCTTCCTGCTCAAGGCCGAGGGGTTTGCCGTCGATACGGTCAGCTCGCCAGGAGGCGTGCTGTCGGCGATCGAACGGAAGGATTACGACGTCGTCCTGATGGACCTCAACTACACTCGGGACACGACGTCCGGACGTGAGGGCTTCGATCTCCTGAGCCGGATCCGGTTGCTCGACGCGACGCTCCCCGTCGTGGTGATGACCGCCTACAGCAGCGTCGAGGGCGCGGTCGAGGCGATGCGGGGCGGCGCCCGGGACTACGTCGAGAAGCCGTGGGACAATGCCCGGCTGATCGCGACGCTCAAGACCCAGGTCGAGCTGGGCAAGGCGCTGCGCAAGAGTCTCCGGCTGGAGAGCGAGAACCAGAGCCTCCGCCGCGAAGGCGTGCCCGACATGGTCGCCGAGTCGCCCGCGATGCGCGCCGTGATGCGTTTGATGGAGCGGGTGGGGCCGTCGGAAGCCAACGCCGTGATTCTGGGCGAGCACGGCACCGGCAAGGAAGTCGCGGCGCGCTGGCTGCACGCCGCCTCGGCGCGGGCCCAGAGGCCGATGATCACGGTGAACGTGGGCGGACTCTCCGAGGGGGTCTTCGAGAGCGAGCTCTTCGGTCACCTGAAGGGCGCCTTCACCGATGCCAAGGCCGACCGGATCGGCCGCTTCGAGCTGGCCGATGGTGGGACGCTGCTCCTGGACGAGATCGCCAACATCACTCTCGGTCAGCAGGCCAAGCTGCTGCGTGTCCTGCAAATCGGTGAGCTGGAGCGGGTCGGCTCCTCCAAGACCCGCAAGGTGGACGTGCGGGTGCTCTCGGCGACCAACGCCGACCTGCGCGCGGAAGTCGCCGCGGGGCGATTCCGGGAAGATCTGCTCTACCGGCTCAACACCATCGAGATCCGTCTTCCTCCGCTTCGCGACCGCGGGAGGACATCCCGCTCCTCGCGAGCACCTTCCTTCGCCGTCACGCGACCCGCTATCGGAAGCCGATCACCGGCTTCAGTCCCGCGGCGATGCAGGCCCTGCTGAGCTACACCTGGCCCGGCAACGTCCGCGAGCTCGACCATACAATTGAAAGGGCGGTCCTGCTCACCGATCAGACCGAGATCGATCCCGCCGACCTGAGCCTCATGCCGCCTTCCGACGGCGCGGCCCAGTTGGAAGCGATGACGCTCGAAGAAGTGGAGCGACTGCTGGTACAGAAGGCGCTGGCTCGCTCCGGCGGCAGCGTGTCGGATGCAGCGAAGGCGCTGGGGTTGAGCCGGAGTGCGCTCTATAGGCGGCTGGAGCGGTTTGGCATGTAGGGGCTGTCAGCCGTCAGCCGTCAGCCGGTAGCCGTCAGCCATCAGCCGTCAGCCGTCAGCCGAGCACCTCATCCCGAGCGCAGCGAGGGATCTAGACCTAACCTGGCCTTGGCGCCAGGCCAGGAGGTTAGATCCCTCGTCGCTACGCTCCTCGGGATGAGGTAGGCCGATGCTGCTGCTGACGGCTGATGGCTGACGGCTGACGGCTGACAGCTCCCTCACCCATATTCCCGCGCATGCGATCCCAATCCCACCCCAGGCGAGTACTGCTGCTGGCCTTGATGGCGACCCTGCCCGCGACGGTATTCGCGCTGGTCTTCGTCTGGGTCGGAGACTACTCCTCGAAGGTGCAGTGGACCGTCACCATGGTCGTGGCGGTGGGACTCCTGATCGGCGCCACCGCGTTGTACGACCGCGTCGTCCTTCCCCTGCAAACGGTCTCCAACCTGCTCGCGGCGCTGCGCGAAGGAGACTATTCGCTGCGTGCCCGGGGAGCCAATCCGGATGATCCCCTGGGGCTGGTCTATCTCGAGGCCAATGCGCTGCGCGACACCCTCCGCGAACAGCGCCTGGGCGCCATGGAGGCGACGGCACTGCTTCGCACGGTGATGACGGAGATCGATGTCGCGGTCCTGAGCTTCGATGAGAATGGTCGCCTCCGACTGGTCAACCGGGCCGGTGAGCGACTCCTCGGTCAGCCGGCGGAACGCGCATTGGGCCTCGACGTCGAGACCCTGGGACTTGCGGCCTGTTTCGAGGGAGACAGCCCCCGCGTGATCGAGCGCGGCAGCACGCCGGCCGTCCGCTGGGAATTGCGTCGCACCAGCTTCCGCGAGGGAGGGAAGCCGCACCAACTGCTGGTGCTGGCGGACGTGAGCCGCACCCTGCAGGTGGAGGAGCGGCAGGCCTGGCTGCGGTTGGTCCGCGTCCTGAGTCATGAGATCAACAATTCCCTGGCGCCGATTCGTTCGCTCGCCGGCAGCCTGCGCTCGGCACTCGATCGCCGGCTCAACTCCGACCGAAACCGATGGCGACCTGCGCCATGGACTCGACATCATCGGTCAACGGGCGGAAGCGCTTGGCCCGCTTCATGGGCGCCTACGCGAGGCTGGCGAGGCTACCCAGGCCGGTTCTGGCGAAGGTCGCCGTCGAGCCATGGGTTCAACGGGTAGTGGGGCTGGTACAGGACGCCAGAGTCCGCATCGCCGGCGGTCCGGCAGTGACCATCGCCGCCGACGCCGATCAGCTGGATCAGTTGCTGATCAACCTGGTCCGCAACGCACTCGAGGCGATGGGCAGCGGACCGGGCGAGGTCACGGTGACCTGGCAGCGGGCAGGGCAGGGCCTGGAGTTACTGGTGGAGGATGATGGGCCGGGCCTGAGCGAGACCGGCAACCTCTTCGTTCCTTTCTATACCACGAAGCCCGGCGGGTCCGGGATCGGGCTGGTCCTGAGCCGGCAAATCGCCGAAGGCCACGGCGGCGCCCTTCATTTAGAGAATAGGAGAGGGCGGGTGGGCTGCAGGGCTCGGGTTTGGTTTCCGGTCACCTGAGCAAGCCCGCTGGAACGCATCCTGCCTCGGTGGGTTCCGGGATCAAGCGCGCACCGGCCGCCGGGGCCGTGACCATCACCACGACCATTCCAGGGCTGGTCGGCACCACCTCGATCACCGCCATCAGGGTCCGACGTAGCGGCCCCCGAGCCGCGATTTCAATCGCGTGCACTTTATCTGTGCAAAGTACTTGACAGGCATGAACGCGGGCTGTACGATGGTTCCATGTCCGCCCGCCCTGTCCGCCCCGTCCGCTCCGTCCCGGACACCGAAATCCCGATCCAGGATCGGGCGCTGGAGAACCTGCGCTTCATCCGGGATACCATGGAACGGGCCGGACCGTTCACCGCTGTGCCGGGGTGGGGCGGGGTAGCCATGGGGGTCACGGCGCTGGGAGCGGCCCTCATCGCCCAGGCCCAGCCCACCGCCGAGCGCTGGTTGCTCGCCTGGATCGTCGAAGGCTGGCTCGCGTTCGCGATTGGCGGGGTGGCCCTAGTGCGGAAGGCGGGCATCAACTCGACACCGCTGTTTTCCCGGCCCGGACGGCGGTTTGTTCTCGCTTACGCGCCGCCCCTCCTGGTGGGCGGCCTCCTCACCTTCGCGCTCTACCGCGCCGGACTAACCGGACTGCTCCCGGCGGTCTGGCTACTCTTGTATGGCACCGGTGTCGTCACCGGCGGCGCCTTCTCGGTTCCTGTGGTTCCCGTGATGGGAACCTGTTTCATCTTGTTGGGCGTCGTGGCACTCTTCGCGCCGGTCGCCTGGAGTAATGGTCTCATGGCCCTCGGCTTCGGTGGGCTGCACATCGGCTTCGGGGCCTGGATTGCACGGAGGTACGGTGGCTAAGTCGAACACGGCTCGCCAAACTGCCGGCGGAAAACCAGCAACTCCCAAACGCCTGGCGGCGATCGCGGGCCTCAAGGCTGCCGCGCCGGCAGAGCTCGATCGCCTGATCCATGAGCGCCTCCGGCTCGGCGTGGTGAGTGCCCTGGCGGTCAACCCGTCGCTCACGTTCAACGAGCTCAAGGGCCTGCTCAAGACCACGGACGGCAACCTGAGCGTCCATGCCCGGAAGCTGGAGGACGCGGGCTACGTACAGTGCATCAAGTCGTTCGAAGGACGTACACCGCGAACCGAATACCGGCTGACCGCGGCGGGCCGGAAAGCCCTCGAGCATTATCTGGAGCACATGGAGGGGTTGATAAGGATGATGAGGGGGTAGGGGCGGGGGACGGCGACGAGGCGACGAGGCGACGACGCGACGAGGAAGCGGGTGTCAGGTGTTAGGTGTCAGGGGACAGACGACATGATTTCGACCTATAGACCTTCGCCCCTTTTTTTAACCCTCGACTTTACCATGCAAAGTACTTCAACCAGCAGTGGCCATTCCGCCTCCTGGCTCGTCCTTGCCCTGCTGGCGGGTGTGGCCGCGGACCTCCTGTTTCGGGATGCGGGCCTCGGGCTCAACCTGCTCGTCTGGGTAGTGCTGGTGGAGCTCGCCTGGCTGGCGCAGCGAGGTGATCGGCATCTCAATCCCCAGGAACGGCTGCTTCTCGGCCTGATCCTCTGCTTCGCCGCCGGATGGGTCTGGAGAGCGGCGCCGATGCTCCGCCTGGCCGATACCATCGGACTGTTCACCTGTGCTGCGCTGCTCCCGCTGGTCCGGGAAGAGTCGCTCCTGTCGTTGAGTCTGCACCGCTTCTTCGCCGGGGTCCGCGGTCTTCTCGCTCGCCTCGGAGTCGGCCTGATCCCGGCAGCCTGGGAGGCACAGGAAGAGGTGAAGGCCCGAGGGACCGCCAGGGTCCTGCTCCCCACCGTGCGGGGGATAGTGCTTGCCGTACCGGCGGTCGTCGTCTTCGGAGCCTTGTTCGCGTCGGCCGATGCGGACTTCCAGAGCCTGGTCGATGGCCTGGTGCGCATCGATGCGGAGTGGCTCATAACCACCAGCTTGACCGTCCTGTTTGGCTCGTGGATAGCGGCCGGCCTGCTGAACCGGTCCGCGGGTAGAACGGCCAGGGTGCCGAGCGGCGCGGGCAGTATTGGGGCGATCGAGGTGGGCATCGTGCTGGGTGCCGTCGATCTCTTGTTTCTGACCTTCGTCATCCTGCAGGGGAGATACTTCTTCGGTGGCGAGGCCTTGGTCCGGCAGGACCCCGGGCTCAGTTTCTCGGAGTACGCTCGACGCGGATTCTTCGAGCTGGTGACGGTATCGGCACTCGTGCTGCCGCTGGCGCTGGTCATCAAGGGCCGTCTCCGGCCGGACGACACTCGCGCGCTCGGCAGCTACAGGATTGCGGCGGGTCTGCTCACCGGTCTCACCCTGGTGATCGTCGCGTCCGCCTTCCATCGGATGGCGATCTATCAGCGGCAGTTCGGTCTGACCGAGCTGCGCTTCTACGCCAGCGCGTTTATCGGCGGGATCGCATACACCCTGGTCTGGTTCGCCTGCACCGTCCTGGCTGCACGCGACCGCCGCTTCCTCGGAGGTGCACTCGTGGCATGGACCGCCTGGGTTGCGATGCTGCACCTCGCGAATCCGGCGAGTGTCATTGTCCGGGTGAACCTGCAGCGCGCGATCGAGGGCCGTGCGTTCGACGCAGCGTACGTGGCCTCAATTGGGGCCGATGCGGTCCCCACGCTCGTCGCCGGGCTCGAACGGCTATCGCCGCGTGATCGGGACGCCCTCGCCAGTAAGCTCAACTGGGAACGGATCGCACCCAGTGAACACGACTGGCGGGCCTGGTCGCTCGCCGAGGCTCGGGCGCGCCGAGCCGCACGTCAGGTCTCCTCGAGTACACCAATTCCCTGACCTATCCAATGAGCATGTCGAATTCGATCATCATCCTTCAGGTGCTGGTTTTCCTGGGAACCGGTGCGTTAGTCATCGCCGGTCTGGCCGGCACAATGTGGGCTGCGTCCCAGGGTAGAGCGGGCCTCACTCGTATTCTCGCATTTGGCACCGCCGGCGTCGTGCTTGCTCTATATCACGCTGCTGCTCGGCGGCGGACTGCTCAGTCGAGGCCGGGTACTCCCTGTGGCGGCGGAGAAGTACTTCTGCGAGCTGGATTGTCACCTGGCGTACGCTGTTACTCAGGTCAGCGTGGTGGACTCGCTAGGGAGCGGTACTGCGGTGCAAAAGCCCAGCGGACGTTTCTGGCTGGTGACGGTACGGACCCGCTTCGATCAGAACACCATTTCCGCACGGCGGTCGCTCACCGAGCCCACTTGGCCTGCTCCGCGACGCATAGCGCTGGTCAGCGCGGAGGGTGAGCGCTACTCCCCCATGGAGGATGAGGACTCGACCCTTGCCAGCTCGGGAATCAGTTCGACTCCCATCACCCGGGAGTTACCTCCCGGCGCCACTTACACCACCACCTTCGTGTTCGATCTCCCGGAAGAGACCGTGGCGACCGGGCTCCTGCTCACCGACGACCTGGTGGTGAGTCGCTTTCTGATCGGACACGAGCGCAGCCCATTCCACGCTCCCACCCTGCTCCAGTTGCCATCTCCCTCCGTAGCGCAGAGGAACTGAACCCGATGGACGCAGTTCCGCTGGTCGTCGTGGCGATGCTCGCGACCACGCTGGGCCTGGCGAATTACCACGGCTGGGACGACTCTCCCTTGCTCGATCGCCTGGCGTGGTGGGGCAGTCTCCTCGTCGCCCTCTTGACCGTCCTCGCCTCTCTGGCCCGGGACTAGCATCCGGCGCACCCTCGCGTTCTGTTTCAGCCGGTCCCAACAGGATTGTCCCATGCGACGCCTTCCGGACTCCTGGCTGCCCGCCATGATAGGGGTCCTGCTGCTTCCTCATATCGGAGCTTGTCAACGCGTGAAGCCTCTGGGCAGTGACGAGATTCGAGTTTCCGGCACCATCGAGCTCACCCCGGTCGGAGTGAATTGTTGGCGGCTGACCGGCAAGGATGGGAAGAACTACGAATTGCGGGCCGATCAGACGCCCTCCGGACTGCTCACCAACGGACGTGCGGTGACGCTGGTGCTCAAGCTTCGGTCCGATCTGATGAGCGCATGCCAGGTGGGCCAGATCGCCGACGTGGTGCGGGTGGAGGAGTGACCGAAACTCCGGCGCTCCGCGCCACGTAAGCTTCCCCCAACCCGCAGGTTGGCGCTATGAGTCGTCTCTTTCCCATGGAGAAACTCGTGTCTTGCTTTGGACGGCATTACGGGGCCGGAGCCGCCCTCCTGATCGCGATTTCAGGCTGTAGTCACAGTGGTGCCAGCGTCGCCGCGGCTCCCTCCACAACCGATGCATTCTCCCCCAACCTCATGCGCTCCCGTCTTTTCACCTACGCCGATGACTCCATGCTCGGCAGGGAAGCGGGCCGTCCGGGCAACGTCAAGGCGACGACCTATATCGCGGGGCAGGTACAGGCGCTTGGCCTCGAAGCGGGAGGAGACAACGGAACCTATTTCCAGACGCTGCCGCTGGTGGCACGGGCGCTCGATTCCAGCACCGCGGTGAACGTGGATGGTTCCCGGCTCGAGCTGTGGAAAGACTACGCCCCGCTGCCTCCGATCGAAGGGATTCCGGTGGCTGAGGGCGGTGATTTGAATCAGTCCCCGGCAGTCTACGGCGGCAGAATGGGAGATTCGGTCACGGCTCTCAGCGCCGAGGATGCCAAGGGGAAGATCGTGGTGCTGGGGCCCGCGATGGATCCCAATGGGAAAGAGGTCTTCAATCTCTCCATGGGTTCCATCATACGGTATCAGAGCGCCGCCGCCATCGTGATGGCCAACTGGGACCTGGCTCCTCCAGGCGTAGCGGACTTTCTCCGTCAGTCTAGCTCGGAAATGAAGGAGGGCTCCGATGATCCGGCTCCCCGGCCACTGGCCTTCTTCGCCACGCGCCAGGCTGCCGAGCGGATGCTTGGTGGATCAGTCTCGAGCCTGCAGGCCGGTGCCACCGGCAAGACCATCACCGGCAAGGTTGCTTTCACCGAGACGCCGAGCGAGTCACCGGCGAGAAACGTGATCGCCATTCTACGAGGGAGTGATCCGGCGCTCGCCTCCGAGTTTGTGGCCATCGGCGCCCACAACGACCATATCGGCACGACCGACGAGCCGGTTGATGCCGATTCGATCTGGGCCTTCAACAAAGTCATGCGGCCCATGGGCGCGGAGAACGAGCCGGGAACCCCTTCGCCCGAGCAGGCGGCCAAGATCAAGAGCCTGATCGACAGCGTTCGGAAGACGCACCCCGCCGGGCGGGTCGATTCGGTCTACAACGGGGCGGATGACGATGGATCCGGCTCGATGACCGTGCTGTCCATTGCGCAGGCCTTCGCCCAGTCCAAGACCAAGCCCAAGCGTTCCATCATCTTCGTCTGGCATACGGGAGAGGAAGAGGGACTGTGGGGCTCGGACTGGTTCACCCGGCATTCCACCATCCCGCGGGACTCCATCGTGGCTCAGCTCAACATCGACATGGTCGGTCGCGGCGGGGTCAACGACATCAAGGGAGGCGGGCCCGGGTACCTGCAGCTCATCGGCTCCCGCCGGCTTTCTACCGAGCTGGGGGATCTGGTGGAGAGCGTCAACCAGAGCGGGAAGCACGGATTCACCTTCGACTACGCCTACGACGCCAATGGGCACCCGGACAACATCTATTGCCGCAGCGACCACGCGATGTACGCCCGCTTCGGCATTCCGATCGTGTTCTTCACCACGGGCGGGCACTCGGACTATCACATGCTCTCCGACGAGCCCCAGCGCATCGACTACGTCAAGATGAGTCACGTCGGGTCACTGGTCTACGACATCGCCCTCCATGTGGCCGACCTGGATCATCGGGTGGTGGTGGACAAGCCGAAGCCGGATCCGACGGCGCCGTGTAAACAATAGGGAATTGAAGATTTCAGATTTCAGATTGATTGTGGACTCGTCCAATCTGCAATCTGAGATCTTCAATCTGAAATCTCCCTCAATTACCGCCCTCCCCGACCATTTCAGCAAGCCTCCGCTTCGCCTCGATCACCTGGGGCTGTAGTTCCGGATCGGCGTTCTTCCACAGCTCGATGAACTTCTGGAGATGCAGCGCTGCCTTCTCCCGGTCGCCGCGCTGGGCGTACAGCTCGCCGAGGCGCTGGTGGGCGAAGGCCAGGAAGAAGGCGTCGACATCGAGCTGATCTTCCATCGGTGTTGCGAGATACTTCTCATACGCGGCAATGGCGGAGTCGGGCTGGTCGGCGGCTTCCCAGGCTCGTGCCAGATCGGGGAGAAGACAGCGTTCGCAGGAGGCCGCCGTGACCGCTGCCTGCAGCTGGAGCACGCCGTCCTGCGGTTTTCCCTCGGCCAAGGCGATGATGCCGAGCACGCCCTGATAGTAGGGTTCACTGCGCCCGCGAATCTCCACTGGCAGTTGCTCGTATTCGCGCAGGGTCCCGCGGGCCCGATCGGGGCGTCCGACCATGGCCTCGGTATACGCCACGTCGAGATAAGGCCGGTCCACCGAATCGAGCTGGGCGTAGGGATAGCGGCGGAGTGCCGCATCCAGCGCATTGAGAGCGCCTGTTCTATCCCCCATAAACCATCCGGCTATGTCGGCTTTTCCGAGCTCTGAGTCCAGAGCATATCGCAGTACCCCGGCCTGAGCCGCCAGCCTGGCGTTCTCAGTGATAAGCGCTCGTGCCTCCCCCAGGCGACCGGCACTGAGGCTGAGCCGCGAGAGGCGATCCCTGGCGAACCCCTGCTCCTCGGGGTCGGTCGTGGGAGAGACCCTGAGGCTGGTGTAGATCGCTCGAGCCGTATCGTATTGCTCCTTGTAGACCGCGAGCTCGGCCGCCATCCAGGGTGCCCCGCTGTAGTCAGGGAACCGTTTCCAAGCTTCGCGTAAAGTGACCGTGGCGCTGTCGGGTTGACCGGCGATGATGAACCCCTCGACCAGGTTGAACCATGCGGTTCCGGAGCTGGAATCCGCCGCGATGGCGCGGTGATAGTACTCGACCGCTTTCTGAGGACTCTTCAGCCTGGTATAGACCAGCCCCAGGTTGTTGAGCGCCGGCATGTTGTCCGGATCGAGGTCGAGCAGTGCATTGTAGGCGGTCAGGGCCTTCTGGGGATCGATCTCCACCCGCGAGTAGTAGGTGCCCAGCGTCAGGTAACGCTCCCGCTCGGTCAGGCGGTCCTGATGCTGAAGAGCCGTTTTCATCGCATGACGCTGCTTGGCTCGCTCGCCGACATTCCCATAGTTCACGCCCAGCCTGCGCCACGCCATCGCAAATCCGGTGTCGAGCTCAACGGCCTCCTCCAGCAACTGGTCGGCTCGCTTGGAGGACCCTTCGCTCGAAGCGATGCGAAGCGCCTGCGAGTACTTCCGGAGCGCCTCGAGTGACGGGGTTGTCACCTGCTCGAGCGGCTGCCCAGCGCTGATATTTCTGATCGATTCCCCGATTTTCCGCCGCAGCTCGTGCGACACCTTCCCGATGGTTTCGATCAGCTCGGTGGAGTCGTGCGCCACTTCCCGGAACGCCGCCAGCGGCTCCCCGGTCGCGGCGGAGATGATCTGAGCCGAAAAGGTGAAGGCGGGGCCGACTGACGCGATGTCTCCGGTAATCACTGCCTTCACGCCTTCGCGCTGGGCGATTTCCCGCGCCAGCGCCGGGTCGATGGCCGATCCCTCCGGACGCTGCATTCTCGCGAGAGCCGCGGCGATTTGGGCCGCGGAGAAGACAGTCACGGTGCGTGACTGAGTCAGGTCCACTCGCAGCGCTTCGCCGGCGGCAACGCCCAGGGTCGAATCGCGGGTGCGATTGGTGATGTCGGCGAGGAGCACGGCATCCCGTGCATCGAGTACGCCCTGCGCGACGAGGGACCTGCCAGGTATGAGCCCGCCGAAGTAACCACCGAGCAGCACCGCGAGGACCAGCGCGCCTGTACCCAGCAGCACGGTTCGGTTGCGGCGTCGGGGAGCCGGTGTGAAAGCCCCGCTCGAGAGCGCACTCAGCCGCTGGCGCACCTCGTCGGCCGAGGCAGGTCGCACGTCCCGGTCCTTCTCCAGGCACTGCATGAGAAGGGCGGCCAGCGGTGGCGGGCAATCGGGCCGGCCCACGATTACGTCAGCGGGTTTTTCGGTGAGATGGGCTGCCAGCAGCTCCTGCGGGGTCCGTCCCGCGAATGGTGCCTTGCCGGTGAGCATTTCGTAGCCCAGCGCGCCGAATGCGTACAGGTCGGCGCGATGGTCAATGTGGGGATCGGCGGCGATCTGCTCCGGCGCCATGTACGCCGGGGTGCCGATCGAGAGCCCTGCCGAGGTGAGCGTCCCGCCTGGCGCAACGCTTCCCAGTGCCTTCGCGATGCCGAAGTCCGTGACGACCGCGTGCTGGCCGCTGAGCAGGATGTTTTCCGGCTTGATGTCGCGATGCACCACGCCATGCCGGTGCGCGTAGGCCAGCGCGTCGGCGACTTCTCCCAGCATCCTGACGACATCCGCCGTGGCGATTCGCTCCTTCCGGTTGAGCCGGGCCCGGAGCGATTCGCCCTCGACGAAGGGCATGGTGTAGTAGAGCGTGCCGCCGGCTTCTCCCGCCGTCAGCAAGGGCACGATGTGCGGATGCTGCAGCCGGGACGCGAGCTGGATCTCGCGGCGGAACCGGTCCGCCGAGAGCATCGCCGCGTAGTCCGGCGGCAGGACCTTGATGACGACCTGGCGGCCCAGCGCCGTCTCCTCGGCCAGGAAGACCCGGCTCATGCCTCCGCCGCCGAGTTCCTTCTCTAGCCGATAGGTGGAACCGAGCGCAGCCTGCAGCCGGTCGAGCAGGTCGCCGGTCATGAGAGTTTGGGCTGAGAGGCGAGCAGTTTCTCAAACTTGGGATTACCAGCCAGCGGCTTCCAGAAGGGATCGACCCGGAGTTCCGGCCCGGACAGGATAGACGGTACGGCAAGAAGCTGGGTCAGAATGTCAATGGCCGGGTCAAAGTCACCGGTCAGAACGTAGATCCGCGCGAGCTGGCAGAGCATGACTCCCACCGCGATAGGCCTCTTTCGACAGAGGAAGCATTTCGACCGCGCTGTTTCCCCTCCCGAATGCGCGTCGCTGCGACGGCCCAGGCCGGCGTAGATCAGGCCGAGTTCGGAATGCAGGCTCGCTTCGTCGGTAGGTCCACGGACCGCCGCCTCGGTGATGACACGGGCCGAATCGAGGTAGATCCGGAGCCTGGCCGACTGGTTCTCGCAGTCGTGCCACCTCGGCTTTGAGGAGGAAATAGCTGGCTGGAGTCATTGAACCCGCTGGGCGTCGAGGTGGCCAGGGCTCGTGACAAGACGGAGTCCCGCGCCACGAGGAAGGCATCGCCGTAGTTCGCTCCCTGGATGGAGCCGAAGTAATGGCGAGCAGCCGCTCCGGCTCCTACTCGTGCCAGCTCCTTCGCGCAGAGCCGATAGGCCTCGGCGGTATCACCGTGCCAACGAAGCGCGAGCCGAGCCAGGAAAGTGTAGGGAAGATTCCAATCTGGGGAGAGGTCCCGGCGCTCTCTCGGCATAGTGTGTGGCGTCCTCGTAGCGGCGCATGAGGAAATACGTCTCGCCGAGATTCGTGGCTGTTGATGGCGGAGCGGGGATCCAGATCGACCGCCTTCTTGAAGTTCGCTACGGCCTCGTCCCATCGGCCCTGACGTCGATTGACCGCCGCCATCGCGAAAATCACGTCGGGATCGTTCGGCTGCTTCTTCAAGGCGAGATTCAACTCCTGCAGGGCGCGATCGTAGTCCAGGAAACCCCAGTAGTAGTAGAAGCCCAGCGCGCGGTGGGCATCGGGCAGGTCCGGGTTCGAGCCGGAGCGCCGAGTCGGCCGCCGCCTTCGCCAGAGCGAGACGATAGAGAGTGCGATCGAAGAAGAACCAGTAATACTCCGAGTGCGCCTCCGACAAGTGCCGCCCATGCGATCGCGAATCTTGGGATCCGCGACTACGGCCTTGGAGTAGTTCTCGATCGCGCCGCCGATGTCCGCCTTGGCATAACCGCGGGTGTAGTAGGCCCGGCCCCGCAGGTAGTAGTCGTAGGCTTCGGGATTCTCGGTTGGCTTTTCCGCCAGCTCCTGCCTTTCCGGTTCGGCGAGGGCCACTCCAAGAGCCGAAGTGACCTGCTGCGCGATGTCCGATTGAACCTGGAAGACGCCCGCCAAGACCGCCTGGTAGCCATGGGCCCAGACGTTGGTCCCATCGGAGACCTTGATCACCTCCGGGCTCACCCGGATCTGGCGGGTGCCGTCCGGCAGCTGGTCCCACCTCACCGTACCCTCGAGGATGTAGCCGGCTCCGAGTTCCTCGCCGATTTGGCGCAGCGGCTTCGTTGGTCCCTTTGTACTGCATGGCGCTGCTGCGCGGTATGACTCGAAGGCCACTGACTCCGGTGAGCCGGTTGATGATTTCCTCGGTGATCCCGTCGGCGAAGTACTCGTCCTCCGGTTTGCCAAGATTCTGAAATGGCAGCACCGCGATCGTCATGCCGTCCGGGAGCCGCGGAAGCCGATGCCCCTGAATCGGGGCACGGCAATCGCCAGCGATAAGCGCCATCACCGCGCCCAGGATCAGAAGCCCGGCCCTGCGCCATGTCGGCCGCTCACCAGCCGAATGCGACTGCCGTCGCAGTACCTGGTTGTGATGCGGTCACCGCCGGCGTCGCACTGGTCGGGGCGGTTCCTCCGCTCGGCGTGGACGACAACTCGAGCTGGCTCAGCAGCTCATCGGCGGTCTGGTAGCGGTCCGCCGGCTTCTTCTCCAGGCAACGCATCACGAGGCTGGCGAGGCCAGGAGGGACCGTCGCGCGCGCTTCAGTGACCGGGATCGGAATCTTGGTGACGTGGGCAGTGAGCACCGACTGCGCCGAGGGTCCCGGTGAAAGGCGAGACTGCACCGGTCAGCATCTCGTAGGCGAGCACCCCGACGGCGTAGAGATCGGCTCGATGATCGGTGTGGGGGTCCGCCGCGGCCTGCTCCGGCGCCATGTACGCCGGTGTGCCGAGGGCGAGACCGGTCGAGGTGATGGAGCTCTTGCCGCTGGCCTCGAGCGCCTTGGCGACGCCGAAATCGGTCACCAGCCGTGCTTGCCCGAAATCAGCACGTTGTCCGGCTTGATGTCCCGGTGGACCACGCCGTGCTGCGTGGGCGAAGGCAAGACCGTCCACCACGTCCCTGAGCAGGCGGATGGTGTCGTGCACCGGCAGCTCGCCACGGCGCGATAGTCGGGCCCGGAGCGACTCCCCCTCGATCAGCGGCATCGTGTAGTACAGCACGTCGCCGGCCTGACCGGCCGCGAGCAGGGGAACGATGTGGGGATGGTGAAGTCCTGCCGCGACCTGAATCTCCCGGCGGAACCGATCCACGTTGAGCCCGGCGCCGTATTCGGGCGGTAGAACCTTGACGACCACTTTCCGTCCGAGCGAGGTCTCCTCCGCGACGAAGACGCGACTCATCCCTCCGCCGCCGAACTCCTTCCGAGGCGGTAGGCGGTGCCAAGGGCCTGCTGCAAGCGGTCTTGTAGTTCGGTCAAGGAGCTGGGGTGGGGGTGGTTAGAAGTTACCGAAATGGGGGGTCCGTGGGCAGGTGCCGGACCGGAACAGGACCGGGCTCGGCAGTGTTACCTTGAGCGTAATGCGCCCCTTTCACATCTCCCGCCGAGGGTTCCTGCTCGGCGCTGCCGCAGCGACCGCCGGAGCGCTTGCGACCGACGCATTCGCGGTCGAAGGCCGTCGAGTCTACATCACCCGTCACGACGTCGCGATTCCGGATCTCCCCGATGCCCTCGACGGGGTCCGGATCGCCCAGGTCGACCGACATGCATCTGCACGGCGGGCTCCATGCGGCTGCCCGGGCCACCATGGAATTGATCCAGCGCCGAGAAGCCCGAGATCACCCTCCTCACCGGAGACACGTGCGAGGACCAGAGCTACCTGCCCGATGTCACCACCTTCACCCGGGAGTGTCGTGGTTCCGTCGGTACGCTGGCATTGATGGGGAACTGGGAGTACTTCGTGGATATCAGTCACGCACAGGCGGAGGCCGCCTACAGTGCGGCGGGTGCCGAGCTCCTGGTCAACCAGTCACCGCCGGATCGAAATCGGGAACGCTTCACTCAACGTCATCGGGCTCGACGACCCGGTACGCGGCTCACCGGACCTGCAGCAGACCCTCAAGTACGCCCTGCCGGCCGACATTGCCATCTGGACCTATCATGCCCCCGGCGTACGCGGACCTACTGCCACACGGACTGGCCCGGCACCGGCGTTCATGGTCGCTGGTCATACCCACGGGGGCCAGATTCGCCCTCCCCTGATTCCCCCGACTGCTGCCGGTCGGGAGCGGCCGCTTTGTCGAGGGCTGGTACTCGCGACACCCTGGCGCCGCTCTACGTGTCGCGGGGCAGTCGGGACCACCACCATCCGGGCCCGGTTTCGATGTCCGGCGGAGGTGCCGGTGTTTCACGCTCCGCGAAGAGGGAAATTGAGAGAGTGAGAAAGTGAAAGAGTGAGAACTGGGAATCGAGAAGGTGATGCCAGAAACGCTCACAAATCCTCACATTGTCATCGTCCCAGTCCTCAGTCCTACTTTCTCACTTTCCCATCTCTTTTCTCATTTCACCCTTCCATGTCGGCCAGCAGCGCATCCGGCCTGAGTGGCCGGCCCAGGAACTCCTCCAGCACACTGAGCGACGGTCGTTCGAGGCCGTAGCGGTAGATCTGCTCCGAAGCCCAGGGATACCAGGTCCAGTGTCGCTCGTGACGAAAGAGCCGCGCAGCGCCTGCATCCGGGCCCGCAGGTCGGCGGTGATGATGGCACCGATGGCGTAGTTCACCAGGTAACCCGGTCCGTCGATCAATTGCCCTCGCATGGCCCACCACGACCACTCGGGGTGGGGACGGATGCCGAAGTATCTGCTGGTGATGTCGGTCCAGACCTGGTTGGGATCCAGGGTCGGGTCACGGTCCATCCGCAGCTCGAACAGTCCCCACGCCACATCGAACACAATCCCGGCGTACTTGGCCCGCAGTGACTCCGCGAGCGTCGCCGAATCGCCCAGGAACCGGATCTGCCAGGCGGGTTCGTACAGCTCCATCGCCGGGAAATCGGCCAGTGCTTCGGTGAAGGTGTCGTTGTCGGGCCAGTCCATGAATGCCGGTCGGGTCCGGATTGCCGCGATGTGAATCGCGTGACCGGTCTCATGCAGCAACTCGGCGAGATTGTCGAAGCTGCCGGCGAGGTACGAGGTGAAGACCCAGGGCTCGCCCGAATTCCACCGCCCGTCGACCTGACGCGGTCGCGCTCCGAAGTCGGTGTACGCCACCGGGATACTTTCCTGGACGGGCCTCCAGATCGTAGTGCACGTCCAGCGAGGCGGGATCGGCGCCGAGCATGCGGTAGTAGCTGTCATTCACCCGGCGCATGTCGGCGAGGGCTGGCACCTTCGGGCTGAGCCGGCGGCTCGCCGCACCGGCCTGGTAGTAGAAATTCCAGGGCTCGATCGTGCGAATCGGGAGAGATCGAATGCCAGGTCTCCAGGATCCGGACCAGCCAGCCTTCCATCTCCGCGCTCGAGGCACCGAACGCGGTTGCCTTCTGCGCGATTGGTGAGGGCTTACCCTGCAACCGTTCGTGATACAGGCGGGCGAGGATCCGATAGGGACTGCAGGGAATCATCCTGACCGTTGATGCTGCGCCAGACCGGCTGGAGCGCCAAGAACAGCCGTTCCCGCTTGGCCGGATCTTCGGTACGTCCCAAACGTCCCAGGATCTCCAGCCGGTTGAGCCGCTCGCCATCCACCTCGATGTTTTCGGTCGCCTTGCCATAGCAGCTGAGCACCCGGGCGGCGAGCCGGTCGAGCTCCCTCAGGCTGGCGCACGATACTGTCGGGCGAATAGTCGCACGACTCGGCAGCTGGCTTCTTCCGAGCTCGAGTCTGACTCTGACGCGCAGCAGGGATCGGCTGGACTCCCGGATGACATTGAGTGCGATACTGTCGGCGGGCGTCAGGGCGATCGGCACCGCGGCGAGCCGAGTCTGGAAGACGGCCCGGGCGCTGTCCCGCTTCTGCTCCATTATTGCGACGGGGACCTGATGGACACTCTGGGTCGCCCCGCGAGCCTCGGTCACGCCAATCTGGTCATTCCAGTAGCGGAGGGACTGATAGCTGTCTTCGAGCGGGGCGAGTGGAGACGGGGCCGGAGTGGCGGTGGGGGACGCGTGGCAGCCGGCGGCGACCGCCAGCACCAGGCACGCGGTGCTTCGGAGGAAAAAAGCAGAGGGCCGCAGCATGGCGGAATCTGCGACCCCCTGAGTGGATAGGGTACCCCTACGGCTTCAGCAGATCTCCCGGGCCCTCCAGCTCACCGCGGCTCACCCCCCCGGGAGATCCGTCCCACCACCACTGCTTCTCCAGCGGCTTTCTTCCGGGGCCACACCTCGTCGAGCGTCTCGCCCTCGTAGAGCCGGCCATTCTTCATCACATAGCGGATCGCGGCGGTGTTGTGGATGTCCTCCAGCGGATTCGCGTCGAGCACGATCAGATCCGCCAGCTTGCCCGGTTCGAGCGAGCCCAGGTCCTGCCCGAATCCGATCGCCTCGGCGCCGAAAATCGTCGCGACCCGCAGCACATCGTGCGGCTTCATCCCACCGGCGCTCATGGCCCAGAGTTCCCAGTGATCGCCCAGGCCGTCCATCTGGCCGTGGCCGCCCAGGCCCACCCGGCCGCCCGCCTCGACGATCGCCTTGGCGCCGGCGGCGATCTTCGGGAAGACGTACTGGTTTTCGCGGAACCAGGGGCGGCGCTCCGCCCGGATGGCGATCTCGTCGTAGGGCACGAAGCGGCGGACCTTGGGGTTCTGCATGATGTCGTAGCGCTCGTAGAAATAGTTCTCGCTCCAGGGACCGCCGTAGGACACCAGCAGGGTCGGAGTGTAGGTGATGCCCGACTTGGCGAAGAGCTTCGACCACGTCCTTGCTGAGCGGCGTGATCGGCAGGCTGTGCTCGTGCCCCGGGTAGCCGTCCATCGCGATGGTCAGGTTCATCTTGAAGTCGAGCCCGCCCTCGGTCGTGGGCATCAGGCCCTGCTCCTTGGCGGCCATGATGACCCACTGCCGCTGCTTCCGGTTGCCCACCATGTACTGCTTGATCGTGTTGGTGTGGTAGAACTCGCTGTAGCGCTTGAGCGCGTTGCGCACGTCGTCGAGGCTGGTGAACGGCTCCTCGAAGTAGGTGCCGAAGACGCCGGGCCCGGTGTGATAGATGCGCGGACCGATCAACTGTCCAGCCTCCACCTGGTCGGCGTAGGTGAGCACGTCGGTGGTGTTGGTCTGCGGATCGCGCACCGTGGTGACGCCGTAGGCGAGATTGGCCAGATACTTCCAGACCTGGGCCTCGTGGATGCCGAAGGTGGGCCAGGGATGGGCGTGGATGTCCACGAATCCGGGAATGATGGTCTTGCCCGCGGCGTCGATCGCCTTGCGAGCCCGGCCGGCGCGGTGCAGGTTCCCACGCACACGATGCGGTTGTCGGTCACCACGACATCGCCATTGTCGATGACCTCGTCGCCCTTCATGCTGATGATCCGGGCCCCCTTGAGCACGACGGTCCCTTGCGGAACGTCGCGTGGGGAGCGGATCGCGATGTCACGCCTGGCCGGCTCGTAGGCCGGCGCCTTGGCCAGCGAATCGTTCCGCGCCTTGGTGGCGGAATCGGGCTTGGCGGTCGTGTCGGCCTTGAGCGAGTCGGCCCGGGCCGAGTCCCGCGAAGCCTTGACCTTCTCCAGCGAGTCGGCGACGGCAGGGTCGTACTGGAAGAAGCTCCGTCCCCAGCGCCCACGTGATGCTCTTACCGCCCGGTCCCCACCCGACGAAATCGCCACCGATCTTGGTGAGCCGCTTGGCGGGAAATGCGGAGGCGGACGGATCGGCGATGCTGATGCGTGATCGGCTCCTGCCCGGTCATCGGCAGATTGACCAGGTAGACGTAGTTGTTCACCAGCGCCACGACCTGCTGGCTGTCCGGGGAGACGAGGATCTCGTCCGCCAGATTGGGCTCTGCCGCCGGCGCGTTGACGGTGAAGCCGGTGATCTTGATGCGCGCCCGACGGTCGGTCCCGTCATACCGCATCGAGACCAGACCTTCTTCGGGATCGTAGATGTAGATCAGATTCGGGTCGGCTGGAGAAATGCGGCCGGCCTCCCGGGTCGAATGGGTGAGACTCGAGTAAGCGTCCCGCCGTTGGCGGGCAGCCAGTCGAGCTCGTAGCCCGGGCCGAACGCCTCGGTCAGCCGAGCCTGGCGGGGCCCTCTGATGACCACGATTCGCTGTCCGTCGGGTGACCAGGCCGGAGCCTGATAGAACGCGGGGTCCGGGCTCAGCTTGTCCGGCTTGCCGCCGGCACTCTTCACCCGTTGGAGATATCCCCCGGCATTGCCCCAGGTGATATACGCCACCCATTTCCCGTCCGGGGACCAGACCGGATTCTGCTCGTGCACCGTATCGGAGGTCAGCCGCTTGGGGGTGCCGTTGGGGAGATCCATCGTGTACAGCCGGTCGAGCGCGGTAGAAGAGCGAGTCGCTTCCCGTCCGGTGAGATTGATGGATCGCGGATCTGCTTGAGCAGGATGTCGCCGGTATCCACCCGGGACTCGAACTTGACCAGCGGTCCCATGCGGACATGGACCGATGCCGAGAAGGGAATCTCGGTCTTGCGTTCCGGTGGCGACCTCGACCCTGTAGATCTTGCCGTTCCAGGCGCTCACCACATAGCGGCTGTCGGGCGTGAAGGAAGACCCGGGCAGCAGGTCGCGGGTGAAGCGGGACTCCATGTCATCACGCTGGATCGGATAGGCCAGCCACTTTTCGTCCCCGGTAGTGAGGTTCCGAAGCCGGAGACCGGTTTCAGCGTCTCGCCGGTTGCCGTAGACCAGCCATTGTCCGTCGGGTGAGAGCATGGGACGGAACGCGCTGCCGTAGGCATCGGTCTGGGGGAAGATCGCGTCCGGTGCGCCGGTCGAAGATCGCCAATTGCCACTGGGTGATGTCGATGTTGTAGCCGAACCCGCCCCGCTTCCTCGCGTACCAGACGTAGCGGCCGTCGTTGCCGAACGCCGGGCCCATGGAGTTGATGTTGGTGCCCCGGCCGTTGCCGAGTGCGCCCTGGCCCTTGTCGTCCTTGGTGAGGGAGACTCCGGGACCACCGTCCTTGTGGAACATCCAGAGCTGGTAGCTGCTGCCGATCGGGGAATTGGTCTTGGAGGCGATGATGTAGTTGCCGTCGGGCGTCCACTCCGGCGAGGCGTAGAGCGAATTGTCTCCCTTGCTGACCAGCTTGGTCTTGCTGCCGTCGGGATCCATGGTCCACACGTTTTCGGCGCCATCCCGATCGCTCAGGAAGACGATCCGCTTCCCGTCGGGCGACCAGCGGGGCTGCGAGTCGAACGGCGGCCCCGAGGTGATCGCGGTGGCGTTACCACCGGTGATCGGCATGGTGTAGATGTCGCCCAGCAGC
The DNA here is from genome assembly GCA_963788625.1 of uncultured Gemmatimonadales bacterium. Taxonomy (GTDB): domain Bacteria; phylum Gemmatimonadota; class Gemmatimonadetes; order Gemmatimonadales; family GWC2-71-9; genus DATBGE01. The sequence continues at coordinate 287,866 of CAWBHB010000003.1, read as the reverse complement.
TCGAAGACGATGGTCCTGCCGTCGGGCGAGACGTCCAGCGACATCCAGGTGCCCTCGGTCGTCTCGAAATCGAGATTCCGGTCGGCGACCAGGGGGAGGCTGTCGGTCTTCTTCTTCGTGGTATCGGCGGGGTGAAGCAGCGTCGCGAGCGCCAGCGTTCCGATGAGGAGCATGGGGCGGGAAGGGTTAGATGTAGGAGTGGGGAGTGCCGTAAGCCTTAAGCCATAAGCCTCAGGCTTCCGGCTAACCTCAATGCTATTGCCGACGGCGAAACGCCAGGGCCCTAGCGCTAACGGTCCACGACTTACGGCTTACGGCCTATGGCTGCCTCTTGGCCTACGGCTTGCCTTCCAGCGGAGATTCAGGCTCTCCATCAAGATGGGGGGGACTGCGCCTCTTTGCTTATAAAGGAGCCGAGGAATACTCCCACTACTGCACCGACGCCGGCTCCCAGCAGTGCCCCACCTATCGTGTTGCCGGTGCAACTTCCGTGGTCTGCGGTATCAGAGTCGTTGCAGAGACCGTTGGCAACCAGTGCTCCCACAATTCCCACCGCCCCGGCGCCGATAGCCATCCCTTCCCATCGATAGTCGTTTGCCTTGACCGCCGTGGTGCTAGACTGCTCGCTGGAGTCCAGGGTCGGGCGCCACTGGCGTTCCGCTAACCATGGCGTTTCCTGTACGGCAAGACTCTCAGTCTGTGCCTGAAGCCGACCTATGAACAGGGTAGGGGCAATCAGGAGCGCAACTCCTACGGCACCGGAGAAACGGCGCATTAACTCTCCTCAACTGTTTGGGAATGAGTGATTGATCCTGCTTGGCTTCCCTTGCCCAAATGGGACGAGGGGCGCGAATTCTAGCTCGGTGCCCCAGCTGGACCTAGGGTTGACAGTCGTCACCGAGAGTTCGGGAAGTTAGTAGGCGAGTTGAGGAGTCGAAATCGCGACGTCCGATTTCGAGATGGTCGTCCTAACCTCCTGACGCCAGATTGAAGATGGTGCGGAAGGCTCGAAACACCTCCCGAAAGTCCTGATGCTGATATGCCACAGTCCGGGGGCCGGTCCGCGTGACGCCTGGGGCCATCTGCGCCAAATCGGCCTCGACCGTCACCCGAAAGTCCACCTCGAGCGCAAAGGGCGCTGGCAGCACCAGCGGACGGAGCGCGCTCAGCGACTTCACCGCCTGCTCGCGCGGCCGTTCGGATTCGGTTGCAGGCCTCGGAAGGGGAGAGGTTCCGCGCGGCGTTGCGGCTCAAGGCGGTCTTCACGATCACGGTCTTCACCGCAGGACCGAGCAGTTGACTCGGCCTCGGACGCGAGGGCCTGGTCTCCCGATACCAGGGCCACCGGCACGTTGTAGGTGCCCGCCAGCAGCGCATTCAGGCCCAGCTCACCCAGAGAAGTCCCGTTCACCCGGACGTCGAGGATGCGGTCGGTGTAGGTGTGATCGAGGATCGCGTTCTGGGTCCCGGCCCGCGCATGATACCCGATGAAGAACGCCCCGTCGTGGCCCGACTCGATGCCTTCCATCATGGACCAGGTCTTGGGCCCGCCGCTCACCAGTTGTGCCGACGGATGGAGCTGCTCGGCCAGGAGGTTCCGCATCAGCCAGTGGCTGTCATTGACCAGCACCGCGGTGGCGCCGCCCGCCAGCGCCCCTTCGATGGCGGCGTTGGCCTCCGCCGTCATCAGGGCGCGGAACCGGTTGTACTCCCCGGCACAACGGGGATCGATGGGATTGGTCTGGTCCTCGTGGACCACGCCCGCGATGCCTTCCATGTCAACGGAGATGTAGATTCGCATGGCGACCAATCTAACGTTGGACAGGAGCTCTCATGCGGCGACTATCCGCAGTCGGTTTGTTGTGTTTCCTGGCGATCCTGGATCCATCGCCAGCCCCAGCACAGAACGACAGCGCCACCACCCTCGCCCTGGGACGGCGTTACACTCAGCTGTTCTATGCCGACAGTCTGGATCCGATCTGGGCCGCGATGACGCCCGAGATGCAGCGGGTCCTGGGAAAGGAGGCCGGCCTCCAGGCGTTTCGCACTCAGGTGACGGAGCAGATCGGCCCCGAAGTCCGGGTGATCAGGGAGAAGCTCACCGACACTCTGGGCGTGCGATTGTACACCCGTGTCGCGTCGTTCGAACGGTCCACCGCCTCATTCACGGTCCAGTGGACCTTCGATTCCGCTTCGCGAGTGGCCGGGATTCTTCATCCGGCCGGCTCGGGAAGAGGCGCCGTCCAAGTACCTCACCTACCAGACCAAGACCAGATCTACGGCTGCCGTTCCGCGGAGACTGGTATGTGTTCTGGGGCGGTCGCACCATTCCCGAGAACTACCACGCCTTCACGACCGACCAGCGCTTCGCGTACGATCTGGTGATTCGTCGAGACGGCTCGACTCACACGGGAGACGGGCTCGAGAATCAGGAGTATTTCTGCTTTGGTCAACCGATCATCGCACCGGGTGCCGGAACCGTGGTGGAGGCGGAGGATGGCATTCCCGACAATCGGCCGAGCAACATGAATCAGACCCAGGCGCTGGGCAACCACGTGATCATCGACCACGGAAACGGAGAGTACTCCTTCATCGCCCACCTCAAGAACGGAACGGTACTCGCGAAGCCGGGACAGCGGGTAGCTCAGGGTGACCAGTTGGGCGAGTGCGGCAACAGCGGCAACTCGAGCGAGCCCCACGTCCACTATCACCTGCAAACGACGGCCGAGTTCGGGAAGGGCGACGGGCTGCCGGCCCAGTTCCAGCGCTACTATGCCGACGGCAAGTGGATTGAGCGGGGAGAACCGACGAGGGGGCAGGCGCTGCGAGTGCCGTGAGCGGATTGAGAAATTGAGAAATTGAGAGATCAGCATTGAGAAATTGAGGGATTTTGGATTGGGGGACGTTTGGATGTTGGGCTCACATCCTGTCCTCACATCCCTCAATCCCCCAATTTCTCAATCTCGACTCAATTTCTCAATCTATCTCAATTCCCCCAATCCCTCAATCTTGAACGATCGCGTCCGCCTCGATCTCCACCACCATGTCCGGATGAATCAGGCTTGCGACCTCGACCATGGTCGTGGCCGGCCGGATGTCCCTGAAAAATTCCCCGTGCGCCCGGCCGACCTCTTCCCACTTGGTGATGTCGGTGACGTAGGTGCGGGTGCGGACTACGTCGCGGAGCGTTGCGCCGGCCTCGATCAGCGCCTTCTCGATGATCTCCAGGGCGCGAATGGCCTGCGCTCCTGCTTCCCGGCGCCACCACCTTGCCATCAGCGCCTATGCCGACCGTGCCGGCTACATGCACCGTGTTGCCAACCCGCACCGCTCTCGAATAACCCACCACCGGTTCCCACGGCGCACCGCTCGAGATATTCAGTCCGGCCCATTAGTAGACTCTCCCTCCAAGAGGTACGTCCCGTTCACTGGCGAGTAGCACGACTCGGCCCTGTTCGTCGGGTAGTCCCAGGACCAGCACCTCGGATTGAAATCCGGCGATTGACCGGGAGCCGAGGTTCACCGCGGCGATCACCTGGCGCCCGACGAGGTCTTGAGGGCTGTAGAGACCGGTAAGCTGGGCGCTCGAGGCCTTCACGCCGAGCGGTCCGAAATCAATGCGCAGCCGGTACGCGGGCTTTCTGGCACCGGTGTGTGGCTCCGCCTCGGTGATTCGACCTACCCTTAGGTCCAATTGCTGAAAGGCTTCGTAAGCGCTCATGTGTATGAATCCGTGCGTTAGATCACACTACGTCGTCTCGAGAGTGTCGGCAACATTACGGGATTTTCGGGGTGCCGTTGGTATCCAGGATATTGTAGTTTGTGAACAGGGAAGTCTCATGACTTCCCGAACCTTAATGAAGGGGTTATGACCAGTGCTGATTCTCAATCGCCGCCAGGGAGAGGCGATTCTCATAGACGGCGGCATCCGCATTATCGTCCTCTCCAGCGACCGCAGGGGCGCCAGGATCGGGATAGAAGCACCAACCTCAGTAAACATCCAGCGTGAGGAGCTGCAGAGCCGAGCGCGCGGTGGAGGAGAAGGTGGAAGACTGAGGATCCTGACCGTGCGTGGATGGGATAAGAGAAACGGCCCCTCGATTCGAGGGGCCGTTCTCACATTTGGTAGTTGATCCGGTTAGCCTATCGAGGCACCAGCGCTCCGTCGCGAAAGGGCCCGCACCAGCCGAGCGGCGATCTCATTACTACCGAGGATCATCACGAACAACGCTTTCAGCATGTTTTTCCCTCCGCGATCTGGGAACCGATTCAGACGCTACACAGGTGTTAGACAAGATTTGGGCCAGAAAGTTCCATCTGACATACGGCTGGAGGTGGGGCGGAGAAAGCCATGGGAGCCATGCGGTTGGGTGGCTCTCCTCAGAACGGATCGCGGGGAGGATCAACGGTTCAAATCGAGACAATGGTGAGGTGATGAGGACACGGTGTTCAGGTCGTTGCACCACTGTCCGAGGCATAGTGGCACGCGGCGAGCGAGAGGCCGAGCGGGCGGAGTTCGGGCACCTCCGTGGTGCAGCGAGCGTCCCGGGCCGGATGGAAGCATCGGGTATTGAATCGGCAGCCGGATGGAGGGCGGGAAGGGCTGGGCAGGTCGCCGGCGAGCACAATCCGGTCTCGTTGTCCGGAGGGGTTCGGTTCCGGGACCGCCGATAGGAGGGCCTGGGTGTAGGGATGCCGGGGTCGGGCCAGGACCTCCTCGGTTGGCCCGGTCTCGACGATCCTGCCCGAGGTACATCACCGCGACCCGTTGGGCGATCTGACGAACCACCGCCAAGTCGTGGGCGATGAACAGGTAGGACAGCCCGCGACGCCGCTGCAGGCTCATCAGGAGATTGAGTACCTGAGCCTGGACCGACACATCGAGCGCGGAGACCGGCTCGTCGCACACGATGAACGCCGGCTCAACCCCCAGCGCTCTCGCTATGCCGATTCGCTGGCGTTGTCCCCCGAGAATTCATGGGGATACCGGCTGGCGAAGCCGGGATCCAGCCCGACCTCTTCGAGCAGCGCCGCCACCCGACGGGGAATCTCCGCCTTGGGAGCCAGCTTGTGTATTTCCAGCCCCTCGGCGATGGCGTCGCCGATGGTCATCCGGGGATTGAGGGAACCGTAGGGGTCCTGAAAGATGATCTGCATGCGCCGGCGTAGGACCCGCAGCGCCGTGGCATCCAGTCCAAACACATCCTGACCCTCGAAGACCGCCCGCCCGCTGGTGGGCTCCTGCAACCGGATCAGGGTGCGCCCTACCGATGACTTGCCACACCCCGATTCCCCGACCAGCGCCAGCGTCTCTCCCTGCCCGATCTCGAAAGACACCCCGTCCACGGCGCGAACCGGCGGAGCCGACCGGCTGAACAGACCGGTGGCGTGGTAGTGCTTCACGAGGTTGCTGACGGTCAGGATCGGGGTCGGACATGAGGTCGATAGTCGATGGTCAATGGTCGATAGTCGATGGTCGATAGCCCCTGCCGTTGGCGTGCCAGGGTTCTTTGCTATGGCGGGGTGGCCGAGACCATCGACCATCGACCATCGACCGCATGCTCATGACTGATCTCGACTCGCAGCCAGCCAACACCTCATCCAATGCTCCGGCTCCACCGACACCACCGGGGGCTCGGTGGTGCACACCGGCATGACCTCCGGGCAGCGGGGATGAAAACGGCATCCCTGTGGCCAGGCCGTGGCCGAGGGCACCATTCCCTTGATCGGGGTCAGTGGCCGGATTGGACCGGTGAGCCGGGGGATCGAGGCAAACAGGCCGCGAGTGTAGGGATGCGACGGCTTGGCGAACAATTGAGCGGTCGGGGCCTCTTCGACAATCCGGCCGGCGTACATCACGGCGACCCGGTCGGCCCGTCCAGCGACGATGCCGAGGTCATGAGTGATGAGCAGCACGGCCATGCCCCGGGCCTCGCGCAGCCGGTCCAGCACCTCCAGGATCTGGGCCTGAACGGTCACATCCAGAGCTGTCGTCGGCTCATCCGCTATCAGCAGCTCCGGCTCGGCGCTCAGCGCGATCGCGATCATGACCCGCTGGCGCATTCCGCCGCTCAGCTGGTGGGGGTAGCTCTTGAGCCGCGCCTTGGGGTCGGGAATTCCCACCTCGACCATGAGCGCTTCGGCCCGTTGCAGCGCCTCCCGCCGTGACACCGGAAAGTGGGCGAGGATCCCTTCCGCAATCTGATCACCGACGGTGAACACCGGATTCAGGCTGGTCATCGGGTCCTGGAACACCATGCCGATGCGACGTCCCCGGATCCGACGGAGCGCGTCCCCTTCAAGCGAGAGCACGTCGGTGTCGCCCAAGGTGATTCGACTGCCCGCGTCGATCCGGCCCGGTGGCGGGAGCAGCCGAAGCACGGCGAGGCTGGTGAGGCTCTTCCCGCAACCCGATTCTCCCACCAGGGCGAGAGTTTCCCCCCGCGCGATGGTGAGGTTCACCCCGTCGACCGGCTGGGAATGCCCGCTGGCGGTGCGGAAGGAGACCCGCAGATCATCGACCCGAAGCAGCGCGCTCATGACTCGCGCGGGTCCAGGGCATCCCGCAGGGCTTCGCCTATCAGGTTTACCGAGAGAACGGTGAGCACGATTGCGACGCCCGGCGCCAGGCTGGTCCACGGGGCGGAGATGATGTCCGACTTGGCGTCGAGGATCATACCGCCCCACGAAGGGGTCGGCGGCTGGACGCCGAGTCCCAGGAATGAGAGGCCGGCTTCGAGCAGAATGACGTCTCCGACTGCGAGTGTCGTGGCAACGGCCAGCGGCCCGAGGACATTGGGGAGCAGATGGCGAAAGATAATGCGCCGACGGCGGGCTCCGAGCGCTTCCGCTGACCGGACGAATTCGAGTTGACGGATGCGCAGCACTTCGGCCCGCACTAATCGGCTGGTGCCGAACCACCCGGTGCATCCAATGGCCAGGATGAGGAGGGTGAGCGGAATGTGATCCATGACGGCCGCGATGAGCAGCAGAAGAAAGAGCCGCGGCACCGCCATCGCGCCGTCCACCAGTCGCATCACGGCCGCATCCACCCAGCCACCGGCGTAGCCCGCGATCAGGCCAAGCAGCGCACCCAACGTGACCGACAGCGCGACCGCTCCCGCGGCCACCGCGAGAGACACCCTGGCCCCATGGACTACCCGGGAGAAGCACATCGCGGCTCAAATGATCGGTGCCGAACCAGTGACTGGCATTCGGCGGCCGAAGCGAGCCGTTCAGGATGTCGGGTTGGGCTCGGGGGTCCTGGAGCAGCGGAGGCAACAGCAGCGCCACGACAACGATGATCGCTGAGCACGGTGAGGCCCACCCGGCCTTCGGGACGCGCCCAGGTGGCGCGGAGCGCGTCGCGCAGGGCGCCCTTCATCCTTCGCGCAATCTCGGGTCCAGCCACCGGTGCGCGAGGTCGGCCACGAGGCTACCCAGCACGACGACCGCCGAGACCAGAATCGTGCTGCCCATGATCACCGGATAGTCCCGGGTGCCGATTGCCTCGGCGGCCAAGCGTGCCCAGCCCGGGCCAGGCGAACACCGATTCGACGAAGACCGAGCCCGCGACGAGGAGTGGCAGCCAGAGGCCGAAGAGAGCCAGCACCGCTCCGATCGCATTGCGCCAGGCGTGATGCCAGCGGACCTGCCGCTCCTGGAGACCCTTCGTCCGCGCGGTACGGATGAAGTCGAGCTGGAGCACGTCGAGCATCGCGGCGCGCTGGTAGCGCACCGTCGCGGCGATGGTAACGAGGGAGAGTGTGGCTGCCGGCAGCAGGAGATGTCGCAGCAGGTCGATCGTTCGGGTCAGAAGACCCGCGTCCGGGGACAGCAGCGGGTCATGCATGAACGCAACCGGCAACAGATGCCATTCAGTGCCGAGCAGCCAGACCAATACCAGGCCGAGCCAGAAGGACGGCGTGGCGTAGAGCAGCAGAGTGAAGACGGTCAGCAGATGATCGGTCCTGCTGCCGCGACGGAACGCCTGCCAGGCGCCGAGCCAGGTGCCGACCGTAAAGTTGAAGAGCAGGACGGTGCCGCCGAGCAGGAGCGTGGCCGGGCAGCCGTTGGGCGATCAGGCTGTTCACCGAACGATCGGGGTGCTGGATGGACTGCCCGAGATCGCCGCGGGCCAACGGTTTCACGAAGGCGCGAAACTGGGTGAGCAGCGGCTGATCGAGACCGTACCGGGCGCGGAGTGCGGCTAGCGCGGCGGGGGAGAAGGGGCGCTCATCGCCCAGGCGGGAGAGCGGGTCTCCGGGGGCGAGTCGCATCAGGAAGAACATCAGAACCACGGCCACCAGGAAGGTGGCGAACGCCTGGAGTACCCGGCGGAACGCCCAGCTCACCGTGCGTCCCTCGGCCTCTTCACGCGGTCGGGCTCACTCGCGATCCCTCGATGATTCCTGACCGGGGCGAACTCTCCAGCGCCAGACCTCCGACCAGGGTGAATCCGGGCGCAGGGTTACTCGGTCGAAGCGGGCGTCAACTGCGTAAAGGAAGACGGGCGCGTAAAGGAAGATGGCGGGGGCATCCCGTTCGATCGTCACCACGGCTTCACGCCACAGCTTCCGGGCACTGGAAGGGGATCGTGAGGCGCGGGCCAGCAGCGAGTCCACCTGGGGATTGCAGTAATGGGCCACGTTGGTGCCGCCAATGCCGGCACAACTCCAGCTCTGCCCCAGGCCGGATGGAGTCGGGTCCTGAGTCACGGCGGCGAGATCGAGATCGAATTTCCCGGTTCGGCGGGTCGGCGTGTACACCGGTGGGTCCAACGGCTGGACCTCGAGGTCTATCCCGAGTCGGCGCAGCTGCTCCTGGGCCTGAAGCGCCATTCGCCGTCGGGCACCGCTGGTTGCAGGGAAGATCGCCGTCAGATGCAACGGCCGGCCATCCTTGTCGAGGACGCCATCCCCGTCGTGGTCGGCCCAACCGCGAGAACCCAGGAGCTCGCGGGCCTTGGTGGTGTCGCTCTTCGGTGGGGCGGGAGACTCGAGCCGGGTCGCCAGTACTGCTGAGACCGGCCCGGCCGGGACCAATGAACTGGGCCCATAGGTGGACCTGACGATGGTCTCCCGATCGAGCGCCAGCGCCAGCGCACGGCGGACCACCGGGTCACCCAGAATGGGGTGAGGCTTGGTGGTATCGGTGGGATCTCTCTGATTGAACAGCAGGTATCCCACCATGAGACTGGGCATCGGATACAGGCGAAACCGCGCGTTCTGTCCCAGCCGATCGGGATTGGCGAACTGGTAGATATTGTCCACCGCGTCCGCCTCGCCACCCAGGAGCAAGTTCATCCGCGCTTCGGTATCGCCGGCGATCAGGAAAACCACGCGGCCCGGGCCTGGTTTGCCGAGGAAGAAATCGTCGTTGGCGGTGAGCTCGATCAGCTGACCGGAGACTCTACGCCTCCAGCGGAAGGGCCCGTTGCCGACCGGGTTCGCCGCAAAGGAGGAGGAGCCAATCGAATCAGGCGGGATCTTGGCCAGGAGGTGAGCCGGCAGAGGCGGCGCGTGATAGACCGCATCGTAGAACTGCTCGGCGTAGGGAGCGGAAAACTTGAAAATGACCCGGCGATCGCCGTCGGCGGAGACGCTGCTGATGCGCCTGACCAGGCCGGCGAGTTGACCGTCGAGTCGCTCCATCCGCGCTCGCTCGATCGCGAAGACCACATCCGCCGCGGTAACCGGAACACCGTCGTGCCAGCGGGCTCGCGGGTCGAGCTCGAATGCCAGTGTTGTCGGATCGATCCGACGCCAGGATTTCGCGAGGCGAGGGACAAACCGTGGCTCGTCGGTGGTGGCGAGATCTTCGGGAAGATCCGCCAGACGAAGGAACATCAGGTCGGACACTTCCCGATTTGCGCCGTCGCCGCCGAACAGGGTAGGAATGGGCGACATCGCCTCACGGGCCGTGACGATCACGACCGTGCCGCGCCCGGCTGAGTTTGACTGAGCCAGGACGGGTGCGGCGATGGTGAGGAAGGAAAAACCGAGCACGACGAGAGCACGTCGCATTGAGCTAAGGTAGTTACGGATGGCGGGATAGCGCTACGGCGGGGAATGCGGGGTGCTCGGTTTAACGACGCCAGGTCCACTCCGGGGAACGAAAGTGCGCCTCGTGGGTCAAAGCGTCCCGGTCGAGCCAGTCGGGCTCTCCTGCGATGGTGCCGGATTCTTCCATGATGGCATCGGCGACTTGGTCGAATCCGATTGGACGCCCCAGCGCTTCGCTGAGCGAGCTCTCACCGCTTTCGAGAACTGGCACCTGGCTCACCCGGCCAACTATCTCCTGGGTTCCTTCGAGGAGAATGCTGCCGTGCTGGAGGAAGGCATTGCCCTGACGAAGCTGGGCGCTTCCTACCAGCTTGTGATTCCCATGCATGATCTCGCCGCCGACCGGAGCACTGAAGCAGCCACCCGGCGCCAGGCCGGGCACGGTCGTTTTTCCTGCGAGCCTGACATCGGCGCCCAGTCGACGCATGGCACCAGCCAGGAACCGATGAATCTCGCAGTACGCGGCGCTGAGCGAGCCAAACTGGCCGACCCTTCCCGCCACGGCGTAGGTCAGCTCACGCTCATGCCACACGGCTCGCCCCCCGGTGGGCCGCCGCACGACATCGAGTCCCAGGCGCTCGATACTTTCGCGATGGTAACGCCGCAGGACGGATTCATTCCTCCCGAACGACAGGCAGGCAGGGTCCCAGCGGTAGAGCCGGAGCAGCAAGCCGCCTTCGGCCTCGACCCGATCCAGCATGGCCTGATCTCGCGCCATGTTGAGCCAGCCGGGGGCGGCGGGCGACAAGAAAAGCGGGAAAAGGGAAAAGGGAACAGGGAAAGGGGCGTTCCTGGCTGTTCCCGTTCGCTGTTCCCAGTTCTCCATTCCCGCAGTTGCTTTCACCTCAGTCCTCAGTCCTTTCCACTCGTCACTCCGCCCCCGCTCCCACGGCTTCCGGCTCCGCGTACGCCGACACGGGAGGGCAGGTGCACACCAGATGGCGATCGCCGAAGGCCGCATCAATCCGTCCCACGGTCGGCCACGACTTGTACTCGCGGAGGCCAGGCATGGGATACGCTGCACGTTCCCGCGGATAGGGACGATCCCAGGCATCCTCGATCACCTGAACCAGCGTGTGAGGCGCGTTGGTGAGGAGGTTGTTGCCTTTCGGCGATCGGCCTTCCTCGATCTCCCGAATCTCTTCCCGGATCCCGATCATGGCATCCACAAACCGGTCCAGCTCCTCGCGGGGCTCGCTCTCGGTCGGCTCGATCATGAGCGTGCCGGGCACCGGGAAGGAGACCGTAGGCGGATGGAAGCCATAATCGATGATCCGCTTGGCGATGTCTTCGACGTCGATGCCCGCCGAGGCCTTGAAGGGCCGCATGTCGAGAATGCACTCGTGGGCCACCAGCCCGCGATTGCCGGAGTAGAGCACCGGGTAGTGATGCTTGAGCCGATGCGCGATGTAGTTGGCGTTGAGAATCGCGACCTTGGTTGCCTGAGTCAGGCCCTCCTGGCCCATGAGCGCGATGTAGGCCCAGGAGATCGGCAGGATCACGGCACTGCCCCAGGGTGCCGCGGAAATGGTGCCGCAGCTTTGGGGATGGCCCAGCGGTACCACCGGGTGATCCGGCAGGAAGGCGGCCAGATGGGGCGCGACACAGATGGGTCCCATCCCCGGTCCGCCGCCGCCATGGGGAATGCAGAAGGTCTTGTGCAGGTTCAGGTGACAGACATCGGCGCCGAAGTCGCCCGGACGGCAGAGACCGACCTGCGCATTCATGTTGGCGCCGTCCATATAGACCTGTCCGCCGTGCTGATGGACGACCTCGCACACCTCACGGATCCCCGACTCGAAGACCCCATGGGTGGAGGGATAGGTCACCATGAGGCAGGCCAGGGTGTCGCGGTATTGGGCGGCCTTGGTGCGCAGATCGGCCAGATCAATGTTGCCAAGCCGATCGGAATTGACCGGGACGACCGAGAGTCCGGCCATCACCGCGCTGGCGGGATTGGTCCCGTGCGCCGACATCGGAATGAGACAGGTCGTCCGATTGTGCTGGCCCCTGGCGCGGTGGAAGGCACGAATCACCAGCAAGCCGGCAAATTCGCCTTGTGATCCGGCATTGGGTTGCAGCGATACCTTGGCGAACCCCGTGATCTCGGCCAGTTGCGCTTCGAGCTGGCTGAAGAGCAGCTGGTAGCCGGCGGTCTGGTCCCGGGGGACGAAGGGATGGAGGCGATTCAGCTCGCGCCAGCTTACCGGCATCATCTCGGTGGTGGCGTTCAACTTCATGGTGCAGGAACCCAGGGGAATCATCGACGAGGTGAGGGAGAGGTCCCGCGCCTCGAGCCGCTTGATGTAGCGCAGCATCTCCGTCTCGGAGTGGCACCGATGGAAGACGGGATGAGTCAGGAAGGCGCTCTTGCGGCGGAGCGACTCCGGGATCGCCGGTTCGGCCGTGGCGCCGCCATCGCCCAGCATGTACGGCAGCGCCACGTCGAGGGAGAACACCGCGATGATGTCGGACAGGTCTCCTACCGAAACCGTTTCATCGAGTGCCACGCAGAGCCGGGTTCCATCGATGACGCGCAGGTTGATGTGCCGGGCCCGCGCCGCATCGAGAATCCTCGGCAAATTGGCCGGCTTCACCTCGACGCAGACGGTGTCGAAGAAGTCCTTATGGACCAGGTGGTACCGCAGGCGGTGCAGAGCCGCCGCGAGGTAGGTTGCCTGGGTGTGGACCCGCTCCGCGATGCGGCGCAACCCATCGGGTCCGTGATAGACGGCATACATACTTGCCATCACGGCGAGCAGCACCTGCGCGGTGCAGACGTTGCTCGTCGCCTTGTCGCGCCGGATATGCTGCTCCCGGGTCTGCAGGGCCATGCGCAGGGCCGGACGCCCGCTCGTGTCGCGGGAGACCCCGATGATTCGGCCCGGCATGTGACGCTTGTAGCCCTCCCGCGTGGCAAAGAAGGCGGCGTGAGGGCCGCCGTACCCCATCGGTACCCCAAAGCGCTGCGAGCTGCCAATCGCGATGTCGGCGCCCCACTCACCGGGCGGCGTCAACATCGTCAGCGCGAGCAGATCGGTCGCGGCGGTCACCAGAGCCCCTGCCGCGTGGGCCCGGTCGCAAAGCTCGCGGAAATCCCGAATCGCTCCGTCGGTGGCGGGGTATTGCACCAGCGCGCCAATCACCGATCCCCCGAACTCGAAGGTCTCCGGTGCGGCGACCCGCACCTCCACGCCGCGCACTTCGGCGCGGGTCTGGACCACTGCGATGGTCTGGGGATGGCATGCGGCGTCTACCAGATACACCGGCTTCCCCTTGGCAGAAGCCACCGCTTCGGTCAGGTGCATCGCCTCGGCGGCCGCCGTGGCTTCATCGAGGAGAGAAGCGTTGGCCACTGGCAGGCCGGTGAGATCGGCCACCAGGGTCTGGAAATTGAGCAACGCCTCGAGCCGGCCCTGCGCTATCTCCGCCTGATAGGGGGTATAGGCGGTGTACCAGCCGGGGTTCTCCAGGATGTTGCGCTGGATGACCTGGGGCGTGAAGGTCCCGTAGTATCCCATGCCGAGGTAGGACCGGAAAATCCGGTTCTGCGCGGCCAGCCCGCGGAGGGCTTGCAGCACTTCACGCTCGCTGCGGCTGGGAGGAAGGTCCAGCGGTCGCGGCAGCCTGATGTCGGCGGGCACTACCGCATCGATGAAGGCGTCCAGCGAGTCGTAGCCCAGTTCGTGCACCATGGCTTGCACGTCGTCCCGGCGGGGGCCGATATGGCGGGAGACGAAGCGGTCGGTGCGGAGCAGGGTGTAGGCGGTTGGGTCAGGCATGCGGGATGGGAGACGGGAGACGGGAGATAGAAGACGGGAGGTGAACAAACCGGCGCCTGACGGCAAGAGCCGGAGGCGCCGGAGGAAGCGAACAGCACTGCATGGGAAACCTACCCGCCGATTTTCTGCTGATATTGGGCGGCGGAAAGGAGCGTCGATAGCTCCGACGGATCGCGGAGGCGCAGTTTGATCATCCAGCCGGCGCCGTAGGGGTCACGATTGATCGCGGCCGGATCGGCATCGAGGGCGGTGTTGGCCTCGACCACCTCACCGCTCAGCGGGCAGAACAGCTCGGACACAGCCTTCACCGCTTCGACCGTGCCGAACACTCCCATACGCTCGAAAGTCGCGCCCGGCTTGGGCAGCTCGACGAAGACGACATCCCCCAGCTCACCTTGCGCGTAGTCCGTGACACCGATCTCGACCACGTCGGAATCGGCCGACTTGCGGACATACTCGTGTTCGGGTGTGTAGAAGAGGTCAGCAGGGATGTTGGGCACGTTGGCTCCACAAATTGCGTGGGGGGAGGATAGAAGCGGGGAAGGAACCCGTCAAGCAGGAGCGAGCTGGTCCCAGACCGCCCTCGCCCGATGCTCCAGAGCGGCACGATCGCCGTCGTTTTCAATCACGAACGGCGCCCGCGGCGGAGTTCCTCCCACCCAGTCCCGCTTCTCCGAGGCAGGCATCTGCGCCGCAAGCATGCGTCGGGCTTCATCGATCGGCAGGCCGCGGGACTCCATGAGCCGCTGGAGCCGCAACGCCTCCGGGGCATCGACCAGGACCACGGCATCGAAGGCAGCCGGATCGGCGGATTCGAAGAGGAGCGGGATGTCGCTCACCACGATCCGTGCTCCCTGGCGTTTCGCAGCCTCCAGGAGCTCCGCCCGCCGGCGATGGACCTCGGGATGGACGATGGCGTTCAGGTCGGCTCGGGCTGAAGGATCCCGCATCACGATCTGCCGGACCCGGGCCCGGTCGAGCTGGCCATCCGACAAGAGCACTTCGGGTCCGAAGCGTTCCGCGATGGCCGCCAGGACCGGAGAACCCGGCTGCTGGATCTCTCGCACGATCTGATCGGCGTCGATGATCACGGCGCCCCAGCTCTGAAACAATTCGGCGACGGTGGACTTGCCGGAGGCGATGTTGCCGGTGAGGGCGAGGTGGAGCACGGGGAGCCGTTAGCCGTCAGCCGTCAGCCGTACTAACTAACAGCAGATCGCTGACGGCTGATGGCTGATGGCTGATGGCTGCTTTTCTCACAACAACGCCGTCTGATCCTCGTCCTTCCGCGGCACCCGGTGACAGTGCCGGCAGCGGGCTTCGTAGGACTCACGGCCGCCGATCATGATCGTGGGGGAATCGTAGCGGGCGGGTTTGCCGTCAACCAGCCGCTGGTTGCGGGTGGCGAGGTCGCCGCAGATGACGCAGATGGCCTGCAGTTTGTCCACCGTCTCCGCGACCGCCATGAGGTTGCCCATGGAGCCGAAGGCCTCGCCCCGGAAATCGGTGTCGGTGCCGGCGACAATCACCCGAACACCGCGAGCCGCCAGGGCGGTGGCCACGGTGACAATCTCCGGATCGAGGAACTGCGCCTCGTCCACCGCGACGAGCTCGGTGTCCGGCCGCACCAGGCGGAAGATTTCGGCAGCGGAATCCACCGGCGTGGCTTCCAGCTCACGACCGTCATGGCTCGCGACGCTGTACAGCCCGCCGTACCGGGTGTCGAAGTGGGACTTGAATACCTGAACGCGGCGGCGCGCGATGATCGCACGACGCACACGCCGGATCAACTCCTCGCTTTTTCCGCTGAACATCACGCCGGAAACGACTTCGATCCAACCCGGACGCGATCCGTGATACATCGGCCGCCTCGGTTCGGGGTGCGGCGGAAAATGGCTGGCGATGCCGATGGGGTCAAGCGAAGCGGTAGTGGCTTGCAATCGCTGCGTGCTTCCTCGCATATTCTGCCCCCGCCCCGATCCTCACCCAACCGCAAGAAGGAGCCTTGTGTGAACAAGCAGGAACTGGTTGAAGCCGTCGCGAAGAGCCTGGGCAAGTCCAAGGCCGAGGCGGCCAAGATCGTCGAAGCGCTGTTCGCACCGGGAGGCGTGATCTGCACCGAACTCAAGAAGGGCAGGAAGGTCCAGATCACCGGATTCGGCAACTTCGAAACCCGCAAGCGGAAGGCTCGCACCGGGCGGAACCCGCGGACCGGCCGGGCTATTTCGATCAAGGCCGGTGTGGCACCGGTGTTTCGGGCCGGGAAGGGGCTCAAGGAACTGGTCAATAAGCGGTGAACGGTGAACGGTGAACGGTGAACGGGTAAGCAGATGGGCTGTCTCCCGTTCACCGTTCACCGTTCACCCTCGTTCACCGTTTCCCGCTCCCCGTTCCCCGTTCACCGTTCGCCGCTCCCCGTTTGACCCCAACACCCTTGGGCCCCACACCGCGGTCCACCCGTGCCGTGACCCGCTTGCGTCGGATGGTCATGCCGTTCATCCGCCGGGCGATGTCTTCCGCCTCCTCCGCCGGGACCTCCACGAGACAATAGACCTCCCGGACCTCGATCTTCCCGATCCGGGTGCGATCCATCCGAAGCTCGCGGGTCAACGCAGCGACGAGATCGTTGGGCGTCACCTCATCCTTCTTCCCCATGCTGACCCAGACCCTCGCGGTCGCGGGAGCCGCCGCAACCGGAGCCGCAGGTTCCACTTTCTCGCCCTCCCCGCTCCACAGCTGGTAAAGCGCCGCCGCCACCTGAGCCGGATCGTGACGCTCAAACAGCGGCGCGATCGCGAGCAGGGCGTTGTTCTGTCCCGGAGTACCAAGTGCTGACTCGATCCGCGCGCGGCGCGCCGAGGCGATCGATTCGGCGGCCTCGAGGGCACCGGGCAATCGGAGCGGCCTGTGACGCTCTGTGACGAGCTGGAGGTAGGGCACTGCGTGCGGTGGGAGCAGCACTATCACGTTGCCGGCCGATGCGAGCTGGGCCAGGCGGGGGGGATCGGGGATGTCGTAGGCGATGATCAGCGAGGCGGTCGGCGCATCGCCGGTAACCACCGTCGTCTCGTCGGCCGCCGACAGCATCGAGCGGACCTCCTCGGCGGAAGCGCGATCAGCGGTCCAGATCACCGTGGTCGGTGGATCCAGCGTTTCCAGGACGGCCCGCAGCGCCATGGAGCGCGCGCTCCATGCCGTGACGGCAAACTGAACGGCCAGGTTACTCTGAGTCAGGAATGGAGCCGCGAGGGAACCGGCGACGACTCCGCGGCGCGCGTAGCGGTCGGTCAGGTCGCGTGATGGAGCGGGGGACAAGCGGAACCAGGAGCCGCTGCGCGTCCTTGTTCGCGTCCTGCAGGATCTGAGTGAGCGTCTCCGGATTCTCGCATCCATCCGGCCACACCAGGGCGATGTGACTCAACGACTCGACCTTGAGCGCGCTGCGGCGACACAACTGAAGTGCCACCTCAGGAGTCGTGAGGAGAACCTGGAGGGTTCCGTCTCTCAAACGGCGCAGGGCGCGGGCAGGTGTGGATGCCGTCTCCAGGGTCAGTGAAGCGGCTCTGGTGAGCGGAATCAAGGCATGAGACCACTCGTCGATGCCGTAGGCGGGCGCCAGCACGAGAACACGGCTCTCTGGCCCGGCGGTTCCCAAGAGTCCTGCCATCGCCGGAATCGCATAGCGCGCGGACGGCGGACTCACGAGTACGACGTTGGTCCCGCGCACCGCGGGCACGGTCGAGTCGCGGATTGCAGCATCGCTCGGGGTGTAGCCCGAGGCTTCCAGCAGGCCCGCAAGCGGCGCAGGCAGCGACGAGTCCCAGTTTCCTGACATGACATCCCCTGGATTGTCAAACAGCGATACAGCAGCGGGCCCGAACATAGCAAGATTGTCATCATCGGACCAGTTGACATACCCCGCTTCACGAGGGACTTTTGTGTTCCCGCGTGGTCCGTAGGCCTCGCCCGATCAATCTTTTTGCAGGGTTGTGCCCGATGCCTGACGCATTATCGCAGAATCTCGCCTATATCAGGCCCTCCGAGACCGTCGCGATCAGCGCCGAGACCAAACGTCGCCGTGCAGCGGGTGAGGATGTATTGGATCTGAGCGTAGGGGAGCCTGACTTCGATACACCCAGCATCGCGGCCCAAGCGGGCATCCAGGCCATCCAGAAGGGCATGACCCGCTATCCGCCGAATATCGGCATCATCGAGTTGCGTACCGCCATCGCTCGCAGCCTCTCGCTGATGTCGGGCGGTCGTCCGGTCAATCCGGATCAGATCGTGGTCAGCTCGGGGTCCAAGCAGGCGATCTTCAACGCCTGTTTCTCGCTGTTCGGTCCCAAAGACAAGGTGCTCATCCCGTCGCCCGCCTGGGTTTCCTATCCCCAGATCGTGCATCTCTGCCGGGCCGAGCCGATCGCCGTGCCGGGTGATCTCGAGTGGGGCCTCAAGGTCAGCGTTTCGGATCTGGAGAAACACACCGACAAGTTGGTGCGAGGCATCATTCTCTGCTCGCCCTGCAATCCCACCGGCGCGGTCTACACCGCCGCCGAAGTGAAGGCGATCGCCACCTGGGCCAAGCAGAACGGGATCTGGATCATCGCCGACGAGATCTACCGCCGGATCAGCTATGGCAATGGACCGGCAGCGTCGTTCCTCGACCTGCCGGATGAATATCTCGAGCGGGTGGTCATCATCTACGGGGCCAGCAAGGCCTACGCGATGACCGGCTGGCGCATCGGCGCGGCATTGGCGCCGATGCATCTGGCCAAGGCCATGGCGGCGGTACAGTCGCACACCACGACCGGAGCCAACCAGCCGGCGCAGTGGGCCGCGGCTGCGGCGTTCACCGACGAGCGGGTTGAGCAGGACGTCCAGCGGATGGTCGCCGCATTCCGGAACCGGCGAGATCGCGTCGTTTCGCGGTTCCGTGGCACCGCGCCGGGCGTCGAGTTCGTGGAACCGCACGGCGCGTTCTACTTCTTCTTCCGGGTGGACGGCATCGCCAAGGGACTCACCGGGACCAGTTTCTGCGAGCAGGCGATGGCCGCCGGCGTCGCGATGGTCCCGGGGGCGGCATTCGGGGACGATCGCTGGGTCCGGATGAGCTACGCGGTTTCCGATCAGGACCTGGAAACCGCCCTCGACCGGATTCTGGATCTGGTCACCCGACTTACCGCGTCCCAGGCCGCTTAGCATGGCGACCATGACCTGGACTCGGCTCCGCCGCGTGGTTGCCTCGCGGGGATTCACCCCGGCAACCTGGCTTCCCGCCGCAAGCGAAGCACGAGCTCATGAGACGGTGATCCGGCTGGCTCGGATGGTCGAACCCGGCCCCTTCGAGCCCCGAGCGATTGGGGCTCCCGAGCCGTGGCCGGGAACGGTGGCATTTCTCGAGGGGACCCAGCGCTACGAAGTGATGTCCTACGCTTCGACCACTCCCGTGGTCGTGGCGGAAGTCGCCGCGGCGGTGATGGAACGCCGGGAGAAGACACTGTACCCGGCTGAAGAAGGCCGCCGCCGACTGGTGATCGCGCGACCCTCCGTCCTCGATTCCCTGGGCGACCTGGTGGATGACCACGAGACCGTCGCCCTGTCAGAGGACACGCCCGCCCATCCGGTCCAGGAATTCCAGCTCGCCAGCCGGGTGGTAGACCAGGCCCGCAGCCGGCTCGAAATGGAAGTCGGCCTGCGGTATCGCAAGCGCTCCTCGGCGTGGCTCATCGTGGACGGCCCACTCGCGGTCAATCCGCTCTGGGCTTGCGATCCTCGCATGATCGGGGTCATCAAGACCCATCCCACGTTCCCGTTCGAGGGCAACGACCTCGACCAGTACCGGCATATGCCTGCCGGCAGCCGCTCGCCCATCTTCGTACCGCCGGGTAATGAGATCTCGCCGGTGTATTCCTGGGGACTGCGCCTGTGGCCCTGGGAGGGACGGGACGTCATGCACGGCCTGATTCGGGTCGAGGCCGCGCCGACCGATCAAACCGTCGCGACGGTAGACGAGCTTTCCCGCTGGTTGCTCGCGGAGCGGGCGCCGGTCAGTACGCCGGATGCGCGGTGGGATCGTCTGCTATACGGAATTCGCGCGGTGGAGGAGTATCTCCGGTCGAGCGGAGAACGTTGATTCTCCAATTCAGCTGAACGCCGTCACGCAGCATGCAGGGTGAGCGGCTGGAGGCAGCCGCTGCACTTCACACTCCGGGGCAGGCGGTAGGAAGATCCCGTGAGTCCCAGTCTCTGGTCCACCCCACAAAACGGACACGGCCCGCTCGCCCGGTGAAATAGCTCCCGGGTCAGGCCGCGACGCACCCCGAGCACCCACGCCGAGCCCACGGCCGGTCCGAGCGCCCCACGCCGAAGACGTTCGCCTGTCGTCAGGATCTGAATCTCCACTTGGGCCCGGGTCGGGCCACGCCGAAGCCTTCAAGTGGCAAGCTCTGGCTCCGCAGGTTCACGAACGCGGCTCCCGCGCGGGGACCGACGCTCCGCCGGCCTGAGCGGCTTGGCGCCCCGGCACGCGCAGATGTTCGAGGCGGTACTCCGCTTCGAGATTCGCCCGGTCCCGGCCGATCGATGCCACCGCCAGGGGAACCCCGCCCCCCATATACCGCTCCTCCCATCCACCCTGCGGCACTCCCTGCTGCCGCTCGATCCCGTCCCACCGCTCTGCGTGGCCCACGTAATTGATGCGGGTGTCGTAATGCTGACTCCAGAAGAACGGCACGGCGTCGAACGGCTCTCGAGCGCCGAGCATGTTGCGCGCGGCGGTCTGTCCCTGCCGTTCGGCCACGACCCAGTGCTCGACCCTGATGAGTCCACCGGTGTGAGGGTCCGGCCAGCGCGCTATGTCGCCCGCGGCGAACACACCCGGCAGGCTGGTCTCCAGGAATTGATCGACCTGCACTCCCTGGTTGATCACCAGTCCGGCACGCTCGGCCAGCGCAGTGGCAGGACGCACCCCGACACCGATGACCACGAGGTCCGCCGGATGGACGGCTGCCGTCGTCCAGGGTGACGGTCTTTTCTCCGATCGAGCGCCGTGGTTCTGCCAAGATGGAAGACGACGCCGTGGCTCTTCGTGCAGCGCTTGGATATGGGCGCCCAGTTCCGGACCGAAGACTCGCTCCAGCGGGCGACTGTCTGGTGCCACAACCCGAACCGCGATATCCCGGGCGCGCAGCGAGGCAGCGACCTCCAGACCGATGAAACTGGCGCCGATGACCACCGCACTCCGCGCGGTTCCTGCCGTCGCGATGATGGCGCGGCAGTCGGCCAGGGATCTCAGGTAGTGCACATGCGGTTGCTCCGCTCCCGGTAGATTGAGGTGCACCGGATTGGCGCCGGTCGCGAGAAGCAGCGCGTCGAAAGTGAATGAGCGGCCGTTCTCGAGCGAGAGGTTTTTCTGCTGGGGATCCAGCCGGGTGACGGGACTACCCAACTCCATCCGGATCTGCAGCCGGTCCCAAACCTCACGCGGCTTGAGCGGCAGCCAGTCCTCGGGTGCGCTTCCCGCCAGGTAGTCCTTGGAGAGATTGGGCCGGTCGTACGGCTCCGCAGGCTCGGCACCGATCATGGTGATCCGCCCAGGGAATCCTTCCTGGCGCAGGGTGAGAGCCGCTGCCGCGCCCGCCGCTCCCGCCGCCGACGATGACAATCTGGGATGGGGCTCCCGGTGAAATCGTGCGAAGGGCCGGTAGGGGAGCCGTTTCGGTGCGTCTCCCCGTGACATAGACCATCCCGAGCTCGATGCTTCACGGTATAGCAGGGGATCGGCGCCAGGGCCGGAGCCCGCAGGACCTCTCCGGTTCGCAGGCTGAAGCACGCGTGGTGCAGCGGACAGCGGACCGTGTCATTCACCAGGAGCCCTTCGTGCAGCGGCCCGCTGTAGTGGGTACAGGTCGCCCCGACGGCGAAGAAGCGGGCCCCACGACGTGCCACGAGGACCGCCTCGTCATCGAAGTGACCCAGGAGCATTCCGTTATCGGGGATTCGATCGTCCGCTACGCCCCGACGGAGATCGGGACCGGGTGCCTGATCGCTAGGACTGATGCCATATCAGCCTTCCGAGAAGAAGAATCGAGCTTCCACGTCCTGTGCCTCCATTGCAGCAACCAGATCATCCACCGCCCGCCGAATGGCCCGGAGCCGTTTGCGGGACATGCCGCCGAGCCCGTGG
Source organism: uncultured Gemmatimonadales bacterium (assembly GCA_963788625.1). GTDB lineage: Bacteria > Gemmatimonadota > Gemmatimonadetes > Gemmatimonadales > GWC2-71-9 > DATBGE01. The sequence goes on along the minus strand of CAWBHB010000003.1, from coordinate 265,835 downwards.
AGGAGCCGTCCCTGAGTCGGTTCGGGAGCAACCGCGCAGAGGTTCACCGCCCGCTCGGTGAGCTCGATGCGCACGAACCGCCGGTCGTTCTCGCAGCCGGACCCGGTTGACCAGGGCGCGGCGCTCCAACCGATCTACCAGCAGGGAGGCGCTGCTGGGATGAATCAGGAGTACCCGGGCAAGCTGCCCGGTCGTGAGGGGGCCGGTTTTCGCCAGGGTCTTGAGGGCCCAGAGCTGCGGACGCGGTGAGACCGTAGGTCCGGCGGACGTCGTGGGAATAGACCTCCAGCGCCCGAACGATGCGGCGCAGCCCGACCACGATGCTGGTGACGTCGGGCAGCCGGGAGGAGGTGGGGGGCCGGCGACGAGTCAGAGCCGGCACGAGTGGGCTGACCGATGCATTGATATCAACATATCTCAAATAATCCCCGATTCGGCCGCACGGCAAGGGCACCCCGAGCCTCTTACAGATCGCACGTCGTTACTTACCTTTCAGCCCGTGAAACTCGCTCACCTCGCCGACCTCCATCTCGGCTTTCGCCAGTATCACCGGCAGACCTCCAACCGGCCTGAACCAGCGCGAAGCCGACGCCGCCGACGCGTTCCGTCGCGCGATCGACGGGATCATCGCGGCCGGCTCCGGAACGTGGTGATCATCGCGGGGGACCTGTTCCATTCGGTCCGGCCCACCAACCAGGCGATTCTCGTCGCCTACCAGCAGCTGCACCGAGTGCGGGAGGCATTACCAGCCTCGCCGGTGATCCTCATCTCCGGTAACCACGATTCGCCCCGAGTCGCAGGAGACCGGCTCGATTCTCCAGCTGTTCAAGACGCTCGGCGTCGAGGTGGTGGACGAGGGCGCGCGCTCCATCGTGCTGCCGCAGTTCGACACCCGAGTGCTGGCAGTGTCCCACGAGGCCCTGGTCGGTTCGGCCCGACCGGTATTTCGCCCGGAGGGATCCTGAGCGATACCAGGTGCTGGTGCTGCACGGCGAAGTCGAGGGGGTGTTCCCGGTCGATCGCTCGGCGGTCGACTTCGGAGGCGCTCCGCTGAAGCCTGATGAGCTGACTGGGGAGAACTGGAGCTACGTCGCGCTGGGCCACTATCACGTGCAGCATCAGGTGGGGCCTCGGGTCTGGTACAGCGGCGCGCTGGACTACGTCAGCACCAATCCCTGGGGGGAATTGCAGGACGAGGCCGAGAAGAAGGTGCAAGGGAAGGCCTGGCTGCTGGTCGATCTGGAATCCGGGGTCGCGGAGCGCAGGCCGGTCCTGCTCGCCCGGCGGGTGATCGATCTGCCGCGGCTCGAAGGGATGGGACTGGTTGCCGAGGAGCTGGATGCTCTCGTGGCGGAGGCTGTCGCCGGAGTCCCCGGAGGAATTACCGACGAGGTGGTCCGCCAGGTGGTCCGCAACGTCCCCCGGAGTGTGGGCCGTGGCATGAACTACCAGGCGATCCGGGCCTACAAGGCTCAGGCGCTGCATTTCCAGCTCGATCTCCGGCGGCCGGAGATCCAGCGGCAGGTGGGTGTCGGTTCTCCGGGTCGGAGACAGACTCTGCCGGAGATCGTAGAGACTTCTCTGACCGGGCGTCGACCTGCCCGCCGATATCGAGCGTGACGCGCTGGTCCAGACCGGAACCCAGATCATGACCGCGATCGAGCGGGAGTGGGCCCAAGGCTGATGCACATCGAACGGGTGCGCCTCGTGAACTTTCGTCAGCACGAGGACACCGAGCTGGTCCTCGGCTCCGGTCTCACGGGCATCGTCGGACCGAACGGGGCAGGGAAGACCACGCTGCTCGAAGCGATCGCCTGGGGACTCTACGGCGCCGAGGCGGCGCGCGGTACCAAGGAAACCATTCGCCGGCGGAGCGCTTCCCCCCGGGCCCCAGTCAGGGTCGAGCTGGAGTTCAGTCTCGGAACCCACCGGTATCGAGTGGTACGCGGGCTGAGCACCGCGGAGTTGTATCAGGATGGAGATCCCACCCCGGTCGCTCACAGCCTGGTCGAGGTCACGGCGCGGATCGGCCGGATGCTCGGCATGGCCCGCGAAGAATTCTTCAACACCTACTTCACCGGCCAGAAGCAGCTCGCCGTCATGGCCGCGATGCGTCCGGTCGAGCGGGCCCAGTTCCTCTCCCGTGTGCTCGGCTACGATCGCCTGCAACTCGCTCAGGAACGAGTTCGGGAGCATCGCGTTTCGGTCCGGGCCCGGGTGGGGGCACTCCAGTCGAGTCTCACCGATCCTGCCGAACTCGCGGCGGAGGAAGAGCAGGCCCGAGACGCCGGCTGGCGGGCGCCCAGGAGGCCGTATGCTCGAGCGCGCGAAAATCATGAGCGGGCCGAGCAGCGCAGAGCGGAGGTCACTCCGCGCTGGGAAGCAACGCAGCGGCTGCAGGAGCAGACTCGGGTGCTCGAGGGCGAGTTCCGGCTGGCGGAACACAAGGTTCAGGCGGCGCGGGAGACTTTCCAGCGTCTGGATCGGCAGCTGGTTACCGCGAACGAAGCACGCGGCCGGCTCGACGGGCCCTGCGCGTACCGCTGGAGCCGCTGGCGGCGCTGCGCGCCGAGCGGACTAGGCTCGATGCCGAGGCCGAGCGCCACGCGCGTGGCCCGGGCAGCGACCGCGCAGCTGCTCGAGGTGCGGAGCTCGCTCGCCGCAAGTCGAAGAGCGTATCAACCGACTTCCGGCGCCGGAGTTGGTTGCTCAGGGCGTCGAGCGTGCTGAGCAGGTGCGCCGCCGGCTGACCCAGGTCAGCGAGGAGGCGGAAGAGCGGCGGACCGCCTGGGTGCGCGACCTCCAGGACGCGAGGACCAAGCGGGAAACCCTGCTGGACCAGTACAAAGACCTGAAAGAACAGCAGCAGCGGATCACTGCCGCGGGTGCCGAGGGGGCCTGTCCCACTTGTGCTCGTCCGCTCGGTTCCGAGTACGAGAACGTGATCGGCATGCTGGATCGCCAGCTGCAGGACGTGCTATTCAACGGCAACTACTACAAACAGCGCATCGAGCAGCTGGCGCATGAGCCGCCGGAGCTGCAGGATCTGGATCGTCAGCTCGAGGCGCTCGAGAAGGAGGCCGCAACCACTGCGGCCGAGGGTGGGCGGCAGCAGGCACTGGCGCAGGAGGGTCCGGTCCTGGCCCGCGAGCAGGGGCGCCTGATCGCCCGGATTCGGGAGCTGGAGGGGGTAGTGGCCCGGCAGCCGGCGGACTACGATCCTGGCCCGGCACAGCGAAGTCCGTCGCCGCATCGAAGAGCTGGAGCCGCTGGAGCTTCAGGCCGAGCGCCACCGGGCGATGGCAGAGCGAGCCGAGGTACTGGTGGCAGAAGCCGAGGGCGCCGAACGAGAGCTGACGGTGGTGGAAGCGCACGCACTCGAGTTGCGGCACCGCATGGATGCGCTGGGCTACACCGAGGCCGCCTTCCTCGAGGCCCGGAGCGCTCACGAGGCGGTGGAGCAGGAGCGTCGTGAGGCCGAGATGATGGGGATTCGGGCCTTGGTGGAAGTCGAGGCGGCGAAGGATGCCCTGGCGCGCGGTGTCACGACGGCGGGCCGAGCGAGCGGTCGCGGGAGGAAGAGCTGCGTCAGGCGGCGAAATCGCTGGCGCTGCACAATGAGCTTGATCGCGCGTTCACCGATCTGCGGACCGAGCTCAATCTGCAGCTGCGCCCCGACCTCTCCGAGCTGGCGAGCGGTTTCCTGCGCGACCTGACCAATGGCCGCTACACCGAGATGGAGCTGGACGAGGACTACATGGTCACCCTGCTGGATGGCGGCGAGGCCAAGCCGGTCATCTCGGGCGGCGAAGAAGACATCGCCAACCTGGCTCTGCGGCTCGCCATCAGCCAGATGATCGCGGACCGCGCCGGCCAGCCGCTCTCCCTGCTGGTGCTGGACGAAATCTTCGGCTCGCTCGACGAGGAGCGCCGCGCTGGCGGTGGTCGAACTGCTGCGGAGCCTTGCCGACCGCTTCCCCCAGGTCATTCTCATCACCCACATTGAATCGATGCGGGATGCTGGGTTCGATCGGGTCATCCGGGTCGAGTACGATGCGGAGCGCGGCGTAGCGCAGGTGCACGACGAGCCGGAAGGAGAGTTGGATGGCCTGGCAGCTTGATCGCGATCTCTACGGTCCGGAACGGCCCACGGTGCGGGACATCGAGCCCCTCAACCGGGTGTTCTCCGAGTCATTCACCGATCGCTACCGGCGCGACGGGCTGCTCGGCGTGCGGGTCCCCCACCTCAATCCGCTGATCTGGCGCTACGCGCTGGAGGACGCGGGCGAGGGCGCCATGGTGTGGCGCGACGGGGACGGCGAGCTGGTAGGCTTCAACGTCGTGCACTTCTCGGGCAGCGAAGGCTGGATGGGCCCGCTCGCGGTGCGTCCCGACCGTCAGGGGATCGGGCTTGGGGAAGGAGATGATCCGGATCCGGCATCGATTGGCTGCGCGAGAAGGCGGTGCAGACCATCGGTCTCGAGACCATGCCTCGCACCATCGAGAACATCGGGTTCTACAGCAGGCTGGGATTCCTGCCCGGACATCTCACCATCACGCTGACCCGTGACCTGCCGCGTCGGCCCGGGCTGGCGCCGGAACTCGCCTCCCACTGCCGCGGCGGCGCGGGTGGACCGCGTCCTGGAATGCCGCACGCTGACCACGCGGCTCGCGCCGGGAATCGACTTCGCGCGCGAGATCCAGCTGACGCTCGAGCTCAAGATCGGCGATGTCGCACTGGTCCGTCGGGACGGGGCGCTCTGCGGTTTCGCGCTCTTCCATTCGGCGCCGCTCGCCGCAGGAAGACCGCAGGACGAATTGCGAATTCTCAAACTGGTTGCGGAGAATGTGGAGAGCTTCGAGGCAGTGATCGGTGCCGCGGAAACCGCGGCGATGGGAATGGGACTGCGGCGGCTCAGCCTGCGCTGCCAGACCGGATACTGCGATGCGTACCTACGCCTGATCCAGACCGGCTACCGGACTCACTGGACCGATCTTCGCATGACCCTCAACGGTCATCCCGAAGTGGTTCCGACCGCCGGTGCGGTGGTGATGTCGAATTGGGAGATTTGAAAAGCGTGAGAAGTGAGAAGTGAGAAGTAAGAAGTGAGAAGTGAGAAGTAAGAAGTGAGAAGTGAGAAGTGAGAAGGTGCTCACATAGGACAAGGCCCTCCGCGTAACACGGAGGGCTTCGCTTTCTGGGTACGCCTTCTCACTTCTTACTTCTCACTTCTCACTTCTTACGCTTTTCTGAAGTCTCCAGTCGCGTACATGCCGGACCGCTTGTACCGGGCCGTCACCAAGGCCATGATCTGCTTCACCAGGACCGCGATCGGGATCGCCAGCAATAGCCCCACGAAGCCCAGCACCGCACCGCCCAGCGCCAAAGCGAGCATGACCACGACGGGGTGCAGTCCTACCGACTCCCCTACAATGCGTGGTCCGGTGACATTGCCGTCGATGAACTGCACTACGGCATACACCGCCACGACGCGCAGCACGCCCCCGACGGGCGATGGCATGGTCAGTCCCACCAGGAGGGCAGGCACCAGCGCCAGGACGAAACCCACGTAGGGGATCAGGTTGCACAGGCCTGAGATGATGCCGATCAGTACCGCGCTGGGCACTCCGAGGATGGCAAGACCGATCGTCGTGAGAGTGCCGACCAGGGTGGCCTCGAGAACCTGACCCCGCAGGAACCGTCCCAGGGATTCGTCGTATTCCGAGATGAATTGGAGCACCTGTGGACGGCGGCTTCGGTGGAATCATCTCCTCCGCCGCCGCCAGGCCTCGAGGCCAATCGCGGAGCAGGTAGAACGCCACGACCGGGGTGACGATCACGTAAGCGAGGAAGCCGAAAATGGTCCCCACCTGTTGGACGGCGCGCCAGGCCCAGGCGCCAAGCCGTTGCAGGATGTCGTCGGCATTCTGCTGGAAGATCAGTCCCACCCGGGCCGCATCGAACTCGTGGACGTAGGAACGTTGCTCCGGCGTGAGAAACGGGAGAACCTCGAGGCGGCTTCGGACAGAAGCCAGCGCGCCCATGAGGGTTTCCGCGGCCTGTGGTGCCCGGTGCGCGAGGGTCGAGGCTTGAGCCCACAGCTGAGGCAGCGCGATGGCGCCGATAACCACCAGCAGCGCCAGAGGCGGCAGCGCCACGAGGAGGATCGCGAGCCCGCGCGGCACCCGTCGAGCCTCCAGTTTCTTCACCAGCGGCGCGATCAGATACGCGACTACCAGGGCCAGCAGGAAGGGATCCAGCAGGGCGCCGTAACGGTGCAGCGCCCAGATCAGGGTGAGACCGGTCGCGCAGAGCATCGTGAGTTGCGCGGCGCCGCGGCTCCGGAGCGGCCAGAGCGCAGCGAGAACGAAACCCAGCACGACCGGAGGAATCAGGATCTCCCGGACCGACAGGAGAAGCGCGATGAACAGGAGCCCGGCCAGTACGGCAGGAAGGTCGCGGCTGGTGGCCGGAGAGTCGTTCATATGTCGCTCATCGCTCTCAGCCCCCACCACCTCACAAAGAGCGCTCCGGCGAGGCCGAGCAGCAGGTGGATGGCGCTGCCCGCGGGTCCCAGCGGCATGATGAAGGTGAAGCAGATCCAGAGCGTGAGGGAGAGCACAGCGGCTATTGGCAAGAGGGGCATCATGACCTCCGCAGTCGTGATTGACGATGAGTGGATCGAATTCCTATCTTGTGTTTCGACGGCATCGGGGAGACCCGTTATTGAGCCAACAGGTCCGATGAAGGGCCCAAATACCGTGACTGATGTCAGGCCCCCCGGGGGAAGACAGACGCTATGGTGAGGGCGCCACGCATTCTCGTCGGGCTTCAATAAACCCTCTCCGATGTCGCCGTAGTAACTCTCGAAGCGCCGGCCCCTGGTCGGCGCTTCGTTGTTCAAGCTTGGGTCGCTCAGGCTTGACTCCCGGTTGGTCGCGGGCATCTTCCACCACTCTTTGGCTGGAATGACTGATGCCTCTGGCGGCCGTCACCCGGCGCGTCCATTTCAATGCGGCGCACCGTCTCTATAATCCGTCTCGCTCCGACGACTGGAATCAGCAGATCTTCGGTGTCTGCAGCAACCCCAATTACCACGGGCATAACTACGAGATGGATGTGACCGTCGAGGGGCCGATCGACCCCGACACCGGTTATGTGATCGATATCAACGTACTGAAGAATCTGGTCGAGGAGAAGTTGCTCAACCGGCTCGATCACAAGAACCTGAACCTGGATGTCACCTGGTTCCAGGAGCTGATTCCCACGGCCGAGAACATCGCCGCCGTCTGCTGGAAGGTGCTGGCTCCGGCGCTCCCCGCCGGCCGCCTGCTGCGCATCCGTCTGTGGGAAACGCCGAGGAACTATGTCGAATACGAAGGTCGGTAAGCGGGCTCGCACCCGGTCGTTCCAGGCCGAGGTACGCACCATCCTGACGGCACTGGGGGAGGATCCCGAGCGATCCGGCCTGCTCAAGACCCCGGCCCGGGTGGAAAGCTCCTTGCGCTGGCTCACCCGGGGCTACGAGATGTCGGTGGCCGAGGCGGTGGGAGACGCGGTGTTCGAGGAGAACCACCAGAGCATGATCCTGGTGCGCGACATCGAGCTGTACTCCCTCTGCGAGCACCATCTGCTGCCGTTCTTCGGCCGGGCTCACGTGGCCTACATCCCGGATCGCCGCATCGTCGGCCTTTCCAAGCTACCGCGCATCGTTGAAGTGTTCGCCCGGAGGCTGCAGGTGCAGGAGCGGCTGAGCGACCAGATCGCCGACGCGATCATGGACATCATTCAGCCCCACGGAGTCGGCGTTCTCATCGAAGCGACTCATCTCTGCATGGCCATGCGGGGCGTCGAAAAGCAGAACTCCCGCACCGTCACCAGCGCGGTACGGGGCATCTTCCGCAGCGACCTTCGCTCCCGAGAGGAGTTCCTTCGCCTGGTGCATGGACGTCCGTTCGAATGAGTGGGCTGGCAGGGCGATTGGCCGTGGTGACCGGTGCCTCCCGGGGGATCGGGCTCGCCGCCGCCGAGGCGCTCGCGGCGGAAGGCGCCACGGTCGTACGGCTCGCGCGGAGCCTCAAGGACGGTGCTCGGGATCGCTTCCACGATGTGGCCTGCGATCTGACTCAGGCGGCGGCGGTGGTTCGGGCCAGCACCCGCATTCTGGGTGACTGGGGCACGCCCCATATCCTGGTGAACAATGCGGGCGCGTTCCTGCTCAAGGCCTTCGAGGTCACCGATCCGCTCGAGTTCGATCATCAGCTCGCGGCAAACCTCAAGGCCCCGTTCCTTGTGACCCAGGGCTTTCTCCCGGCGATGGCAGGATCCGGTGATGGATTGGTCGATCACGATCGGCAGCATCTCGGATCACCATGCCTATCCCGAGAACGCCGCCTACGCTGCGAGCAAGTACGGGCTCCGCGGCTTCCATGAGACCCTGGCCGCGGAATACCGGGGGACCGGAGTGCGGTTCACCCTGATTTCTCCCGGCCCGACCGACACCGCGATCTGGGATCCTCTCGATCCTGATCACCGGCCCGGATTGCCCAGGCGGAGCGAGATGCTGCACCCGGAAGACGTGGCCGATGCCATTGTTTTCGCGGCGACGAGACCCTCGCGCGCTACGGTGGAATGGATCCGTCTCATGCCGACACCCATCGGCGTCGGGCATGGGCCGACTTGAGCTGGCGGCAAAAACTGACCGCGGAATACACTGAGCACGCGGAGAACGCGGCAACAACAAGGGGTATTATCCCGCGTGATGCGCGTACTCCGCGTCATCCGCGGTTCGTTGTAGGTAAGCAAGGGGCCGAATCGAATTCGCATATCTCTCACTTGGAACCCATGAGTCGACTCGTTCTTCACGGCAATTGGCGCGCGCTCCTCCTTGGTGCGCTGCTGTTGCTGCCTCCCGCCCCGCTCCTGGCGCAGGGCAAACTCCCGCCGCTCCCCGACTCGACCGGCTGGGGAGTCCATGTGCTCACGATCGCCCGGGATCCACGCGGGGGTCTGTGGGTGGGCACCTACGGTCAGGGAATCCTGCGTCTCCGCGCCGGGACGAGCGCCTGGGAGCGGATTCGCAGTGATACCACCGCGACCAGTCTGTCCTGGGATTTCGTTCACGCCTTCGGGTTCGGGAGCCGGGGGGAGATCTGGTACGGGACGGTCGGAAATGGCTGGGGCGTCTCCACCGACGACGGCGCGACCTGGAACAACTGGACCCTGAAGCAGCTGGGTCCCGAGTGGCAGTACGTGGCACCCAACGGCATCGCCACCCGGGGTGATACCGTCTGGATCGGGACCGCCGACGGAATCCAGGTGACCAGCGATGGTGGTCACCACTGGATCGCCCTGGGCGACAAGACCGGCCCGGCCGCGAAGGGACCGGCCGATACCGCGTACGCCATTCTCAACAACGAATACGTGAAGCGCCTGGGGCTCGATCGCCGCGGTGTCCTGATCACCACGCCCAAGGGGAACGAGCTGATCACCTCCAGTGCTGAGGGCTGGGCGAGCCAGAGCCTCCGCCACCGCCGCATTCGCTCCCCTGAACCGCATCGTGATCGAAGGGCAGGCCGTGCGCGGCACCCCGTGCGGGCTCCGCCTCGCGACCGACACGATGCCCTGCTACACCCGCGCCTCGAAGGCCGCCGATGCCGCCGCGTGCCCTGCTGACGACCTGGTTCGCCCGCCCCATCGATCGATCCGACAACCCGTACATCGATCAGACCTATCGCTACGGCTCGACGATGGGCGGCAACTTCCAGCAGCATCAAGGCGTCGAATTCAACAATCCGGACGGAACGCCGGTGCACGCGATCGCCGCCGGCAAGGTGGTGTATGCCGGACCGGCCGAGGCGGGCGCGCTTGACCGTCGCCATTCGGCATGACACCACGGTGACCGGTCGCCGAGGGACGGCTGCGCATCTTCTCGGTCTACTACCACAACTCATCACTCGCGGTCAAGGTCGGCCAGCGGGTCGCGGCGGGCGCGGTGATTTCCTACGTCGGCAATACCGGTCGCGCGACGAACGATCACCTCCACCTCGAGGTGCACGCATCGCCGACCGACTCGATTCCCGCCATCGTTGATTCGCTGCAGCGTTTCCCCCCTACACCACCAATCCCGAGCTCTGGATCGATCCGCTGCCGGGCACCGGAATCGTGGCGGGCCAGGTCTTCAACACCGCAGGAGACGCCGTCCCGCAGGCCCGGATCTACGGACTGGTGAAGCCCGAGCCGATCGAAACCCCGTTCTCCTACGCCGAGACCTACGGCGACAAGGCCCATCCGCATCCGCTGTACGGAGAGCACTTCGCGGTGAGCGACGTCCCGCCGGGGGTCTATATCCTGGGAACCGAGATCGAAGGGAAGAAGATCTTTCGCCGGGTGACGGTGGAGGCGGGGAAGCTGAGTTGGGTGGTGTTTAAGCCGTAGGGCGCAGTTCGAAGTGCGAGTTCCGAGTTCCGAGTTGTCAATTGAGGGGCTCGACACGGAGCCTTCAATCATCTGGGCGGCGATAGTTCGCATGATCTTTGCCTCACGCGAAACTCGGAACTCGAACTCCTCTCGGAACTCAAACTCCGTGTTCATCGAACTCACCGACCATCTCCGGTGTCCGGCCCCGCACGAGGAGGCGTTCCTCGTGCTGGTACCCTACGAGATGGACGGTCGCATGGTGGTCCGTGGTGTGCTGGGGTGTCCGATTTGCCAGCGCGAGTTCCGGATCACTCACGGTGTCGCGGTCTTCGAGCTGAACGGGCGCACCGGCGAGGCGGCTCCCGGTCTCCGCTTCGATCGGTCGCCGCCGACGCACATCGTCGCCTTTCTGGGCCTCGAGGGTCCGGGCGGCTACCTCGGACTCTTCGGCGGGCGCGATCCGGGTTCGCCGCCGGCCTGGAGACGGCGCTACCCGGCGTCCACCTCGTGGCGCTCAACCCGCCGGACGGATGGACCGGCTCCCCCTCGGTAAGCGTTCTCCGTGGCCCGACGGCCCGATCAAGTCCCGGTCGCTGCGCGGGGTCGTACTGGGCGGTGATATGGGATCCGAACCCGGAATGGCAGAAGGAAGCGGCGCGGTGCGTGCTGCCCGGACTCCGAGTCGTGGGCGAGGGCACTCCGCCGCGACTGGCGGAACTCGAGTCGCTGGGGAAGCCGGCGGGTGGTGGGTGGCGCGAAAAGGCTAGGAGGACCGCCGCTAGACGTCGTGAGAACCTCCGGGCCTGCTCCGCATAGAGCGCTTCGATCTGGACCTGGTAGTTCCGCTCCACGACTCTCCGCTTCACCTTGAGCGTCGGCGTCAGCTCTCCTCCTTCGATACTGAAGTCGCGGGACAGCAGCATGACCTTCTTCGGCATCTCGAAGTGGGCCAGGTCGCGCAGCTCCTTTTTCATCTCCCGCTCGATCTTGTCGCCCGCCTGAGGCAAGTTCGACGAGGCTCGCCTCGTCGGCGAAGGAGAGATTCTTGGCGTGAGCCCAGGCCTTCAGGTTGTCCATGTTGGGGACGACCAGCATGATCGGGAATTTGCGCTTGTCCCCGATCATGACCGCGTTCGACACGAACTTGTTGGCCTTGACCCGGTTTTCGATCGGCTGCGGGGCGATGTTCTTGCCCCCGGCGGTGACGATGATGTCCTTCTTGCGGTCGGTGATCTTGAGGAACCCGTCGGCGTCGAGCAGCCCGATATCGCCGGTATGGAACCAGCCATCGGCGTCGATCACCTCGTTCGTGGCCTCCGGCTTGTTGTAGTACCCTTTCATGATGTGAGGCCCGCGGGTCAGGATCTCGCCGTCGGAGGCGATCTTCACCTGGACCCCGGGAATCGGGCGGCCCACCGTGCCCAGTTTGAGATGATCGAAGGTGTTGACGGCGATGACCGGCGACGTCTCGGTCAGTCCGTATCCCTCCAGGATCGGCAGTCCCGCCGCGTAGAAGAACTTGGCGATCTCGGCCGAGAGCGGGGCTCCGCCCGACACGAAGATCCTGCAGCTCGTCCCCCGGTCGCGGCCTTCAGCTTGGAGAACACCAGGCGGTCCGCGATCCGCTTCCTGAAGCCCAGGCCTCCGGGCACCGGCCGCCGCGCCAGGGTGTACTCCGCCCACTGTTCCGCGGTTCGCTTGGCCCAGAAGAAGATCCTGCGTTTCACCGCGGAGCCGGCCAGCGCGCCCTCGAGCACCCGGGCATAGATCTTCTCGTACAACCGCGGCACCGAGGCGACGATCGTAGGCCGCCGCTCCTTCATCTCGGCCGAGACCGCGTCGACGCTCGATGGCGTAGTTGATGATCACGCCGGAGTGGAACATGCAGTAGTGGCCCAGCATCCGCTCGAACACGTGCGAGAGCGGCAGAAACGACAGGCATTCATCCGACTGGGCGTCGAGCTGCACGATGCTCATCGACGTGACGACGTTGGACGTGATGTTCCCGTGGCTCAGCATCACGCCCTTGGGATCGCCGGTCGTGCCGGAGGTGTAGATCAGCGTCGCGAGATCGTCGGGGTTGGACCTCGAGCGCGTCCTCGCGCCAGCGGGGATACTTCGCCAGCGCCGCCGTCCCCGGGCGATCACGTCGCTCGAAGGAGGGACGTCCCGTCCGGTCGCATCCTGGTCGATGGCGATCACGTGCCGCAGCGCGGGAGTGACGTCGGGGTGCCGGATGGCGAGGATCTTCTCGAGCTGGGCGCGGCTCGACACCACGATCGGCCGCGGCTCCGGAATCGCGCAGGATGTAGCCGATGTGCTGCGGCGGCAGCGTGGGATAGATCGGGACGTCCGCGCAGCCGCGCCGCGAGGCAGGCGATAGTCGGTCCAGGCCCACTCGGGGCGATTCTCCGACAGCAAGGCGACTCGATCGCCGGGCTTCACGACCCAGCTCGCGGAGTCCCGCGGTCAGGCACTGCACCTGGTCCAGCACCTCCGGTAGTCGAAGTCGGTCCACGGCCCGTCGATCTTGGCCCGCATCGCGACCGAGCTGGCCGGGTACCGGTCGATCGCGCCGAAGAAGATTTCGTCGAGCGTTCGCGGAGTGGTCATTCGAACCTCACGACGAAACGCTGGCCGGAGCCCGGGACGGTGGCCTGGCTGGGGCGGAAGGCGAACACCTCGACGATGACGCTATCGGGCTGCACCACGCCGCAGGTTCGGCGCAGGGTGACATCGGGGTCACGCGGGCGCCCGTCGATGCCCGTGTGGCGCGCGGAGGGAGAGCCCGCCACCCTGGAAATGCACCAGCCCGAGACTCGGTCGAGACTGTCGAAGACCACGTAGCTGATCGCGGTCCCCACTACCCCGGCCGGGGGGTTGAGCGTCTGCACCGCGGCCTTGAGCGCGGCGGACGCGGTGTCGGCGTCGAGCACCGTCATCGTGTCGGGTCCGACCAGCGCGAGGGTGTCGGATGGGGCATGGACGGTGATCGTGACCAGCGGAGACAACAGGCTCCCGACGTAGGCCTGCACTTCTGCCCGGTGCCGGTCACGCTGTCGGTGGTGAGCAGCCGGCCGGATCGATCATGGTCAGCAGCGTCGGATCGGGCGTGCGCCAGATGACCGGCTCGTTGACCACATCGCCGTTCTTGTCCAGGGCCTGGGCCGACCAGAGTCAGGGTATCGCCCGGCTCCACCGCCGGCGTTGGCCGGCACCTGCAGCTCGATGGCGATCACCCCGTTTCCGGTGTCGGTCACTCGCTGCAGGCCAGCACGACCGAGTCCCGCCGCGACGTGGCCGGAACGTCTCACGAGGACTCCGAGGCCGCTTCCGTCTCGATTTCCCGTAGCGCCCCTTCGGCATGCTGCACCCAGCGGTCGGCGTCGGGCCCCTTGGGCGGGCGGGCGAGGAAGGCCCGGAGATGCTGGGCGGCTTCGGGCAGGTCGCCCTTGGCCTTGAGCCGGAACGCGAGGCCGTAGTGGGCGCCCGTCAGAGGCTCTCATCCAGCTGCAGGGCCCGGCGATAGTAGCGGATCGCTTCCTCCGGCTGCCCGGTCTTGGTGAACGCGATCGCCATGCTCTGCAGAATACGCGGATCGTTCGGATTGTCGCGCAGCGCCAGCCGATAGGACGTCAACGCGGCCTCGAAGTCGCCCTGACGCTCGAGCGCCATTGCCTCATTGAGGTAGTCCAGACGTTGGGGCCTGAGTGCCGCCGACTTCCCGCTGCCGAACAACCGCCGCCAGATGCTCATTCGCGTCGGACGGATCCTTGAGGAAGGTGGTGACGGGGAAAGGAGTTGGGCGATCCGTAAGATAGTCCGCGCCGAGAAGTGCCGCAACGCGGTTGATGGTCGGTAGTGAACCAGTAGGTTACGGTCCACGATGGCGCTACGGGGCGAGAGAAAAACCGCTCAGAAGCCACCACCTCGCCGCCTCTCGCGGAGTTCTCGAGGTCGATTGGGCCGTTCTTCGGCGAAATCTGTCGCGCCCTGGCCCTCAAGGTGGCGCGGGACTTACGATCCCGAGGTGGTCCTGGGCGTGGCCAAGGCCGGGGTCATTCCCGGCGTCGTGGTCGCCTCGATTCTGCAGCGCGAATTCACCTCCATGGTCGTCACCCGGACGGACGAGGGCGAAGAGCCGGTGCTCATCGCGGGGCCGCCTGCCACCGTGCGCGGCCGGCGGATCCTCATCGTGGATGAGACCTGCGACACCGGCAGCACCATGAAACTGGCGCTCAACGAGGTGCGTGCCCTCAAACCCAAGGAGGTCAAGACCGCGGTCTCCTTCAAGACCGGTCCCTACGCGCCGGACTACCACGCCTTCGAGACCGAGAACTTCATCATTCTCCCCTGGGATCGCGAAATCATTCAGGGCGGCGAGCTGGTAGTGCGTCCGGAATACGCCGGGAAAGCTGAGGGAAGGGCGTTGAATGGATGCTGCCGTAGGCCGTAAGCCATAGGCCGAAAGCTTTTCCCTGCCTCAATTCACCCCACGAAATGCAGAACCAACTGGCCGACGCCCTGGCCGCATCCCGCGCCGACTACACCGAAATCCGTCTCGAGCGCTCCTGGCTCACTGCGGTCGCCTACCGCGGCAGCCGGCTGGAAGGGGCCAACACCAGCGTCGACCTCGGCGGGTTCGTCCGCTGCATGTCAGCCGGGGCCACGGCTGGGGTGCGGTGTCCTTCAACGGACTCGACCACCTCGACGCCATGGTCGCCCGGGCCCACGAGCTCTCCCTCGCGGTCCGGCTCGATCAGCCGATTCGCCTCGCCGAGCTGCCGGCCCGGCGCGACGACGTGCGGGCCGATCTCGACGGTGACGTCCGCGGGATCAGTCTCGGCGGAGAAGCAGCAGCTGCATCGAGCGACTGAACCAGGAAATGCTCGCGGTGGATCGCCGGATCGTGGACACCCAGGCCGCCTACCGCGACGAGGTGACCGAGTACTGGTTCGCCAACTCCGAAGGCACCATGCTTTACGAGCTGCGGCCCGACGTGACGCTCTCGGCCGTCGCGCTGGCGCGGGATGACGGGATCGTCGAGCGGGGCCTCGAGTCGCATCGGCGTGCGCGGCGGCTGGCGTTCGGTCCAGGAGATGCGACCAGCTGTTCCGCACCGCGGCCCGCCGCGCGATCCAGCTGCTCACCGCTGCCGCGAGTCCGAAGCGGCACCTATCCGGTGGTGCTCGATCCCGCGGCTGGCCGGTGTCCTGGTCCACGAAGCGATCGGGCACATGAGCGAAGCCGACGTGATCGCCGACAACGCCGAAGCCCGCGCGATGATGACCCTGGGACGACGGTTCGGCTCCGAGCTGCTGACGGTGGGTGACGATGGCAGCGCGGCCGGCCTGCGAGGTTCGCTCCCCTACGACGACGAGGGCACACCGACCCAGAACACCCTCCTGATTCAGAACGGCGTGCTGGTGGGCCGGCTCCACTCCCGGGAGACCGCGGCACGGATGAACGAACGCCCCACCGGCAATGCCCGCGCGGTCTCGTTCCGCCATGCACCGATCGTCCGGCTCACCAACACCTACATCGCGAACGGTCGGGGTACCCTGGACGACCTGCTCAAGGGAATCCGGCTTTGGGTGTCTACTGCTGCGACGCGTTGGGCGGGCAGAGCCACCTCGAAAACTTTTCCTTCACCTCGGGCTACGGCCACATGATCCGGGACGGCAAGCTGGCCGAGCTGGTCAAGCCGGTCGTCCTGGCGGGGAACCTGTTCGAGACCCTGGACCGGGTCGATGCGGTGGCCGGCGACTTCCGCTGGAACCAGCTGGGTGGAGGCTGCGGCAAGGGAGGCCAGGTGCCGCTTCCGGTAGCGGAGGGCGCGCCTCACATCCGGCTGTCCGAGGTCGCCGTCGGGGGCTGGCCAGTGATCGGCGACGCTGCTGGAGCGAGCCGCGCGCCGCACTCAGGCGGCCGATCTCGCCCTCAAGACCGACGAGACTCTCACCCTCGGGTTCGACGGCGGTCGGCTCAAGTCGGCCGGTCGCCTTCAGGAGCGGGGAGTGAATCTCCGCGTGGTGGCCGGCGGCCGGATGGGCTTCGCCGGCACCACCGACACCGATCCCGAGACGTCTGCTCGAGATGGCGCTCGCATCGGCGGCGGTGGGTGAGGAAGTGAAACATCGAGCTTCCCCGGCCGCAGCCGCTCCCGCAGGTTGCCACCCATTATCCCCGCGCGGCTGTGGCGACGCTCGAGGAGCTCGCCCAGCTGGGGCAGGGGATCCACGATCGCCTGGTCCGGGACGGCTGCCACGTCCGGGTATCGGTCGAGCGATCGGTTGGATCGGTGCGAGTGGCCAATACCGCCGGAGTCGATGCGGGGTACGACGTGTCGTCGGTCGAGCCTCGGCGCGGAGCTGGTCCGGATCCGCGGGGATGAGGTGCTTACCATGCGCGATCATTGGTCCGGTGCCGACCTCCCGGGCATTGCCGATCTCGAACGGCTGGTCGGCGGGATCCTCCAGCGGTTGGAGTGGGCCGAGCGGACGGCCGAGGCGCCGCACGGCGCTCTGCCGGTCTGCTTCTACGCCGGGGGCGCCGAAGCTGCTCCTGCTGCCGCTTCACGCCGCGCTTCAGGGCAAGGCGCTGCTGCACGGCGTGTCACCGCTCATGGTTCGGGGCCGTGCGCATCACCTTCGCCTCGAGCTTTTCGCTGACCGATGACCCGCTGCTGGACGGGCGGTCCGGCTCGCGGCCAATCGATGATGAAGGAGTCGTGAGCCGCCGAACCTCCCTGGTGCACCAGGGAAATCTGCAGGAATTCATCTACGATCTGGAATCGGCGGGACGGGCCGGCACCCAGCCGACCGGTCACGGCCGCCGGACGATCTTCGGAAAGCCTCAGGCGGCGTTCAGCAACCTGGTCGTGACACCCGGCGAGTATTCGCTTCCCAATCTCCTCGGCCTGATGTCCAGCGGCGTGCTGGTGGACCGGTTGCACGGAGTGGGACAGGGCAACCTGGTGAGCGGCACCTTTGCGCACCAGATCGCCACGGCATATCGGATCGAGAGCGGGGAAGTGGTCGGACGGATTGCGCAGCGGGACCGTGGCGGGAAATGCCTACGAGCTGCTGGGACGGATCACCACGTTGGGGCGGGACGCACCCTGGCGGGGGAGTACTTCGGTACCGGCGATGCTGGTGGAGGGGGTCGCGGTCTCCTGATCAGAACAGGTAGATCCTGACCAGCCGGTAGACTCCGTACAGCGTCGCAAGGCCGATCAGTACGATCACGGCTTCCCGGACGAGATTCAGGAGCCGCCTCGGAGCCGGCAGCGGGGTCGTGATCGAGTCGTTTCTTGCTGACGAATGTTGTACGCGCACATCGAGAGCTACCGCGCGCGATCCGGCTCCCGCTCAGCCGCCGATTCCCAGCGCCTCGCGGTAGGAATGTCCCTCCGCCATCCGGTCGTAGAGCACCTGCAGGGTTTCCGGCGCGCCCGCCAGGAAGCGGCAGCGGTCGTCACCCTTGGAGAGGCACTCGACTTCCATTACGCCGAGCGTGGAGTTGGAGACCCGTCCCAGGACGTCAGCCAGCATGCCGCTGGAGAGATGGCAGGAGGGGTACTGCGTGCCGGCGGACGCGTCCGCCTCGGACCAGTCCGAGGAATCGAGCGCAATGACTGCCGGGGCGATGGGAGTCACGGTCAAGGTGCCCCAGCCGGTCTCCCGGAAGAACCCCGAGAGCGTCTCGCCGAGGTGGCGCACATCAAGCCCGGCTGGGGTGTCGATTCCGTAGCGGCCCGCCAGCCACCCCCGATAGGCCTGATACACCGCCTCTCCCCCAGCAAAACCGGCCTCCTGGAGGTAAGAAGCGGTCTGCAGCCCGGTGTCCCGCTCCAGGCTGGCGCGAAGCTGGTGCAGGCTGCGCCGACTCAGGGCGAGACAATTGGGCGAGACCAGGAGTGCGGTGGCGGTCATTGGGGAAGCCGCGATTAGGGTTGGCGCAAAGTAGGAATGTCAGGGCCGGTACCGCAAGGTCGGTGGCCGCGTCTGAAGCACTCTTCAATTCTACTCCCTCAATCTTCAATCTGAAATCTTCAATCTTCAATTTCCCTCAATCCCTCAATCCCTCAATCTCTCAATCCTCATCCCCAATCCTCCTCAGCAGCTCCTCCTCATCAATCACCTCGATCCCCAGACTCCTGGCCTTCTCCAGCTTGCTCCCCGCGTCCTCTCCCGCCACCAGCACATCGGTCTTCTTGCTTACGCTGCCGGTGACGTGTCCGCCGGCCTGCTCGATCAGGCTCGCGGCCTTCTGGCGGCTCAGTGTCGGGAGTGTCCCGGTCAGCACATAGGACTTGCCGCTCAGGGGTCCGCCCTGTGCGACGGCGCCGGCCTCGATCATCGGCAGACCGGCCTGCTGCAGCCGTTCGATCAGCGAGCGGTTGCGCGGCTCGGCGAAGAAGCTGACAACCGCTTCGGCGATCGTCGGGCCCACGCCGGGGACGCTGTTGATCTGATCCGCCGAGGCCGTCATCAGCGCGTCCATGCTGCCGAATCGCCGTGCCAGGAGCTGGGCCACGTTCTTTCCGACGTGCCGGATTCCGATCCCGAACAGCACGATGGACAGGGGACGGTCTCGCGACGCGGCGATCGCGGCGACGAGCTGGTTGGCCGACTGCTTGGCGAAGCGGTCCAGCTCGACCAGTCGCTCCGCGCTGAGCTGGTACAGATCCGAGACGTCCTGGATCAGGTTGGCTTGAAGCAGCTGGCGGACCCGCTCGTACCCCAGTCCGCGGATGTCCATCGCGTCGCGGGACGCGAAGTGCACGATCCCTTCGAGGACTCGGCCCGGACAGGTGGCGTTGGGGCAATAGCGCATGGCCTCGTCGGGCGGCCGCTCGACCGGCGTGCCGCAGGCGGGGCACTTGTCCGGCATCTGAAAGGGCCGTTCCGTACCGTCCCGGCGGTCTCGAATCGGACCGATGAGCTGAGGGATCACTTCGCCCGCCCGCATCACTTCAACCCAGTCTCCGATCCGGATGTCCTTCTGCTCGATCAGGTCCTCATTGTGGAGGGTCGCGTTCGAGACGGTCACCCCGCTCACCTCTACCGGCTCGAGTTTGGCATAGGGATTCAGCGCGCCAGTGCGGCCCACATTGATGCCGATGTCGAGCAGCCTGGTCACGGCTACCTCGGGCGCGAACTTGCGAGCGATGGCCCAGCGCGGCTCCCGACCACCCACCACACCGAGCTCCTGGTGGAGGGCCAGGCGATCCACCTTCACCACGATGCCGTCGGCCTCGAAGGGGAGCGATCGGAGCAGCGGCTCCTTGCTGGAGGCCTCGAGTTGCGCCTCCTGGAGATTCGCGTGCCGTTTCCGGTGCGGTTCGACCGGGAAGCCCCACGCTTCGAGTGCCTCGAGGATTTCCCATTGCGTCGTCGCCGCAAACTTCCCCTCGATGACCTCGACGTGGAAGGCGAACATCCGGAGCCGGCGGCGCCGGGTGATCCGGGAGTCGAGCAGCTTGAGGCTGCCGGCCGCGGTGTTGCGCGGGTTGGCGTATAGCGGCTCTCCGGCCTGCTCCTGCTCCTTGTTCAGCCGCTCGAACGCCTGGCGCGGCATGTAGACCTCGCCGCGAATCTCCATCAGCGTGGGATGGCGGGATCCCTTCAGCGCGAGCGGAACGTCGGGGATGGTCTTGAGGTTCTCGGTGATCACCTCTCCCAGCAGGCCGTTGCCCCGAGTGGCGCCGCTCACGAAATGACCCCGCGCATAGGTCAGGCTGACGGCGGCGCCGTCGATCTTGATCTCCGTGGTGTACCCGCCAGCCTGCACATCAGGCGTGATCCGCCCGTTCCTCGCCTCCCAGGCCTCGAGCTCTTCGGTGGTGAAGGCGTTGGCGAGGGACAACATCGGCCGGAGATGGGTGTGTTTGGCCAGCGCCGAGGCAGGCTCGGCTCCGACTCGCTGGGTGGGACTGTCGGCGGTGCGAAGGTCGGGGTGGGTCTGCTCCAGCTCCTGCAACTCCCGCAGCATCCGATCATACTCCGCGTCGGTGATTTCCGGCGCGTCGAGCACGTAGTAGGCCTGGTTGGCGCGATTGAGGGCTTGGCGAAGCTGGTCGGCGCGGGCGGACGGCGTCATTGGAGGGATGGTACAAAGTGAAGCGGGAGTAGGGAATAGGGGAGTAGGGAGTGCGGTGAGGGCGTCGGTCCTGCGCCCTACTCCCTACAACCTACAACCTACAACCTACTCCCACTCCACTATCGCGCCGCGGCCTCCTGTCCCAGGACCGTGAGCGCCACCCCCACCAGCCGTTCGATTTCCTCGGCGCTGGCCTTGGCCAGGACCCCTTCGCTCCACGGTCCTTCCCGGGCCGCGAATTCATCGAGCAACCGGCGCAGGAAGCCGATCATGGCCACCCGCTCCCGCTCCACCGCTCGGTGGGCCTGGGCGGACGGCTCGCCCAGCCGCTGCTGCAGCCGCTCGAACCGGTGGGCGTTCCGGAGCGACTTGGCGGTGAGACTGGCTACCACCTGGCAGAAGGCTACGTCGCTTTCGGAGAAACTGGGCCCGTCTCGGAAAGTCCGGAGGAAGATCGCCCCGATGGCGGCGCCTCGCCACGTGATCGGGACCACGGTGATCGCCTTGACCCGGCGGAGCTGCAGTGCGCCCCGCACGTGCTCCAGGGACTGATCCTTTTCGACGTCCGGGATGAACACCGTCCGACCGGTCTTGAGGGCCTGGGCCAGCTCCGGATAGCGGTCCAGGTCCACCATGTAGTTCCGGATGCCAGGGTCCTCGTAGCTGGCCACGAGCCGGACGGTCTTCCCGTCCCGCTCGGCCAGGAAGATCGAGCAGCGGTCGAGGCCGAACGCCTCCCCCAGGCGCCGCGCGATCGACTGCATGATGTCCACGAAGTGGAGCGACCCGGCGATCTCCTGTAGGATCTCGATGATGGCCAGGAGATGCTTCCGCTCATGCTCCAGGTCCCGAATCTGGGCCTGAAGGCGCTCGGCGTCCTCAGCGGTGACAGCCGCTGCCGATGTCACGGTCATGGACTCTTCCGGTATGGGATGGCGAAGTTTCGTCAGGGGAGTGGAGGGGGTCAAGCGTGAGTAGCTTGGTCAGGACCTTGACGGTAATTTCTTGACGGTACGGAAAGGGAGGCAGCAATGCTTGACGAAGAAGACAAGGGGAGCCGCGAGGGAGGCGGTTTTCTGACGGGTTTGCTCATCGGGGCGGCCGTTGGTGCGGTCGTGGCCCTGCTTTTTGCCCCGGCCAGCGGGGAGGAGACCCGGCGGCTGGTGCGCCGCCGCGCCAAGGCCATAGAACGGCAGGCCGCCTCGGCCTGGATGGCGGAGCGGGATGCGGCACGTCACGCACTGCGACGGCGCCGCAAGCAGCTCAAGGAGAAGGTTCAGGCCGCGGCGGACCGGGCGGACGAAGTACTGGGTGACGTGAAGGACAGACTGGGTGACGTGAAGGACCGGCTGCGCGGCTGAGACCGCCTAGTCCTTGTCCTTCTTGTCGGCGATGCGCCTGAGGAGGGCCGCCGCCTCGGCCTGATACTCCGGGTCGGCGGCATCGAAGACCGGCAGTTCGGCGATCTCGTTCAACTGCTGCCTGGCGTCGCTGTATCGACCGACGTCGACATAGATCTCTGCCAGGTCCAGGCGGTGGTATACGCTTTCGGGATTGAGTGCCACCGCCTTCTGCATGTTGTCGATCGCCCCCTGCCAGGATGCGGCGTTAAACACCGAGCCGCCCAGAAAATTCTTCGCGAAGAAGCGAGTCAGCCCGGAGAGCCGCATGATCTCGGCGTTCCACCGGCCGAGCACGTGGTAGGCCTTGTCGTGGTTGGGGTCCAGGGCGAGGGCCTTGAGCGCCTCGTTCCGGATCTCGGCCGCGCGCTTGACCCGTTCCTTCTTGCTCTTGGTGAGTGAGGCGCGCCCGATCGCGGCCGCGAGCATGTAATGCCCATCGGGTCCCGCGGAATCGGCCTTCACAGCGACACGGGCCAGACTCTCGGCCCGGGCATAGAGTGAATCCCGTTCCGGCGACTTCACGTTGTCCGGAGTCCGTTTGCCGATATCCACCAGGGCCTGCGCTGCACCCCAGTTCGCTTCATAGTTGGTGGAATCGACGGCCAGCACCGCTTCGAATTCAGCGAGGGCCGCGGGCGGGTTCTTGATGGTGAACTCCCTGCCGGCGGCGAGGTGCTCATCCACCGATTGGCCCTGCAGCAACATCGGGCTTGCCCCGACCATCAGGGCGATGATCAACTGCAAGATGCGCCGTGGCGCCACGAGTTCGCTCCGCATGGGTCGAGAGTGAGGGAACGGCCGCTGAATGGTGATCCAGCCTCTTATCGAACGCAAGCGCGACGGCGGGGAGCTGACGACTGCCGAGTGGAGCGCGCTGGTCGAAGGATTTACCGCAGGAGCGGTGCCGGACTACCAGATGTCGGCCCTGCTCATGGCGGTTTCCCTCCGCGGAATGAGCAGCACCGAGCTCAACACCCTCTGCGAAGCCATGCTCCGCTCGGGGCAATCCCTCGACTTCGGCACCTGGCCGGTGCCCCGGGTGGACAAGCATTCGACCGGCGGCGTCGGCGACAAGGTCTCACTGGTTCTTGCGCCGCTGGTCGCGAGCTGCGGCGTTGCGGTCCCGATGATTTCCGGCCGCGGACTGGGACACACCGGGGGAACCACCGACAAGCTGGAATCGATTCCGGGGTTCCGAACCGATCTCTCCCTCGTTGAGACGCGCGACCAGGTCCAGCGCATCGGCGCCGCGATGGTGGGACAGACCGCTGAAATTGCCCCGGCGGATGGGAAGCTCTATGCGCTGCGTGACGTGACCGGGACCATTCCGTCGATCCCTCTCATCGCGGCAAGCATCATGGCCAAGAAGCTCGCCGAAGGACTCACCGCCCTGGTCCTGGATGTGAAGACGGGAAGCGGCGCTTTCCTTCCGGAGCCCGAGCGGGGCATCGAGCTCGCCCGCACGATGATCGGACTGGGCGAGGCACATGGTTGTCGAACCGTTGCATATCTGAGCGCGATGGACCGTCCGCTGGGACGGGCCATCGGGAACGCGCTCGAGGTGGAGGAGGCGCTGCAGGCCCTCTCCGGCGAGGGTCCAGAAGACCTTTCGCGACTCACCCGCACGCTCGCAATCGAGATGCTGTTGGCGGGCGGTGTGGTCCAGAACCGGGCCGAGGGAAAAGCCAGGGTGGACAAGGCACTGGGTTCGGGGCAGGCACTCGACACTTTTCGGCGAATCATCGAAGCGCAGGGCGGCAATCCCGCGGTGGTGGACGATCCCGGTTTGTTGCCTCAAGCGGAGGAGGTCGAGCTCTTTCCTTCGCCAATAGCTGGAACCGTACGGCAGATCGAACCGCGGGTCCTGGGCCAGGCCGTAGTGGAGATGGGCGGTGGTCGTCGCGCGCTGGGCGAGGTGGTAGACCACTCGGTCGGGTTCGTGGTGACGGTGAAGCCGGGGACTGCCGTAGTCGCCGGCGAGCCGATCGCGTCGGTGTTTGCCCGAGATCGGGCCGGGATCGAGATCGGCCTCTCGGCGCTGGGTCGCGCGATCAAGCTCACCGACGGCCCTGACCCTCTTCCTCTGGTGTCGCACCGAGTGACCGCTGACGGGGTGGAGACCCTCGAACAAGGATTCGTATGAGCGGTGAGCTGCTGTTGTTGCTGGCGATCGTCGTCTTCCTCGCCTGGCTCCTTCGACCGGGGCGTCGCTCCGCGGATGCAGCGGATCGGGAGGAGCCGGATCGGGAGGAGCTGGAGGCGGCGGAACGGGAGGTCCGCGATCTGGGTGTGCTCCAGCGGCCGGAGGATGGCTTCGACGGAGACGACTGGGGGCCCGGCGCGGCCAAGCGGGACCCGCGGTAGGGCTGAAAGCGAGGTATCCGGAAGTCCGCCACTCCACTTCTGCCGTCCAGAAACCTGCGAGCAACGCGGCGCTCGCTCCGAAGACTGCGCGCAGACGCAGGTGAGTGTTGAATAGCCTGACACTCGCCGCAGGCTACTCGCGAGTCCTGCTGCGAGTTGGCCTCTCTGATCACTCTCTATACAGCGGTTTCTCTGCCACGCCCACCGGCCCTTGGGATGAGCCTGACGGTCGTTGGTACGCCAAATGCTAACAATGACTTAGCTGTGCCACCCAAAGCAGTAGGGAAGCGATCAAAGACTGGACAATGACGTCGGTATCTGTGCTGTGGTCCGACCCGGGTGCCGATCTGTGAATGGGAGGTAGGACGTGGGGCTCACGCGCGAGAGGACGCGGACGCACGACCCGCGGGCGAGGAACGGGAACGGGCTGCGAGCAGGCCACGCCGGCACATCGGCGGCCCGAATTCTGGTGGTTGATGATGAAGCATCCAACGTCGAGGCCCTGATCCGCATACTCAACCGTGCCGGATTCCGTCATGTCCGGGGCACCACCGATTCCCGCGTCGTTCTCCAGCTGCTCGACGATCACAATCCCGATCTGATCCTGCTCGACCTGCACATGCCCCACATGGACGGCTTTGGAGTGCTCACCCAGCTCCGCGCGGCGATCCCGTCCGACACCTATCTGCCGATTCTCATGCTCACGGCGGACGACAGCGTCCAGGTCAGGCAACGGGCGCTCTCGATGGGCGCCAAGGACTTTCTCAGCAAGCCGTTCGACATTCCCGAAGTGCTGCTCCGCATCCGCAATCTCATCGAAACCCGCTCGCTCCATCTGGCACTGCACGCCCAGAACCAGAGTTTGGAGCGGCGGGTGGCCGAGCGCACCGCGGCTCTGGAGCGGACCCAGGTCGAAGTCCTGGAGCGACTGGCGGCGGCGGCGGAATTCCGGGACGATGCAACCGGTCGGCACACTCAGCGGGTCGCCGCGCTGGCCGGCACGCTTGCGGTTGACCTCGGCGTAGGGGAGACCGTCTCCAGCCTGATCCGGCGAGCGGCGCCGCTCCATGACGTGGGGAAGATCGGCGTGCCGGACCGCATCCTGCTCAAACCAGGCCGGCTCACCCCCCGGGAGCTGGGCGTGATGCGCACCCATACCACGATCGGGGCACGAATCCTTGGTGGGGGCAAGTCGGCGATGATCCAGATGGCGCAGCGCATCGCGCAGAGCCACCACGAGCGCTGGGATGGGAAAGGCTACCCCTTTGGTCTGGCCGGCGAAGCGATTCCGCTCGAAGCCCGGATCGTGGCGATCGCGGATTTCTTCGATGCCCTGACCCACGATCGGCCGTATCGCACCGCTCGACCGGTGGAAACAGTGAGGGTCGAAATCAGCCGCCGCAGCGGGGCTCATTTCGACCCTCAGGTGGCTGACGCGTTCCTCTCGTTTCAGTCCCCGGAGCAGATGTTGCGCTGAGCGACCGGACTACACGTCGAGGTTGCTCACGTACTTGGCGTTCTTCTCGATGAACTGGCGCCGCGGCTCGACCTCGTCGCCCATCAGCTCGTCAAACAGCTTCGAAGCCTCGACTGCGTCTTCCAGCGTCACCCGAAGAATGGTGCGCTTTGTGGGGTCCATAGTGGTACGCCAGAGCTGGTCGGGGTTCATCTCTCCCAGGCCCTTGTAGCGCTGGATATTCACGCTGCCCCGTCCCTCTCCGTTCCCCAGTCGCTTGGCGTACTCGTCCCGCTCCTGCTCCGAATAGGCGTAGAACTCTTCCTTCCCCTTCGCCACCCGATAGAGCGGCGGCTGGGCGATGTAGATGTACCCCGCCTCGATCAGCTCATGCATCTGCCGGAAGAAGAAGGTGAGCAACAGGGTCCGGATGTGGGCCCCGTCCACGTCTGCATCGGTCATGAGAATGATCTTCTGATACCGGGCGTCCTCCAGCGTGAAGTCCTCTCGGACCCCGGCGCCGATGGCGGTGATCATCGACCGGATTTCCTCGTTGCTCAGGATCTTGTCGATCCGGGCCTTCTCCACGTTCAGGATCTTGCCCCGGAGCGGCAGGATGGCTTGGAACTGCCGGTCGCGTCCCTGCTTGGCGCTGCCCCCGGCGCTGTCTCCCTCGACCAGGTACAACTCGGTCAGGGCCGGATCGCTGAGGGAGCAGTCGGCCAGCTTCCCGGGCAGCACCGAACCTTCCAACCCCGACTTCTTGCGCACCAGGTCACGGGCCTTCCGGGCCGCTTCGCGGGCCCGAGCGGCGCTCACCGCCTTCTCGATCACCACCCGGCCGATGGCCGGCTTCTCGTCCAGCTGGGTGCCGAGCTGCTCGTAGACCACCTGTTTGACGATGCCCTCGACCTCGGAGTTCCCCAGCTTGGTCTTGGTCTGCCCCTCGAACTGCGGCTCCTTCACCTTCACGTGGAGAACGCAGGTGAGTCCTTCCCTGATGTCCTCGCCGGACAGAGTGAAGTCCTCTTTCTTGAGCGCGCCGCTCTTCTTGGCAAACTCGTTGATGGCCCGAGTCAGCGCGGAGCGCAGGCCGGTGAGGTGCGTGCCGCCTTCGTGGGTGTTGATGTTGTTGACGAAGGTGAAGACGTTCTCGTTGTAACCATCCTCGTACTGGATGGCGACATCCACGTCCACTTCGTCCTTGGTGAGGCTGAAGGCGATCGGCTTGGGGTGCAACGGCTTCTTGTTGCGATTGAGCCACTCCACGAACTGGATCAGGCCGCCCTTGGCGAAGAAGGTCTCCACCCGAGGCTCGTCGTCGGGACGCTCATCCTTGAGCGTGATGGTGACGCCCTTGTTGAGGTAGGCCAGCTGACGGAGCCGGTCGGACAGCGTATTCCAGTTGAACTCCAGGACCGTGAAGATCTCAGGGTCGGGCTTGAAGCGGACGGTGGTGCCGGTTCCCTTGGCCTTGCCCAGGACGGTGAGCCGCTTGGTGGTGGTCCCCCGTACGAACTGCATGTGGTGGCGCTGGCCATCCCGGTCCACCAGGACCTCGAGGCGTTCCGAGAGCGCGTTGACCACCGACACCCCGACGCCGTGGAGACCGCCGGAGACTTTGTAGTTCGACTTGTCGAACTTGCCGCCCGCGTGCAGCACCGTCAGCGCGAGCTCCACTCCGGGGATCTTTTCCGTCGGATGGATGTCCACCGGAATCCCGCGGCCGTTGTCGGCCACCGTGATCGAGTTGTCCTTGTGGATCGTGACGCTGATGGTGTCGCAGAATCCTGCCAGCGCTTCGTCGATCGAGTTGTCCACCACCTCGTAGACCAGGTGGTGCAACCCGTTTTCGCTGGTGGAGCCGATGTACATCCCCGGCCGCTTGCGGACCGCTTCCAGTCCCTTGAGGACCGTGATCGATCCAGCGTCGTACTGCATACCGTCCTGAGCCCGTACTGCGGATTCCTTCGCCATGTCTCGCCAGAATCAGGGGGTAACGCCATCGCGCCGGCGGAACCCGCCGGGCATCCATCGTATCGACTTGATCCGACCAGTCCTGCCGGCATTGATCCGGGCCAGGATGGTCGGGGTCATCAGGCCCAACTCACTCGCCCACGGTGCGCTCGCCACCCGCACCCGGAGGACGCCGTCGGCCGTTACCGAATCGGGCTCCGTCACCCGGGCGATTTGGGGTCCGACCAGACGGGGCCAATCGTCCAGCACACTGGCCTGCTGCACTCGGCGCGAGAGACCGGCGCCCTTGAGATAGGTGTCCAGCGCCTCTTTCAGCTTCGTCGGGGCACCAGGGGGACGCGGGGTCGGGCGGTACCTGGCCATTCAGTGTCCGGTCAGTGGTGAGCCGTCAGCCGTCAGCTGTCAGCCGTTAGCCGTTAGCTGTTAGCTGTTAGCTATTAGGTATTAGCTATTAGCTGTTCTGTTACAACTCGGTACTCGGTACTACTCAGTCCTCAGTCCTCATCCCTCGACCCTCACCACTCCTCCGGCCACTCGCCACACCGGCAGCTCCATCCCCGGCCCCAGCTCGTCCGCCCGCGGCGAGGTGATGAACACCTGGGCCTGTCCTATTTGCCGGAGCCGAGTCGCGAGCCGCTCCTGGCGCTCCTGGTCCAGCTCGGCGAATACATCGTCGAGCAGCAGCGCAGGGGCTTCTCCGGCGGAACGGCGCAGCGTCTCCAGCTCGAGCAGCTTCAGGGCGATCGCGGCACTGCGTTGCTGACCGGTCGAGCCGAATTCCCGGAGACCGCGTCCTTCCAGACAGAGCCGTAGGTCGTCGCGGTGGGGGCCCACGGTCGTGGCACCCCTCACCTGATCCCGCGCCGAGGCAGCGTCGAGTGCATCCGGCCATGCCGCGGGATCTGCCAGCTCTTCCGTCCCCGCGTATCCGAGATCCGCTGCGGTCCGAGGTTCGCCCAGAGCCAGCAACTCCTCTCGAAAGCCGGCCTGTGCCTGCGCGACCCAGGATAGCCGCCCCGCGACTACTCGGGCTCCGGCCCGGGCAAGCGGCCGGTCGAATGCACGGGCCAAGTCCTGTCGCCCGGATCGGAGAGCCGCATTCCGCTGTCCGAGGGCGTGGCGGTATGTAGCGAGCGCCGCGAAGTACTCCCGGTCGGCCAGCGCCAGCGTCCGATCAAGGAACAAGCGCCTTCCGGCCGCCGGTCCCGACGCCAGCCGTACATCCTCGGGCAGAAACGCCACCGCCACCCAGATCCCGGCAGCATCGGCCAGCCGGCGTAGCGGCTCGCCATCCAGGACCTGCTCCTTCTTGCGGCCCGCGGCGCGGTAGGTGACGGCCGCGTGGTGGGACTGGTCGCGGGCTTCGAAGCGGAGCGCCACATGAAATCCCGGCTCTCCAAACCGAACGATTTCCTGGTCCGAGGCTCCGCGAAGCGAGCGAAACAGGACGGGGAAGTAGATCGCCTCGAGGAGACTGGTCTTCCCTTCGCCGTTCGCCCCGAGGAGCACTGCTCCCTCGGGCCCTGCTTCCAGTGTTGTGTCCTTCAGGTTCCGGAAACCCCGGACTGTGAGGCCCTGGAACCGCACTACTGAATCGTCAGGTGGCGGATCGCGGTGTCTCCGTGAGTGCCCAACACGTCCACCCCGAACACTCGGATCGTGATCGTTGCGCCGGAGAGGCCATTGGTCGTGATCGGCAGGCCGAACCGGACGGTGTCTGAGTGCGCAATGAACGGCGCGAAGCCGGACACGCCACCCTCGGTCTCGAAATACACCGTGTCTACCCCGTCGGCGTCGCCGGTGCGTCCGGTTACGAAGAACGTCGGACCGGCGGTGAGTGTCGTATCAATCGTTGGACGATCAATCGTGGATGTTGGTCCGCCCACGGACGGTCCCGATGGGATACTTGGAAAGAACACTCTATCCCGCTCGTTGCACGCGAGCAGTCCTGCGCTAAGCACCGCCACCACAAGGCTTCCCGCCAGCCTCGGTAGCCCGGGACGACCCCTCTTCATAGGGCTGAAATTTAGTCGGTAGACAGAGGGAATTGCAGGGTTGGAAGCCCCAGTTTCCGAGGGTTCATTTCCCTCGGAAATTGGCCTTCCGCTTCTCCAGGAAACGCGGCCATGCCTTCCCGCATGTCCTCCGTGGAGGCGAGCAGCCCGAAGTGGTTCGCCTCGAGCAAATGAGCGTCCTCCGCGGTCATCTCGAGGCCGGCGTCCACCGCCTCCAGAACCAACCGGACCGCCAGCGGACCGTTTTCCAGGATGCTCCGGAGCAGCCTTTCCGCCTCGGGCAGGAGCTGGTCCGCAGGGAAGACCTTGTTGACCAGCCCGATGCGCCAGGCCTCCTGGGCGTCGATCATCTGTCCGGTAAGCAATAGCTCTAGCGCCCGCCCTTTCCCCACCAGTCGCGGCAAGCCGAACGGTTCCGCCGTAGCCGGGACCGATCCCCAGCTTCACCTCCGGCTGACCGAATTTCGCGTTCTCACTGGCGAACCTGAGATGGCACGCCATCGCCAGCTCGCAGCCACCGCCCAGAGCGAAACCGTTCACCGCGGCGACAACCGGCTTGCCCAGCCGCTCGATACGGCGAAAGACGGCCTGTCCATCCATCGCGCGGGCCTTGCCATCGAACGGCCCTTGGCGGGAGAGGTCACCGATGTCGGCTCCCGCGACGAACGCCTTGGGGCCCGCTCCGGTGAGGATCACCCCGCGCACTGCCCCGTCCGCCTCGATCGCCTTGAATGCCTGTCCCAACTCGGCGATGACCGCGTCGTTCAGTGCATTGAGCTTGTCGGGGCGGTTGATGGTGACGAACGCGATGGCTTCGCGGAAGTCCAGTAGCAGAGTCGAGTACGACATGGGCTCTCGGCGGGAAGGGGCGGCGAATTTTAGTCCCGTCGGAGGGCAGGTGGGCAGGACTGTGGTCCGGAGCCTACAGGGTGGGGACTTGGAAGGTGATGTGGATCACCAAAGGGTGGCAAAACTTGTCCAAGTTCGCTCAGGTGCGACTTGAATGGATACAGTTTCTACCATACGATGACGTCTTAAAGCACGTGTTAACACAGTTTTGCACACTCACGCGTAATACATGCATACAATTTATTGACACATCTGGCAGCCTGCGGCACCTGAGTTGCTCCTCCATCAGACCAGTAAAAGTGCCTCATTTTCGCCTGGGTTCGAACGCCAACGAGGAGCTCGTTATGTTTCGTCTGCGCAGCCTCATCGCGCTCGGCGTCGGTCTGACTCTCGCGCTCGCCGCGCAGCAGTTGCGGCAGTGGCGACCTTCCGACTGCGGAACCCTCCGCTCAATCCGTTTCTTCGAGCTCAAGTCTTGAGCTGCTCAATCCAGCCAAAGGCCTACTCGGCACGGGACTCTTGGCCTGCCGCGTCGAACCCTATGCGGTCACCCGGAAAACCATCGGTCCGGCCGGTGGTCAGATTCAGGTCGGCCGGCACGTGCTGGTCATTCCCGCCGGCGCACTTGCTGCTCCGACTCCGATCACCGCCGAAGCACCGAGCGATCCGGTCGCCTCGGTTCGTTTCTCCCCTGAGGGGCTTCAGTTCAAGGTCGGCCGTCCGGCCCGGCTTGACGCTGGACTACTCGAACTGCCCGCTCGGTCGGCTCCAGATTCTCAAGCGGATCGCTTACACCACCGAGCGGCTCAACATCCTCAGCTACCTGCTCTCGCGGGACAACATCCTGCTCCAGCGGGTCAGCGGCGATGTCGAGCACTTCTCCCGGTACGCGGTGGCCTGGTAGGAATGGAATCCCGGGAAATTACGTCGTCCGAAGCGCGGGCCGCCGTCACCGGAAGCGAAACCGCACGCCGCCGAGCTTCTCGCCGAGGCTCAGTCCCACGAGCGATCGGGCCGCATCAATGAAGCGCTCGATACCTACCATGTAGCCATCGCTTCAGCGGAGCGTTCGGCGGAGCACGCCGTGCTCGCGGAGGCGCTGCGCCGCCTGAGCGTGGTGCACCATCACCGCAACGATGGAGCGAACGGGCCCGATCGCTCTGCCAGCGGAGCTATGAGACCGCGCTGGCCATGGGGGACTCCGGTCTGGCGGCGGAGGCGCTGAACACGCTGGGTGGGTACGAGATCGAGCACGGCGCGATGCGAAGCGCGGAGGAGTACTTCGAGCGCGCGCTGTCGCTGGGAGGTGACCTACCCGCGCCTGTGTTGCCGGATCGAACAGAATCTCGGCATCCTCGCCAACCATTCGCGGTGATCACGCCGCGGCCCTTCGTCACTACGGAGCCTCGCTCGAGGCTTCGCAGGCGATGGGCGACGAGCAAGGGCTGCGCCATCGCCTATCACAACCTGGGGATGATCAGCGCCGACCGCGAACAGTGGAGCGACGCGGAGCGCTACTACGAGCAGAGCCGGAGCATCGCCGAGCGGATCGGCGATGTGCACCTGCAGGGACTCTGCCTGCTCAATCACTCCGAGGTCCACATCGCGCGTCAGGCCTATGAGCTGGCCCGGCGCGATGCGGAGGCGGCCTTGGCCATCTTCGACCGGCTGGGCTCCCGTCTGGACAAGTCCGATGCGTACCGGGTCATCGGCATGGTCTACCGGGACACTGGACGCCCCCAGCTGGCCGAATCCCGGCTGCGGAGCGCGATTGATCTTGCCGTGAGCACCGGATCGATTCTCAGCGAAGCGGAGGCCTCGCGGGAGCTGGCGCGACTGTATCAGGCTCAGGGCCGGAACCAGGACGCGCTGTCTCTGCTCAACGCTTCCTATCGGCTCTTCCGTCGGCTGGACGCCGCCCTGGATCTGGTCGACGTCGAGGCCAAGGTCGCGGATCTCGAGGGAACCTTCCTCGCCGTGGTGCAGGACTGGGGTCAGTCGATCGAATCGGCGGACAGCTACACCTTCGGCCACTGCGGCCGGGTAGCCGAGTACGCCGAGGCGGTGGGCCAGGCGCTGGGGCTGAGCGAAGACGACCTGACCACCCTGCGGCTGGGTGCCTACCTGCACGACGTCGGGAAGGTGAAGGTGCCGCACGAGATCCTGAACAAACCGGGCAAGCTGACCGAAGCCGAGTTCGAAGTCATCAAGCAGCACCCGGTCTGGGGCGTGGATCTGCTGGCGGCGATCGAGTTTCCCTGGGACATCAAGCCGATCATCCGCTGGCACCACGAGAAGTGCGACGGCACCGGGTATCCCGACCGCCTGAAGGGCGACGAGATCCCTCTGGCGGCGCAGGTGATCTGCATCGTCGATGTCTATGACGCCCTCACCACGACCCGGAGCTACCGGCCGGCCTTGTCGCATCAGGAGGCTCTGTCCTGCATGCGGGAGACTCCGCAGTGGTGGAGACCCGACGTGCTCGATGCCTTCCTTCGCTCGGTCGGCGTTGCCGCGGCGGCATGAATTCCGAGGGTCCGCCACAATCCAGACTGGAATACCGCTGATCTCGAGGTGCTTACCGGATTAGCTCGGCGGGCCGATTTCGAGAAGCGCTCCGAGCGTTCGACGAAGGCCGCAAGACGAAGCCCATCCGTACCCCCTCCAGAAGCCGAGTATCTGGCCGCGCTTGCGGCCGCACGACTGGGGCCTTCGAGCGCGCGGCGCGGCTCGCCGAGTCGGCCCTGAGTCGCCTCAGTGCTGCGGCCGATGAATCGGGCGCCATGCGGGCTGCCAATCTCCTCGGCGGTGTCGCCTTCGAGCAGGGTCGGCTGGATGATGCGGAGGCGCGGTTCGAGGAGACGCTTCGCAGGGCGCACGTGCTGAACGATGCCCAGATGGCGGCGCGCGCCTCCAACAACCTGGGTTCGCTGGTCCACCTGCAGGGGAAGGGTGCGCTGGCGGTGAACCTCTATCGCAGCGCGCTGCCGGGTCTACCGGATACAGGGCGAATTGGCTCGGTATCGCCCAGACCTGTCACAATCTCGCCCTGGTCCATCGGGTTGAAGGTCGCTTTGCCGAGGCGCTTGAGGCCAACCACCAGGCAGTCGAGGCCGCAGAGCAAGCGGGTGATCAGGCGCTCCTCGCGCTGACCCGGATGGGACGGGCCGAGACCTGGCTCGAAGGGGGTGAACCGGCCAGGCGGAAGCCGAGCTGCGCGGAGCCCGGGAACTCGCGACGGCGACCGGACGACGAGGCCGGGGTCGGCGAAGCGGAACGTCTCGCTGGCGCTGGGCGCCCTGCAGCGACAACGGTATCGACCGTCGCCTGCGGCACGCGCATCAGCGGCCGGAGATCGCGGGCCGGTTACGCAGCATCGAGCTGCGGGGCCAGTGCGACGCCATTTCGGCCCTGGCGGCTCGCGCCGTACGTCAGCCTCGATTGGCCGACCGATTCCGCCTCCGAGCGGTGCAGGCCTTCCGCTCCCTGGGCGCGGTCGGTTTGCTCCGCCGCTTCGAGCTCGACTGGGCCAGCTGACTCACTCCGCGGCCGGAGGCGGGATATCTTCCCGGCGTGCCAGAATTCAATCAGATCGCCTGGACCGAGTCGGGGACCATTCGCATCCTCGATCAGACCAGGCTTCCCGCCGAAGAGGTCTACCGCGAGCTGAGCCGGTCGCGGACATGGCCGAAGCCATTCGCACGCTGCGGGTGCGTGGGGCTCCGCTCATCGGGGTTGCTGCGGCGATGGGGGTGACACTCGTGACTCGGCGGCTCGGCGGCTCGGCTGGCTCGGCAACTCGAGGAGTGTCGCTCGCGACGGCGTGCGACGTCCTCGCAGGCGCACCCGCCCACCGCGGTGAACCTTGCCTGGGCGCGTCGAGCGCATGCGGAAGCTGCGCTCGCGCTGCCGCAGCGGGCGGACGGACCTCACCACGGCTCTGGTGGCCGAGGCCAACGCGATCTGGGAGGAGGACCGCGCCATGTGCCGCGCGGATCGGCGAAGCGGGACTCGCCGCTCGTCCCGATGGCGCCAGTGGTTCACACCCACTGCAATGCCGGCGCGCTGTGCGACCTCGGGAATCGGAACCGCCCTGGCCCCGGTCTACCTGGCCCACGAGACGGGACGGCGCGTTTCGGTGATCGCGGACGAGACCCGCCCGCTGCATGCAGGGAAGCCGGCTGACCGCATGGGAGCTGGGCCGAGCGGGAATCAGCTGCACCGTCATCGCCGACAACATGGCCGCGAGCCGGCTGCGACCGGGTGGACATCACCTGCGTCATCGTCGGCGCCGACCGGATCGCTGCCAACGGAGACGTCGCCAACAAGATCGGGACCTATGGAGTGGCGCTCGCCGCCCGGGAGCACGGCGTCCCCTTCTACGTGGCCGCGCCGACCTCGACCTTCGACTTCGGAACGGCGGACGGCAGCGAGATTCCGATCGAAGAGCGCGGCAGCAGAGGAGGTTCGCAGCGATCGACGGGCGACGCTATCGCCGCTGCGGGAGCCGCGGTGTGGAACCCTGCCTTCGACGTGACCCCCGCCGAGCTGGTCACGGGCTACATCACGGACCGGGGGCTGCAGGCGGAGGGACGAGTTGAAAGGACTGAGGACTGAGGACTGAGTACCGAGTACCGAGTACCTGAATCCACTCGAGTTCCGAGTTTGCTAACAGCTA
Organism: uncultured Gemmatimonadales bacterium; assembly: GCA_963788625.1. Lineage (GTDB taxonomy): Bacteria > Gemmatimonadota > Gemmatimonadetes > Gemmatimonadales > GWC2-71-9 > DATBGE01. The sequence continues at coordinate 230,569 of CAWBHB010000003.1, read as the reverse complement.
ACTTCGCTAACGGTAACGACTCCACCCTTGTCCTCCATCCTCGCCCTCGACCAGGGAACCACGGGCAGCACTGCGCTAGTCGTTCACCAGGACGGCCGAGTCCTGGGACGCGGCTACCGGGAGTTCACCCAGTATTTCCCGCAGCCTGGGTGGGTGGAACACGATCCGGAAGAGATTTTCCGGGTGACGCTGGAGGCCGCCCGCGATGCCGTGCGCCAGGCCGGAGAGACGCCGTCCGGACTCGGCATCACCAATCAGCGGGAGACCATCGCCCTGTGGGATCGGAAGACCCTCACGCCGGTTGCTCCGGCCATCGTCTGGCAGGACCGCCGCACTGCCGAACGATGCCGCGAGCTCAAGGCTGAAGGAAAAGAGAGCCTCATTCGGGAACGGACCGGGCTGGTGCTCGACCCCTATTTCTCCGGCACCAAGCTGGAGTGGCTGCTGCGGGATCAGGATTTGCGGCGCCGGGCTGAGCGAGGAGAACTCGCCGCGGGGACCATCGACACCTGGCTGATCGCACGGCTCACCGGCGGCCGACTCCACGTCACCGATCACACCAACGCCTCGCGCACTCTGCTGTACGACCTTGCCGCGCGGGACTGGGACGAGACCCTGCTGGCGCTGTTCGCTGTGCCCCGCAACATCCTTCCCTCGATCGCGGCCTCATCTCAGATCCTCGGTGAGACCGAGCGCGACCTGCTGGGCGCGGTACTGCCCATCGCTGGAATCGCCGGCGACCAGCAGGCGGCGCTTTTCGGGCAAGGATGTGTTCACCCGGGACTGGCGAAGAACACCTACGGTACCGGCGCCTTTCTCCTCGCCTTCACCGGACAAGCCAAGCCGCTTTCGCAAAATGGTCTCCTCACCACCGCCGCCTGCGGACCCCGGGGCGAACCGGCGTACGCGCTCGAGGGCAGCGTCTTCATCGCCGGTGCGGCGATCCAATGGCTCCGTGATGGGTCTGGGCCTGATCGCATCGGCGGAGAAACCGAAGCGCTGGCGCGGAGCGTCACCGACACCGGTGGCGTGCACATAGTCCCAGCTTTTGTGGGACTGGGCTCGCCGCACTGGGAGGCGGAGGCACGTGGGACCATCGTGGGACTGACCCGCGGTACTACCCGGGCTCACCTGGTCCGGGCCGCTCTCGAGGCCATGGCGCACAGCATCGCGGGATCTACTCGAAGCCATGATCGCCGATGCCGAGCTCACTCTGGATGCACTCCGAGTCGATGGCGGGGCCGCGGCGAACGACTGGTTGATGCAATTTCAGGCCGATCTGCTGGGCGTGCCGGTAGAACGTCCGGATAACATCGAGACCACTGCGCTCGGAGCGGCGGCGCTGGCCGGTCTCGCGCTGGGCACCTGGCGCTCGGTAGAGGATTTCCTCGGGGGGCGGCGCTTCCGGCGGTTCGAGCCACAGATGACCGAGGCCGAGCGCCGGACGGCATCTGGATGGATGGAACCGGGCGGTCGGCGCCGCGCTGTCCTGGGCGCGGGCGGAAGTGACGCGCTAGCCCCGGGTTGCTTAGAAGCGCCAGGTCAGGGCGCCGTAAAGCTGGTCGACGTGCCCGGGGGCCTCGTTTTCCCGGTTGGCGGACAAGCAGCAAGTACCAGGACCGTCCCAGAGCCAGGTCAAGATCCACCCGAACCAGGAAATTGACCGACTGGTGGGGTCAGCCAGTGGCTCACGCTCTTCCCGGATCCCCCATTCAGCTCCAGATGCAGCGGTCCGGTGAGGTCGGCGCCCGGCACGCAGTGCGTAGAGCCAGCCATCGAGGCGCGGGTTGGTGTAACGGGTCACTCGGGCGCCGAGTCCAATGCCCGAGCGGGGTAACCCGGTTGAGACCTCCGTGTCGCGGTGACAGGAGGTGGCAGTGCCCGAGGGGCCGCCGAAACTGGATCGGCCGTCCAGCGCCACGCGCCACCGCCGGCCGCTGATGCCGACGCCGCCCCAGGCACCCTGCCGGTACTGCGTCGTCGAATTCCGTTACCGGGTTCACGACATCGCGATAGAGCCGCACGTTGCGCCGGGTGTCGTAGCCCCCGAACAGACTCAGACTCCTGCATCAGTCGAAGATTGGCGCTCAGAAGAGTGCTCGTGAGGGAGATTGAATTTTCCCCGGCCTTCACTTTCCAGGGTCGATAGTAGTCCAACTCCTGCGAGCCGTACACCGATAGCACGGGACCTGAATACGAGGCTTGCAGATAGCCAAACTCCCGGTTGGCCTTCCCCTGGAAGTAACTGGCGATGAGCCCTGTCGTCACGGCCCAAGGCCCGGAAGAGCCGGGGGAGCTGTGAACTCCCACAAAGCCGCCGAACTCGGTCAGGTCCGTCGAGAAGGCGAGATCGGGATCTGGCTGGATGCCGCCGAAGACTCCTGCGTTCCAGCGAGGACTCAGCAGCTCGACCAGGCCTCCGTCGAACAGACTCACCGCCGAGAGGCTCTGCGAGTATTGCCGGCCCACCGCGAGGCGGATCGGCGAGGCGGCGCCGTGCCAGAACAGGTTGGCCTCGTAGGCGCGTGCCTTTCCGTCCACCTGATCGGTACCGTCGCTGAGTGTAGTGGTGGTTCGGCGAGCGCGCAGGTCGACGGCCAGGCCGAGGCCCGATCCCCCGAGGCTCTGGCCAGCCAGCTGAAGATCGCCGGCAGGCTGACCATACCCGGTGCCTGCCGCTCCGTCATTTACTGCGAGGTAGCGGATACCGACTCTGCCGTGCAATCCCCCGGGACTCCAGGCGCGGGTCGGCCGGTACGGCTCGGTCGAGTCGGTGACAACAGCGGGCCGGCTGCTCGCCACGGCCACGAATCTCACCCGATCACCCACCTTTACATCGGACCTCGCCTCTACGGCGACGCAGGCCGACTGCTTCGAGGACAGATACTGAACCTGGAGCCGCGCGACAATTGAGTCGTCCCGGACTACCAGCACTTCGCTCCCCTCGGCGAGCCCATCCTGGCGTCCGGCGCTGATGTAGTAGGAGGTGCCCGAGATGTAGGTCACCTCGGCGCTCTTCACACTCGACGAGTCCTGCGCGGCGAGCCGAATCGCTGCGGCCAGGAGGACGATCCCCGCACATCGGACCCCTCGCAGGGTGGGCCGGGTGACTCCTCATCATTCCGCCCTCCCGTCCGGGTGGCACCGGAGGCAGGCCGAGCTCACGTACTGGTAACCGGACCTGCCTCGGTGGGTGTCGTCCATCTGGGTCTGGTTGTGCTCATGGCACACCAGGCAGGTGTACTGCGAAGTCCGTTGCGACGGTGTGGCAGGTCGAGCAACTGCTCCAGGTGCCGCGGTGTCTGCCGCTGTAGATCGGGAAGAAGGGCCCGTCGTGATTGAAGGTGGCACCGGGCCATCGGGTGGTGGTGTGGCAAGCGGCGCAGTCGGTCGGGAAGCCGGCTCCGGCATGGTTGGGGCTTGTGGTGCTGTTGTATTCCGGCTGATGGCAGCTCACGCACAGGGTGCTCTTGCCGAGGTAGACATTGTCGCTGTGGCACTGCTGGCAGCGTGGTGGTGCGGTGCGCGCCGGTGAGGGGAAACTGGGTACGGTTGTGGTCGTACGGCGCGGTCCACGAAGCGGTCGAGTGGCACGAAACGCAGTCAGTGGGAAACGCGACCTGGGTGTGGCTGGGTTGCGAGGTCGCGTTGTAGTCCGCCTGATGGCAGTTCACGCACTGGGTCGGCGTTCCGGTGAAATCGGCTTCCGACGTGACACTGGGAGCAGGGAATCGCCCGGTGCGCCCCGGTCAGCGGGAAAGCACTGGCATCGTGATTGAAGCGGGCGCGGTCCCAGGTGACGGTGCTGTGACATTGACTGCATTGGGTGGGGAACCCCCCAGTCACGTGATCCGGATTAGTGGCCGCCTGATAGTTGGGTTGATGGCAGCTCACGCAGTCGGTCGGGACGGCGCGGAACATCATCTGTCCCTGAGCCGTCGGGGGGTGACAAGAACGGCAGTCGGTAACGAGATGTGCCCCGTCGAGCGGAAACCGGGTGAGCTGGTGCCCGCGAGACATCACGGTGCGGTCGACGAAGCTGCGGGTCGAATGGCACTTCGCGCAGTCAGCGCCCAGCTCGCCCCGGTGCAAATCCTCGTGACAGGAGACGCAGTCGGACCGGGCATCGCTGAAGTCGAGCGCCTGGTGGCACGCCCGGCAGGTGGTCTGAGCATGCGCTCCGCTGAGCACGAAGCCGTGCCTGCCATGATCGAACGCCTTGCTGATGCGTACCGGTGTCCAACCCTCGGGGCGATGGCACACGGCGCACTCTTCCTGCAGCGGCCCGTGGGGAGAGCGGGTGCGTCTCCTGGCCCACAACCGCCGCGGGGGCCATTGCGGTCGCCCCGGTGAGCGCCGCCCAGGCGATCCAGCCGACGATGCGACGGCGCCTGGTTGTCATGCCGGCCTCTTCTCGCCGTGACAGCTCTCGCACTTGCCGGAGAGCGGGACGAAAGATCAGCCGCGTCTTCCCGCCCGCCAGTTCGGTGGAATGGCAGCGGTTACAGGGCACTCCTTCGTGCGCGCCCTTCAGCGAGAAGCTCGCGTCGCGATTGTGATCGAAGCGTGTGGCTGGGCGCGAATTGCTCATTGTCGTGACACGCGTCGCAGCGGCCCCCGTCCTTCCGGGTAGCGAACTGGTCGCCGTGCGGGGTCTCGTGGCAATCGCCGCAGGCGGTGGCTGCCGTCAGGCGGAGTGGAGCGGCGACGACACCCGTGGCAACGAGGCTCGAGCGAAGCGGCTTGCGGGCCTCCATGTCGTGGTGGCACGAAGCACAAGGCGCGGCCCGATGCGCGCCCTCCAGCGCCAGGGCGAAGCCTTGGTGGGTCTCAATCGTCACGGTGGACGGGCGGAACGCCTTCTGGTCGTGGCATGCGGCACACCCTGTGGCTTGGCCCGCGTCGCCCCCCGGGGAGAATCGTCCGCTGATGCGGGATCCAGGTGGCAGTCGGTGCAACCGGTCTCGGACGGTCGCAGGAGCACCGCCGCCTTGCCCAGCGCCGCTGTGGTTGCCGGCTGCCTGAGACCGGAGCGCCGGGCGCCGTGGCACGCCGCGCACGCGATCTCGCCGTGCTTTCCGTCCAAGGTCACTCGCAGGCTCGCGTGGGCCTGGGCATCGAACCGGCTGGGCTTCCAGCCTGACACGGTGTGGCAGGCAGCGCACTCGCCCTGGTCCGGCCGCTTGGCAAGCTGGCCACCATGGTCATCCGCGTGGCAATCCCGACAACGACTGAACGCGGGCCGCAGGAGCACGCGGGCGCTGCCGAAGCGAGCCACCGGGGCCGTGAGGTCCTTCCGATGGCACGAGGCGCATTCGACCGCCTGGTGCTTTCCTTCGAGCGGGTACTTCGTGCTGCGATGCTGGGCAGCGGTGAATGTCGAGGAGTTGAAACCGGTGACATCGTGACAAGCGGCGCAGTCAATGGACTGGCCCGCGAGAGTAGCCGTTCCGCCGTGGACATCCTGGTGGCAGGCCGTACAGGTCGCGAACGGCGGCTTTCGACCCGCGGTCGTATTGAAATCGTGGCACTTCGCGCAGGCGACCGCGATGTGGCGGCCACGGAGAGGATAGTTCGTCCGGTCATGGTCGAAGCTCTGCCGGTCGATGACCTTGAAGCCTCGAGTAGTGTGGCAGTCGCTACAGGAGACGCCGAGGCGGCCCGCATGCGGATCAGCGTGGCAGGCAGAGCACTGCGCATGCGGTAGTGGGCGATAGCGCGGGACCGGGTTCCTTGCGGGGTCCAGCTTGAGGCCGAGTCGCGGATCCAGGTGACACTTGGCGCATGTCACCTCGGTGTGCTTCGCCGTGAGCGGGTAAGCGGTCGAGTCGTGGGAGAAGCCCGGGGTGACTTTCCACTTCCCCTCGTCGTGGCATTTTTCGCAGGCCTGACCGAGAGCCCCACGGTGCACATCCTCATGGCAGGACACGCACTCGCGGTCGAGCCCGGTCCAACCGATCCCCGCTCGACGGACTGTGAGCCTTGCGGCGGCCGAGACCTTGAACTCGCTGGTGTGACAGTCGGAGCACTTCGTCTCGGCGTGGCTCTGGTGCAGTGGCCAGCCGGCCCGCACGTGATCAAATCGGTCCGGCGAGCCATCCGGCCACTTGATCAGAGCGAAATCCGCCCCGGCATGGTCGGGGTGACACGACGCGCAGGTTTGTCCCTTGAGCCGCGCCGTGCAGCCCCTCACGCTGCTGGATCAGCCAGCCGATGTCCTTGTGGCAACTCACGCAAAGCACGTCCATCGCTTCCTTCCGTCCGCCATGACACTTGGTGCAGTTGAGCGACCCCTCGAGCTCCTGGTGGGCCCGGGCCAGCGGTCCGGGCGATATCTGCGCCTCCAGCTGGCCAAACGACACAACCGGAACCAACCCCATCAGGACGACCACCCACCGATTCATTACCCTGGGCGCTCGAGAGACATTCCTCACCAAAACCAGGTCGCGCCGAGGGCCACCACAACGCCCACATGGATCAGCACGGCCACGAGAGCCGTGATGGCAAACGGGCGATGTGCGATGTGCCAATAGCGAAACAGGCGGTGGGTGACCTCGAGCATGCGTGCCTGCTGAGTCAGGGCCATCTCCCGGTTGGCCAGGCGGAGCACGCGGGAGACGGTCCTGCGATCCAGCCGCCGCGCCGTGCCGTTCCGTGCCTCGACTCGGCGGCGTAGCTGGCGCGCCGCGCGCCAGCGGGCCCGGTCGTCTCGTATCATCCGCACCACGCTTCCCCAGATGCCCAGTCCTTGGGTTGGGGTGGGATCGGAGCGGAGGCTCTGTTCGACTTCCTCGGCCGATGAGCCCGGTCTGGGTAGCGATCTCCAGAATCAGGGTGCTTACGCTGACGCCGCGGTTTCCTCCGCACTCAGCTCCAGGCCGCTCTGTCCCCGCGGAATCCGCACATACAGGTATCGGCCGGCGATTCCGCTCAGGCAGACCACGATCATCGAGAGGTATCCCAGCCCGATCAGACCCTCGAATCGCCAGCTGGCGTGGATGGCCGCGACCAGGGGAAGGGCCAGCGCCACGAGGACGTGGGCGTCCATCCAGCGCGACATCGAGCCGGTCCAGGCCAGCCAGCGGTATTTCTTGCGGAACGGATAGAGCCAGAGAAACAGGAAGATGAGCAGTGCCAGAATACCGGCGGATTGCCCGACATAGCCCGAGGGACGGAGCCACGGGTGCCAGGTCGAGCGGACTCGCTCCGCCGGTGCGGCGAGATAGTACGGAGCCCCGATGCAGAGTGATCGCGACCAGGACCGCGAGGACCGCCGCCAGCCCTCGCGGTGTGGCCGGCTTGGTCGCGGCCCGTGGAGGATTCGCCTCACCGCCGACCTGGCGGGGAGGCGTTACCTTGGTGGTCACCGGACGAGGGCGGGTTGCCAGACGGAGCGGCCCGGGACGGACTGTTCGTTTCATGAAGGCTCGTTCAAGATGTTGGTCGGTATGCCGCGTGCATTACTGCAAAGGAGACACCGTGGGGATGGGTCGAGGGTTGCTGGTGTAACATAAGATGCCACATAGAATTGCCGCGCAGCTCCAAGGCTGCCAGCGGCTCCGCCAGTGCTACGCGGTGATCCACCTGTAACGAGTCGTTGCAATGATTGCTTATTTGACATTATTGGCGATCCTCGCCTTCACGATCGTCGCCCAGATCCGGCGTATGCAGCGGCGGGAGCGAGAGGCTCTAGCCGCGGCATCGCGCGGTGGTTTGGTCTCCGAAGGACCCCGGGCCCAACATCCGCACATTGATGTGGATCACTGCATAGGCTGCGGTGCGTGCGTTGATGTTTGCCCTGAGGGAGACGTGCTCGCCGTGATCGGCGGAAAAGCCGCGATCGCCAACGGGCACAAGTGCATCGGTCACGGGCTCTGCGCCGAGGCTTGCCCGGTCGGCGCGATCGAGATCGTCATGGCCCCGGCGAGCATCAGCGCCGACCTGCCGCAACTCAGCGCCGAGTATGAAACCAACGTTCCCGGTCTCTTCATCGCAGGAGAGTTGGGCGGGCTCGCGCTCATCAAGAACGCGATCAATCAGGGTCGCGACTGCGTGGACGCGATCGCCCGGCGCCTGGCCCAGACCCGCGGACCTCGCTCAGCCGAGGTTCACGACATCTGCATCGTCGGAGCGGGTCCGGGAGGGATCAGCGCTTCGCTCCGCGCCATTGAACGCAAGCTCTCGTATGTCACGCTGGAACAGGACGAATTGGGCGGGACCGTAGCCAAGTATCCTCGGCAGAAACTGGTTCTAACCAGCCCGGTCGAGCTGCCGGTGTATGGCAAGTTCAAGAAACTCGAGATCTCGAAGGAGAACCTGCTGGAGGTCTGGGGGGAGCTCTCGCAGCAAGGTGGGGCTGGTCGTCAACACTCGCGAGCGGGTCGACCACCTGGTCCGAGAATCGGATGGCAGCTTCCGCATCGAGACCTCGAAGGGACGATACCGGGCTCGCAACGTAATCCTGGCGCTGGGTCGGCGGGGCACGCCCCGCAAACTCGGTGTTCCCGGCGAGGAACTCCCCCACGTCATGTACAGCCTGATCGATGCGGAGGCGTATACCGACAAGAGAATCCTGGTGGTGGGTGGGGGTGACAGCGCGGTTGAGGCCGCCATGGGTCTGGCTCACCAGCGGGGAAACCGGGTCGTTCTCTCCTATCGGGCTGCGGAATTCACCCGACTCAAGGAGCGGAATACGCGAGCGCTGCAGGAAGCCGTGAAATCCGGCCGACTCGAGGTGGTGCTGAACTCCCTGCCGACGGAGATCAGCCGCGAAGCGGTAGTGCTTCGGATCGGCGAGGCTACCCGCCGGATCTCCGCCGATTATGTGTGGATCTTCATAGGAGGCACGCCCCCCAATCACTTCCTGGAGAAGGCCGGGGTCATCCTGGGGCCGCGAGACCTGACGGCCGAGGCGGCCGCAGAGGCGCTGCGGGTCGCCTGACGCACTGCGAAGGTCGCTCTCGCGGAGTATATTGAACGCAGTAACCACGTGGAGTCATTGCGATGAAACCGGGACACAAATTCCTGTTGGGTGCCGCCCTGATCGTGGGCAGTGTCGCCTTCCTCATGATGGAAGGCGTCAAGGAGTTCGGTCAGTACTCGCTCACCCCTTCCGAGCTCGCCGCCAAGACGGCCGCCGATTCGTCGTTCTATAACCTCGGCCTCAAGATGAACGCCAAGGTGGTCCCCGGAACCATCAAACGGGACGCCGCTTCCCAGACCATCGATTTCCAGGTGACGGACGGCAGTCACACCTATCCGGTGAGCTATCACGGCCTGGCCCCGGACACCTTTACGGATCAGCAGGACATCGAGGTGGTTGTCGAGGGCCGCCTGGGCCAAGATGGCGTCTTCCGCGCCACGACTCTGCTGGCCAAGTGTGGCTCGCGTTACTCGGGCAAGTACGCGGAGGGGAAGAAGGTGTAGCTGGACCGCTCGGCGGTTGGTGGCTCGCGAGGGGCTGGCTTCGGATCACGAAGCTGGCCCCTTGTGTTTGGGGAGTGACTCTCGATGGCTGCCGAGCCGCGCGGCCACTAACCCGCGGGCGCGTGAGGAAATCTTCATCCCTCATTCCGGGTCCTTTCAGCGCCCGTTCCCCAACGTTAGCTAAACCCGTTCAGTTCGCGGGATCACCCTCGGCCACGGCTCTCGTGACGTGTCAAACGGCCCCCTCGAAGGCCAGCTGATCGAACTCGAACCGGGGGCGGTAAGCCTTCGACTCGAACAAGTCTCCCACCCTGTTAGCAGGTCCTGCCGCTCTCGCAAGCCGGTCGCTGGCGTCATGCCGGCCCCCCCCGGGGCGGAGCCAACTGGCGTGCCAGGTCGCCACTCCTCGCTTACCCGCAACTACCCATGAGACGGGTCGACCGGAGGACGTTCCTCAAGAGGCTTGGGGTCGTTTCAGCGGCCACCGCCGCCGCTGGCGCCGTCCCCGGCATGGTGTTCCCGACGGGCGCCATCCTGCCGCGCGGCGACCAATCGGGCCCGGTCTGGAAGAAGACGCCGTGCCGCCTTTGCGGCGTGGGTTGCGGATTGCTGGTGGGCATCGAGAACGGACGCGCAGTGGCCGTGAAGGGCGACCCTGACTCCCCGGTGAGCAAGGGGCTGGCCTGCGTGAAGGGCTATCACTCCGTGCAGGCGCTCTACGGGCCGGATCGGATCACGCGCGCCATGGTCCGGCGCGACGGGGTGCTGGTCGAGGTGCCCGCTCAAGGAAGCGCTCGACCTGGTGGCGCGCAGGCTGCGCGAGACCGTCGAGCAGCACGGCAAGGACAGCGTCGCCATCTACGGCTCGGCCCAGTGGACCATCCCGGACGCCTACGTCGCGTCGAAGCTGTTCAAGGGAGCGCTGGGAACCAACAACGTCGAGACCAGCGCGCGCCTCTACGCCGGCCAGCGCGATGGCCGGCCTCCAGAGCAGCTTCGGCCTCGATGGCGGCGATCGGCTGCTACGAGGACATCGACCACGCCGACGTCTTCGTGCTGTGGGACGCCAACCTGGCCGAAACCGACCCGGTTCTCTTCTCCCGCATGCTGGACCGCAGGCGAGTGCAACCCCGCCGTCCGCATCATCGAGCTGTCGCGACCCGCACCACGCGCACCAGTTACGCCGTCGACCACTCCCTGCTGCACGCTGCCGCATACGGCGCTGGCGATCGCCAACGCCATCTGCCACGAGATCGTGGCCCGGAAGCTGGGTGCAGCAGGAGTTCGTGGACCAGCACGTCGCCTTCAAACGGGGCAAGACGACATCGGCTACGGTCTCACCGACGACACCCTGGTCGCGGAAGACGCCACCGACAGCACCTGGAGACGAGTACGTGGCGTTTCTCGCGGACTACGAGCCGGAGCGCGCCCAGGAGTTGTCCGGGGTGCTCGGCGGCGAGACATTCGCTGGCTGGCGTCGCTCTATGGCGACCCGCTGCGCAAGGTGATGTCGGTCTGGGGCCGAGAGGTGAACCAGGACGTGCGCGGCACCTGGATGAACAACCTGCTCTACAACATCCATCTGCTGGTGGGGAAAGTCGCCTCGCCCGGGAACAGCCCCTTCTGCCACCACGGGCCAGCCGAGCGGCGGGAGCGCGGTGCACGACGCGGGCAGCTTGACGCACACTCTGCCGCGCGGGCGTGGTACAGAACGAAGAGGACCGCCGCCGCGCGGCCGAGATCTGGGGCGTGCCGGTGGAGAGGATCGATCCCCAGCCGACCGCACTCCGCCCTCGTCGATGTTCCGCCGCGCTGGAACGGGGCGACATCCGCTTCCTCTGGATCCTGGCCACCGATCCGATGGTCAGCCTGCCCAACCTGGACCGCTATCGTCAGCGCGGCAACCAAGGGCGATCGCTTCATCGTCGTCTCGGAGGCCTATCCGACGCCCACGACGGACGTGGCGGACGTCGTCCTGCCCGCGGCGATGTGGCTCGAGCGCGAGGGCATCTTCGCGAACGTCGAGCGGCGGACGCAGCACTTCGAGCGGATGGTCGCGCCGCCCGGTGAGGCGACCGGCGACGCCTGGCAGATGATCGAGGTCGCCCGCCGTCTCGGCTTCGAGAAGCTCTTCCCCTGCGAGCCGGGCCGTCACGTCGAGCAGATCTGGGAGGAGTACCGCCGCTTTCATGCGGAACCGCGAGACGCGCTTCCCCCCATCTCCGAGCTGCGCGCGCAGCCCGGCGTGATGTGGCCGTACGTGGCGGGCCGCGAGACGCGGTGGCGCTACAACACCGCCTACGACCCAGCCGCCGATCGCGCCCACGGCGCCTTCGACTTCTACGGCCATGCGGACCATCGTGCCTGGATCTGGCTGCAGACCCTACGAGCCTCCGGCCGAGTCGCCAGACGGCGAGTATCCGTTCTGGCTCACGACGGGCGCCGTGCTCGAGCACTGGGGTGCGGGCTCGATGACGCAACGCATTCCGACGCTGCATCGCGCGCTCCCGCACGCCTACGTCGAGATCAATCGCGAGGACGCGACGCGACTCGGCATTCGGAACCGCGAGACCGTCCGCCTGGTGAGCCGCCGCGGCTCGATCGAGATCGAGGCCCGCATCGACTATCGCTCCCAGCCCCCGCCGCGGGCAGGTCTTCGTTCCGTCGTTCGACGAGGCGCGGCCGGTGAATCGGCTCACGCTCGACGCCTGCTGTCCGCTCTCAGGGCAGCCCGATGCCAGCAAGTGTGCGGTGCGCGTGGAGCGACTGCCGGCCGCGGAGCGGTCCATGACGCTCCCCCGACCGGCACCCGGCCGCACTCGCTCCTGGGCCTGTTCCTGATCGGCTCGCGCGTCACGGCCGTGGCCGCGTTGAGCGTCGCGGTGAAGCGTGCGTCCGCCAGGTCGCGGAGCCGGTGCCCGCCCCCATCGCTGTCGAGATGCTGGCGGCACCCGATGAGCCGATCCGCGCCGAGGCGCAGGTGTTCCGCACCACTCCCGGCATGCTGGCGATCGAGCCCGCCGCCCGCAGGGAACGCTCGGCCCACCCGCGCACGCTGAAGACGGTTCGCTTCCTGCGCGCCTATCCCGGGTGCGCCACCGCGCATTCCGCACGCCGTCACCCCCGAGGAGTTCCGGACCGACGCCTGCAAGACCTGCCACGAGCGGGGCGGCTACTCGCAGCGCTTCGACGCCTACGTGCCGGTGACGCCGCATCCCGAGCGGGGCATCTGTCTCCAGTGCCATGTGGGCGACGACTCGCGTCATGGGAGTCTCGATTCCCATCGCGAACCCGAACGCCAGGTGTCCGCAGTGCCACGGTCCGAGCGGCGGTCCTCCTCGGGCAGATGCCACACTGACGTGGCCAACGACGGTTTGGCCAAAGGTGCCGCGGACGACGCCCGACCAGAACCCTCCCCCGATTCCGCACAGATCTGCAGTTCAGGGAGAATTGCCTGACCTGCCACTCCGGCCCCGCCGCCGTCGCTGAAATCCGGACGACGCACCCGGAGCGGGTCGAACTGCCGTCAGTGCCACGTCACGCTCGATCCCGAGGCGGGCCGTTCACCCGCCCGGCGCAGGACGTCGGCAGCCGTGCCCGCGGAGCGCGCCATGAGACGGGCACCGAGGGCTACCGCTGGCATCTGCATGGTGGCAGCAGCGTGGCTGACCTCCGGCTGCTCGAACGCGACAAGTCCGCGTGGGACCAGTCCGCCCGCCGGGAACCGCCGTGCTCAGATCGACTCCGCGACCGCGGCCGGTAACGCGAGCCTGGAGCCGGGCGCACTGGCGACCGTCCAGGCGGTGCCGGTGAAACGCTGGAAGGGACCGGGTGACCGGCCATTCGAGGTCGCGCTCCGGACCGCCGACTCCGGAGGCCGGACACTCGCGCAGGTTCGGCTCCATCACCCTGCCGATCGCGCTGCGCACGCCGCACCCTCGAGTCAGTACCCCTGCACCTCGTGTCATCTGGGCCGGAAGGTGGTCATGGCCGACCAGCGCGATCAGCGACGCGCACGAGAACATCCAGCCGGTGCACCCGGACGCAGACCGGCGCGGTCTGCTCCACCTGCCACTGCGGCCGACGACGTCGAGCTGCTGCCGCTCAAGGAGGGCGACCGCGCGACTCTGGATCGAGAGCTACCGGCTGTGCGCCCAATGCCATTTCGAGCAGGCGGAGGCGTGGGCCGGCGGCGGGCATGGCAAGACGGCTCGACGGCTGGGAGGGGCGGCGGGTGGTCATGGCCTGCGCCGACTGTCACGACCCACACAAGCCGGCCGTTCGAGCCGCGCATTCCTTTCCGCGCGCCGCACTCGAGCGAACCGGAGGCCACGACCCATGAGTGCTGACCGTCGCAGCCGACGCCTGCCGGAAGCCGTCGACGGCACGTCTGCTGCAGAAGCCTGTCGACCGGCGGGGCGCGCTGAGCCATCCTCGCTCGGCGGCGTGGCCGCCGGCGCGCCGGCGGTCGGGGCATGCTCGCCGCTCAGCGCCGCGATGGCCGGACGAAGAGCGAGAGCTCAAGCTTCTCGAGTGGGCAGCAGTTCATCCAGAAACACTATCGCCGCATGACGCGAGGAGGAGCGGGCCGAAACCATCGCGCGGCTCGAGCGCCTCGCCAAGCTCCGCCATGACGAGGACGTCACCATCGCCACCACCGACGCGCAGCCGGGAGTCCTCTTCGGCTACGCCTTCAACATCTCGAAATGCAAGGGATACCGGCGCTGCGTCGAAGCGTGCATCAACGAGAACAATCTCGACCGGCATGCCGGACACCCAGTACATCCGGATCTTCGAGATGGAGAACGGCGTGGTCGATCTCGACGACGCCGATGCGACGTACCAGCACGAGGTGCCGGCGGAGGGCCACTTCTACCTGGGCACCCAGTGCTTCCAGTGCGCCAACCCGCCCTGCGTGCCGGTCTGCCCGGTGGGCGCCACCTGGCAGGAGCCCGATGGCATCGTGGTGATCGACTACAACTGGTGCGTCGGGTGTCGCGCCTGCATGGCCGCCTGCCCGTACTGGGCCCGGCGCTTCAACTGGAGCGCGCCCGAAGTGCCCGCCGAAGAAGTGAACCCCAACCAGCACTACCTGGGGAACCGCGCCCGCAAGAAGGGATGCGTCGAGAAGTGCACCTTCTGCATCCATCGGACCCGGCAAGGCCGGTTGCCGGCCTGCGCCGAAGCCTGTCCAACCGGCGCCCGCGTCTTCGGCAACCTGCTGGATCCCGACTCCGAGATCCGCTGGGTCCTGGCGAACAAGCACGTCTTCCGTCTGAAGGAAGAGCTGGCGACGGAACCGCGCTTCTGGTACTTCACCGACTGAGGCGACCGATGCATCTCCGGGCTTTCCTGTTGAGCGCCCTCCGCTCCGTGACCTCCGGGGACCGCCGCTACCACCTCTGGATGGGGAGCCTGACGGCGATCATGCTGGTTCGGGGGCTACGCCTACCTCGTCCAGGCCAACGAGGGGCTCGATCGTCACCGGCATGAACGACCACGTGAGTTGGGGACTCTACATCTCCAACATGGCGTTCCTCGTGGGAGTGGCGGCCGCGGCGGTGATCCTGGTCCTGCCGGCCTACGTCCTGCACGACGTCGACTTCAGTCGAGCGGTACTCATCGCGGAGGGGGTCGCGGTGTCCGCCCTGGTCATGTGTCTCGGCCTTCGTCATGGCCAATAGTCCGGGCTATCCCTGGAAATGGTGGCGCCTCACGCCGGTGATCGGACTCCTGAATTGGCCCAACTCGATGCTGGCCTGGGACGTGATCATGCTGAACGGGTACCTGGTGCTGAACCTCGCGATCCCGTTCTACATCCTCTACAGCCATTTCGTCGGGCGTGAGCCGTCGAAGAAGAAATACGTTCCCTTCATTTACGTCTCGGTGGTCTGGGCGGTGAGCATTCACCTGGTCACCGCGTTCCTCTTCGCCGGCCTGCCGGCCCGCCCCTTCTGGAACTCCGCCGCTGCTGGGGCCCCGCTTCCTCGCGTCCGCCTTCACCGCAGGACCTGCGTTCATGATCCTGTTGCTCGGGTTCATCCGGTCGCACGAGCCAGTACGCCATCCCCGAGGTGGCCATTCAGAAGCTGGCCACGGCCACGACGGTGGCTGCGCAGGTCAACCTCGTGATGCTGCTTGTCCGAGCTGGTCTACGAGTTCTACATGCCCGACGCATCACGGGATCAGTGCCCGGTACCTCTTCTTCGGACTCGGCGAGCACCACGCACTGGTGCCGTGGATTCGGACGGGGATCCTCCTCAATGTCGCGGCGACACTTACCCTCATGATCCACCCGCTGCGGCACAACCCACGGTGTGCTGATGCCGGCGTGCGCCACGCTCTTCGTCGGCATCTGGGTCGAGAAGGGGATCGGATTGGTGATTCCGGGCTTCGTTCCCTCGCCATTGGGAGAGATCGTCGAGTACACCCCCACCTGGGTCGAGCTGTGCGTGACGGCCGGCATCTGGGCTCTGGGCCTGTTCGTCCTGACCATCCTGGTGCGGGTGGCGCTTCCGATCGAACTGGGTGAGGTGCGCAGTCCCTACCTGGAGCAGGACACCGCGACGCGGATCGTCCGACCCCGCGCCACCCGCGCGCGGTATGAGGACGTCCGGCCGTCCGGACCCGGTGATACGACGGCTGGCGAGATCGCCAGTCGACTCTTCTTCCACGAGGTGATGGACATGACCAGACATACGGCAAACGACACCCGGTATCCGTTCGCCGCTCTCGCTGCGGGGCTGGTGGGTGCGGCCGGACTCGCCGGAGCGACTGTTCCTCGCAGGTATCGCTCCGCCGCTGGCTGCGGTCGCGGGCGTGGGGCTGGGAGTGCTGCTCGCTGCCTCGATCAAGTACACCGACCAGTGGGAGAAGGCGGTGCTCCTGCGGCTCGGCCGCTACCGGGGCCTGCGAGGTCCCGGCTACTTCGCCGTCGTACCGATCCTCGACCGGGTGGCCTACACCATCGATCAGCGGATCCGGACCACCGCGTTCGGCGCCGAATCGTGCCTGACCCGCGACACCGTGCCGGTGAACGTCGACGCCATCGCGTTCTGGATCGTGCGCGACGCCGAACGTGCCGCGCTGGAGGTGCAGGACTACGACGAGGCGGTCATCCTCTCGGCGCAGACGGCGCTACGGGACGCCATCGGCAAGCACGATCTCGCGGAGCTGATCCAGTCCCGAGTGGAGCTGGGACACGGGCTCAAGCTGGCGCTGGAGCAGAAAATGGCGAACTGGGGGATCCAGGTGCAGTCGGTCGAGATCCGCGACGTCATCATTCCCGGCTGCACTCGAGGACGCCATGTCGCGGCAGGCACAGGCCGAACGGGAGCGCCAGGCGCGCATCATCCTCGGCACGGCGGAAACCGAGATCGCCCACAAGTTCGTCGAGGCGGCGGATGCCTACCGTGACCACCCTGCAGCCATGAACCTGCGCGCGATGAACATGCTCTATGAGAGCATCGTCAAGCGCGGCTCGCTCATGGTGGTGCCGTCAGGGCTGGCCGACTCGCTGAACGTCCCGTCGCTGATGGGCGTGATGGGGGCCACCGGACTGCGTTCCGAGGGACGGCGAAGGCAAGGCACCGGTGACGTCTGGTGAGGGCCGGGCCTGAGGCGCTAGCCCGCACCACGGCCGATACCGGGAAGGGGCACTAGCCGGTCCTCCCACGCTGCTCGCCTGTTACGGGATCGCGTTCCCGTGGCAGGCGGCGCAGGTCTGGGGGTTCTTGCGCTTCAGACGCTCGGCATCGAACCCCGGCCCGTGCGGATTGAAGCTGCGGCCGCCTTGGGCAGAGTGACAGGCCAGGCAGTCCCGCTCGGAGTGGCAGGCGACGCAGGTCTCGATGTTCTGCCGTGCGGCGGTGCCGTGATTGAGGAGGAAGACACCGCTGGCGTCATGGTACCCCGGCTGCAATCTGCCAGGCGACACCAGGCCGGCCTGCTGATGGCAGGTGACACAGAATGCGGCCTGATTGTGGCACTCCGCGCACTCGGCCTCCCGATTGAAGGCGGCGGCGGGATGCCGGGTCAGGAATCCAGCCGGGTGGTAGTTGCCCGCTGCCCCGGCATTCGGACGGTGGCATTCCAGGCACTCGGCGCGCTGCGTGGCAGGCGCTGCAGGTGCCCGGCGATGAGCCGGCGAGCGGACCATGCTTGTCCACGAAATCGGCAGAGTGGGAGGCCGGCCGGCCCCGTTCGATGCGCGCACCGATCCCCCGTCCCGGTCCACTGGCCGGAAGCAGCAGGACCACGTTGGGCGGGGCGCGATGGCAGGCCATGCAACTCTCCTGCGTGTGGCAAAAGGCGCAACTTCCCGGGTCCTGTTTGGCTTTCCCCCCGTGCTGCGAGAGAAACCGGCCCTCCTGGTGGGAGGCTGGCGCCTCTAGCTCGGCCTTGATCGCCAGCGAGCGGGGATCAACTGCCAGAGCCTGGATCGCCTTGACCTCGGGGGCGTTGACGTGGCACTGCAACGCAGAAGTCGCGCGCATGGCAGATAGAACAGCTCAGTGTGCTGCGTTCCGCCTGGTCGCCATGACCCTTGGATGAGAGGAACGCCATGTCATCGTGCGACGCGGGCTTCTCGAACTTCGCCACCCGCGCCTCCGGCAGTGCCGTCGCCTCAGCCAGCGGGAAATGGCAGGTGCCGCAAGCGGTGTCGGGGGCGGAGAGGTGTGCCGTTCGGATCCCGTGGCAGTCTAGGCACTGGGCTGAAATGGTGCGCCGGACAGTCAACCACGTTGCCCCCGAGGGGATGTGGCAGGCAGGGCAGGCGAGCGCGGAATCGGCCGGGAGCTTCTCGCCTGACTCCCGCGCATGCTCGGCGTGGGTGAAGCGGAAGTTCGAGGGACGGGCCGGGGGTGGCGACCAGTCCACCTTCTTCTCGATCGAACCATCATGGCAGTCGGCGCAGGACTCCGGAGAGGGGTACACCGCGCGTCCAGTTTCGGTGATCCCGGCGTGGCATCCCGCGCATTCCGGGAAGACCTTGCGGTGCTTCTCGTGATCGAAGGCGTCGCGGTCCTGGCGGAGCACGGCGCCGCCGAAGGCGCCGAGCAGGATGACGAGGCCCGCGGCAAGGGGGATACCGGGGAGCCTCATCGCCGCCCTTCTCGCCGGACTGCGGGCGGCAGGGGCAGCCGGTCGGCGCTCGAGCCGAAGAGCCAGGAGAGGGTCGCGTTGACCCGGGTCTGGGACCAGTCGATGGTGGAGGCATCGGGCCGCTTGCGATCCTCGTCGTATCGGGTTGCCCCGAGGCCGAGGCGTAGTCGTTCGGTCGCTTGGAGATCGATGGAGAGTCCATACCAGGTCAGCGCGGGGTCCTCGACCCGGTACTCGAGCGGCCGAACCAGGTGGCCCGCTTGCGCCGTGAGGGTCATGGCGTGGGTCGGCCGCACGCTGAGGCTCCCGTCCACGCCCTGGGAGGCCGCGCCGGGTCCGAATTCGGCCTGATAACCTCCGTCAACACTTACGGCTGAGGAGATGCTGTACCCCGCCCCAGCGTTCCAGCGCCAGCCTTCGGTTTCCTCTTGGAGCAGCGGGGTCTCCGCTTCGGCGTCCGAGTACCAGTAACGCTCCCCACCACCGCGGAGCGTCAGGCCGCGCACCGGTGACACCCACAGCGAGCCGTTCACGGCGGAGTACGGTGCCGGACTGAACACGCCCCAGAGGCTCCAGAGGTCGAAGTAGGGACGGTAGCGCCGGATGCCTACTGCGCCGCCGAACCGGGTCTGGCTGTGGCGGAGCGTCAGGTCCGCGTTGCCCCACCAGCCCCAGGCGAGATCGTAGTCGGCGCCCCCGGTGAGGCTCCAACCGGTGAGGGGACGAATGGTCGCCGAAAGGGCCATCCGTTCCGAAACGAAGTTCCGAGTGTCCCGGTCGACCTCGCGCTCATAGTCAAACCGCGCGTCCACCGTGCGGCTCTGCCATTCGACGGCGGCCCCGGCCAGGAGCTGCCGTGACGGGGGCTGGAAGTCGTCCAGCGGGTTGAGCACATCACTGGTCACGGGGAGGGCGCTGCCCCTCGCCAATCCAAGACCCACATAGCCGATCGCGGTCAGCCCTTGCTTCGGGAAGCGATAGGCGAGGCGACCTCCGTCGTAACCGTAGTACCCGAGGCGCCCGCGCTCGATCTGGCGTCCGAGTCGTGCGGTGAAGCGCTCCGCGGCGTACTCGCCGTACCCCTCCACCAGCTGCACGGCGGGATCGGTCCCCGGCCAGACGTCAGAGCTGCTGAGATCCGCGCCGACCCGGGCATTGGCATGCAGGCTGAGGCCGTGCACGCCGAAACCCCAGGCCGTGAGGTCGGCGCTGGTCATGAACGGGCCGCCATGGAGGATCGGGCCCGCGCGGAAGAAGTAGCAGTAGGTTAGCCCGGTGCAGCTGACAGCGTAGCCGTCCGGAGTCTCGGGGCCGCCGCTGGGGCCGGTCACGACCTGACCGGCCAGGAGGCTGTCTTTCTGGACGCCCCGGTAGGAAACACTTTGTACCCGAGAATCGAGCCGGACGAGATATTCCTGCGCCCTCCCTACGGCAGGGGCCGCGAGCAGCAGCAGGGCCCACCCCAGCCCGGCTTTCATCCCGCCTTCGCTGGCTTGAGGAGCCGTGACCGGTACTGATCGGGTTCCGCCTGCAGGTGACAGGTTGTGCACTCCCGCTCGGGATGGTGATCCACGCCGGCGTCATGGCAGGCCAGGCAGAAGGAGCGGGTGGGCGACAAGGGTGCGATGGCGGCGGTCGCATGGCAGGCATCGCAGGCGATGTGGGCGCGTGCCGGTCGGGCGTGGGGCTCAGTGATCGTCGCGGTCCGGTGGCACCATGCGCAGTCGCGCCCGGCGGCATGGTGCTTGTCGTGGCAGCCCTGGCAGGTGGTGACCGAGTCCGCGGGACGGAGAGTGACCGGCTCGGAGTGACAATCGGTGCACTTGATGTCGGAGTGCTTCTCGTGCGGGAAGCCCACTGGCCTATGCCGCGCCGGCTTGCTGGCGGCGGCGATGGAAACATCTACCTCGATAGTCGAAGGTAGCTCGCCCGTCTTGTGGCAGGACGTGCAGTCGCTACGCTGGGGGGCCTGGTGATGGCAGATCTGGCAGCCACGCGGCGGCTCGAATGTGAGTTTTTCGCCGGACCTGCTGAGGTGGCAGGTGAGGCACGGCAGTTTCTGATGTATGGGATGTGAAAATGTATCGCTCTGCGAGGCGGGGAGGGCGTTGAGCGCCCGCCTCGGGGGATCATCCCCCGGCAGCGCGTCACCTTTCCCCTTGCTGGGCCGCTCTGGCTCCACCGCGGGGGTCTCAGGGGCCTGCGAGTGTTTGAGCGCCTTGAGGGTATCGAAGGGAAGCGGCGGCTGGATCTTCCCGCCCGGATTGCGGGCCCGCACTGCCTCATGGCAACCGGTACAGTCACTGGCGTCCACGCGAGCCGCGTGCGGCTGGTGGCACAGGACACACTGTTCGGCCTTCGCCCGGTGCGCGGCCCCGGTGTGGAACGGATTCTTGCGCCAGTCGGCATGGCAGGCCGCGTCGGTACAGGATTTCTTCGTCTCACCCTTGTTGAGCTGACTGTGCGGGTTGTGGCACATGCCGCAGGTCCCGCTGTGAGGGTCCTCGCCGACTGAGAAGTTCGGCAGCAGCGCCTCCATCTGGTGACAGGACGAAGCACTGCCTGAAGTTGGGCCGGAGGGCGCCTGCCGCCGAGTCGCGGGTCGCCAGGGCTACGACTTGCTTGGTGAACTTGTGGCAGACGGTGCAGTGGAGGTCGGTCTGATCAGCCATCTTGCCGAGCTTGATCCTGCTGTCTTCGGTGAGATGGCACCCCTGCTGTACGCAGGTACTATCGGCTGGCATGAAGTGGTGTGCGGTCCGCGCGTGGCAGGTGAGACACTCCACCTTGCCCTTGAGCGCCGAGGAGTCCGATTCGAGGTGGGTCCGGTGCCCCGCCGTAGCCGCTATCGCCTGCCAGGTCTCCTTGGCTGCACCCTGCACGTGGCATGCTTCGCAGGTCGTCCGCGGTACCTTGGCGTGGGGTGGGATCTCCTTGCCGCGTATGCCCGACATCCAGAAGATGAGCTTGACGGCCTCCTTAGTCGGATTGAGCGGGTGGCAAGTATGGCAGCTGAGGCTATCGTGCTTGCCCTCCAGCATGGGGACGAGGGTGTAGTCGCCGGTATCGGGAAGGACCATCGCCTGACCACTGGGCACGAAGATGTGACAGCCGTTGCAGAACCGCTTGTCGGTTTCGACGAACTGGTAGCTCTGGTACCCCATGCCAGCCGCGACCATGAGCGCGACGCACCACGCACCCTGCCAGGGCGAGCTTGATACCGCCACTCCGGGTCCGAAGCCAAGTGAAGAACGCGACCCGGCGGGGCCAGAACCAGCGCAGGAAAAGGAAGGCCAACCCGCCCGCCAGCACGACGCCCCCCCACATGACCCAGGGCGAGCGCTGGAACAGCCATTGGATGATGGGCGTCAGTCGGGTCGCCGGACGGCGCGTGTTGGCTGTCGACCGGGAGGACCAGGAGAGGAAGGTTGTGGAGCATGTCGGTAAAGAAAATACCCGCCCCGGCAAAAGTAACATCGCCGGGGCGGGTGAGACTCACGCGTCACGAGGGCGCCCCAATCAGTGCGCGGATGCTCTCATGACGATCTTTTCAGTTGCCGGTGCCATCCGGAGCTGCCCGCTTCGGATCGCACGCTGGATCTTCTGCTGTACCGCCGCCGGCGGCGCGGGCAGGAACCCTCCGTAGTTGGCTTCCAGGTCCGCAATCGATGACAATAGCAGTGCCCGGTACAGGAACGGATTGTGCACTCCATGCGATCCGTCAGGATGGCTGGACAGGTGCTCGCCGAGGAGCTGAGCGTTGAACAGCGCACCCTTGGCCGGCGTGGGCCTCGCGGCGTTGATCGGGTCGATCAACGTGTCGAAGATGAGCTCGTCTGGCGCGTTGAGCTTTATCTTCGCCAGGTACCCAGTGTCCGCCGGATAGGCATCCAGGGTCGCGTCGCCGTCGAGGTCCACCCACAGTACATCGAGGTAGTCCTCCTTCTCGTCCCTGAAGTTGTTCAGCAGCTGGACTGCGACGGGTTGAGCATGGCACCCCGACGCCGCGCAGGCGCCCCACGATCGACTGGGTTCGTCATAGGGGCACGCGTTGGTAAACGTCGTATCCACGACCCCCGGGCTGCCAGGCATGAAACAGGGCAGCGGATGGAAGCTGTGGCCGCTGTAGGAAACTGGATTGCCGCCGGCGTCCACACCGGTAAGCGCGTTCACATGGCAGCCGGCGCAGAGCCGCGGGTTCTTCTCCGACCCG
Organism: uncultured Gemmatimonadales bacterium; assembly: GCA_963788625.1. GTDB lineage: Bacteria > Gemmatimonadota > Gemmatimonadetes > Gemmatimonadales > GWC2-71-9 > DATBGE01. The sequence goes on along the minus strand of CAWBHB010000003.1, from coordinate 207,825 downwards.
TGCGTCGCGAGGATTGCAGCGGTGTCGTATACGGTCCCCGGCGGGAAATACCCTGCGGTCCCGAACAACACCGGGCCCTGCGCAGCGTGCGGCCCTCGGGAATTGTTCGGGGTGGCCTCAGACCGTCGGTTGTGGCAGCGGGTGCAGAGGTTCACCTCAATGACAGGAGAGTTGATCGGGAAGCGCAGCTGCCCTTCCAAGGGAAGATTCGTCACCGGATCCTTGGCCGTGCCGTGTGGATCGTGGCAGACTGCACAGGTCTGCGGCAGCAGTGTAGTGGTCCCCAGCTCCTTGTAGACGGTATTGACTCCCCACGCAGCCAAGGCTCCCTTCGCCTCGTGGCACGGCTGGCAACCGGGATCTTCGGCCGGGTGGTCGTTGAGGATCCCGTGCCGGGACAGCTTCCATTCCTTCAGGTAATTGTGGTTCCGCGAGGGCCCGGCTCCCTGGTGGCAGCCCCCGCAACCCGAGTTCACGATGGCCGCAGTATCTGCCGCGGTCGGGGGAGGGGTGTTAGGGGGCTCAGGGGGGAACACCATGATACTCGCGATGGGACGGGTTGCCACGGTCGTCGGATTCTGCACGTGATCATACCCGGCCCCGTGACAACTCTCGCACTGGACGTCCTGATAGGCTCGCGTCCTTCACCGCGTCGTAGCCCACGACGGCTGTCAGGCTGGTTCCCGTGGGAGTTCAGCGTGTGGCAGCCTTCGCAGGAGGCCTCGACCGCTGGGTCGGCCTGCAGGGTTGCCCAAGCGGTCGCGTGGCGGGTCTGGATCCAGTCGGCCTGCTGGCCCACGTGACAGTTGCCGCAGGTAGTCTGCTGCTCGGCCGTTGTGAAGTAGCCGAGGAAGCCACTGTTGGCATCAGGTGGCGGATTGAAAGGCGGTCGGTCCTTGTAGACCGTGTCGGTACACCCGGCGGCCAAAACTGCAAGCAGACCCAGCACCACGCAGGTCCGCCGCGGCGACTCGATCCCCAAGGGAGAGAAGAAGCCCGTCATGGGGCCACCCCTTATGTAACGCGTTGTCCGTAGAAATACGGTGAGGATATACCGCTAAGATACGGATGACGGGAGCGGTGGCAAGGGGGCCAGTGTAACCGTGAAGGAACCTTAAGCCAAACTTTAACGCGGCCTTATGCAGACTCTAATGCTGTTCCCTTCCGTTTCCTTCGTTTGAGCCGCGCCAGTCGGGCGTGTTCTTCCCGTTCCCGCTCCTCCAGCACCGCCCGGATACGGTTCACATCGGTTCGCAGAGCTGGAGCCAGGCGTCGCTCGAGGGTATTCACCTGGCGCGAGGTCTGGGCCAGCGCCAGCCCCAGGCGTTGGAGCAGCAATTCGCGAGGAGCGGCGTCCAGCAGCAGATCGGTCAGCCGCTCGAACCACTCGGCGGCCGAGATTGCCGATCCGGTACTGCTCCCGGGTCCGAGGCCGCGGGCGCTTTGCGAGCGCGACACCTTGGGACGATCGAGGAGTTCCGAAACCGCGATGCCCCAGACCACGCCGGGACGGATGCGAACTCGAAGCTCTCGCGTGGGCCAGCCAAGGGCCCGAACCCCCTCGTAACCCTCATCGCCGAGGATGTCGAGAAGGGAAGGGTAGGCCCGCGCGGCAGCCTCCGCGATCAGCGCGCGGGCATCGGCCGCCGGTCGGGCCAGACGGAACAGTTCGCTGACCAACGCTTCCCGCTTGCGACGCAGCAGGTCGCGTCCCCGGCCCAGCTGCTGGAGCCTTCGCTGGGTGTTCAGCAGGTTGAGTCGCGTCGCTGCGGTTGCGCTCATGAGCGGGTCGCCTCACCATGTCGGGCCGCCCAGGTCCGCTCCCGGATTCGGGTCAGATCCTCTCGCGGCAGGGTGTCGAGCAGTTTCCATCCGACCGCGAGGGTCTCGGCGATGGTACGTCGCGTCGTTCCCTGACCCACGAACTCCCGCTCGAAGGCGGCGGCAAACTCGAGCGCGCGACGGTCGGCCGGCCCCAGCCCCGCCTCGCCCACGATCGCCGCCAGTAGCCGGGCCTCGTTGCCCCGGGCGTAGACCGCGTACAACTGATCGGCCCATTCCCGATGTTCCGCCGAGGTCCTCCCGGTCCCGATTCCGGCGTTCATCAGCCGTGACAGGGAGGGAAGCACGTCTATCGGAGGCTGGATGCCGCGTCGGGCCAGCTCATGCCGCAGGACGATCTGTCCCTCGGTGATGTAGCCGGTGAGGTCGGGAATGGGATGGGTGATGTCGTTGTCCGGCATCGTGACGATCGGAATCTGGGTCAGGGACCCAGGCCGGTCCTGGAGAATCCCGGCCCGCTCGAACAGCGCTGCCAAGTCGGTATACATATAGCCCGGGTACCCGCGCCGGCCGGAGATTTCCTGCCGCGCGGTGCCGATCTCACGCAGCGCTTCACAGTAGTGGGTGATGTCTGCCATCACGACCAGGACGTGCAATCCCGCGACGAAGGCGAGGAACTCGGCCTGGGCCAGCGCGACTCGCGGAGCCAGCAGACGTTCAATGGTGGGATCCCGAGCCTGATTGAGATAGAGCACGCTTCGTTCGATCGCCCCGCTGCGCTCCAGGCGATCGAGGAAAGTGCGGGTCTCCCGGCTGGTGATCCCGATCCCGACGAATATCACCGCGAACGCCTCGCCACGGGGTGCCCGGGCGCCTTCCACGATTTGCGTCGCCAGTTCCAGGCCGGGCAAACCCGGACCGGAGAAGACCGGGAGCTTCTGTCCGCGCACCAGCGTGTTCATGCCATCGATGGCGGAGATGCCGGTTTCGATGAAGTCAGCCGGCCGGCTCCGGCGCACCGGGTTGATCGGGCTTCCCCAGATCGGCACTCGGGCTTCGCCCACAGGAGGCGGCAATCCATCGATGGGCACTCCGACTCCGGTGAACGCCCGTCCGAGCAGCTCGCGTCCCACGGTCGCAGAGGCAATCTCTCCCGTGAGGGTGACTTCGCTCGCCCGGGCCGAAAGGCCGAGGGTGTCCTCCAGAACCTGAATGACGGTCAATTCGGTTCCTGCGTCGATCACCTGACCGCGGCGGGGCGGTTGATCAGGAAGCCGGATTGTGACCCATTCGCCCAGCGCCACTGCAGGGGTGCGCTCGAGAAATAGCAGCGGACCCGCGGCTCCAGCGGCACCGCGGTAGGTGCGAGAGATCGCGGTCATGAGGTCACCGCTCCTGTTCCCAGTGCGGCGAGAGCGGTTTCCACCGCGTCGACCTGCGGTTCGAGCTGGTTGGGCGCGCTGTCCCGCAGCGCGAAGAGCGCCTGGCGGGTGGGTTCAAAATCCAGCGCGACGACAGGGGCGCCGTCTTCCAGGAGGGTCCCGGCTTTCCGGTGCAGCGCGACCAGCAACCGTATCAATTGATAGGTCTTCGGAATCGGCGAACTCGCGTCGTTCGGGTCGTAGGCGCTTTGGCCCAGCACCGCCTCCCGGGCCAGCCGGGCGAGATCGAGCAACACCCGATCCGAATCCTGCAGTGCTTCCGGCCCGACCAGCGCGGCGATCTCCCGCAGTTCGTGTCCCCGCTGCAACAGGTTGAGCAAGGCCTGCCGCAGTTCGGCCCAATCCGCCCCACCGTGCTCCGCGAACCACGTGCGCCGTTGCCTCGACGTAATGGCTGTAGCTCGTTTCCCAGTCGACGGCCGGGAACTGACGCTGGTGTGCCAGAGCCGGATCCAGCGCCCAAAGCGCGCCGGTGATTCGCAGCGAGGCCTGGGTCACCGGTTCCGAGAGATCTCCCCCCGGTGGAGAAATCGCGCTGATCAGGGTCAAGGCACCGGAGCGTTCGGGAACGCCGAGCGCCCGTACATAACCGGCCCGTTCGTAGAACTGCCCCAAACGATTCGCGAGGTAGGTGGGGTAGCCTTCCTCCCCCGGCATCTCCTCCAGTCGCGCACTGATTTCCCGCAACGCCTCCGCCCAGCGCGACAGGCTGTCCGCCATCAGAGCCACCCGAAAGCCCATGTCGCGGTAGTACTCCGCGATGGTGACCCCGAGATAGATCGATGCCTCCCGCGCCGCGACCGGCATGTTCGAGGTATTCACGACCATGACGGTGCGATCCATGATGGAGCGCCCGGTCTGAGGATCGATGAGTTGGGGGAATTCGTGCAGGACCTCCGACATCTCATTGCCCCGCTCGCCGCATCCGATGTACACGACGATGTCCGCCTCGGCGTAACGGGCCAGGCTCTGCTCGATCACGGTCTTCCCGGTACCGAAGCCACCCGGCACCGCGACCGTGCCGCCTTCGGCCACCGGATAGAGCAGGTCGAAGATGCGCTGGCCGGTGATCATGGGCCGCTGATCCGGCAACCGCTCCCCCACCGGTCGCGGAATGCGCACCGGCCAGCTGTGGGCGAGGTGCAATACAGTCCCATCCTCCAACCGGCCCAGCGGCTCCGACAGTATGACCGGGCCACTCCGCAGTTCCGTCAAGGTGCCCTGCACCCCGGGTGGCACCAGCACCCGATGGATGAGACCGGGTCGCTCCTCGATCTCACCCAGCACATCGCCCGAGGCTACCGCGGTTCCCGCGAGGAGCCGGGCCACGAAATTCCAGCTGCGGTTGGGATCGAGAGTGGGACAGTCGATGCCTGGCGCGATGAAATCGCCGCTCAATCCCGCTACGGTCCCTAGCGGCCGCCCCAGCCCATCGAGCACCGATCCGAGCAGTCCCGGTCCCAGGGTGATCGAGAGCGAGGTGCCGGTGAGGGTAACCGGCTCGCCGATCCGGAGCCCGGCCGTCTCTTCGTAGACCTGGACCGTCGCCGTATCGTGCGAGAGTCGGATGACTTCCCCCAGCAGGCCGAGCTCGCCGACTCGGACCAGTTCATAGAGCCCGGCTGAACCTGCCGAGGAAACCTCGACCAGCGTGCCGGTGATCCGGCGAATCCGGGGAGTGCTCACCGGAGCCTTACCCGATAACCGATCGCGCGCCGCAGCAACTCCACGATGTACTGGTCGGATTCGACGCCCGTGCTCACCCAGGAGGGACCGGGAAACGGCACCACCATCGGCAGCGGGCGTCGCGCCAGGTCGCGCCTGGCCTCCTCGCTGAGGGACTGATGGATGCTGTCCTCCACGAGGACCAGTCCGACTTCCGGTCGCTCCGCCAGATCGAGAGAGCAGAGCTGCGCCTTCCGCCGGGCTTTCCACCTCCACCGGCCGCAAGCCGGCGAGCATGAAGCCGGCGGCCACCTGGGGACGACAGAGCACGACCACGTTGTGTGTCATGCGACCTTCTCTCCGGTCCGGTCCGGGATCGGCGCTCCCATTGCGCGACCCCAGATCAATCGCTGGAGCTGGACTAACTCGGCTCGCACCGAGAGGGCGTACTGGAGAGTTGGCATCGGTCCCAGAGGGTCCAGGCGCGCGAGTCGGCGCGCCTCGCTCCGGCGCCACGAGAAAACGGCGCGGTCGAGCGCGGCGAGATCAGGGCCCTCGCGTTGGAGGATCGCGGCGAGCGGAGAAGGAGCGAGCACTTTGATCAAATACTCGATCCGGTCCTGCTGATTTGCCCGCCCGGTACTGGAGATGAAGTGCGCTCGACTCAGCGCCTGCCCACCCGGGATCCAGCAGTCCGTCGGGCGAAGCTCGCTCGAGTCGGTGAGTACCAGCGCCGAGTGCAAGTTCTCGAAGTCGATCATCAGCCGCAGATCGGGCAGCAGCCGCGGCTCGTTGAGGGAGACCTGAGCGGTTGAGCGCTCGGCGAAGGCGCGCGCCAAGCCCAAGTCGAGAGCCAGGAGATCGGGCCGTTCCTGCCCGGCCACATCGCGGAACGGTGCTGCCAATCCGTGACCCCAGATCGCGAGGGTGGTGCCGATCGCCCCGGGAGTGGAGAGTCGGGCCAGCTCTTCGAGCATTCGCGAGGGAAGAGCGGGCGTGGGCAGCAGTCCCCGAAGGCGTGCCTCGGGAGCAGCGCCTTCTACCGCACCGCGCGCCAGGGCTCGAAGACTGCGGCGATCTTCTGCCTCGTACACGACGGCCAGGGCGGCTACGCGGGGGCCGCCACACCAGCGGGCGAGCAGGGCAAGTCGGTTTCCCTCGACCCGTCGCACGGCCGCTTCCAGTTTCGCGGGGGTGACGGGTCCGGATCCCGCCGGCACCCGAAAGCCCCTTGCCTCGAGTGCCGCTGCCAGGGCGGGGAGGTCGATGGCAGCGGCAAGCGCGGCCAACTCCACCGGCCCGAGCAGGTGCAGGCCGAGGCCCCGAACCCGAGCGTTCACGTCGTCCCAGTTCATGGGCCCTCCGGTCGCTCGAGCCACGCGATCAGCTTCATGCTCAGCTCGGGCCAGCTCTGCCTGAGCCGGGTGGCGAGGGTTGCATCGATGACCACCGAACCGTCCGCCGTCGTGACCGTCAGACCGCTGGTGATCGCAGGATCGGCCTGGACCGTAATCCCGGAACGGCCATCGAGCGCGTCGCGTGCCCAGCCCACCAGATCTGACGGAGTGCGTACCACGGCGGGTATCCCATCCACGTAGGTCAGGGCGCGATCCAGGTCGCGGCCCAGCCCGGAACGGTTCGTGGGATCCAGCGTTGCCGCCGGGAGTTTCGCCTCGACCGTCGCCAGCATCTGATCGAGCAACGCCTGGCGGCGACGGAGCATCTCGGCGCGGAGCCGACGTCGCTCGACTAGCAGCACCCGCTCGATTTCCTCGCGGAGCCGTTTCTCCTGCGCCTGAAGTCTGCCGGCTCGCAAGGCGTCGGCCTTGGCGCGGGCAGCGCTGCGCAGCCGGGTCGCCTCCGCCTCGGCGGCCTCCATGCGCTGTTCGGCGGCGCGAGTCGCGTCGCGTTCCAGCGCAGCGAGGAGCTGGTCCAGTGCCATGGGCTCAGAGCCCGCCACGCAGAATGATCAACACCGCCACCACAAAGCCCAGGATGGTCATGGTCTCGGGAATGGCGAGGAGGATGATGGCGGTCGTGCTCAGCTCCGGCTTTTCCGCGAGGCTGGCCGCCGCCGCGGGCCCGATCCGCGATTGCGCCCACGCAGTGGCCAGTGCCGGGATACCCACCGCGATGGCTGCGCTCAAGGTGACCAGGACCGGGTTCATGATTCAGCTCCTTTCTAGGCCGGATGATCGGCCGGAGGACGCCAGTGGCCGAGGGGTTGGTAACGGACGCCGCCGGGACTGTAGAAGCGCCCGAAGAACTCCACATAGTGCAACCGCAGGGCGTGAATGGTCGGGCTGAACAGACCCAGCGCGAAGTTCACGAGATGGAAGAGCAGGGCGAAGACCACGCCGACGGCGACGCTGCCGAGAGCGCCGGACATCTGGTTCGCCACGATGGCGAGCATTACCGACGCCGTCCCCAGCGCCATGATGCGGGCGTAGGAGAGAATGTTCCCCAGGGTCGAGACGAGTTCGACGGGTGCCACCAGTCCCTCGACCACGACCAGGATCGGAAATGCGATGACTAGAGCGGTGACTGTCGGGGTGAGGAGCTGGTGCGGGAGCACCTCGGTCACCGCCAGAAGCGCGATCACGATGAGGGAGACCATCACCGCCGAAAGGCCTTTCCCGATTGCCTGGCGCTTGTGCGCCTTGAATGCCCCGGCCACGCCAAGACAGAGACCGAGCAGGATGTGCACCACGCCCAGTGCCAGGACCAGGGCGAGGAATGGCACGATGGCCTCCGCGCGGTCGAACAGCAGAGGCCGCAGCCCGAACCAGCGTTGGCCCAGGTCTCCGAAGAACTCGCCGAAGGCCAGGCCGAAGATGACGGTGAAGGCAGCACAGGCTCCGGCGATCTCCGACACTGCGCGCCGGGTGGTGCCGGGGCTCGAGCGGTGCCTCAGGATCAGGCTCAGCGCTGCCAGCATGAGTCCGTATCCCAGGTCGCCGAGCATGAGGCCGAAGAACATGGGAAAGAAGACCGCCAGATAGGGAGTGGGGTCTATGGTCCCATACCGGGGCAGTGGCAACAGCTGGATGAGCAGCTCGAACGGTCGAAATAGCCGTGGATTCCGCAGCACGACCGGTATCGCCTCACCGGCCCAGTCGGCGGCCTCGACCCGCTCTACGGCGATCAGGTCGCCGACCTCGCGGGCGAGCTTGATCCTCGACTCGCGGCACCGTTGCGCCGGGGACCCAGCCCTCGAGCACGAAGGCTCGTTCGGTCACCGCCGACAGCGGGATCGCTTCCAGCCGCTGGGACAGATCGTGGAAGACCGCCTGGGCCTCGAGTAACTCCGGGCTCGCCGCCCGAAGCAGGCGCTTGCGTTCCGCCGTGAGTGCCGCGACCTCGGCGGGGATCGCCTCCAGACGCTCCAGCATCCGTGGCAGCGCTTCGGTCAAGGTGCTTCCCTGGTAGCGGCTGGGAACGGGGATATCCTGAACCCGGCTCTCCGCCAGAAGACGGTCCACTCGCTCGGCGCTTTCAGCCGGGACCAGGATCAGCATTGCGCTCTCGCCACTGGGTAGGCGATGGGTACGCAGCTCGAACTCGGTGCCGATCACCTTGGTGAGATGTTCGCGCAGCCGTCCGATGACCTCCTCCTGGCCTGCCTGGAGCAGCACGTGATAGGCGCGGCACAGTTCCCAGCGCGAGGCCGGGGTGGACAGATCCTGGAAGGTGGCGAACAAGCCACGATACTTGACGATGAGCGCCCGCTCTTCTTCCGCAGCCGCGATCCTCGCATCCAGCCCCTCGGCCTGCCGCCGGGTTCTCCGGGCCAGTCGGCACCAACGAGCGATCTGCCGGTTGCTGGCGCTCTGGGACGTGGCCGGCAGGCGTTGCGGTTTTCCGAGCTTGGTCTGAAGCACCTCGATGTCATCCAGGCCGCGGCGAAGGTAACGGCGTAACCGCAGTTGCTTCGGAGTGGAACTCACCGGAGTCAGGTGGGCGTCCGACGTCACCGGGGCGAGATGGAGCAGTCCTGTGTCCTGGATGACGTTCAGGACATCGGGCAGGAGCTGCCTCGGCCCCATAATGCGAAGTTTCGCCATGGCAAGGATCATCGTGGCGCCTCGCGGTAAGCGAGCAGCTCGAGCACAAGGCGGTCGGCCAGGGCGTTGAGCTCCTCCGGCCCCATCGTCCAATCCCTCCTGTCGGCTTCGGCCGCCAGGCGACGCAATGCGGCATCCTGTTCAGTGGCGAGATCGATCTTCAGACGATCGACCTCGGCTTCCGCCTCCTGGGCGGCTTTCGCCTCGATTTCGGCGGCGTCCGCTTTGGCCTTCTCAATCACCGACGCCGCGCGTACGGCCACCTCGTGCAGCGTGGTGGTGAGCCGCGCCTCGGCTGAAATCAGCCGCTCCAGGTCCTTCGCCGGCGCCGGGGTTGCCTTCCCCGATTTGAACTCGAACATTGTGGCCCTCCGTCACTGAGTCCCACCCGGGAGTCCTTGAACAGAGGGTCGTCCCGTGAAACCCATTAGAAGGTCGCTCCCTCTTCCCCAACGGATCATTAACTCAGGGTTAAGACATCCTTCATAGTCCTATTGTGATACTTGTTGTAGGTGGGCAGGCTCCGTAGTCTGTTGACTCGCCCACGCCATACCGTTGTCCGCCGACTGCAGTTCGCACCCACCTCGGGGTCGGAGGATTCCATGCACGTCCCACTTTCCCATCCATGGACCGAGGGAGATACCCTCGCCCAGCACTTGGAGCGCACCGGTATAACCCGCCGGGAATTCCTGGCTTTCTGTCGCGATCTCTCCATCGTGCTCGGGCTGGGCACCGTTGCGGGCAAGCAGGTAGCGGCCGCGCTTCAACAAGTGAAACGCCCCAGCGTGATCTGGCTGCAGCTCCAGGAATGCACCGGCTGCGTAGAAAGTGTGCTTCGGACAGCCGAGCCGACGATAGGAAACCTGCTCCTCGATCTGGTCTCGCTGGACTACAGTCATACCCTCATGGCCGCGGCGGGGCATGCGGTGGAATCCGCGAAGGAAGCGGCCATGAAGGCCAACTTTGGGCAATATCTCCTCGTCGTAACCGGCTCGATCCCTACCAAAGACGGGGGCATCTACACCGTGGTGGGCGGCCGAACCTGCCAGGATATCCTCGAAGAAGCCGCAAAGGGCGCGGCCGCCATCCTGGCCGTCGGGGCCTGTGCCCACTGGGGCAGTGTCCAGGCGGCGCGGCCCAATCCGACTGGGGCAGTCGGCGTTCGGGACATTATCAAGAACAAGCCCGTGATCAACATCGCCGGGTGCCCGCCGATCGGTGACGTAGTGACCGCGACGGTAGTCCACTTCCTGACCTTCAATCGTCTGCCCGACATGGATGCGGAGGGCCGGCCGCTCTTCGCCTATGGGGCGCGGATTCATGACCAGTGCCCCCGCCGGGCCAACTTCGATGCTGGCCAGTTCGTCGAAGTGTTCGATGATGACGCCGCGCGCCGGGGGTGGTGCCTATACAAGGTCGGGTGCAAGGGACCCGCGACCTTCTCCCCCTGTCCGATCTTTCAGTGGAACACCCGCACCAGCTGGCCAATCGGGGCCGGCCATCCGTGCATCGGGTGCACTGAGCCCCATTTCTGGGACACGATGAGCCCGTTCTACGAGCGGCTGCCCGATGTGGGAGGATTCGGGGTGGAACAGCGGGTGGATATCCTGGGAGCGGCCCTCGCGCTAGGAGCCACTGCCGGTGTCGTGGCGCATGCCGTCGCGACCGGCATCCATCAGACGCGGGAGCGGAAACGCCAACTGCCAGTGGTTGAGCCACCGCCCGGCGGGTCCCCACCTTCGAACGCCTGACCGGAGGCTCTTCCCATGGCCGTGACCAAAGTTGTGGTGGATCCCATCACCCGGATCGAAGGCCACCTGCGCATCGAGGTGGAGGCCGATAATGGCCGGATCGCCAAGTCCTGGGCCTCCTCGACGCAATTCCGGGGAATCGAGCTGGTCATGGAAGGCCGCGATCCCCGAGATGCCTGGGCTTTCACCCAGCGCATTTGCGGCGTCTGCACCGTGGTGCACGCGGTGGCCTCGTGCCGTGCGGTCGAGGATGCCCTGGGAATCAAGATTCCTGCCAATGCCAATCTCATCCGGAATCTGGTTCACGGGATGCAGTTCATCCACGACCACGTGATCCACTTCTACCACCTGCACGCGCTCGACTGGGTGGACGTGGTAAGCGCGCTCAAGGCAAACCCCGAGGGCACCGCCGGGATCGCGAAGAAGATCTCTCCCTGGCCCAACAATTCCGCGACCTATTTCGCCGAGATCCAGGAACGCCTCAAGAAGTTCGTCGGGAGCGGGCAGCTGGGGATCTTCGCCAACGGCTATTGGGGGCATCCCGCCTACAAACTTCCACCCGAGGTGAACCTGCTCGCCGTAGCCCACTATCTGGAAGCGCTCGACTGGCAGCGCGACGTAATTCGGGTGCACACCATCTTCGGCGGCAAGAATCCCCATCCCAACTTTCTGGTGGGTGGGATGGCATCGGCTATCAACCTCAACGACACCGCGACCATCAATGCTGAGCGACTGACCGACATCCGGGACATGATCACCCGGGCTCGCCGCTTCGTGGAGCAGGTCTACTGGCCGGATCTGGTCGCCATTGCGGGCTTCTATAAGGATTGGGCTGCCATCGGCGGCGGGGTGCCCCATTTCCTGAGTTATGGAGAATTCCCCGAGGCCGACATCGGCGACCTCGACAAACTCTACTTCCCGCGCGGCATCGTCCTGGATATGGACCTCTCTCGGGTCCATCCCTTTGAGCCGGAGCGGGTTCAGGAATTCATCAACAGCTCGTGGTATGAATACCCGGGCGGCGACGAGCAGGGCCTGCACCCATACGATGGAGAAACCAAGGCCAAATACACCGGCCCGAAACCGCCCTGGGAATACCTGCAGGGCCTGCCGAAGTATTCCTGGATGAAATCACCCCGGTATGACGGCCGGCCGATGCAGGTGGGACCTTTGGCCCGTGCGCTGGTGGGCTACGCCGCAGGCCATGAAGAGATACGGGAAATGGTCAAGCAAGTGCTGGATACCCTCCAGGTCGGTCCTGCCGCCCTCTTCTCGACCCTCGGGAGGACTGCTGCGCGCGGAATGGAGACCGTGCTCCTGGCTCGACAGATGGATCGCTGGTACGCGGCACTGGTGGACCGGATCAAGAGCGGCGACACCCAGACTTTCTCCCGAGAAAAGTGGGAGCCGTCCACCTGGCCGGCGGAATCGAAAGGATTCGGTTGGCTGGATGCGCCACGAGGGGCGCTGGGGCACTGGGTCCGGATCAAGGACGGGAAGATTTCCAAGTATCAGTGTGTTGTTCCCAGCACTTGGAACTGCTCTCCGCGCGATGGGAAGGGACAGTTGGGACCCTATGAGGCGTCGCTGGTAGATAACCATCCTCTGGTCCGGCCCGACCAGCCGCTCGAAATTTTGCGCACCATCCATTCATTCGATCCGTGTATGTCATGCGGAGTCCACGTACTGGATCCGCGCGGCAACCTTCTCACCTCGGTGAAGGTGCAATGAGCGAACCGGCGACCCATCCGGCGGCGCCCGCCACCGGAGGATTCGGCCTGGCCCGAAAGGTCCCGCCGCCGAGCGGTCGCTATCGGTGGGTCTACCTGTGGGCCTGGCCGATCCGTGCAATGCACTGGATAGCCGCCGGCTGCATCCTGACCCTGGTCGTGACCGGGCTCTTTATCGGACGACCTTACTTCGTCACCCAAGAAGGGAGTGCCGCCGCCCCCTTCCTGATGGGATGGATGCGTTTTCTGCACTTCGCGGCGGCGGCGACGCTGGTCGCAACCGGCATTGTCCGGGTCTATTGGCTGTTCGCCGGGAACAAATTCGAGCGCTTGCGGGCGCTTTTCCCGCTGCGGGGCCGCGACTGGGTGAACATGTGGAAGCAAGTCAAGTTCTACCTCATGGTGCATCCGGAAAGGGCCCCACATTATCTCGGCCACAATCCGCTTCAGCAGCTCAGCTACACCGCGATCTATCTGATGACGCTGGTCATGGTAGTGACCGGCTTCACCCTGTATGGCCAGTCCGATCCGAACGGCTTCTTCTACTGGGCGTTCAACTGGGTCGCTATCCTGGTGGGAGGAGCGCCGGTAGTCCGGTTCGTGCACCATGTCGTGACCTGGCTTTACCTGACGTTCATCCCGATCCACATCTACCTCGCGATCCGGGCGGATAATCTCGAACACACCGGGGTGATCTCGTCCATCATCACCGGCGGCCGGTTCGTAAAAGCGGACGAGAAGTTCGTGGATACCGGTGATACCCAGGACAGCTGATCCGGACTCCACCCTGGTCCTCGGCCTGGGCAACCCCCTCATGGGCGATGATGGGGTAGGCTTGGCGGTACTTTCGCGGCTGCAGCAAGGCTGGGAATGTGAAGGTGTCCACTTGGTGGACGGCGGAACTTGGGGAATGAACCTCCTCCCACTGATCGAAGATACCCGGCGCCTTCTCCTGCTGGATGCAATCCGGCTCGGCGTCGAGCCGGGCACGGTGCACCTGCTGACCCGCGACCAATTGCCTCGATATCTGAGTCACAAGCTCTCGCCCCATCAGATCGATCTGAAGGAGATTCTGGCCTTGGCCGAACTGCGCGGCACTTTGCCGGAGGTGGCGATGGCGCTCGGAGTCGAGCCGGCGGAGGTCGAGTTCTCCACCAATCTGAGTCCACCGGTGGAAGCAGCGCCTCGAGGAACTCACTGATTTGGCGCTGCGACAGCTGGGTCAGTGGGGTCATTCATGCCGCAGCAGAGCTCCTCGGGCCTATGCATGAGATGAGCCTCGCCCTCGATGTGGGCCGAATGGTCGAGAAGGAACTGGAGCGTCATCCCGGCCGGCTGGTCACGGTCGGAGTCGCAGTCGGGGACGACGCTGGGGTGGAGCCGTCGAGCCTCGAATTCTGTCTCGCGGCGGTGCTGACTCACCCGCCGTTCGCGGGGGCGCGAGCGGTGCTCACCAAGGTTCCCGGCGACGTTCTGCGCCTGGACTACCTGGAGATCGACGATGGCCGTCCGGACAATTGAGGTTCGGGAGAGTCTGATGGCGCGGAACAACGAGCTCGCGGGTGAGGTGCGGGCGACGCTCCTGGCGGCAGGCGTGCCGGCCTTCAACCTGGTCTCCTCGCCTGGCTCGGGAAAAACCACGCTGCTCGAAGCGACCCTGGAGCAGCTCGACCGGGAGCTCCCGATCGCGGTGGTGACCGGTGACGTCCAGACCCAGAACGACGCCGACCGCCTCTCGCGCCGCACCTCGCGACTGGTGCAGGCGGTGGTGACCGGAGGCGCCTGTCACCTCGATGCCCGGCAGGTTCTCACTTCGCTTCAAGCGATCGACCTGGAAGACACCCGTCTGGTCTTCATCGAGAACGTGGGCAATCTGGTGTGTCCCGCCAGTTGGGATCTCGGTGAGACGGCGAAGATCGTGCTGTTTTCGGTGACCGAGGGCGAGGATAAGCCGCTCAAGTACCCCAACATGTTCCGCCGGTCACGCTATGTGGTGATGACCAAGCTGGACCTTCTTCCGTATGTGCCGTTCGATCTCGACCAGGCGATGGGGTACGCACGGCAGATGAATCCTGACGTTCGGTTCTTCCGCACTTCGGCCCGCACCGGCGAGGGGATGGACGAGTGGTACGATTTCCTGAGGCATCAGGCCAGGCAGCCGACACCGGTCTGACCAAACCGGGCGCGCCGCTGGGACTCCTGCTCCACGTTACCGGTGTGGTGCAGGGCGTCGGATTTCGCCCGTTCGTTCACCGGTTGGCGCTGCGTCACGCGCTGCGGGGGTGGGTCCGGAATGCTTCGGGCCAGGTGGAGATCGCGGTGCACGGCGTGGGGGAAGAAGTCGAGGCCTTCATGGCCGAACTCCGGAGTGAAGCGCCTCCCCTGGCCCAGATCGAACGGATCGAACGGCGCTGGCTCAAAGGTCCGGGGCCCCGGACCTTCCGCATCGAGCCCAGTGCGCTTGAGGCTGACCGCCGGCAGCCGGTGCCGCCTGATGTTGCCCTTTGCGCCAGCTGTGAGCGGGAGTTGGGCGATCCCAGCGACCGGCGTTATCGCTATCCGTTCATCACCTGCACCGACTGCGGCCCGCGCTACACGGTGATCGAATCACTTCCTTACGACCGCGAGCGCACGGCGATGCGGGTCTTTACCCAATGTCCGGCCTGCCTTGCCGAGTATCACGCACCGGAAAACCGCCGCTATCACTCGGAAACCAACAGTTGCCCCGCGTGTGGCCCGCGGATCTGGTTTGAGGGTGCCAGCCCTGCGCACGGCGCGGAAGCCGCCCTGCGGAGCGCAGTCCAGCTCCTGCAGGAAGGCGGAATCGTGGCGGTGCGCGGGCTGGGGGGGTATCACCTCGCCTGCGATGCGACCAACCCCCAAGCGGTGGCAGAGCTTCGCCGACGGAAGGGGCGGGAGGAAAAGCCCTTTGCGGTCATGGTCGCCTCGCTGGAAGCCGCCCGTGGCATCGCCACGATCAGCCCGACGGCAGCGCCACTGCTCACCAGCCGCGAACGCCCCATCGTTCTGGTACCGGCACTAGCGAGCAGAGGCCTCGCGCCGGGCGTGGCACCGGGCCTCGACCTGATCGGGCTCATGCTTCCCTCGACCCCGCTGCATCAGCTTCTCGTCGCCGATTTCGGGGGGGCTCTGGTGATGACCAGCGGCAACCTGGCCGAGGAGCCGATCGCGATCGGTAACGAGGAGGCCCGCCGGAGACTGGGCCCGATCTCGGACGGATTCCTGATGCATGATCGCGAGATTCTCCGGAGGGCCGATGATTCGGTGCTCCGGGTCGGCGCCTCCCGGACCCTCATGCTGCGGCGGTCGAGAGGCTTCGCGCCGCTACCGTTGGCCCTGCCGGTAGCGAGTCCGGTGCCGCTCCTGGCCGTGGGACCCCATCTCAAGAACACCTTCACTCTCGCGCACGGCCCCACCGCCTGGATGAGTCCCCACATCGGAGACCTGGAATCCCTCGAATCGGTCGAGCACTTCAACTCCGCGCTGGAAGGATATCGACGGCTATTCCGGATCGAGCCGGTCCGGATCGCGCATGACCTCCATCCGGGTTACCTCTCCACCCGTCTTGCCCGTGATCTCGCCCTGCCCAGCGTGGCGGTGCAGCACCACCACGCCCACGTTGCCGCGGTGCTGGGTGAGTTCGGTGAGACGGGGCCGGTGATCGGTGTCGCATTCGACGGCGCGGGCTATGGAGCAGATGGGCACACCTGGGGAGCGGAGTTCCTGGTGGCTGATCTCACGGGATACCGCCGCGCGGCGCACCTCCGGTACGTTCCGTTGCCAGGGGGCGATCTCGCGGCGCGGCGCCCCTGGCGCGTGGCGCTCGGATACTCCACGCTGGATCGGGGAGTCCGCCCGGCGCTCTCCAGCGCATTCGAGGGAATTCCTGCAGCGGAGCTGGCCCTCGCGGAACGGCAGCTTGAGGTGGGTCTCAACGCGCCGCTCGCCTCTTCCATGGGGCGCCTGTTTGACGCCGCCGCTGCGATCCTCGGTGTGCGCCAGGTGGCTCACTACGAGGGCCAGGCTGCGATGGAGCTGGAGGCGTTGGCCGGCAACAGAATCGCAGCCGAATGCCCCATGGACATTGATCCTGACGGTCAGGATGGCTGGGTAATCGATCCGCTGCCGCTGCTTGCCCGGCTGGGTCACCGCTGTCGCCGGGGCGATGACCCGGCCGATCTCGCCGCAGACTTCCATGCCAGCGTCGCCTGGATGACCGAAACCGTGGTGGCCAAAGTCGCGGAGCGGACCGGCCTGGCGACCGTCGTCCTCTGCGGCGGCAGCTTCCAGAACCTCCGGCTGGGCGACTCAGTGGAGCGACGATTGAAGGCCCGTGGTCTCAGGGTGCTGCTTCCGCGTCGGCTCGGACCCAATGACGGCGCGATCAGTTACGGGCAGGCCGTCGTGGCCGCAGCCAGCTTCGCGGAACATCCGGCTGGCCAAACCTCACTCCGTCCTGCAGAGTCTATCGGACCCCGCGGACAGAACTGAACTCACCATGTGTCTAGGCATCCCAGGCCGCATCCTGAGCATGCGGGACGATCAGGGGCTCAGTATGGGGGTGGTTGACTTCGGTGGGGTACGCCGTGAAGTGTGCCTCGCCTACGTCGCCGATCAGGTCAAGCCCGATGATTACGTTGTGGTGCACGTGGGCTTCGCCATCAGCCGGGTGGATGAGGCCGAGGCACGGCGCAGCTTCGAAGTCCTGCGGGAAATGAGCCAGTTGGAGGAGCTCGACCTGGATGGCGGACTTCGCGAAGGAGAGTCTCGACGGTCTGGGAGAGAGAGCTTCATGAAATACCTGGCCGAGTACCGCGATCCTGCCGTGGCGCGGGGACTGATCCGGCAAATCCGCAGCACTGCGACCCGTCAATGGATGCTGATGGAAGTATGCGGAGGCCAGACTCACACCATCGTCAAGCAGGGGCTCGAATGAGATCCTGCAGGGTGCTGTCGAGATGATCCACGGTCCCGGCTGCCCGGTCTGCGTGACGCCACTGGAACAGATCGACCGGGCCCTGAACCTGGCCGCTCGGCCGGAGATCATATTCTGCTCCTTTCGGGACATGCTCCGCGTCCCCGGCTCGGAATGCGACCTCCTGCAGGTGCGGGCCCGGGGCGGCCAGGTCCGTATCGTGTATTCGCCGCTGGATGCGGTGGAGCTGGCGCGTCGGAACCCGGAACGCGAAGTCGTGTTCTTCGCCGTCGGGTTCGAGACCACCGCGCCCGCCAACGCGATGGCGATCTGGCGCGCACGGCAGCTCGGAGTGCGGAACTTCTCCATCCTCGTTTCCCATGTGACCGTGCCACCGGCGATGACCGCGCTGCTCGCGTCGCCCGATAATCGGGTACAGGCCTTTCTGGCGGCCGGCCACGTCTGCACCGTCATGGGCTGGAGCGAGTATGAGCCGATTGCCGCACGGTACCGGGTTCCGATCATCGTGACTGGGTTCGAGCCGCTCGACATTCTGGAGGGGATTTACCTGGCCGTCCGGCAGCTGGAGGAAGGACGACACGAGGTAGAGAATCAGTACGTGCGAGCGGTGAAACGGGACGGAACCTTGCCGGCCCAGGCACTGATTCGAGGAGGTGTTCCAGCTGGTGGACCGGAAGTGGCGCGGCATCGGGGAAATTCCCGGCAGCGGACTTGGGCTGCGGCCTGAATTCGCGGACTTCGATGCCGAGATCCGGTTCGGACTCACGGATGTCCGGCAGGAGGAGCCCACCGAGTGCCGTGCCGGTGATGTGCTGCGGGGGCTGCTCGGCCCCATCAGTGCCCGGCCTTTGGGACCCGGTGTACCCCGGAGCATCCCCTGGGTGCTCCCATGGTGTCCTCCGAAGGCGCCTGCGCGGCCTACTTCAACTTCGGCCGCTTTCGCGAGGCTGGAGCCGTGGAGGCCAAGTCATGACGGTAGCCGCTGCTCACCGGTGGGCTGGTACTGTCCGGTACCCGGCAGTGTCGTGGACCGGGTTCAGCTGGGCCATGGGTCCGGGGGCAAGATGTCGCAGCAGCTGGTGCGGGAGCGCTTCCTCCCTCATCTCGACAATCCGGTCCTGCCGCCCAGGCTGACGCGGCGGTGCTCCAGGTTGACCGAAAGCACCATCGCGATCACCACCGACAGCTTCGTGGTGAGCCCGCTTGAGTTCCCCGGTGGCAATATCGGCTCTCTGGCGGTGCATGGCACCCTCAACGATCTGGCCATGATGGGCGCCGCCCCGGTGTGCCTCTCGGCTGGCTTCATACTGGAGGAGGGCCTGCCATTCGAGCTGCTGGATCGCGTCGTCGCTGCGATGGGGAAGGCCGCCCGCGAAGCGGACGTCCCGATCGTAACGGCGGACACCAAGGTGGTGGAGCGGGGTAAGGCCGATGGCCTCTACATCAATACCAGCGGACTGGGGCGCCGAATGCCGGATTGCAGCCCGGGGCCCAACCTCGCCCGACCTGGCGACGTTGTCATTCTGAGCGCGCCGATTGCCCGCCACGGCATGGCGATCATGGCGGTCCGAGAGAGCCTGGGGTTCGAGGCCGAAATCGAGAGTGACTCGGCGGTGCTCTGGCCCGTGGTGAGCTCGCTGCTCGACCGCCTGGGCCGGGAGGTTCACAGCTTGCGCGATCCTACCCGGGGTGGGCTGGCGAGCGCCTGAACGAGATCGCCGTGGCTTCGGGCGTGGGGATCGTCCTCGAAGAGGAAACTCCATTCCGGTGCCTGGTCCCGTTGCCTCGGCGTGCGAGATCCTGGGACTGGACCCGCTTTACGTGGCCAACGAAGGAGTATTTGTCGCCATCCTCCCAGCCGCTTCGGCAGAAGCCGCCCTCGCTGAGCTTTCGTGCCACCCGCTTGGAAAGGACGCCAGGATCATCGGTCGGGTGGGGGCTGATCATCCCGGGTTCGTGGTGCTTCGGACCGCTCTCGGCGGGACCCGGGTGGTCGACATGCTCCCTGGTGACCAACTGCCCCGCATCTGCTGAGCCGACCGATTACCGGTCCAGTCCATTTGTCTGGCACCTCCCACCACGGCCACGGGGCCCATAGTTTCCTCAACCATGCGTGATGATGCCAACCGGCCAAACTAAGGTGTCTGCGCCCACGACCTGTGCCGCCTGCGGCGCCCCCGCTTCGGGAAAGTTCTGCGGCAGCTGCGGAGCGAGTCTCCTCGCTCGCAACTGCGCGGGCTGCGGTGCGCCACTCGGGGCAGGGGTGCAGTTTTGTGCCAGCTGCGGCCGCGCGACGGCGTCGAGCCCGGCTTCCCGAACCGGAGAGCGCGTGCGATGGGTGCTCACCGGCGCCCTGGGGGCCGGCGTCATCGCCCTGCTGCTGATTTTTCTCACCCGAGGGGCTCCCGCCCCAGCGGCTGAGGTTGCGGCGAGCGCTCCATTCGCCGGCGGTGCCGCCGCTGGTGGCGAGGCGCCACCCGACATCAGCAACATGTCTCCCCGTGAGAGGTTCGATCGGCTGTACAACCGGATCATGACCGCCGCCGAGAACGGGGATGAGGCGACGGTGACCAATTTCACTCCCATGGCGCTCTCGGCGTACACCATGCTCGACACCGTCGACGCCGATGCCCGCTATCATGTCGCGCTGATCAAGCTCCATACCGGCGACATCGACGGGGCGACCGCTCTGGGAGATACCATACTCGCCACCACCCCGGGTCACCTCTTCGGCTACATCGTGCTTGGCACGGTGGCCCGATTCCGGAAAGATGACGCAGCACTGAAGCAAGGCGTATTCCGGATTCCTCAGTCATTATGATGCAGAGATGAAAGCCGGCCGTGCGGAGTACGCCGATCACGCCCGCTCGATCACCGATTTCAAGAAGGCCGCGGAAACAGCGAGGTCTCCCGCATGACACTGCTCGGTCAGTTCTGCCTCTGGATCGCGCTCCTGGTCGGGACTTGGGGTGCGGTGGTGGGCTTCTCGGGCCGCTGGCAAGGCCGGCCGGCCCTGGCCGAGGCGGTGATCCGCTCGGTCTACGCCGTATTCGGGCTGCTGGTGGTGGCGGCGATCTGTCTGTGGCAGGGATTGATCAACCACGACTTCAACATCGAGTACGTGGCGTCCTACACCTCCCGGAACCTGCCGACCTACTTCATCGTCTCGGCCTTGTGGGCGGGCCAGAAGGGCTCGCTGCTGTTCTGGGCGGTCGTACTCTCCCTCTTCTCCAGCCTGGCGCAGTGGCTCACCTCGGCGCGCTACCGCGCCATGATGCCTTACGTGGCGGCGACCACCCTGAGCGTCGTGACCTTCTTCGTCACCGTGATGGTATTCGCCGCCAATCCGTTCCAGCGCCTTGGCTTTACCCCCTCGGACGGACAGGGACTTAATCCCCAGCTGCAGAACATCGGGATGGTGATCCATCCCCCGATGCTCTACCTCGGCTACATCAGCATCGCCATCCCGTTCGCCTTTGCCATCGCGGCCCTGCTGTCCAACCGGCTGGATACCGGCTGGATCCACGCGATCCGCAAGTGGACCCTGATGAGCTGGCTGTTCCTCTCGATCGGCATCACCCTCGGCATGTGGTGGGCCTACGTCGAGCTGGGCTGGGGCGGCTACTGGGCCTGGGATCCGGTCGAGAACGCGAGCCTGCTCCCCTGGCTCACGATGTCGGCCTTTCTGCACTCGGTGATGATCCAGGAAAAGCGGGGGATGCTGAAGCGCTGGAACATGATGCTGATCATCGGATCGTTCCTGCTCAGCATCTTCGGCACCTTCATCACCCGGTCCGGGGTGATCGCCAGCGTGCACAGCTTCACCCAGTCGAACGTGGGTTACTTCTTCCTGGTGTTCCTGGTGGCGGCGGCGGTGCTCTCGTTCACTCTGCTCTACACCCGGTGGGACCGGCTGGAGGCGGAAGTGAATCTGGAATCCCTGGTGAGCCGGGAGGCGGCGTTCCTGTTCAACAATCTGCTGTTCGTCGGCGTTGCCTTCTCGGTGCTGTGGGGCACCCTGTTCCCCATCCTGTCGGAAGCGGTACGGGGCACCAAGATCACGGTGGGCCCGCCCTTCTTCAACAAGGTCAACGTGCCGATGGGTCTGTTGCTGCTGGCGCTCACCGGAATCGGGCCGCTCATCGCCTGGCGCAAGGCTTCGACCGCGAATCTCAAGCGCCAATTCACCTGGCCGATCGTCACCGGAGTCCTGGTCTTGGGGATTACCCTCGCCGCCGGCATGCGGCACCCCTACTCCATCATGGCGCTTGCCCTGGGTGGATTCGTCGCGGGGACGCTGACCCAGGAGTTCACCCGAGGCACCCGCGCCCGGCACCGCATGTACAACGAGAGCTATCCGCGCGCGCTGGCCCAGCTGGTTGCGCGGAACCGGAGGCGCTACGGCGGATACCTGGTGCACGCCGGCATCCTGATCTACTTCGTGGCCTTCACCGGCATGGCCTTCAAGCGCGACATGGAGGCGACCCTCAAGCCCGGCGACTCGGTCACCATGATGAGTCCGTTCGGCCACCGGTATGACTTCACCCACGTGGGCGTCTCCCAGTACGAATCGCTCAACCGGGTGGTTACCGCGGCGTCCGTCGAGGTGAAGAAGGACGGCAAGGCGGTGGGGATCCTGAGCTCGGAGAAGCGGCAGCACGTGGACAGCTTCGGCCGCCCCACATTCGAGCCTTCCACCGAAGTCGCCATCCGGAGCAATCTCCAGGAAGACCTGTACATCGTGTACGCCGGATCGGTGCAGGGGAGCGAGGAGGCGGTGTACCGCTTCACCATCAATCCACTGGTGCTCTGGGTCTGGCTGGGGGGGATGGTTCTGGTGGCGGGAGGATTGATCACCATGTGGCCGGGCGGTCCCACCGCTCAGGGTACGCCGCGCCGGGCGCAAGCGGGGTACGGCGTGCAACTCACGACCGCGGGTACTCAATGAGCGTAGTGAGCCGGCGCGGCTTTCTCGCGGGGCTTTCCGTGGCGGTCGGTTCCCTGGCGACTTCCGAGCGCAGCGGTCCATTCTCAGCAGCAGCCGCAGGGAGGGCAGGGAGACGTTGGCGCGCTTCGGGATCCTGCCGCGGCCGGCGCGCCCAGGACTCCGGCCACCGCGCGGGACAACGACGCCTTCCTTCAGGCCGTCGAGCACCGGATCCGCTGCACCTGCGGCTGCAATCTCGATGTGTACACCTGCCGCACCACCGACTTCACCTGCAGCACCTCGCCCCGCATGCACCGCGAAGTGCTGGCGCTGCAGGATCAGGGTAAGAACGGAGAGCAGATCGTCGCCGCGTTCGTGGCGAAGTATGGGGAGCAGGTCCTTATGGCGCCCAAGCCGGAAGGCTTCAACCTGGCAGGCTACCTGGTTCCCGGCAGCCTGCTCCTGATCGGCGGGGTGATCCTCACGGTGGTCCTGCGCCGCCGCATGCTGCTTGCACCGGCTCGCCGGGAGACCGCCGCCACTCCCCTGATCTCCGACGCTACACCGGACGAACTCGCCCGCCTCAACCGCGAGCTGGCCGAGCTGGAGCGCGAATGACTCTCGAAGTCATCGCCGCGATCCTGGTCGGACTCGCGGTCCTCGCGGTCGTGCTCGATCCGCTCCTTCGTAACGCGGCGGCGGTGCGACCCGCGGTCGAACCGGAGGACCCGGAGGAAACCCCTAAGGGAATCGCGCTGGCGGCCCTGAGGGAAATCGAGTTCGACCGCGCGACAGGCAAGCTTTCCGACGAGGATTACGCGGCGCTCAAGGCCAAGTATTCGGAGCAGGCGCTGGCGTTGCTCAGGACCGAGCAGGAAACCCAAGCCGCGGACGTCGCTCCCGATCAGATCGAGGCGATGGTCGAAGCGCGCCTCCGGGTCATTCGGGGGACGGAATCCGTGGTCTGTCCCCGGTGCGGCCCTCGACCCGAAGCCGACGCGATCTACTGCTCGAACTGCGGGGACCGGTTGGGCGGAGCCGGCCGGTGCGCCAGCTGCGGCGCGGCACTCCACCCTGACGGACGGTTCTGCGAGTCCTGTGGAGCTGCAGTAGCGGCCTGACTCAGAGCGGAAACCGCAGCCCCGCGCCGATTGTGAAAGTGGTGAGCGTCTTGGTCCGGGCACCGGCCGGGACATCGCTCTCATTGAAGGGGCTGGCCGATACCCCGAAGCCCACGTTGTTCTCCAGAATCATCCCGCCTAACGGCATCAGGAGGCTCAATCCCACTCGAGCGCCCAGGCTGCCTCGCTCGCTGACGGTCTGGGTGTCCCAATAGTCAACGGTCGGACCGGCTTCGAGCTGCAGCCGGCCTCCCTGAAAGCTCACGATCTGGCGAGCGATGATCACGGCGGCGCGCAAGCGGAAGCTGCGTGTCGTCTTGTCGGTGAGCACTGCGTTGTCGCTCTCACCCACGAACTTTCCGCTGGCATATCCCAGATCGATTCGGCCCTCCCAGACATCCCACCGTCGTGCCAGACCAAGCTCGAACCCGATGCTGTTGCCGGGCCGGATCTCGATGTCGAGGCTGCTCGAGGTGTCTTCCGCCGCACCATTGAAGTTCTGCCACCCCGCGCCGAGCCGGAGTTGCCAGGGCCGATCCACGGAATTCTGGGCCTGGGCCGTGGCCGAGGCGAGGCCGAGAATCAGAACGAGGATTCCTGTGGTGCGCATTTCGCGGCTCCTTCCGGTCGGGATGCGGGCCTGAGGCCAGCCGGCGGCCCGGCTGGCCTTCTCGGGTCTTTACTTCATCTGCAGAAGCAGCCAACCCTTGGTGCTGCTGCCGTCCTTGAGCACCCAGTTGTACGGCGCCTGGGATTGAAGAGCAACCTTGTCCTCAATGGCATTGCCGATCAGGTCATCATTGCTCTTGATCCAGCTGGCAATCGCGGCGAGCAAGTTGTAGAGGCTCTTCGCGGCCTTGATCTTCTTGTTCACCGTGCCGCTGTCGATGGCGCCGGTGAAATCCTGATAGGCCGTGTAGAACCCGGCGATCATGGTGTTCCAGCGCCCCTGGTCTACCTTGATCTGGCACGCGGTGTCGTCGTCCTCCAAGGCCACGATCCTCAAGGCTCCGCCCGGATGCGCGGCCTTGTAGCTGTTGATCTGCGATTGGTTGAACAGGAGGACGCTCCCGGCCCACAAGGTGCCATTCTGGTCGTAGGTGTAGGGCCCCCCGGCGTGTTCACCCGCGCACTGGTAATCGGTGAGCGAGTCGGAGGTACCCAGCTGGCCCATGACATGGATCTCATATTCGGGATCTCCCTTCAACCAACCCTCAAAATCGCCCGGTATCCACGCCTGACTCATGTACAATCCCGGCGGCGCTTGCACCGATCCGCCTCCCCCTCCGCTGCCGCAGGTGGGCGGAACGCAGGTCGCCCCTGCTGGCCCGGGTGGGTGGTCGAAATCGGTCTCCACCGGGACAACGGCGAGGACAGGGGTGAGCGGCGGTTTCCTGGGATCCAGAAAATGGCGCCCGCCGTTCAGGTCGAAGGCAACCGGGATCTCGCCATCCCTGGCCTGGGTAGCGACCAGCAGATGAGTGTCGCCGTTCCAGCGGCGGCGATGATCCGGCACCGGCAGGTACACCTCGAGCTGGCGGGTGGCCCGCGCCACCGAGTCGGTGACCTGCTCCCTCTCGCCATTCTCCCGTGCCACGGTTCGCAGCGCCGCGCGGCTCTTCTCGGCGAGGAACCGCTGGAGCTGGATTTTCCCTTCGGGGTAAGGGGAATGGTCGATCCGGGACTTCACTTCCGCCCTGAACCCGGGATTGCGCAGGGCCAGGGCCACCCGTCGGGCCAGCCCCTCCAATTCACGGGTTTCACTCGAGACATCGGCGGCTGCCGCCACCGGGGGCTCCGCTGGAGCGGTGGGTTGGGATTCACGGTCGTCACAGGCCGCAGCAGAGATTGCCACCAGCAGCACGGCCGTTTGAGGGACGCGGGACATGGCCGACCTCCATCGTTGGGGTAGCGCCGACTCGGCGGAATGCCGGCGGCGTGGCCAACGTAGAAGGCGGCTCTAATAAGCCCGGGATCGGGGAAACGCGGTGGGTACTGGAACTACGCGATGAAGGAGGGCTCATTGATAAGGCGGGGTGGATGGCGGGCGGAGTCCTCCACCACGCCGCCCGCGCTCCGCCCCCATCCGCAGCCCCGCCTCAATGATCGATGATCCGCGCCAGTCCGGTGTTGACGGTACCACCGCTGACGTCGCGCTCCTGGACTATGCCGATGCCCGGGCAGTAGAACTTGTTCTCCAGCCCGTCCGGCTCGAGCGGTGTGAACTCGGCGGTCTTGAGGCAGTGGTTGAAAGTTCCGAGCGGCACAGTGACGGTCGCGTTCAAATCGAGCACCCGGGCCTTATCCTCGGCGATGCCGGGGGCAAACTCCTGAGGTGTGGTCTGACCCTGCTTGGGATGGGCCCGCATGATGATGCCGGCACTGGCCCCGTTTTTACCCGCCTCGAACGACCCCGCGGTACTCACGACTTTGCCATTCTCGTACTCCTTGGTGTCCTCGCCGAGATACCAAACATTGCCCGCCTTGTCTTGCGCGTACCAATCGAAGGTCTTCTCCTTGAGCTCGCCGCTCAGGAAGACCCGATCGAGTACCACCACTACATTGACACCGAGAATCGTCTTGTGACCGACCGTCACGTCGGTGATGACCGTTTCCGGCTCGCCGTCTTCGGTGCCGCGGGAGATGAGACGGCGGCCCAGCGGCAGCGGGAAAAGCGGGTTGTCCACCACGGGCACGAATGCAGAGGGATCGGGGAACGGGGGAAGGTCAAGGACATTGGAGCCGAGGTCGGAGGTCAGGACCGGCGCCTGGTCGCTGCCAAGGGTGGCGGGCTGCGTCAGATCCTGGGAGTGACAACCCAGCGCGATCGTCGGGGCCAGGACGAGTAGCATTCGGGGAAGCCAGCGGGTAGGCATAGTGCAATCTCCTTGGGATGCGGTCGCCCCAAGCGCTGAACGGCTGGGGAGGGTTCATCCTCAGGAACCAATGACCGATCCACCTTGTGACAGGCCGGTTCCCCAACTTGAAACCATCGAAGCGGTTGTCGGGTTATGCGCGACCGTTGTTACTCCACAGCCGTCGCCGCGAGCATTTCCACGACCGCGATGTTCTGCACCAGGTCCGGTGGCAGGCGATGCCGCTCTTGCAGGTACCGGGGGCTGTTGTAGGAAACCCAGACTTGGGCTCGAGCATCTTCCCAGATCAGAATCTTGAGCGGAAGGTCAATCGCGCTGCTGGGTGCGGCCAGCATTACCGGCGTGCCTGCCTTCGGGTTGCCGAAAATGAGCAGCTTGGTCGGAGGCATGGTCATCCCCACCTTTTCCGCCTCTCCACTGTGATCGATTCGCCAAGTGCGACACAGGCTTACCTCCGCGGGCTGCCAGATAATCGTGGTCCGCTGCTCCGTGACTACCCGACCGATCCCGAACCCTCGGCCACTCTCAGGATCACCCGCCCAGGGCGAGAACGATGGCGAGGAGCGTGGTCCCGAGGGCGGCCTACGAGCGAGTGCGTACTCCACCGCGACCTTGGGAGTAACGACCGAGTTCAAAGCCGCCGATGCAAGAGGGTTCGCGACTCTCGCGACATGGTATCCTCCGTTTAACAGCATCCAAGCGATCTAATGCTCACTGGCTTTCATTCCGGGCGGGGCTGCCCTCGGGGTGAGTCGTGGGTAGCGTCAGCGAACCGCTTACCGTCAGGTGGGTGGCGTGGAGCCGGGTCACGGTCAGATCCTGGATCGTGAGGGATCCCGATGTGCATCCCCGATCGAGACTCTCCTGATTGCGAGCCGTCGAATGGCCAGTGCGCCAATCGCGAAGGCGCCAACTGCGACCGCGCCGATCGCTGCCGCGACCAGCGCGGTGCTGTGACCGTCGTATCCGGGTGAATGGCGAGGAGATCCTCATCAATCCTCCTTCGGGACTGGCTAGGGCCCGCTCGACGCTTCGCTCTGTCGCAGCACCACGCGGGACGAGTCGTTCAGCTCTGTAACTACCAGGAACCTGCGGGCGGCTGGCCCGGCTTCTATCAACTCATCCGAACCTCCGCGACCCGGGCCTTGACGAACCGCTTCACCAGACCCACCGGCAGCGGCTCCGTCAGGGGAAACTGGAGGGCTGCCTTTGGAGGTCTTGAACCCCTTGAGCACGGCCTCACGTCGCACCGCTTTGGGGATGGGATAGAGACTGCAGTGGATTTTCCAGCCGGCATACCACACTAGCGCCCGGCCATTGAGCCGGAACGCGGGGATTCCGTAGCTGAATGCATCCTCGGCGCTCGGAGCCGCGGACCGGATCGCATCGCGGAGTTTTCGGAGGTGTCGGCGGGCAGGGGGTGGCAAGGCGGCGAAATAGGCTCGGAGGCGTTCCCTTGCAGGTTCGGCCTTGTTCTTCGCTGAATGAGATGATGGCATTCTCCCTCACTTCCTCCGCCGAGTGATTGCTCGCGATGGCAGGTTCAGTTTCGGCGTGCCCTGCAGCATCGCATTATCCGCTTGAATCACGCCGAACCGGGTGCCCTCCCAGCTGACCACTTCCAAGCTTATCCATCAGGCTGCGAAGGGTAGCGGATACTTGGACTCCTTCGGAGGAGGGCATCGAACGATGGAATCGCAGCGAGACGACTACACCATCTCGACCGACCCAGGCCGCCTCGATCTGGATGTGATCCACGGCTACCTGTCGCGCTCCTACTGGGCGGAAGGGATCCCCCGCGACCTCATCGCGCGCTCCATCGCCAATTCCCTTTGCTTCGGGATCTACCACGGCGCGAAACAGGTCGGATTCGCCCGGGTGATCAGCGATAAGGCGACGTTCGGGTACCTCGCCGATGTGTTCGTGCTGGAGGAGTACCAGGGCAGGGGACTGTCCAAATGGCTCATGGAGGTGATCCTGGGCCACCCGGAGCTGCAAGGCTTCCGGCGCTGGCTGCTCGCTACCCGCACGGCCCATGGCCTCTACCAGAAATTCGGCTTTGATCGTCTCACCCACCCCGAAAACATGATGGAGATCGTGCGAGCCGGGATGTATCTCAGGGACCCGCCAGTACCGCGACGATCCTGAGTGGTCCGCCGCTTCCGCCCTTGATCTTCATCGGCAGCGCGATGACGAAGGCTCCGGTGACCGGCACCTGATCCAGGTGCGCGACATTCTCGAAGCCGGGAATGTTCGCGGCGAAGAGAATCTGGTGAGTGTCGAAGGTCTTCGACTGCCCGTAGTCAATACTCGGCGTGTCGATTCCAACCGCATCTACCTTGCGTTCCACAAAGAGTCGTGCCGCCTCCGAATCGATCCCCGGGAAATGCAGCTCGGGAACAGCCTCAGGGCCAGTCTTGCTGGTACCCAGATACTTGAGCCGGTCCGGCCAGCGGGATCCCCATCCGGTCCGCACCAGCACGATGGTTCCAGCCGGAATCTGTCCGTGCTCCTTCTCCCATCCGGTGATATCCGCCGGCTCAAACCGGTAATCCGGCGACGCTGCCGCCTTGGCCGACACGTCGATCACCACCGCGGGGCCGACCAGCTGATCCAGCGGGATCTGGTCGGTCGTATGGTGTCCTTCCGCAAAGTGGATCGGAGCATCGAGGTGGGTCCCTCCATGCTCTGCCGCGGAAAAGTTGTTCGCGGCGTAGTAGTAGCCTCCGGGAGTCACTTCGGCGGAGACCACTTCCAGCGAGAATGGCTTCGCAGTGGGCCAGTAGATGGTCTCGCTGGAGAAATCCCAGCTCAGGTCCACCCAGCGTCCAGTCGTGAGTCGGTCCGCCGCAGGACGAGGGGAGCAGGCGAGAGCCCCTAGTCCGTAGAGGGAGACGACCAGGATCGGCGCGCGCATGGGACCTCCTGCGGGTGAGAGGGCGGAACTAGATTGCGTCCTCATGACCCTCTCCACAAGCGGACTCACCCGAACCGACCTCGAGTCGGCCGCGCGGCTGGTTCACGCGACCCTCGCGCCGACTCCGCAGATCTGCTGGCCGCTCCTCTCCGAGCGGGTTGGCGCCGAGGTGTGGGTCAAACACGAGAATCACCTTCCGACCGGCGCCTTTAAGGTGCGGGGCGGGCTGGTGTATCTCGAACACCTGCGCAGGACTGCCCCCGAGGTCCGGGGCGTGATCGGGGCGACTCGGGGTAATCACGGCCAGAGCGTGGGCTTCGCCGCCCGTCGGGCTGGCCTGGTCGCCACGATCGTCGTTCCCCACGGCAACAGCCGGGAGAAGAACGCCGCGATGCGCGCCCTTGGCGTCACCCTGATCGAGCACGGTGATGATTTCCAAGCGGCGCGGGAGCACTCGACTCTGCTTGCCGAACGGATGGGGCTTCACCTTGTGCCGGCCTGGGATCCCCTGCTGGTCCGCGGAGTAGCGACCTATGCTCTGGAATTGTTCAACGCCGTCTCCGATCTCGATACGGTGTATGTGCCGATCGGGATTGGGTCCGGCATCTGCGGCGTGATAGCCGTACGTGACGCGCTGGGACTCGCAACGAAGATTGTGGGCGTCGTGGCCGAGCAGGCGCCGGCGTATGCGCTCTCGTTCGCGAGGCGGACCCCGGTGAGCACCGAGACATCGCACACCATGGCGGACGGGATCGCCTGTCGAGTATCGCACCCCGACGCGCTGGCGATCATTCTCGCGGGCGCCGAACGGGTCGTCACGGTGTCGGAACAGGAGATTCAGGACGCGATGCGCTGGTATTTCAGTGACACGCACAACGTGGCGGAAGGCGCCGGCGCGGCAGGCCTGGCCGCTCTCATGCAGGAGCGGCAGGCCATGAAGGGGAAGCGAGTGGGGTTGGTGCTTTCCGGCGGCAATATCGACCGGGAGGACTACGCAGCGATTTTGGGGTCCGAACCGGTACGATAGCAGGTGCTGAAAACCTCGCCAGCGGGATGCGGCGCCAGAATGTGTCCCCCGGTTTCCTGGTTACCACGTTCGCTCGAATCGGAACGATGTTCTTTTTTGGGGGGGGGCCCCAGACGGAGCTGGGCCGGAGCGTGCAGCGGGAAGTGGTGCCCCAATGATTCGTTTCGCGCGTTCCTGGTTACCACGCCCGCCCGAATCTGAACGAACTTCTTTAGGGGGGGACCCCCGGCCGCGGGCCGGGCCGAGGATCCCCTTCCTCCCAGCACTGTTAGTGCACCGTGATGCCCAAGCCGAGCTGAATAACGTTGAAGCTGGCCCCCGACGCGGTCTGCGCGCCATCGGCGGTCAGCTCCCCCAGGTTGCCGTAGTTGAAGTTGATCACCGGCGTCAGGGAAAGCGTTGCCGCGACCGGGAAGTCATAGCCCACGCCGATCGTGAGTCCGACACCGTATCCCTCCACTGTTGGGAGTGGGCCTGACGTCCGAAGTCCGGCTGCACCGACGCCTCCCCTGACGAAGAACCCGTCTCCCTTCGGATAGTAGTAGAGCGCCACCGACAGATTGCCGAGCGCCTCATCGGTATCGATGTCGCCGTCGTGCTTGAACCAGCTGTCTCCTTCAACACCGAGCAGGAGGTCAGGCCTCAAGGTCCCACCCAGCTTGAAGTAGCCGGCGAAGGCGCCTTCCCGATCGCTCGAACCGCAGCCGTCACAGCTCCCGTCCTGCGAGCCCCAGCCGCCTCCGAAGCCGAACCAGAATCCCTTGTGGCGAGTCTCCTCCTCCTGGGCGTGGGTGATGCTGCTGAACGCCAGCGTGAGGAGGAGCATGAGGACCACACTTCGGGGCAGGGACCGCATATGAACTCCGGGGTCAATGGAAGCTAAGATCTCGGAAAGCCTCGAAGCCAATAGTAATTGACTCCGGCAACGCATCGGCAACACTGCGTTCGAAACCCTTTCCTTCGATCGAGCCGATGACACCCGTCCCGCTCGCCGCCCGGGACGGCGAGAGCGGGAGTGGTGGCGCCTCAATATCCCGTGATGCTGACCGCGAACTGAAGCAGGGTCTGCTTGGCTTTGATCGGGAAGGCTTGGCCATTCAGGCTCAAGTCCCCGAGATCACCGTAGGTGACTGTCGCCATCGGGGTAATGGCGGTGTGGCGTCCGATCGGGATGTCGTATCCCGCCCCGCCCATGAGACCCAGACCGTAGCCCTCCAGCTTGTCACTGCCGGCGGTGGCCTCGTATCCCGCGACACCGACCCCTCCCTTGAGAAACATCCCGGTCTTCCGGCTGGGATAGACGTAGATCGCCGCGGAGAGATTCCCGACGGTATTGTCGACACCTCCCGTGCTCTTGACCCAGCCATTCGATTCGACGCCGAGCAGCACCTGTTCACTCAGGGTTCCGCCCAGTCGGAGCAGGCCGCTGAGTCCGCCCTCGGAGGCTGAATTGCCGCAACCGTCGCAACTCTGATCCACCGAGCCGTAGCCCAGGCCGCCTCCGATCCAGAACCCTTGATGCACCCGATGTTCCTCGACGGCCTGGCCCTGGTCCTGGGCCCTGACCCCCGTGGCGCTGGCGCAAGCGCAGCCAGCGCGAGAAACGTGATACGCATGGTCTGTCCTCCCTGACGGCCACTGGTATACGGAGGCCTGCCATCCGGGCCGCGGGACAGCGAGGCGGCCGAACCATGCCGGGGGAGGGTCAAGCACCAGTCAAGGAGGGGTGCCTTCTGAAGGATTGCTGGCGGTCAGTAGAAAGTGAGCGAGAGCCCGAGCTCGAGCACCGTGTAGTTGAGCCCGCTCGCGGGCCCTACACCACCGGCTCCCGAAGTCACCCGGGGCCCCCCACCACGCACCGACCATGGGTGCGAGAGCGGTTCGTCTGCCCACCATGAAGTCGTAGCCCACCGCAGCGGCGAGCCCGGGGCCCGCGCCCTTGAGGGTGGTTCCACTTTGCCGGTACTGGTAGATCGAGAACCCGACGCCACCCTTCAAGAACAATCCCTTGCGATAGAGCGAACCAGCTTGCCGTGATCGACCCGTTTCCGATCAGGGTCTTGATGCCCTCGGCGTCCCGGTACCAAGGGCCGAACTCGGCGCCCACAAGCAGCTTCTGGTTGACGGTCCCTCCGGCGGCCAGTGTGAGGGAAGGGCCCCAGGTATTGATCGGGATGCTGCACTGGTCGCAGGTGCGATAAGCCTGGGCGTACGCTCCAGACACGCTGAACCAGAACCCTTCGTGAACATGCAGTGGCGAATACTGCTGAGCCTGCGCGGAAGCGGGCTGCAGGACGAGTCCCACGGCGAGAGAGAACCGCAGGGCGACTGTCAGGAGTCAGAACTCCATTCGTTCCATCCGCCGCAGGCCGACCCTGAGCGGGACCAGCGTGGTGACGATGCAGATGACCGCTACCGATCGCCAGGGCTCCCACCATCGCCGGGTGTCACGGTGACCGGTTCTCCGGCGAGCTGTGCGCGCAGGTAGGACATCACCGGCACCGCCTCGATCACGATCACGACACCCAGCAGGACGATGGCGGACATCATGAACACCAGCCCGCCGAATCCGGTGGGAATCTGCGCCGCATTCTCGGTATCGAACTTGGGGTAGAGCGCGCCGAGCCCCAGCGCGAGCGAGCTGATGGCGAGAGTGAGCAGCACCATGGTCCCCAGACTCACCATCATCATGAAGGGCGAAGCCTGGAGCAGCAAATTGGTGGTGAACGTGATCGCGATGGCGAGGACGAGAAGCGGCACAGTACCCGTCCAGTACTTGCTCCACAGCAGCGCGGAGAGATCGAGCGGGCTGGAGCGCAGCAGCCACATCTGCTTCCCTTCCAGGGAGACCGCGGGAAATACGAATCGGGCCGCGACCGCCGCGAGCACGAATCCGGCGAGGCCGAGGTTGAGAAAGACCACCAGGCTCACCAGGAAAAACGGCACTCGCTCGCCGGAGAACAGCGGCAGCGATTTGATATTGAAGATGTACACGACCAGCAGCACTCCCAGCAGGATCAGCTGACTCCACTGGGTCGGATCTCGGAAGAAGACCCTCACGTCCTTGAGGATGAACTCCCGGCGTGCCGGCGGCATCGCTCCGGCGATCGGTGTACAACACGCTGGGCCACCGCCGTCCGCGGACGAAGCGCTCCGGACTCTCCTGGGCCTTGGAGAAACCGTGGGCGTACAGCTTCCAGTGCAGGATGGCGCCCAGCACCACGAACGCCGGTGCGGTAGTCCACAAGCAGGACCACCGGGAGCGGATCGGCCACCCGGGTGAGCCAGTTCATAATGGTCGCGGTGGCCCACTCGCTGGGAAGGAACGGACTGGTCGGTGTGCGCAGCGCGCCCAGATAGTCGAGCAGGTTGTTCATGCCCTCCGGACGGGCCAGCTGCTCAGGGCGGACCAGGCGGAGCAGCAGCGTGAGGCCTCCTACGGCGCCGATCGCGACGAGACTCAGAAGATCCCGCGCGCGCCGGGCCGGGAAAACGTTGACCAGGATCAGAGTCACCGCGGTGCCCACCACACAAGGCAGCACGAAGTAGGGCACCAGTGCCACGAGCACCACCAGCGGAAAGAGCGGTCCTCCCCGGTAGACGATTCCGTAGGCGGTGAAGATCGGCACCGCCATGAGGACCACCATCCAGGAGGAGTGCACCAGGGTCTCCCCCAGCTTGGCGAGGTACAACCGCAGCCAATCCACCGGCGCAGCCACCAGCATGTCGAGGTCCCGGGCCAGGAAATAGCTCGACAGCGCGGTGATCAGATTCGACAGCAGCAGCAGCGACGCGAAGGAGAGAAGGGTCACCCCCAGCAGCTTGGCGGCGAGGATGGTCCCGATTTCCTGCTCCGAGTGGATGTAGCGGAGCACCCGGTAGAAGACTCCGAACACGGCGCTCCAGAAACCCAGTCCCAGGAGGACCAGCAGGACTACCTTTCCGGTTCCCTCGGATTTCTGTTCCCTGAGCCGCGCGAAGGTGGACTGCCATTTCGGGCGCAGCACGGTCCGAAGCGTGGGCTGCTCCCGAGCTACCACGGCGACCTTACTGGTCGAGGATGACATCCAGCTCCCGTTCGTGGATGCCGCCGGTGAGCTTAAGGAACAGTTCCTCGAGGCTCATGTCTCCCGAAGCGGTCTGCTGCCGCAATTCTGCCATGGTTCCGCAGGCGACGATCTTGCCCTGCTGGATGATCCCGATCCGGTCGCACATCGCCTCGGCGACCTCCAGCGTGTGGGTGCTCATCAGCACGGTGCCGCCCCGGGCCACGAAGGCCCGGAAGAGATCCTTGAGGAAACGGGCGCCCTTGGGATCGAGGCCCACCATCGGCTCGTCCACCACGATGGCTTCAGGGCGATGCAGCAGGGCGCTCGAGATGATCAGTTTCTGCCGCATGCCGTGGCTGTAGGATTCGACCAGCTCATCCTTCCAGTCGGACAGCTCGAACAGCCCGAGTAACTCGTCCATCCGACGCTCGATGCTGTCGCCGCTCTGCCCGTACAACGCCGCGACGAAGCGGAGAAACTCGGCGCCGGTGAGCTTCTCATAGACGTAGGGACGGTCGGGAATGAATCCCAGCCGATGCTTGGCCTTGATCGGATGCTCGGCGAGGTCGTCGCCGCCGATCTCGATTTTCCCTTCGGTCGGCTGCAGGATCCCGGCGATCATCCGCATGGTGGTGGTCTTCCCGGCGCCGTTGGGGCCGAGGAAGCCGAACAGCTCCCCGCGAGACACCTCGAGATTCACGTCGTCCACCGCGGTGAACGAGCCAAAGCGCTTGGTGAGGTGGGTGAGTCGAATCATCCGCCGGAAGTCGGGTTCAAGGTTGCGCGGCAGTCGTATCGAGAACGGTCAACTCGGCTCGCCCTGCCAGGAGCATGAGGTCGAGGTCTCGGGCGGGGTGCTCGATCAGCAGTCGGAGCCGAGAAGCGTCGGCAGGCACCGTGCCGTTCCCGGGGTCCACCGGAATCCAGTCTCGGTCGAAGAATTCCACCCAGCCCTCCGGGTAGAACCGGCCCGCCTCTTCCCGCAGACCGGCCGCCAGCCGGGCCGGAACACCTTGGGCCCGTAACATGGCGACCAGGAGGGTGAGCCGGTCGTTGCGGGTACCGGCCCGCCGGGCCAGGGTCCGCACTGCGCTCTGAGAGCCGGGGCGACGCTCGTCTCGTACGGCACGACTCACCCACTGGCCCAACAATCGCGCCTTTCGCGGCGCGCTCGATGCATCGCGGACGATATCCGCCGCGCGCCGCTGTACTCGGGGATCGTCGGAACGGGTTAGCGGCGTAGCACGAAGCCACGGAACCAGGGCGGCCGAATCGACAGCCTGACCTCCACCCTTCGTCGTGTCGGCCTTAATGACCGTGATCGTGTCCGCTTCCCGCTGCTGAGTGCCGCCATCCACGCCCGGAGCGAACCCGGTCAGGTCAGCCCCATCGAGCACAATGCGCATGCGCTCGGTTCGATTGCCCACACCAGAGGGCACCATGTCATCGAATCTCACGGCGCCGGTTGTGTCCCACCCGGGAATCCCCCGATCGGCGCGGTAATTGGTGTTCACGACTTCAAACGCCGATTGCTCCACCATGAGTCCGATGGGTCGCTCGATGCGGACCGTGACGCCGTGGGCGTCCACCCAGCGCCGGGACGGCAACCCGCCTTCCAGGCCATCGAGCCTCCATGCCGTCGTCGTGTCTGCGTGAACCGGGATCCACCGTCTCGTCGTCGAATCGTACTCCGCGCTGTCCGGCACGATGAAAATAGACTCGGCCGCCGACCCGGAAGCGGGTGGAGGAAATCTCGGTTGTGGCCGGATCGAACACGGTTGGTGTCAGGATCCGGCCGATCTTGCGGTTGTCCGCGTTGGCGAGGAGAAACGGTACCGCGCCGGGCAGGATCAACGGCTCTGGAGGAGGGGAGACGGTCAGCGTCTCCACCGCCGCGCCAAGACCATTGTAGAGAGTGATGATTCCGTCCTCGCCCAGCACCCCCTGGACCACGCTCCTCCCATCGTCGGTGAGGAGATTGGTCTCCCAGCGCAGCAGTCGGAGAGACTTGGAGTAGAGTGCTTCGGTCCGCACCGTCGACCGCCGCGCCGAACTGCCCCGCTGCGGCAGATCGAGTGTCACCAGCTCGTCGGTCCGCAGCCCCTCGACCAGGGTGTCGGTGGAGAGCGTGGCGAGTCCGACCTGGTGATCGCCTCGGTACACTCCGAAAAAGGCCGCTCCGGGAGACACGGGCCAGGTTCGGACGATGACTCCGGAGTGCACTCCTACCGTCCGGCGCTGAGCCAGCCACCCGAGTGCGCCGAACCAGACCACCAGAATCAGGATGGCGGCTGCCTTTCGACTCATGACGCCTTCCCTACGACCGCTTCGACGACGGGGACCTCATCGGCCCGCTCGACCACGATCTGCAGCTCCGCCGGATAGAGCGGGGCGGCTGGCCGGTCCCGAAAGGTTTCGGCGAGGAGGGCCGCGGCTTCCTCAATGGACAGTGCTCCCGCGCTCGCGCCCACGAGCGGAGTGGCCACCCGTCCCAGCTGCCAATCGCCCGCCCGTTGCCAGGCGGAAACCAGCGCCCGGCGTACCGTGTCCCGCTCGACCGCGCGCTCTTCGCTCTGGATCACGACGTGGAGCACGAACTCGGCGGCGAGATCTCCGGCTCCGGTGACGACCGCGGCGCCGACGTCCAGCGGGGCCTGAATCCGGCGCAGGGTGGAGAAGCGCTCCCCGGCGCGTTCATCCAGCTTGCCCGAGGCGGGGGTTATCGGATCGAGGAGGTCATTGGCAGGGCGGACGACAGCATCCACCGAAACGGCGGCGAGGTCAGCGACGACGACCCGGATCACTGGTCACGGGCCTCACGGGCGCGGCTGTACATCTCCTTGGCCTCGTCCGGGACGGCCCAGTCGATCCAGCACCCGGCCCAGCAACCGGTAGGTCTTTGCCGAATCGGGATCCAGCGCCGCTGACTGCTCGAGCGCGGTCCGGGCACCGGCATAGTCCCCGGCCTGATTGAGCGCTTCGCCCAGGTAGTAGTGCGCCTCGGCGTCGCTTGGGCTCGAGGTCGATCGCCCGCCGCAGCGACGCGGCGGCATCGCCGGGGAGGCCTTTCCGCCAGAGGACGAGTCCCAGCGTGAGATGGGCCGTAAAGTGCCCCGGCTGATGCTTGATGGCGCGACGCAGATCGGTCTCCGCTTCGGGGTAACGCTTGAGCCGGCCGAGAATCGCTCCGCGGGAGACCAGGAGCGCGGGCTCGTCCGGTCGCGCGCGAAGCGCGGCGGTCAGCTGCTCGAACGCCTCGTCCGGGTTGCCCGGAGGACTCGAGCAGCAGCGAGAGGTTGTTGCGCGCGGCGAGATGCTCGGGCTCCAGCGACAGGATTTCCCGGTAGCGCTGAATCGCCTCGGCCACCCGGCCCTTGGTGGCTGCCTCGGCCGCGCGGCGGTACAGACGGTCGGTCGTCGGCTCGTTGGATTCCGGCTCGGTGTTGACCAGGTCGTCCTGCGGAACCGCCGCGGCGAAGGGCCGCAGCGAGAATTGCTGGTCCGCACCATCGGGAATGGGATCGGCCTCGAGTCCCCGGGTGCTGAAGAGATCGT
Source organism: uncultured Gemmatimonadales bacterium (assembly GCA_963788625.1). Lineage (GTDB taxonomy): Bacteria > Gemmatimonadota > Gemmatimonadetes > Gemmatimonadales > GWC2-71-9 > DATBGE01. The sequence continues at coordinate 169,962 of CAWBHB010000003.1, read as the reverse complement.
CAACCACCTGTTCCCGGCCGGATGGCGCGGGATCGGCGAGTGCGGCGCATGGCGGACTCGAATAGAAGATGGCTGACTCAGAGTGATCGGCCGTCAGCCTTCAGCCATCAGCCGTTCAGCCACTAACGGCTTAAGCTCATGGCTCTACGGCTTACGGCTAACAGCTGACGGCTGACGGCTAACAGCTCACGGCTACGGCTGCTCATATGATAAGTACCCCGCCCGCTTCTGGCATCCCGGCCTTCCCGTGCCGTCACACGGCGGAGTACCTTGGAGTCTCCCTCCCGATCTGCTTGCTGGCACCACCCCGTTGACGGTTCAGGACGAACCAGGAATCGTCCTCGGTGACCCAGGCGCCCGTCTCGCACCCCGCCGGTCGTTCGTCCATCCGGTGGGTCATCCTCGCCCTGCTGTTCCTCGCCAGCTTCGTGGCCTACGTGCTGCGCACCAACATGTCGGTCGCGGGCGAGACCATGATGAAGGACCTGGGACTTCTCCCAGATCCAGCTGGGTTTGTGCTGGCCGCGTTCGCCTGGGGCTACGCGATCTTCCAGTTCCCCGGCGGCGTGTTCGGCGACCGGATCGGCGGCCGCCGGGCGCTCACCATCATCGCGATCGCCTGGGGCGTCCTGAACATCCTGACTGGCCTGGTTCCGGGCCCTCGCAGGCTCGGCGTCACCGGCCATCCTCGCATTCCTGATCGTGCTGCGTTTCCTCATGGGTGCGGCTCAGGCGCCGCTCTACCCGGTGACCGGTGGCGGGACCACCTGCAACTGGTTCCCGGTCTCCGGCTGGGCGCTTCCCGAACGGGCTCACCAACACCGGACTGACGCTCGGCGCCGCTGCGACCGGTCCGTTGATCGCCTGGCTGATCCAGTGGGGAGGATGGCGCGCGTCGTTCTTCGCTCACCGCCCCGCTGGGTTTTCTGATTGCCGCGGTCTGGTGGTGGTATGCCAGGGACCGCCCTTCCGAACATCCCAAGGTGAGCGAGAGCGAGCTCGAGCTGATCAACGCCGGGTCGCACAGCGGACCAGACCTGCGAGATCCGGCCCGGCGCCTGGAAACAGGTACTACGAACATCGCGAGGTCCTGCTGCTCACCGCGAGCTACTTCTGCAGCAACTACGTGTTCTACTTCTTCTTCAACTGGCTGTTCATCTACCTGGTGGACAGCCGGGGGTTCAAGATCCTCGAAGGGGGATTCTACGCCGCGGCGCCGTGGATCACCGGCGCAGTGGGAGCGACCGCGGGCGGCATCGTGTGCGGACGTCTTGTCGAAACGCTGGGGAATCCGTCGGGGCACTCGGACAACGCCGTCTCTGGGACTGCTGCTCGCGGCCGTGCTGATCGTCGCGGCGGCGATGGCCGCGAGATCCGGTTACTGCCGTGGTATTCCTTTCCTTATGTCTGGCCGGCCAGCAGTTCACCGAGGGCGCCTTCTGGGCCGCGACGATTTCGGCGTCGGGACCCCACGCATCGGCCGGGTGCGGCGTCCTGAATACCGGCGGGAACGTGGTCGGCGGCATCGGTGCGCTCATGGTGCCGATCACCGTCAAGTTCCTGGGCTGGCCCGTCGCGCTGGCCACCGGGTCGGTATTCGCGGTAGTGGCGGCGCTGCTCTGGTTCTGGATCAAACCCGACAACCCCCTCAAGGAGTGACCGCTCAGTCTTGAAGCAAGCCGTCCGCCCGGATACGTTCCGAGGCTTATGGCAGAAGAGTTCCTCGTCGTCCGCGGCGCCCGCGAGCACAACCTCAAGAGACATCACGGTCACGATCCCCCGAAACCGGCTTACGGTCGTCACCGGGCTCTCCGGATCGGGCAAATCCTCCCTCGCCTTCGACACCATCTACGCCGAAGGGCAGCGCCGCTACGTCGAATCCCTCTCGGCCTACGCCCGGCAGTTCCTCGGGCTCATGGAGAAGCCCGACGTCGACGCGATCGAAGGACTCTCCCCCGCCATCGCCATCGAGCAGAAGTCGGCCGGTCACAATCCCCGATCCACCGTCGGCACCGTCACCGAGGTCTACGACTACCTGCGGCTGCTCTGGGCCCGGGTCGGGGTGCCGCACTGTCCCAACGATGGCAGCCCGGTCGAGACGATCGAGCGCCGCCCAGATCGTCGAATCGGTGCTGGGCTGGCCCGAAGGCACCCGGATCGAGATCCTGGCGCCGCTGGTTCGTGGCCGCAAGGGTGAGTTCAAGGAGTTGTTCGACGACATCCGCAAGCAGGGGTTCGTGCGGGTCAGGGTTGACGGAGAGGTGTACGACCTGAACCAGGTGCCGACCCTGAATCGGCGCCAGAACCACGACATCGCCGTGGTGGTGGACCGGCTGATCGTTCGGACGGCGGATCGGACCCGTCTCAACGATTCGATCGAGACCGCGCTGAAAGCCGCCGAGGGCGTGGTCGAGGTAGTCCGACACCGGGAGACGGAAGACGGAAGACGGAAGACGGGAAATGGGACCGTCTCCCGTCTCCCGTCTCCCGTCTCCCAGATTTTCAGCGAGCGCTTCGCCTGCCCGGTCTGCGGGCTCTCGTTGCCGGAGCTCGAGCCCCGCCAGTTTTCCTTCAATTCACCCTTCGGCGCCTGTCCCGAGTGCCACGGAGTCGGGACACGACGCGAGGTGAATGCCGATCTGGTGCTGGGCGATCCCAGCATCTCGATTCTCGAGGGAGTGGTGCTGCCCTGGGGAGAGCCCACCGGCTACCTCCGCAAGGTCGTGCTGCCCACCCTCGCCAAGGCCTTCAAGTTCGATCTCGCGGCGCCCTGGCGATCCCACAGCGAGGCCGCTCGGCACGCGCTGCTGCACGGGGCACCGGGGCGAAAGCTCAAGTACACCATCGAGCAGGGGCGCAGTCGAGACGACTACGAGAGTGAGTGGGAAGGCATTCTCGCCAACGTTGCCCGGCGCTATCGGGAGAGCACCAGCGATTCGGTGCGGGTCCAGCTCGAGGAGTACATGATCGAGCAGCCCTGCGCCGCCTGCAAAGGCCGGCGCCTCAAGCCGGAAAGTCTGTCGGTCCTGGTGGCGGGGAAGAGCATCGGAGAAGTGGTCGAGCTGTCGATCGTGCACGCGCTGGAGTTCTTCCAGGGACTCCCGCATCAAGACCACTCCCGGAAGCCAGGGGCTGGATCCCGAGGTAGCCGGTCCCATCCTCAAGGAAGTCTGCGACCGGCTTCGATTCCTGCGGGATGTCGGACTCGACTACCTCACCCTCAATCGTTCCGCCGGCACCCTCTCAGGCGGCGAGGCCCAGCGGATCCGCCTCGCGACTCAGATCGGCTCCCGCCTGGTGGGTGTCCTCTACATCCTGGACGAGCCCAGCATCGGATTGCACCAGCGCGACAACGAGCGGCTGCTCGGTACGCTCAAGGAGCTTCGCGACCTGGGGAACACGGTCATCGTGGTCGAGCACGACGAGGACACCATTCGCGCCGCCGATCACCTGATCGACCTGGGGCCTCGCGCCGGCCGGTTCGGTGGCGAGGTGGTGGTGGAAGGTTCCGTCGCCCAGGTGCTGCAGCATCCGACGTCGCTCACCGCCCGGTACCTCCGGCGCGAGCTCCGCATTCCCTTGCCGCTCAACCGTCGAGCCGCCGAGCCGAAGAAGACCCTCCGTGTGGTTGGCGCGAAGGCCAACAACCTCCAGAACCTCACGGTAGATTTCCCGCTGGGATTGTTCGTGACCGTCACCGGAGTCTCGGGCTCGGGGAAATCGAGCCTGGTGACCGACATCCTTTATCAGAGGTCTGGCCCGACACTTCTACCGGGCGAAAGTCATTCCCGGCGCAGCATACCCGCATTGAAGGGCTCTCGCACATCGACAAGGTCATCGACATCGATCAGAGCCCGATCGGACGGACTCCACGCTCGAACCCGGCTACCTATACCGGACTCTTTACCCCGATCCGCGAGCTGTTCGCCCAGCTCCCCGAGGCCAAGATGCGGGGCTACGGGCCGGGACGCTTCTCCTTCAACGTGAAGGGCGGACGTTGCGAGGCGTGCGAGGGCGACGGGCTGGTGAAGATCGAGATGCACTTCCTGCCCGACGTGTACGTGCCCTGTGAGGTCTGCAAGGGACGGCGCTACAACCGGGAAACCCTGGAGGTGCGCTACAAAGGGCAAGAGCATCGCGGACGTGCTCGATCTCACGGTCTCGGATGGTCTCGAATTCTTCGAGGCCCAGCGCCGGATCGCCGAGAAGCTCGACCTGCTGAATGACGTGGGGCTGGGATACATCCACCTGGGACAGGCCGCGACGACGCTTGTCCGGTGGCGAGGCCCAGCGGGTCAAGCTGGCCACCGAGCTGGCCAAGCGCGACACCGGCCGGACGCTCTACATTCTCGACGAGCCGACGACGGGACTGCATTTCGAGGACGTCCGCCTGCTGCTCGAGGTGCTCCATCGTCTGGTAGACAAAGGCAACAGCGTCATCGTCATCGAGCACAACCTCGACGTCATCAAGACGGCCGACTGGATCATCGACCTGGGCCCCGAGGGTGGTGAGCGGGGAGGGGCCGTCGTGGCGGAAGGCCCGCCGGAACTGGTCATGCGGTCGAATACCAGTCACACAGGTCGGTTCCTTCGGAAGCTGTTGCGCGGCGCTGACTGATCTGATGAAACTCCACCCCGGCACCAGCCCGTACGGCGCGGGTCTTCATCTCTCACACCGGAGTCGTTCCAACGTGCGTCACCTGCTAACGCTGCTGACTCTCGCTCTCCCTGTCGCGATCGCCCGCGGTCGCGCAGACCGATGATCCCTCGTACCTCTCGGTGCGCCGGATCTACGGCTCGCCGGACTTCAAGCCGGAATTCTTCGGACCGGCGCGCTGGCTCGCCGGCGGCACCGCCTACACCACGCTCGAGGCCTCGAAACAAGGCGCAGGCCAGGACATCGTCCGCTACAACGCGGAGACCGGCGCGCGTGATGTGCTGGTTGACCGCCGCGAAGCTGGTTCCCGCCGGTGATACGGTCCCACTCGAGCCATCGAAGACTACTCCTGGTCGAGCGACCAGAAGCAGCTCCTGGTCTTCACCAACTCCCAGCCGGTGTGGCGGCAGAACACCCGGGGCGACTACTGGGTTCTGGATCTCACCAGCGGAAAGCTGCGGAAGCTCGGCGGCTCGGCGGCGAAGCCGTCCACTCTCATGTTCGCCAAGTTCTCCCCCGATGGGCGACGGGTCGGATACGTGCGGGAGTTCAATCTCTACGTCGAAGACCTGGCGAGCGGCAAGATCACCCAGCTCACGAGCGACGGATCCCGCACGGTCATCAACGGCACCTTCGACTGGGTCTACGAAGAGGAATTGGACGACCGGGACGGGTGGCGCTGGAGTCCCGACGGCAAGAGTATCGCGTTCTGGCAGCTGGTGGCGGACAGCGTCCGCGACTTCAACCTGATCGACAACACCGACTCGCTCTATTCGAAGGTGGTTCCGATCCAGTATCCCAAAGCCGGTGAGTCGAATTCCGCGGCGAGGGTTGCGGTGGTGAGCGCTGATGGCGGCGCGGTCCGCTGGCTCGAGGTGCCCGGCGATCCACGCAACAACTACTCGCCCGCATGGACTGGGCGGCAAGCTCGGATGAGGTCGTCATCCAGCAGCTCGACCGGCTGCAGAACTCGAACACGGTCTGGCTCGGCAGCGGGCGAACCGGGAAGGTGCGTCGGATAATGGTCGACACCGACAGCGCCTGGGTCTACGTCAACGACAACCAGGCCTGGCTCAAGGGTGGAAAGAGTTTTCTCTGGACCAGTGAGAAGGACGGCTGGGACACACGTCTACGCGGTCTCGCGGGACGGAAAGAACGAGCGTCTGCTCACGCCGGGCTCCTTCGACGTGCTGGGTGACGGGGAGGTGACGGTTGATACCACGGGAGGGTGGCTCTACTACATGGCGTCGCCCGAGACTCCCACTCAGAGTTACCTCTACCGGGTGATGCTGGACGGCAAGGGTAAGGCGGAACGGGTGACCCCGCCCGGACAGTCCGGCACTCACCACTACGACATCAGTCCCAACGCTCGCTATGCCTTTCATTACTACACGAGATTCGGCACTCCGCCGACGGTAGACCTGATCAGACTGCCGACCCATCAGTCGGTGCGGGTTCTGGTGGAGAACCAGGCGCTCAAGCAGAAAGTCGCAGCCCTCCACAAAGGTCCTCAGGAGTTCTTTCAGGTGGATGTGGGAGACGACGTGAAGCTGAACGGCTGGATCATCAAGCCGCCCGACTTCAATCCCAGCCGCAAGTATCCGATTCTCTTCACGGTGTACGGCGGTCCGGGGTCGCAGACCGTGCTCGACCAGTGGGGCGGCTCGACCTACCTGTGGCATCTGATGCTTGCGCAGAAGGGATACCTGGTCGCGAGCGTGGATAACCGGGGCACTGGAGGCCGTGGGCGCGACTGGCGCAAGATCATTTACCGCCGGATGGGCGTCATCGAAACCCAGGATCAGGCCAACGCGGCCCGCGCGATCGGCCGGTGGTCCTACGTGGATTCGACCCGGATGGGTATCTGGGGCTGGAGCTACGGCGGGTTCATGAGCCTGAACGGCCTCTTTCAGGCTCCGGATGTGTACTCCATGGCGATCGCGGTCGCTCCGGTGACCCACTGGAAGTTCTACGACAACATCTACACCGAGCGGTACAACGGCCTGCCCAAGGACAACAAGGAAGGATACGACGCCGGTTCTCCGCTCACCTACGTGAATCAGATGAAGGGCCGGCTGCTGCTGATCCACGGCACCGGGGACGACAACGTGCACTACCAGAACACCGAGTCTCTGGTCAACGCCCTGGTCACCGCCAACAAGCAGTTTGAGTTCATGAGCTATCCCAACAGGAACCACGGCATCTTCGGCGGCAATACGACCGTGCACCTCAGGGATCTGCTGACTCACTTTGTGGATGAGACCCTCGGCACCCCGCGGATGGTGCCCCATGCGGCGGAGGCGCTGACGAATTAGGGGTGGGAGACGGTTAGACGGGTAAGGCATCCAGCTCGGGGAAGTTCCCAGAGCCTTATCCGTCTAACCGTCTGCACACAGCCTTCACGCCCTACCGCCTTACCGCCTTACCGCCCTACCGCCCTACCGCCTTCCCCCTATTCCGCCCTCCCGCCTTACCGCCATACCGCTACATTTTCACCATCCCCTCTGCTGCGAGGTCCTCCATGACCTACGAGCAAATCGTCTCTGTTCTGGGCTACGCCAACGATCACGACATGGCGGTGCGGATCCTGACCACGACGGAAATGGAAGTCACGGGCATCCCCACCAGCGTGGACACCGATGTGGCGGCCCATGAGGTCTACTTGCGGCCGGTCGGTGCGGACGAGACCGAAATCGCGCTCAGCCTTGGGGCCATCCGCAGCGTGGAGCTGGTCTAATGGTCTCTCTGCTCGACATCATCGGGCCGGTCATGGTGGGCCCTTCGTCATCCCACACCGCCGGCGCATGTCGGATCGGCCTGTTCGCCCGCGGTCTGGTGGGCGGCCAGCCGGACAGCGCGAAGGTCGAGCTGCACGGATCCTTCGCCCGCACGGGCCAGGGTCACGGCACCGACCGCGCAATCGCTGGTGGGCTCATGGGGTTCTTCCCCGATGACGAGAGACTCCGGCACAGCCTCGAGCTGGCCGAGCAGGCCGGCCTCGCGATCACCTTCAGCAACATCAAGCTCCGGGGCGATCCCCATCCCAACACCGCGCGAATCACCGTCAGCCGCGACAAACAGGAAGCGGTCGTCGTCGGCTCCTCGCTCGGTGCCGGACGCATCCTCATCACCAGCATCGATGGATTCCCGGTCGAGGTGACCGGCGCCTACCCCACCCTGGTGTTCGTCGCGCACGACGAACCCGGCATCGTCGCTGCGGTGAGCACCCTGCTCGCCCGGGAGGGCGACAACATCGCCACGATGCGGGTTTCCCGACGAGCCAAGGGTGGGCAGGCGATTCACATCTACGAGCTCGATGCTCCGGCCAGCGCGGGTGCACTCGATGCCATGCGCGCGGTTCCCGCCATCGTGATGTTGCGCTCTATCCAGCGAGTTGCCTGATGTACGATTCGCTCGCCGAAGCGGTAACCCAGGCGGAGACGGACCGGATCTCACTGGGCGAGCTCGCCCTGCGCGCCGAAGTAGCCGAAGGACTCCGCACCCGGGAGGAAGTGGAATCGGCCCTTCAGCGCGCGCTGGATGTCATGCGGAGCGCGGTAGCTCGCGGCATGCCTGGCGACCTTCGCAGCGTGAGCGGTCTGGTCGGCGGCGACGCCGCGAAGATGAGCAAACCGGTCGGTCCCCTGGCCGGCACAGTGTTCACCGAAGTCCTCGCCGCGGCGCTCGCCGTGCAGGAGGTCAACGCGGCCATGGGAGTGATCGTGGCCGCCCCTACCGCCGGCGGTGCCGGTGTCCTGCCCGGAGTGCTGCTCGGTCTCTCCAAGCGCACATCGATCGCTGACGAGGCCCTGATCCGTGGTCTGGCCGCTGCCGGACTGGTTGGGGCCGTGGTCGCGGTGAGGGCATCCTTGAGTGGCGCCGAGGGCGGATGCCAGGCGGAGACCGGCGCCGCGGCCGGCATGGCCGCAGCCGCCGGAATAGAGGTCCTCGGCGGTACGCCGGAGGAAGCCTCCCATGCCGTCGCCCTCACCATGCAGGGCACGCTTGGTCTGGTCTGCGATCCCTTGGGGGGTCTGGTCGAAATTCCCTGCGTCTTCCGCAACGCCACCGGCGGGGCCCTGGCCCTGGCCGGCATCGAGATGGCGCTCGCCGGTATTCGATTCCCGATTCCGGTCGACGAGGTGATCGACACCATGGGCGAGATCGGCCGAACCATGGATGTTCGGTACCGGGAGACCGCAGGGGGAGGACTGGCCGCCACGCCTACGGGCCGGCGTCTGGCCAAGGAACGGCTGGTCCAAATCCGCAAGAAATAGCCGCGTCCATTAATGAAACAACCTGAAACGTCCGGCCGTAGGTCATCCCAATTCTCGGCTGGGCCGGCCGAAACCTCGGAGGCGAGATGTCGGGTCCTGAAGTCCTGATTCCCATCAGTTTTTTCGCCTCGGTGGCAGCGATTTTCATTTCGCGCAGCGAAATCGGCAGGGCCATCGCCCACCGGATTCGCGGTGGCGACCACGATCGCGAAACCCAGCTCCAGCTCGACGACCTCCGTCATGAGGTTTCTGGGCTCCGGCAGGAGTTGAACGACGCCCAGGAGCGGCTCGACTTCGCCGAGCGGTTGCTGGCCAAAGGCGATTCGGCTCGCCAACTCTCGTAAGGGGCGATCTATGCCTCCGGATACCGGCGCGCTGGTTCCAATTTTCGGGATGGTGACCGGCGTCCTGACTACCGCGCTCTTCTTCTGGGTGGTCGTGAAGGTGGCGCAGAGTCCGATCGGGGCCGCGCTGGCGCGCCGCATTCATGGCCGCGGGGGAGCTGTGGACCCGGAGCTGCTGGCCGAGGTGAACCAAATGCAGGACCAGCTCGACCGGCTCCGTCAGGATCTCACCGAGACCCAGGAACGATTGGACTTCGCCGAGCGGATGCTGGCCCAGGCACGGACCCCCGAGCGCCTGCCGCACAACTGAGGGCCGAGGAAACGATGGAAGACATTCTTGCGCTGCTCTTGATCTTCGGTGGGGGAACGCTGGTCGCGATCTCATTCAGTCCCGTCGGTCGCGCCTTCGCCGAGCGGATCCGCGGCGGACATCATGCCAGCGAGCCCGATCCGGCGGTGCTCGAGGAGTTGGATCGGATTCGGACCGAGCTCGGGGAGTTGCAGGAACGGGTCGATTTCACCGAGCGGTTGCTGGCGAAGGCCCGGGAGCAGGAACGGATTGGCGGAGGGGATAACTGATGGAGGGCTTGTTTTTCATTATCATCGTATTTGGCGGCGGCATGGTCATGCTGCTGTCCAAGAGCGAAATCGGCCGGGCTTTGGCCGACCGGATCCGCGGGGTAACTCCCAACCCTTCGGCCGATCCGGCCCTGCAGGAGGAGGTAGAGCGGTTGCGACATGAAGTCAGTGAGCTGCAGGAGCGGATGGATTTCGCGGAGCGCATGCTGACCGAAGCAACGAGAGCAGGAGCGGTTACCCGGAGGTCATTGACGATGCAGGTCACGGTGCAGGTTCCCGACATTCCGGTCCCGCCGGTTCCGCCGGACCCCTTCTTTATGCCTCCTCCATGGGTGACGCTGCCGCCCCAGGTCGTCCTGCTCATCTCGGTGGCGTTCATTGCCGGCTGCACGATTGTCCTGTGGCCCCTGATGCGAGCGCTCGCCCGGCGAATCGAGGGTCGTCAGGTCGCAAACCCGGCGCTTCAGGGCGAGATCGAACAGCTTCGCGCTCGAGTCGCCGACGTGGAGGCCTTGCAGCACCGGGTGGCGGAGCTTGAGGAGAGAGTGGATTTCGCCGAGCGCTTACTGGCCCAGAAGCGTGAGCCGGAGCGGCTCGGCCGAGGCGGCGTGTGAGGCCAAAATGGATTTCGAGTCGATTATCAAGATCATCGTCGTGGCAATCACTGCCGTGGGGGTTCCGGTAGCGGCCTATGCCGCGATTGTTGCAACCCGTGCCATATGGGTGAAGCCGGCTGAGCAGGGAACCAAGGTGACGGAGCTGGCAGAGGAAGTAGAATCGCTCCGGACCCGATTGAACGAGGTGGAGACTCAGCAGGCCCGCATCGCGGAGCTGGAGGAACGGCTGGACTTCACTGAACGGATGCTGGCGAGCCAGCGAGACGCGGCGCGGCTCGGAGAGGGCAGCCGATGATGGACGACCTGATCAAGATCTCCGTCGTGCTTTTCATGATCATCGGCGTGCCGATGCTCTCGATCTTCGTGCTGCCACCCCTGGCGAAGGCCCTGGCGCGCAGGTTCGAAGGCCGTGCCGGTCGGATGGACGAAGAAACCGCTGCGGAGCTGGCCCACCTCCAGGACCGGGTCGGTGAGCTCTCGGAGTTGCAGGCCAGGATGACCGAGCTCGAGGAACGGCTGGAATTCGCCGAACGGCTTCTGGCGACTCGTCGCGAGGCCGATCAACTACCCGGCTCGCGATGATCAAGAAGTGGCTGGGCCTCGACGCTTTCGACCTGATCGTCCACGTCGGCGTGACGGTCGCGCTCATGGTCGTGGTGGACACCGCTTCTATCGGTCCCGAGACCGAGGGTGTCATGGCTCTGGTCGTGGCGGCATCACTGGTCGCCCTGGCCTACCGGAGGACTCGAGCGTTGCGGCACAGAATGGCCGAGGACCAGGGCGACCGGGAAAGGATGCAGGACCTGGAGGCGCGGGTTGCCGACCTGGAGGCGGCGCAGGGGAGGATGCTGGAGCTCGAGGAACGCGTCGACTTTGCCGAGCGGCTGTTGAGTCAGCACCGGGAGCCGGTCAAGCTCCAGAAGGAGTAGACCGTTGGACGTGCACGTGTACGAGCTGATGCACAGTCTGATCATCGTGGGGGGTGTGATCGGCGCAGTCCTGTTGCTGGGTCCAGTTGGACGCGCGCTGGCCCGTCGGTTGGAGCGCAGGGGTGCGAATGAAGCCCTCCGTCTTGCCGGAACTGGAGCAGTTGCGGGGCAGGCTGGAGCAGCAGGGCCAGCAGATTCTGGAACTCGAAGAGCGATTAGATTTCGCCGAACGGACGCTCAGCCAGCGGCGGGATTCTGCCGCCCTCGCGGAAGGCGGTAAGTGATGGTTACCAAAGAGGATATCGAGAGTTTCCTGGACCGCATAGACAGCGGGAGTGCCAACGTCGGCGAGGTGAAGCCGGGCACCTGGGTGGTGAAGACGGTAGCGGGCGCGGAAGTTGTAGTACACTATGCCCCACCGGTCGTGATCCTCCGGGTGACGGTGATGACGCTGCCGGCCGCCGAGCCCCGGCGCTCCGAGTTGCTCCGCGAGCTGCTCGAGCTGAACGCCCGGGACCTGGTGCACGGCGCGTACGGGCTGGAAGGAGATCGGGTGGTGCTCACCGACACGCTGGAACTGGAAAACCTCGATTTCAATGAGTTCGAAGCGAGCTTCGATTCGATTACGCTTGCGCTCGCACAGCACCTCGGCGCACTCGCGCCCTACCGGGAGTAACCGTCGTCATGGGGATCTTCGACCGTCTGTCCACAATGATCCGGTCCAACATCAATGACCTCATCTCCCGCGCCGAAAACCCGGAGAAGATGCTGGACCAGCTCGTCATCGACATGAAAAGCCAGCTGGCCAAGGCGAAGCAGCAGGTCGCCTCGGCCATCGCCGATGAGAAGAAACTGCTGGCCGATGCCGAGTCCATGAAGAAGCAGTCCGAGGACTGGGAGCGGCGCGCCATGCTGGCGGTGCAGGAGAACCGGGACGACCTGGCCAAGCAGGCCCTGGTGCGGTACAACGAATCCCTGCAGGGCGCCCAGCAGCTCCATGAGACCTGGGTCCGCCACAAGGCCGAAACCGAGAGTCTCAAGAACTCGCTACGTCAGCTCAACGACAAGATCGAAGAGGCCAAGCGGAAGAAGAACATCCTGGTGGCGCGGGCCCGCCGGGCCGAAGCGCAGCAACGGATCCAGGAGACAATGTCCGGGCTCTCGGACAAGAGCGCCTTCGAATCGTTCGAGCGGATGGCTGAGCGGATCGAGCATCAGGAGCGCAAGGCGATCGCCGCCGCCGAGATCCAGGAAGAGTTCTCGGGAGACACACTCGCCGCGCAATTCCAGGTGCTGGAATACAAGGGAAGCGCCGATCAGCAACTGCTGGAGCTCAAGGCCAAGATGGGGATGCTGGGCCCGGCGGGAAATCAGGGCACCCGGCAGATCGGTAAGGGCGGCGAGACGGTCGAAGCCGAGCTGGTGGACGACCACGAAGAGGGCGGGAAGCCGTAACCGGGGTGAACGGTGAACGGTGAACGGGGAACGGGCAGTCCAGCCCGGTCCCCGTTTGCTTTTCAATTCCTTCATCCGGTGGACCTCTCGTCCGGACTGCCCACTTCACCTTCGGCCCTAATCTCTTAATTTCCTCTTCCCGTTCACCGTTCCCCGTTCCCCGTTCCCCGTTCACTGGTTCTCCATGCACGGTTCGCGCTTCCTCATCCTCGCCGACGGTGAATTCGGCCCCCTCACATCCAAGACCGCCAACTCGGTAATCCGCTATCTGGCAGACCGCGTCGTTGGCGTGGTGGACGGAGTCCATGCTGGCAAGACGGTGCAGGACGTCCTCGACTTCGGCGGCGGGATACCCGTGGTGGGGAGCATGCGGGAAGGGCTGAGCCGCAAGCCCGACGCCGTGCTGATCGGCATCGCCCCGATCGGCGGAAAGCTGCCGGAACAGTGGAGGCAATGGCTGGCCGAGGCGATCGACGCCGGGTGCAGCATCTGGAGCGGTCTGCACACTTTCATCTCCGACGATCCTATGCTGGCCGATCGGGCCAGGGCCCGGGGAGTGAAGATCCACGATCTGCGCCGCCCGCCGGCCAACCTGCCGGTGGCTTCGGGCAAGGCGAAGGAGGTCGAGCCGTTCGTCATCCTCACCGTCGGCACCGACTGCAACGTCGGGAAGATGACCGCTCAGCTGCAGATCACCAGGCAGCTCAACGACGCGTGGAATCCGCACTCGCTTTGTCGCCACCGGGCAGACCGGCATCATGATCGAGGGATGGGGGATCGCGGTGGACGCCGTGGTGGCCGACTTCATCGCGGGCGCGGCGGAGTGGCTGGTGCTCGAGGGAAGCAAGGATGCGGACATCGTCCTGGTCGAAGGGCAGGGAAGTCTCAATCACCCCGGCTACTCCGGTGTGACCTGCGGGCTGTTGCACGGTTCCTGTCCTGATGCGTTGATCCTCTGCCACCAGGCCACCCGTACCTACATCGGCGACTATCGTCCCGCGGCGTGGCTCAAGATGCCGCCGCTCAAGGAATACGTCCGGCTTTACGAGTCGGTCGCGGCCTACGTGCATCCGACGAAGACCGTCGGCATCGCGCTCAACACCTACGATCTCTCCGAAGCGGACGCCCGCGCGGCGTGCGCCGCCGCGACTCGCGAGACCGGACTGCCCTGTACCGATCCGGTCCGGTTCGAAGCCTCGGTGCTGGTAGACGCCGTGGTCAGTGCCCGGGAAGCGTACCTAAAGGCGAAAGGCCGTCAGCCGTCAGCGGTTGGCCGCTAGCTGTTAGCCATTAGCTGTCAGCTCTCAGCGATCGGCTGACGGCCTGACGGCTGATTACAGTCCGGCTCGGCCCGTTCCCCGTTCCCCGTTCCCCGTTCCCCGTTCCCCGAGCTCCTTGCACCCCCTCTCCATCTCCGCCCTCACCAAGATCTATCCCGGTCCCAAGCCGGTAACCGCGCTCGACGGCGTAGATCTCGAGGTGCGAGCCGGCGAGATCTTCGGATTGCTCGGTCCCAATGGAGCGGGGAAGACCACGACGGTTGGCGTCTGCACCACCCGGGTCCGGCCCACTGCCGGTCGGGTCATGGTCGAGGGAAAGGATGTCACCGCCGACCCGGCCGGCGTCAAGCGTTCGATCGGTGTCGTAACTCAGCAGAACACGCTCGACCGTTCGTGCACGGTCCGGGAGAACCTCTACTACCACTGCCGTTTCTTCGGGATGGGCGGGCGTGAGGCAGGCCAGCGGACCGACAAGGTGCTGGAGCAGCTGGCCCTGACGGACCGGGCGGATGCCCTCCCGATGACGCTGTCAGGCGGGCTCGCGCAAAGAGTTCAGATTGCCCGGGCCATTGCGCATCAGCCCAGAATCCTGTTCCTCGATGAGCCTACGGCGGGCCTCGATCCGCAGAGCCGCCTTGCGCTGTGGGAACTCGTGGCAGGACTGCGGCGGGAGGGAATCACGGTCCTGCTCACCACCCACTACATGGAAGAAGCCGACCGGCTGAGCGACCGGGTCGCCATCATTGATCATGGCAAGGTCCTCGTCATCGACACGCCCGGCGCACTCAAGCGCGGGTTGGGTGCGGGCACCGTCGTGGAGATTCACCTGGACCGCCCCGAAGACTCGCTTCAGGAAACGCCTACGGCAATTGCCTGAGGTCGCCGAGGTGATTCGAATCGACTCCGGCCTGCGGGTGCTCGCGCGGGGCAGGGAGGGAATGCTCCCGCGCCTGGTCGAAGCGGCCCTGCCCTACGGTCTGCGCGACGTGTCGGTGACCGAGCCGACCCTCGAGACCGTATTCCTGAAGCTCACCGGGAGAGCCCTGCGTGAGTAGTGAGCCGAGCCGCGGAGCCGCTCCCTCGCTACCGCTCGGGACAAGCTCGCCGCCGAGCCGCCGAGCCTCGTGGCTCCGCGGAGTCTGGGGCATGATCCTCCGGGATCTCACCGTTCTGCGGCGGAGCCTGGCACCCTTCATCACCCGCACCGTGATGAACCCGCTGCTCTTCGTCTTCATCTTCACCTATGTGTTGCCGAGGATCGGCCAGCAGGTGGAGACCGGGATCGCCGGCGTCAGCTACGCCACCATCCTGGTCCCCGGCCTCGTCGCGGTGGGCATGGTGTTTCAGGGCATCTCGGCGGTTGCGCTTACCGCTCTCGATGGAACTCGGTGCCACCCGGGAGATCGAGGATCGGGTGCTCGCGCCGATCCCGGTCGAGCTGGTGGCGATCGAGAAGCTGATCTTCGGGGCGGCGCAGGGCGTGCTGGCCGGAGCCGTGGTCTTCCCGCTGGTCTATCTGATCCCCGCAACGTCGGTGTCGGTGCACGTCGCCAACTGGCCGCTGCTGATCGTGGTTGTCCTGCTTGCCAGCCTTACCTCAGGAGCGCTTGGCCTTGCCCTCGGTACCATCGTGCGCCCGGCGCAGATCGGCCTCATGTTCGCGCTCGTGGTGGTACCGATCACCTTTCTCGGTTGTGTCTACTACCCCTGGGCGATGCTGCACCCGGTGCGATGGCTCCAGGTACTGGTCCTGGTCAACCCGCTGGTCTACATGAGTGAGGGCCTCCGAGCCGCCCTTACCCCAGATCTTCCCCACATGCCGGTCTGGGCCTTTCTCGGCGCTCTCACCGCCGCGACGCTGATCCTCGGCACCATCGGAGTTCGCGCCTTCGTACGGCGGACTATCGCGTGACTGGGCCGGTCACCGGGCGGGTGCGGGCTCCCCGGCCGGCGCAGGAGCCACCGGTCCTGATGCGCATGTCGCCATGATTGCCATCGGGGTATAGATCCCTGCCGTCAGGACGTGGACCAGGCCGTTGAGGAAGGTCTGCTGCGTCTCGACCTTCGAAACCCCATTGGTGCAGGTGGCGGCCGTCGAAACCGTTTTCGGCGGAACCAGGCCCCAGAGCCATCCTGAGGCCCAGTCGCTTCTAACCGTCTCGGTCGCGGGCGGGGCTCCGGTTTCGATCGTCGCGTGGTAACATCCCGCGACGAGCGATACAGCGGTGATCACCATCATCGGCTTGCTGGATGGCATGAGAGCCCTTCTTCCTTGAAGAGGTGGGGCTGCTTAACGGGGGGAGCTTGAGAAAACCGCCGGGTCCACTCTGGCGCAAGAGGCCGTACTATTGGACCTTCCCGCCCAAAGTCACGCGTATGTCGCCGAGCGGAACGGCGTGGGTTGCGCGGTCCGGGACCATTTTGCATTGTAGAAATGGCCTTCCGGAGCTGTCCCAAGTGGTCTTCCAGTTCTGGACCCAGCCGGTCTCGCGTCGAGTAACGTTGCTGGCGAGCCTCGCCAGCGCCGTGGTGCATGCTTTTGCCGTCATGGTGGTGGTCCCCACCGGACTCCAGCCGGCCAAGGACGACCCGGACCGGCTGCTCCCCGCCCTCTACCTCATTGCCCCCAGTCGCCAGCCGCAGGCGCCGCGAGAAGTGCACCTGATCGCGATTCCGCTCGGCAATCTTCCGTTTGCGCAGCCCGAGAAACAGCTGGCGGATGATGGGGAGGGGATTCTTCCGAGGCGGCCTATCCTGGAGGGAATGCTCCCGGTTGGCGTGCCCGAGATCGCGCTCGACTCGGTGTTCAGCATTCTCGAGGTGGATTCCCAGGTCGTCCGGTACGCATCCAGCGCGGCCCCGAATTATCCCCCCAGCCTGCTGAAGGCGGGGATCGAAGGAGCCGTTGAATCGGAGTTCGTGGTTGACACCACCGGCACGGTGGACCTGACGTCGGTAAAGATTCTCTTCGCGACGGATCCGGAATTCACCCGCGCGGTGCAGGACGCTCTCTACGAGATGCGGTTCCGTCCCGCCATTCGAGGGAACCAGAAGGTCCGGCAGCTGGTGCACCAGCGATTTTCCTTTGAGATCCGGCTGCCGTCGCCGGCGGCGGACCCGGCGTCCTGAAGGTCAAAGGCCGGCGCCGAACCTCGTCACCGCGGCCAGCAGCTCCTCGAAGTCTTCCCACCTGCTTCGGTGGTTGGTGATCGCCACTCGAATCGCGTAACGCCCATTCAGTACCGTGCCGGATGGCACGGCGACTCCAGACTCCTGGATCCGCAGCAGGATCTCCTCGTTCAGCGCGTTCAACTTCTCTTCCGCCAGCCCCTTTGGCGCATACCGGAAGCACACGATGTTGAGCGACACCGGCGTCAACAGCTCGAGCTCCGGATGCCGGCTGATGAGGTCGCCGAGCCGCCGGGCGTGCTCCACGTTCTGCTCGATGATCCGGACAAACTGCCGGAGTCCGTGGGCCTTCAAGGAGAGCCACACCTTGAGGGCCCGGAACGACCGGGTAAGCTCGACACCGCGATCGGCGAACGGCATTCCCCCGGCCGCGACCCCCCGGCTGGTGCGGGACAGATAGGGGGCCTTCACCGCGAATGCCTGCCGGTGGACCTCGGGATCCCGCACCAGGACGCAGGCGATTTCGAACGGCAGGTACATCCACTTGTGCAGGTCGAAGGCGAGCGAGTCGGCGCGTTCCATTCCCGCTACCACCGGAGCCAGTCGAGGGGAGAGCCGCGCCAGCGCACCGAAGGCCCCATCCACGTGGAACCAGAGCTCCTCCTTCCGACAGAGATCCGCGAGCGCGGTGAGATCGTCGATGGCTCCGGTGTTGACCGTGCCGGCGTTGCCAATCACGCAGAATGGTCGAAGCCCCGCCCGCCGGTCGGCCGTGATCGCCTGCGCCAGTCTGGGAAGGTCAATGCGATAGCCGTCATCCACCGGGATCGACCGCAAGGCCTCGCTGCCCAGCCCCAGGAGTTCGGCACCCTTCCGGGCCCAGCTGTGACACTCGGTCGAAGCGTAGAACACCAGCTTCGGATACTTGTGGCTCTGCAGTCCCTCCCGCCGGACGTCGAACCCCGCCTTCGCGTGGCGCGCCACCACCAGGCCAAGGATATTCGCCATCGTGCCGCCGGTGGCGAGCACGCCGCTCGTTTCCGACGGCATGCCCATCAACTCGGTGAGCCAGCGCAGCACCTGGTGCTCGACCTCCGCCGGCGCCTGGTTGAAGCCGGCCATGTGCGCGTTGAGACCCGAGGCGAGCATGTCCGCCATCATGCCCAGAGGCGTTCCAGTCCCCTGGACCCAGCCCCAGAACCGGGGATGGTGATTCCCATTGGAGTACGGGAGCACGTCGCGAACAAACTGCTCATAAGCCGTTTCGGCGCCCTCGGGCTCGAACGGGACGCCGGCGCCAAACCTCGCCCTGGTGCCCTCGGGCATGGACTGCCACGCGGGAGCCTCACGCAGCGAGGCAAAATGGGAGATCATATCGTCCACCATCCGGTGGCCGAGGTTCCGGAACGCTTCCCAATCGGAAGGATCGAGGGTCTGGTCGCTCATGCTATAGTATGCTTAAAGGGGGAAGCTGGGGGCTATCCGGTTTGGAGCGCGAAAGGCAGGAGAAAGGCTGAGGACTGGGTAAGTACTGCGTACCGAGTACCGCGTACCACTTACGACGAAGTCCTAACAGCAAACAGCTAAGGGCTAAAAGCTAATGGCTGAGGGCTCACGGCTGATGGCTGATGGCTGATGGCTGACGGCTGATGGCTGAGGGCTCACGGCTGATGGCTGAGGGTTGACGGCTGACGGCTGAGGTCAACAGATGGCGCTGAACCACCCTGATTCCAAACTCCACCCCGATACCCGACCCGGTGCGGTCGCACTGACGGTCCCCGACCTGCGGCGTTCCCTGGACTTCTATACCTATCGCCTCGGTCTCGGAGTCCACAAGAATCAAGACTCTATCGCGACCCTCGGCGCCGGAGGCGAGGACCTGCTCGTCCTGCATCAGATGCCGGGCGCGAGGCAAACCCGCGGCACCACGGGCCTCTATCACTTCGCCTTGCTGCTTCCATCGCGCGCGGGTCTTGGGGTCACATTGGCTCATCTCGTCGAGAGCAACACCGCTCTTCAGGGAGCCGCCGATCATCTCGTCAGCGAAGCGCTATATCTCGCGGACCCAGACGGCAACGGGATCGAGTTGTACCGGGACCGTCCCCGGCAGGAGTGGTCCTTCGACGCCGGCGGGCTCCGTATGGCCTCGGATCCGCTCGATGTCGAGGGACTCCTGGCCGAGGGAGCCCGCAGCGGGGAGACCTGGGCCGGAATGCCGGACGGCACCGTGATGGGCCATGTCCACCTTCGGGTTGCTGACATTCCCGCGGCCGAACACTTCTATCGCGACCTCCTCGGTCTCGACCTCATGACCCGGTTCGGTTCATCGGCGTCGTTCCTTTCGGCGGGCGGTTATCACCATCACCTGGCTGCCAACACTTGGGGAGGGATAGGCGCGCCTCCTCCCCCGGTGGACGCCGCTGGGCTTCGCGAGTGGACGCTGGTGGTCCCGGAT
Organism: uncultured Gemmatimonadales bacterium; assembly: GCA_963788625.1. GTDB lineage: Bacteria > Gemmatimonadota > Gemmatimonadetes > Gemmatimonadales > GWC2-71-9 > DATBGE01. The sequence goes on along the minus strand of CAWBHB010000003.1, from coordinate 150,240 downwards.
GAAGAGGAGGTCAATCGGGTCAACCACAGGCTGCATGCCGGTGGGGTAAAGACCGAGCGTCTCAAACACGGCCTATGGGCTCGGGATCCTTCCGGGAACGCGGTAGTGCTGAGAACTCCTGCCGGAGCGAAGAAGTAACCTATCCGACGGGCCTTCAGGCGGGCTGGTGCTTCATCCACCAGTGGCGGGCGTTGTCCTCGGTCCACGCCTCCGCCTCCACCGCGAGCAGCGCCTTCCCCAGGTCGGCCGCACTCTGGGGTCGCTCTGCGGGGTTCTTGGCGAGGCAGGAGAGCACCAACTTTTCCAGCGATTCCGGAATTGGCAGCTCGGTGCGTTTTGATGGAGGCACCGGGATGTCGTTAAGATGCCGGTTGATCATCTGGAAAGGTGTGTCGGCGTCGAACACCTTCCGCCCGGTGAGCGTGAAATAGGCGACACAGCCCAGGGCGTAGATATCAACCCGATGATCCACCTTCTCTCCCATGGCCTGCTCCGGTGCCATGTAGGCAGGGGTGCCCGGGGTGAATCCCGTGGCGGTCGCCAGGGAGTCCTCGGAGTTGGTCGAGACCGACTTGACCAGCCCGAAATCGAGCACCTTCACGAAGTCGTGGCGCAGTCCCATCCGGCCGATGTGGATGTTGGCCGGTTTGATGTCGCGGTGCACCAGGCCGCGCGAATGCGCCTCTTCAAGAGACTCGCAGGCCTGGCTCAACAGGTAGACGACTCGACCCGCAGGCAGCGGACCGGTTCGCCGCACCAGTGTCTCGAGATCCATTCCGTCCAGTAGCTCCATCACGAAGTACAGTGTCTGGTCTTCCATAACGCCGAAATCGTAGAGCTCGACGGTGTGCTGAGAGCGGAGGTTGGCCGCGGCCTCGGCTTCCCGCCAGAACCGCTTCACCGCAAGTTGTGCCGCCGCCTCGTTCCCCTTTGCCAGAACGCCAGGCCGGATCAGCTTGATGGCCGCCGGGCGGGCCAGCATGCGGTGGGTTGCCTTGTACACTTCTCCCATCCCTCCGGTGCCGAGCAGCTCTCCCAGCCGGTAACTCCCCATCTCCCTCGCCCTGGCGACCTGCAGACTGAGCCGGGTCATCACGTAAGAGATCACCACCGCGACTCCGACCAGAATGTAGTCCGGATAGTGCATGACGACGACGTTCTCCCACGGCCCGTAGTCCCAGACTCCGCGGACCTTCGCCGTGACCATCCCGATCGGATTCATCGAGACCGCAATCAGCGACGCCACGAGCGTCTTGCCGGGCGTGCTCGGCACGATCGCGGCAAAGACGAGCACGATCGCGCCGATCCAGCTGATGAGGGGGAAGACATGCAGGCCCTGAGGAACCTTCTCCCAATGGATCATGAGACCCAGGGCGACAGCAGTGTACACCATATAAATCAGCCCGAGATCCAGCGAGAATCTCGGGTCGCTGTCATGACGCCGCGTGTAGAGGTAAAGTCCGAGAGAAACAGCGATGCTCAATCCGGCGAAGACATCATCCGCGGCGAACTGCCAGTACCGCGGATCCCGGCCGCTCAGGGTCCAGGTGGCGAAGTGGGCCAGGAAATCTCCCAGCCCCCAAAGCGCGGCGCCGACCAGCGCCATGATGCCCAGCCGCCGGGAGGCGTCCCGCAGCAGTTCTGGCGGGAGACGAGACCTCGACCGTCCCCACTCCGGATGGTGTCGACGGGAGGGGAGGCGCGACTAACCTGGGTCGATCCGCCACGTCCTGACTCCACCGAGCTCAGGGTTTTGGTGTAAGGCTGAAGTCCACTCGTCCTCTGGCAGCGGCCAGAATCACCCGGATGTTCCAGGTGCCAGGCGTCCCGACCTTGGTCTCGGCCTCCAGATCCAGCTCGAGCAGCGTCGAGTCCACCTGGACTCCCGCTCCGTCAGTGATGATCACAATCCCGTAGCCGTGATGGATGAAGCTGTTGTGATGGAACTCCGCCTGTGGCGCGGAATTGACCCAATTGAAAGTCAACTCGTCGTTGACATTTTCCATGTCTTCGGCCTTGAACTCGAAGCCCGAGGCCGTGTTGGTGACTTGCGGATTGTTCTCGGGTCCCAGCTCCCGTACGATGGAGTCGAGACACCCGATCAGTAGTGTGAGAGCGCTCAGCCCGCCAAGCGCCATCAGTCGGGATGAACGGTTCATTGTTCCCACCTCGGAATGGTCAGTGAAAGGAACGCCCTGAACTCGGACTCATCACGGTCCACATCTGGCTGGAAAGTGTACTTGCTGCGGCGCCAGAGCCTGGTGTATCCCAGGCCGGCGCCGTACTTGCCCTTGTAGTAGCCGCGCACTTCTCCAGCGAGGGTGAAGAGGTGATGGTTACCCGAGAAGCCGCTCACCACCGGCAACCAGAGGTATCCTCCGGTGAGCGTTGCCGATCCCACGCCGTTGTAGACGGCCGAGCCATTAAGCCGCGCGCCAATCCCCACGCCGTAGTCGTAGTCTCTTCCTTCGGCGGTGACGAAGTAGTCGGAACGAACGGCAGCGATCGGCATGAACCGGGCGAGCGCCTCCCCATGGAGGAGGACCTTCTTGGCTCGGTCGGATTGGGCGATGATCCCGCCCATGAAACCCTGCCCGCCAAAGTCGATCACTTCGTTGCTCACGTAGTCGTAGGTCATGAACCCGGCCAGCTGGAGCCGGGTGCTGTCGCCCAGTGACCTGGCCCCGAGTCCGCCACGCACCACTAGGTCCGCAATGGCTCCCCGAGTATCGGAACGGGTCGCGAGGGTTCCTTGCAGCTGGAAGGCCGAGAACGGCGCCTTTTTCAGGTCGGTCATCTGGTCGCCGTACACTACGTTGAACCGTACGAAGGTCTGGTCCAGTGCGTCGGGATCGGTGACATCGCCGCTGCTGGAGAAGCGGCGGTATCCGACGTCCATGGCAGCCTGCAGCTTGGAGGGCCGCCAATCAGGAGGGTTGGCGGAAATCTCACTCATTTCTCCCCGGACCAGCCGGTTGAAGCCGCGCACCGGGTTGATCAAAGTGGCGCTGACTTCGCGCACGACCCGATTGCTCCCCCTCGCCTGGTTGTCGAGCGTGAGGGAAGAGAAGCGGTAGAGTATCTCACCTAGCGTGATGCCGCCCAGGCTGGTGTTGAAGAAATCGTTTGGAGCCGGGGCCCAGACCTCGCCGAACTCCTCCCACATCAGGCTTCCCCCGAAAGCCCATGGCAAGGAGGCCCAGAAGTTGTAGCCGTTGGTCCGTCCAGCGTTGTAGTACAGGCTGCCGTGGTAGGGGTGGGCAAACTGGTTGTTGGCGAATTTGTTGTTGTCCCATTGCCAGGCAAACTTGAGATTGGTGATCCAGGTGTCCGGGCTGATCCGGGACCATTCGCCGTCGCGGACGAAGTAGGTGAAGCCCCAGGGAATGGCCTGCACCAGCATCAACTCCCCCAACCCGGCCCAGAATCGCTTGGGTGGATTGCACTGGGTGCAGGGCAGATCCTGTTCGCCTTCGTAGGGCAGTGGAAGGATCGAATCGGTCTGGGAGAGGTCGGCCAGGGGGTGGGACCAGGCCGGCCCCTGGCTCAGCAGGGAGGCTGGATGGGTCATGCCTCCTGCCACCGCCATCGCCAGCGAAACCGCCAGCGCCCGGGATGAAGGAATCCTGAGTAATCGTCGTTTCATGATGCCAGTCTCCAGATGACGCGAAGAAGCTGGTTAGGATCGGTTAGGCGTGTCCTGCAATGAAGGAATGGGCATCTCTCCAGTGATGTCCGCGGCACTGAGCAGCACTTCGGGTTGCACCTCCGGCCCGGAGACGGCCATAACCCGCCGGGCCAACGGGATCGTGAGCAACACCAGCACTCCGGCGCCCACAAACGGAACCCCGACATCGGCGTGGTCCATGAGAACGCCGGAAGCGATGGGAAAGGCGACTCGCGAGATGCCACCGAAAGTATGCTGCACGCCCATGTACAATCCTCTGTCCCCGGCGCGAACTACTCGAGAGAGCAGCCCTGTGACGCAGGGAAAGAGAAATGCCGTGCCGAACGGCATCAGGGTGAACCCGAGCAGCAACACCGGCAACTCGTGGGCGAGGCCAGTGACTACCAGTCCACCACCCAGCAGCACCAGCCCCACGCGGGACAGGCGGACCTCTCCCAGCCGATCTACCGCCCGACCCAGGATCAGGGCCCGGATGATGACACCCATTCCCCCCAGGTACATGACGAAGAAGCCCACATTCTGCTCGGTGATACCGAGCCGCGCCTTGAGCAGCAGGGGTACCGTCTGAATCGTTCCGTAAAAGGCGCCGATCGCGACGGCATAGATCCAGATGAGACGGGGCGCCGACTCGTGCCAGTGCGAGAGCACCTGGGCGATGGCGGCGCGTCCGGTAGTAGTTGAAGGCGCGTGATGAGTTTCCGACAGCCTCATCTCCCGCGACTCCCGCAGATAGCGCCAGGCGAACACGGCGACCAGCACCGAGAGTGCCGCGGCGGCGAGACCCGGCAGCTTCTGTCCGCCCAGCGCAACCATGACCGACCCGAACGCGGGACCCACCACAGCGCCGAGGCTCGTCACCGCCGACAACCAGCCGAGGCTCTTGGTGCGCTGCTCGGGAGTCGATGCGTCGGCCACGTAGGCCTGGACCACACCGATGGTCCCACCACCTAGTCCTTGAACGATCCGCGAGGCCAGCAACGCCCAAACCGATCCGGCAAAAGCGAATAGCGCATACGCCACCGCGGTTACCAACAAGCCGCCGAGAATGGCCGGCCGCCGGCCGTAGCGATCGGAGAAGCGGCCCCAGGCCGGCGCCACGAGCAGTTGGGCGATGGAGAACGAGGAAATCAGCAGCCCGACCACCGCCGCACTCGCACCGAATTTCGTGGCGTAGAAGGGCAGGATGGGCACGATCATGGCGAGCCCCACCATGTCCACGAAGGCGGTAACGAAGAGGACTAGCAGGCGGGCCATGGTGAGCCGAGAGTCTTGAGTCGTGAGTCCTGAGTGTGCTCCACATTCCTGCATCCAAAGCATCCCTACATCCAAACATCCCCACCTCCCCACATCCCCATATCCCCTACCTCCCCATCGCCTCCTGCACCCCGGCCAGGATGAACTGCGTCGCCACCGCGGCCAGCAGCAGGCCCATGATCCTGGTCATTACCCTGATGCCGGTCTGGCCCATGTATGTCACCAGCCGTTCCGCCAGTATCAGAGTCACGTAGGAGAGGAGTGCCGTGACCACAATCGCCAGGTAGACCACCACTCCGTGCGGGATGTCCCGCGCCTGGCCCGCCAGAACCATGACCGTGGATATCGCACCTGGCCCGGCAAGAATGGGAATGGCGAGTGGCGTGAGCGCGACGTCGTCCTTGGCCTCCCCCTCGGCCAGCTCCTCATGGCTCTCCTGCGTGCTGCGCTGGCCTCGCAGCATGTCGAATGCAACGAACCACAGGATAAGGCCTCCCGCAATCCTGAAGGCGGGAAGCGTGATACCGAAGGCCCGGAAGATCCAGCGTCCACCCGCGGCGAACACGATGAGCAGGATCGCCATCGCGATGCAGGCCCGAAGCGCCGTCCGCCTGCGCTGGTTGGCCGTCTCATCCCGGGTGACGACCAGATAGGACGGCACCGCAGCCACCGGATCCACGATGAAGAGGACCGAGGTGAAGGTGATCAGGGCAAACTGAGCAAATTCGCTCACGAGGCTCCGCTAGCGGGGCAAAGCGAATGGCGGATGTCTGTCACGATGATCCTTCGGCCCACCCTTCTTGCGTCCTGACGGGGTCGTTCAAGTTGAAGCAGAACCGGGCAGGGCGCCATTGGCCTTGGGTGAAGGCGGGGGCGAGGCTCTCGAAAGGATCAGTGCCCTGTTGGAGCCTGCAGAATCAGCGTGTCGCGGGAAGAAACCAGCGGAAGGGGGCTCGGGACTAGAAGTCTCGCCGCCGGAACCAGCGCCAGCCGAGTGCAAGCGGCAGGATGACCCAGGTCAGAAGGGCGAGGGTGGCGGTAGCCATGCCCAGGGTACCACCAAAGAACCGCTGGAACACCGCCCCGGTGTAGCCCATGAGCGCCGCGATGTCGAACTGCAGGAGCAGCAGGACGCGGCCCAGGTCCACCGGGTTCAACATGGTCAGGACGAGCAGCGGGGACTCCAGGGGATAGTCTCCGAAGGCGAGCACGACCAGCAGCACAAATCCGTCGTACAGGACTGCGAAACACAGCCACACGGCGAGGGCGGCGCCCAGTCCTCGAGCCCGATCCTCGAAGCGGAGGGCCAACAGGAACGCCACCGCGGTGAAGATGAGGGTGAGCAGGATCCCGGTAGCGAGCAGGATGAGGAACCCACGGGTGGGGATCGAAACGTTGGCGGAGCTCACCAGCAGCGGTAGACCGACGCCCAGGGTGAAACCGCAGACCAGCGGGGCGGTAAGGCCGGCATAAAGCCCGGCGAACAGGGCCGGACGTCCCACCGGCTGAGCCAGCAGCAGTTCGATGAACTCCCGCGCGTTGTAGAGATAGAGCGTCCCGAACATCACACTGGCCAGGGGAACCAGGATCAGGACGACGTCGAGCAGGCTGACGATCGCACGCTCACCGCCGCCGCCGAGCCAGAGCAGCGCCGCCGTCAGGCTCATGAGCACGACGGTGTAACCCAGCAGCCAACGATTGCGGACCAGGTCGTGGAGCTGAAAGCGGAGCACCTTCCCGGCGGAATTCATGCGGCGCTGTCTCCCATCAGGCTGGCCACGGCGCGCTCCAGGTTGGCCAGACCGGTCACCTCGGTCAGACGGGCCAGCGGTCCATGGAAGCGGACTCGACCATCGAGCAGGAAGACGATGTCATCGGCCAGCTCCTCCAGCTCGCTCAAGGTATGGGAAACCAGCAGGATCGTCGCTCCGGCGTCTCTGGCCCGCCGAATCTTGTCTTTGAAGAGGCCGCTTGCCACCGGATCGAGACCGGCAGTCGGCTCATCGAGAATCAGAAGCGTGGGGCGGAACAGGAACGCGGTGGCGGCATTGAGCTTCTGGCGGGTCCCGCCCGAGAGGGTCCGGATCGGCTTGTCCAGGTCGCCTTCCAATCGAAACTGCCCGATGAGCTCCTCATCGAGTCCTCCATCCGCGCCGCGCAAGTCCCGCAGCATCCGAAGGACCTCCCGCCCGGTGAGATTTTCCGGAAACCTCGCGGCTTGTGGCATGTACCCAATGGCTCTGCGGTAGTCCACCTTGCCGTTGACCGCTTCGCCATGAACTGCCATGCGGCCCAGGTCCGCTCTCACCAGGCCGAGTACGATCTTGATGAGGGTGCTTTTCCCGGCCGCATTCGGCCCGACCAATCCGGTGACCCGTCCGGCCGCGATCCGGAGGTCGACATCCTTTAACACCTCGCGGGCGCCGAATCGCTTGCTGAGGCCCACCGCCTCGACCGCCGGGCTGTTCACTTTGCCACCTCCCGGGTCCATCCGATGCGCGGCTGGCTGTCCACCGTGGCAGGGGGCGTCAGCACCGGGAGCGCGCGCTCGGCAAGATCGAGGAGCCGGGTGAAGAAGCTATGCAGCAGGATGAGCGCTGGAGGATGCTGCTGGACGACCAGGCCGAAGAGCCTTACCGGGGCGAAGGGGACATCGCCGGTGCCATCCCGGTCGAGGTCGTAGCCCGTGTAGCGGTCCCAGTAGTTCCCCGAGAATCGGGTCGGCGAATTCACGCTGTTGGTTCCGACGTCGAACGCGTTCCCCGAAAACCGATTGTCGCGAAAGTCGGTCTCGACGGCGTCGGCCATCACCAGGACCGCCCATCCGTTACGCTCAAAATCATTTCCGGCCACGGTGAGGCGGTTGGTCCCCTCGGCGCTCAGGCCGACGCTGTTCCCGGTGAAGGAATTGCTCTCGATGCGGCTGTCGCTGATTTCCTTAAGGAGCAAGCCGAAGGCGGCGGGCCCCCAGTTGTGGACGAAATGATTGTCCCGCATGGAGACTCCCTTGCTGTACATCACCGCTACCCCGGCACCATTGCCCTCGAAATCGTTGCCGCTGTACTCGCAATCATTCGAGAACATGAAATGGAGACCATAGCGCAGGTTGGCCCGGCTCTGATTGCGCCGGACTCGAGCCGCGGTAGTGAACTCGAAATAGATCCCATCACGGTGTCCGGCGATGTCGTTCTCCTCGACCACGAGATGGTCCGAGCTCCAGCTGTGGATGGCGTTCCCGGAAAGCACCTCTGTAGTGCCCGAAGCGCGCAACCGGTTGTGGCGCACCACGCACCCGCTGGTCTTGGAGAGGTATATCCCGAAGAAGGTGTTGAGCAGCAGGTTGCCTTCGATGAGGCAGTCTTTGGCCTCGACCACCTTGATCCCGGCGCGGTCTTCGGTCGCGCTGGCACCCACGTTTCGTATTTCCAGCCCTCGCAGGGTCACACTGTCGGCCGTCACCGTGAAAACCTGGTGATCTCCTTCCCCATCGAAGACCGCCCCCTCGGCCCCGACGATCGTCACCCGCTTGTCGATCAGGATGGTCGGCTCGTGGTATTCACCCGGACGAATCAGGATGCGGTCCCCGTCTCGCGCCGCGCTCATCGCCGCGGTAAGGGTGGGAACCGCACCGCGAGGATCCACCACAATTTCTCGGGGAGTGGGGAAGGGAAGTACAGCCTGGACAACCAGGCTGACCAGCCAGGCCGAAGCAGCCGGCATCAGGACACCCGCTGTGGCCCAGCGGCCTCCCGGGTTGCGCCGACGACTGGGTGGTGGGGCAGGCGAAGTACCTCGGGCCAGGTCAGGATCCGACTGCCAAGCCTCGTGCCGAGGCTGTCGGCGTCCCGAGCTGACGACACCGCGATAACGCCGCTTCCCATCGGAGTGCGGAGGCTGTCCACCTTCAGATAACTCGCGGCACCGGCCTCCAGCAGTTGCTTTGGGTCGAGGAAATCGTTCACCCAGACCGACTGGATCTCATCCGGCCGCACCCTGCCATTGTCTACGAAGGCCGCCAGACAACCGGCGTCGTCGAATACGAAGACCCTGCCTTTGCGAGTGACGAGTTGGCCACCGAATCTCGGGTCCGAAACCGTCATGTGGCAATGCTCGCAAAGCTCAGCCCCGTAGCGCACCGTCCGGGGGCCGGGACTTCCACAGCCCGCGAGGAGCAGGCTGAGGACCTGCGCTGCACCAGGGATCCTCACTTGCTGGCCGCTCGGTGTTCTCGCACCGCAATTGCCGCCACGGCGACGAACGCCGCGATCAGAATCCAGCCTCCCGAGGCCGGCCAGGAGGTGGCGTAGAAGTTCAGCAGCTCCTTGCCACCGAGAAGTGGAGGCTGATAGCTCATCCCGGGAATCTTGATGATGGCTTGAGGGTCGAGGTCGTGCCCGTATTGGTACCCCCACCGGTAGAAATCGGCGAGCCCCAGGACCATTCCGATGGCGAGCAGCGAAATCCAGCCGTAGAGCAGGCCTCGCCGTCCCAGCGCCGCGACCCCGAGGCCGGCCGCGATCAGGCCCATTACCATCACGGGCATATAGCGGAGTTCAGGAATGTCGTCCGGGCTGATCACCTTCATGCCGATGTAGTGATTCAGGCCGTTGATGCTGTTCAGATCCTGGGGCGCGGCCCCCTCAATTCGATTGATGGCGATATACAGGCCGAGGCCTTCGGGATATTGCGGAGCCTTGAGGCCGATGTGCCACAGCGGCAGCACGAACAGCAGGCCGAGCGCGAGTGATGCCAGGGCGAGGAGCAGGCGGGACCCCCGGGACATCAGGGGTGCTCCCGCCTTCCGAACTTCTGCGGACGGGGCTGGCTCGGTCCGAATGGCACAGCAGCATGCCGGTTCAACTGAGGTCGTCATTGCTTTCTCCCGTTCCAAGAGCCAGTCCCGCCGCAGTGTGACTTCCCTCCCCGGCTACTGCGGGGAGTTGTAGGTGAGTTGAGTCTTCCCCCCGCCGGGAGACACCCGGATGTATCCCTGCATTTCCTGGTGCAGCGCCGAGCAGAAGTCGGTGCAGTAGAAGGGGAACACTCCAACCCGATCAGGCACCCAGGTCACCGTGCGGGTCTGTCCCGGCATCACGAGCAGCTCGGCATTCCGGGCTCCGGTCACCGCAAAGCCGTGCGGGACGTCCCAATCCTGCTCGAGATTCGTGACGTGGAAGTACACGGTATCGCCCAGCTGCACCCCTTCCACGTTGTCGGGCACGAAGTGGCTGCGGATCGCGCTCATGTAGATGTGCACCGCTTTGCCGTCCCGCTTGATCTTCGTCTCCTTCTCGCTCTTTACGCCATGGGGGTCTTTGTTTTCTGCAATGGCGTAGGTGCGCACCTGCTTGTCCTTGATCATGGCGGCGGGCAGGGCTTGGGCGTAGTGCGGCTCGCCAATGGTCGGGAAGTCGAGCAGGACCTGCATCTTGGCGCCGGTGATATCGATCAGCTGCGCCGACTGGGCGAGTTCCGGCCCGGTGGGCAGGTAGCGGTCCTTGGTGATCTTGTTGAGGGCGATCACGTACTTGCCGAACGGCTTCCGCGAGTCGCCACCGGGGATCATCAGGTGGCCGATCGCGTAGTACACCGGAATGCGGTCCGCCACTTTAAAGTCCTTGAGACTCCACTTCACGATTTCCGACGAGACGAACATCGAGGTGTAGGCGTAGCCCTGCCCGTCGAACTCGGTGTGCAGGGGCCCGAGGCCCGGGTTCTGCACCTCGCCCGCAATCGTCTCCTCATACTTAAGAATCGGAATGCCGTCCCGCTCGCCATCAAACTTCTGGTTCTGGATGGCGGCCAGCATCCTGGTGAATGAGTGCACCGGGATGACCGTCGCGAGCTTGCCGCCGGCGACGATGTATTCGCCGGTCGGATCGACGTCCACCCCGTGCGGCGACTTGGGAGTCGGCAGGAAGTAGACCAGCCCGGGGCAATCCTTCACGGCGAGCACCTTCGTGCTGGTCAGCATTTCCGAGTGGGCGATTCCGGCCTCGTCCGTCCAGTTGTGCGCGTACTTGGCCGGCTGCACCTTCGCCTTGCCCGCGGCCACGCACTTCTCGGCCTCCTGCCAATGCACCGCAGCAATGAAGTCCTTGTCATTCTGCGAGGCATTCCGTTCCAGCAGCGTGTTGGCCTGTTCGGTGTTGTACGAGGTAAAGAAGGACCAGCCGTGAGACGGCCCCTTGCCTGCGTGCGAAAGGTCATAGTCGTAGCCGGGCATCGAGATCTGGAACGCCACACCCATCCGGCCTGTGGTCTTGTCGATGCTGATGAAGGTCAGCTGCCCGGCAAAGTTCTCCTTGTAAGTGGAGATCGGCACGTCCTTCTGGGGCGTGGGAACGCTGAACCGGGTCGCCGAGACCGCATACTCGGTGTTCTGGGTGACAAACGGAGAAGCGTGGTTCCCCGCTCCGTTGGGGATCTCCAGGATCTCCTTGGTATCCATTTCGGTCAGATCAAGCCGTGCGACTCGGGGCGTGTTGTTGCCGTTGATGAACAGCCACCGCCCATCGGGCACCCCGTCGGTCTGCGACAACTGGGGATGGTGCGCGTCGTCCCACGGGATGAAGCCATAACTGGTGTTCAGCATCGGCTTGGTCTGCTCGCTGTAGCCATAACCTTTCTCCGGGTCCTGCGAGAACACCGGAATCACCCGGAGCAGCCGACCGGAGGGGAGGCCATACACCGAGACCTGCCCGCTGAATCCCCCGGACAGGAAGGCGTAGAAATCATCGTACTTACCCGGCGCCACGTAGACTTTGCTCGCCGCGTCACTGCTGGCGACGGCCGGGCCGGAGCCTTTGCCGCAGCCGGCTATTCCCGCCAATGCGGCAATGAGCGCGGCGACAGCAAGGGCCTGACGGGATTGGGAAACGGCGGCATACATATCGTGCTCTCCTTTAGGTAAACCGCTCAGTCGTGCTTCTCGGAACCACCGTGCTTCTCGGAATCACCCGCCTGGGTGCGCAGGTATTCCAGGACCGAGCGTGCCTGTTCCGGCGTGAGGCCCAGGTTGGGCATGGGCGTCATGTATTCGGCCAGCAGCTGCCGGGCAGCCGGGTGCCTGGTGTACATCGAATCGGGCGCCAGGATCATGTTCATCACGTAGGTCGGGGTGCGGCGGACCGTCACGTCACCCAGTGCCGGCCCCACATACCGCTCGGCCATCTTGTGGCAGGCGCTACACTTCTCGGTGAAAGTCTTCTCGCCGGCTTCCGCCTTCTCGTGATCGATCTCCCCGACCTGGACCACCTCGGTGAGCGGACCGACACCGTTCTCCTGCTGAAACGCGGTCAACCCGCCGGTATCCGTCTGGCCGGCCGTCTGACTGGCGGGCGAAGCCGCGTCGCTACTCTCCGGCTTGCTGCTTCCGCCACAGGCCATGACCGTCAGGACCAGAAGTGCCATTCCAGTCCGGCCGGCGCTTGCCACTCGTCTCGTCATCTCGATCCGCCTCGCTGAGGTTCTCCCGCTGTTCCGCCAGTCATTCCACCTTCGGGCAACCTTAGAAACCGGTATGAAGCGCCAGGCTGAATCCTTCATGAAGCCCTCTTCATGTACTCGCCCGACGGTCAGGTAGGTTTTCATAGCGGATAATACGATATCAAGATGAGAATATCCTATTATATTCCGGTAAGAGTTCTTCATTGAGCGGTCGTTTCGAGAGGAGGCCACGAATGCTTTCGCAGACCGCGGAGTATGCGCTGAGGGCAGTGCTCGCGATCGCCCGGGAAGGTGGGGAATCCATCGGCGCGGCCAAGCTCGCAAGACAAGTGGGTGTCCCGCCCAGCTACCTGGCGAAGACACTCAATGCGTTAGTGCGGAACAAGGTGCTGTTGGCCACCAGGGGGCGACATGGGGGCTTCCGCCTGGCAAGGCGCCCCAGCCAGATCGCCCTTCTGGATGTTGTCTCGCCCTTCGATGACATCAGGCCGGGACGACGCTGCCTGCTCGGCCGTCCGAGCTGCAGTGACCAGAATCCCTGCGCGGCACACGGGCGCTGGCGTGGCGTTTCCCAGCGGATCGGAGAGTTCTTCGCTCAGACGACGGTGGAAGATGTGAGCGCGGGGTCAGTGGCGAGTTAGGGACAGAACGATCTCGGAAGCGATGAGAATGATCACCACCCACTCCAGCACCTCCATTCGTACCCCGGCCGCCCTATCGGCCATCTTCTGATAGATGCTCTCGATAGTCGTCAGCTTCCTGCTGATGCTCGCGTCCAATTCGGCCAGCTGGAAGCGACGCGCGGCCAGGCGGTAGATTCGAGTCAGATACTCCTCACCGAAGACCTTGAGCACGTTGGTAACCCGCTCCAGCAGCACCGCGCTCTCCAACTGCAACTCGGCCACCTTCCGGACGTCCGCACGAAACGGGGCCGGAGCGATGACCCGCCATCCGCGCCGCCGGGCAAGCAGTTGGTAGGATTGCTCGAGCGCCTCGTCGAGTTGCTGGTCGAGATAACGCATCTCGAGCAGCTGGACATTGGCGAAGTCCAATACGGTGCGGACATCATCCGGTTCGGGATCGAGCACCAGGGCCGCGTCCCAGTCTACCACTGTCATATCTTCCAGTCCGAAGGAGATGCGAAGGTTGGTTGCCTCCCGGATCTCGTCGGCTGACATCGCACCGGCTTCACCACGCAGAATCTGCGCGATGATCCCCGCGTGGGAGGTGCAAACCGATGCGGCCTCCACCGCCGGTTCCACGGCCTTTACTCCGTAAATGGTGTAGTCCTCGGTGAGATTGGCCACCTTCGGCCGCTGTACCGCGGACCCCAGTCGACGGATCAGGGCCTCGACCCTGGAACGGGCGTCCTGGCGCAGGGATTCCCGTTCCCGCAGCGCCAGACTGAGGGTGAGCATGTGCTCGAACGACCCCGAGGCAGGAATGCGGTAAGCGACCGTCGCCGCGCCGAGGTCATACAACACGATCTCGACCGCCGGCTCAGTCGCGAAGCCGCCGAAGGATATGCTCGGGGCGAACTCGGAAATTTTGAGCGGTGCCGGACCATGAAGGACCCCGGCCGTCGTCGGCCCGCGCGGTCGCAGGGTCTGCCGCTCACCGGCTGAACCGACGGTTCGCGTGGCGGCGTCGAGGTCGATGGCCCAGCCCACCTCGAAGACGAAGATGGGGCGACAGGTCGCGCGGAGTTGTGGGGTTCCGGTCATGCTTCACCCGGGCGGTTCGTCTTCATTGTGGAATGGTGATTTATCCTTCACATTGTCCTACCCAACCAGATCAGGACGCGAGAACGATGAAGCCCCAGGGACCGAAGCGGAAGGAGGCACTATCCCATACCTGACCTTCGGCGAGCACGCAGAGGCCACGCTGCGGGAACGGCGCCTGAAGATGGCGGAACGAGAAAAGAAGGTGGCCTCCGATCCCCGCCCGGATCACATTCATGATCTCCGGGTCGCGTGCCGTCGAGTCGGCAGCGCCATCACGGCCTGCGCGGCAGCGATACGGCTTCCTCCCAAGGTCAACGAGAAATACCTGACCCGTCTGGTCAAGGTGGTGGGGAGACTGCGCGATCTGCACGTGCAGGAGACGGTGCTCGCCGAGGAAATCGCGCCGGAGCTGGGGACGGAGGCCGCTTCCCTGCTGGAGCCGTCTCGGGTCGACCTTCACCTCCGGTGTAGTGAGGCGGAACGAAAAGTCAGCCGCGCCCTCTCCAGGCCCCGGCATCATCGCTTCACTTCGGCATTCGAAGACTGGCTGGCGCAGCCTCAGCTCACTCCGGTCGCGACGCTTCCGCTCGAGACGGTTCGGGCAGATATCCTGCTCGCGGCTCTGGGTCAGCTACTCCTCCACCAGGCTTGGCCGCTGGATCTTGGCGAGGCCCTCGGAGCGGGAGCTCCACAACTCCACGACCTGCGCAAGACCGCCCGGAGAATGCGATACCTCGCCGAGTGCTTTGAGGCGAGCTACGGACCGGAGTTCGCTGCCTGGCTTGGCGAGCTGGCCCGAGTGCAGGACACCCTGGGATCCCTGCATGATTCGCAAGTATTGCTGAAATACCTGTCCGACATCCAGGCCACCGCCGGGTCCCCGCGGGTGTCTGAGGTGGTGCACGCACGGGAGCATCGGGCACTCGCCGAATGGAGTGAGCTGCGGGACCGCTACCTCGATCCCCGCTGGCGAGCCGACCTGCGGGCCATTGTACTGGGGCAAGCGGGAGCGCCTGCCAATACCCAGACCGACACGACCACTCGCTGATATCTCCCGGGACCAGTCCAATGCGTGCGATGGTGCTGGACTCCGGAGCCCGCCTCACCGAACGGAATCTTCCACCACCCGAGCCAGGGCCGCGCCAGGTCCTGGTTCGGGTCATTGCCTGCGGGGTCTGCCGCACCGACCTGCACATCCTTGACGGCGAGCTTCAACCGCCGGCGCTCCCGCTCGTGTTGGGTCACGAGGTCGTTGGGAGGGTCGAAGCGATGGGCCCACAGGCTTCGCGCTTCGCTCCGGGATCACGAGTAGGAATTCCCTGGCTGGGCTCGACCTGCGGGATCTGCGAGTTCTGTCGTCGAGGGGAAGAAAATCTTTGCGATCAGGCGAGGTTCACCGGCTATCACATCGACGGCGGGTACGCGGAATTTGCCGTGGCGGACGAACGATACTGCCACACCATTCCTGCCCGGTATCACGACGTCGACGCGGCGCCTTTGCTGTGTGCCGGCCTCATCGGCTTTCGCGCGCTCCGGGCCACCGGGGATCCGACGCGGATTGGTCTCTACGGATTCGGAGGATCGGCACATATCGTGGCGCAGATCGCGAAGGCTCAGGGCAGGGAAGTGTTCGCCTTTACCCGGCCCAGTGATGTCGAGGGGCAACGGTTCGCCGTCTCACTCGGCGCAGTCTGGGCCGGCGGCTCGGATCAACCCCCGCCGGAGCAGTTGGACGCCGCAATCATCTTCGCTCCAGTGGGTTCCCTGATCCCTACAGCACTCAAGGCTGTCCGCAAAGGCGGGTGCGTGGTCTGCGCCGGGATTCACATGACCGACATCCCGGCCTTCCCCTACAGCATTCTGTGGGGCGAGCGGGTCCTCCGCTCAGTTGCCAACCTCACCCGGAAGGACGGGGAAGATTTCTTTCGGGCAATCGAGGCGACCCCGGTGCGCACGACGACGGAGACCTTCCCGCTCGACCAGGCCGAGTCGGCGCTTCGCCGATTGCGGGAGGGCAAGCTGCGAGGTGCGGCGGTACTGCAGGTAACTTCCACCCCTTCCAACCTATGATCGCTCGTCAATGGCACGGCCGGGTGCCCACATCAAAGGCGGCTGCCTACTACGCCTTTCTGCAGCGTTCAGGAATCCCCGACTATAAAGCAACGCCTGGAAACCGTGGAGTCTGGGTCTTTCGTCGCACGGAAGGAGACGTCACCCATTTCCTGCTGACGTCGTTCTGGGATTCGCTCGAGAGCATACGCGGGTTCGCTGGCGCTGATGTGGAGCGCGCGCGGTATTACCCCGAGGACCAGGATTTCTTGCTGGAGTTCGAGCCCACCGTGATCCACTACGAGGTGCTCACCGAGCCTTAGTTTTCGCCCCTCCAAGATCCTAATTCTTACTGAACTGGAACCGGTTCCGGGCGACCACGAGGATCGCCCCTCCGCTCTCATTTTGCGGAACTCGGAACTCGGAACTCGGTACTCGGTACTCCTACCCTCGTCAGAACGGCTTGAACCCCGGGCTCCCGTATCGGGTCAGGTGCAGGATGTCCCAGATCGGCACCACGTAAGCGATCAGCGACCAGCACCACGGCTACGGCGAACCAGAGACCGAGGCGGTCCCACACGGTGACCCGGTATCCTCCCTCCGGGATGCCCAGTGATTCGGCCCAGATGATCGGCTCCGGTTCGGTAGGCTTTCCGGCCAGCAGGGTCCCCAGCATTACCAGGACGAAGAACCCCGCGCTGGCGAATAGCACTACGCCACCCAGGGCGGAGATCGTGGTCAACCCCTCCCACATCTGCGCCTGTGGCCGCCCCGCCGTAGTTCGTGGTGAAGACCCGCCGCGGAAGTCCCATCAAACCCGCGATGTGCCCCGTGAAGGAGAACAGCGCCATGCCGAGGAACCAGAGATAGGGCTGCACCTTGGCAAGCAGGCCCAACTCCAGGCGCGCGGCCGCTCACCTTGGGCACCATCCAGTAGCAGGCTCCCATGAACGTGAGAGCCGCGGCGCTGCCCACGGTGAGATGGAAGTGGGCCGCGACCCAGGCGGTGTTGTGGACCACCGAGTTGAGCATATAGGCGGCGTTGACCGCTCCGCCGAAACCGCCCACCATGAACAGCAGACAGGCCAGGAGCACGCTCGCCACCATCGGATTGCCCCAGGGCAGGGTGCGAATCCAGCCGAAGAGTCCCTTGCCACCTCGTAGCCGTCCCGCGACCTCCAGCGAGGCCACGATGGTAAAGGCCGTCACGAAGCTGGGGAACGAGATGATCATCGTGTTGAAGGTGTGCAGCAGCTTCCAGCCCGCGGGAATCCCCGGATCCTGAAACTGGTGGTGAAGACCGACCGGGGTGGAAAGGATGAGGAACAGCGAGAACACCATTCGTCCGAGCGGTTCGGAGAACAGCTTGCCACCGGCTTCGCGGGGCAGCACGGTGTACCAGATGGTGTAAGCCGGGAGAATCCAGAAATACACCAGCGGATGGCCGAAGTACCAGAACAGAGTGCGTGCCAGGAGCGGATCGATTGTCTTGCTCCAGCCCGAGTGACCATGGGATCAGCTGGAAGAGCATCTCCGCGGCCACGCCGATCGTGGCAAGAGCCCACAGCATCGCATTGGCCACGGTGGCGTGCAGCGCCAGGCTCACCGGCCGGTCGGGATGGGCCGCCCTCGCCTGGCGCCACGAAGCGATCATGCTCGCGACCCATCCCCAGGAACCCACGACCAGCAGGGTGAGGCCGATGTAGAAGAGCGGGTGGGCCTGGAGCGGTGGATAGAAGGTGTAGAGGACGCTGGACTTGAAGGTGAACACCGTTGCCAGGGCCATCACGCACTCCTGCCACACTCAGGAAGTAGCAGACCCACGCCAGCCTCGGCCACTTGATCGCGCCGTTTTCCTCTGCGGGCAATGACGTAACCCAGCGCCATGATGAAGAACGTGGTGAACACCAGCGCCATGAGAACGCCGTGCGCGGTCACCGACATGTAGTACATCCGTGCCGAGCGATAAGGCACTTCCAGGTTGGCTCGGCTGATCGCCTGCATCATGGCCATCGCGGCAGCCATGCCAAAGGCGAGGACCGCCACCCAGATGTGGGCCAGGATCAGCCGTCTGCCCTCGCTGATTAGTGGTCATGGGACACCTCGCTCTCCGGCTGCGCAGCTACCTGCGGTGCCCTCCACTCCGCCTTGGGCACCACCTGCATCTTGGCCATCATGCCCTGGTGACCGATGCCGCAGTATTCGTTGCAGGCGATGAGGTATTCGCCCGGCTGATTGAACTGGGTGGTGAACTGGCTGATGTAACCGGGGACCACCATGGACTGGCCGTTGGTCCGGACGATCTCGAAACCGTGGATCACGTCGATCGAAGTCAGATGGAACGTCACCGGTGTCTCGGCCGGCACCGAGAACTCCGGTGGCAGCCAGGTGAACATCAGAGCGATGATGTCGGCGTGGACCCGACCCTCGCCATCGAGGCGGACTCCCTGCGGGGTAAATCGCGGGTCCTTCATCGCCGTCTTGCGGATCGATGGTCTCCACATGGCTGGGCGGCTGGAAATGGTGGCCGAGGGCAGCGATCGCAGTCGTCGTGAAGAACAGCGCGAGCACCACGCTCGACGCCCCACATCCAGATCCGCTCGTAGAGGTCGACCTTCATGGCGTCACCGGCTGGCGGGCCAGGTAGATGTAGATGTAGATGGCGAACCACCCGATGACGAACAGCACTGCGTAGGCGCCTACGAAGGCGAAGGTCCCGATCGGATGCTCGGGCAGGCCCGGAGGCATTTCAGACATAAGGCCTCGGCTGAAGAGGGAAGCGATGGTTTCGGGCAGAACGACTAGTATGTCAGGCGCTTCATGAAGCCGATCCAGAATAATGTGAAGTGCGGTTCAGGAGTCCGCGAGCCCTCGCGGGTGGCGCCTCCGTTCGCCATGCGGCGTTTCCCGGGCGACCGTCGGCTCGGCAAAGGCCGGCCGCTCGGCGGTTGAAAGTCCCAGGTAGAGCCGGGCCCGGTTCAGGGCCTCATCCAGGTTCCCGCACACATTCGCTTCGCCCAGCTCATCGTACAAGGCCGAGTTGGTCAGCGCCACGACCGGTTGCGAATGGACATCCGAAAGCACCACCAAGGTGCCTTCCCGGCGGCTCCGCAGCACGACATCCCGCAACGCTGCGAGACCGGTGGAATCGATGATCGGCACCCGCCGCATCCGGATGATCAGGACCTTTGGCCTTCTGGCCACCGTGGCCACCGTGTCCTTGAACGATTCCGCGGCGCCGAAGAAGAACGGCCCGTCGATTTCGTAGATATCCACCCGGCTGGGGATCTCCCGGCGGCTCGTGGCGTTGGGGTCCGCCTCTTCGTCCTCCTCCGGTAGTTCGCCAAGTTCCCGGTTCACCAGCTTCACATTGGTCACCTCCGCCATCCGCTTCATGAACAGGAAGGCAGCCAGCACCATCCCGACCTCGACAGCGACGGTGAGGTCCACCAGGACCGTGAGGGAAAACGTGGTGAGCATCACCGCGAGGTCGCTTCTTGGAGCACGGAGTTCACCGCGCAATCGCGGCAACTCGCTCATGTGATAGCTCACCACGACGAGGATGGCGGCCAGGACCGCCATGGGGATGAGCTCGGCCCAGCGACCGAAGAAGAGGGTAATGAGCAGCAGCGTGAAGGCGTGGACCATGCCCGCGACCGGAGTGCGACCGCCATTCTTCACGTTGGTGGCAGTCCGCGCGATGGCGCCCGTGGCGGGGATGCCACCGAACAGTGGCGAGGCGAGATTGGCGATCCCCTGAGCCACCAGCTCCATGTTGGAGCGATGCCGGGAGCCGATCATCCCGTCCGACACCACGGCGGAAAGCAGCGATTCTATCCCGGCCAGCAGCGCGATCGTGAAAGCCGGCCCGATCAACTCCCGGACCATTTCCCAGGAGGCAGCCGGCAGCGTCGGCCGGGGAAGCGCCGCGTGAATCTCCCCAAATCGGTCGCCGATCGTCTCGACGGGAAGGTGTAGTATCCGCGCCACCGCGGTCATGACGACCAGGGCGACGAAGGGTGCAGGAATCCGGTGGCTGACCCGAGGCCACAACCAGATGACTGCGAGTGACGCCAGCGACACGCCGACCGAGGTCCAGTTGACGGTTGCCGCCTGGGTGGCGTAGGCCTGCCACTTCCCCACGAAATCCGTCGGAACCGGACCCATCTTGAGCCCCAGCAGGTCCTTCACCTGACTGGAGAAAATGATCAGCGCGATGCCAGAGGTGAATCCGAGGGTGACGGGATAGGGGATGAACTTGATGGTCCCACCGAGCCGGGCGAGTCCCATAGCGATCAGGATCACGCCAGCCATCAAAGTCGCCACCCAGAGCCCGTCGAGCCCGTGCTGCTGGACAATGCCGTAGACGATCACGACGAAGGCGCCGGTCGGCCCGCCGATCTGCACCCGGGAACCGCCCAGCGCCGAGATGATGAATCCGGCGATGATCGCCGTGTACAGGCCCCGCTCGGGCGCTACCCCACTGGCGATGGCAAAGGCGATGGCCAGGGGCAGCGCGACGATTCCTACGACGAGTCCGGCGATGAGGTCGGCGGTGAATTGCTGGCGGGTATAGCCCTTGAGTGTGGTCGCCAGTTTAGGGATAAGCATCGGCAGTCCGTGACGGGGAATCCAGGACCCACACTCGGTACTCGGTACTCGGTACTACCGTCGATCCCTCTCCTCCACCGGCCGAATGCAGAGATCGAAGGCCAGGAAGAGGCTTCTGGCAAACGGCCAGAACAGAAATGGGGTGATCAGGGCTTCGAGCGGCCCCACGTACTGCAGGGTATTCCACGGCGGGTTGGGCCAGGTGGCGATGACGGTGCCGACAAACACCATCGTGGAAAATCCTTCTGCCATCAGCAGGTTGAACCAGAGAGCGCCGAGGGTGTAGCCGTCCTCGCCGCGGGTGGTGCGCAGCCCGCACTCGGGACAGGTGTCGACCATGCGGAACCAGCCATGGAACATGGGCCCACCTCCACAGGCGGGACACCGCCGGCGAAGGGCGCGCAAGAGCATGGTGCGCTTCTGCGGAACTGGATGAGCGGCGACCGCCATTTGCAGAGCCTGATGAAAGTGCGGAAGTGGCTGGAATATAGTGATTCACGGTGGCACGGGCATTGAATCACCGGTATGCTATGACATGAATTGGGTGAATCTGGCAGTGGCGGCGCTGATCGGACTCGCGGTCGGAATCGAACGGGAGTGGTCCGGTCACGCCTCGGGACCGCTCGCCCGGTTCGCGGGAGTCAGGACCTTTTTCCTTTTGGGCGTGGTTGGCGGCGTGGCTGGGCTGCTGATCGAGGGCGACGCGGAGTTCGCCGCCGGGATCCTCCTCGCGGGCGGGGCGGCGCTGGCGGTTGCGGCGTACCTGATGGCGGCCCGGCGGGGTCCCGAGTCGATCGAAGGCACCACCGAAACCGCGGCGATCGCGGTCCTGGCGATCGGAGCTTTGGCGGGTACCGGGGCGACCGAGCTTGCCGCGGCGACCGGCGCCGTGATCGTCCTGGCCTTACGGGAGAAGACCGCACTGCATCGGCTGGTCGGCCGCATCGACGACGTCGAGATGCGCGCCGCTCTTCAGTTCTCCGTTCTTGCCCTTGTCGTCCTGCCCCTGCTACCCACCGGCCCCTATGGTCCGCTGGGCGGCATCGAGCCGCGCAAGTTGTGGCTCGTTGTCCTCATCATGTCCGGCCTCAGCTTCATCGGTTACGTGGCACGCCGCCTTGTGGGTGCCAGCCGGGGATACGCGGTGACCGGACTCCTCGGCGGGATCATCTCCTCTACCGCGGTGACTCTCACCTTCTCCCGCCGCAGCCGGGATCATCCCGCGCTGGCCGGCCCGCTGGCAATCGGAGTGATCGGTGCCTCTACCGTCCTCCTCCTGCGCCTGCTGGTCGTCACGCTCGCCCTCAATACCGCGCTCGCGCTCCCCCTGATCCCCTTCCTCATCCCCCCTTTCGTGATCGGGAGCGCCTGGGTCCTGGTCTCCCTCCTTCGAACTCGCGGGAAGGCGGCGCGCGAGAAGGACGCGGACGAATCCCGCAATCCGCTGCGCCTGGGTTCAGCGATCTCCATGGCGCTCGGATTCCAGGCGGTGCTCCTGCTCGTCGCGTTTGTCCGGCAACGGTTCGGCGATAACGGGGTGCTTCCCACCGCGGCGCTGGTTGGCCTTACCGACATGGATGCGCTCACCCTCGCGATGAACCGGCTGGGGAAGACCGAGGAGACCCTTCGGCTCGGCGCCCGGGCCCTGGCGATCGGAACTCTTTCCAACACGGTTCTCAAGTTGGGGATCGCCGCGGTAGTGGGGCGCGGGCGCTTCAGACTGGGGGCCGTCCTGGGGCTGCTTTCCCTTGGGGCGGGGTCGCTGCTCGGCCTCTGGCTCTTCTGGTAGGATCCCCGGCCGACCAGGTAGTACCCACGCTACTCTCATCTGTCCTTCATCCCTTCCTCATGAGCTGGGCCGCACTTTTCCTTAGGCTCAACTCGAGGGTCATATGGATCTCTATACACGTTCCGAGGCTGGTCGGCGGCTGGCAAAAGTCCTGGCTCCGTGGGAGTTCGAGCAGCCGCTCATCTTCGCATTGTCTCCGGGTGGCGCCCGGGTCGCCTTCGAGGTCGCCCAGCGATTCGGGGCGCCCCTTGACTTGGTCGCGGCCCGAAAGCTCGAGGTACCCGGGCGGCGGCGCTCGGCGTTCGGGGCGGTGACGCCCGGATCGGTGCGGGTCTCGCGTCCCCAGATGAAAGCCTTGGCTCTCCCCAAACCATACGTGAAGGACTTGGTCCAGCGGGAGGAGAGGGAAGCCATGCTGGAGGAGCGGGCCCACCGTGGGGTCGCGGGGCCTCTCGAATTGGAGGGCCGGCTCGTCATCCTGATCGACGATGGTCTCGCGGATCCCATGGTCGTGAGCGCCGGGATCGCAGCGCTTCGGGCCCGTCATCCGGCTCGGCTATTCCTCGCGGTGCCTTTTGCCTCGCCCGAGCTCAAGCTGGCGGTGAGGCGTATGGTTGATCGTCTGGTAGTCGATCGGGAATCCGACGATCAGCCCGCAATGCTCATTTGTGACGAGTTCTTCATCCAGACGACCTGGGAAGATGTGCGTCGGATGGTGGAGCTTTCTCGCCAGCAGGACGAGCTGGTCCCCGCATAGCGGTGATCTGGCCTTGCTCGCCGCTCTTTCGCTCCCTAATGACCGGAAAAACTTTCGCCCCGCCTGAGGCCGGCGGGGCGAATGAGCGGTGTACGAGACCGAAGAGGGCTCAGCCCTTGATCAAGATCCTGTTCTTGATTGCGGGCTCGGTCTTGGGAAGCCGGACGACCAGAATTCCGTCCTGATAGGTCGCTTCGATCTTGTTGGCCTCAACCGCCTTGGGAAGCCGAATGGTCCGGACGAACTTCCCGGTCTCGGTCTCCTCCCACAGGTAATTCTCGATCTCTTCCTTCTTCGCCATCTCCCGGTGGCCCGTCAGCGTCAGCACGGCGCCTTCGAGCTGCACATCCAGGTTCTCCCGCGGTACACCGGGCACTTCCAGACGCACTACATACTCCTTCTCCCGCTCGACCAGATCCAGCGGCGGCATCCAGGCGAATTCTCTGGTCCGCAACGCCGGCGGCTCGAACCCGACTGGCGCGAAGGGGAAAGCGGGACCGAAGAACCGGTCGAACACTTCATCAAACTCCCGCTTGATCGGTGCCACATTGGGCAGCTTCGCGACTTTCATATGACCTCCCCGCTAAAGACGTTGCTTTCCTGCCTGCTGAGCGCGCACGGCTCGACTACGGGGAGCAATATCGCAGGGGGGCAATGAAGCCTGACTGAAACGCGCCATAATGGTGCATCATGGTTTCGTCACCGGCTTCGGCCGTATCGCCTGATGGCTGATGACCCAGACATACGACGCGACCGCATCGACCTGGGGATCGGTCAATTCGCTCATTCCCCGGATCGGCATGGGGGTTCCCCTGGTCGACTCGTCCTTCGGAATTCCGTGCAGGACCCGGGACCGGATGGCCCGCCAGGTATCGGCGCCGTGCATCCAGACGCCCTGCGCCAATGGGGCGCCGCTGTCGGTTCCACCGCCTTCCATGCCGTGACAGCCCCAGCAGCCGCCCACACCCTGGAAGATCCGGCGTCCTTCAGCCACTGCGGAGTCGGTGACTTCGGGGGGCCGACCGACCGTGTCCTGGCCGAAGAGCCGCGGGGCCATGAGCAGGAGAGCCGCGAACAGCAGGGCGAGGAGATATAGCAGGCGTCGTTGCCACGATGGCCTGCTCGGAGTTGTCGGGCTGCCGGAAGGCGGTTGGGCAGGCACTTCTCGGATCGCGTCAGTCATCGTGGACCATCCGCCCCGGCGGTTCATCGAGGTTGTTCAACCTGTCCCCGCGACGAGAAAGAGCAGCGCGAAGCTCCTTCCGAGCCGCATTGGTGCAAGGCCTGCTGATTGTAGCGGAAGTCTTGTGAAGTGGTCTGAGGGACTGTCTGAAGAAGCCTTCAGAGATGCGTTCGGGCCGCCGCCGCGGCTCTTGGCCGCCCAGCCGAGGCGTGAAGGAGGGGCAGAGGCGTGAGCGATTCGGGGCGATCGAATCGGCCCTCACCGCCCGCCCTCAACGCATTCAGGATGACCGCGATGTCGATCACCTCCTGGAGCACCGCCCCCAGCGTGGGAGGGATGTAGCCCAGTGCCGCAACGAGCATCGCCACGGCGCTGAGACCCAGCCCGACCCAGATACTCTGTCGCGCGATGGTCATGGTGCGGCGGCTGATCGCGATGGCATCGGCCAGTCGTGACGGGTCGTCCGTCAGGATCACGGCATCGGCGGCCTCTGCGGTAATGCCGCCACCGTGCGCGGCGAGGGCCACTCCCACCGTCGCGCGGCGCAGGGCGGGAGCGTCGTTGGTGCCATCGCCCAGCATGACGACGCGCTCGCCGCCCCGCTCCAATTCCTCCACCGCGACCACCTTGTCCACCGGCAACAGGTCGGCGCGGACCTCCTGGATACCCAGCGCCCCGGCCACTCGTTCCGCGTGAACGCGACGGTCGCCGGTGAGCAGCATCGTGCGTCTGATTCCGAGTTTCGCCAGGCGGGCAAACATGGCGTGAAGCTCGGGACGCAACCGATCAGCGTAGTCGATGGTGCCGGCCGGGCTTCCGTCGACCAGCACCCAGGCCCGCAGTCCCGACCATTCTCCGCTGCCCGAGTCGAGCCGGTCGGCCAGACTGGGATCTTGTCGCAAGAGGAAGCTGCGGGCCCCCACTACCACCCGATGACCTTCGACCAAGCCGGCTACGCCCTGACCGGACTCCTCAACCACCTGTTGGGGCCGGGCCAGGATCAAGTGGGATTGCTCGGCAGCCGCTACAACCGGTCGGGCCAGGGGATGTCCTGACCCCTGCTCCACCGAGGCGGCGAGCCGGAGCACCGCATCCGGGTCGAAGGGAGGGAGCGCAGTGACCCGGCTAACGGCTGGGTGTCCCACGGTCAGAGTGCCGGTCTTGTCGAATACCGCGGTGGTCACACTTCCCAGCCGTTCCAGGGCCTCGCCGTGGCGGACAATGACCCCGCAACGCGCCGCGCGGTTGATCCCTCCAATCACCGCCACGGGCGCGGCCAGAATGAGCGGACAAGGCGTGGCCACCACCAGCACGGCCAGGACCCTCGTACTTTCGTGCGAGAGCACCCACGCTGCGAGGCACACCAGGAGCGTAAGGGGGGTAAACCAGACGGCGTACCGGTCGGCCAGACGAAGCAGCGGCGACTTGCTCGCGCTGGCCTCTCGGACCAGTTGAACGATTCGGGCATACTGGCTTTCCCTGGCTGGTTTGGTGACCAGGAGGACGAACGGGCTGTGCTGGTTGAGGCTGCCGCTCAGGAGACGGATCCCCAGTCTCGGCCCGGATCGGCAGCGGTTCGCCGGTGAGGCGCGAGGCGTCCACGTGAGGATTGGCCGGACGCCACCGTTCCGTCGCAAGGAACCATCTCCCCGGGGCGTACCAGCAGGCGATCGCCCACCGCCGCTGCCTCGGCCGTGATGTCCTCGACTCGCTCCCCGCTCAGACGATGGGCCACCCGCGGCGCCGCGGCCTCGAGCTCCCGGACTGCCTCCGAGGCTCGGCCCGCAGCGTACCGTTCGAGGGCCTCACCGCCGGATCTGCATGAGCACCACCACCAGACCCGGAAGCGGTTGGTCGAGCAGCAGCGCCGTCACGATGGCCAGCATCGCCACGAGGTCGGCGGCGAAGCGACCGGCGACCATGCCTCGAACCGTGCGCCAGACCAGCGGCAGGCCGGTCGCAGCAAGCCCCGCCAGCCAGACCGGATGAGCCTCAGAAGCCAACGGCCCGGCGCGAAGCGCCAGGCCGGTCACGATGAAAAGGAGAGTAGTGAGAGGAAGGGCGGCAGCGCGGAGCGGCAGTTTGCGCTGGTCAGCGCTCACGGCAGGGAACCTCCTTGGCTTGCGCCGTTGGAATCGCCGTGTCGGAGACAGAATCCGACGCCACGCACTGTCTGGATCAGGTTTTCTCCGGTCGCCTTCTGAAGCTTACGCCGCACATTCCCGACGTGGACGTCGACCACGTTGCTCTCCGGATCGAAGTGCATGTCCCAGACCTTCTCGAGCAGGGTGGTCCGTCGCACGACCTGTTCGGGATGGAGCAGGAAGAACTCGACGATCTGGAACTCCTTTGCCGTGAGGTCGAGTGCCTTGTCATCGACCAGGCAGACGTGGCGTAACCGGTCAAGAGTCAGGCTCCGGTAGCGCAGGATCTCCATTCGCTCCGCACCGCCCCGACGCACCAAGGCCCGGATCCGTGCCAGCAGCTCGTCGAAGCGGAAAGGCTTCGCCAGGTAGTCGTCGGCACCGGCGTCCAGACCGCGCACCACGTCCTCCACCGCGTCCCGGGACGTCAGCATGAGGATCGGAGTCGGACGGCCTTCCCGCCTCAGCTCCAGCGCGACTTGGAACCCGTTCTTCTTGGGGAGTACCACGTCCAGCAGGATGACGTCGTACTCGTAGACATGAGCCAAGGTCCCGGCCTCTTCTCCGTCGGCCGCGATATCCACCACGTAGCCCTCTTCCTTCAGGCCCTGCTCGATGAACCCGGCGACCTTCCGGTCGTCCTCCACGACGAGAATTTTCATGGCTGGAACCTACGTTGCCGTCGGATGAACCGCCCTTCAACGCATTCATGAAGATGTCTTTAATCTGCCCCTGGTCCCAGGGGAAGGGCGAGGATGAAGTATCCCCCGCCGGGTCGCGGCTACCGCCTTGAGGTCCCCACCCAGTAGTCGGGCCAGTCGGCGCGAAAGCGGGAGCCCGAGGCCGCTTCCCGTTCCTTCCTCGCCCGCGCTTGGTCATGTAGATGTCGAAGATCTGCTCTTCATTCCCGGCCTCGATCCCGGGTCCCTGATCCGAGATGCCGATCCGGGCCATCGCTGTCCGAGGCCGTGACTTCGACCCGGACCTTGCTTCCCTCCGGAGTGTGGCGGACGGCGTTGCCGAGCAGGTTTACCAGGATTTGCTCGACCCGGTGCGGGTCGGTCTGGCAGACCGGCATCTCCGGCTCCACCTCGGCAACCAGCTCGACGTTCTTGGCCTGGGCGGCGGGCGTCACCCGGGCCATGTGCGTGACGGACCACAACCGCCGCAGTCCACTTCCCGCATCACCGGCTTCAGTCGGTCCTCGTCCAGCCGACTCAGGTCGAGCAGGTCGTTGATCAGGCCGATGGCCTGCTCGGCGGAATCCAGAACCTCGAAGGCTGCCCGGGGAACCGTCTTAGGATCCTTCTCGCCGGGTGAGCATCTCGGCCCAGCCGTAGACCGCGGCCAGGGCATTGCGCAGCTCGTGGTTCACCATAGCGAAGAACCGTTCACGCGAGCGGTGCAGGCGCTGGACCTCCTCCAGCAGGCGCGCGCTGTCCTCATGCAGCCGGGCGTTCTCGATCGCGGCTGAGACCTTCGCGGCCAGCAGCATTGCCAGGTGTTCGTCCTCGGCCGTGAACTCCGGCGGCGCCCAGCTTCTCGGTGAGGTACAGGTCTCCCAGCACGCCCCGCTTACCGACAATGCGGCACTCCCAGGAAGGAGTGCATGGGAGGGTGGTTGGGTGGGAAGCCATGACTCGCCGGGTGTTTCATGAGATCGGCCATGCGGACGCTCCGCCCCTCGTGGATCACCAGACCGAGAATGCCCGTGGCCCTTCGGCAGGGTGCCGATCCGGGCGCGCTGCTTGCCGGAGTCATTCCGTGGACCGTGAAGGTCTCGAGGGTCCGGCCGTCGGGGCTCAGCATCCCGACCGCCGCGTAGCGCGCCCCGATCGTCTCCGCGGCGAGGTCTGCGGCCCTCTGCAGCACGCCCTCGAGGCTCACTTCCGAGATCAGCTCCGGTGTCGCTTGCGCCAGCCGCTCCAGTCGGTCGGACAGCGAGATGGGAAGGGAATCGGCATGAAACAATTGTACACAATTTCACGGAGTCTTCACCTCCGCCGGGCCTAACCTGAGTCCCGAACACCTGAAGGAGAAGCAGCTCGTGCACCTGGATCACATTGTGGCGGCGGTGGATCAATCCGAGGAGGGACGGGCGCGCATTCAGGCTGCATTGACGCTGGCTCGGTCACGCGGGAGGTCGAGTGACCGCGCTCAGGGTCGAGCCGATCCTGTCTCAGGGCTCCAGCGAGCACACCTGAGCGAGCCGATCTCACGGTGCGGTGAGGCATCGCGGTCGGGACGACAGGCATGCCGAATCCGGCCCGCGTCGATAGGCGGTCCGCCATGGTCTGCCCGGAGTCGAAATCGGTCGATTTGCAGAAGAGTCAGGAAGCCGGGCTGGTGGTCCTGGGCAGGAAACAGCGCTCCACGACGCAGCGACTCCTGCTCGGCGACACCGCAGACGAAGTAGTCCGGCGGAGCCAGGTGCCATGCCTTGCCGGTGCGGGCCGGAGTGGATCAGGCGTTCGACCGGGTACTCGCCGCGACTCGATGGCACCGCGCGGGGCATGTCCGTGCTCCTCGCGGCCCTGGAGTTGACCCGCAGCACCGACGGCACGCTCCGGGTGGTGACGGTCGAGCCGTATCTGGCCGGGGAGGCGATCGGCGAGTGTCGCCCTCCACCACGGAGCGCACGCCTCGCTCAGTCGGTGGACCGGATCCGGCTCGACGACGACTACGGCAGTGATCCTGGGATCGGGTCGGGTCATCTGGCGACTCACCTCTGGTCATTCGGCACGGACAGGTCGTTGAAGAGATCCTGGCCGAGGTGACGTCGTCCGGCGCCGACGTCCTGGTGATCGGCTACCATCGCGGCGGACCCGCCGGCGTAATCGAGGCCGGCAGCGTTGCCCGACGGATACTGCATCAGGCCGAGTGCGCCGTGCTGACGGTGCCGCTGTAGCAGGAGCAGGGGAGGAGGATTCCATGCAGAGCAATGAATGCTGGCCTGACCGGATCACCCGTTTCGTCGCAGGGCGTGATGCTGTTGGGCCTCTACGGCGCTTTGGCAGCGCCTTGGAAGTACCTGACCCTGACCGGACTGGTTTTGATCGCAACCGCCATGACCGGCTACTGCCCGCTCTATTCGCTGCTTGGATTCAGGACCTGCAAGAGACAGGAAGGAGCTCATCCATGAACGACACACTGCTCGAATCATGGGTCGAGGCGATCGATGAGTTCCCGATCAGTGGCACGCCGTCAGAGACAACTGTGCGCCGCCGCCCGCCACGCGATGCTCGCCCCATCGACGCATAACACCCAGCCTTGGCTCTTCCGGGTCAGAGGCTCGACGCTGGATCTCTATGCCGATCGCTCCCGGGTGCAGCCCGTTGTGGATCCGGACCAGCGTGAGCTCACCATCAGCTGTGGGGCGGCGCTCTATATCATCAGACTTACTCTCGCCCGGTTCGGTCACGACTCGCGCATCACCCTGCTGCCGGATCCGAGGGACCCGGATCTCCTGGCGCGGGTGACGCTCGAGGGCCCGGTCGAACCCGATCTCCGGCTCCAACAGCTCTACGAGGCGATTTCCGCCGCGGCGGACGAACCGGCATCCCTTCGAAGCGCGCAGAGATCCCGAGACAGGTCCTTGCCAAGGGCGTCGCCGCCGTCGAGGCGCAAGGCGCCCGCATTGAACTGGTACTCGACGAGCTGACCAGGAGCGACGTTGCGCGGCTGGTAGCGGAGGCCGATCGGGCCCAGATGGCTGATGCGCGAGTTCCGGCAGGAGCTGGCCCAGTCGCTCCATTCCAATCGGAGCGGCAAGCGCGACGGCATGCCCGGGCACAGCCTCGGCATGGGCGATCTCGCCTCCACCGTCGCCCCGGCGGTTGTCCGCAAGTTCGACCTGGGAGGGGGGCTGGCCCGGCGCGACGTCGGACTGATCGCCGAGTCGTCTGCACTCGCGGTGCTCTGGACTCGAAGGGACACCCCGCGCCACTGGCTCCGGGTTGGTCAGGCGCTTGCGGCACTGCTGCTCAACCTGCAGGCAGACGGCGTGGCGGCTTCGTTTCTCAACCAGCCCCTTCAGGTCGCTCCCCTGCGCGACGAGCTCCGTGCACTGCTCGATTGCCCCGGGTCGCCTCAACTCGTCTTGCGGCTGGGTTATGCCCCTCGGGTTGCTCCTACGCCACGTCGAGACCCCAGAGAGGTCATCGTCAATCTCTCACCGCGCGAAGAAAACTCGCCCGGGCCCAGGCACTGTTCCCATCCAGGGCGCCGGATTGACTGAGGAGGCATGACCATGGGCACCTATCACACGATCCTGGTCCCGCTCGACGGCAGCGAATTTGGCGAACGGGCCATCCCTATCGCCGTCGAACTGGCTCAGCGAAACGGAGCCCGGCTGGAGCTCACTCTGGTTCATCAGCCGCTTCAAGGGTTTGCCACGGCGATGGAGATGCCGCAGGTCGCGGCCGAATACGAGGCCGAGGCTCGATTCCGGGAGCGGGCGTATCTGGACCAGACCGCGCAGCGCCTGGGCAGCCAACACAACATCCCTGTGACCTCGATTTTGCTGGAGGGTTCAGTCGCCGAGGCCATTGAATCCCACGTCCAGAGCTCGGCAGTCGACCTGGTCGTCATGAGCACCCATGGCCGGGGCGCAATGGGCCGCTTCTGGTTGGGCAGCGTGGCCGACCGGCTGTTCCGCCGCCTGCACATCCCGGTGCTGGTCGTGCGTCCCAGCTGGCAGGAGGACATGCCAGACGCCGAGATCAAACGGATTCTTGTGCCGCTCGACGGCTCACCCCTCGCCGAGGCCATTCTGGAGGATGCGGTCCGCTTCGGAAGCGATGAGGCGGAATACCTGCTCGTTTCGGTGGTCGTGCCACCGGTCCCATTGTTGGACATGGTGCCGGTCACTGGTATGCCCGACACCTCGGCGCTCGTTCCCGGATTGATGAAAGCTGCGGAAGTCTACTTGGACAGAATCGCAGAGCGTCTCCGCAGCGAAGGCCGGCGCGTTTCTGCCCATCCCGTGCTCGCGAATCGGGTCCATGAGGGGCTTCTGGAACAGGCCAACCTGCTCGGCGCCGACCTCATCGCCATCGCAACCCATGGCACCGGTGGCATCAAGCGCTTCGCGATCGGCAGCGTGACTGAGAAGATTGTGCGGGGAACTCCTTGCCCAGTGCTGGTCCTGACACCTCAACCCGGAAGCCTGAAGCCTTGGCCGCAGCGGGTGACAGAGAGTGCGGCTGAGCCTGTCGCATCGTGTGGCCTGCGGCCCACCGGGGTAGGTTTGGGATAGTCACGGATTGGGCCGGCCTTCATAGATATAGATAAGGATGGCGTCGCTGGGGTTCCTCTCGCCGGCGGCGCCGTTTTCCTGTCACCACCGGCGGTTTCCGGATGGCCAGATCAGGAGACGGGGGCGTGATCTTGGGCCCATGTCTCGCGTTCGTCGTGTGATTCAGCTCCAGGGCTCCGGTTCCGATTTCCAAAGCTTCGAGCCGCTCAAGACCCGGTTCCCCGGTGCCAGGCTCACACCTCGGGGAGTCGAGATCCCGCTCGATTCCATGGGGCCAGAGGAAATCCTCGCCGCATGCTGTGCCGAACGAGTCACGGTCCTGGGCAGCGTGGTGCTTCCAACCTTCAATGACTGCTAACCGCTGACCGCTCACCGCTGACGGCTGATGGCTAACGGCTGACAGGCTGACGGCTGATGGCTGATCGGCTAACGGCTAACCGCTGCCCGCGGGTTGAAGGCCGCCGTGGCTGCACCTACGTTTCGGCCGTGTCGTTCTTCGCTTTCCCCGAGACCCTCCGGCAGATCGCCGAGTTCCTCCGCCTGGACGCGGCGGAGCTGGTCCGCAAGCTGGCCCAGGTCGCCTTCATCTGGCTTCTGGCCTTCGGCGCCTGGCGTCTCGTCCGCCTCATCTCCAGACGGATCGTCAAGGCGGTAGATGACGGGGACGACGCGGCGTTCACCGAACGGGAACAGCGCGGTTACACCGTCGCTCAGTTGCTGAGGAGCCTCGGCCGGGTTGTCATCGTCGGGGTCTCGATCCTCCTGAGTCTCAACGTCTTCGTGAACATCGGCCCGCTTGCTGGCGGGCGCCGGCATCCTGGGCTTGGCCATTTCCTTCGGTGCCCAGAGCCTGGTCAAGGACATAATCGCCGGGTTCTTTTTCCTTTTTGAGGGTCAGTTCGCCGTGGGCGACGTGATCGAAGTCGCGGGAAAGTCCGGCGTCGTCGAACGGATGACCTTGCGGGTCGTCATGCTGCGCGACGCGAACGGCGTCTTACACATAATCCCCAACGGCCAGATCAGCACCGTGAGCAACATGACTCGCAAATGGTCGCAGGCGGTGGTGGACGTCGGGGTGGCGTATGGCACCGATGTGGACCAGGCGCTGGACGATCTTTCGCGACGAGGCGGAGCGCTTCGCAAGGACGAGCAGTGGACCTCGAAGTTCGACGGCGATCCTGAAGTGGTCGGCAGTCAACTCGCTGGACTGAGAGCCAGATCACGATCCGGACCCTGTTCCGCACCCATGCCGGGGCAGCAGTGGGCCGTGGCGCGGGAGTTCCGTCGTCGCATCTCTGACGCCGGCTTACGAGGAGGGCATCGAGACCCCGTTCCCCGCGCGCAGCGTGAATCTCCGCATTGCCGACGCAAGGCGCTCGCAATGGCCGCTGGGTCAGGGCGGCACGGTCAGATCGAAGCTCCCCCCGACTCAGCCGAGCAACCGGAATCCCCGGCGCCGCAGCCGTGGATACCGGCGCGCCTACGTCCGCACGACTGAGCTCCGCTCCATGGCCCTCCGCCTCTACAACACGCTCACCCGCGGGTGGAACCCTTCGAGCCGATCCGTGCCGGGCCGGGCCACGCTGTACACCTGCGGCCCGACGATCTGGAACTACGCCCACATCGGGAACTTCCGGACCTTCCTCTTCGAGGATCTGTTGCGTCGCTGGCTCGATCGCCAGCGGCTTCAAGGTCTTCCAGATCATGAACCTCACCGACGTGGATGATCGGATCATCCGGGAGGCGTCGGCGAACGGGGTCGCATCAGGGCACTTCACCGCACCATTCGCGGCGGCATTCCAGGAGGACCGTAAGTGGCTCCGGATCCAGGACGCGGAGGAATACCCCCGCGCCACCGGGTTCATTCGCGCCGATGATCGAGCTGGTGCAGGGCCTGCTCGCGCAAGGGCGTCGCATATAAAGGAGAGGACGGCTCGGTCTACTTCGCGATTGCCCGCTTTCCGGCCTACGGGAAACTGTCCCAGCTGGACAAGCGCGCAGCTCAAGACCGGAGCCAGCGGACGGGTAGTCGTCCGACGAGTACGACAAGGAGAACGCCCAGGACTTTGTCTTATGGAAGGCGGCCAAGCCGGAGGACGAAGCGGTCGGTGCCGCCTGGGATGCGCCATTCGGCCGCGGTCGGCCCGGCTGGCACCTCGAGTGCTCGGCCATGGCGCTTGGCGCTCCTGCAAGCAGACACGGCGCGGGGGAGGTGCTCGACATCCATGCCGGCGGGGTGGACCTGATCTTCCCGCACCATGAGGACGAGATCGCCCAGAGCTGTGCCTATACCGGGGAGGAGTACTTCGCCCGCTACTGGCTGCACGGAGAGTTTCTGAACATCCGCGGCACCAAGATGTCCAAGCGCTTCGGCAACATCACGACGCCGCGGGATCTGCGGGAGGACGGAGTGGACCCCGGCGCGATCCGCCTGCTGGTGTTCCAGACCCACTACCGGCAGAAGATGGATCTCACCGACGAGTCGCTGGCGATGGCCCGGGAGAGCGCTCGACGGCTGGGGGAGTTCGATGAGCGATTTCGCGAAGCGAAGAAGGCGGGCGGGGCGGGTAAGGCGGTCGAGGCGGGCGGTGCCAATCCCTGGAATGAGTGGGCCACTTTGCTGGAACGCCGGGTGAGTGAAGCCATGGACGACGATCTTAACGCCCCGCGGGCGATCGCGGCCGTGTTCGATGCGACTCGGGAGGGGAACCGCCTGCTGGACCAACGGGCGACCCCTAGCTCCGCCGCCGTCGGCGCATGGGATCGAATCCTCAAGTCTTCGATCCCCTTGCCCGGCGCTGCCACCGTGGTCCGGATCGACGTGGCGGACGTGGGTCGACTGGAGAGGCCGGGACCGTGGGTTCGCTAGCTTCGACTCCTCCCGCCGATGCTGCGGAGGCGACCGAGTGGGCCCGGTCCTGGGCCTCGGTGCGTCTGGCGGCGAAGAAGCACAAGAACTTCGCTGAGGCGGACCGGATCCGTGCCATGCTGAAACAGCACGGCTTTGAGATCCGGGACGCCAAGGATGGTTCGATCGAGGTGAGGCGGGTCTAAAACCTCCGGGACCGCCGCAATGGCGGGTTCCGGACGGTGCCGGGCCAGAGTTCGGCGACTGCGTCCGGTTGACACAACTCCAAGTCACCCATTATCATATGTGTCTGTCCGTTTTCGCTGCCCGCTGACGTAGCTCAACTGGCAGAGCACCGGTTTTGTAAACCGGCGGTTGAGGGTTCGATTCCCTCCGTCAGCTCTCGAGGTCGAGCGGATCAGCGCGGTCAGCGACGGGTGCCGGTGGGGTGGCCGAGTGGCTAATGGCAGCAGACTGTAAATCTGCCGGGCTCTGCCCTACGTAGGTTCGAATCCTACCCCCACCATGTTGGGGAGTGCAGAGCGGGATCAGCAGAAAGGAATGAGCGCCAGGGACTGGGGACTGAGTGAGAAGCGTCGAGACTCAGTCCTCAGTTTTTAGCGCTCAAGTGGTTGGAAGACGCGCGGGTGTAGCTCAGTTGGTAGAGCATCAGCCTTCCAAGCTGAGGGTCGCGGGTTCGAGCCCCGTCGCCCGCTCTCGCTCGCGTAGCTCAGTCGGTAGAGCGCATCCTTGGTAAGGATGAGGTCACCGGTTCAATCCCGGTCGCGAGCTCTGGTGGGGACGTCAGCCGTCAGCCGTTAGCCGTTAGCGGCTGCGGCGAAGACTGCGGCGCGATGTCGATGCGAATGCTGAGGGCTAACAGCTAATAGCTAACGGCTGAGGATAAAGTGCCGCGCGAAAAGATCATCATGGAATGCACCGACTGTAAGAGTCGGAACTATTTCCAGGACAAGAACCGGCGGAAGCACCCCGAGCGGGTGGAGTGGAAGAAATTCTGCCCCCGCTGCAACAAGAGCGTGCTCCACAAGGAATCCAAGTAGGCATGGAACAGGTGACCAAGGCTCCCGCGCATCCGGCGCGGTTTGTGGGACAGTCGGTGGATTTTCTCAAGTTCGGTACAAGCCGAGCTGAAGAAAGTCACCTGGCCCACGCGCGACGAGTTGTCCAAGGCCACCCGGATGATCCTGATCCTCGCGGTGGTCCTCGGGCTCGCCATCGGCTGGATGGATCTCCTGTTCAACTGGATCCTGGTGACCGGGGTAGCGAGGCTCGGCAGGTGACGGTGGCCATGGAGTACCGCTGGTACGCGATCCAGACCACCGCCGGGCACGAGAACAAGGTTCGCGGTCTCCTGGCCCAGCGCATCGCCCAGGATCCCCGGCCCGAGGAGCAGCGGCTGATCCGTCAGGCGCTGGTGCCGGTGCAGGAGGTCATCGAGATCAAGAACGGCAAGAAGGTGACCGTGGAGCGGAAGCTCTATCCCGGTTACGTGCTGGTCGAGATGGCGATGAATCAGGAGAGCCTGCACGTCGTCAACAGCATTCAGGGCGTGATCAAGTTCGTGGGAGCCGGCCGCTTTCCTCAGCCGCTCCGGCAGGATGAGGTCAACCGTCTCCTCGGCATCGCCGAGGCGGTGGCGGAGGCGGAACCCAAGGAAGAGATCCCCTTCCTGGTCGGCCAGGTGGTGGAGATCACCGAGGGCCCGTTCTCCGATTTCAGCGGGACGGTCGAGGAAGTGTTGCCCGACAAGGGCAAGGTGAAGGTCTCGGTCAGCCTGTTCGGCCGGCCGACGAGTGTGGAGTTGGACTATTTGCAGCTGAGAGGGCACTAGGGGATTGAGGGATTGAAAGATTGAGGGATTGAGGGATTGAGGGATGTGACACCATTCCTCTAATCAGCCCCACATCCCTAAATCCGAACATCCAAACATCCCTCAATCCCGCCCCCCGCCACCGCGCGGTTTCGCGGGAGCCAACGGGTTGGTTCGAACCCGGGCGACATGAAGGAGAGGTATGGCAAAGAAGGTCACCGCAGTCATCAAGCTGCAGTGTCCGGCTGGCGCAGCGAATCCCGCGCCGCCCGTGGGCACCGCGCTCGGTCCGCATGGCGTGAACATCATGGAGTTCTGCAAGCAGTTCAACGCCAGGACCCAGGGTCAGGCCGGGATGATCATCCCGGTGCTGGTCACGGTCTATCAGGACCGGACCTTCTCGTTCATCACCAAGACCCCGCCCGCCCCGAACCTGATTCTGAAGGAAGCGGGACTGGAGAAGGGGAGCGGCCAGCCCAACCGGACCAAGGTGGGGAAGGTCACCCGCGCGCAGCTCAAGAAGATCGCCGAGCTCAAGATGGCCGACCTGAATGCGGCCGACCTCGACGGGGCGATCCGGATGATCGCGGGCACCGCGCGTTCCATGGGCGTGGAGGTGGTGGACTGATGGCTACCGCCGGGAAGAAGTTCCGGGCCGCGGCCACCAAGGTGGATCGCACCAGGGAGTACGCGATCAGCGACGCCGTAACCCTCGTCAAGGCCGCCGCCTTCGCCAAGTTCAACGAAACGGTGGATGTAGCCGTAAGGCTGGGGGTGGATCCCCGCCACGCGGACCAGGTCGTCCGCGGCACCGTCGTCCTGCCCCACGGCACCGGGAAGTCGGTCCGGGTGCTGGTCATCGCCCAGGGAGACAAGGCCAAGGAAGCCGAGGCCGCCGGGGCGGACTTCGCGGGCATGGAATACATCCAGAAGCTCAAGGACGGCTGGCTCGAGTGCGACGTCATCGTCGCGACCCCGGACGTCATGGGCCAGCTGGGTCAGCTGGGCCGGATCCTCGGTCCCCGTGGTCTCATGCCCAATCCCAAGGCCGGCACCGTGACCATGGACGTGACCAAGGCCGTCCGCGAAATCAAGGCCGGTAAGATCGAGTTCCGGGTGGACAAGACGGGCAACGTTCACGCTCCCGATCGGGAAGATCAACTTCTCGGCCCAGCAGCTCGCCGAGAACCTGCAGGCCTTCATGGACACGATCGTCCGCGCCAAGCCGGCTGCGGCGAAGGGTCATTACATCCAGTCGGCGACGGTCTCCAGCACCATGGGCCCGGGCGTTCGGCTTGAAATGGCGGGTTACCGATGAGCAAAACCGAACGCCAGGCCGAGGTCGAGGCCCTGACCGCGGAGCTCGCGGCAACGCCCAACCTGTACGTGACCGATTTCCGCGGTCTCAGCGTGCAGCGGATAACCGAGTTCCGCCGCCGCCTGCGGGGAGCCGGTGCCCGGTACGTCGTGGTCAAGAACACCCTGGCTCAGCGGGCCCTGGCCGCCAACAAGATCAGCGGGCTGGACGAGTTCCTCGCCGGCCCGACCGGATTCGTGCTCAGCAACGATCCGCTGCCCGCGGCGAAGGTGCTGACCGAGTTCGTGAAGGAGTTCGAGAAGCCGGCTATTCGGGCGGGCTTCGTGGATGGCGCCCCGGTCAACGTGGCCCACATCCAGCGGCTGGGAGCAATCCCGCCGCGGGAAACGCTCCTCGCCATGGTGGCGGGGTCGCTCAACAACATCGTCGCCTCATTCGCTGGCTGCCTCGAGGCGCTCCGCGAGCAGCGCAGCGCTGCTTCTTAACCGTCGGGAGAGAACGTCGACATGACTACCACAGCGCTTGGCAAGGAAGAGATCCTCGAAGCTATCGGCAAGATGAGCGTGCTCGAGCTCGCCGACCTGATCGAGGCCTTCAAGGCAAAGTTCAACGTCTCCGTCGTCGCGGCTGCGGGACCGGCCGGGGCGGGTGGGGCGGGCGGCGCGGCTCCGGTGGTTGAGGAGAAGACTGAGTTCACCGTCATCCTCAAGGAAGCCGGCGCCAAGAAGATCCAGGTCATCAAGGTGGTGCGGGAACTGACCAGCCTGGGTCTGAAGGAGGCGAAGGACCTGGTGGATGGCGCGCCGAGCAATGTGAAGGAAGGCGTGACGAAGGCCGAAGCCGAAGAGATGAAGAAGAAACTGGAGGAGCAGGGAGCCGTCGTCGAACTGAAGTAGGCCGAAGGCCTATCCCGAGCGTTAGCGAGGGATCTGCCTGAAGACCCCTACTTCGGTGAGACGCATGATGGTTGGAAGCTCCTGGTAACTTGCTTTGTGCTGCGCCCCGTGTGGCCCCTTCGCATTCGGCGAAGGGGCACGCGCCGGGGCCCTTTGTGTTGCGTGAGAGTGCCTGATGCTTGAGACCCGGCCCCATATCGTGTTTTCCAAGCGGGAAGTGGGCATGCCGATGCCCAACCTGCTCGACATTCAGACCCAGGCGTTCAATTCGCTCCTGGTACCCGACGACGTCCACGGCGAGCGGCAGGACGTCTCGCTGGAGCGCGTCTTCCGGGATCTGTTCCCGATCTCCGACGTGAACGGGAAGTACAGCCTGGAATTCCTCCAGTACAGCCTGGGCGAGCCGAAGTACTCCGTCGAGGAGTGCATCGAGCGCGACATGACGTACGCCGCTCCCCTCAAGGCCACCCTCCGCCTCGACGTGTTCGAGGAGGTTGACGGCCAGCGGCGGCTCAAGAACGCGATCGAGAAGGAGGTCTACCTCGGCGAGCTGCCGATCATGACCCCGCTCGGCACCTTCGTCATCAACGGGGCGGAGCGAGTCGTGGTGAGCCAGCTGCACCGCTCCCCGGGTGTCGTGTTCGAGGAGGATACCCACCCGAACGGCCAGCGCCTGTATAGCGCCCGAATCATCCCGTTCCGCGGGTCGTGGGTTGAGTTCACGATCGACATTCACGACGTGATCTACGTCCACATCGATAAGAAGAAGAAGTTCCCCGCCACGGCGCTGCTCCGGGCCTTCGGCTACGGGACCAACGCCGAGATCCTGCGGCTCTTCTTCGCGACCAAGGAGCTGGACATCACCGGGAAGCTCGAGGGC
The DNA here is from genome assembly GCA_963788625.1 of uncultured Gemmatimonadales bacterium. Lineage (GTDB taxonomy): Bacteria > Gemmatimonadota > Gemmatimonadetes > Gemmatimonadales > GWC2-71-9 > DATBGE01. Next base: position 110,562 of record CAWBHB010000003.1, on the reverse strand, counting down.
CGGCAGGAGCGGCGCGAGGTGGTTGGTGCGCTCATCTCGGCCGATGTGCCCAACCCGGAAGATCCCAAGGGCCCGCCTCTCGCCGCGGTGGGAGACGAGCTGACCCAGGAGCGAGTCAAGCACCTGCAGCATGTTGGGGTAAAGCACGTCACGGTGTTTGCCGGTTACAGCTCGCTCGATCTGCACAACGAGGAGCAGCCGACCACGACCCGTGAGCGGGCTCGCTATGTGCTCGCTTTTGACGTGGCCGACCCCGAAACCGGTGAAGTCCTGGCCGAAGGCGGGAAGGAACTCACCGATACGCTGAAGAAGAAGCTGCTCAAGGCGCAGCTCCGGAAAGTGGACGTGCTGCTGCCTCCGGGCCGCAGCGAATCGCCCTTGATCAAGAACACCCTGGCCAAGGACCCGACCCACAGCGAGGCCGAGGCCCTGGAGCAGATCTACGCCCTGCTGCGGCCGGGTGAGGCCCCGAACCTCGAGACCGCGCGCGAGGCCCTGAAGCGGTTGTTCTTCAACCCCAAGCGGTACGACCTGGGGCGGGTGGGCCGCTACAAGATCAATCAGCGGCTCAAGACCCGGACGCCGGCGAACCATACCGTCCTCACCGAAGAGGACTTCATCGCCATAATCCGGTACCTGATCGACCTGAACGACGGCCGTGGCTACACCGACGACATCGACCATCTCGGCAACCGCCGGATCCGGTCGGTCGGTGAGCTGATCGCGAACCAGTTCTCCGTCGGCCTGTCGCGCATGGCGCGGCTGGTCAAGGAGCGGATGAGCATCAACGCCGATCCGGAGAAGATCTCACTGGATGATCTGGTCAATGCGCGGACCGTGTCGGCCGTGATCCAGGCCTTCTTCGGATCCTCGCAGCTCTCCCAGTTCATGGACCAGACCAACCCTCTGGCGGAACTGACCAACAAGCGGCGGCTCTCGGCCCTCGGTCCGGGAGGTCTCACCAGGGAGCGCGCCGGATTCGAAGTGCGCGACGTGCACTACTCCCAGTACGGTCGGATGTGCCCGATCGAGACGCCGGAAGGTCCGAACATCGGCCTGATCACCAGTCTCTCGACCTATGCCCGGATCAACGAGCTGGGCTTCATCGAGACTCCGTATCGGGCAGTGAAGAACGGGAAGGTGACCAACGACGTCCGCTGGCTCTCGGCGAGCGAGGAAGAGGAGTTCGCGGTGGCGCAGGCCAACGCTCCGCTCGACGAGGAAGGCCGCTTCGTGGACGACCTGGTCCTCACCCGTAAGGGCGACGACTACCCGTTGCTGCCGCCCGACCGGATCGAATACATGGACGTGGCGCCCGAGCAGCTGGTCTCGATTGCCGCGGCGCTGATTCCGTTCCTGGAGCACGACGACGCCAACCGCGCGTTGATGGGCTCCAACATGCAGCGGCAGTCGGTCCCGCTTCTGTTCCCTCAGGCTCCGGTGGTTGGCACCGGTCTGGAAGAGAAGGTCGCGAGCGACTCCGGCGCCGTCATTCTGGCCCGCCGGGCCGGTACCGTGACCCGGGTGACCGCCGATGAGATCATCATCGACGCGGGCGAGAACGGCCACGTGGGGGAGACCCCGCTGGCCCGCCTCACCCAGCACGACCGGTATCGGGTGAAGAAGTTCTGGCGCACCAATCAGGACACCGCGATCAACCAGCGGCCCCTGGTGAACATGGGCCAGAAGGTGAAGGCCGGTGAGGTCATCGCCGACGGTTCCGCCACCGACGCGGGTGAGCTCGCGCTGGGCAGCAACGTCACCGTGGCGTTCATGCCCTGGTACGGTCACAACTTCGAGGACGCCATCGTCCTCTCGGAGCGCCTGGTCAAGGACGACGTCTACTCCTCGATCCACATCCAGGAGCTGGAACTCCACGTCCGCGACACCAAGCGCGGGCAGGAGGAGATCACTCGCGAAATTCCCAACGTCTCGGACGAGGCGCTGGTGGATCTCGACGAGCGCGGCATCGTGCGGATCGGCGCTCATGTGAAGCCGGGCGACATCCTGGTCGGCAAGATCACCCCGAAGGGCGAGACCGAGCTGTCGCCTGAAGAGAAGCTGCTCACCGCGATCTTCGGCGAGAAGGCGAAGGACGTGAAGGACAGCTCGCTCAAGGTTCCGCCGGGCATGAAGGGCGTCGTCATCGACGTGAAGATCTTCAGCCGCGTCGAGGATCAGGTGGTGGAGAAGGACCGCGGCGAGCGGATCGGCGAAGTGCGGCGGGTCGAGAACGACGAGAAGGCGCGCATCACCGCCGTGATGTTCGAAGAGTTGAAGCACCTGCTCGCCGGGCAGGAAGTCGCCCTGATGCTCAAGGCCGGCACGGTCGAGGAGTATCAGCCGGCCGGGACCCGTCTCGCCGCCGCGATGGTGGAGGAGATGGACCTGGGCGACGTGGATCTCAAGACCCTGCGGGTGGCCAACAAGACCGCCAACGAGCGGATCCGCGCCACCATCGAGACCGCCTCGCGTGAGCGGGCCAAGGTCGAGGAGAAGGCGGAAGACCAGATCGACAAGATCCTGCAGCCGGATGAGCTGCCTCCGGGCGTCATCCAGCTGGTGAAGGTGTACATCGCCGAGAAGCGGAAGGTCTCGGTGGGAGACAAGATGGCGGGCCGCCACGGCAACAAGGGCATCGTCGCCCGGATCGTGCCGGAGGAGGACATGCCGTTCCTGCCGGATGGCTCGCCGGTGGACATCGTGCTCAACCCGCTGGGCGTGCCGAGCCGAATGAACGTGGGACAGATCCTGGAGACCCACCTCGGCTGGTGTGCTTCGATCCTCGGCTTCAAGGCCAAGACCCCGGTGTTCCGGGGAGCCGATGAGGGCGAGATCGGCGTGCTGCTCCGCATCGCCGGGCTCAAGTGGGCGGCCCAGGCGCTGGGCATTCGTCACCGGGCGCCGGAAGTGAACCCGGCTCACCTGGGCGAGGTGGTGCTCGACCTGCGGGCGGGATCCGACGATCAGCGGATTTCGCTGACCGAAGCGGGAATCCATGACCTGGCCCGCCGCTCGGCCAGCGCGCATTCGAAGGAGTTGTATCAGGGCATCAAGACCTTCCTGGCCGCGGCGGCCAAGGAGCTGGGGAGCCGCGAGCTGGAGCAGCGCAAGCACGAGCTGGCATTCCATCAGCATCGCGCCGGCGATGGCCGAAGCGGCGGAGCAGAAGAGCGCCGCCAAAGTGGTGAAGGACCTCGAGAAGCTGGTTGACGCAGCTCCGGCCGATCTGCTGGAGTCGGCGGGACGGCCTGCGCTGGCCCTGTTGGCGACCGGCAAGGGTGAGGCGGACGATGTCTCTCGTGCGGCGGAAGAGCTGATCCGCGCGGCGGGGCTTACTCCCAGCGGCAAGGTGCGGCTCCGTGACGGACGCACCGGTCAGGAGTTCGAGGGCGACGTGACGGTGGGCACGATCTACATGCTCAAGCTGAGCCACCTGGTGGACGACAAGATCCACGCCCGCTCGATCGGCCCCTACTCGCTGGTTACCCAGCAGCCGCTGGCCGGTAAGGCGCAGTTCGGTGGACAGCGGTTCGGTGAAATGGAAGTCTGGGCGCTCGAGGCCTATGGCGCGGCCCACGTGCTCCAGGAAATGCTCACGGTCAAGTCCGACGACGTGAACGGGCGCAGCAAGGTGTACGAGGCCATCGTGAAGGGCCAGAACCTGCCGGAGCCCGGCATCCCGGAGTCGTTCAACGTTCTGGTGAAGGAACTCCAGGCGCTCGGTCTTAAAGTCACCCTCGGCGCGACCGCCGACGGCGACGAATAACGATAGGGAAGAGGGACCCAATGATTGATTTCCGCAGCGGGCGCGAGCCCAAGAGCTCGAGCTTCGACTTCATCAGCATCCGCATCGCCTCTCCGGAGGAGATCCGCGGCCCGCGCGACCAGAAGGAGCGCGAGCGAGTGGAGCTCCAGGGGCAACGGTACTGGTGGTCCTGGGGCGAGGTGACCAAGCCCGAGACCATCAACTACCGCTCCTTCAAGCCGGAGAAGGACGGACTCTTCTGCGAGCGCATCTTCGGTCCGGTCAAGGACTGGGAATGCCACTGCGGCAAGTACAAGCGGATCCGCTACCGCGGCGTGATCTGCGACCGCTGCGGCGTCGAGGTGACGCTGTCCAAGGTGCGGCGTGAGCGGATGGGCCACATCGAGCTCAGCGTGCCGGTGGCGCACATCTGGTTCTTCAAGACGCTGCCCAGCCCGATGGGGAACCTGCTCAACGTCACCCTGCGTGACCTCGAGCGGGTGATCTACTACTCGAGCTACATCGTCATCGAGCCGGGCGACCAGGAAGTCGAGGTCAACCAGCTGCTCGACGAGGACGAGTTCCTGGCCATGCGGGCCAAGGCCCGTGAGGAAGGGGACAGCGCGTTCAAGGCCGACATCGGCGCGCCGGCGGTCCGCGAGCTGCTCAACCGGATCGACGTGAAGAAGCTGGCCGATGAGCTGCGCGGCTCCGTCGCCACCGAGACCAGCCAGCATCGCAAGAAGCAGATGCTGAAGCGGCTCAAGATCGTGGACGCCTTCCTTACTTCGGGCGAGTCGGGCGACGTGCCCAACAACCCGGCGTGGATGATTCTCGACGTGGTGCCGGTGATTCCGCCCGACCTGCGGCCGCTGGTGCCGCTCGACGGCGGGCGCTTCGCCACGTCCGACCTGAACGATCTGTATCGCCGGGTCATCAACCGGAACAACCGGTTGCAGAAGCTGATCCAGCACAAGGCGCCCGAGGTCATCCTGCGCAACGAGAAGCGGATGCTGCAGGAGGCGGTGGACGCGCTGTTCGACAACGGCCGCCGTTCCAAGGCGATCCGGGGCCGCGGCAAGCGCCCGCTCAAGTCGCTGAGCGACATGCTCAAGGGCAAGCAGGGCCGGTTCCGCCAGAACCTGCTCGGTAAGCGGGTGGACTACTCGGGCCGCTCGGTGATCGTGGTCGGTCCCGAGCTGCGGCTGCACCAGTGCGGCCTGCCCAAGGCGATGGCCGTCGAGCTCTTCAAGCCCTTCATCATCCACAAGCTGGTGGAGAAGGGCATCGCCGAGACCGTGAAGCGGGCCAAGAAGATCGTGGAGAAGGAGAGCGAGGAGGTGTTCGGGATCCTGGAGGAGATCATTCAGGACCACCCGGTGCTGCTCAACCGCGCTCCGACGCTGCACCGCCTGGGCATCCAGGCCTTCGAGCCGGTCCTGGTCGAGGGTAAGGCGATCCGGATCCACCCGCTGGTCTGCGCCGCGTTCAACGCCGACTTCGACGGCGACCAGATGGCCGTGCACGTGCCGCTCTCGTTCGAGGCACAGCTCGAGGCCCGGCTGCTGATGATCTCGTCGAACAACATCCTCAAGCCGTCGGACGGTCGTCCGGTGGCCGAGCCGTCGCAGGACATGGTGCTGGGGAGCTACTTCCTCACCAAGCTCCCGGCCGGTGCCGAGGAGCCGCGGGACGGGAAGAAGAGCCCCGCGTGGGACAAGGCCCGCTACTTCGGGAGCCTGGCCGAGCTGGAGATGGCGCTGATGACCCGGAGCGTGGACTACCATTCCGCGATCCATTTCTGGTATCAGCCGCCGCGGGGCGCTCAGGAACCCCAGCCGCGCTGGATGAAGACCACGGTGGGACGGGTGCTGTTCAACAGCATCCTGCCGCCCCGGCTGGTGGCCAATCGTGGCTTCCGGAACGAGCTGATGAAGAAGAAGGCGCTGTCCGAGCTGGTGCTGCAGAGCTATCGCGAGGCCGGACTCTCCGACACGGTCGTGTTCCTCGACCGGCTCAAGGAGTTCGGGTTCCGCTACGCCACGATGGGCGGCATCTCCATCGGGGTCGAGGATCTCGAGATTCCGAAGGAGAAGGTCACCCTGCTGGACGAGGCCGACAAGCGGGTACAGCGGTTCCAGAAGGCGTACAACACCGGTCAGATCACCTTCGGTGAGCGGTACAACAAGGTGATCGACGCCTGGACCCACGCCAACAACGACGTGGCCGAGGCGATGGTCAACCACATGCGGCAGAGCCGCGGTGGTTTCAACCCGGTGTTCATGATGTTCGACTCGGGGTCACGCGGGAGCCGCGACCAGATCCGGCAGCTCGCCGGTATGCGCGGCCTGATGGCCAAGCCGCAGAAGAAGCTCACCGGCGGCATCGGCGAGATCATCGAGAGTCCGATCAAGTCCAACTTCCGTGAAGGCCTGACGGTGCTGGAGTACTTCATCTCCACCCACGGCGCGCGGAAGGGTCTGGCCGACACCGCACTCAAGACGGCCGACGCCGGTTACCTCACCCGCCGTCTGGTGGACGTGGCGCAGGATGTCACGATCACCGAAGAGGACTGCGGGACCATCGCCGGGCTGGAGATCTCGGCGCTCAAGGAGGGCGAGGACGTCATCGAGCCGCTCAAGGAGCGCATCCTGGGCAGTGTCGCCGCCGAAGACGTCACCGATCCGCACGAGCTGGACGAGCACGGCGATCCCAAGCTCATCGTGCAGGCCGGGCAGCTGATCGACGAGGAGAGCTCCTCGGCGATCGACGAGGCGGATATCGAGAAGGTGAAGATCCGCTCGGTGCTGACCTGCGAGGCCCGCCGCGGCTGCTGCCGTATGTGCTACGGCCGGAACCTCGCCACCATGGACATGGTGGACATGGGTGAAGCGATCGGCATCCTGGCCGCGCAGTCGATCGGCGAGCCGGGCACCCAGCTCACGCTGCGGACCTTCCACATCGGTGGCGCCTCGGCGCGCATCGCGGAAGAGGCGGAGCGCCGGGCCCGGGCCAGCGGTACCGCGAAGTACACCGACGGCCTGGAGTGGGCCGATCTGCCGATCGAGTACGAGGATGGTACCAAGGGCCAGATCCGGATCGCGCTGACCCGCGAGGACGAGTCGGCCACCGAGGAAACCAAGGAAGGCATCCTCGTCGTGGATCCGAACGATCCCAAGCGGGTGCTCAACCGGTATCCGGTGCCCGAAGGCGCACTGATCCAGGTCAAGGAAGGCGATCAGGTCACGGGGAAGATGTCGATCCTCTACACCTGGGACCCGTACAACGACCCGAGCATTCTCAAGATCGACGGCCAGCTGCGCTGGAAGGACCTCGTGCCGGGCGCGACCCTGCGCGAAGAGCTGGACGAGTCCACCGGCCTGCGGTCGCTCGTGGTCATGGCCGATCCGGACCGCGAGCTGCACCCGTCGGTGCTGGTCTACGCGCCGAACCGGAAGGATCCCCAGGAGTACATCCTGGCGGAGGGGAGCCGTATCATCCTGGGCTCCGACACGGATCAGGTCACCAGGGCCATGAACGTCACGGACGAGACCAATCCGTGGTCTTCCCGGTTCAAGGTCGAGGAGTATCCCGATCAACGTCGCGTGGCCGAGCAAGAGCAAGAAGGAGAGCAAGGACAAGACGGTGTTCCTCTCTCCGGCGCTCGAGGTAGTGAAGGGCGTCACCGTGACCAAGATGCCGCGGCAGGCCTACAAGACCCGCGACATCACCGGCGGTCTGCCCCGGGTTGCCGAGCTGTTCGAGGCGCGGCGGCCCAAGGATCCGGCGACCATTTCGGAGATCGACGGCAGCGTCAAGTTCGGCGAGATCAAGCGCGGCAAGCGCGAGATCTACGTCTACCCGGTGCTGGATCCCAAGGCGAAGGGTGAGCCGGAGCCGCCTCAGCTCTACGAAGTGGCGTCGGGCAAGCACTTGCGGGTGCACGAGGGCGACCGGGTGCGGGCCGGCGACCGCCTGACCGAAGGCCCGGTGAATCCGCACGACATTCTGCGGATCAAGGGTCCTCGCGCGGTGCAGGAGTACCTGCTGAACGAGGTGCAGGAGGTCTACCGCCTGCAGGGTGTGCGGATCAGCGACAAGCACATCGGCGTGATCGTTCGCCAGATGCTCCAGAAGGTGCGGGTCACCGATCCGGGCGATACCGACTTCCTCGAAGGCGAGACGGTGGACAAGCTCACCTTCCGGGAGGAGAACGACCGGACCATCAAGAAGAAGGGCACCCCGGCGCAGTCGGAGCCGGTCCTGCTCGGCATCACCAAGGCGAGTCTCACGACGCAGTCGTTCATCTCGGCGGCGTCATTCCAGGAGACCACGCGGGTCCTGACCGACGCGGCCATCCGCGGCGCCAAGGACAACCTGCTTGGCCTGAAGGAGAACATCATCATCGGGCACCTGATTCCGGCCGGATCGGGCATCTATCGCTACGCCGAAATCGACATCGAACCGCCCGAAGGTTACGAGCCGCCGCCGCCGCCGCCCGAAGGTGCTGCCGTCCCGGTGGTTCAGCCACCGCTGGTGCCGGTCGGGGTGGACGACGAGGAGTAGGCGAAGAGCTTCCAGAGTCGAGGTTGGGAGAAACAGCAGTGAGACAATTGGGCCCGCCGTTTGGCGGGCCTAACTTGCTAAGTCAGTCAAAGCGGGCTCGTGTGGTGGTCCCCCGGGCATCGCTCGTCCACGGGTATATTTCGTCGCATACCACGCCAGCCAGCCCTGTAACTCCGGGACCGTCATGACTGTCCGCTGCACCCGGACCGCCAGCTGTTGTGCTCGTGTCCCTGATGCTGGTCAGGTGCGGGGACAAGGACAGCAGCAAGCCCGGGCCGGTCCCGGCCGAGATCGCCATGCTCTCGGGCGACGGGCAAACGGCGGCGGCCGGGTGCGATGCTGCCTCAGCCGATCGTGGCCCTGGTGACCGATGCCAACGGCGATCCGGTCTCCGGCGTCACGGTCACGATGACCCCGTCGTCGGGCGACGGTTTTCTCTCGGTCGGTCAAGCCAAGACCGATCCTCAGGGGCGGGTCGCCGCACAGTGGACCCTGGGCGCTCATGCCGGCCCCCAGAGCGCCACCGCCTCGGTCACCGGGCTCACCGGCTCTCCCGTAACCTTCGGCGCTACTGCGACCACAATCGGTACCCTGAGTCTCCTCTCGGGCGATGGCCAGACGGGCGCCGACGGCTCGGTGCTGCTCCCCCTCGTGGTCGAAGTCCGCAACAACAGCAATGTGGTTCAGCAGGGCGTGACCGTGACCTGGCAGGTGACGAGCGGCGGCGGCTCCCTGGATGCCGCATCAGACCACTACCGATCAGGCGGGTCAGGCGAGCGTCAACTGGACCATGGGCCCCGGTCCCGGCGCGCAATCGGTCCGTGCCACGAGTGCCGCGACGAATCCGAGCTCGGTGGACTTCACGGCCACGACTGTCGTCGCACCGCCGTCCACGATCTCCGGCGTGGTGGCGACGGTGGACTTCCCGGCTGCGCCGCCCGCCGCGCTGCGCGCCTTCTCGACGAGCCGAGTCAGTAGTGCCGCCGAACGGCGTGCGGCCGCTTCAGCGCACGCGGTTCGCCGCAACCGGCGCAATCGAGTACACGCCGGACGAGCTGATCGTGCACTTCAAGCCGGCGGCGATTGCCGCTCCGGGACTCCGCGCCATGCGCGCGCTCGGCACCGCCCAATCGGTGGCGGCCGACGATGCGGGGTCACCTCCTGCGCGCATCTGGCGCCGGGGCGGGTACGGCTGGACGGTGTCTCCCCCATCATTTCGACTGCCCGAATCCGGGTGGCGAATCCGGCAAAGCTCGACTCGGTCCGGGTCGAGTTGCTCAGGAATCCAGCGGTGGCAGGAGTGAGTCGCGGGACGAGTGATGCCGCCCCGACGACATTCCAGCGCGCCTCCGCGAGCCGGTCCTCACCCCCAACGATCCCAACTATCCCAACCAGTCGTGGCACTACACGATGATCGGGCTGCCCGAGGCCTGGGCCATCACGACTGGGAGCAGCAACATCATCGTGGCCGTGGTCGACAACGGCATTCGCTTCGATCATCCGGCGCTGACCGGCGAACCTCCGGAGCGACGGCTACGATTTCGTCTCCCAGTCGCACCGGCCAACTTCTGCGGCGGTGGAACCACCAGCAACACCGGGGACGGGAACGGCTACGACCCCGACCCGACGATCCCCATCGACTACGACGTGCGCGCGAGTGGTTGCCTGGGCCCGATAGCAAGTGCGGGCGGACACGGCATTCACACCTCCGGAACCATCGGCGCGGTCGGCAACGATGGCGTGTCGGTCCTGGGAGTGAACTGGCACGTAGGCATCCGCCCGGTCCGCGTGCTCGGTCTCTCCGGCGGCAGCGACTACGACGTGGCGCAGGGCATTCTCTACGCAGCCGGGCCTTCCGGCCGGAAACGATCAGGGAGACTCCGCGGTGATCGCTCCGCCGGCGCAGGGTGCCCGGGTCATCAACGTGAGCCTCGGTGGCGGTTGCACCTGCGGGAACCAATCCGGCACCTGGACGCGACGTGCTGCACGACGCGGTGGTGGCCGCCACCGATCCCGGTCTCCCCAATGGCGGCTCCCTGATCGTCGCCTCTGCCGGGCAACAGCGCCACCTCGGTTCCCAACTGTCCGGCGGCGTACCCCGAGGTGCTGTCGGTATCGGCGGTCGGCCCGCAGGGTACCCTGGCCGAGCTATTCCAATTTCGGCGCCACGGTCGACATCGCCGCTCCGGGCGGCGATATCGGCGCGAGTCCGCTGGTCAACAGCGCGGGCGACGGGACCTGGGGCGTCTTCTCGACGGTCTTCGATTTCACGACGAACCCCTGCACGCCCGACCCAGGCCCGCTACGAGGGCACCTCGATGGCTGCGCCCCACGTGAGCGGGAGTCGCGGCTCTGCATTCTGGCGGCCGATCCCTCACTTACCGCGGCCCAGCTCCGGAGCCAGGCTGCTGACCTATGCCGTGCCGGCCGGTCCAGCCAATCAGTACGGCGCCGGAATCGTGAACGCCCGAAACAGTCTGCTGCAGACCATGGGGCCGACCCGCCAGATCTTCGTCCGGTTGCTTGACGCGACCACACTCGATCCGGTCGCCACGAATGGCTGCCACGGTGGGGCCTACAGCTTCACCGGCTGTGGCCGACGGGACCTACCTGGTCTTCGCCGGCGAGGATGAGGATGGAGACGGGATCCTCGGGCTGCCTCGGCCGGCGCTGGGGTGCCTACGGCGGCGCGGGAGCGCCGCGCAGCGTGCACCGTCTCGTCGACGACCGGAGCGTACGCCTCCTTCCAGATCGGCAGTCCGCTGGAACACGAGAACAATGGCATCCCGCGATCCGGCGCGAGCCTGCCTATTGGAGGGCACCTACCAGACCGGTGACATCACACTCGAACGAGGTCGACTTCTATCGCGTCGTCATTCAGACGGGCGGACTGCACACCTTCGAGACCAGCGGGTTCAACGGCGCCTATTGCTCCTTCGGGCTCGAGCTGAACACCAACCTGCAGCTCTTCGACGCTGGGGGTAACCGCGCTGGGCACCGGCGATCGACGACATTGACGCGGCGGTGAACAACTACTGCTCTCGCCAGTCCGCGACGCTCGCCCAGGCACCTACTACGTCCGGATCACCCCGGGTACCTTCTTTACCAGCGGAGTGCCGCACCAGGGGCGGTATCGGCTGGAGGTGAGGGTGGGGCCGTAGAGGGTGTCGGGTTCGGTGGCAGGGGTGAGCGGTAGTAGGGTAGTAGGTGGTGGGGACTGGGGCGAGGGCTTACAGGCCGTTCTCACTCCCCACCACCTACTCCCTACCCCCTACTCCCTCGACCATGCCTCTGCGCTTGACCTAAGTCCCACCCCCCGCTACTCTTCGCGGTCTATGCCGACTATTAACCAGCTGGTTCGCTTCGGCCGCCGCTCGGTCGAGGCGAAGAACAAAGTGCCCGCCCTCAAGGCCAATCCGCTCAAGCGCGGGCGTGTGCACCAGGGTCTACACCACGACGCCCAAGAAGCCGAACTCGGCCCTCCGCAAGGTGGCGCGCGTGCGGCTGACCAACGGTTTCGAAGTCACCGCCTATATCCCCGGCGAAGGCCACAACCTGCAGGAGCACTCGATCGTGCTGATTCGCGGCGGCCGGGTGAAGGATCTGCCGGGCGTGCGCTACCACATCGTGCGGGGCGCCCTCGATGCCGCGGGCGTCAACGACCGCAAGCAGAGCCGCTCCAAGTACGGCGCCAAGCGGCCCAAGGCCGCCGGCGCGGCCAAGGGAGGTTCGAAGTGAGCCGTCGGAACAAGGCCGTCAAGCGTCCGGTTCCCCCCGATCCGCGGTACGACAGCCAGACCGTCTCCAAGTTCGTCAGCAATCTGATGTACCAGGGCAAGAAGAGCACCGCGGAGCAGCATCTTCTATTCCGCCATGGACCTGATCGAAGAGCGCACCGGCCAGCCCGGCGTCACGGTCTTCAAGCAGGCGGTCAACAACGCCAAGCCGGCCCTCGAGGTGAAGAGCCGCCGGGTGGGTGGTGCCTCGCTGCAGGTCCCGGTCGAGGTACGTCCCGAGCGGCGGACCGCGCTCGCCATGCGCTGGATCATCGAGTACTCCCGGGCCCGCACCGAGAAGAGCATGGAAGAGCGGCTCGCGGCCGAGCTGATCCTGGCCTCCAAGGGCGAGGGCAACACCATCAAGAAGAAGGAAGACACCCACCGGATGGCCGAGGCCAACCGGGCGTTCGCGCACTATCGCTGGTAGAAGGCGGCGGAAGCGGTACGGGCGGGTAGCCGAACGAGGCCGGAGAGCAATCCGGCCTCTTGGTTTGCGGCCTCAACCCTCAGTTTCGCCTGTCCGGCCTGTCCGCCTCTCCCGCCTCTCCCGCCTCTCCCGCCCTCCCGCCTCTCCCGCCTTGACCTAGCCTCGGAACGTGTTAGCTTTCCCGGGCTTCGGTATTTAGGCCTTCGGCCGGTCCCCAGGTTTCGGGTCCCCTACCTCGAAAGCCGACATCGGATCATGTGACCGCCGGTCCCGAGGTCACCGGGACCCTGTGCGCCACCTCTGATCCTCCTGTAAGGGCGTCCGTCCGGACGCCCCAATGAACGCAGGACCTGCAATGGTCCCTCGTCCTGGGTGATGCCCGGACCTGTGCGGAGCGATACCACCGGGAGATCCCCGGGTTCGGTCGCCCCGCTTTTTCGCTGGTGGAACTGATGAGCTCTGCGACGCTGCCGCACTCCACGGCCGCAAAAGGGACATGGCATGGGGCGCGAAACACCGCTCGAACGGTATCGGAACATCGGCATCATGGCCCACATCGATGCCGGGAAGACGACGACCACCGAGCGTATCCTGTACTACACCGGCAAGAACTACAAAATCGGTGAAGTGCACGAGGGTGCGGCCACGATGGACTGGATGGAGCAGGAGCAGGAGCGCGGCATCACCATCACCTCCGCGGCCACGACCTGTTTCTGGAACCGGTCCGACGTGCTGTACCGGATCAACATCATCGACACCCCGGGCCACGTGGACTTCACGGCCGAGGTGGAGCGCAGCCTTCGGGTGCTGGACGGCGCGGTGACCTTGCTGGACTCGGTGGCCGGCGTGGAGCCCCAGACCGAGACGGTGTGGCGCCAGGCCGATCGCTACGAAGTGCCCCGGCTCATCTTCGCCAACAAGATGGACCGGATCGGTGCCGACTTCGATCGCTGCCTGACCATGATCCGCGATCGCCTGACCAAGAAGGCGTACCCGATCCAGATTCCGGTCGGCTCGGCCGACACCTTCACCGGGCACATCGACGTCATCCGCAACGTGGAGATCGTCTTTGACGACTCGACTCTGGGCAAGAGCTTCGACGAGATCCCGGTGGCCGATGCGTACAAGGATCAGGTAGCGAAGTATCGCCACGAGCTGATCGAGGCCGCGGTAGAGCACGACAACCAGCTGCTCGAGAAGTATCTGGGCGGCGCGGAGCTGACCGAGGCGGAGATCCACCAGGCGATCCGCAACGCCACGATTCACCACGGGCTGGTCCCGGTGCTGTGCGGCGCCTCGTTCAAGAACAAGGGTGTGCAGGCGTTGCTCGACGCGGTGATCGACTACCTGCCGTGTCCGACCGACGTCAAGGCGATTCAGGGCCACCTGCCGTTGCACGACACGACCCACGTCGAGCGGCGTCCGGCGGATGACGAGCCCTTCGCGGCGCTGGCGTTCAAGATCATGACCGACCCGTATGTGGGCCGGCTGACGTACTTCCGGGTCTATTCGGGCAAGCTCCAGTCCGGCAGCTACGTCTACAACGCGACCAAGGACAAGAAGGAGCGGATCGGCCGCCTGCTGCAGATGCACGCCAACAAGCGGGAAGAGATCCAGGAAGTGCTGGCGGGCGACATCGCGGCGGCCATCGGGCTCAAGGACACCCGGACCGGCGACACGCTCTCCGACGAGGACAATGCGATCATCCTGGAGGCGATGAAGTTCCCCAACCCGGTGATCGACGTCGCCATCGAGCCCAAGACCAAGGCCGACCAGGACAAGCTGGGCATCGCCATGCAGAAGCTGGCCGAAGAGGATCCGACGTTCCGGGTGCGGAGCGATCAGGAAACCGGCCAGACCATCATCGCCGGCATGGGCGAGCTGCACCTCGAGATCCTGGTCGACCGGATGAAGCGGGAGTTCAAGGTCGAGGCCAACGTCGGCCAGCCCCAGGTGGCGTTCCGTGAGACGATCACCCGGAAGGTCTCCGACGTCGAGGGCAAGTTCATCCGTCAGTCGGGCGGCAAGGGTCAGTACGGCCACGTGGTCATTCACCTCGAGCCGACCAAGCCCGGCGAGGGCTTCGTGTTCGAGGACGCCATCGTGGGCGGTGTGATCCCCAGGGAGTTCATCAAGCCGGTGGAAGCCGGCATTCGCGAGGCGCTGGAGAACGGGATCCAGGCGGGCTACCCGGTGGTGGACGTGAAGGCGACGCTGGTCTACGGCAGCTACCACGACGTGGACAGCTCGGAAATGGCCTTCAAGATCGCCGGCTCGATGGCCTTCAAGGCCGCCGCGCAGCAGGCTCGTCCCATCATCCTGGAGCCGGTCATGGAGGTCGAGGTAGTCACCCCCTCCGACTTCCTGGGCAACGTGGTCGGCGATCTCTCCAGCCGCCGGGGCAAAGTCGGTGGCATGACCCAGCGTGGCGAAGCCCAGGTGGTCGCGGCCCACGTGCCGCTCAAGGAGATGTTCGGGTACTCCACTACGCTCCGCAGCATGACCCAGGGGCGGGCGGTGTACTCCATGGAGTTTGATCACTACGAGGAAGTACCGAAGTCGATCGCGGAAGCGATCATTGCCAAGAAGAAGAGTTAAACCCAGTTCAACTGATCGCTGACAGCAACCGTCAGAACACCTCGAGGACCGTATGGCCAAGGCCAAATTCGAGCGCACCAAGCCGCATGTGAACGTGGGAACCATCGGCCACGTTGACCACGGTAAGACCACCACCACCGCCGCCCTGACCAAGGTTTCGGCCGACAAGGGGCTGGCCTCCTACGTGCCTTACGACACGGTAGCCAAGGCTTCCGAGTCGCAGGGGCGCCGCGACGCGACCAAGATCCTCACGATCGCGACCAGCCACGTCGAGTACGCCACCGAGAAGCGCCACTACGCGCACGTGGACTGCCCGGGTCACGCCGACTACGTGAAGAACATGATTACCGGCGCGGCGCAGATGGACGGTGCCATTCTGGTGGTGAGCGCGAGCGACGGCCCGATGCCGCAGACCCGCGAGCACATCCTGCTGGCGCGCCAGGTCAACGTGCCCTCGATCGTGGTCTTCATGAACAAGTGCGACCTGGTCGAGGACGCCGAGCTGCTGGACCTGGTGGAGCTCGAGGTGCGCGAGCTGCTGAGCAAGTATGAGTTCCCGGGCGATGACCTGCCGGTGATTCGCGGCTCGGCCACCGGCGCCATCAAGGGCGAGGAGCAGTGGGTCAAGAAGATGTGGGAGCTGCTCGACTCGCTCGACAACTACATCCCGCAGCCCAAGCGGGACATCGACAAGCCGTTCCTGATGCCGGTCGAGGACGTGTTCTCGATCACCGGCCGCGGCACGGTGGCCACCGGCCGAATCGAGCGGGGCAAGATCAAGGTGGGCGAGGAACTCGCCCTGGTCGGCTTCGGCTCCGACAAGAAGTCGGTGGTGACGGGCGTCGAAATGTTCCGCAAGCTGCTGGACCACGGCGAGGCGGGAGACAACGTCGGCCTGCTGCTCCGCGGCGTCGAAAAGCACGAGATCGAGCGCGGCATGGTGCTGGCGAAGGCGGGCAGCATCACCCCGCACACCAAGTTCAACGCCGAGGTCTACGTCCTGACCAAGGAAGAGGGCGGACGCCACACCCCGTTCTTCAAGGGGTACCGGCCCCAGTTCTACTTCCGTACCACCGACGTGACCGGCTCGGTGGAGCTGCCCGAGGGCGTCGAGATGGTGATGCCGGGCGACAACATCCAGATGATGATCGAGCTCATCACGCCGATCGCGATGGATGAAGGCCTCCGCTTCGCCATCCGCGAGGGTGGGCGGACGGTTGGTGCGGGCGTAGTGACGAAGATCCTGAAGTAGGGCCATCAGCCATCAGCCGTCAGCCGTCAGGGCTGATGGCTGACGGCCGACGGCTGTTGGCTCTCACGACAGAGGCAGAGATGGCACAACGCATCCGCATCCGACTCAAGGCTTTCGATCACGGCGTGCTGGATCAGGCCGCGGCCGACATCGTGCGCACCGCCGAGAAGACCGGCGCGCAGGTCTCGGGGCCCATTCCGCTGCCGGTGAAGATCGAGCGGTGGACGGTGCTGCGCAGTCCCCACATCGACAAGAAGAGCCGGGAGCAGTTCGAGCTGCGCACGCACAAGCGCCTGCTGGACATCAACGACTCACGGCCGCAGACGATGGACGCGCTGACCAAGCTGGACCTGCCGGCGGGCGTGGACGTCGAGATCAAGGTCGAATAGCCATGGCGAACGGTTTGATCGGGCGGAAGCTCGGGATGACCCGGGTTTTCGTCGAGGACGGCGCTTCGGTGCCGGTCACCGTCATCGAGGCCGGACCCTGCCGGGTGGTGCAGGTAAAGGCCGATGCGGTACAGCTCGGCTTCGAAAGCCGGGGGAAGGCGCAGACGACGCGCGCCTTGCTGGGTCACGCCAAGAAGGCGGGACTCGAGGCGGCGCCCTGGATCCTGCGCGAGTTCGCGCCGGGCGAGGGGCAGCACCAGGCCGGTGAGACGGTCACCGTGGGGATCTTCACTCCCGGTGAGCTGGTCAAAGTGACCGGAACCTCCAAGGGCCGGGGCTTCCAGGGCATCGTGCATCGCTACGGCGCGGGCGGTGGACCGGCGTCGCACGGCAACACTCGGCACCGGAAACCGGGCTCCATCGGCGCGGGCACCGACCCCTCCCGAGTCATCAAGGGCAAGCGGATGCCGGGCCACATGGGCGCCGAGCGTCACACCGAGCTGGGCTTGCGGGTGGTGAAGATCGACGCTGAGCGCAATCTCCTGTTCGTGCGCGGTGCCGTGCCAGGAGCCAAGCATGGGATCCTGCTGGTGAACAAGCAGAAGGGCAGGAGCCGCCATGATTGAGGCACCGCATTTCTCGCCCGCCGGGTCGCGCAAGGGTTCGACTGCGTTGCCCGAGGCGTTCTTCGATGGGACGGTTCATGAGCCCTCGCTGCACCAGGCGGTAACGACCTACCTGGCCAATCAGCGGCAGGGAACTCACATGACCAAGACCCGGAGCTTCGTCTCCGGGGGCAACCAGAAGCCGTGGAAGCAGAAGGGCACCGGCCGCGCCCGCGCAGGATCCACCCGCTCGCCGCTCTGGCCCGGAGGCGGCACCACCTTCGGTCCTCAGCCGCGCGACTACCGGTTGGGTCTCCCCCGCAAGGTGAAGCAGCTGGCCCGGAAGTCGGCGCTCAATGCTCGCGCCTCCGAGGGAGCCCTGATCGTGGTGGAGCAGTTCGATCTCGAGAGTCCCAAGACGGCGCGGCTGGTGGAGCTGCTCGAGGCGATGGGAGTCGGCGACAAGAAGGCGCTGCTCCTCACTCATGGTCTGAGCCAGGCTCTCGTGCTGTCCGCGCGCAACATCCCCCACGTCGATGTGCTGCCGTACCAGGAAGCATCCGCGTACGACGTTCTCTGGGCTGAGGTGGTGATCGTCGAAGAGGCCGCCCTGAGTGGTGAGCCGGCGGTGCCCTTCGTGCGGCCCTTCGTCCCGGGACCGAAGACCGCACCCGCGGTGAGGACAGAGCGTCCCGCCAAGGCGAAGCCCGCCAAGGAAGCGAAGGCCAAGGCCGCACCCAAGGGGAAGGCCGCGAAGGCCACGGCCAAGGCGAAGGCCGCCAAAGCCGCGAAGCCTGCGGCGAAGAAGTCGGCCAAGGCGCTCAAGGCCAAGGCCGCCAAGCCGGCCCCGAAGAAGAAGAAGGGGGGCAAGTAAATGTCCGTGCTGCACCAGGTGATCGTCCGCCCGGTCGTGACCGAGAAGAGCTCCGCCGCCTATCAGATGCGGAAGGAATACACCTTCGAGGTGCATCCCGAGGCGAACAAGTATCAGATCAGCGAGGCGCTGGAGAAGCTCTTCGGCGTGACCGTGACCCGCGTCCGGACCATGCAGATGCGGCGGAACGAGGTGGTGCGAGGGAAGACCCGGGGCGCCACCGCCCGGTGGAAGAAGGCGATCGTCACCCTGAAGGAAGGGGACCAGATCCCCGTGTTCGAGGGCTGAGATGAGCATTCGACAGTTCAGGCCGATGACCGCCGCGTCGCGGTTCCGCTCCGTGTCCGGGTTCGACGAGATCACCCGCGCGACGCCGGAGAAGAGTCTGCTCGAGCCGATCCGGAAGACCGGCGGACGGAACAACCAAGGCCATGTGACCATGCGTTACATCGGCGGCGGCCACAAGCGGATGTACCGCCGGATCGACTTCAAGCGGAACAAGTACGGGGTTCCCGCCAAGGTCACGGAGATCGAATACGATCCCAACCGGAGTGCCCGGATCGCGCTGCTGGTCTACGCCGACGGCGAGAAGCGCTACATCCTGCATCCCAGGGGTCTCAACGTAGGCGACACGGTGCTCTCCGGGCCCGGGGTCGATCCGCGCGTGGGGAACGCGATTCCCCTGGCGGAAGTCCCCCTGGGCACCGTGGTGCACTGCGTCGAGCTCAAGATCGGCAAGGGTGGCCAGATCGCCCGCACCGCAGGAGCCGGCGCCGAGGTCATCGCGAAGGAAGGGGAATACGTGACGGTGCGGCTGCGCTCGACCGAAATGCGCCGGGTACACGCCCGCTGCCTCGCCACCATCGGCGAAGTGGGCAACGCGGAGCACGAGCTGCTCTCGGTCGGCAAGGCCGGGAAGACCCGGTGGCTGGGCCGCCGGGGGCGGGTGCGGGGTGTGGCCAAGAATCCGGTGGACCATCCGCTGGGCGGTGGCGAGGGTAAGAGCTCGGGCGGGCGTCCGCCAACGTCGCCCTGGGGCAAGCCGGAAGGCAGGAAGACCCGGCACAAGAAGAAGGCGTCTACCAAGCTCATCGTTCGCGGCCGCAAGCGCGGGAAGGCGACCCAATAATGTCGCGGAGCATCAAGAAGGGCCCGTACGTTCAGGAGGTGCTCCTCCTGAAGGTGCAGATCCTCAACAGCAAGAACGAGAAGAAGGTGGTGAAGACCTGGAGCCGGTCGAGCACCATTCTGCCCGAGTTCGTGGGTCACACCTTCGCGGTCCACAATGGCAACAAGTTCGTGCCGGTGTACGTGACCGAGAACATGGTGGGGCACAAGCTCGGCGAGTTCGCGCCGACCCGGCTGTTCCGGGGCCACAGCGGCAAGCTGGTGGCGGACAAGAAGGCCAAGGCGGAGTGACCGGGCGCAGCCCGGTCATCCCGAGCGCAGCGAGGGATCTGAGGAGGACTAACGACTGATGGCAACAGAAGCCCAGGCGATCCAGCGGTGGGTCCGGCAGAGTCCGCGGAAGATGCGGCTGGTGGCCGACCTCATTCGCGGCAAGAACGTGAACGAGGCCTACGCCATCCTCAAGTTCACCAAGAAGCTGGCGGCCAAGCAGATCGAGAAGACGCTGCGCTCGGCAGTGGCGAACGCCGAACAGCGCGCCCTCAAGGACAACGAGGCGCTCGACGTCGATACGCTGTTCGTCACCAAGGCCGTGATCAACATGGGCAAGCCCCTCAAGCGGTTCAGCACCGCGGCACAGGGGCGCGGCGTCCCGATCCGCAAGCGGACCAGCCATGTGGAGATCCACGTGGCCAGTCAGGAGACCGAGTAATGGGCCAGAAGACGCATCCGATCGGCCTGCGGCTGGGCATCGTCAAGCAGTGGAAGTCCCGCTGGTACGCCGACAAGGACATGCCGGCGCTGCTGAAGGAAGACGAGCTCATCCGGAAGTATCTGAAGGCGCGACTGGGCCACGCGGCGATCGCCGAGGTGCATATCGAGCGGCGGCCCGGCAAGGTGACCGTCACCGTACACACCGGCCGTCCCGGTGTCGTGATCGGCAAGCGGGGCGCCGAGGTGGACAAGCTGCGCGATGAGCTCGCCCAGCTCACCGGCAAGGAAGCCGCGATCAACGTCGAGGAGATCAAGCGGCCGGAGCTGTCGTCTCAGCTCGTGGCCGATAACATCGCCCACCAGTTGACCCAGCGGATTTCGTTCCGGCGGGCCATGAAGCGTGCGGTGCAGAGCGCGATGCGGATGGGCGCCCAGGGCATCAAGGTTCGCGCGGCGGGCCGGTTGGGCGGCGCCGAAATCGCCCGCACCGAGGGATACCGCGAGGGCCGGGTGCCGCTGCATACCCTGCGGGCCGACGTGGACTACGCAACGAGCACGGCCAAGACGACCTACGGCACCATCGGCATCAAGGTGTGGATCTTCAAGGGTGAAGTGATCGAAGATCTGTCGGGCCGTACGTACAGCACGGGGAACTGACCCATGCTGGCGCCAAAGAGAGTCAAGTTCCGGAAGATGTTCAAAGGCCGGACCAAGGGTCTCGCCACCCGCGGGAACGAGGTCTCCTTCGGAGACTACGGCCTCATGTCCATGGAGCCGGGCTGGGTGAGTAACCGGCAGATCGAAGCCGCCCGCGTCGCACTGACTCGTGAGATGAAGCGGGGCGGCAAGGTCTGGATCCGGATTTTTCCGGACAAACCGATCACCAAGAAGCCGGCCGAGACCCGCATGGGGAAGGGCAAGGGCAATCCGGAGGGTTGGGTCGCCGTGGTGAAGCCGGGCCGGATCCTCTTCGAGGTGGAAGGGGTGGATGAGACCCTGGCGAAGAAGTCGCTGGCGCTCGCCGCCGCCAAGCTGCCGGTGATCACCCGGTTCGTGCACCGCCAGGAGAGCTGAGAATGAAGACTGATGCGCTGCAGCAGATGTCGGTGGAAGAGCTGCGCAGCAAGCTGGGCGAGCTCACCGAGGAGCGGTTCCGGCTGCGTTTCCGGTCGGCCACCGAGTCGGTGGACAACCCGATGCAGTTCCGCAAGCTCAGACGCGATATCGCGCGGGTGAAGACGCTGCTGCGGGCCCGCGAGCTGGCGAAGTAACCGAGACAGAGGCGACATGACCGAGACGACCGAAGCCACGACCCGCCGCCGGCGGAAGACCCGGACCGGAGTCGTGACCAGCGACAAGATGGCCAAGACCGTGACGGTCTCGATGGTGCGGCGGTTTTCGCACCCCGCCTACGGCAAGCAGCTCACCCGCACCAAGACGGTGAAGGCCCGCGACGAGCAAGGGGCCAAGGTGGGCGATACGGTGCGCATCATGGAGACCCGTCCGCTCGCCAAGACGGTTCGCTGGCGGGTGGTGGAAATCGTCGAGCGGGCGAAATAACGGGGCGGGCACAAGGCCCGCCCAACCGAACGCAGGGGCGACCCTGGTGGTCGCCCGCGGTGCAGGGGCGACCCTCGTGGTCGCCCAGCAGGGGCGGGCACAAGGCCCGCCCGAACGGGATGTAAGGGCGACCCTCGTGGTCGCCCAACGAGGAAGCCATGGTTCAGCAAGAATCGGTCGTCAAAGTCGCCGACAACTCCGGCGCCCGGAAAGCACTGGTCATCCGGGTGTTGGGCGGCAGCAAGCGCCGCTACGCCGGGGTGGGCGACACGGTGGTGGTGACCATCAAGGACGCGATCCCCACCGGCCAGGTGAAGAAGGGCGACGTGGCCAAGGCGGTCCTGGTTCGCACCGTGAAGGAGACCCGTCGGAAGGACGGCTCCTATATCCGGTTCGACGAGAACGCGGTGGTGCTGATCAACGAGCAGGGAGAGCCGCGGGCGACCCGTATCTTCGGACCCGTGGCGCGCGAGCTCCGCGAGAAGAAGTACATGAAGATCGTCTCGCTGGCCCCGGAGGTGCTGTAGCATGAAGCCGCTGGTTTACAAGAAGGCGAAGCGGGTGCGTCACAAACCCGCGGTCCGCCAGAAGCTCCATATCGCCAAGGGCGACATTGTGCAGGTCATCTCGGGCGACGAGAAGGGGAAGCGCGGCAAGGTGCTGCATGTGTTCCCCCGCACCGGCCGGGTGACGATCGAAGGAGTGAACGTGGTGAAGCGCCACCGCCGCCAGACCCAGACGAGCCAGGGCGGCATCGTGGAGTTCCCGGCGCCGATTCATCACTCGAAGGCGATGCTGATCGATCCCAAGTCCGGTGCACCAACCCGCATCCGCCGGCGTAAGGACGCCGACGGCACCCTGGAGCGGATCGCCGTGACGTCGGGACAGCCGATTTTGAGGAACCGGTAAAGATGGCCGAGACCAAAGACAAGGCCGCGGAGAAGCCCGCGAAGAGCGGCAAGCCGCCCAAGGCCGAAGGCAAGGGGAAGGACAAGGGAGGCGCTGCCGGAGCTACCGATCCAGCCCCCAAGTCGGTCGAGGGAACCCCCCGGCTCAAGACCTATTACGACAAGGTCATCCGGGCGAACCTGGCCAAGGAGTTCGGGCTCAGCAACACCCACGAGGTGCCCCGGATTCTCAAGATCGTGCTGAACGTGGGCATGGGAGAAGCGGCGCGGACCCCCAAGATGCTCGATGCCGTGGTGGACGAGCTGGGGCTGATCACCGGCCAGAAGGCGACGATTCGCCGCTCCAAGAAGGCGATCGCGAACTTCAACCTGCGCGCGGGCCTCCCGGTCGGGGCGACGGTTACCCTGAGAAACGCGCGGATGTACGAGTTCCTGGACCGCTTCATCAACATCGCGGTGCCGCGGATCCGCGACTTCCGCGGGCTGCCGAACAAGAGCTTTGACGGGCGGGGGAACTACACCCTCGGCATCAAGGAGCAGATGATCTTCCCCGAGATCGACTTCGACAAGGTCGAGAAGATCCACGGGATGGACATCACGGTCGTGACCAATGCAGGCCGGGACGACCTGGCGATGGCGCTGCTCCGGGAGTTTGGCTGGCCGTTCCGGGGCGAGACGCCCCTGCGGGTGGCGTGAGGCAGAGGAGTAAGGAGTAAGGAGTAAGGAGTGAGGAGTAAGGAGTGAGGATTGGATGGGACTCCTCACTCTCCAGACGATTGACGAGGAGAAGTCGATGGCAAAGACCTGTTGGATTGAGCGGGCCAAGCGTACGCCGAAATTCAAGGTACGGGCCGTCCGTCGCTGCCAGCGCTGTGGGCGCTCGCGCGCCACGCTGCGGAAGTTCGGCCTGTGCCGCATCTGTTTCCGAGAGCTCGCGCTCCGCGGGGAGATCCCCGGGGTTCGCAAGGCCAGCTGGTAGGAGAGGACCCGACGCATGAGCATGACTGATCCCCTGGCGGACATGTTGACCCGCATCCGGAACGCCTGCGCGGCAGGCCACCGGCGCGTGGACATCCCGGTCTCCAAGCTGAAGAGCGAGCTGGCGCGGCTGCTGCGCGACAACCATTACATCGCGGACTTCAAGATCCTCGATGATGGCTCGCACGGTGTCCTGCGGCTCTATCTCAAATACCACGATGAGCAGCCGGTGATCCGGGAGTTGCGCCGAGTCTCGACGCCCGGACTCCGCCGCTACGTGAAGTCGCGTGAGATCCCGCGGGTCAAGAATGGCCTCGGCATGGCCATCGTCTCGACCCCCAAGGGGCTGATGTCCGATCGCGATGCCCGATCGGCCAACCTCGGCGGCGAGCTGCTCGCCCTCGTCTGGTAAGCGACCATGTCCCGTATCGGCAAGAAACCCGTCGCGGTGCCCAAGGGCGTCACGGTGACGCTCGATGGGAATACCGTTTCGGTGAAGGGGCCCAAGGGTGAACTGGCCCGCACCTTCCATCACGAGATGGCGCTGGCGATGGAGGGAGACCAGGTCACGGTCTCCCGTCCCAGCGATGAGACCCGGCACAAGGCGCTGCACGGACTCTCCCGCACCCTGCTCGCCAACATGGTGGAAGGGGTGACGAAGGGATACAACAAGACGCTCGAGATCCAGGGCGTGGGCTACAAGGCGGAGACCAAGCCCTTCGGTCTGCAGCTGAGCCTCGGGTTTCTCCCATCCGGTGCAGTACAAGGCACCGGCGGGAATCAAGTTCGCGGTCGAGAACAACACGGTGGTGAAGATCGAAGGCGCCGACAAGGAGATGGTCGGCCAGGTCGCCGCCGAGCTGCGTAACATGCGCCCGCCCGAGCCGTACAAGGGCAAGGGCATCCGGTACCAGGGCGAGCAGGTCCGCCGCAAGGCCGGCAAGACAGGAGCGAAGTAATCATGCGTGCGATCAAGTCGCCCTCCACGCGGCAGGAGCTGCGCTACCGCCGTCACCTGCGGGTCCGAAAGAAGGTCACCGGCACGGCCGGGCGTCCCCGCCTCGTCGTGTTCCGTTCGCTCAAGCACATCTACGCCCAGCTGGTCGACGACGACCGCGGGGTGTGTCTCCTCGGAGTGAGCGACCTGAGCGACGGCGTGTCCGCCGAGGGCAGTGGGAAGGTGAACAAGGGGAAAGCGGTGGGTAAGGTGCTGGCGGCCAAGGCCAAAGCCGCCGGAGTGAGCAAGGTGGTCTTCGACCGGGCGGGTTACCGTTATCATGGCCGCGTCAAGGCAGTTGCCGAAGGCGCGCGCGAAGCCGGACTGGAGTTCTAAGCATGGCAGATCAGGAACAGGCAGCGGCGCCGAGCCCCGAGGCTGGCGCGAGCACCCCACCGAGTGAAGCACCGGGCGGCCGGGGCCGGGGCCGGGGTCGAGGCCGTGGTGGCGAGCGCGGCGGCAAGCGCGGCGACCGGGACCGGGATCGGGATCGCGAGCACAGTGAGTTCGTCGAGAACGTCGTCGCGATCAACCGGGTGGCAAAGGTCGTCAAGGGCGGCCGGCGCTTCTCGTTCAATGCCCTGGTCGCCGTCGGCGATGGCAAGGGAAAGGTTGGCATCGCGACCGGCAAGGCGAACGAAGTCTCGGAAGCGGTGCGCAAGGCGGTTGATGCCGCCAAGCGGTCGATGATCGAGCTGCCCCGGATTGGTGCCACCATCCCGCATGAGGTCATCGGAAGCCACGGCGCCGGCCGGGTGCTGCTCAAGCCCGCGGCGAGCGGAACCGGAGTCATCGCCGGCGGTCCGGTGCGCGCAGTACTCGAGTGCGCGGGGATCACCGACATCCTGACCAAGAGTCTGGGCTCCAACAATCCGCACAACATGGTGCGGGCGACCATGCAGGGACTGGCCAGCCTGGTCACGGTGCGCCAGATCGCACGGGAACGCGGAATCGAAGTCGATTCAATCCCCTACCGCGCCCCGCAGGAGGTAACTCGTGGGTAGGAATCCAGCCGTCGGCCGTCAGGGTCCGGCCCATCACGAGGCGAACATTCCAGGCGAGAAGGCCGCCAAGGTCCTCGAGGTGAAGCAGATTCGCTCGGTGATCGGGCGTCCTGAGACCATGCGGAGAACGCTCGCGGCCCTGGGGCTGCGACACCACCAGCAGACGGTTCGAGTGCCGAATACCGCCTCGATCCGGGGCATGCTGTTCAAGGTGCGCCACATGGTGACCGTGGCGCCGGCGGAGAAGAACTGATGAACGACGAGATCAAGCGGATTACCCTTCACAGCCTCGCTCCGGCTCGCGGCTCGCGCACGGCGCGTAAGCGAGTAGGGCGGGGGCCCGGCTCCGGCCTCGGCAAGACGTCGGGGAAGGGCAACAAGGGCCACAAGGCACGCACCGGCGGGAGCACCAATCCCGGCTTCGAGGGCGGCCAGATGCCGATGTATCGCCGGTTGCCGAAGCGGGGCTTCACCAATCCGTTCAAGGTGGTGGCCCAGCCGGTCAACGTGAAGCAGCTGGAGAAGCTGACCGCGGCCGAGGTGAATCCTGACACGCTGTTCGCGGCCGGCCTGATCGCCAAGCGGGACGTGGCGGTGAAGCTGCTGGGCACCGGGGACATCAACCGGGCCTATACCGTCAGCGGTATCGCGCTCTCGGCTTCCGCGCGCGGCAAGATCGAGAAGGCCGGCGGGAAGATCGAATAAGGACATGACTGCTCCTCGCCCAAGCCTCGGTCTGGATCCCGAGCTTCAGCGGAAACTCGGCTTCACCCTCCTCTGCCTGGTCATCTACCGGGTCGGCGCGCATATCGTCGCCCCCGGCGTGAATGTTCAGGCCCTGGCCGATTTCATCCAGAACTCGGCGGCGGCCGGCTTCTTCGGACTCTACGACACCCTGGGTGGCGGCCTGTCCCGCGCGACGGTATTCGCGCTGGGCATCATGCCGTACATCTCTGCTTCGATCATCTTCCAGCTGGCGGGCGGCATCGTGCCCTCGGTCGGCAAGATGCAGAAGGATGAGGAGGGCAAGAAGAAGCTGACCCAGTGGACCCGCTACCTCACCGTTTTCATCGCGCTGTCCCAGGCCTACACCTTCACGCTGTTCACCGAGTCCATTCCGGGCGCGATCCCGGCGCCGACATTCTGGACTCGCCTCACGATGGTCGTGGTCCTCACCACGGGCGCCATCTTCGTCATGTGGCTGGGTGAGCAGATCACCGAGCGCGGCATCGGCAACGGGATGAGCCTGCTCATCACCTTCTCGATCCTCGACCGGTTGTGGCCCGGGATGGTGAACGCGGTCCAGTTCTGGAAGTCGGGTGCCCTGACCTTGCCCAAGATCGTGCTGTTCGTCGTGATCCTGATCGCGGTGACGGCGGCGGTCGTGGGCATGACCATCGCCGCGCGACGGATCCCGGTACAAATCCCGAGGAAGGTGATGGGCCGCGGCCGGATGACCCAGGGCCAGAAGACTTTCATCCCGATCCGGCTCATCACCGCCGGCGTGATGCCGATCATCTTCGCCCAGACGATCATCATCGTCCCCGGCACTGCTGGCCAGCTTCACCAAGAACGAATTCCTGCGCTCGATAGCCGATTTCTTCACCCCGGGCGAGCTGCCTTATGATCTGACCTTCGCGGTCATGATCCTGCTGTTCAGTTACTTCTACACGTCCATCATCTTCAACTCGGTGGACCTGGCGGAGAACCTGAAGAAGCAGGGCGGCTTCATTCCCGGGGTGAAGCCGGGTGCCAGCACCGCCGACTACATCGACAGCGTACTGGCGCGGGTGACCCTGCCGGGAGCCCTGTTCCTGGCCTTGATAGCCCTGGTTCCGACCTTCCTCACCAAGCAGCTGGGCTTCCAGCAGCAGTTCGGCTCGACCTCGGTCCTGATCGTGGTCGGCGTGCTGCTCGACACCCTGGCGCAGATCGAACAGCACCGCACCCTGCGGAAGTACGACAGCTTCATGAAGAGCGGCCGGATCAAGTTCCGGGGGCGGCAACAGCGGTACATGTAGCAGTGACGAGGGAGAAGGACTGAGGACTGAGGACTGAGTCGCGTGATCCTTTCCCTCAGTCCTCAGTCCTCAGTCCTTTTCTCGTCCCTCACTCTTCTGCTTCGTGAGGCATCCGTCCATGGATATCCTTCTCCTGGGTCCCCCGGGCGCCGGCAAAGGGACGCAAGGCGCCCTCCTGTCCGAGCGACTTGGCCTTCCCAAGTTTGCCACCGGGGACCTGCTGCGCGACGCCGTGAAACGGGCGACGCCGGTCGGACTCAAGGCGAAGGCCGTGATGGAGGCCGGGCACCTGGTGAATGACGACATCATCATGGGCGTGGTGCGGGACGAGCTGGCCAAGCCGGAGGCGGGGAAGGGCGTCATCTTCGACGGCGTGGTCCGCACGGTTCCCCAGGCCGAGGGCGTCACCGCCTTGCTGGGCGAGATGGGACGCAAGATCGATTTCGCCCTGTTCTTCGACGTGTCGGACGCGGAGATTCTGGGCCGGCTGGCCCGGCGGCGCACCCTGGAGCATCGCGCCGACGACGACCCCAAGGCCGTCGCCACTCGGCTCGAAGCCTACCGGGCGCAGACGGCGCCGGTGCTGGACTGGTATCGCAACCACGGGACCTTGCACACCATCGACGCGGTCGGTTCGGTGCAGGAAATTGCGGAGAAAGTGAAGGGGGTCTTGGGAAAGTGAAGAATTGAAGATTGAAGATTTCAGATTGAAGATTTGAAGCGTTGTTCAATCTGCAATCCGAGATCTTCAATCTTAAATTCCGCACGTGTCGGCAAATAGTGATGATTACGATCAAATCTCCCCGGGAAATCGAAATCATGGCGCGGGCCGGGCACATCGTGGCCCAGACTCTCGCCCTGATGCACGAGCGCGTTCGGCCTGGCGTGAGCACCGGGGAGCTTGACGGGGTCGCCGAACGCTTCATCCGCAGCCACCCCGGCGCCAAGCCCTCCTTCAAGGGCCTCTACGGCTTCCCCAAGACGCTGTGCACCTCGATCAACGAGGAGATCGTGCACGGCATCCCCAGCGCCAAGCGGGTCCTGCACGAGGGGAACATCCTCAGCGTCGACGTCGGGGTCTTCCTCGAAGGCCTCCACGCCGATTCAGCCACCACCATCCCGGTCGGCGAGATCGCGCCGGAAACCGCCAGGCTCCTCAAGGTGACGCAGGAGTGTCTTGCCGCGGGAATCGCCGCCGCTCGGCTGGGCAATCATGTGGGAGACATCGGCTTCGCCGTCCAGCAGGTGGCGGAAGCCGCGGGCTTCGGCGTGGTGCGGGAACTGGTCGGCCACGGCATCGGCACCCAGTTTCACGAGGAACCCCAGGTGCCGAACCACGGACAGCCCAAGCGAGGACCTCGCCTGACCGAAGGCATGACCATCGCCATCGAGCCGATGATCACGATGGGTCACTACGCCACCAGGACACTTCCGGACCGCTGGACCGTAGTGACCACGGATGGCAGCCTCTCAGCCCACTTCGAGCACACTGTCGCGATCGGCCAGAACGGAGCGAGAATCCTCACGGCGTAGTCGCCGGGTGCGATTCCCCCTCGGCGTTCTGCTGCTCGGGATCGCCGTTCTGGCGTGCGATGCCACCCAGACCCGCCCCGGCCCCGGCCACCAGGTCCGGGTGCTCTTCATCGGCAACAGCCTGACCTATACCAACGACCTGCCCGGCATGGTCGTGGCGCTGGCTGCGCGCTCGGGAGACACGGTGATCCAGTCCAGTGTCTCCCTCCCCAACTACAGTCTTGAGGATCATTGGAACGACGGGAGGGCACTCCAGGCGATAGCACAGGGAGGCTGGGATATCGTCGTGCTTCAACAGGGCCCCTCTTCACTGCCGGCCAGCCGAACGCAGCTGGTGTTGGATGCCAAACGCTTCGCAGTCGAAGCAGCCAGGGTCGGAGCGAGGGTAGCCCTGTACTCGGTCTGGCCGTCCAGCGACAGGTTGGCCTTCTTCGATGACGTGAGCGGTTCCTATGCGGCGGCGGCCGATTCAACCGGCGGACTTCTGTTTCCGGCCGGTGAGGCGTGGCGCGCCGCCTGGCGTAGAGCCCCGGCCCTCGAGCTTTTTGGAAAGGATGGCTTCCATCCTACCGAACGCGGCAGCTACCTCGTAGCGCTCGTCATGTACCAGCAGCTGACGGGACGTTCTCCTGAGGGCCTCCCCGGGTCATTCGACTGGCCGGCAGGCCATCTGGACCTGACCGCGAGCGAGTCTTCGACTCTCGGGGCGGCTGCGGCGGAGGCCAACGGTCAGTTCGCCCGTCGTTGACCTGTCATCGCTGCTCGGCGAGGATGCCGAGCAGCCAGCGATGAATGGCGGGATTTCCGGCGACAATCTCGCCGTGCTCGATCCCGATGTCGCGGCCCGAGTAGTCGGTCACCAGGCCGCCTGCCTCGCGCACCAGTAACGTTCCCGCCGCCACGTCCCACGGCGCCAGCCGCTGCTCCCAGAAGCCGTCGAAGCGTCCCCCGGCAACATCGGTCAGGTCGAGCGAAGCTGATCCGGGCCGTCGCACGCCAGTGGCGCCCCGGGTGACTCTTCCCAGCTGGGCCAGGTACTCGTCGAAGCGGGAAAAATCCTTGAACGGCACTCCGGTACCGATCAGGGAATGGGCGGGATCGGTGATTCGGGAGACCGATAGCCGGTTCCCGTTCTCCCATGCTCCACCGCCCGCGGGTTGCCTGCGACAAACGATTGAGCGGAACGTGGAGCACGACGCCAGCCTCGAGAACTCCATCCACCGCGGCCGCGATGGACACGGCGAACGCCGGGAAGTTGTGCAGGAAGTTGGTGGTGCCATCGAGCGGATCCACGATCCAGACGAGGCCGGAGGTCACGATTTCCGGGCTCAATTCCTCGCCCACGATCGGGGTTCCGGGCATGGTCCGGTGCAGGGATTCCGCAATGATCGCCTCCGAATTGCGGTCCACCTCGGTGGCCCAGTCGGCCCTCCCCTTGGCGTTCCAGGCCGCCGGGCCCGGCGGGGAGGTGACCCCCCTGAGGTAGTCCCCGGCCTGCTCGGCTGCCGTCGTGGCGACAGTGGACTAAGTCATTGGCTGACGGCATCTTGCGGCGTTGCTCCCGGGTCGGTACCTTGCCCAAATGTCACGGATATTCTCCGGCATCCAGCCGTCCGGCGAGCTCCACATCGGCAACTGGCTCGGCGCGGTACAAAACTGGGTGCATTTGCAGCAGAGCTACGACTGCCTCTTCTGCGTGGTGGATCTGCATGCCATCACCGGCAAGTACGAGGCGGGCTCATTGCCCAGCCGGACCCACGACATGACCGTGAGCCTGCTCGCGGCGGGAGTGGATCCGGAGAAGGCCACTCTGTTTGTCCAGTCGCAGGTTCCGGAGCACGCCGAGCTCCAGTGGCTCTTGAATACCGTCACGCCGCTGGGCGAGCTGGAACGGATGACCCAGTTCAAAGATAAGTCGCAGCGATTCGAGAGCATTCCGGCCGGGGTCTTGAACTACCCGATCCTGATGGCGGCCGATATCCTGCTGTACAAGGCCGATCTGGTCCCGGTCGGAGAAGACCAGGTGCAGCATCTCGAGCTGACTCGCGAGATCGCGCGGCGGTGGAATGCGGAATTCGGCAATGGCCAGGACATTCTGCCGGAGCCGAAGCCGTTGCTCACCGCGGCCAAGCGGATCATGGGCCTGGATGGTCAGGCCAAGATGTCCAAGAGCCTGGGCAATACCATCGGGATTCTGGAGTCGCCCGAGGCGGTGTGGGCCAAGCTGCGGCCGGCGATGACCGATCCGGCGCGAGTCACTAAGAAGGATCCCGGGAATCCGGAGATCTGCAACATCTTCGCGCTGCACAAGCTGTTGTCGCCGCCGGAGACAGTTGCTACCGTGGCAACCAACTGCCGCGGTGCCTTGTGGGGCTGTCTCGACTGCAAACGGGTGCTGGCGGACAACCTGAACGCAGCGCTGGCGCCGATTCAGGCGAAAGCCCGCGAGTTACAGGCTCACCCGCAACGGGTATCGGATGTTCTGGGAGACGGTGCGGCACGAGCTCGGCGGATCGCGCGGGAGACGATGCGTGAGGTGAAGGAGAAGATGGGGTTGGTGGGGGACGTGAGACGTGAGGACGTGAGGAGGTGGGAGGTGGGAAGTGGGAAGGCTACCAGCTAACAGCTAAGAGCTAACAGCTTCATGGAAAAAATCATCAAGGCGGCGGTCGAGCGGGGCGCGTCCGATCTGCACATCAAGGCGGGCGACGTGTTCCGTGCGCGGATCAACGGCAAGCTGGTCCCTCTGACCAAGCAGCGGCTTACCCCCGATCAGACTCGGGCGATCGCGCTCAAGCTGATGCCGGGAGACGATGCGCGCCAGCGACTGGATGCGCTGAAGGACTTCGACTGCTCCTGGGGAATGCCCGGCGTGGGCCGGTTCCGGGTCAACGTGCTGCGGCAACGTTCGTCCTTCATGATCGTGATGCGGGTGATCCCGTTTACGGTGCCCACCATCGAGGAGCTGGGACTTCCCCCGGCAGTCCTGGCTCTCGCCGAGGCCGAGCAGGGCCTGGTCCTGGTCGCCGGGGTCACCGGCAGCGGTAAGACTTCGACAGTGGCCGCGATGGTGAACCATATCAACCAGAACCTGCACCGTCACATCCTCACCATCGAGAATCCGATTGAGTTCCTGCATCGTGACGTGAAGTGTTCGGTTACCCAGCGAGAGGTGGGCGTTGATACCGACAGCTTCGCCGTGGGCCTGCAGGCGGCACTCCGACAGGACCCCGACGTGGTAGTCATCAGCGAGCTGCGCGATCCGGAGACGCTGGAAACCGCGATCCGCGCCGCCGAGACCGGTCATCTGGTGATCTCCGCCATGCCGACCGCCGATGTCATGGCCACCATTGCGCGCCTGCATTCGATGTTCCCCGCGGCGGAGCGGGAGGTGGGTCTGCTGCGGCTCTCCGAAGCGCTGCGCGGGGTAGTCGCGCAGCGACTGCTCCCCCGCAAGGACGACGATGGCAGGATTTCCGTGGTGGAGGTCCTGGTCAGTACGCCGACCGCCCGGTCCTGTCTGCGCGACGCCGACAAGCTCGAGGACCTCGAAGAAGAAATTGAGAGTGGGGACGAGGGCATGCAGACCTTCGCCCAACATGCCGGCCGCCTGGTGAAGGAGGGAGAGATCGCCAAGGAAGCCGCCCAGATCCTCACCGGCGTCAAGAGTTCGCGGAGAGGCGAGCGCTGACGGCAAGGCAGCTCTTCGACCTCCTGACAGCCGGACCTCGCGAGGCGGGAACCCCGGCCGCGCATCAGGTCAGCGGCATTCTCCAACAGCATCTTGAAGCGCTGGGCTACTCGGTTCGCGAGCAGCCCTTCGAGTTTTCAGCCCAGTCGCTCTGGGCCTTCCCGCTGTTCGGCGCCGGAGTGGGGGTCGTCGGGCTGATCCTGGTGCCGTTGCTCACTTCGCCCGCTGCATCATCAGGAACTGCACTGATCGTCTGCCTCATCGGCGTACTCCTGGCCGAGATCCTGGCCTGGAAGGTAGGCCTCGGCGCCAGACTACCGGGGACCAGGTTCCGCAGCGATGCGAACCTCATTGCCGTTCGAGGCGAAGGCCCGGTTTCCACCTGGCTCATGGCCCACATCGACACCAAGGCTCAAGCCCAGTCGATGGCTGGCCGTCTGATCTCGATTTGGGTTGTTGTGATAGCGGTGGCTTTCCTCGTCATGCTTTCCGGATGGCGACTCGCCGGTGGAACGCCACTGCCATTCGTCGTGGTAGCGGGCGGCGCCGGCTTCGCGGTTATCGCCGCAATCCTCGCGGCGGGAAGCCGACTCCGAGGTTCCAGTCCGGGGGCCAGAGACAACGGTACCGGCCTGCTCGCCGCGCTGGCTGCAGCCGAAGAACATCCGGACCGAACCGTAGGGATCATTCTCACCGCCGCAGAGGAGTTCGGCCTGGTGGGTTCCCGTCACCTGGCGCGTACCGAGCCGGGCCTTCTCCGCGGAACCGAGGTGATCAACCTCGACACCCTGGCCGATCGGGGCAGGCTCTACATCGTCACCCACCACAGTTCAGCCGCAGTGCTCGCGAATCGAGTCCAGGATCGGCTCGAAGGCCTTGGCCTTCCCATCATTCAGCGCCGGCTTCCGATGGGAATTCTGGTAGACAGCCTGCCCCTGGCTCGCCTCGCGACGGGGGCCGTTACAGTCGCCCGGCTCGACTGGTCGGTCCTCCGGCTCATGCACACCCCGCGAGACACCGCTCAGGGGTTCGACCCCGGGTTTGCGGAGGCCGTGGGTCGCCTGATTGGGAGGAGTTACGGGGGTGGCCAGGCTGTTTGACAGGGCCATAGGGGCCGCCTAGGTTTTGCCAGAGGATGCAGTAGCCCCGTGAGGGGCTTTTTTGTTGGCTTCGCGACGGAGAATCCATGTTCGATCCGAAGACCCACTGCGTGGTCGTGGTAGGGGCCCAGTGGGGCGACGAAGGGAAAGGCAAGCTGGTCGACGTGATGGCCGAGCGAGCCGACTTCGTCGTGCGCTACCAGGGCGGTGCCAACGCGGGCCATACCGTCGTAATCGGCGATACCCAGTTCATCCTCCAGCAGATTCCTTCCGGCATTCTCCACGAGCGGACGTCCTGCATCGTGGGGAATGGGGTCGTGCTGGATCCGGAGACCTTTCTCGCCGAGCTCGATGGCCTCGCGGCCAAGGGAGTGAACTCCGACGGGCGCATCTTCCTGTCGGACCGCGCCCATTTAGTGATGCCGTTCCACAAACTGCTGGATCGGGCGAGCGAGAAGAGCCAGAACATCGGGACCACAGGGCGGGGGATCGGGCCAACCTACGAAGACAAATACGGTCGCCGCGGCCTCCGATTAGGAGACCTGCGGCATCTGGACCACGCGCGGGGCCTCCTGACCGACCTGGTCGGCCGGGCCAACCGGCTGCTGGAGTTGATGGGCGTACCGGAGCGAGCGTCGGTCGAAGAGCACGCCAAGCTGCTGGAGCGACTGGCGCCTCGGCTGGTTCCGCTCACGACCGATACCGGTTGCCTGGTGTACAAGGCTCTGCAACAGGGTCGGAATGTGCTGCTGGAGGGTGCCCAGGGCGCGCTGCTGGACGTGGATCACGGTACCTATCCCTTCGTGACTTCCTCGAATACCACGGCAGGCGGGGCCTCAACCGGCTCGGGCATCGGGCCGACCGCGATTGATGGGGTACTCGGCGTGGTGAAGGCCTATACAACGCGGGTGGGCAACGGTCCGCTCCCGACTCAGGCTGAAGGAGGAGTCGAAGAGGAACTCCGGAAGCTGGGTGGAGAGTTTGGTGCCGTGACCGGACGGCCCCGCCGCTGCGGCTGGTTTGATGCCACCGTCGTGCGCTATTCAGTGAGGGTGAACGGCCTCACCGGTCTCGCGGTCACCAAACTGGACGTGCTCGACACCTTCGCCGAAATCCCGGTGGGTACCGAGTATCAGCTGGACGGCGGCCAATGCCCCGAAATGCCGGCGGACGTGCGGGCTCTCGAACGAGTCCGGCCTCGCTACGAAGTGCTGCCCGGATGGCGGAAGCCGACCGGCGGCGCCCGCCGCCTCGCGGATCTGCCACCCGAGGCGCGGGCCTACCTCGATCGGCTGCAGGACCTGGCCGGAGCGCCCATCCGGTATGTGAGTGTGGGGACACGTAGGGATCAGATCATAGAAGTGTGAAGGGAGTACCGAGTACCGAGTACCGAGTACCGAGTCCGAGGCGATCCAGGAGAGACGAAGCATCGGAATCTTCGGATCATGACCAACGCCGGAACTCGGTACGCGGTACTCGGTACTCGGTACTCGGTACCTTTCCATGATCCAACCCGAGCACACAGCCCTCCTGGTCATCGGCGCGGGGCCCTGCGGGCTCGCGGTCGGCGTTGCCGCCAAGACCGCGGGGCTTCCGTGTATCCTGCTCGACCGCCGGACCGTGGTCTCCGCCATCGAGCGTTATCCCCTCAACATGACGTTCTTCTCCACGCCGGAGCGGATCGAGATCGGCGGGGTGCCCTTCATCGCGAGCCATGAAAAGCCGACCCGGCGCGACGGGCTGCTTTACTATCGCAGAGTAGCGGAGCATTTCGGCCTCGATGCCCGACCGGGTGAGGAAGTCACCTCGGTGACCCGTAACGGGAATTGCTTCGAGCTGGCCGCCAGGCGGCGCCACGATACCACCGGCTACAGCGCGGATAACGTGGTGTTCGCGACGGGCTATTACGACTGGCCGAACCGTTTGGGGATCCCCGGAGAAGATTTGCCCCACGTCTCCCACTATTTCACCGAGGGGCACCGGCACTGGCATCAACGGGTGGTCGTCATTGGAGCAGGCAACAGCTCGGTGGACGCAGCGCTCGAGTGCTGGCGGGCGGGAGCGCACGTGACCCTGGTTCACTTTGGCGACCGCTTCGACGGCACCGTGAAGCCCTGGGTCCTGCCGGATATCACCAACCGGGTCAAGGAGCGGAGCATCATCGCGAAATGGCACAGTCGGGTCGTCGCCATCACGCCCGAGGTGGTCGAGATCGTGGCGGACGACGGCTGCCGCGAAACCCTTCCGGCCGATCACGTATTGGCCATGACCGGGTATTACGCGGACACCACTCTGCTCGAGAGGCTGGGCGTGCCGGTGGACGCCCAAACCGGCATCCCGGCCCACGACGAGAAAACGATGAGGACGACGATTCCGGGGTGTTACCTGGCTGGAGTCATCGCCAGCGGGAAAGATGCCAACCGCCTGTTCATCGAGAACGCGCGGGGGCATGGCGAGCTCATCGTCCGGGATGTGATGAGGGAGAGGGAGCCGTCAGCCGTTAGCCGTTAGCCGTCAGCCATCAGCCAACAGCCAACAGCAGCAATCAGCATTCTCCAGCCGGTATTGAACGTTGAAGCCCTCCGCGGAGTTCTCGGAGGGCTTCGTTCTTTTGGATCGGGCATCACGGCCCCAGGCGGTTCCGTTCGTAGATCAGGTTACGCGGAGTGAACCACCAGTCGTAATTTCGAGTGATCATCGCGCCACCGTTTACCCGCGGGTCGCCACGCTCCGCCCGGACCCGGGCACGGACGTGGACCGAGCCGATATCGTCGTAGTCGTTGTTGGGGTCGGCGTCGAGCCCGTCGGCCTGCACCGCCTCCACCCCGTTGGTGAAGACCAGCGAGACATCCCATTGCTGCACGCCGGTCGCAATGATTTCACCCTGCATCGCACCCGTGTTACTCACGCGCTCGGCCCGCAGCAGGTTGTCCTGGGCGTCGCGCCAATAGGCCACCATCGACAGTTCCTGCACGAAGGTGCCTGACCGGGTCAGCAGCAGACCACCGCTCAGCGCCGAATTGTGATGCAGCAGGGTGGCAAGATTGACGAAGCTGATCTGGGCCGTCGGCGTCGCCGGGTTGATGGCGGTGACATACAGTAGCCGCCGTTCCGCATTCACCTGGAGCCGGGCGATGTCCCCGACGGCCAGCTGAAACCCACCGGGGTTCGCGAGGTCGAGACAGGTGGCGCCGCAGGTGCCGCCCGGCGCGAGCGGGTTGATCGGCGGCGGCGGCGGCGGGACGAGGTTGTAGACGGCGGCCTCGTTCGGGGTGTAGGGGACGCGGAGAACGATCAGCGTGTCGTTCCAGACCCCGACCGTTCCGAAGTTGGTCTGCGATTCTACTCCAACGCCGGCTTCTTCCAGGTCGCGCTGCAGTGACAACGCAACGTAGCGCGCGTTCCGGGTAATGCCGTCGCGAAGACGAGTCCCGACCAGGCTGCGACCGGTGACGACTGCCAGGCCGGTCGCGGCCATCAGCACGATCACCCCGATGACCACCGCAATCATGACCTCGACGAGGGTGAAGCCCTCCTCGGATCGAAGCATTCGGCGCGTCATGGGATTCCTCGATAGATCAGGGTGATCACCTCGACCGGCTGGGTCTGTCGCGGGAAGGTGACCCGTACCGTGACCCGGGCCAGGTTGGCGGCGTCCAGGGTCACATCCATGGACCGCTGGTAGGTGCCGTTCGCGCTGAGAACACCCAGCTCGTCCACGGCTACCGGGGCTTCGGTCGCCAGGGTCCAGGGGTCCCGACCACGGACCTGCTCCATATAGCCCCGCGCGATGGAGAGCGCGTTGTTGGCATTGGCCAGGCGGTTCTGGGTGGTCATCAGCAGCGCCTGCGAGCGGGAGAGGGCGACGAGGCCCACGCTCAGCATGACGATCGCGATGAGCACCGAGATCAGGGTAAAGCCGCCCTCATTCTTCAGAGGCTTGGTAGGCGTCATTGCCAGACTCCTCCCCGGTAGACCCAGCGCCTGATGCCACCGCCGGGGGTGACGGTCACCGCCGCGACGGAGTTGTTATTGAGCGAGCTGGTGAAGTAGATGACTCCCCGCGTGCCGAACGGCGTGGTGACGCCGCGGGTGTCGAAGTTCACCGAGTTGGCGGCAAAGGTCGTGGCTCCCGCGCCGGGGAAACCGGGCAATTGCGGAGCCGCGCCCCGTCCGAAAATCACGTTGTCGGTCATGATGCGGGTCTGCAGCCCCCGAAGGGCCGCTGTCTCCGTCGCGACCTGGTTGATGACGCCGTCGCCGTTGTCATCGAGGTAGGCGGTATAGCGGTTGGTGGCCGTGGTGATCACCAGGCGGGTATTCCCCCGCGCGGTGATGGCCCTGGTCCGCACCTGTTCCAGGTCGTTCACCAGCTGGTCGGCCGCCAGACTGACTCGCTGGATCGTGCTCACCCGGAACTTGGGCATCACGATAGCCATGCAGATGCTGATCAGAGCGATCACGACCAGCATCTCGATGAGCGAGAACCCGCTGCGATCCTTTCGCATACGCATCATCCTAGTAGACCGGCCGGAAGGCAGTCTGCACCACGCTGCCCACTGTCGGGGTGCCCGGAGGCAGGTTGTTAGGATCCTGGAACCGGAGATCGAACTGCCAGTCACGGTTGGGCGGGCTGTAGTAGTTCTGCCAGGACCAGCGCCGGCGCTTGGCGATCCCGCTCTGGAAGAGTGACACCAGCGAGCCCCGGTAGGTCATGGTGATGCCGCCCCAGTTCTCCAGGAAGCGGGGGAAGTTTTCCAGACCACCGCCGTAATTCGGTAACGCGCCACCGGTCAACGGAGGCGGGGCGGTCGGGGCGCAGGCCGGCGCCACCTGGTTCACGTCGCACGGGGTCGCCGAGTGTCCCGCCGCGATGGCGGCGAAGACCGTCATCGGGTTCGCGTTGGTGATCGGGAAGGCGACATCCACGTTGGGATCCATCGCCGCGGTCCAGGGATGGGCCGCGTCGGTCCAGGCGGATGACTGGAAGGTGATCGCGTCGGCCAGGAACGAAGCCGGCTGCCAGCCAACAGTGTTGAAGTTGTTCCAGATGTAGAGCGGCCGGTCGGTCGCCACCGACATCGGTCGCAGCAGGGTCGACCCGTTGACCAGCGCGCACCACCGGGTAGTCGCGAAGGGTGTTGAGCGGATCGACGTTGATGAACGTGATGTAGATGATCGAGGCGTCTCGCGCGACGGGCGACACGTTCACCCAGGCCTGCAGGTCGGCCACGTTGATCTCGAACACATCCGCGCCAATGTTCTCGCGGCCTTCCTGGAAGGCGTTCGGAAGGCCCTGCACCATCGGCCCCAGGCCGAGGAAGCCGAGAGTGCACTCTGCGTTGGTCGGCACCGGGTGCCCCGCCGGAATGGTGGTGATCGCGTTGCACGGGGTTCCGAGCAGCGCCATGTCCACCGTCATGTGCCAGGTCGCCTTCCAGGCAAACTTGACCGACTGAACCTGCGGTGTGTCACCCGCATTCCGGGGCTTGATCATCTCGATCGGCGGCATGCCGACCGGCAGAGGGAGGTTGAGCGGTGTGACACCGCTCGCGCCCGTCATCAACCGGCCGTCGAAGTCGTTCTGGCTTCGGGTCACGAAGCCCGGGCCGTTACCAGCATAGGTGCGGCTATCAAACAACAGCTGGACGCGGAACACCCCCCGCGTCGTCGATGAAAATGTTGGTGCTGACGGCGTTGCTGGCCTTGCGCATCTCGAACACGCTGTCCGGCGTCGTGATCAGGCTGTGAAAGTTGGTCGGCCCGCCGCCCGGCGTGAGGTAGAGATTGCCGTTGGTGTGGATCCAGCCCGCGAAGTCGAGCTGCGGACCGTTGTGGATTTCGAGGTCTTCCTCGTAGAAGACACCGAACTGGAACAGCGGGATGGACTGGGCGTTGACGGTGACGATGTCCCGGGCCCGGTTTTGCAGCGGGTCCCGCGCTTCGACGGTGATGTCGATCGGCTGATTGAGGCCGATCAGGCCGGCATAGGGCCCGCTGGTGATGGTGCGGGGCACGGCGGCACCGCGCCACCGCGGTAATCGCGGCTGTAGGTGAAGCCCGGCACCACCGGGGCCGTCAGAGCGGCGAGCTCGGCCGGAGTCACAATGCCGTCCACCATCGCCACTTCGAGCTGCGACATGACGGCGTCGGCGCCGGCTTCGGTGGCGTAGGACACGCGAGAACCCCGGTAGTCCACGCCCGCGGTCCGCTGGGTCATGACCGCCGAGGTGACCGCTGCCCCGATGAGCACGGTGAGCAGCACCATAACGACGATTGTAGCCTCCAGGGCAAAGCCCCGGCGGTTCCGAAGCAGGGTGTTCATCGGTCGCCTCACGGTATCGTACCGTTCAGATTCCACACACAGCCATCGCGGCCGGCTGGGGAGCCTCCTATACCTTGTGTATACAGTCGCAAGATCCGGGCGGAAGGCAAGGAGGCAAGGTCTGAGCGTCGAAAAATTAGACAGCGATCTCCTCCAAGTCCTTGCCCGGGGCCAAGGTGGAGGGTCCGGAGGAAGCGCCAGTGGGGAGGGCAGGACATGACTGGCTCCGAGCCCTCCACCGGGTTGCTGGCCGCAATATGCCAGTCTACGTTTCCGCCCCCTGTGAGTCAGGTCTCCCCCGGCCCCAATCCGATGGCTGATACCGCCCTGATGGACAAGCTCGTGTCGCTCTGCAAGCGACGCGGATTCGTATTTCAGTCGTCAGAAATCTATGGCGGCCTCGGCTCCGTCTGGGACTACGGGCCGCTCGGCGTGGAGCTGAAGAACAACGTCAAGGATAGTTGGTGGCGCGCCATGGTGCATGCCCGGGACGACATCGAAGGCATCGATGCCGCGATCCTCATGCACCCCAGGGTCTGGGAGGCCTCGGGTCACGTCGCCGGCTTCACCGATCCCCTGGTGGACTGCCGCACCTGCAAGGCGCGGTTCCGGGCCGACAAGGTGGCGGATGCCCAGTGCCCGCAGAAGCCCAGCAAGCACCCGGGGGAGCACTCCACCTGCGACCTCACCGAACCCCGGATGTTCAATCTCATGTTCAAGACGTTCATGGGGCCGGTCGAGGAACAGGCGGCGGTGGTGTACCTGCGGCCGGAGACGGCCCAGGGGATCTACGTCAACTACCTGAACGTGCTCAATGCCTCGCGGCAGAAGATCCCCTTCGGCATCGCCCAGATCGGCAAGGCGTTCCGCAACGAGATCACCCCGGGGAACTTCATCTTCCGGACTCGTGAGTTCGAGCAGATGGAGATGCAGTTCTTCGTGAAGCCGGGCACCGATGGCGAATGGTTCGAGCGCTGGCGGGAGTGGCGGATGCAGTGGCACCAGAGCATCGGGCTCAAGCCGGCGCGGCTGCGCTGGCACCAGCACGGCCCGGGCGAGCTGGCCCACTACGCCAAGGCGGCCTTCGACATCGAGTACGAGTTCCCCTTCGGCTGGAACGAGATCGAGGGCATTCACAACCGCAGCGACTACGACCTCGGCCGGCACCAGGAGTACTCCGGCAAGAAGCTGGAGTACTTCGACCAGGCCGCCAACGAGCGCTACCTCCCCTACATCGTGGAGACATCGGCCGGCGCCGACCGGGTGACTCTCACGACCCTGGTGGACGCCTACCGCGAGGAAGAAGTCGAGGGCGAGACCCGCGTGGTCCTCGGCTTCCATCCCGCGATCGCGCCGATCAAGGCGGCGATCCTGCCGCTGGTCAAGAAGGACGGCATGCCGGAGGTGGCCGATCGCCTTTATCACGACGTGAAGCGTCAGATGCCCAGCTTCTATGACGACGCCGGCGCCATCGGCCGGCGCTACCGCCGGATGGACGAAGCCGGAACTCCCTACTGCTGCACCGTGGACGGTGACACGCTCAAGGACGGCACTGTCACCGTGCGGGACCGGGACTCGATGCAGCAGGTGCGGGTCGGGATGGACGCTTTGGTCACTCATCTGCAGAAACAGATCGGTGGCTGAGCCTTAGCCGCCTCGGATGGAAGTTCAGGTACTGCGGTGCCGGGCCCTTCTGTGCGTTTTCCGAATGCCCACAAGGTGATGGCTGGTTGCTACCGTAAGGAGCGGTACGGTAGCGCGTGTGAGGCCGAACGTCCCGGCCTTCGGGCTTGCCATGGTTCACAACCGGTTGCTGCCGAAAGTCCTTGCGGGTTCGAGTCCCGCCGCCGGCAGCGCCGCATTTCCCGGACTTGCGGGTCCAGAGGTGGGATCCTAGTTTATCTGGTGCGTGCGAGGTCTCCGTGGCAGTTTTGCCGCGCCGAGTGGAGCCGAGGAGAAATCCTCGGCTCTCGTTTTCCCCAGCCAGAGTCAGCCTTCACTCACTCCGTCGACTGCCTCTTTCAGGGTGGATGGACAGACGCTTAAGGACGGCACCGTGACCGTGCGCGACCGAGACTCGATGCAGCAGGTGCGGGTCGGGACGGACAACCTCGTGGCCTACCTGCGCAAACAGGTAGGTGGCTGATCAGCGGCTGAGCTTCGAGGCAGGAATGCGACTGGCCGACTTCGAAACGCTGGTCCAGCGGCTTCACAGCGAGGTCCCAGCCGAATACCTCGAAGGGGTGATGGAGATCGAGGTCTCCCGCAACGCCCTCCCGCACCCCACTCGCGCCGACATCTACACCATGGGCGAGTGCATTCCGCTGCCGCTGGAGCACCAGGACTCGCCCGGTGGCGTGCTGAGTCGAATCGTCCTCTACTACGGCTCGTTCCAGGCGCTGGCGCGGCTCGACTCAGACTTCGATTGGTTGGCGGAAGCCTGGGACACACTCACTCACGAACTGAGACACCATCTCGAGTGGCGGGCCCGGGCTCCGGACCTCGAGGACTTCGACTGGGCTGCCGAGCAGAACTTTCGCCCGTCAGGACGGGGAGCGGTTCGATCCGCTGTTCTACCGGAGCGGGGAAAAAGTCGCCGAAGGCGTCTACCGGCTGGACGACGATTTCTTCCTGGAACACGAAGCCGTCGCTCCCGGATCCGAACTGCAGCTTCGACTGGCATGGTCGCCGGTACGGCGCCACGGTTCCTTCCGAGGCCACACTTCCCGCCTTCCTGACAGTCGAAGGGATTGAGGAACCTCCGCCAGGCGACCTCGTCGTCGTCCTTCCCTGCCTCGCCGGGTTGCGGCCGCTCTTTCGCTCCGACTCGGTTCCAAGCCACCGTTTCCGCGACTATGTTTCCAGCGGCTTCTCCACCACATGCAGGGGTAAGGCAATGAGGCGTATTCTGTTCCTCGCGGGCCTGGCGCTTCCCACCGCGCTGGTCGCCCAGAGCCGATCCCGGTTATCGCGTCGGTATCGTCAGCGAATCGGGCGACATCGTCACCTGGCTCAAGCCGGGCGACGGGACACTGACTGTCGAGAAGACGATTCCGGTCGGGATCATGCCGGCCGACATCGACGGCCCGCATAACCTCGCCGTCGCACCCGACAACAGCGCCTACTACATCACGATCGCGCACGGCACGCCGTACGGCTCGTTGTGGAAGCTCGATGCCAAGACCGACACCCTGATCGGGCGGGCCCAGCTCGAGATGTTCCCCACCACGATCGGACTCACGCCGGACGGGGAGCTCGCCTTCGTCGCCAATTCGGATTTTCACGGCGACCATCCGCGCACCAACGTGGTCTCCGTGGTGCAGACCAGCTCGATGACGAACATCACCGATCTCCCGGCGTGCGACATGCCGCACGGCGCCAAGTCGAACCACGCCGGGAGCCGGATCTACATCTCCTGCATGAACAGCGACGAGCTGCTGGAGATCGAGGTCGCCACGTTCCGGATCACCCGCCGGGGGAAGACCGGTGGGGGTCACGACATGGCGAGCATGGACCATGGCGCGGGCCATGCG
Source organism: uncultured Gemmatimonadales bacterium (assembly GCA_963788625.1). Lineage (GTDB taxonomy): Bacteria > Gemmatimonadota > Gemmatimonadetes > Gemmatimonadales > GWC2-71-9 > DATBGE01. Next base: position 66,832 of record CAWBHB010000003.1, on the reverse strand, counting down.
CCGCCGGCTGCCGCGGCAGCCAGCGCGCCCGCACCGCCGGCGCCCGACAACTCCTGCGCCCCGACCTTCGTCAGCGTCTCGCCCGACGACAAGACGCTCTACGCCGCCTGCAACCACGGCAACACGCTCCAGGTCTGGGATGCCGAGTCGTTCACCAAGACCAAGGAGATCGCGGTGGGCAAAGGCGCCTACAATGTCGAGCCTTCGGCTGACGGCACGCTGGGTGATCGTGACCAACAAGAAGGACCAGAGCTTCAGCCTGATCGACGCCAAGACGCTGACCGAGGTGGTCCGGGTCCCCACCACCAAGAAGATCGTGCACGGCGTCGCCTTCTCGCCGGACGGGAAGTACGCCTTCGTCAGCCAGGAGTCGATCGGGGCCGACCCGGGGGCCATCGACATGTTCGATCTCACCGCGAAGAAGACCGTCGCGACGGTGCCGATCCCGGCCCAGCCGACGGGTGTGGCAATCTTGAGGAAGTAGTCTGCGGTCAATAGTCGATAGTCTGGTGGTCGATGAGTCGTTTCCTCGGCATCCGTGACCACCGACCTCGACTATCGACCATCGACTACTCGACTCCAACCATGACCTACGAAACCACCACCACCCTGCGCCCGCACAGGTCATCGCCTGGGCCAAGACCTTCTTCGCGGAGCGGAACCCCAACAGCTCCGCGTTCCCCGAGAAGGAAGGGCCCGAACTTCCTCTCGCTTCGGGGACAGGGCGGGGAGGAGATCGCGATCACGGCGATCGCGCGGGTGACGGATGACGCGGGTGAGGGCCTCGACGTTGTTCTTCGATCAGGCGCTGGGCCGGTTCTTCTCGACTCTGCCCGGCGCGGCGGAGACTGCGGCGTGAGCGCGTCGTTGCCGGTCCGGGTCATGGTGGAGGACGCCTGGGATCAGGTGAGGCTGGAACTTCCGGCGCAGACCCCGGTCGCCGAGGCCAAGCGCCGGGCCCTCGCGATGACCCACACTGACGGTGATCCCTGCTGCATACATGGTGAAGTACCGCGGGGCCGAGCTGCTGGACGAGCACCGCACCCTGGCGGAGGCGGGCGTCGTGCCCAACGCGCCCCTCATCGTCATGGCCCGGCGCCGCCGGCCCGTGCGCTGACCCCGTGGCTCGTCCCGCGCGCCGCGGGCGTGTGCTGACCGTCGTCGCCGTCGGAGCTGCTGACTCTCGACGGCGTTCTGCTGCTGCTCGCCGGGCTCTGGTCCCATCGCCCGATTCTCCTCGGGCTCGGCGCCGTCCTGCTCGTCTGGCCGGGGAGTCTATCTGCTCTGGCGGCGCCAGGTGCGCATGCTGGCCGAAATCGCCCAGGCCCGGGCGGAGATGCGGGAGGAGGTGTCGGCGCTGCAGGGATCTGATCAGAGAAAAGACGAGAATCCGGACTGAGGGTACCAGTACCGTCGGCCGTCAGCCATGCAGACCTCACTCCTTACTCCTCACTCCGTTACTCCTGGTACTCGTTACTCGGTACTCGGTACTTCTAGCGACATGCCCGTCCCGGTCTTCACCCACCCCGATTGCCTTCGTCACGACCCCGGTCCCGGCCACCCGGAGACCCCGGCGAGGCTGCGCGCGATCCTCGAGAGAGTGGGGACGCGACTGCGCGGTTCGCGGTGCGGGAGGCTGCGCCGGCCGAGCTCGAGTGACCTGCTCGGCGGTGCATCCCGAGGGCTATCTGGTCCGGCTGGAGCAGATCAGCCGGCAGGGCGGCGGTGTGCTCTTCCTGGACACGGTCATGAACGAGGCCAGCTGGTCGGCCGTGCTGGGTGCCACCGGCGCGGTGCGGAGCGCTCTCGAGCCACGCGCTGAACGAGGGCAACGCCTTTGCCGCGGTGCGGCCTCCCGGTCACCACGCGATGGCCCAGCGTGCGATGGGCTTCTGCCTGGTCAACAACGTGATCGTCGCCGCGCGACACGCCCAGCAGCTGGGCCGGCGGAAGGTCCTGATCATCGACTGGGACGTGCACCACGGAAACGGCACCCAGGCGCTGATGGAGACCGATCCGTCGATTCGCTACGTCTCCCTGCACCAGCACCCCTGGTATCCGGGAACCGGGATGGCGCACGAGCGCGGGGTTGGCAATGTCTTCAATGTGCCGCGGGGCCCCGGCCTGCCGGCCCAGCTCTACGTTGACGATCTCTGGAATGCGATAGCCTCCGCCACCAACGGCTGGCAGCCCGACCTGGTGCTGGTATCGGCCGGGTTCGACGCCATGAGCGGTGATCCGCTCGGTGGCTTCACCCTCGAGCCCGAGCACTATGCCGAGCTCACTTCGCGAATCCGAGATCACCTGAAGGACGTTCCGATCGTGGGGCTGCTGGAGGGGGGATACGTGCCGGCCCGGATTGCGGAGGGCGTTGCGGCCCACGTCGCGGCGCTGGGGTAGGAGACGGGAGGAGAAGGCAGACGGGGCGACAGGACTGACGGGACGGCGAAACGAGGCGAGCCACAAGGGACGACGCACAAGTGGATCGCCCCGGTCCAGGCTTCGGGTGTCCCCGTTCCCCGTTCCGCCGTTCCCTCGTTCTCCCGTCTCCCGTCTCCCGTCTCCCGCCTTTATACTCCTCCCTCCCTGCACCCCTCATCGAGCTTCCCAGTGCCTCACCCGCTTCGTCTGGAATCCGAGATCCTCGAACTGCGCACTCGGCATCCGTTCATCATCGCCCGCGGGCGGACAGAGCGATTACCGCACGGTGCTGGGTCCGGCTGATCGACGACGACGGAGTCGAGGGCTGGGGTGAGGCGGCGCCCAACCGGATCTACGGCGAGTCGGTGGAGACGGTGCACGGCGCGCTGCAGAACTACTCCGACCGGCTGCCCAGCGATCCGTTCCTGCTGGAGGACGCGGAATCCGGATGGGAATCGATCCTGGCACTCAATCCCTCGGCGCGGGTCGCCCTTTCCGCCGCGCTGCACGATCTGGTGGGCAAGCGGTTGGGCATTCCGGTCTATCGGCTGTGGGGACTCGATCCGGCCAAGGCGCCCCGCTCCACCTTCACCATCGGCATCGACAACGACGCCAAGCTGCGGCAGAAGGTGAAGGAGGCGGAGCAGTATCCGATTCTCAAGATCAAGCTGGGGACCGATCGCGACGTGGAGATCCTGGAAACCATCCGGGGCATGACCCAGAAGGAGCTTCGGGTCGATGCCAACTGCGGCTGGACGCGTCAAGCAGGCGATCCGCATGCTCCCGGTGCTGGAGGAATTCGGGGTGACGGTGCTGGAGCAGCCCTTGCCGGCGGAGGATCTGGAAGGACTGGGCCAGGTGAGCCGAGCGTCGCGGATCCCGGTGATCGCCGACGAGAGCTGCAAGACCGCGGCCGACATTCCTCCCGTTGGTGGGCAAGGTGGACGGCATCAATCTCAAGCTGGCCAAGTGCGGCAGCCTTCGGGAAGCGCTGCGCATGATCGCCATTGCGCGGGCCCATCAGATGATGGTCATGATCGGCTGCATGATCGAGAGCTCGATCGCCATCACCGCCGCGGCGCATCTGACACCGCTGGTGGATATCGTGGACCTCGACGGTGCTGCGCTGCTGGAGAACGATCCCTTCCTCGGCGCCTCGATCGACGGCGGCCAGGTTCGCCTTCCCACCGGTCCCGGGCTTGGCTTGAGCCGGCGATGACCGAGCGGTACGGGCAGGTGGCGCTCCCGCTGCCGCTCGCCCGGCCCTACACCTACCGCATTCCCGAGGCGATCGCCGACCGGATCGAACCCGGCGCACGGGTCGTGGTCCCGGTGCGCGGGCGAGAGATGGTCGGGATCGTGGTCGGCGATCGCCGAGGATCCTCCCGAGCGCGAGGCGAAGGAGATCCTCGCCGCCCCCGATCCGGAACCCGCGCTCCCGCTTCCTCTCCTCGAAGCCGCGACCTGGATGGCCCGCTACTACGGCGCTCCGCTCGGCCTGGCGATTCGCGCGGCACTTCCTGCATCGCTATGGGGACAATCGCGGATCCTGGCCCGAGCTGACCGACCGCGGCGCAGATCCCGGGCGGAGTCGCCGGTGAGATAGTCGCCTGGCTCGAGAAGAAGGGTGGAAGCGCACCGGTGCCGAGCATTGCCCGGGGGCTCAAGCGGCCGGTGTGGGACGCGATCAACCGGCTGGCGCGGGTCGGAGCCGTCGACGCTCGAAGTTCACCCGGCGGAAACGGACAGCGGAACCGCCAGGGAGCGTATCGCCGTGCTGACCGGTCGCACGGCTTACGCTGCTGGAGCGAGAGGCTGCCTTTCGGCGGGCGCCGGCGCAACGCGCGGTGCTCGAGGCGCTCGAGCAGATGGGCGGGCGAGCGCCGATTCGCCATCTGCTGGAACAGCTCAAGCTCTCCGCGGCGGGCTGCGCGCACTGGTGAAGCGACGGCTTGCGGCTGTGGAAGAAGTTCCCGTCCTGCGCGACCCCTTCGCCGATACAGCGGGTACTCCGCCGCCTCCGACGCTGACTCCACCCCAGGAGGAGGCGGTCAGGACACTGTCGGCTCTCGCTCCGGGAGATGGTGGTCTGCTTTTCGGTGTCACCGGAAGCGGAAAGACCCTGGTGTATCTCGAGGTCATTCGCGCAGGCGATGTCGCGACGGGCAGGGCGCCATCATCCTGGTGCCGGAGATCGGACTCACGCCGCAGACGGTGAGTCGGGTGCGCGGCGTCTTCGGAAACGACGTGGCGGTGCTGCACAGCGGGCTCTCGGAGGGAGAACGCGCCGACGCCTGGCGAGCCCTGCGGAGCGGAGTCGAAGCGGGTGGCGGTGGGAGCGAGGTCGGCGGTTTTCGCGCCGGTGCGGAACCTGGGCGTGATCGTGATCGACGAGGAGCACGAAGCGAGCTACAAGAACGGCGAAGCACCACGCTATCACGCCCGCGATGTGGCGATGGTCCGAGCGCGATCTCGAAGGCGCGAGCTTCATCCTGGGCAGTGCAACACCGTCGCCAGAATCCATGGCGCGGGTCGGGCCCCGCCTGACCCTGGTCCGTCTCCCCGAGCGGGTCGGAGCACGCCCGCTTCCCGAGGTCGAGCTGGTGGATCTCCGCAGCGCGCCCACGACTCGCCATTGCGGGAGCGGTCCCCTGGTCGGAGCGGCTGGACCTCGCAGTCGACCGGCGCGCTCGACCGTAAGGAGCAGGTCCTGCTGCTGCTCAACCGGCGTGGGCTTCGCCTCTTTCCTTCAATGTCCGGCTTGCGGTGAGGTCGAAGGGCTGTCCCCGGTGCAGCATCGCCCTCACCGTGCATCGCTCTCCCAACCGGCTGCGCTGCCACTATTGCGGACACGAGGAGCCGATCCCGACCGCGTGCAGGAACTGCGGTCACGCCGTACAGCAGATGCGCGGGGTCGGCACCCAGCAGGTGGAACGCTTTCTCGCCGAGCGATTCCCGGCGGCGCGGCTGGCGCGAATGGATCTCGACACCACGAGCACCAAGTGGTCGCATCATCGGATTCTCGAGACCTTCGGTCGGGGAGATGCCGACATCCTGCTCGGCACCCAGATGATCGCCAAGGGACTGGATTTTCCCAATGTGACGCTGGTCGGCGTGGTGGATGCCGACACCGGTCTTCACCTGCCGGACTTCCGAGCCGCCGAGCGGACGTTTCAGCTGCTGGCCCAGGTCGCGGGTCGAGCGGGGCGGGGGCCCGAAGGGCGGCAGAGTCGTGGTGCAGACCAGGAACCCCGAGCATCACGCGCTGGTCTTTGCCGTGCGACACGACGCCGAGGGATTCCTGCGGGAAGAACTCAGCCGCGCCGACGCGATCCTCCCTATCCGCCGGAAATCGCCCTGGTCAACCTCGTTTCGAGCGGACCGGACGAACGCCGGGTGAGCGAGAACGCCGCCGCCGTCGCGGCGTGGTGCCAGCGACTGATAGAGACAGCACAGCCTTCCCATCACGATTCTCGGTCCGGCGTCGTGCGCGCTGGCCAGGATCCAGAGCCGGTGGCGATGGCATGTGGTGCTGAAGGGCACTGGGGAGGAACTGGGCAGGGTGGTACGTTACGCTGCGGAGCGATTACCGGGTGTCGCGGGAGTGCGGACGATCATCGATCGGGATCCAGTCGCGTTGCTGTAGGCGGGAAGGCGGGCGAAGGCGGCGGGAGGGCGGACAGGGCGGACAAGGCGGTCAGGCGGTTCGAAGTTCGACGGTTCGATCGTCCGCCGGTCCGCCGATCCGACGGACTGAAGGAGACGGTCATGGCTGACGACAACGGCGCTCTCTACCTGAAGGATGCGATTCAACAGCTGCGGGCCTACAAGAAACTGGGCGAGAAGGCGATCGCGCAGGTCTACGACAGCGGTCTCACCCAGGTCCTCTATGCCGACGCCAACAGCATCGCGATCCTGGTAAAGCACTTGAGCGGGAACATGCGCTCCCGGTGGACCATGTTCCTCACCACCGACGGCGAGAAGCCCGACCGCAACCGGGATGCCGAGTTCGAGATGCCGAAGGATCCGACCCGCGAAGAGCTGCTCACCTGGTGGGACGACGGCTGGGCCCGGGTCTTCGATGCGGTCGGAGCACCTCAAGCCCGAAGACCTGGGGCGGACGGTCACGATTCGAGGCCAGCCGCACACCGTGCTCCAGGCGATCAACCGGCAATTGATGCACTACTCCTACCACATCGGGCAGATCGTGCTGCTGGCGCGAGCGCTCGCCGGCGCCAGCTGGAAGTCGCTCAGTATCCCGAAGCGGCCATCGCAGAGCTGAGCTCGCCGCGCTAATCAGCGCGCCCAGCCCATCTCCATGCCGAGGTAGGCGTTCCGGCCCGGAGCCGGCTCGAAGACCCGGCCGAGGGCCCCGTTGATGGTAAGCGAGCCGACGTACTGCCGGTCCCACAGATTGTTGACCGCCGCGAAGGGAGACAGCGCGAACGCGCCGACCCGACCCTCCCACGTCACCCGCAGGTTGGTCACTCCCAGTCCGACTCCATCCACCACGTTGGGCCCCGCCTTGCCCCAGCCGTTGACGTAAAGCGTGTTGTGATCGTCGGCGAAGATCGACGACGCCATGCTGTGGTCGAGATCCAGGTAGAAGCCCTTGATAGGGTCCGGCTCGGACGCCGAGCCGGATGAAGGCCTCCGGCACTCCGGGCAGCGTCTTGCCATCCAGGGTATCCACCGCCGTGCCGTTGACGATCTTGTAGTCGGCAAACCGGTAGTGGGACCAGGTGTAGGCGCCGAACAGGCGCAGGCTCGCGGCACGGCGTGCCATCCGACGCCGATCTCGATGCCGTCGTTGTGGACCTTCCCCGCGTTGGTGAAGAAGCCTCGACCGCTGACCTCGCTGTACTGCACGATGGCGTCGCTGATCCGGCCCAGGAAGCCGGCGATGCTGTAGTCGAACGCTCCGGTCTGGCCTCGCCCGCCGAGCTCGAGCGTCACGGCGCGCTGGGGATCCAGGTCGGTGTTGAATCCGCCGGTCGAATTGGGCTGGTTGACCAGCTCGGTCGTGGTTGGCGTTTCGAACGACGTCGCGACGTTGACGTACGGCATGAACACCGGGCTGGCTCGTGAGGGTCAGCCCGGCATTTCCGCTCCACGCCCCCATGGTGCGCGAGCCGCTGTTGTCGACACCGTCGCTCAGGTGATGGTCTTCCACATCGAACGACACCGCGTCGTAGCGTACTCCCGCGCTCGCGCTCGAGATCCGGCGAAAAATTCCAGTGCAGCTGGGCGAAGGGGCCGATCTCGCTCACCTTCTCCCGCTGGTCCAGGATCAGGGTATCGGGGACTCCGCCGACGGCCCGCGAGTTGGTGCGGTCGTCCCGGAGATACTGGGCGTCGACTGCCCAGCGTCAGACGAGCGGAGTTCTCGGTGGCTGCCCAGGTAGCGGGTCGTGGAGAACCGCGCTCCCAACGCCTGCCGGTCGATGTTGACGTAGGTGCCGACGTTGGGGCCGGGGCCGGATGGTGGTGGGGTCGCGAGGGGATTCGCCAGATCGCGCAGCAATCCGAAGACCGTGGCGGTCCATTCCGAGCGCTCGCCATAGTGCTTGAGCGAGAGGCCGAGCTGGCCCTGGGAGACGTCCTTGTCGGCGTCCCGGAGAATGTTGCCGGCCAGCGGCCGAATCGGGATTCGCGAGGTATTCGGTCTGGGTCAGGGCTCCGGGGTTTTCGGCCTGGGGGGCATCGGCGTAGCCGAAACGGAGGTTCCCGTGGTGCTGGAGCCGAAGATGTAGTCGGCGCCGAGGTTGAGCTGGGTGAACCGAGAGGAGCTGTGCTGGCGAAAGCCGTCGTACTCGGTGTGCGAGACCGACAGCGTCCCGCTCGCCGAGCCGGAGCGGCCGCCGGTTCGGCTCGAGAGCTTCATCATCCCGAAGGATCCGCCTTCTCCGCGCACGGTTTCGCTGAACGGTCCGGGTCCCGGGGGCTCGGTGGTGAAGGAGAGCACTCCGCCGGAGGCGTTGCCATAGAGCGCCGAGCTGGACCCACGCAGCACTTCGACCCGGCCGATGTCGCCCAGATCGAGATTGGACAGCTGGCTCTGCCCGTCGGGGAGGGTCTGCGGGATTCCATCCAGGAGTACCTTCACACCGCGCAACCCGAAATTGGACCGACTGCCGAACCCTCGGATCGATAGCCGCTGGTCGAGGCTGAAGTTGTAGCGGTTGGTGACGTAGACCCCGGGCAGATTGCTGAGCGACTCGTCCAGTCCGAGGGTCGCCTGTCCCCGCCGTATCTCTTCCTGCGGCACGACGCTCACCGCGGCGGGGATCTTGTTGAGCGGCTCGGAAGCGCGGGTGACGGTGACGGTGATCTCCGGAAGGATCTTCGCGGCCGAATCGGCGCGAGCCGAATCAGGTTGCTGCGCCGCGAGGCTGGTCGCACAGCACATCAAGGCCAAGCAGATACCTGCTCTCATCAAGAACCCTCTCGAATCGGGAAGTCACACCATTGCGGTGGGAGCGGCAACGAAGCCTACAAATGTCCGCTGCTCGACTGGAAGCGTGCTTGAATCGAGCTATCGGCGGGCCTACATTTCCGGTTCAGCCATGACGACGCAAACCTATCGCGCGCCGGACTTTACGGCGCCGCTCCTGGCCCGTGCTCCCGGGCGCGCGATTCGAGCCGCTTCCGGCCGACGGCGTCTGCCCGAAGGATTCTTCTCCACCTCGAATCTCCCGACCTACGTGCGGGTCGGCGACCGCTGGGTGCTGCCGCGGCGCCCCCGGATGGATTGCGTCATCGTCAAGCGCGCCGACGGTCTCGAGGTGATCGAGCCCCGCCGTCTCAAGAAGGGCGACGCGATCGCGATGGGATTGGCGGAGGACGGCTCCCAGGGCATCTACGTCCACACCGAAGGATTCCTCGGTGGGTCGCACAGCGCGAACGAGTTCCGCTTCATGTCCACCGAGGTGAGCCGCGAACGGCCGGTCAACTACGAGGAGCTTGCGGCGCGGCTCAACGAAGAAAAGGCGCAGGGCGGATTCCTCATCTGGGTAGCGGGGCCGGCGCTGGTGCATTCCCGGGCCCGGGGAGATTTCGAGTGGTTCATCCGCAACGGCTATGTGCAGGCGGTCCTCGCGGGCAACGCGGTCGCGGTGCACGACATCGAAGCGGCGATCTTCGGCACCACCCTGGGCATGACCAACACCGGACAGCCCACCGACGGCGGCCATGGCCTGCACATGCGGGCCATCAACCAGGTCCGCGCGCTCGGCTCCATCGAGAAGGCGGTGAAGGCAGGGCTCATCAAGAGCGGCATCATGCACGCCCTGGTGACCCACAAGGTTCCCTACGTCCTGGCCGGATCCATTCGGGACGATGGCCCGCTTCCCGGGGTCTACAGCAATTCACTCGAGGCCCAGGATGCGATGCGGGAGCTGACCGTGCTCGGCGACGGGCGCCATTCTGGTCGCGTCCGCGCTGCATGCCATTGCGGTGGGCAACATGCTGCCGGCGTATCACACCAACTACGGCGGAGTCCCGACTCCGCTCATGACCATTTGTGTCGACCAGACCGAGTTTGTGGTCAACAAGCTGAAGGACCGCGGCACTCACCAGGCGTACGGAGTCGTCACCAACGCCCAGGACTTCATGCACGTGTTGCGCTTCTACGTCGAAAGGTCAGCTCCATGCCTGAGAGCGGCATCCTCAACCGCCCCGGCTCCGGCTGGGATCGACTGGCCGCCGCGGTGGCCGGCGCCCTACCCGCGAGCGAGATCGAAGCCGTCTGGCTGTTCCGCACCCTGCGGCGCGAAGGCACCGAGTGGGGAACTGCGCTGGTAGCCCGGGTGGACGGCGAGGAGCGGGAGCGGCGACGGATCTACACCGCCCGGTTCCAGCACGTCCTCAAGGGCAAGGAGCGGGGCAAGTTCGAGTGGGCGCTGGAGGAAGTCGGGAGCGGCCCGGTCGAAACCATCGGAGAGATCATCGCCGGGGTTCGCAAACGGATGGACGATGACGACCCGCGGCCGGTGGCGCCCGCCGAGTGGCTCCCGCCCGATCGATGCCGCGCCTCGAGAAGGATGAAGCGGCGGTCCTGCTCGACCGCTTCCGCCGCTATCTCAGAGATCACCATCATCCGGTGACGAGGCAACGCGACCTCGTCGCCGAAGCCGTCTTCCTCTCCGGTGGGCACCTCTCGGTCGAAGAGATCCAGCGCCAGCTCACCGAACGCGGCGAGACGGTGGGACTGGCCACCATCTATCGCACGCTCGACGTGCTGGTGAAGAGCGGGCTGGTGCGGGCCCATGATTTCGGCCAGGGATTCCGGCGCTATGAACCCATGTCCACCCAGGCCGACCATGAGCACCTGATCTGCGTGCGCTGCGGCCGGGTGGATGAGTTCGCCAACGAGCGGCTGGAGCGAATGCTGGGCGATCATCGCGGACGAGCACAGCTTCCAGCACCAGCGCCACCGGGTGGAGATTTACGGGGTGTGCCGGGAGTGTCAGAGGAAGGACTTTACCCAGTGACTCGGCGGCTCGGGCGTTCCACGGCTCGGCGGGTCGACGGCTCGGCGGCCTCTTCCATGACCGAACCTACGACCCTAGGCGTCTTGGTCGCCTTCACGGCCGGCCTGCTGAGCTTTCTGTCGCCCTGTGTGCTTCCGCTGGTCCCGTCCTACATCGGGTTCCTCACCGGCCTCACGCTGGAGGAGATGAGCTCCCGTCGGCGGCTGGCGCTGCTGCACGCCTCGCTCTTCATCCTCGGCTTCACCATCGTCTTCATGCTGTTCGGCGCCTCCGCCACCGCGCTGGGCCGAGTGCTCAAGTTCCACGAGGTCTGGCTGCAGCGAGTCGGAGGCGATGCTGATCATCGCCTTCGGCCTGGTCTGCCTCGGCGTGTTCCGATTCTCTTTCCTGCAGCAGGAACGCCGACTCCACCTCGCGGGACAAGCCGCTGGGCTACCTCGGCTCGGTCTTCGTGGGGATGGCCTTTGCAGCGGGGTGGACTCCCTGCATCGGCCCGATCCTGGGCGGGATCTACGCGCTGGCCGCGGCGTCGGACAGCCTGGGCCGTGGTGTGCTGCTGCTGGCGGCCTATTCAGCCGGACTCGCCGTGCCGTTTCTGCTCGCGGCCTTTGCGGTCAACGCCTTTCTCGACTGGTTCCAGCGCTTCCGGCGATTTCTTCCCTGGGTGATGAAGGTGAGCGGGGCGCTGCTCGTGGCGGTCGGTGTGCTGCTCCTCACCGGACAGTTCACCCGGATTGCGACCTGGCTGCAGGGGCTGACGCCTGAGGGGCTGCTGGAAAGATTGTAGGAGTCAGAAAGTGAGAAAGTGAGAAAGTGAGAAAGTGAGAAAGTGAGAAAGTGAGAGATTGAGGGGATTGAGGGGATTGAACGTGCTTACATTGGGAGTGGAGTGGGGAGTCTGCACAATCAGCCTAGGGACAGGCTGGATCTGTGCTGAGCTCAGGATGAAGAACTCTTCATTCCCTCACTCTCTCACTCTCTCATTTTCTCATTTCTCAATCCCTCAACTCCCCACCGCTCCGGCTTCAACTTCCTCCTCCAACTGCTGCCTATGCAGCAGATCCCGGTAGCGGCCGCCCCGCCGCATCAGCTCGGTATGCGTCCCCTGTTCGACGATCGCCCCCTCATCCAGCACCAGAATCCAGTCGGCGCCACGCACCGCGGTGAGCCGGTGAGAGACGATGATGCTGGTCCTGCCGCGTAGCGCATCGCGCAGGCCATGTAGAATTTTGGCCTCGGTCTGACCATCAACCGCACTCAGCGCGTCATCCAGCACGAACACCGGAGGGTCCTGGGCCAGGGCCCGCGCGATGGCGGAACGCTGCTTCTGGCCGCCCGAGAGATTGACGCCCCGCTCGCCGAGCATGGTGTCGAGGCCCTGCGGCAGGGACGGGAGCGCCTCACTCAACTGGGCCGTCTCAACGACGCCTGACAGCCGGCCATCGTCCGCGGCGCCCAGCAGGATGTTGTTCCTCAGGGTATCGCTGAACAGGAAGGTTTCCTGGGGGACGAATCCGATCGCTTCGCGCAGGTCCGTGAGGCTCAGCTGGCGGATATCCACACCGTCAATCAGTATGCGTCCTCGATCGGGGTCGTAGGCCCGCGGCAGCAACTCCACGAGCGTGGACTTTCCCGCCCCGGTGGGCCCGACGATGGCAAGAGAGCGACCCGCCTGAACCGTGAAGTCGATATCCCGCAATACCCAGCCGCGCTCCGGGGCATTCGGATAGCGGAACCAGACTCCTTCGAACGTCACGGTGCGGCCACCGCGTGCCTCGGGCAGCCGAATCCCAGCGGCAGGCGAGGTGATGGACGGTTGCTCCTGGAGGAGAGCGAGCAGCCGGCCCATCGAAGCCTCTCCCCGCTGAACCAGATTGACTACCCAGCCCAGCGCGATCATCGGCCAGACCAGGGTGACGAGGTAGACCCCGAAGGCGACGAATTCGCCGACACTGACCGTCCCGGTCACCACGAGCGATCCCCCCGCATACAGCACCGCTGCCCCGCCCAGCCCGCCCAGCAGGGCAAGGATCGGGTGAAAGGCCCCGGCGACCCGGGCCAAAGCGATGTTGCGCCGGGCGTATTCCTCGTTTAGTCTGCGGAAGTTGGCCGCTTCCGCCCGCTCCTGCTGATAAGCCCGGACGATCCGGACGCCGGAAATATTCTCGTGGGCGGCACTGGTGAGATCGCTGTACTGCGCCTGAATCGCGAGGGTTCGCCGATGGATCGCCTGGCCGAAGAAGACCATGACGATCGGCAGCGCGATGAGCGGTAAGAGCGCGAGTCCGGTCAGCCGTGGGCTGATGTGGATCATGTAAGGCAGCACCAGGAGAGTGCGGACCACGGTGTCCACGAAATACATGAGCGCCGGCCCCGCGACCATGCGGACCGCGAGCAGGTCATTGGTGGCCCGGGCCATGATGTCGCCGGTTGGCATCCGGTCGTAAAACGAGGCCGATAGGGTTTGGAGGTGCTGGAAGAGCCGGTCACGCAGGTCAGTCTCGACTCGGCGACTCACTCCGTTGAGCAGCTCGCGCATGCCGTAGCGCGCGAAGCCGCCGAGCACCGCGATGCCGAGCAGGAGTGCGATCTCATGCCGCACCTCGGCGAACGGCACGCCCCTTGCTAGCGCATCGATCGCGCGCTGCAGGTAGCGAGGCCCCAGCGTGGTGAAAAAGTTGGATACCACGACGAGAGCGAGCCCCACCGCGAAGGTCCAGCGGTACGGACGCATCGCAGGGAGCAGGTGGCGCAGGTTCTTCATGGGTGGAATGTCACAATGCCCTGGTCGATGGGCAAGTCAATTTTTCGTTGGAGGGAAGGACAATGACTAGATCCATCGCCACCGGGCTGGCGCTGTTCGCGCTGGTCGCCTGCGGTAAGGGGGATGCGGGTAAGACCGCGGCGGCCGACAGCCTGAACCGCGATCTGCAACTCGCGCCGGCCGAATCGACCATGGCGCTGAACGACACGGCGATGTCGAGCACGCCAGCCCCCACTCCGGCGGCGCCGGCACCTGCTCCGGCGCCCGCGCCGAAGCCGAAACCCAAGCCCGCGGCTCCCGCGGCGCCGGTAGTTACGTCCGTGACCATTCCGGCGGGCTCCCACGTCCATCTCGCGTCCAACGACTCGCTGCACTCCCGGCACGACAAGCCTGGCAAGATCATCACCGCCAACGTGACGCAAGATGTCAAGGACGCGAAGGGGAATGTCGGGATTCCGGCCGGAGCGGTCGTGACCTTCAAGGTGGTCGAGCTCGAGCCGGCCAAGAGCAAGAGCGCCAAGGACGGCAAGCTCACCTTGGCGGTGCAGGATGTCAGCGTGAACGGGAAGAGCATTGCCGTTTCGGCGAACGTCGATTCGGTCGAGCATACGCTGCAAGGCCAGGGCGTAACCGCGGGCGGTGCTGCCCGGGTCGGCGGTGGTGCCGCAGCCGGAGCCATCGCGGGCAAGATCATCGGTGGGAAGACCGGCGCCATCATCGGCGGTATCGCTGGTGGAGCGGCGGGCACGGTCGTAGCGGTCAAGACCGCGGATCGTGACGTGGTCGTCACCCCGGGGGCCGCGATCGTGATAACCCTTTCGAGCGACGTGACGGTGCAGAAGTAGCGGTAAAGCAGAAGACGGGAGACGGGAGCGAGCTGTCATTCCGAGCGAAGCGAGGAATCCCGATGCCAAAGTCGGCATTGGGATTCCTCGGTCGCTTCGCTCCCTCGGAATGACAGCGCTTCCCTTTCCTGCTTATGGCTTACGGCTTACCACCGCTTTTCAATAGCCGGACCCGCCCCCGCCCCCCCTCGGATCGCTCACGCCCTCCCAGCCATTCGGCATCCGGATGATCGCCTCGACGTCGCCCCAGCCGCCACGGTACTCAATGTCATGGCCCAGGCGCTGCAATTCAGCGATCGCGGCAGGCTGGAATCCACCTCGCTCCAATCGTATGGAATCCGGCAGCGCCTGATGGTGCATCCTGGGCGCGGCGACCGCGTCGGGCAACGGCATGTGATGGTCGATGACGTTGGAGATCACATGGTACACCTGGGTGATGATCGTTGGACCGCCCGGAGTTCCTACCACCATGAAGAGCTTCCCGGCTGAGTCGAGCACCACACTGGGCGTCATGGCCGAGAGCATCCGCTTGCCCGGGACGATCGAGTTCGCCTCGCCCTGAATCAGTCCGTACCCATTGGGCCGTCCCGGAGCGGTGGTGAAATCGTCCATCTCGTCGTTGAGCAGGAATCCTGCGCCGGAAACCGCCACCGCGCTGCCATAGCTGTCGTTGAGCGTCGTGGTGCAGCTCACGGCATTACCGGCTGCGTCCACCACCGAGTAGTGAGTGGTGGAGGTTCCTTCCCGGAGCCGGGGGTCGAATGGTGGAGTCGGTGTTGCGTGATGGGGATCGATCTGCTGCACGCAGGGTCGCCGCATATTCCTTCGACAACAGGCGATCGAGCGGCATCTTCACGAAGCCCGGATCGCCGAGGTAGGTATTGCGCTCGGTGAACGCCCGTCGCATCGCCTCGGCTTCGCGGTGCAGCAGCGCGGCGGAGCCGAAGGGAGGCAGCGCGCCGTATCCCTCCATGATGTTGAGAATGAGCGCCAGGGTCACCCCGCCCGATGAGGCAGGCGGCATCGAGTAGATGGTGTATCCGCGGTAGTTGATCGTGATCGGTTCCCGCCAGACGGCGCGGTACGCGGCGAGGTCCGCCAGGCTGATGAGCCCACCGCCCCGATCCATTTCCGCCACGATGGAATCGGCGACCCATCCTTTGTAGAAGCCATCGGCGCCCTGATCGCGGATGGCGGTGAGCGTCCTGCCCAGATCGGCCTGAACCAGAACCGACCCCGGCGCGGGGGCACGACCACTGTCGGGCAGGAAGTACCGGCGGGAGGCGGCGAAGGTGTAGAGCCAGGCCCGATAGTTGTCGATCGAATGGCTGCGGTGCTCGTCCACCGTGAAGCCCTGGCTGGCCAGCTTGATCGCCGGTTCGATCACTGTCGCGAAGGGGAGCCGCCCGAACTTGTGGTGCGCGTCGACGAGCCCGGCCACGGAACCCGGAACGCCCGCGGCGAGGTGTCCCTTGTCTGAGAGCGCGGTCGGATCGCCCGCGCGATCGAGGTACATGTCGTGTGACGCACGCCCGGGCGCAGCCTCTCGGTAGTCCAGCGCGGAGGTGGTGCCATCAGCCATCCGGAAGACCATGAAGCCGCCACCGCCCAGGTTGCCTGCCTCGGGATGGACCACTGCGAGGGCGAATCCCACTGCAACCGCGGCGTCCACCGCATTCCCTCCGGCGCGGAGAATGTCCCGTCCCACCTCGCTCGCGATCGGGCTTCCGGAGACCACCATGGCCTGATTGCCCTCGGCTACGCGGGCCTTGCCGGCAAGGCGCCACTCGGGATTGACCCCGGAGCTCGCCCCGACGGGGGCGGGCGCGGATGAGGGCGAGGAAGCGCCGCAGCCGGTCAGAACGGTGGAGGCCAGGAGGAGATGAAGCAGGCGCAAGTGCACGGATGCCTCGAAGAGGTAGAGTCGGTTGCCGAGGGGAACTGGGTCGCCCAAATTTAGCTCCGCACCTCGCATGATGCCTTATTCACTTCCACGGGCGGATCTCGCTATCGACCCCCGGCTCACCGAGCGCCGCAATCCTCGCACGACCGGTATCGACCGGGCTTCGCCGCTCGAAATCGTAGATCTCATCGCGGCGGAGGACGCGACCGTGCCCGCCGCCGTCGCCCGGGCCCGCGAGGAGCTCGCCGCCAGCATCGTAATAGTCGAGGCCGCGTTCCGCCGGGGCGGCCGCCTGCTTTACGTCGGCGCCGGCACCAGCGGCAGGCTCGGTGTGCTGGACGCGGCCGAGTGCCCGCCCACGTTCGGCACCGACCCCGAGATGGTGGTCGGCATCATCGCCGGGGGATACCGGGCCCTGGTGCGATCGATCGAGGGAGCGGAGGACGACGTAAACGCGGGTATCGGAGAAATGGATACCCAGCGGGTCGGCCCCAACGACGTCGTGCTGGGCATTGCGGCAAGCGGCACCACGCCATTTGTCCGCGCCGCGCTGGGACGGGCCCAGGCCCTGGGTGCCCGCACGATTTTCCTCTCCTGCACCGAGCCACCACCCCTGCTCAAGGAAACCTGCGATGTCTGCCTGACCCTGCTGGTCGGGCCCGAGGCCATTACCGGATCCACCCGGATGAAGGCGGGCACTGCCACAAAGCTCGCGCTCAACACCATCACCACCGGGGCGATGGTCCGGCTGGGCAAGACCTACGGCAACCTGATGGTGGACCTCAAGGCGTGGAACGACAAGCTCTCCGATCGGTCGGAACGGATCGTGATGGAAACGACCGGACGGGACCGCGGTGCGGCCCGCGCTGCGCTGGACGCAGCGGAAGGTGGCGTCAAGACTGCCATCGTCATGGTGAAGCTCGGCGTGGGACGGGCCGAGGCGGAACAGCTGATCGATGAGCACCTGGGCCGCCTGCGCGAACTGCTGGGCGATCCGCCTGCCATCGGGAACGAGTGAGCGAGCCCGCGACGCTGGCCGTGGGACTCATGTCGGGCACCTCGCTCGACGGTATCGATGCCGCGCTGGTCCGATTCCACGGACCGACGCACTGCGACCTGCTTCACTTCGTTACCCGCCCATACTCCCCCGAGGAACAGCGGACGATTCTCGACGCGATCAACGGGACGGCCGCGAAGGACCTGGCGAGGCTTCATACTCAGCTGAGTGTGTGGAGCGCCGAGGCGGTGGAGACCCTCCTGACCGAATCCCGTATCAGGGCGTCCGACCTCGGCTTCCTCGCCATGCATGGTCAGACCATCTGGCACGAGCCACCGCTGGTTACGTGGCAGCTCGGAGAACCGGCGGTGCTGGCGGAACGTTTCGGAGTCCGCGTGGTGAGCAATTTCCGCTCGCGCGATGTGGCGGCAGGGGGCCAGGGGGCTCCACTGGTGCCGCTTGCGGACGTGCTGCTCTTCGGCCACCCGGAGCATCCGCGGGTTTTGCTCAACATCGGTGGCATGGCGAATCTCACGTACGTTCCCCGCCGCGCGGTGGAAGACGGGGCGTTCGCGTTCGATACCGGGCCGGGCATGGCACTGGTCGATGGACTGGCGAGAAAGGCCAGTCCAGGAAGCCGATTCGATGAAGACGGCCGGCTGGCCCGTCAGGGGGTGGTGCAAGATCGATTGCTGGACGAGTTGCTCGGCGACGACTATTTCGCGGCGCCGCCGCCCAAGAGCACCGGGCGCGAGCGTTTCGATGCGGCACTCATCGAGCGAATCGCGCGCTCGGCCCCCGGTGCGGATGGAGTGGCGACGGCGGTCGAGTTGACCGTGCGGTCAATCGGGGATGCGGTTGCCCGTTGGGTGCGGGGGAGCCCTGAGGTGCTGGTGTCGGGAGGCGGAGTGCATCATCCGGTGCTGATGGAGCGACTGGCGGGCAGGCTGGAGGGCAGGGGGTGCACGCTGCGACGTTTCCACGAGGTCTTCTTCGATGGTGATGCGAAAGAGGCGGTAGCGTTCGCGCTCCTCGGCTACCTCGCGGTCCATGGGCAGCCGGGCAATCTTCCGGCGGCGACTGGCGCGTCGGGGCATCGGGTTCTGGGACAGATTACGCCGGCGTAGCTCAGCCGTCAGCCGTCAGCCGTCAGCCGTCAGCCATCAGACGTCAGACATCAGCCGTCAGCCGTCAGCCGTACGCTGTGAGCGGTAAGCCGTAAGCCATAAGCCGCACGTAACGACGCTTGCGGTCTCCGCGTGATTCCGCGGTTTTGCAGCGTTCGCCTGTCGCTTGTCGCCCGTTTCATCGGTTGCACCGCTCGTTTCACCATTCATCGCGCTTGGGGACGATTGGAGACCGATTCCAGGCCTCTTGACGTGATTCCCATCACGCGCAACATTAGCCCACATTGTGAAACAGCGTGCCACAAACACACGCCGGCCCTTGGGTGGAACCCAGGCCGTCAGACGGGCGCTTGCGGTACTCGGGGCGTTTACCGATCGCACGCCGGAATGGGGGCTCGCGGATCTCTCCCGCTCCCTCCGCCTGACCAAGAGCACCACCTTGCGCCTGCTCGGTGCGCTGGAGCGTGAGGGCCTGCTGTCCCGCGGGGGTACCAACGGGTCCTACCGCCTTGGCCCGACCGTGATCGAGCTTGGCGCGCGAGCCCAGCGGGTTCATAGCCTCCCGGGTGCCGCGCACGCCGAGCTGGTCCGCTTGGCCCGCTCCACCGGCGAGACCACGAGCCTCGAAGTTCTGATCGGCCATGAAATCCTGATCCTCGATGAAGTCCTCGGCAACCATCTGGTAGGCCGATCGTCTTCCGTCGGCACCCGGTGGCCCGCCCACGCGGCCTCGACCGGCAAGGTGCTTCTCGCTGCTGCACGGCAGGGCAACGTCGAGACCTGGCAGGGAGCCCCGCTCGATACACCCATGGAATTGGAGCAGTATACGCCGCGCACCATCACTTCCCGACAACGATTCACGGCTGAGCTCAATCGAGTCGCGAAGCAGGGGTATGCCACCGCCATCAGTGAGCTCGAGGTAGGGTACGTCGCGATCGGCGCACCGATTCGCAACAACGCCCAGCGCGTAGTGGCGGCTTTGTGTGTCGGCGGGCCCTCGAACCGGCTCAGCGAGGCCAGGATCCCGGCCCTGGCGACCGAGCTGCGCCAATCGGCCGATCGAATCTCCCGTCAACTCGGAGCCAGATTTTGAGCGACCGCAGTCTCTCTCTCGCGCTGGTGGGACTCGCCCTGCTCGCCCTGCTGCCGGCGCTGCGGCCGGCGCCCGCGCCTGGAGGTCATCTCCTCATCGTGGGCGGCGGGGAACAGCCCGCGGCACTGGTGTCGCACTTCGTCGAGCTGGCGGGTGGTTCCGGCCACGCGAAGATCGCGGTCGTGCCGATGGCGAGCTCCGAGCCCCAGGAAACCGGGAAGGAGAAAGCCGACGAGCTGGTGGGACTCGGGGCCGAGGTGCTGGTGCTCAATCTGAATCGCGAACAGGCGATGAGCGATTCGGTGGCGCGCCTGCTGGACGACGTGACCGGGGTGTGGTTCACCGGAGGAGACCAGGCGCGCCTCACGCCGATCCTGCTGGGATCGGCGGCGCTCCGCGCCATGCAGGCCGTACGGCAGCGCGGCGGTGTCATCGGCGGGACGTCAGCCGGTGCCGCGATCATGTCGGACTCGATGATCACCGGCAACCAGTATCGTGCCGGCGTCGACACCGTCGGCTATTACGACGACGAATTTCCCACGATCGGGCGCCGCGTCATCGAGATCGTTCCCGGTCTGGGGTTCCTGCACGGCGCCATCGTGGACCAGCACTTCATCCGCCGGGAACGGCACAACCGCCTGCTGAGCGTGGTGCTGGAGCGGCCCACCATGGTCGGCGTGGGCATCGACGAGAGCACGGCCCTCGAAGTGGAACCGGATGGTCGCTGGGAAGTGCGCGGTGCCGGAAGCGTGATGGTCTACGACGCGCGTCATGCCAAGATCACCCCAGCGGGCGCGGCACTCCTGGGGGCATCTGGAGTTCAGGTCGCCGTGCTGCCGACCGGCAGCCGGTTCGATCCCATCAGCGGGATGGCGGTCCTGGCGCCGCGGTAACGGCTTACTGCTCTGTACTGAATCACCGCAAAAGGAGGTACCACGATGCAGGTACGAGGGAGTCTGATTGCAGGCTTCGTCCTCGGTCTGGTCCTGGCGGCGGGCGCCGCCCTACCCGTCGCGGCCCAGAATGCGACGGTCCGTGGAGTGGTCACCGACTCCGCGACCGGACGGAACCTGGAAGGCGCGCTGGTGTCGATCGCCGGCACCGCGATCCGTACCCAGGTCAAACCGGATGGAAGCTTTGCCTTTGCGCAGGTCTTGCCCGGGACCATCACTCTCCGGGTGCAGATGATCGGTTACGATCCCGCCGAACGCCAGGTGACGGTGCCGGCGAGCGGCGATGTGGCGGTGGACTTCGCCCTGGCCGCCAAGGCGATCGAGCTGCAGGAACTGGTTTCCGTCGGCTACGGCGAGGCGGCACGGAGCGATCTGACCTCGGCCGTGGGTTCTCTGGATGGCCAGAACCTGACCAAGACGGTCGCAGGCCTGGATGCCGGCCTGCAGGGCAAGGTTGCCGGCGTTCAGGTACTCCAGAATTCAGGCAATCCGGGTAACGGCATTTCGATCCGGGTACGCGGCTCCGCCTCAATCTCGGCCGGGAGTCAGCCGCTGTACGTGATCGACGGGGTGCCCATGATCTCCGAAGACTACTCTCAGTTGGATCTGGGTGGTCAGGGGATTTCCGGGGTCACCGGGATTTCGCAGAACGAAGTCGAACGGATTGACGTGTTGAAGGACGCCGCGGCAACCGCGATTTACGGCTCGCGAGGCTCCAACGGCGTGGTCATGGTCACGACGAAGCGCGGGAAACCGGGAAAGGCCCAGTTCACGATCGACGCCTACACCGGCCCGCAGTTTGCTTCCAAGCGGCTCGATCTGATGAACTCGACGGAATACCTCACCTTCATCAACGAGGCTGCGGAAAACGACGGGTACGGACCCGACTGCTTGCGGGGTCGTCGGGGTAGATGACCAGATCAACACCGACTGGCAGGACGCCGCCCTGCGCGAGGCCCCGGTAGGAAGTGTCCAGGTCGCCGTGGCGGGTGGCGACGATCGACTGCGCTATCGGGTCTCGGGGGACATGTTCGACCAGCAGGGGATCGTGGTCGGTTCGTCGTACCGACGGCTGGCCGGCCGGATGAACCTCGATTTCAACACCAGCGAGAAACTGTCCTTCAGATCGTCCCTGGCTATCTCCGGTGAAACCAACAACCGGATCGAGAACGACAACAGCATCACCGGGATCATCACGGACGTGGTGGGCAACGCGCCGATCTTCCCGGTCAAGAAGTCGGACGGGACGTTCTTCGGCCCGGGCGACGTCCTGCCCAGCTCCACCCTGTTCATGGACATGCAGTATCCCAACTCGGTGGCGTTGGGCACGCTGAATACCGCGGATGCGCGTACCTCGCGGATCATCGGAAACCTGGAGGGCAACTACCGATTTGGCGACGGATGGGGTTTCACCTCCCGCGTGGGCCTTGACCTGATCGACGTGAAGGAAACCCAGTTTGAGTCGCCGGATGTCAGCGGCACCTATGCATCCAGCGCAGGCGGCATCGCCAAGCGGAGCTACTCGGCCGGTAATCGGTACGTGTTCGACAATTTCGTCAGCTGGGACCGCACCTGGGGCGGGCGCCATCACGCCCTGACTGCCACCGCGGGCAACAGCATCGAGTACACCAACAACGACCTCAACTTCATTCGGGGCGAGGGACTGGCTGACCCCAAGCTCACCGAGGTCCGTAACACGACAACTCCGACGGTCTTCGACGGGACCGAGTCCCGCTCGACCCTGCGTGTCGTTCTTCGGCAGGGCCAACTACTCGCTGAACGACACCTACCTGCTGAGCGGGAGCCTCCGGACCGACGGGTCGTCACGGTTCGGTCCCGATTCGACGCTGGGGCGTGTTCCCGGCAGTCTCTGGGGCGTGGGTGCTGTCGAAGGAGTCGTTCCTCAAGGACTCGGGCTGGCTGGACGAACTGAAGCTCCGAGCCAGCTGGGGTCTCACCGGCAACCAGCCGTCCGACCTGTACCCCTACCAGGGAACGGCGGGAACCTCCAACTACGGTTCCACACCCGGACTCGCAGCTTCCACGCTTTCCAACCCGGACCTCAAGTGGGAGAGCACGGAGCAGATTGATATCGGGGTGGATGTCACGCTGTTCACCGGTCGCGTCTTCCTGACCGCCGACTGGTACAAGAAGGACACCCACGACCTCCTGCTCGCAGCGGCCCATCAGCAACACCAGCGGATTCACCTCGGTGTTCGCCAACGTCGGCGACATGACGAACAAGGGCTTCGAGATCGGACTCGAGACCGTCAACATCCAGAGCCAAGGACCCCAAGGGGTTCAACTGGAGGACCGGGCTCAACCTCGCCTTCAACCGCAACGAGGTCACCAAGCTCGCCAATAACGAGCCGTTCAGCTCGTACGTGAACCGGGTTCAGGTCGGGCACGAGCTGGGCGAGTTCTACATGCTCAAGTTCCTCGGCGTGGATCCGAACACCGGTGACGCGATCTTCAAGGACGTCGACGGCGACGGAGTCATCACCTCGAACGATCAGACCTTCGTGGGCAGCCCCCATCCGGACTACAGCGGCGGCCTGACCAACGAATTCACCTGGAAGGGCGTGGACCTGAGCTTCCTGCTGACCTTCAGTCAAGGGAACAAGGTATTACAACGACATGCGGACCTACAGTGCGTCCGGCGGTGCTTACCTCGACAACGAGTTTCGCGACCAGCTGAAGCGCTGGCAGAAGCCCGGCGACCAGACCGATGTACCCAGGGCCAGCTACGACGGCGTGTCGGGCGCCTACGGTGATCCCTCCATCGCGGTTCCTCGAGAGCGGATCCTACCTGCGCATGCAGGAGATCACTCTGGGGTACCAATTCCC
The DNA here is from genome assembly GCA_963788625.1 of uncultured Gemmatimonadales bacterium. Classification (GTDB taxonomy): domain Bacteria; phylum Gemmatimonadota; class Gemmatimonadetes; order Gemmatimonadales; family GWC2-71-9; genus DATBGE01. The sequence goes on along the minus strand of CAWBHB010000003.1, from coordinate 43,390 downwards.
GGAGAATTGGGCTGCCAGCGTCGCCGCGCGGAGTCTCAGACTCTACGCCGGGGTGCGGAACGCCTTCGTCATCACCGATTACACGTGGATACGATCCCGACGTGAACAGCGGAGGGTCGTCGACCAACGTGTCGCTGGCCAACGACTTCTATGCCTACCCGCAGGAGCGGACCGTCATCCTCGGCATCCAGGCGGGGTGGTGAACCATGACTACTCAAACTGCTAACCCGACCGCTCGGCGGGCTCCGACCATGCTCAAGCTGATTCTTCCGTTGCTGCTGTTGACCTCGGGCCTCGCGGGGTGCGACAACTTCCTCGACGAGCAGCCGACAGGACAAGGTGCCGTCGGATGGCGCCATCACCGACCTCCCGTCGGCGCAGGCCTTCCTGGCCGGCGCGTATGGCGGGCTTCAGGAGGACAGCTATTACGGTGGTGACTTCGAGATCTTTGGCGACCTGTCCTCGGACAATGCCCAGGACATCGGCACCTTCAACACGTACAAGGATGCCGAGGCCCACCGCCTGCAACCGACCAACGTGACGATTTCCGACATCTGGTCGGCGATCTACATCGCGATCTGCACGGGCCAACACTCTCATCAATGACGTGCCTGGGGTCGTGACGATTGCCCAGGCCGACAAAGACGAGATCGTGGGCGAGGCCTATGCCTTGCGGGCCTTACACTATCACAACCTGGTGAAACTGTTCGGAGGAGTGCCGCTCGTTCTGACGCAGCCCGGCAGCGTCGAGGACGCCAACAAAGTGGTCCGGGCGACGACGGCGGAAGTCTACGCCCAGATCGAGAGCGATCTCCAGCAGGCGGAGACAGCTCATCTCCAATCAGACGGCACCGACCAATACCGCGACCGCTCGGTGGCGCCAAGGCACTTCTCGCGCGGGTCTACCTGTACGAGGGAAACTACCCCGAGGCCCTCGCCAAGGCGGATGAAGTGATCGCGCTGGGCTACGATCTCGATCCGGTCTATTCCGACCTGTTCCCCGCCGACGAAAACGATAGCGTCGAGGACATCTGGAAGGTGACCTTCACCGATGTGCAGTTCAACTACATGTACTACTGGTGGTCGGATCCCCAGGGCGGCGGGGCCGAAGTAGGCGCCGACGGCGAACCTGGTCGCCGCGTATGACCCGAGTGACGTGCGGCTGGCGTGGAACATCTACATCCCGACCCCCGATGACACGTCGGGTGGAAAGTATCCGACCACGGCCGGCGCGGAGGACATCCACGTCATTCGCTTCGCCGAGGTGCTGTTGATCAAGGCGGAGGCATTGGCGCAACAGAACCAGCTGAGCGCCGCGGTTGACGAGTACAACAAGATCCGGCAGCGCGCGGGCCTCGCTCCGCACGTTTTCGGAGTCGACGTGACCAACCAGCAGGAAGTACTGGATGAGATCGACCTGCAGCGCCGGCTGGAGTTCTTCGCCGAAGCCGACCGGTGGCCCGACCTGGTACGCACCGGCCGCTGGGCGCAGGTGCTGCCCGGGGTTCCGGCGTACCAGACGCTGTACCCGATTCCGCAGAGCGAAATCGACGTAGCCGGGGGGCTGGTGCAGAACCCGGGCTACTAGTCCGAAGCTGGCGACAGCGCGATGCCGGGATGGCCGAGTGGCTGTCCCGGCGTTGTTGCGTTCAAAGGCTGTTAGATCGGGCCGCAGAAGAAACGCAGATGAACGCAGAAGGGATGCGGTTGCCGGGCATCTGTCCCGCTTTGGATTCCTGAAAAGCATACCGCGGAAGACGCGGATAAACGCGGAAGCACGCGGATGGGATTGTTGTACTCGGCAGTAACTGCTTCTCGAGGGTGGCCTTTCAAAAGCATACCGCGGAAGACGCGGATAAACGCGGAAGCACGCGGAGTGGTGATTGTTGTTCTCGGCAGTAGCTGCTTCTCGAGGGTGGCCCTTCAACAGCTTACCGCGGAAGACGCGGATAACGCGGAAGCACGCGGAGTGTTGTTGTTGTTCTTTTTTCTGTTCTTTCGTGTGGCGACGTCGAGCACACAAATAATCAGTGCTCTTTTCCGCGTCTTCCGCGTGAATCCGCGTGTTCCGCGGTAAGCTGTTTCTGTCCGTTCAGCGAAGCCGTTCGGCAGGCTACTGGTCGTTCGATTCCTGCAGGAAGGGCTCGAACACGACATCCACGCTGTAGCCCTGCGGGGCGAAGAGGCCGGCGAGCAGCTGGCGGGCGCCCTGTTCCGCGTGCGCCACGACCGCCATGTCTCGGGCGGCGAAGACCAGGTGTTGCCGCGCCAGCTGGAAGATCGTGTCCCGGTCGGCCGGGCGAAACGGATTCCACAGGCCCCGGCTCTCGTCGTAAATCTTGAGGTCCTGAATGTCCACGCCCGACCAGCCGGGCATGGGGCAGCCCGAGCGAGATCCGCTTCGCCTTGTGGTCGATACTGACCCGGGGCGGGTGCTGGAGATCGAGCCCGACCAGCGCCTTGCCGGTGACCACCACCAGCGAGCGCTTGGTCGAGCCCAGGCGGGTGTTCTCATAGACGATCACATCCCGCACCGTGGCCTCGGTGGTTACCAGCTTCGCCACGCTCTGGAGCTGCTCGACCACGGCGGACTGGTCGATCCGGGTGCGGCTCTCCAGCAGCGAGGTCGAGCGACTCACTGCGAGCCCGGCGAGCAGACCGATAGCGAGCAGCACAAGTCCCGCGACGATCAGGCCGCTATGGCCGATCGCGCGGGGTTGGTTGCCCGAAGGCTCGTTACTTGAGATAGAGGAAAAGCCCGACACCGGCCGCAATGGCGCCGGCGATAGTGACGACGTCCTCATCGATGATGAGCCCGGTGACGAGCGCCGCGGCGCCGGCGATCATGAGGGCCTTGCCGGTTCTATCACGGGCTCGGGAACGCGGCGCCATCGTGGCGAGGTTCGTCGAAGTCTCCGGAGCGGCGGCCACCGGGCGAAGCGCCGCGGCAGCCTGAAGATTCTGGACCGAAGGACCGACCAGACCGGCCCCCTGGCCCTGGGCCACTGCGGGACGCGAGAGAAGGCTCAATGAGAGGGCAGAAACTGTAATGAATGCAGCGCGCACAGTTCCTCCTTTTGGCACCGCAAGTGAGTTCAACGTTCGGCGGCCTCGATCAGTTTGCGGGTCTTGGCCAGATAGGCATCGTAGGCCTGACCCCACAGTCCTGAAAAGCGGGACTTCTTGGGAAGATTCTGGATTGCTTCGAGCAGCGGTCGCAACACCGGGTCGGAATAGTCCTGGGCTTCGACATCCCGCAACACCTCACTGCGGGGAATCCGGCCCTCGGAAAATGCCCGGGCGCGCTTCGCGATCTCGTGCCGCCTGGCGACGACGTCGAACGTCATGGATGGGTTCTCATTCTTCGGTGTGGTGCACAGTGAAGAGCATTTCGCTCGCCATGGTCGCGCGTACCGTGAGCGGCACGCCCGGCGCCAGCACCACCATCTGTCCTGCGGAAACCTGATGAGTGGAGCCGTCGGCCGTGACGAGCAGGCGGCCGACCAGCGTGTGAATGGTGACCACTCCCTCGGTCTCGTGTTCTCTGATGTGACCCTCGGGCTCGAAAACGTAGAGCATCACGGTGACCTGGCCGTGGCGGAACAGTGCGATCTGCCGGTGCCCTTCAACCGCAGCGTGGGCCTCGGCCCGCAAGCCCGCCGCGGCGTCCTTCAAGTCGAACAATTGGGCGGGATCGCGGAATCGATCCTGAGGGTGGGGGCGAAGCCGATCTGGAATGGTCATGCAACCTGACCGAGTCGGACGTGAGTTGAGCACCCAGCCGGAGGAATAGTGCCTCCCTGCCGGCCGGATTGAAGCTAGGTGAAAAGGTCGCGGGAGGGAACTGACGACCGGGGCTACGCCGGGTCCGGTGCGTAGTTCCGGAACGGTTCGGTGAGCAGGCGCTCCGGCTTGCCGCTCTGCTCGAAGACGTGGACCAGTTCGACTTCCTCGCCGACTCGCTTCACCCGGCTTTCCAGCAGCTTCAGGTCGGCCCGGTCAGCCAGGCCCTGCTCGTTCAACCGCTCCGCCTCCGCCTTGCAGATGGCACCGGGCGTAGGGGTAGGCCGGGGGTAGGGGTCCTCGTGGTGAGCCACCAACGCCCGCCAATGCTCGTCCCCGGCCCGCTCGACCGATGCGCGAATGTCTTCCCGGGTAAATGGCATGACAGCTTCTGAATGATCCTTGGCTACCTACTGTACCCCGAAAAAGCTTACCGCGGAATACGCGGAGCACGCTGATCACGCGGAGGGTTTGTTGGTTTTCCGCGGTAGGCAGTTAGGCCCCAAACCGGCTTCAGGCAGATAAATGGGATGACAGCTTCTAGCGATCCTTGGCTACCTACTGTACCCCCAACGAGCTTACCGCGGAATACGCGGAGCACGCTGATCACGCGGAGGGTTTTTGTGGTTGTTCCCCTTGGACCACTCCGCGTTCTTCCGCGGGTTTCCGCGTCGTCCGCGGTAGGCAGTTAGGCCCAAACCGGCTTCAGGCAGATAAATGGGATGACAGCTTCTAGCGATCGTTGGCTACCTACTGTACCCCCACCGAGCTTACCACGGAATACGCGGAGCACGCTGATCACGCGGAGGTTGTTTTTGGGCTTACCGCGGATCACGCGGAGGTTTTGTTGGTTGTTCCCTCTCATACACCCATCCGCGTTCTTCCGCGGGTTTCCGCGTCTTCCGCGGTGAGCAGTTCAGGGCAGATACTCCGCCGCCAGGCGCCCAGCGAAATAGACCCCGATCCCGGTTCCCACCGTGCTCAAAATGAAGCCGGTCATGAAGCCGAACCGGGCTCCGATCCACCATCCTACGGCCCCACCCACGGTCGCCCCGACCAGCCAAACGATCCCCTTCATGAGAATCTGCCCTCCGGCCGGGCAAGGACGCCCCGTAAGGGGGGGGATTGCCGTTTCCGGGGGGTGCTGGTTATACTCAATGCGAAGTTAGACATAGCCTTCGGGCCCCGGGGAAACAGAGCAGACCGGGTGATGAACCTGCCAAGAACCATCGTCCCGGCTGGTGCAAACGCACTGGACCGGGCGTTGTGTTTCTACCGCTGTCGGCGGAGCAGTTCCTTGATGTCGGCGGCAGGCACTCCATAAACAATTCTTCCGTTGCTTCCCTTTTCCGCGCCGTACACCAGGCCGACAACCATACCGGTACGGTTGAAGATCGGGCTTCCGCTGGAACCCTGAGCACCATAGCTGTCCAACTGGATCAAGTCGGGCAGGGTACGGGACACGGTCCCCAGGGTGAGGGTGGCAGCGACGCCCAGCTGGCGCCAGTCGGCTCCGCTCTGAAGATCGAGCCCCAGCCGGAAGCCCAACACCGCGACAGGCTCGCCGACCTCGCTCCTGCTGGTCGCGATCCCTTTCACCACCGGAATCCCCCGATGCACCGTGGTCCTGAGCAGGGCCACGTCGGCCTCCTGGCTCATCTCGACGACGTCCGCCTTGAAATTCTGATTGGAGCCGTTGAAGACCACCCCCACCTTCTCGGGGAGCCGGCCTGCCGAATCCACGACCACGTGGCGATTGGTGACGAGCAGTCCTCCGTTCGGGTCGGACCGGATCCCGAAGGCGCTGCCGGTGAAGCTGCGCCCGTCGGGGAACTGCACGAACACGATCGCGACCGCGTCTCGATTGGTGGCCGCGATGGCGGCCGGGTCGAGCGTCGCCGCCTGGGCCAGATTGCGCTGTTGCCGGGTGGCGGCCTCCAGCTGGGCCCGAAGCTGCTCGATCTCGGGGCCGGTCGCACCCGAGGCATTGATCCGTTGCTTGAGCCGCGCCGCTTCTGCCTTCGCCGAGTCGAGCGCGCCCTGGAGTGACTGGGTCGCGCCGGATAGAGTCCCGATCTGGGCCATGAGGCTGTCCACCTGGCCCAGCAGGAGCCGCCGCTGAGTCGCCAGTCGGCGCTCGTTGACGGAATTGGACCAGAAGTACGCTCCGGTCACGAGGAGCAGCATCGCGAAAAGAACGTACTGCACCGTCCGGTGCTTCTTGGTCTGCTTCTGAACCTCGATCTTGATCCTGGTAGGTGCGCCGGCGCTGCCCGGCGTGGGGTGCGGCAGCTTGAATGACCCCGGTGATCCAGTCGGGGGAATGAGGACCTGGGGCGGGGGACCGGCTTCCGGAAAGAGACTCGTCTCCGCGGGTGAGGGAGCATGCCGCTCCGGCAACACGCTCGGCGGCGGATCGGGGATCGAGGCGAACTCCACCCGCGGCCCCGCCGCCCCGAACTGGACTACGTCCCCGTACGCCAGGACATGATCGCCGGTCAGGCGCTTGCCATTGACCATGGTGCCATTGGTGCTGCCCAGGTCGCGCAGCACGTAGAGCTTGCCGGTCAAGGTGATCGAGGCGTGGCGGGCGGAGACATCGAGATCCTGATCGGCGTCGAAGTGCAGCTCACACTGCGGGTGGCGCCCGACCAGGATGAAGGGCTGGCTCAGGACGTCGATCTGACCGGCTCGACTTCCCGACTGGAAAGTGAACTGGGCCTTCACCGGCCTCCTCGCGGCTCAGCCGCGCAAGAAGAGGAAGTAGAGTCCCAGCCCGAGGCGCCACGAGGCTCCCCGCGACCACCCACCAGGGCACCGGCGGCTTCTCGCCGATCGGGGTCGGAGGCGGGCTGCCGGTATACACCGGCACCGGCTCGGTAGTCGTGTCGACCTCGCTGAGGGGATAGACCTGATAGCCGGCATTGTCCTCTCCCACCGGTTCGGGGAGCGCCTCCCCGTCGAACCGCACCGCGACGGCCGTGATGTTGTCCGGTCCGCCGCGCTCATTGGCCAGATCGATCAGTTTGGCGCAGAGCTGGGCGAGATCGGGCGTGGCCCGTGCGACGTCGGCGATCTCCTCCTTCTTCACCTGACCCGATAGACCGTCGGAGCAGAGAATGATCAGGTCGCCGCCGGCGCAGCGGCAGATAGGTGAGGTCCACCTTGACCCGGGGATCAGGACCCAGCGCCTGAAGAATGATGTTGCGCCGTTCGCTCTGCTCCGCTTCCTCTTCCGTGAGCTCGCCCGCCTCGACCAGCCGCTGCATCAGCGATTGGTCCTTGGTGAGCTGGATCGTGTTCCCATTCCGGATCAGGTAACCGCGGCTGTCGCCCACCTGCGCCAGATAGAGGTCGGATCCGAATACGCCGGCGACCGTCGCCGTGGTGCCCATGCCGCGCACCTCGGGATGCTCCCGGGCGTAGGCGTGAATCCGATTATTGGCGAGCTCGACGGCTTCTTTCAGCCGATAGGCGAAGCGCTGGCCCTGAGCCGTCGGGGTCATCGGGCCAGACCGTCGTCATGTGGCCGAAGATCGCATCGGTCGCCATGCTGCTCGCCACCTCGCCTGCCGCGGCCCCGCCCATCCCGTCCGCCACCATGAAGAGCGATCCCCTCGGCCCGACCGCGTGGTTCCGCATGTCGGCCTGGAGGCTCGCCGTCCTGCGAGTCAGGTCGGCGACGAGGAACGTGTCCTCATTGTGGTCGCGGGTGCGGCCGAGGTCGGTCTTGCCGAAGACGGAGACGAGGACGTTAGCCAATGGGCCTCAGTTGATACCGTCGAGGATCTGCTTCCAGACCAGCGGGGGATTGAGACTGTAGGCCCGCCGCCAGCTACGCTGGCAGAACAGGATTTCATCGCCGTACTCGGCGCCGCATGCGGTGCAGAACTTCACGTCAGCTCCACCCGAATCATCTGGTCTCCGATCAGGAGGCGGGAGCCGTGCACCACCTGTCGCTCACCTCGCACCGCGATCGCGACCCCGTTGCGACTCCCCTGGTCCACCAGCACGAAGTCGGCGTCCTCGCTGCGGATCATGGCGTGCATCGCGCTCATCGATGCATCGAACGGGAACTGCCAGTCTCCCGATTCCCGCCCGATCTTGATCGAGCGACCGGGTGAGAGGTGGACGATGTCGCGCGGGCTGCCATCGGCCCGGATCTGCGCAAGGTTGGCGATGTCGGCGTTGGGAGTGAGACTGCCGAGCCGGCGGGTCTGGTCCTGTTCCGGGGGACGGGGGCCGGGATAGCCCAGCCGGCGATAGCGCAAGACCTGGCTGCCGATCAGCACCATGTCGCCATCCACCAGCCGATGGGGCTGCTCGGTGTAGAGCCAGGTGCCGTTCTTGCTGCCCAGGTCACGCACGCTGAGGATGCCGTCGAGCAGCAGGAACTGGGCGTGCACCGGCGAGAGGTATCCGTCGTCGGGGAAGTTGATGTCGGCTCCCTGCCGTCCGACGGTGGTCACCGAATTGAGCAGCGGATACCGCTGGGTCGGTGGTCCCGCTCCGGTCGAGCAGCAGGAGCTCCGCGCCCTTGCTTGCCTTCTCGGTCGCGAGCTGGAAGGGAGACGGTGTTTCGGGCGGCGCGGATCCCGAATCGGATGTTCCGCAGGCCGGACAGAAGGCGAAGCCCTGGTCGTTCGGACGGCCGCAGTTGGGGCAGGCCGCGCGACGAGGCGACGCTGGTGAGCCGCTTGCCGCACTTCCCGCAGAAGGGCAGGTCGCTTTGAACCGGACTCCCGCAGGACGGACAGGGGGCCAGAAGAGGCGCGCTCACCGGCGAGTGCGCCCGGGTACCCGGCACGCCGCCGGAGCCTCCGCGCGGCGGGTCCGAAGGTCCTGAAGTCACCGGATCTCCCGGAGCATCAGCCGGCCTTCGTGGTACCGACCTTGGTGCGCCGGCCTCATGAAATCGCGACGGACCTCAGTGTGAGGAAAAGATGAGTGGTCCGGAATCTAGGAATGGCTCGGGAGAGCGTCAACAGAGCGCTTGGCGTAAGTCATAGTGCTGGTGTACCTTGGGCGACATGACCGTGAAGAAACCAGCGTTCGTGCCCAACCTCGCGATTCCAGTCGCAGCAACCGTGATGCTGGTCGCGGCCTGCGGCTCTTCCTCAAGCCTTCGCCCGCTCCGAGTCCCGCCGCGGGTGCCGCACCATCCGGTGCCGCCCAGCCGGTCCGGTCCGATCGTCCTGATACCATCGGCACCAAGCTCCCACCGATTCCCTCCGGTCGCGTGGCCCGCTCGCGATCAGCGTGATCTACCCTTCGGCCACCGACCTGGTTGATGCGCGGGACTCCAATTTCATCTTCGGCTCACTGGGCACCGGCGATGCGACCCTGTTCATCAATGGTCGAGACGTGTCGGTGGCGCCCAACGGCGCCTGGATCGCATGGCTCCCGCTGCCGGCCGATTCCATCATTCCAGTACGACATCGTCGCCCGCACCGCGACCGACTCGGCGCGCCTCGCTCTACACCGCGAAACGAGTCTTTCGATTCACCCCACCGCCTCTGGGGGTCTGGATCGATTCCACCTCGATGATCTCCGCGGGGCAACGCGTGGTGGCCGGCCGACGAGTTCCTGCCGGTCAGCGTCCGCGCAGTCGAAGGCGCCGAGGTGCGGATCCGACTCCCCAACGGTGCCATCGATTCCGCTCAAGCCTGCGCCGCAGACCGGAGGAAGCACCCTCGGGTGTACGGGCGTTTGATCGGGACACGACGAATCTGGCATTGCCGCGACGGGCGGATCGCTATGTCGGTGCGATTACGTGGTCTGGCGGTCGGGGAGAATCCTGGATCATTACTCGGCGATCAGGGCGGACAGGGCGGACAGGGCGGACAAGTCGGCGGGCGCCAGGCCCGACCGGCTGGCCTGCCTCGACCGTCTCGCCCGCCCTTCCGCCCCGTCCGCCGTAATTGAGGCCATCATCGGCCCCGACACCGCCCGCGCCACCTGGACACTCCGGCTCGCCCTGCTCGACAGCACCCCCGTCATCGTGGAATTCAATGACGACACCGCGCACAAGGGAGACACCGACAGCCTCACGATCGGTCGCACCCGACCGGGTGCCACCTATCACTGGTTCATGCCCACCGGCACCCGCACCGTCGCCACTGGTCGGCTGGGCGATGACCTCGGGTGCAGCCTCTCCAAGGGAACCGAGGCGTGGGTCCCCGCGGCCGACGCGCTGCAACTGCCGTTCGGGACTCCGGCGCTCCGTGCAACCGTGAGCTCGGTCACGCTCACTCCATTCACCGATCGGCTGTCGCTGCGGGTTCCGCTCTCGCAACGGATACCCTTCCGGGTCGAGGAGGACGAGAAGCGACTGACCCTCCGGCTCTACAACTCGCTGGGCGATCTCGACTGGATGCGCTACGGCGGCACCGATCCCTACCTGCGGCGGATGAGCTGGGAGCAGGAGACCAACGACGAGGTCACCATCCGGCTCGATCTCGCCGGACCGGTCTGGGGTTACCGCACCCGATGGAACCGGAACGATCTCATCCTCGAGATCCGGCGGCCGCCCAGCATCGATAAGGATTCTCCGCTCGCCGGCCGTCGAATCGTGGTCGATCCCGGACATCCGCCGGCCGGTGCCATGGGACCCGTCGGGATTCCGCGAGGCGCAGGCCAACCTCGCCGTGGCGCTTCAAGCTCGAGGGACCTGCTACAGGCGGCAAGGGCGCGCAGGTGATCATGACCCGGACCAGCGATTCGCGCGGTTGACCTATGGCCCCGGGTGAAGCTCGCCGACTCGGTCAACGCGGAACTCCTGGTTTCGATTCACAACAACGCGCTGCCGGACGGCCTGAATCCATTCACCAACAACGGCGCCAGTGTCTTCTACAACCATCCCGCGCAGCGTGCCCCTCGCCATGGCGGTCAGCGTGCACTGGTTCGGCGGCTGGGGATTCGGGAACTGGGGGTCGAGCCGGGGGGATCTCGCCCTGGTGCGGCCGACCTGGATGCCATCCGATCCTTACCGAAGGCCTCTTCATGATGCTTCCTCAGCAGGAGGCGGCCCTACGGTCGGAGGAGGGACAAGCGTCCTATGCCCAGGCCGTGTTTGATGGAATTGAAACGTTCTTGCGGGGTGTGGCGGGGGAGGGGGGTGACTGACGTCCCCTAGGCACACAGCCAAACCGATCGAATGACTCCAGGATTCCTCCGCCGTGCGGGACGCGCCGCTTCCTCCTGGTGCTGGTGGAGCGGCCCATCCCCTGTTCGGCGGCCGCCCAGTCGCCCGAGGATCGTGCCGCCATCGAGAAGTTCCGCGATTCGCTCGCCAGCGGTGGAGGACAGCTGCCGGTCTGGTCCGGCTCGAAGCCCGCCTCATCGACGTCGCCAAGGCGGACCGCGACAACGCGATGAATCACCTGCGCCTGGGATTCGTGGCGCTCCGGATCGCGGATCTGGGCAGCCAGTCGCGCTACGACGATGCCGCCGGTGAGTTCCAGTGGGCCACCGAGCTGCAGCCCACCTGGCCCTGGGGCTGGTATGGGCTGGGACTCGCCGAAGACGGAGTGGGCGATTCCCAGATCTCCCTGGTGGCCGGCCTGCAGGCGATGTTCGGCAAGGATCACCTGACCCGCGCGGCCAACGCCTACACCCGGTCGATTCAGGTGGACCCCTCGTTCGTGCAGGGGCTGGTGGAGCTGTCGGCCACCGCACTCCGGCAACGGATCAACGTCAAGATCGACGTCGCGCGCGAAGCGCTCGCCGGCGGCGGCCACCACCTCGGCGTCTCCAATCCCGAGGTGTTGCTGTATCGGGGCCGGGTGGAGCGCGAAGTAGGAGACATCGACTCCGCGGTGGCCGCCTTCCGGTCCTACATCGAGAAGGGCGACAACAAGAGCCTGGGTCACCTGGAGCTGGCCCGAGCCCTCTTCCTCGCAGGGCACCCAGGACGGCCAGCCGGCCTACTACGAGGGTGCCGCGAGCAACGACCCGGTGACCGTGGCGGCCTATCGCGGAGACCTGGCCCTGATCGCGACGGACAGCGCGCTGGCCGAATTCGACGCGCTGGCCGGACCCAACCGCGCCGGATTCCTCCACCGGTTCTGGAGCGAGCGGGACCGCAGCGAACTGCGGAAGGACGGCGAACGGTCTCCGGGAGCACTACCGCCGGCTCTACTACGCCCGGCAGCACTTTCAGCTGGTCAGCATCAACCGGCACTACGACATCATCGAACGCTACCGTTCCGGCAGCCGAGACTACGACGACCGCGGCATCATCTATATCCGGCACGGGGAGCCCACCGCCCGCGCCACGTTCACCCGCCCGGGGATGGAGCTCAACGAATCCTGGCGCTACAACCGCGCCCGACGGCGACCTGGTCTTCCATTTCATCGCGCGGGAAGACGTCCAGGACTTCAAGCTGGTGGAAAGCCTGTTCGACGTGCTGGGCTTCGAGGGCGCCACCGCGATCCGCAGTACCGACGTGGGCCTGGTGGCGAACGAGCTGCTGCTGTCGCGGGAGAAGCTCTCTCCGGTCTACAGCAAGCTGCTCGGCGGTGGCGAGGCGGCGGCCCAGCGCTATCTCACCGAAGAACGGAAGATGGGGCGCGAGAGCATCCTGATCGGGACCACCACCGACAGCTACGAGCTGCGGTACCCACGCGGAGCTCGAGGTCAACACCTCGGTCGCCGTGGTGGGCCGCGATTCGGCGCAACGGCCTGCTCCATCGTCTCCTACGCGCTCCGTGGCGGCTCAGCCTGCAAGGGGTCGCGTCGCCGCCGGGGGCAGGTCTATCCGGTCCGGCTCCGGCTCAGCGTCGCGGACGCGCGCGGCAACACGGTGGCGCGGGTCGACACCACTCGGCTCTTCGTCGCCCAGGTCCCGGTGCCGGAGCGCGAATTCCTGGTGGGCCGGGTCGCGGTGCCGGTGCCCGCCGGCCGCCTCACCTATCGGCGTGGCGCTCGAGGAAGGTGATGATCGCGGGCTGCTGCTGACGCCCGATACCATCACCGCCGGCGACTTCAGCGGCAACAGCTTCACCCTGAGCGACCTGGTGCTCGGCACCCCGATGGCGCGGGTCTTCTGGCGTCCGACTGCAGGACGACACGGTCTACTTCAATCCGATCGGCACCTTCCGCAAGAGCGCGCCGATGGACCTGTACTACGAGGTGTACGGTCTGTTCCAGGGCGCCGCCTACAAGACCGAGGTCGTGGTCGGCGAAGCAGGGCGGAGGCGGACTGTTCGGCGTGTTCGGCGGCAAGAAGGCGGCGATCAAGCTGAACTTCGAGGATCAATCCGAGGGCCCGCTCACCCGGGTGCACCGCAGCGTCGGCCTGGAGAAGCTCTCGGCGGGGCAAGTACTGGCTCGAAGTCACGATCACCGCCTTCAACGGCAGCCAGCAGCGGTCGAGAGCGCGCCTTCGAGGTGCGGGAGTAAGAAAGAGTGGGAGAAGGAGAAAGGGGAAAGGAGTAAGGGGATGGTGCACGTGAGGAAGAGGGATCGAATGTGGGGCTTCGTTACTGCGTGAGTTACGATCGGTCAGGTAAAGCAGGAGCCCTTCTTACCACTCCTTTCTCCCTTCCCCTTCTGTCTCCCGCTTCCCCTTTCCCCTTTTCCCCTTTCCCGCTTCCCGTTCCGCCGCAGTTCCGCCCCTTGAACCCTCCCCGTTCCCCGCCTAGCTTCGGGCAATGTTCTGCTCCCGGTGTGGGCACGAAGTCCAGAAGGCGACGCAGTTCTGCCCCTCCTGTGGTCTCGACCTCAGGGTCACGACTCCCATCCAAGCCATCGCGACCGGTGACGTCACCGAACTCGACATCGTTCGGGAGGCGTTGCAGGGCGAGTACGAGATCCTGGAGGAGCTGGGCCGCGGCGGGATGGCCATCGTGTACCGCGCGATGGACAAGCAGCTGGGCCGGGAGGTGGCGATCAAGGTGCTGCCCTTCTCGCTCGCCTTCGACGCCGACTTCGTCGAGCGCTTCCAGCGCGAGGCCCGCACCGCGGCCCAGCTCGAGCATCCCAACATCATCCCCATCTACCGGGTCGGCAAAGCGGGACGCGTCATCTACTTCGTGATGAAGTACCTGCGCGGCATCGTCGCTCTCCCAGATCCTGGCCGAGACGGCCGCAAGCTCACCCCCTCCGAGATCCAGAAGATCCTGGTGGACGTGGGAAGCGCCCTGGGATATGCCGCGGCACGCGGCACGGTGCACCGCGACGTCAAGCCCGACAACATCATGTTCGACGAGCACGGGCTCTGCGTGGTCACCGACTTCGGCATCGCCAAGGCGGCGCAGCGGGCAGCGGCTCACCGGCACCGGCATGTCGATCGGCACGCCGCACTACATGAGCCCGGAGCAGGCGCGGGCCCAGGCCATCGACGGCCGGAGCGACATCTACAGCCTCGGGATCGTCGCGTATCAGTGCCTGGTCGGCGAGGTGCCCTACGACGGGGAGGACAGCTTCTCGATCGGCTACAAGCACATCATGGAGCCGATCCCCTCGCCGCCGCTGAACGACTCCGGAGGAGAAGCGGCTGTTCGAGATCATCCGCAAGATGATCATGAAGGACCCGCAGGATCGCTTCCAGGATGCCGAAGAGCTGATGCGGGCGCTGGAGGGTCAACCGTTCAGCACGCTGCGGCGCCCCTCCGCTGTCACAGGTCGGGATGGCGGCGCAGCCCACCTCTCCGCTGCCGACCTCTCAGGAATTCCAGCCGGTTGCCCGGCCGAGCGGACCGATCCTGCCTCGGCCGATCACCCCAAGGTCGAGCACACCGATCCCGGTCCGGCAGAGCGGCAGACGGCGACCGGTGGCGCAGCGATCGATTGCGCAGGCGCCGAGCCGGGACGTTCCCCTGGGATGGATCGTGCTGGTGCTGCTGCTGGTGGGCGGGGCGGCTGGGCTTCTTCTACTATAGGAATAGCCACGTCCGCTGTGCGCGCCGCGTCGCTCCGGCCGATGATACCGCGACCCGGTGACCACGGGACCCGGCCGCCTCTGGCCGAATCACACGAGGAGGGCGGTTGACTCGGTGCTGGCCGCCCATGACTCCGGCCCAGGGTACCAGTCCCACCGACACGGCGCCACATCGCCGATCGTCGGTCCGGTCGTCACCGATAGCGGCGGTCTCCGGCTCACCAATCTGCCCAAGGGCAGCACGGTCATGGTGGACTCCAAGCCGCTGACCGAATCCGAGACCCGGCTCCCGGTCGGCCCGCACGAGGTCGCGATCTCGGCGCCGCGCTACACCTTCTTCACGCGACACCGTGGATATCGCCGCGGGACAGGTGCTGGTCTTCGCCCCGGAGCTGGTCCCGATCGGACGCACCGGCACACTCCCAAGCCGGCGCCGGCCGCGCTCGACTGCACCGTGCCGAGTCCGGCCAACCGGTACGGACGGGCCTGTTACGACAAGCCGCCGCTTCCGACGGGTCCGTCCAGGGTTCCGCTCACCGACGACATCACGGGCACGCCGTCTCCCGCGGTGCTGCTGGTCAAGGTCTCGGCCGATGGCCGTACCGTCATCGTCCAGCCCAACACGCCGTCCAACGATGCCGGCCTTCCAGAACCTGGCGGTCGCCTTTGCCAGGAATCTCAAGTGGCAGCCGGCGGCCAAGAACGGGACACCGGTCGAAGGCTGGACCCAGTTCGCGTTCTATCCTTCCGAACGCTGACCCATCCCCGATGCCGAATATCCATCCGACCGCGTTCGTGGCTCCGGGCGCGGTGGTCCTGGGCGACGTGACCCTGGGCCAAGAGTCGAGCGTCTGGTTCGCCGCGGTGCTCCGGGGCGACATGGCGCCGATCTCATCGGAGAGCAGAGCAATATCCAGGACGGCACCATCGTGCACGTGGACGAGGGCCAGCCCTGCATCGTGGGACCCCGGGTCGGGCGTCGGCCACCGGGTGATCCTCCACGGCTGCCGGGTGGAAGAGGACTGCCTGATCGGAATGGGCAGCATCCTGCTCAACGGTGTCGTGGTGGGGAGCGGCAGCGTCATCGCAGCGGGCGCGGTATTGAAGGAAGGGATGGTGGTCCCGCCCGGGTCGCTGGTGATGGGGGTGCCGGGGAAGGTGGTGCGGCAGGTGGATGAGGAGTTGACTCGACGGATTGCGGGAACGTGGCAACACTATGTGGAGCAGGCGAAGCGGTATAGGCGCGGGAGTGAGTGGGTGACAGGTGCGGGAGTGTACGGGTATGGGCGAGGTCAGCGGAGTGACGGAAGCGAGGTCCACCTCGTCCCGACGGTCGAGGGACTTAGCTCCGTCGGGACGTGAGGTCGCCCCTGTCGCCTTCGCCTCGTCGCCTGTCGCCTCGCCTGTCGCCTTTGTCGACTGTCCTTCGAATCGACTAGAACCTCTACACCCGACTCCCTACTCCCTACTCCCTACCACCTCTCTCCCCATCGCGGACCCCAACGTGTCCACCACATTTGTGATGTGAAAACCAATCCGGCGCGGAATTCCGCCAGTATCCGGCGTATTGATGCTAGCACCCGCTTTTCCTAGGTTTGTACTCCGTTTTTTCTTCCCGCTGATCACTTCGTTATCATTCGATCATACCCTTGTGACACTCGCCCGAACGAGTGACAGGCCCATGGCGACTTCTCCCGCTTCGAAACGCTCCCTGCAGCTCTCGGCCAACGCCCTCACCGTGCTGGAAAAGCGCTACCTGATCAAGGACGACGCTGGCCAGCCGGTCGAAGAGGCCGCCGATCTGTTCTGGCGGGTCGCCCGGACGATCGCGGAGCCGGATCGCGCGTACGGCGCGTCCGCCGGCGCGGTCGAGGCGCTGGCCGAGGCGTTCTATCGACGCTGATGGCGCACCGGCTGTTCATGCCCAACTCGCCCACGCTGATGAATGCGGGCCGGCCGCTGGGGCAGCTCTCCGCCTGCTTCGTCCTGCCGGTCGAGGACACCCTCTCCAACGGCCAGAGACGGCATCTACGACACCCTCCGCGCGATGGCGCTGGTCCACCAGTCGGGCGGCGGCACCGGCTTCAGCTTCTCCGCGGCTCCGGCCCAAGAACGACATCGTGCGCTCCACCATGGGCGTGGCGTCGGGTCCGGTCTCCTTCATGACGCCTGTACGACGCGTCGCACCGACGTCGTCAAGCAGGGCGGCACCCGCCGCGGCGCCAACATGGGCATCCTGCGG
The DNA here is from genome assembly GCA_963788625.1 of uncultured Gemmatimonadales bacterium. GTDB lineage: Bacteria > Gemmatimonadota > Gemmatimonadetes > Gemmatimonadales > GWC2-71-9 > DATBGE01. The sequence continues at coordinate 26,482 of CAWBHB010000003.1, read as the reverse complement.
GTGGACCATCCGGACATCATCGATTTCATCACCTGCAAGGACGACACGACCAAGATCACCAACTTCAATATCTCGGTCGCGGTCACCGACGCCTTCATGGAGGCGGTCGAGGAGGACGGCGAGTACGACCTGATCCATCCCAAGACCAAGCAAGCTGGTCGGGCGAGCTCCGGGCCCGTGAGGTCTGGGAGAAGATCATCCACGGCGCCTGGAAGACCGGGCGAGCCGGGCGTGTTCTTCATCGACCGCGCCAACCACTACAACCCGGTCCCGCACCTCGGCAGCTACGAGGCCACCAATCCCTGCGGCGAGCAGCCCCTGCTCCCGTACGACGTCTGCAACCTGGGCTCGATCAACGTCGGCGAGTTCGTCGTCAACGACGGCAGATCGACTGGGACGCGGCTGCGCGCAGGTGATCCACCTCTGCACCCACTTCCTCGAGAACGTCATCGACGCCAACGACGTACCCGCTCGTGGAGATCGACGAGCCTGGCGCAAGCGGATCCGCCGCATCGGCCTCGGCGTCATGGGCATGGCCGACCTGCTGATCCGGCTCGGCATCCCCTACGACTGCGACGAAGGCGGTCGACCTGGGCCGCAAGATCATGAAGTTCGTGGACGACGAGGCCAAGAACGAGTCGGAGCGGCTCGCCGATGCAGCGCGGCGTGTTCCCCGAGTGGGAGAAGAGCATCTGGGGCCTGGACGAGCACCTGCGCCCGCGACGCGCAGGGCGAGCGGATCCGTCCCATGAGCGGCTCCGGAACTGCAACGTCACCACCGTGGCGCCGACCGGGACCATCTCGATCATCGCCGGGTGCAGCTCGGGCATCGAGCCGCTCTTCGCCGTGGCGTTCATGCGGAACCAGGCCGGCGTCGCTGATGCCCGACGTGAACGAGGACTTCATCGCGCATCGCGCACGAAGGAAGGCTGGTACTCGCGACGAGCTGATGCGGCGGATCGCGCAGGAGGGCCATATCCGGCTTCGACGAAGTGCCGGAGCCAGTGGCAGCGGGTCTTCGTCACCGCGAACGACATCACGCCGGAGTGGCACATCCGGATGCAGGCCGCGTTCCAGGAGTACAACGACTCGGCCATCTCCAAGACCGTGCAACTTCGCCCACGACGCCACCGAGGAGTGACGTCGAGGAGATCTACCGGCTCGCCTACCAGCTCGGCTGCAAGGGCGTCACGGTCTATCGCGACGGCAGCCGCGACATGCAGGTGCTGTCGACCGGCGCGACGGCGAAGAAGGTCGACGGAGCAGTCGGACAGGGCGACAAGGCGACAGGCGACAGGCCGCGTCGACGGCGACCGGCGACGCGCGACATGCCGACGACTTGCACGGTGAGCTGGCGGAGATTCGGGCCGAGAATGATCGACTCCGGAAGATGGTGCACGAGCTCGAGTCCGAGAACCTGCAGCGGCGCCAGAAGCGCTCGCGGCCCGAGCTCCTGAGGGATCGATCCGCCGCATCGAGACGCCGCTCGGGCACGCTCTACGTCACCATCACCGAAGACGACAAGGGTCAGCCCTTCGAGGTCTTCATGAGCCTCGGCAAGGCCGGCGGCGCGATGATGGCGGACGTCGAAGCGATGGGCCGGCTCATCAGCCTGGCGCTGCGCTCCGGGATCCCGATGCGGGAGATCCACCGCCAGCTCCGCGGCATCAGCTCCGACAGGGTCATCGGCCTCGGACCGAACAAGGTCATGTCGGTGCCCGACGCGGTCGGCATCGCGATGGAGAAGTGGATGCAGGAGAAGCAGGGCATCCAGCAGGAGCTGCTTCCCACCGGCACCACCGGCGAGTATCCGGTCATCGAGCTGGTCAACCGGCCGCTATCTCCCGAAGGGATCGCCGCCGAGGCGGAGCAGATGGGTCTCGCCATCGGCCCGACGCTGACGGGTGCCTGCCCCGACTGCGGCTCGCAGCTGGAGTTTGCGGAGGGGTGCATGAAGTGTCATGTGTGTGGGTTTAGCGAGTGCGGGTGAACGGGGACAGGAACGGTGAACGGGAACGGGCCGGAGGGGCGACCCTCGTGGTCGCCCGGGCCAACGCGGACCAGAACGCTGTCATTCCGGCCAGGGCGGGCACAAGGCCCGCCCGAACGGTGAACGGCGAACGGTGAACGGGATGGCAGGGGCGACCCTCGTGGTCGCCCGACCGAATTTTGCGGGTGCGTGCCGGAGCGAAGCGAGCAGAGCAGCGACACGCGCTCGGCAGTAGCGCAGCGAAGGGAAGCGAGGCGCGGCAATGAAATTGGAGGACCTGGCCCGTAGAGGATGACGTAGGACCAGTGCGATCAGACGGGGCGGCCGGGTGGTCGCCCCGTTTGGTTTACTCTGCCAAGAGGAGAATCCCAGCAATGGGACCCGCCGTGAACGCACAACCGGACTCGTCTTTGAGGTTTTGACAACGACGCATCCGCTGGGTTTGTCGCCCTCGCCAGCAGCCTTCGGTCGGTTCATCTTACAGTCTCATGTCCGACATCACCCCTCGACTCACGGCCGCCATTGCGGACCGCTATCGCCTCGAGCGTCGCCTCGGCGAGGGTGGCATGGCAACAGTCTACTTGGCCCGTGACCTTCGGCATGAGCGCAACGTCGCTCTTAAGGTGTTACGTCCTGAACTAGCCGCCGTCCTCGGTGGCGACCGGTTCGTACAAGAGATCCGAACAACTGCCAACCTTCAGCACCCCCACATTCTTCCCCTCTTCGACTCGGGCACGGCGGACGGTTTCCTCTACTACGTCATGCCATTTGTCGACGGCGAGACTCTGCGTACCAAGTTGAATCGTGAAACGCAGCTCGGTGTGGACGAGGCGGTGCGGATCACTCGGGAAGTAGCGGATGCCCTCGACTACGCTCATCGTCACGGCGTCATCCACCGGGATATCAAACCCGAGAACATCTTGCTGCACGACGGCCGAGCCACGGTGGCCGACTTTGGCATTGCTTTGGCGGTGAGCGCTGCAGCGGGCGGACGGATGACCGAAACCGGCCTCTCGCTGGGCACACCGCACTACATGTCACCCGAACAAGCGACCGCCAAGAAAGACCTTGACAGCCGCTCCGATATCTACTCCCTGGGCAGTGTGTTGTACGAGATGCTGACTGGAGACCCGCCGCATACGGGCGCCTCGGCACAAGCGATCATCCTGAAGATCGTTGCCGACGAGGCGCGGCCGGTCGTCGAATTGAGGAAGTGGGTGCCGCCTCACGTTGCGGCTGCGACGGCGAAAGCGCTGGAGCGGCTTGCCGCCGATCGTTTTGAGACCGCGAAGGCCTTTGCCGACGCACTGGCCAACCCAGCCTTCACCTGGCATCCCGCGGACGCGAGGACGTCATGGGGCGGCGAACGTGGACTGTTCTGGAAGCGAGCCACCCTAGGCGCGACCGCAATCGCTGCTGGCATGACCGCCCTCGCCCTTTGGGGCTGGTTTCGGCCTACCTCGCTCCCAGCGCATTCGCCCGGCGGCTTTTTCACCGTCGAATTGCCGCCCGGTGTCACGCTCCCGCTAGACCCGGAACAGCCAGTGCTTGCGCTTTCCCCCGACGGTACGCGCTTGGTCTTCGTCGGTGAGGCACACGGTTCCCGGCAGCTCTACGTGCGGGACCTCGTCGGTCCGGTCGCGCTGCCAATCGATGGGACGGAGAACGCCAGCGGGCCGTTTTGGTCGCCCGATGGCGCATGGATCACCTTCTTCAGCGGAGGAATGATCAAGAGGGTGGCCGTCGGGGGCGGTGCGCCTCTCGCGATACACGCTGCGACGGAACCGACTGTCAATCGCGGCGCCACGTGGATTACGAACGACCGGCTCGTCTATGCGGCAAGCCCTAACAGTGGACTGTCGCAGGGTACCACGGTGGGCGAGCGACCGCAGGGGCACGATGACTGGGCCTACGTTACGACCGACATTAATGCCCCGTATGCATGGCCATCGGCCCTGCCGGGAGGCCGGCGTGTCTTGTTCACGGATGTCGTAGGTGACACCCCCGATCGATCTCTTATCTGCGTGCTCTCTCTAGCGGATAAGAAAGTGAGTACGATCGTCAATGGTGGTACAACCGCGCGCTATTCGGCCACCGGGCATCTGCTGTTCGTCCGGAGTGGGTCACTGTACGCGACCCTGTTCGACGCAGACCACGCGACAGCAAGCGGCGCCGAGAGAAAGATCCTCGACGGAGTGATCGTGGAGCCAAATGGAGTTGCGCAGTACGCGGTCTCGGGCACCGGCACCTTGGCGTATATCGCCGGTCCCGTGGTGACACGCGAGTTTGAACTGGTGTGGGTTGATCGCTCGGGAGGCGCGGTGACTCTTCGCGACGACGGGCGTGAGTATTCGTTTCCACGACTGTCCCCCGACGGCACGCGGCTCGCTGTTACAAGCCCCACCGGATCGAATTACGATGTCTGGATCCTCGACCTGCTCCGTGGCTCCCTTCAGCCGGTTACCACAGCTCCCGGGGAAGACTTCGAGCCCGTGTGGAATCCGGACGGGACACGTGTCGCGATGTCGTCGGAGCCGGAAGGCGAGGAGGGCCCCGGATTGGCCTGGACGACGGGTCCGGACTTCTCACTGGCGTTCCCACTTTCGACACCGGGAATCGGCAACTGGGAGTTCCCCACATCGTGGTCCCCGGACGGTAAGTACGTGGCCTTTACTCGTCGCCGCGCGGATGCTGCGATCGATGTAGAGATGCTCCCGACCAGCGGCCCTGCGTCCCCCATAGCGTTCGCCAGCGACCCGCCTTCAGAGTACGGTGCGATGTTCAATCCGAATCGGCAGCTTCCTTATGTCGCTTACGTATCGGATGTGTCGGGACGGGAAGAGGTGTACGTGCGGCCGTTTCCTGGAGCGGGTCATACCTGGGCAATTTCTGCGAACGGTGGTTTCGAGCCCCAATGGAGCCGCGACGGTCGCGAGCTCTTTTATCGTCAGGGCGATGCCCTCAAATCGGTAAAGTTCACGGTCAGCCCAACACTCGAGCCGAGCGCGCCGACCACACTGTTCGAGGGGAAGTATACGCGAGCGCCGTATGGCGGCCGTTCCGCAAACTACGACGTTTCAAACGACGGCCGGCGCTTTCTGTTCGTTCGACGCAAGAACCTCCCCCAGCCGACTGCTATTAGAATCATTCTCAACTGGCCCGCGGTTTTGCTGGGTCCGGCAGCCTCCACGAGCCGATAATCCGACGGACGTGACGGCTGAGGCGCGGTCGTTACGCGTTCGCACGACCGGAGTGTCATGCGTGGATCCGACTAGTGTACTTGTCAGTGCGGGCGATCGGCGATGACCCTTTACGTTAACGATGCTGACGCGGAGGCTTCTGGAGCGGGTGCCGAGCGAGAAGGTCCAGTGGAAGCTCGACCTCGCGGCCGGCGGCGGCGGTTACTCCTTCGAGACCACCGATAACCTGGTCAAGCTGCTGGACGACAACGTTCGAGGAGCGCGCGAGGCTCTGGCCGAGGTGAATGATGCAGGCGTCGTGGTGCGGAACCACATCGGTCACCTGGTGCACCACCGTGGACAGCTCACGGTCTACCTGCGTCTGCTGAATGTGCCGCTGCCGGTGATCTACGGGCCGACGGCGGACGAGAAGCCGTGGTAGCCAGGCAGGATAGTGAGCAAGGGCGGCTGCGTTAGCCCGCCCCGGTCTGGATCCCGAAACCACTGTTTACCGAGATCTAGCGAGGGCTGGTTCGAGGAGAACATCCCATGGCCTTCCAACTCCGCTCCCCCGGCTACGCCGGCGCTCAACTCCTCACGTCGGTGGAGCGGATCCTGAGTACCACCGCGCTCTGCTCCATGGCGACGACCAGCGAAGCGGGCACGGTGGACATCAACACTGCGTTCTTCGCAGTGGGGTCGGATCTGCTGCTGTACTTCCTCTCGCACCCCAACGCGGCCCACTCCCGGAACCTCACTCATGTGCCTGCGATGGCGATGACTGTTTTCGACTCCCATCAGGAGTGGGGACGGCCCCATCTTGGGCTGCAGCTGTTCGGTAACGGAGAGCGCGTCGCCTCGACCAGGGTGGAGCAGGCCCGCGCGGTTTACGCCGCGCGCTTCACAGGCTACTTCGATCGTGTGGTCAGGGCGGAAGAGTCGGGTCGAACCGCAGAGGCGGGGGCGGGCGGCCTGCAGCTCTACGTCTTCACTCCGACGCGGCTCAAGCTGCTGGACGAGCCGGCGTTCGGGGACGGGGTATTCATCGCGGTGGAGGTGGTGCGGGAAACAATCCCCGCCCCGTCGTCAGCACCACCCTGAACCTCGCCTTCCCACTCATCATCCCTGGTAATGTCGCCCACTCGACGCGAAGTCCTGGCCCAGCTCGCCGCCGTCGCCGTCCTCCCGCTTCGTCGCTGGGTCCGGACCGACCAGGACCCGCTCGACGGCACCATCGCCGACTATCAGGCCGGCCGCCGGCGCGGCGAGTGGACCGCCGTCGAGGTCACGACCCGGGCGCTCGAACGCTGTCGCGCCGAGGGGATGAGATGGCGCGCGATCGACGTCCTGTCGCCCTCTGCCCTGGACGAGGCGCGCGCAGCCGACGCCCGCCTGCGCGCCGGCACGATGCACGGGCCGCTCGACGGCGTCCCGGTCTTCGCCAAGGCGATCTACGACATGCGGGGGCTGCCGACTACCGGTTCCAACGCCGATTGGGCGCGCCTTTTCCCGGAGACGCTGCGCCGCGACGCGCTCGAGGTGTCGCGACTCCGTGCGGCGGGTGCCATCGTCCTCGGGAAGACTGCCGCCGACGACTTCGCCTACCACGGCAACGGCACCAGCAGCCACACCGGCCAGGTGCTGAATCCGCACGATCCGACCGGCACCCGGACACCGGGAGGATCCAGCGCCGGCACGGCGGTCGCGGTCGCGGCCGGAATGGCCTTCGCGGGACTCGGCACCGACGACGGCGGCTCCAACCGCATCCCGGCGCAGTTCACCGGAGTCGTCGGGATGAAGCCGACCTTCGGCCTCGTCCCCCGCACCGGGGTGATCCCGACCTGGCCCTACCTCGATACCCACGGGCCGCTCGCGCGCACGGTCGCGGATGCGGCACTGCTCCTCGCCGCGATCGCGGGGCCGGACCGGTCGGACCCGCTGGCGCTCACCAGCAAGTGGGACAGCGCTCCGCTCCTGACCCTGCGGGACGATGCCCTTGCCGGCGTGCGGCTCGGACTGGTGGAGGCCCATGTCCCGCGCAAGCAGATGACGGCGGAGGCGCTCGCGATGTGGGACCGTGCGGTAGGCGACCTCCGCGCGGCCGGTGCCGTGGTCGAGCCCTTCACGCCCGGCGGTAACGCTCGCGACCTACCGGAGTGCCTTCGCCGCGGCCTCGGGCCGCCGCGGCGACGTGGTCGGCGACCCGAAGGCGCCGGCTCCCACCGCCAACGCGCTCTATCACTATTTCGCCCGGCGCACCAGCAAAGCCTCGAGAGGCGGTGCGCCAGGGCTACCCGGCCTACCGCGCCTTCTACGACGTGCTGCCCGAGACCTTCGAAGAGTGCGAACCGCTGCTCGACCAGCCACTCACCGGGGACCAGGCGGGGAGTGCCTTCGCCCGCTCCCGCGCCGAGGTCGTGGCAATGTTGGCGGATTCGATGGGTGCGGCCGGTGTCGCGGCGATGGTGTATCCCACCATGCCCTTCAACGCTCCCCGCGCCGTCGATGACTGGCCGGACATCCGTACCGCGCTCGGTTACGGCAACTGGCTCGGATTGCCTGAGGTCTCGGTCCCCGCGGGGTTCGGTGCGGATGGGATGCCGGCGCTGAACCTCTCAGTGGTGGGGCTTCCGGGCGAGGATGCGCGGGTGCTGGCACTGGCGCATGGATATGAGCGGCAGTCGCGGCGGTTTGAGGCACCGGCGAGAGCGGGGTGGTGAACCGCGTGAGAAGTGAGAAGTGAGAAGTGAGAAGGGAACTGCGTGAGACGTGAGACGTGAGAGGGGAGAAGGGCTCCGACTGCGTTTCCTTCTCGCTTCTCACTTCTTACTTCTCACGCAGTTGATGCCGTCCGACTAGATTACCTCGTCGCCCGGGGACGTCCGGGCGCTTTCTCCCCTGCCGAAAGGCCTCGTGCCGAAACGCAACTATGGATTCGAGAAGCGTCAGAAGGAGCTCGCCAAACAGCAGAAACGCCAGCTGAAGGCTGAGCGCCGCGCCGAGCGGGCCGCCAATCACACGGACACGGACACGGAGCCGGCGCCCGAAGCTCCACCCACCGATCCTCTTATTCCTCCAGAGGAGTGAGTCCGAGGCACTGCTGCCGGGATCGTGGCCGCCAACGCGCATCGCTGAAAACTCGAGAGGAGCCGACGTCGCCGAGCTGATCGGAGGCGTGTGATCGCCTGCCCGCTGTCGCCGTAGCCGCTACCTTTCCCGCTGCCCTCACCCGCACGGAGGCTCCATGCGCTTCCCGACGCTCCTCACCATCGCAGCGGCACTCGGCATCATCTTTGGAGTCGGCTTTCTCTTTGTGCCGGCTTCCACCCTCCAGCCGTACGGCGTGAGCACCGACCCCTCCGGCCTCATCATGGCCCAGTTCTTTGGCGCGGCGCTCATTCAGCTGGGCCTGGTCTTCTTCTTTCTTCGCAACCTGCCGGCGGCCCACATTCCGGGTGTCGCCCTTGGCGCCTGCCTCGGTGAGCTGGCGGGCCTCTTCGTCGCGCTCCGGATCCAGCTGGGCGGTCATGTGAACGCGCTGGGCTGGTCCACGGTGGCCATCTATGCAGTCCTGGCCATCTGCTTCGGTATGTTCGCGTTTGGCATCGGTCGGTGGGTGAGGCCGTGAACGGGAAGGGGGAACGGTGAACGGGGAACGGGGAACGGGGAACGGCTTGCAACTGTGAGGTCACCTCATCCCGAGCGGAGCGAGGGATCTACCCCAGACGCGACAAAGGTAAAAACGAACCGCGGAAGAACGCGGACAATGTTGAGCACGCGGACACCAGCAAAAGGCTTTATCCGCGTCCTCCGCGTCCTCCGCGTCCCTCCGCGGTCCTGTTTTTTCGGGGGATCACTCGATACTCGGCGGGGACAGCAGGTCCCTCGCTCCGCTCGGGATGAGGTGTTACCCTCGCTTCTGCCCGTCTCCCGTCTCCCGTCTCCCGTCTCCCGTCTCCCGTCTCCCGTCTCCCGTCTCCCGTCTTCTAGCTCGATCGGATCTTCTCCTCCGCCTTCCGGCATCGCTCCACCAGCTTGGGATCTCCCAACCGCTCTGCGACCGCTGGGAATGAGGAAGTAGGGCCGCGCCACCGCAGCTCGCTGGCGGTTTGGAAGAGCGGGGCATCGGTGCGGAGAGTCGCCAGCTCCTTGAACAAGAGGGCGAGGGAGCGGCCGTCTCCCAGGACGCCGGGCGGAAACTCTTCGATACGCCCGTACCGGTTCAAGAGCCGGGATGCCGTTGCCGGGCCGATGCCCGAGATCCCCGGATAGCCGTCGGCCGAGTCGCCGATGAGGGCCAGGTAGTCGGGAATCAGGGCGGGCTCCACGCCGAACTTGGCCCGCACTCCTTCCGCATTGAAGATCTTCTTGGCCTTGCGATCCACCTGGACCACGCGATCGTCCTGGACGCACTGGGCGAGGTCCTTGTCGGGCGTCCAGATGCAGACCTTCTCGACCTCCTCCTCCCCGGAGGCGATATGTGCCGCGGAGGCCAGCCCGTCATCGGCCTCGAGCTCCACCATGGGCCAGACCGCGATGCCCATCGCCACCAGCGCTTCTTCGAGCGGATGAAATTGGGCGAGCAGAGGAGGTGCGATCCCGTCTCCCGTCTTGTAGTCGGCCCAGAGCTGGTTGCGGAATGATTCAATGACGTGATCGGTCGCGACGCCGATGTGGTCCCCCTCCTTCTCGATCATCTCCAGCACACTATGCAACACCCCGGCCACTGCACCGAACTTCCGCGCCCTGCCCTGACTGAAACGCTGCAAGCCATAGAACTGGCGGAACAACTCATAGGTGCCGTCGATGAGATGTACGATCATGTTGCCAGCGGGCGAAGGGAGAGAGGAGAAGGGAGAAAGGAGAACGAACCGATCGATACCTGACAAGGGGCGCACCGTCGCCCCGAACGACGTCCGCGACCGCTGCAGAGGGGAACGTCGTCCTGTCGGACAAAGCCTGACGGCGCCTTCGGGCAAGGGCCTACCATGATATTCCCCTACCGACGAATGTGGAGCCGACGGTCGTTCGCTATTGTCCCCGCACCACTTAAGCGGAGACAAATCATGAAGGTGCGCGATGAAAACGAGTGGCGCTGGCACCGGTGCTCGCTCCTGGGCTGCGCAGCCGGGCCGCTCCGGGTGCGACCCCATCCCCATCTACGGGACCGTTGGTCGGTCGGGTACACCGAAGGCCCACTTTATGTCGTTCCAGGCCCGGAGCCATTGTGCCCCCGTTGCGGTCATTGGTTGGAAGAGCTGGCTCCATCGGGTTCGACCGTGTTCGCGAGCGCACACGCCGCACCCAGGCTGTCTCACCGGGTGAGATGGTTTTGAGCGGCAGGCGGGGTCAAATCGTCGGGCAACAAAACGGTGAATGAAACACAGAGGCGCAGAGGGCACAGAGAGTTCCCAGAACGCCCTAAATTCGTAAGTCGCTGGGCAACAATCTTTGAACTGTCTTGTTGTATGTTGCTATCGGCTGCCCCCTCGACATCAGACCTATGAGCAGTTAACACAATCACGTCATCAAACGGGCTAGGGAAACGAACGTGTAGGATGAGCCCTCTGTGCTCTCTGTGTCTCTGTGATTCGCAGTCAGTTGCAGTTCAATCTGAAATCTTCCATCTGCAATCGACCAACCGGCCAGCGCTACAACTCAAGCTCCAGATACAGGCTCACGCTGTCGTAGCGCAGCACACCGGGACCGGCGGTGTAGCCAGGGATGACTCCCACTTCGCCGTAGCCCAGTCGCTTGTAGAACCGCTCCGCGGGACCGCCATGGCGCGCGTTCAGCAGTATCAGGGAACGCCCGCGTCGGCGGGCGGTTTCGTGGATGGCGGTCATGATCGATTGCCCGATTCCTCGTCCCCGCATCTCCGCCGCAACCAGCAGCTTGTGAACCTCGGCGCGATGCCTGGCATTGGGCCACGAGGGAAGGAACAGCTGGCCCGAGCCGATCAGCTGTGAGCCGGCGAATGCCGCGATGAGCAGCCGGACGCCGGACTCGAGTTCCGCTTGAAGCGACAACCAGTAGTCCCGGGCCGCGTTGTGAGTCAGCGGCGCTACGTATCCGAGTGAGGCTCCGCCATTCACTGCTTCCTTGAAGAGCTCCACGAAGGCCGGAAGTTGTTCCTCCAGCTCCGCAGACGATACCGGAAGAATGTCGATCGCCATCTTCTTGGGTGCGCTGATTGGGTTCATGATCGCGGATAGGCTCGGGGCTGGATCAGGTTGCTGGACGGCGTGACGGTAGAAACTGCCAATGCTGGTTGCTGCAGCGGCTCATCCGGGGCCGCCTCTTCCTGTGACAGATCGAATGACCCGTCCATCCGTGCCATCACCACCGTCGCGAGGCAGTTGCCCGTCAGGTTGAGGGAGGTGCGGGCCATATCCATCAGCTCGTCCACGCCGAGGATGACGGCGACCCCCTGAAGCGGCAGGCCGAACTGCACGAGGGTCGCAGAGAGGACGACCAGCGAGGTACGGGGAACCGCGGCGAGTCCCTTACTGGTGAGCATCAGGGTGAGCATCATCAGGATCTGCTGCTCAATCGGCATGTGAATCCCGGCGGCCTGTGCCACGAAGATCGATGCCATCGCCAGGTAGAGCGTGGTGCCGTCCATGTTGAAGGCGTAGCCGGTGGGCAGCACGAAGGCGACGATGCGCTTTGGCACGCCGAGCTTCTCCAGATTCTGGAGCGCGCGGGGGAGTGCCGCTTCGGATGAGGCGGTAGTGAAGGCGACAAGAAAGGGTTCCTTGATCGTTTGCCAGAAGCGCCGCAAGGGGACCTTGAAGAGGATCGCGATCGGCAGCAGCACAACCAGAGCGAAGACCACGAGGGCGCCGTAGAGTGTGAACACGAGTGCCCCCAGGTTCTTGAGCACGCCGAGCCCGTTTCGTCCCACTGTTACCGCCATGGCGGCGCCGATCCCGACCGGGGCGAACTTCATCACGAACCCCACGAACTTGAGCATCACCTCGCTCAGGCTCTCGCAGAAACCCAGCATGATCTTCTTGTGATGAGGCGGCACCTGGGACAGCGCCACCGCGAACATGATGGCGAAGAAGGTGATTTGCAGCGCCTCGTTCCTCGCCGCGGCGTCGAAGATGCTGACCGGCACGATGTGCTCCAGCGTCCCCGCGAGAGTCGGCTTCGCCGCCACGTCTATGCCGGTTTCGGTGGTTGCGACCGCGAGATTCACCCCCAGGCCCGGCTTCACCAGGTTGACTGCGATGAGACCCACGATCAGCGCCAGGGTCGTCACGATTTCGAAGTAGACGAAGGACCGGAAGGCGAGCTTCCCGACCCGTGTCAGGTCATCGCCGTGACCGGCAATCCCTACCACTAGTGTTGCGAAAAGAAGGGGTGCGATCAGACACTTGATCAGCCGGAGGAAGACCGCCGAGAAGACCTGGAGCGACGTCGCGTGGAACCCATTGGTGCCGTCGGGGAAGAAGTGGCCCACCGCGACGCCGATGGCCATCGCGAGGAGAACTGATTGGGTCGGTGAGAGCCGCCATCCTGTGCGTTGCCGTGTTGAGGGGGAAGGCGTCGCAGACATCATCCAATCCGGTGAAGGTGCAGTAGTTGGTCGATTCACTTTGTGACGAAAGGGCGGGCGCCTGTCGACGCCCACCCTATGCTACGAACCAACTACCGGATGGATGGGGTTCACCCGAGATGAAATCGTCCGTCGCCACCAGATCCGCGACTCCACCCGCGGTGATGTCCTGGTTGCTTCCGGTGATGCCCGCCTGTCCTGCCACGATGCGAACCCGGGCCACGATCGGCTTGCTGAACGTGACGCCGACGAAGGAATGCCCGTTGGCATCGGAACGTACCGGCGCATTCACCTTCTTGAGCAGCCGGCCCTGCGCGTCGAAGAAGGCCAGCGAGGTCGAGCCTTCGAGGTCCACATCGGAGAAGACGACGCCGAAGCCGTTCACCAGGGCCGGTACGTGGTGCTGCCGGCGACCTGGAAATTCGCCCGGATGACCCGGCTGCCGACGGCGATGAAGATCTTGGTCGGGCTGAAGGCGCGGAACTCGTTCCCGTAAGCCGGATTCAGGTCGGCCAGGTTGTTATCGCTTACCCGGAAACCGATGCCTTCGGTCGTGAAGACCTGGCCACGGGGCACCACCCGGTTGAACTGATCGCCGGGGAAGTTGCTGAGGTTGGCCAGCGTCGCCGGCACCGCCGTCCCAGTTGATCTCCCGACGGCCGGTGAGCTGCTCGCCCACGACGGTATTGGCGGGGTCGCCCAGCTGGGCGCGGAACGTCGCCAGCGCCTGGGTCAGGTCACCGCTCGCCGAGGTGACCCGTGCTTCCACCTTCTCTGCCACGTACCCGCCGTTGTTGTTGCCATTAGTCGCGTCGTTCGCGCTGTTCGCCTTGTCGTATCCACATCCCGCCATCGCCAGGGTCAGCGCGATGAACCCGGCCGTGAGGCCATTTCCAACTCGTCCAGCCATGCTACCTCTCTCGTGGTCGTTGAGCCGCGGGCCTAAGGCGCGTTCGCCCGCCAGCCACGTGCGACTCGGTGTATGAAGCGAGGGAGAAGCTAGGAGAGACGCTGAGAACGGGGCATCGGAAGCGGACCCAGTGGTGGGTCAGGGCTCGGGACTACCGTGGCTAGGACGGGGGACTACATGGTCGGGAAAAGCGTAAGAAGTAAGAAGTAAGAAGTAAGAAGTGAGAAGTAAGAGGTGAGAAGTGAGACGTGAGAAGTGAGAAGGGGGTGGGGTGACCCTGATTAGCAACGTCGCCCAAGCCGGACTTCCTTCTCACTTCTCACTTCTTACCTCTCACGCTTTTCAGGCTTTGGGGGCCGCTGGCCCCTGCGAAAAACCACAGCTAGCTTGAAGAATCGTGGTGCCCAATCACCGTTCCTCCATCGCGAAGGCGGTCCGCATCCTGGTCGCGCTCCCGGCGCTGAGCTGGTCGGCGGCGTGTCGTCAGGACGTGCCGGCCGCAGCGAAGGAACCCCGCGAGGTGCGAGTACGCGCCGTGGGGACGGAAATCGAGAAACTGCGGGAGATCGAGCGCATCGGGCCGACGGCAACGACCGAACGGGCAGCCCGCATCCAGCTCGGCCGGGCGCTCCGCGATCCCCGGCGCGCCGTGCGCGAGCAGGCGGGGCAGTGGCTCAGCAAGTCGGGGCCCGAGGCGATTCCGATTCTGGTCGCCGCCTTATCCGACACCGATTCGCGCGCCAGCGTGGCGGCGGCGTACGCGCTCGGGCTCATGGGCGAGGCAGCCGCACCGGCGGTGCCCGCGCTTACCCGGGAGCTCGGTGGAAACATCGACACCCTGGCGAACATGGCGGACTGGGCCTTGAGCCAGATCGGGCCCCGGGGCAAGAGCGGCTTCGTTCCCCTGATTCGCGACCTGCGCTATGGCAACGCCTACGATCGAGCAGACGCCGCACGACAACTGTCCCTCTATGGCGAGGCGTCGGCCGACGCGATTCCTCTCCTGGCGCACTCACTCGAGGATCCCGATCCGCTCGTGGCGCAGGCGGCGGCGGACGCGCTGGTGCGCATTGGGCCGCGAGCGAGCCTTGCCGTTCAGGCTATGTTGACCAGCCCGAAGCCTCCGGCCCGCCTTCTGGCGGTGCTGGTCCTCACCCAAATGCGGCCGGCCTATTTCTGATTCCTCCTCAGGCGCGGCTGGCTCTCGCTCGAACCCATTACACGCCTTGTCGCGGGCCACGCCAGAAACCTGACCGACAATCGGCGCATGTCCGAGGACTCGCCCAGGCTACGCATCACCTACTACAGGAGAACTACCTGAGAACAGACCGGACCGGACTCTAGAACGCTTCGAGGTGTCACATGGCTCGATACCGCAATGCCTTGCCGCAGCTCAAAGGCGACCTGTTCCTCACTGATGGTGGCATCGAAACCACCCTGATCTTCCACGAGGGATTGGAGCTGCCTGATTTCGCCGCTTTCGACCTGCTCAAGCGGCCGGACGGGGAAGCGGCTCTCCGTAAGTATTTCCGGACCTATGCCGCCCTGGCGAAGAAATTCGGGACCGGCCTGATCCTCGAAGCCGCGACCTGGCGCGCCAATCCCGATTGGGGTGCCCGCCTCGGCTACAGCCGTGAAGGTCTCGCCAATGCGAACCTTAACGCGATCCGGTTGCTGGAGCGGATTCGCGACGAGTTCGAGGATGCGCGGACCCGGGTCGTGCTCAGCGGCTGCGTCGGACCCCGAGGCGATGGGTACAATCCCGCCTTCAAGATGTCCGAGCGGGATGCTGAGGCGTATCACGCCGAGCAGATCGGTACCTTCGCGGTGAGCGCGGCGGACATGGTCACCGCCATCACCATGAACTATGTGGAGGAGGCGGTGGGAGTCGCCCGGGCGGCCCAGGCTGCCGGCATGCCGGTGGTCATCTCCTTCACCGTCGAAACCGATGGGAGACTGGTGACGGGCCAGACGCTGGAGGACGCGATAGCCGTCGTAGACTCGGAGACCTCGGTCTATCCCACCTACTACATGATCAACTGCGCTCACCCGACCCACTTCGAGTCGGCGCTTGAGGCAGGAGAACTCTGGCTCGAGCGGATTCGCGGTCTGCGGACCAACGCGTCGCACAAGAGCCACGCCGAGCTGAACGAGTCCCTGGAGTTGGACAGCGGTAATCCGGTCGAGCTCGGTCAGGAGCATGCCAGGCTGTTGGAAAGGCTGCCCCGGTTGAACGTCATCGGCGGTTGCTGCGGCACCGATCACCGGCATGTGGAGCAGATTGCGATGGCGTGTTCGCCGCTGTTCCCCGTGCACACCTGAGCGGCGGAATTGTCTTACGCGAAAGTGCTGTCGGGCATCGGGAAACGGATGGTGTCTGCGAATTTCGGATGACGACTCCGCGGGAACCTGGCTGATATTCTCAAAGGGGGGGCCCCCACCTGGGGGCCACTCTCGAAGCATTACTGTACGCCGTCGGGATCACCGCCCTAAGTCACGTACTGTCCCGACCGAGTTCGGATGTTACCGTAATCTGGATGCCTGCCCCAAGGCTCGATCCAATCTCCTCGGATTCGGATGCTGCCCGCGTTATTGGGATGACGACTGCCGCGTGAATCGCGCGGAGATTTGAAAGGGGGGGCCCCCGCCAAGGGGGACCGGTTTCCCAGGGCCGCTTGCGCCGCTTGAGCCGCTTGGGCGCCCTTCCAATCCTGACCCCGCCTATCGCCCTCTCAACTCGTCTTCGCAACCTTTCGGAGACGGCCCGCCCGGGCGTCTGGCGGTAGGAACCCAACCGGCTCCGCCATTCGCCTGACACGGCTTTGGGGGTACATTAGAACCGTTGGGACCCCCAGACCGCACTGCCGGGATCCCGTGCCCGCATACATCCGCAGGACGGTACCATGTACCAAGCGCCTTGTCGCCCAATCGGCAGTCGCTTCATGTCCGCCGGCTTGTGGCCTCTTACAAGCCTGTTCAGCGCCGCTTCGCGCCGCTTCGGTTTAACCACCACCAGACATAGTTTCGCCAGGCTGGTCGGCTTGATCTCAGTGACCACCCGACCCTGGCCTGGCCGCAATTTTCCTGGAGAACCCCACCATGAAGCGACCTGGTCATAATGGCGGGCAGGTCTCCGTCGCCAAGGACGGCGGCGAAACTGCGCTCGACCGGCGTCAGCTGTTGCTCGCCTTGCAGAGTGTGCGCAGCCGGTGATTTCTCGGTCCGATTGCCGAGCGACTGGTCGGGCATCGACGGCAAGATCGCCGACACGTTCAACGAGATCGTCGCGGCCAACCAGAAGATCGCCCAGGAGCTGAAGCGGGTCGGCCAGGTCGTCGGCAAGGAGGGCCGGACCCGCGAGCGGGCCCGGTTCGACTACTCCAAGGGCGCCTGGGGCGAGATGGAAGTCTCGGTCAACACCCTGATCGACGACCTGCTCCGGCCCACCACCGAAGTCACCGGCGCCATCGCGGCCGTCGCCCAGGGCCACCTGACCCAGACCATGCGGCTCGACGTCGACGGCCGCCCGCTCGAAGGCGAGTTCCTCCGCTCCGCCACCATCGTCAACACGATGATCCAGCAGCTCGGCGTCTTCACCTCGGAAGTGACCCGCGTGGCGCGCGAGGTCGGCTCCGACGGCAAGCTGGGCGGCCAGGCCCAGGTGCCCGGCGTGAGCGGCGTCTGGAAGGACCTGACCGAGAGCGTCAACTCGATGGCCAGCAACCTCACCGCCCAGGTCCGCAACATCTCCGAGGTCACCATCGCCGTCGCCAGCGGCGACCTCTCCCGCAAGATCACGGTGGACGTGCGCGGCGAAATCCTGCAGCTCAAGGAAGCCATCAACACGATGGTGGACCAGCTGCGCTCCTTCGCGTCGGAAGTGACGCGCGTGGCGCGCGAGGTCGGCACCGAAGGCAAGCTGGGCGGCCAGGCGGTCGTGCCCGGCGTGGCCGGCACCTGGAAGGACCTGACCGACAGCGTCAACGCCATGGCGGGCAACCTCACCGCGCAGGTCCGCAACATCGCCGAGGTGACGACCGCCGTGGCCCGCGGCGACCTCTCCCGCAAGATCACCGTGAACGTGAGCGGCGAGATCCTCGAGCTCAAGGACACCATCAACACGATGGTGGACCAGCTCAACGCCTTCGCCGGCGAGGTGACCCGCGTGGCACGCGAGGTCGGCACCGAAGGCAAGCTGGGCGGTCAGGCCCAGGTGCCCGGCGTCGGCGGCACCTGGAAGGACCTGACCGACAACGTGAACTTCATGGCGAGCAACCTCACGGCGCAGGTCCGCAACATCGCCGAGGTGGCGACCGCCATCGCCCGCGGCGACCTCTCGAAGAAGATCACCGTGAACGTGAGCGGCGAGATCCTGCAGCTCAAGGAAACGCTCAACACGATGGTGGACCAGCTGAACGGCTTCGCCTCGGAAGTGACCCGCGTGGCCCGCGAGGTCGGCACCGAAGGCCGGCTGGGCGGTCAGGCGGCGGTGCCGGGCGTCGCCGGCACCTGGAAGGACCTCACCGACAACGTCAACCTGCTGGCCGCCAACCTCACGACCCAGGTCCGCAACATCGCCGAGGTCACGACCGCCGTGGCCCGCGGCGACCTGTCGCGCAAGATCACGGTGGACGTGAAGGGCGAGGTGCTCGAGCTCAAGGTCACCATCAACACGATGGTGGACCAGCTCAACGCCTTCGCCGCCGAGGTGACCCGCGTGGCGCGCGAAGTCGGCACCGAAGGCAAGCTGGGCGGTCAGGCCCAGGTGCGGGGTGTGGCCGGCACCTGGAAGGACCTGACCGACAGCGTCAACTCGATGGCCAGCAACCTGACCGGCCAGGTGCGCAACATCGCCGAGGTGGCGACCGCCGTGGCCCGCGGCGACCTCTCGCGCAAGATCACCGTGGACGTGAAGGGCGAGATCCTCGAGCTCAAGGACACCCTGAACACCATGGTGGACCAGCTCAACGCCTTCGCCAGCGAAGTGACGCGCGTCGCCCGCGAAGTCGGCACCGACGGCCGGCTGGGCGGCCAGGCGGTGGTGCCCGGCGTGGGCGGCACCTGGAAGGACCTGACCGACAGCGTGAACTTCATGGCCAGCAACCTCACCGCGCAGGTCCGCAACATCGCCGAGGTGGCCACCGCCATCGCCAACGGCGACCTCTCCAAGAAGATCACCGTCGACGTGAGCGGTGAAATCCTCGAGCTGAAGGACACCCTCAACACGATGGTGGTGCAGCTCAACGCCTTCGCGAGCGAGGTCACCCGCGTGGCGCGCGAGGTCGGCACCGAAGGCAAGCTGGGCGGCCAGGCCCAGGTGCCCGGCGTCGCCGGCACCTGGAAGGGCCTCACCGACAACGTGAACTTCATGGCGAGCAACCTGACGGCCCAGGTCCGCAACATCGCCGAGGTGACGACCGCCGTGGCCCGCGGCGACCTCTCCCGCAAGATCACGGTGGACGTGAAGGGCGAGATCCTCGAGCTCAAGGACACCATCAACACGATGGTGGACCAGCTCAACGGTTTCGCCGGCGAGGTGACCCGCGTCGCCCGCGAGGTCGGCACCGAAGGCAAGCTCGGCGGACAGGCGCAGGTGCCCGGCGTCGCCGGCACCTGGAAGGACCTCACCGACAGCGTGAACTTCATGGCCGGCAACCTCACGGCCCAGGTCCGCAACATCGCCGAGGTGGCGACCGCCATCGCCAGCGGCGACCTCTCCAAGAAGATCACCGTGGACGTGCGCGGCGAGCTGCTGAACCTGAAGGAAACCCTCAACACGATGGTCGAGCAGCTGCGCTCGTTCGCCGCCGAGGTGACGCGCGTGGCCCGCGAGGTCGGCACCGACGGCAAGCTGGGCGGTCAGGCGAACGTCACCGGTGTGGCCGGCACCTGGAAGGACCTCACCGACAACGTGAACCTGCTCGCCGCCAACCTCACGACCCAGGTCCGCAACATCGCCGAGGTGACGACCGCCGTGGCCCGCGGCGACCTGTCCCGCAAGATCACGGTGGACGTGAAGGGCGAGATCCTCGAGCTCAAGGTCACCATCAACACGATGGTGGACCAGCTCAACGCCTTCGCCGGCGAAGTGACCCGCGTCGCCCGCGAAGTCGGCACCGAAGGGAAGCTCGGCGGCCAGGCGAAGGTGCCCGGCGTGGCCGGGCACCTGGAAGGACCTGACCGACAACGTGAACGTCATGGCCGCCAACCTCACCGAGCAGGTCCGCGGCATCGTGAAGGTGGTGACCGCCGTCGCCAACGGCGACCTGAAGCCCAAGCTGACGGTGAACGCGAAGGGCGAGGTCGCCGCGCTGGCCGAGACGATCAACAACATGACCGGCACGCTCGCGACCTTCGCCGACCAGGTGACCACGGTCGCGCGCGAGGTCGGCGTCGAAGGCCGGCTCGGCGGCCAGGCCAACGTGCCGGGCGCCGCCGGCACCTGGAAGGACCTGACCGGCAACGTGAACCTGCTCGCCGCGAACCTCACCACCCAGGTGCGCGCCATCGCCGAGGTGGCGACCGCCGTGACCCAGGGCGACCTGACCCGGTCGATCCAGGTCGAGGCCCGCGGCGAGGTGGCCGAGCTGAAGGACAACATCAACACGATGATCGACAACCTGCGGCTCACCACCGACCGCAACACCGAGCAGGACTGGCTCAAGACCAACCTGGCGCGCTTCACCGGCATGCTGCAGGGCCAGCGCGACCTGGCCACCGTGGGACGGATGCTGCTCTCCGAGCTGACGCCGCTGGTGAACGCCCACCAGGGCGTGATCTACCGGGTCGAAGGCGCCGACTCGCCGGAGCTGCAGGCTGGTCGCCGTCTTCGCCGACGACGCCATCAGCGGCCACCAGCAGACGCTCCGGATGGGAGAGGGACTGGTCGGTCAGTGTGCGGTCGAAAAGCGGCGCATGGTCGTCAGCGAGCTGCCGCCGGAGACGACGCCGATCAGCTCCGGGCTTTTCCAGGCCGTGCCCCGCAACGTCATCGTCCTGCCGGTGCTGTTCGAGGACGAGGTCAAGGCGGTGATCGAGCTCGCGTCGCTCAGCGGCTTCACCGCCTCGCACCTCGCGTTCCTCGAGCAGCTCACCGCCAGCATCGGCATCGTGCTCAACAGCATCGAGGCCACGATGCAGACCGAGGCGCTGCTCGAGCAGTCGCAGCAGCTCGCCACCGAGCTGCAGACCCAGCAGCGCGAGCTGCAGCAGACCAACGAGCAGCTGGCCCAGAAGGCGCAGCAGCTGGCCGAGCAGAACGCGGAGGTCGAGCGGAAGAACCAGGAGATCGAGCAGGCGCGCCGCGCGCTGGAGGAGAAGGCCACGCGAGCTGGCCCTGACCTCGAAGTACAAGTCGGAATTCCTGGCCAACATGTCGCACGAGCTGCGCACGCCGCTCAACAGCATCCTGATCCTGGGCCAGCAGCTGGGCGACAACTCGGAAGGCAATCTCTCGGCCGAAGCAGGTCGAGTTCGCCCGCACCATTCACGGCGCCGGCACCGACCTGCTGAACCTGATCACCGACATTCTCGACCTGTCGAAGATCGAATCGGGAACCGTCACCGTCATGGCCGAGGAGGTGGTCCTCGAGAGCCTGCTCGACGGCCTGGCGCGGCCGTTCCGGCACGAGGCGGAAACCCGGCACCTCTCGCTCGACATTCAGGTCGATCCCGGCCTGGGCCGGACCATGGTCACCGACTCCAAGCGGCTCCAGCAGGTGCTCAAGAACCTGCTCTCCAACGCCTTCAAGTTCACCGAGCAGGGCGGGGTGCGGCTTCGGGTCACCTCGCGCGGCGACCGGCTGGAGCTCCGGACCATCCGGTGCTGCAAGCGCGCCGCCAGCGTCGTGGCGTTCGAGGTCGCGGACACCGGCATCGGCATCCCGCAGGAGAAGCAGCGGATCATCTTCGAGGCGTTCCAGCAGGCCGACGCCGGCACCAGCCGCAAGTACGGCGGCACCGGTCTGGGCCTCGCCATCAGCCGCGAGCTGGCCACCCTGCTGGGCGGCGAAATCCAGCTGCGCAGCGTCCCGGGGCTGGGCAGCACCTTCACCCTCTACCTGCCGCAGACCTACGTCGGCGCCTGTCGGCCGTCGGGCCTCGAGCGGGGAGCACGACGTCCGCGCCGTCGCGTCGCCCGGTGCGCCGCCGCGTTTCCCCGCGCGTCCGGGTCTGGGACCGGCCGACCGAAGCGATCCCCGATGACCGGCAGCAACCTGGTCCCGGGAGACCGATCCTGCTGATCGTCGAGGACGACCCGACACTACGCCCAGGTGCTGGTGGACCAGGCCCACGCGCAGGGCTTCAAGGTGCTGGTCGCGGCGCGGGGCGCCGATGCGCTGGCGCTGGCCCGGGAGTACCACCCGACCGCGATCTCGCTCGACGTGTTCCTGCCCGACATGCTGGGCTGGACCGTGCTGAACCAGCTCAAGCAGGATCCGGCGTTGCGCCACATCCCGGTGCAGATCGTCACCCTCGACGAAGACCGGCAGCACGGACTGGCCCGCGGAGCCTTCAGCTTCCTGCCCAAGCCCACGACCACCGAAGGACTGGACGAGGCGCTGTCGCGCATGAAGGACTACGCCAGCCCCGCCTGCGGACGCCTGCTGGTGGTCGAGGACAACGAGGCCGAGCAGATGAGCATCGCCGAGTTGCTGGGCCACGACGACGTCGAGATCGAGACGGTAGGCACCGGCGCGGAAGCGCTCGCCGCCCTCCGCGCGCAGCCCTACGACTGCGCGGTGCTCGACCTCCGGCTGCCCGACATGTCCGGCTTCGACGTCCTGGAGCACATCCGGGACGATTCCCGGCTCTGCCGACCTGCCCGGTGGTGGTGTTCACCGGCAAGGAGCTCTCGCCCGAGGAGGACACCCGGCTCCACACCCTGGCCCGCAGCGTCGTGGTCAAGGGCGTCGAGTCGCCCGAGCGGCTGCTGGACGAGACCTCGCTCTTCCTGCACCGGGTCCTCGCCGACCTGCCGCCGGAGAAGCAGCAGATGCTCGACCGGCTCCATCGCTCCGACGACGACCTGGTCGGCAAGAAGGTGCTGGTGGTGGACGACGACGTCCGGAACATCTTCGCGCTGAGCAGCGTGCTGGAGCGGCGCGGGCATGGAGGTGCTGACCGCCGGCACCGGCGCACGAGGCGATCGCCACGCTCGAGGCGACCTCTGGCGTCGCGATCGTGCTCATGGACATCATGATGCCGGAGATGGACGGCTACCAGACGATGCACGCCATCCGCCAGAAGCCCGCCCATCCGTCGCCTGCCGATCATCGCGCTGACCGCCAAGGCGATGAAGGGAGACCGCGAGAAGTGCCTGGATGCCGGCGCCTCCGATTACCTGGCCAAGCCGGTGAACACCGAACAACTGCTGTCCGCGCTGCGGATGTGGCTGCACCGCTAGGAGACGAGCGTGGAGACTGCCGAGAAGGTCAACATCCTGCTGGTCGACGACCAGCCGGGCAAGCTGCTCAGCTACGAGGCCATGCTGAGCGAGCTGGGCGAGAACCTGATCAAGGCCAGCTCCGGACGCGAAGCGCTCGAGCTCCTGCTCAAGAACGACATCACGATCGTCCTGATGGACGTCAGCATGCCGGAGCTGGACGGCTTCGAGCTGGCGGAGATCATCCGGCAGCATCCGCGCTACCAGAAGACCGCGATCATCTTCGTCTCGGCCGTCCACCTGACCGACCTGGACCGGCTCAAGGGCTACGAATCCGGCGCGGTGGACTACGTCTCGGTTCCGGTCGTTCCCGAGCTGCTCCGGGCCAAGGTCCGCGTCTTCGCCGAGCTCTCCCGCAAGACCCGGGAGCTGGAGCGGCTGAACCGCGAGCTCGAGAAGCGGGTCGCCGAGCGCACCGCGGAGCTGGAGGCGGCGGTGGCGAAGCAGATGGAGCTGACCCAGTACCTGCGGCAGGCCGACCGGCGCAAGGACGAATTCCTCGCCCTGCTGGCCCACGAGCTGCGCAATCCGCTGGCCCCGATGCGGAACGCGACCAGCATCATGCGGTACAAGGTCGTCGCACGACCCCGAGCTGATCTGGTGCCATGACGTGATCGAGCGGCAGGCGAAGCAGCTCACCCGGCTGGTGGACGACCTGCTCGACGTGTCCCGCATCACGCGGGGCAAGATCAACCTGCACGGCTCGAGCCGGTCGACCTCAACACCATCGTGGCGGAGGCGGTGGAGACCAGCCAGCCGATCATCGATGCACGCGGCACCAGCTCAACATCGTCCTTCCCGATTCACCGGTCGCTGGTCCAGGCCGATGCGGCCCGCCTCACCCAGGTCGTCGCGAACCTGCTGAACAACGCGGCCAAGTTCCAGAAGGAAAGCGGTCGAATCGATCTCGGAGATCGCGCGCGAGGGAAACGAGGCGGTCATCACCGTGAGGGATCACGGCTTCGGTATGACCGAGGAGATGGTGTCCCAGGTCTTCGAGCTGTTCTTCCAGGGCGAGCGGGAGCGGCACCACCCCCACGACGGGTTGGGAATCGGCCTCTCGCTGGTCAAGCAACTGGTCGAGCTTCAGGGCGGCACCGTCTCCGCAACGAGTCCCGGATTAGGGCAGGGCAGTGAGTTCACCGTCAGGCTCGTCTGCCAGCAGCCAGCTAACGCGGCCTCCGCTCGCGAGATACCGGACGGGACGGCACCAGCCGGGCGTCAAGTTTAGCGCCCCTCGGACTGCAGCCCCGTCGCCTTACCCCGGCATCCCGTCTCCTCCCCCTGCTTGCGCCGATTGGCCCCGATTATAAAGTCATCCTGTCTGGAATTGGCGGTCCGTTACGCATCATTCGGTGAGTTGCCGTCCATTTTGCGTCGCACCCTGGAGATCCCACATGTCGTTGCCCGCGCTGTTCCTGGCCGCCGCCCTGAGCGCGGTGGTACGCCCCGCTACCGATTCTATCCCGGCCGATTCCGTCCCCCTCTACGACGATCTGGGCAGCTATCACTTCGCGGTCACCACGAAGGTGCCGCTGCCCAGTCCTACTTCGATCAGGGACTTCGCCTGGTCTACGGCTTCAACCATGGTGAAGCCATCCGCGCCTTCACCGAGGCCACCCGGCTCGATCCCACCTGCGCGATGTGCTATTGGGGCATCGCCTACGCGAACGGGCCGCATGTGAACGCGGGGATGGACTCCGCGAGTGGAGTGGCCGCGTACGCCGCGATCCAGAAGGCCAACAAGGTCGCGGCGAAGGCTTCAGCCCGGGAGCAGGACTACATCAAGGCGCTGACCAACCGATACGCCGCGGTCCCGCCGTCCGATCGGGCCTCGCTCGACTCGGCCTACTCCAGGGCGATGGGGAAACTGGTCGCCAAGTATTCCAACGATCTCGACGCCACGACGCTGTATGCCGAGTCGCTGATGGATCTCTCGCCCTGGAACTACTGGAACAAGGATCGTTCACCGCGGCCCGACACGCCGACCATCATCGCGCAGTTGGAGGGTGTCCTGGCGAAGAATCCCAATCATCCCGGAGCCTGCCACTACTACATCCACGCCGTCGAGGCAACCGAACCGACCAAAGCGGTAGCCTGCGCCGAGCGGCTGGCCGCCCTGATGCCGGGAGCGGGGCACATGGTCCACATGCCGGGCCACATCTACATCCGGGTGGGACGCTACAACGACGCCATCATGGCCAACGAGCACGCGGTCCACACCGACATGACGTACATGGCCGCGGAGAAGCCCGGCCCTGGGGTGTACACCATCGGCTATGTCCCGCACAACTACCACTTCCTGGCCTTTGCCGCGACCATGGCAGGTCGGAGCAAGGAAGCGATCGATGCGGCGAAGAAGACCTCGGCGACGACTCCGTTTGACGTTGCCCGGGCAGTACCGCTTGCCGAGCCGTATGTGCCCTATCAGTTCCTGGCCCTGACCACCTTCGGACACTGGGACGAAATTCTCGCCCTGCCTGTCCCGCCGGCGGACCTGAGCTATTCGTTCGGCCTGGCTCAGTACGCCCGGGGCGTCGCCTACGCGGCGACCGGCCGCGCCGCCGAGGCCCAGGCCTCGCTCGATTCGCTGGTGAAGACGAGGGCCAACGTCAAGCCGGAATACGCGACCGCCGGATGGTCCACTCCGGCCTCCGTCCTTGAGATCGCGGAGCACTCGCTGCGGGGTGAGATCGCGTTTCGCGGTGGCGATGCCGCCACGGCGGTCGATCACTTCAAGGCTGCCGCGGCAATCGAGGACGGGCTGCTCTACATCGAACCGCCCGACTGGTACTACCCGGTCCGCCACTCGCTGGGTCTCGCGCTGCTCAAGGCGAACCGGCCGGCGGAGGCGGAGGCGGTCTATCGCGAGGACCTGGTCCGCTTCCCCAACAACGGATGGGCGCTCTTCGGGCCTGGTCCAGAGCCTCAAAGCCCAGGGCAAGGACACGACTGAAGCGTCCAAGCAGTTCCAGACCGCCTGGAGCTCGGCCGACATTCAGTTGACGGGATCGAGGTTCTAGAAAAAGTACCGAGTACCGAGTACCGAGTACCGAGTACCGAGCATCTGAGATCTGTCAGGCCTCGCCTGCCAGCTTCCGCCCCTCGTACTCGGTACTCGGTACTCGGTACTCGGTACCTTTCCGACTCTCCCAGCCCTCACATCCCGTCCAATCGCGCTAGCTTCGCCCACTCTGTCTCCGGCAATTCTCCCTCTAGGCAAGGGCCCAATCATGACAGCCGAGCAGCCCGGCGGTTCCGAACTCAAGCCGATCACGCCGGCCCGAGTCGCCCAGGAGCTTTCGAAGCTCAGCGCAGACAAGCGAGCGGGACGCGTCCAGCCCGACGTGTATGACATGCGGTTCGCCAAGATCATCCATGAGCTTCGCGAGCG
>CAWBHB010000002.1:240000-576896 GCA_963788625.1 uncultured Gemmatimonadales bacterium | reverse complement strand
TCAGGGACTCGATAAGAAGATCTTGACATATATTCTAATGGGCTATAGAATAAGCGAATACAGACGTCTGTCAAGAGGAGCACATGAGTGAGCCAGAGAACGGCACCATTCCCGGCGTGAGCGGAGCCATCGAGGGGCTCGACGTCGAGGTATTACGCGAGGCTATTCGAACCGAGTACACCCAAGTCGCAGCTGATCCCGGGCAGGGATTCCACTTTCATACCGGCCGGAGACTGGCGCGCATGCTGAAGTACGACGACCAGTGGCTCAACGGCGTCCCGGAGAGCACCATCGCGTCGTTCGCCGGGACCGGTAACCCTTTCTCGCTCGGAGTGTTGGGCGCGGGAGAGCGGGTCGTTGATGTCGGGTGCGGCGCGGGCATCGATAGCTTGATCGCGGCGCGGATGGTCGGGCCGAGCGGCGAAGTCATCGGCGTCGACATGACGCCCGGGATGCTCGACCGCGCGCGCACGAGCGCGGCAGAGGGCGGCTTCTCCAACGTCAGCTTTCACGGAGGGCTGGCCGAGTCGCTGCCCGTCGATGACGGCTGGGCGGACGTCGTGATCTCGAACGGAGTGCTCAATCTCTTTCCGGACAAGCTCGCCGGGCTCCAAGAGATGGCGCGGGTGCTCAGGCCCGGCGGGCGACTGCAGATCGGCGACATCCTGGTACAGAAGTCGGTGGGTGAGAAAGCGAGGCGCAACATCGATTTGTGGAAGGGTTGAATCGCGGGTGCTCTGCTGGAGGCAGAGCTTCAGGCGACGGTCGTCGCTGCCGGGTTCGTGGGATTCGAGATCACCGCACGCATTGACGTCTTCGCGGATGCGCCGCAATCGTCGAGCGCAGCGCAGTTCGGCACGCTCGGAATCAATTTCCGGGCGCGGAAGCCGCTGAGCGATGACGAATGGAGGGAGGTACTAGCTGCGGTGGCGTGCCCGATGCCCAGAAATCTGTAACTCCAATTGGCCCCGGTGGATTCGAACCACCATTCTCGGATCCAAAGTCCGATGTCCTGCCGTTGGACGAGGGGCCAGTGCGGTTGCGGGAAAAGTAGTGGGGTAGGGAAGGAAGGAGTAAGGAGGAAGGAGTAAGGCGTGAGGAGAGGCGACGGGCGACAGGCGACCGGATACACCTCATCCCGAGCGTAGCGAGGGCACTGGTGTCCAATCCCAGGGGTCAGTGACAGGTGGCAAGGTCCCTCGTCGCTACGCGCCTCGGGATGAGGTGTTGTTTCGTTCCTGCCTGTTCGCGACCCACCGTTCCCCGTTCACCGTTCCCCGCTTGGTCACCTCCACCGTCCTCTGAGTCTTCACTCCTCGCTCCTTACTCCTTACTCCTCACTCCTCACTCCTCACTCCGTACTCCTCACTCTGTCCCTCTCTTGATTAGTTGTCAATAGCAACTATCTTGGCTTCACCTCCTCCTGCGCCGGCCCGATGGTTGCCAAGAAAGCTCCACCCTCGCTCCAACGCGACGCCGCCGAGCTCTATGCCGCCGCCACCGCCTTCATCCGCGTCTACCAGTTCCGGGACCGCGATCAGGCCCTGCGCTTCGGGCTCACCGTGGTCCAGGCCTACACCCTCGACATCCTGCTCACGACCGGCGGGCAGGGCCTGACCGGCCTTGCCCAGGCCCTGCGGCTCGACAAGAGCACCACCAGCCGAGTGGTCTCGGGGATGACGAGACATGGCCTGGTCGAGTGGTCGCGCCCCGAGCACGACCGACGGGCCAAGGAGATCATCGCCTCGGCGGAAGGGAAGCGGCGTTACGAGCGGCTCCGTCGCGCCATCGTGGAGGACAACGCCCGGCTGCTCGCCTCCTACTCACCGAGTGGGCGAGAGGCGGCCATCACCATCCTGCGGCAGCTCGCCGATCGCGCCGCCGGCGCGCAACGGACCTAGCCGGGAGGCTCCGATGCCCTCGATTCCCAAGGAATTCCGCTACGCCGTGCGTTCGCTGCGGCGTTCTCCTCTCGTCTCCTGCTTCATCGTGGCGACGCTCGCGATCTGTATTGGCGCGGTGGCCGCGGTCTACTCCGTCGCCGATGTGGTCCTGATCCGGGGACTTCCGTACGACCGCCCGGAGCAATTGGTGTGGATCTCCTCGGTTTCGCCCGACCGTCCTGACCGGCCGTTCTCGCTCCCGGAGTTCATGGACTACCGGGCGCAGGCGAGATCGGTTCGGATCGGGGGCTACACGAGTTGGAGCGGTATTCTCGAGAGCCAATCCGGCGCGGTTCGGCTCCAGGGTCTCAGCATGTCGGCCAACGCCCTCGCGATCCTCGGTGCTACACCGAGCCTGGGCCGCTTGCTCACGGCGAGCGATGACCAGCCGGGAGCTCCGCGGGTTCTGATGCTCGGTTTCGGCTACTGGCGTCGTGAGTTTGGCGGCAATCCGGGAATCATCGGAAGGACCCTGCTGGTGAGCGGTGAGCGCTACACCATCGTCGGCATCCTGCCGCGGTTCTTCCCGCTCCCGGTGCGTGACGTCGATGCAGTGGTGCCGCTCGATCCGGAGAGCGATCCGCGTCGCCATGAGCGCAACTCGGTCAACTTCATCCGGGTCTTCGGCCGAGTGCTGCCGCCGATCTCGGCAACGGGCGCGGATCGTGAACTGAACACCCTCGCCGCCCGGCTCAAGGAGAAATTCCCGACTGAATACGCAGCGAAGACCGGCGTGAGGGTGATCCCGCTGCAGGAGCATCTCGCGACGACGCTCAAGCCGACGCTGGTCATTCTGCTGGCCTCCGTGTCACTCATGATTGCGGTAGCCCTGGCCAATGTGCTCAACCTGCTCCTGGCCCGTGCTGTCGGACGACAGGGCGAGACCGCGATCCGCCTCGCATTGGGTGCTTCGAGCCCGCGAATCGCCCTTCAATTCTTGATCGAAGGCGCGCTGCTCGCTGCGGCTGCCGGCGCCATCGGCACCTGGCTCGCCCACCTCGCCATCTCGTATGGAGCCTCCCACCTCGGCGGCATTGCGCCGCGCATCGAAGAAGCGCGACTCGGCCTCCCGGTCATCGGGCTCGTCTTCGCAGTCTGTGCGATCGCGGTGCTGCTCTTCAGCCTGGTCTCGATTCTCATCGCGCGCACCGCGTCACCCCAGGTCGTGCTCCAGGGCCTGGGCCGATCCGGAGGCACTTCGCCGGCCCAGGCGAGGTTGCGCTCGTCGTTCGTGGTCGCCGAAGTCGCCCTCGCCCTGATCATCACGGCGGCAACGGCAGCGCTGCTCCAGAGCCTCGTCGGTCTCCAGCGAGTCGAGCTGGGATATCGTCCCGATTCTGTGTTCATCGGCCGAGTGTCGCTGCCGCCGAAACAGTACCAGACGCCGGCCGACCTCGCCCGCTTCTCTCGTGCCTTCGGCACGGCACTCAACGCTTCGCCCGGTGTAGTGGTCGCCGGCGGGGTTTCCAGCTCGCCGCTCAGCGGCTGGATGGCCTCGGTTCCCTTCGCTCCGGCCATCGGCGCGCCCACCCTGCGTCGAGACTGGCCCTCGGCGACCTATCGCGCGGTCTCCCACGGGTACCTCGAGGCCATCGCCGCGCGCCGAATTGCCGGGCGGCTGATCCTGGACCAGGACGACGGCACGGCGCCGCCGGTTGCGGTGGTGAATCGCACCCTCGCCGACAAGTACTTCGGAGCGAGCGGGGCAGTGGGGAGGGAGCTCCAGATCGACGACAACAACACCGGGCCGAGGGTGGTGACGATCGTGGGCGTGGTGGACGACCTGCGCGAGCTGGACCTAGAGGGACCCATCGCTCCCCAGGTGTTCATCGCATTGAGTCAGATCCATCCCGACGCGGCGTCATTGGCTGTCGCCACCCAGTTCTGGGCGGTGCGACTCCGGAGCGACCCGTCTGCCTTCGAGCCGGCATTCCTGAAATTGTTGCGCGAAGTAGATCCTACCGTGGGCTCGGCGCTCCTGACCGACTTGCGGGCGTACGTGGACGCGGCGATCGCACCGCGGCGCTTCAGCGTGGGACTGCTCGCCGCCTTCACCTTGATCGCCCTCTTGCTGACGATGCTCGGCGTCTACGGGGTCGCGGCCTATGCCGTGGAGCAGCGGCGCCGAGAGATCGGAGTCCGCATGGCCCTCGGTGCAACCCCGTTCGGTATCATCCGATTGATGCTCGCGCGCACGCTGCGGCTCGCCGGGATCGGGATTGTCGTCGGCTCGATCGGCGCCTGGCTCGCGGGCGGCCTCATGTCGCATGTGATGTTTGGGGTGAAGCCGGGCAGCCCGGCACTCCTCGCTCTCGTCAGCGCCATCCTGCTGGGGACGGCGCTCGTGGCGAGCTGGCTACCGGGGAGGAGGGCGGCAAGGATCGATGTGTTGAGGGCGTTGGCAGCGGACTAGGACGTATGGCGTGAGGACGTGGGACGTGGGACGTGAGGACGTCAGGACGTGAGAGGTGGGAGGTGGGAAAGCGGGAATAGGGAATAGGGAATAGGGAACAGGGAACGGGGAAGGGGGAAGGGAAACGTCCGTGGCGCAGCCACGGTCTGCCGAGCCGCGACTTCAGTCGCGGGGGCGAGGGATCAATGGGTTGCGGGCTTGTCGGCCGACTAGGTCGTCACGCGATTGAAGTCGCGACTCGGCAGAGCGTCGCTCCGCGACGCGTGCGTGTGGAAGACTCCGTTGGATGTGTCGATCGCGTCCCCCCTTCCCAATAGGCGACGAAGTCGCCCCGAGCGCAGCGAGGGGCTGGATAGGAAGGGGGACAGGGGGTCAGGTCCTGGCTTGGAGGGAATCCAGGCCCCTTCGTCACGCGATTGAAATCGCGACTCGGCAGAGCGTCGCTCCGCGACGCGTGCGTCTGGACGATCCCGTAGCGCAGCTACGGCTTGCCGAGCCGCGACTTGAGTCGCGGAGGGGCTGTCGGCGTTTTCGGCGACTTTCCGATGTAGAGAGACACAGAGGGTATGCGTGTCTCATCCAAAACAGATGCATCTGCATCGGTGTCAAGGAGTTAGTTATGGACCAGTCGCTGGTGAATTCGGGCTTCGATATCGAGCTGCTGATCGGCGGACGTTACATCGCCTACATGCTGCTTTCCTTCACGGAAACCGGGTCCTTTCCGCTCAAGGTGCCGACGCAGACAGGATCAATTGATGTCTTTCAGCCAGGCGACATAGACCGGCTGTACGAGCCTCATCCCGACGCGGTACCGCTGACGGCTTCCGATGATTCCTTCAAGACCGAGCTGATCTTTGGTCACCCCTCCGGCGCCAACGTCAGGGTGGACGTCGAAGTCCTGGTCTCCGGCCAGTTCCTCTCGGCCTTCGCCAGCTTCGGGCTGATCCATGACACGGATTCGCAGGGCAACGAGACCAACCATCGGCTCCGTATCGCAGTCCTGGCGATCGAGCTGACCCCCGGCCTCCAGGCCGCCCTGGCCGCCGCCGGGATGACCGAGGCCGAGCTGCTGGCCCAGGTGCAGGACCAGGTCGATCGCGATGTGCCGCTGCCCTTCATTGGCGCCGGCAGCGACGTAGCGTCGGTCGCGTTGCGCCAGCTTCCCTCACTGGACGGCGGGCCCGTCGCCATCGGCTGCTACCTGAACTTGCGGCTCCGCAACGGTCCGGAGCCGACCAGCTTCCTGCCGGACCGGGGAGACATCTTCCAGGGGATGAACTTCCTCGACGAAGGGCAGGACGTCGCCTTTGCCGTGCGCGATGGCTTGTTCAGCGATCTCTCGGCGCACCAGAAGTTCCTCTTCGCCGAGCCGAAGAACGACGGAAGCGGGGAGTTTCACTTCCCGTTGCGTCGCGAGATGTTCAACCCCGAGAGCGAGCAGATCGGCAAGCTGTTCAGCATCACGATCGGTCCCGGGATCAATCCCCAGACCGGACAGCTCACCGGCGAAATCAGCGTGAAGATCCGGGGCGAGTACTTCGTGGACAACTTCTTCGATCCGGATTTCACCTTCACCCTGACGCTGGTTCCCAACTTCGAAGACGGCGTGATCACCTGGTCGCACCGGACCGACTTGAGCTCGGACCTGGCGGCGATCCTGTCGTTCCTGGTGCTGGGATTCGTGGGCTTGATCGGCTATGCAGTGGCGACCGAAATCGTGGACGATGAGCTGGTCGATGAGGACCAGCAACAACAGCTCTCCCGATTCCTGGAGTCGCTGCCCGTCCGGGTGCCGCTGGAGCTGCTCCGCTGGGACCCGTTCTACCTCACCAAGCATCAGGTAGTGGCTCGGGTAGACGACTGGATCGTCAACGGCCGAGGGATTGCATTTAGCGGCCGGGCGGCGCTGGACAAGCAGACGGAACCGGTTGACCACGTGGTGCTGCGTACCGAAGTGCGCAACAGCCTGTTCGAGATCGAGCGCTACGAATATCGGGTGCGGGATGAGGCCCGCCACCGGACCACCCTGGATCAATCACGGGTGTTTTCCGCCACCGACCGGCTGACCTGGGTCCAGAATGCGACCGACCCTATCCTCTTCGGGCTGACCGACGACGAAATCGTGGCCCGGTTGGATGCGAAGAAGCTGATCGGCCGGCAGGATCTCCTGCCCAAGAAGGTGCACCTCGACGACCACAAGATCTTTCGCATGCTTTGCATCAGCCCACTCGAGGTCAAGGAGCAGATTCGTATCGTCGAAGACAATTTCAAGCGAGCGACCCGCACCCAGATCACCAATGACCAGGGGGTCGCACTCCATGAGGAGGCCCGGGTCGAGCTGGAGGCCGAGCTTGGCATGCCTCCCACCCAGCAGCAGATCGAGGAGCGGTTCCAGAAGAAACTCGATGCCCTGGTCGCCGAGGCCTTGGATGCGTATCGGGAGAGCGTTCAGTTTGAGCGGGACCTGGAGCAGGCCGTGGATGGCGTGTTACGACTCGACATGGCTCCGAACGAGTACGGCCTGCTCCAGCGGCGGGGCATCCTGCAAGTGGTGGGCTTCGACCTGATCGAACGGCACAATCGCAAAGTCCGCCCCGGGACCACGATCCTGTATTACCGGGACCGGCCCGACTTCGATCCGAGGGATAACCTGCTGAACATGCTGAAGTACGCGGTGGATCACGCGGTGGTGAATTAGGACGGTCGCGGCGGACAGGGCGGGCGGGGGGCGGGTGTTGGACTTGAAGAGGAGTCAACGGAACTGTCATTCCGAGCGGAGCGAGGAATCCAGATGTGTACGAGTCCCGGCCAGGGCGGCATCGGGATTCCTCGCTCCGCTCGGACTGACACCCCGTCTCCCGTCTCCCGTCTCCCTTCTCCCTCTTCCCCCCTACTCCGCACCCCCAACCGATATTGGCACCACCTCCCCAAATTTCCTCCCCAGCATCATGACCGCATCATCCCTCACTCCCGCACTCCGATACACCGCAAACAGCGCCGAACCCGAGCCGCTCATCCGGCAGACCAGGGGATGGGTCCGGGCCAGGGCCTCGAAGCCCTGCCGGATCTCCGGGTGATGGCCGAAGACGGCCGATTCGAAGTCATTCCCGGCCAGGCGGCCGATGTTGCCCCAGCTGGAGAGGCTGTCGTGGTCGAGCGCGATGGCGCCCCGTCGCCCTGTATCATGGTGCGCCGCATCGACCCAGCGATAGGCCTCGGCGGTCGAGACGCCCACCTTGGGTATCAGGAGCACTGCCGGCGCCGGGGGAAGCGGCGGCAGTCGCAGCATCCGCTCGCCGCGGCCCCAAGCCAGCGCGAGTTCGCCACCGGAGACGAAGAACGGCACGTCGCTGCCGAGCTTGGCCGCGAACTGGAGCAGCTCGTGACGGGGAACCGCCTCTCCCGCGAGCTGGTTCACCGCCAACAGGGCCGCGGCTCCATCACTCGAGCCACCGCCCAGGCCTGCCCTGACCGGGATCCGTTTGGTCAGGGTAAGGCGAACTCCGAACTTCCGTCCCGTCGCCTCGAGCACCAGCTGGGCGGCGCGAACTGCGAGATTCTGCTCCGCCGGTCCGGTATCGGCCCCGGTCACCTCGAGCGCAACCGATCCCCCCTCGATCCGCTCAGCGCGTAGCGTATCGGCCAGACTGATCTTGCAGAACAGGGTCTCCAGGTTGTGATAACCGTCGGCTTCCCGGGCGAGCACGCGCAACAGCAGGTTCACCTTGGCGTGTGCCGACAGCTCCACCGTGGTGCTCACCCCGGTGATCTCCGGAGATCGCGCAGCCCGATGTTGGTCCGGACCACCGACCAGGCGCCGAGCAGGGTGATGGGGATGAAGGTGGTGATGTGGTAGGTGAAGGCGTAGGTGGCGGCCAGGCTGGCGTCAACATGGTAGAGCCCGAGGACCGCGATGATCGGCGCCTCGAACACGCCGACGTATCCCGGCGTCGAGGGAACCGCGATGCCGAACATGATGAGACTCTGCATCAGCAGGGCGCCGGCGAAACTGACGTCGATGCCGAAGGCCGCGAACATCACATAGAAGGAAAGGGCGCTGAGCCCCCAGATGGTGAGCGACCAGAGGATCACGCCCACGATTCGCACCGGTGACTGCAGCGCCGAGAGTCCCTGGCGGATGCCTTCGATGATGGTCACCAGCCGGTCGGCCAGTCCCTTGAAGGGAACCAGCTTTCGGATCGTGGCTTCGGCGGCCCGGGGAAAGGCCACGACGGCTCCGGCCGAGAGCGAGGCCGGCCACCGCGGCGATCCCCACGAGGGTCGCGAGCCGGCCCATGTGAACGCCGCCGACTTCCGCGTCAGCCGGCAGGCCCGCCAGCAGCAGTCCCAGGCCGAGAAAGAATCCGACGGTGAGCGCATCGAACATCCGCTCGACCGCGATCGAACTCAGGGCGGCAGTGAAGCGCACGCCGGCGAGACGGGTGGCCGCGAAGGTCCGCACCACTTCTCCGATCCGGAGTGGCAGCACGTTGTTCGCCATGAAGCCCATCGCGATGGCGTGCCAGAGGGGACCCGGTGGAAGCCGGCTCCCGTCTTCGGCGCTCGGAGCAGAAGCTGCCAGCGGAAGATGCGAAGCACGAAAGTGAGCGTCGCCAGGACGACGCCCGCGATGATCGGAAAGAGCCGAGCCTCCCGCAAGTGAAGGAGGACCTCGGCGAAGTTCACGTCCTTGAGGGACCACCACAGCAGCGTCGCCGAAACGACGATACCGAGGAGAGCCTGCCAGACGGGCGGGCGTTGGGTGACAGGCGGGGACGACAAGTGCGACTACTCGACCTGGGCGAGATCCACGAGGTCGAGCAGTTCCTCGACGAGGGGTCGTAAGACGGCGCCGGCAGCGTGAGACGCCATGGCCTCCCGGATCTCCAGTCGCACCGCGGCGGCGCGGGTGAGGGCACTGCGGCCTCGGTAGGTCAGCGCCGTGATGTCCACCACGGCTGGCTCCTCGGGTGCCCGCGCGACGCGGCCGGTGGGACGCTTGATCAACTCCTCGATCGATGCTCCGTCGAGCCCATTCTCCGCGATCAGCCGCTGGTACACAGCAGACTCGCGAGCATCCGGGCGCTTCCGCCGCCGGGGCTTCTTCGCCGTCGGGAGCGAGGGCCTCGATGGGGACGACGGCTTCCGCGGAGGTGACGGGCGACGGGGCGACAGGGACGACGGGCGACGAGGCGACAGGCGACGGAGCTGCGGCAGCGGGCAGGCCGATGTCGCGCACGTCTTGCGCCAGTGCGGCCACAGCCTCAGCCAGCCCGCTGCTGCCGCCGGCTTCGCTGACACCGCGCAACTTGGAGCCGATCTGGCGAAGAATCGCGGCGAACCCGCGATGCTGGGACGCGGCGCTCCCATCGGCGATCGCGTTGCGGGTCGCGGTCGAGAAGGTGTCCAGCGCGCGCGCCAACGCATGCTCGCTTACATCATGACTCAGGATCTGGAGCACACCGGAGAGCGAATGCAGCCGGAGGCTCTGCATGGTTGGCGATCTCGCCCGCTCCAACTCGTCCGCTGCCTGGCAAAGATGCTCGCCCCGGCTCACCAGCTCCGCCGCGATCATCTCGACTCTGCGGTGTGACCTGCGGCGCCGTCCCCCGGCTCACCACACCCGGCTCTCCATCGTGGAAAAGGCTCTCGATCGGGACCACCGCGGCATGCGGCGGCTCGGCCTTGAGCAAGAGTGCGGCGAACTCCCGGCACTCGGTGGCCTCGGGATCGGGCTTGCCCTGTTCCGCTACGTCGCGCGCGGCGCGAGCCAAGGCTTGCGCCGCGGCGGCGAGCAGATCGCCGAGCAGGTTTCCCGCGCTTCCGCTCAGCGCGTTGCTGCTGCGCTCGACGCCATCGAGGATTTCGGCGAGAGGAGGGAAATCGGAGAGGGCGGCGAGCCCGCGGAGCGGCTGCATCCGGCGCAGCACGGGCTGCATCGGTTCGTGCCCTGAAGGCGAACCGCGCAGCGCCCGCGCGGCCTGATCGAGTGCGCTCGCGACCGTCGCTGCTTCGCGGGCCAGGAAGACCCGGACTCCCGCTTCGCT
The DNA here is from genome assembly GCA_963788625.1 of uncultured Gemmatimonadales bacterium. Classification (GTDB taxonomy): domain Bacteria; phylum Gemmatimonadota; class Gemmatimonadetes; order Gemmatimonadales; family GWC2-71-9; genus DATBGE01. The sequence continues at coordinate 566,493 of CAWBHB010000002.1, read as the reverse complement.
CACTCCACTGATGCCACCCGAGCCCGGCCCGGCCATCGCCTCGAGTCGCATCGCGAGCCGCTCCGCGCGACCGCTGTCGTCCGGCGTCCACTTGGTGACATGGTGAACCAGGTCGCGCAGCTCGTCCACTGCCGCGGCGACCAGCGTCGCCGTTTCCATATCCCAGGGCCGTCGCCCATCCCGATAGGAGCGGACCACCTGCTCGAGGCCGCTCGACGCGCGCGCGATGAGATGCTGATTCGCCATGAGCGCGCTGCCTCGAAGCGCTCTCGCATAGCGCACCAGTTCATCGGGCCGCGGTGCCGTGCCACCGGACACCAGGACGCCAAGCCGCTCGAGATACTCGCCGGCTTCGTGCGAAAAGAAGTCGTCAATACCGAGCGGCTGCGTCATCGCGGCCTCGGGTAAAGGCTCAGGCTCTGATCAAGGCGTGGGAGAAACACCCTAAGTCTAGGAATCTCCATCGCTTCGGTCAATTCGGCGGACCGGTTCGCGGGACCAGCCGGCGCATCTCGCTTACCGCCTCATGCATCCCGGTGAGGATCGCTCGACTCATGATGCTGTGCCCGATGTTGAGTTCCTCGATCGACTGAACCGCCGCGACCGGCGCGACGTTAAGGTAGGTGAGGCCGTGACCGGCATGCACAGCAAGTCCGATTCCGGCGCCGTGGCGCGCCGCGTCCTTGAGCTGCTCCAGCGCCGCGGGGCCCTTGCGCCAGGTGTGGGCGTAGCGACCGGTATGCAGCTCGATGGCGGGAACGCCGAGTTCCCTGGCCCGGTCGATAGCTCTCGCGGGTCGGGTCGATGAAGAGGCTCACGCGGCAGCCGGCGCCACTCAGCCGATCGATGGCCTCGATCAAATCGGGGGTCGTTTCGGGAGAGGTCGAGGCCGCCCTCGGTGGTGATCTCTTCCCGGCGTTCCGGCACCAGCGTCGCCTGGAAGGGTGCGAGTCGGCAGGCCAGGCCCACGATCTCCGGGCTCGAGGCCAGCTCGAAGTTGAGGACGGTGCGGACCGAGCGGGCCAGGCGTTCGAGGTCGGCGTCCTGCATGTGGCGCCGGTCTTCCCGCAAGTGGGCCGTAATGCCATCGGCGCCAGCAGCTTCGCAGAGCGCGGCGGCCGCGACCGGGTCCGGTTCGTCGGTCTTGCGCGCTTCGCGCAGGGTCGCGACGTGATCGACGTTGATGTAAAGACGCATGACAGTTGATGATGTAAAGACCCACGACGGTTGATTGGGACCACGTGCCTGTTTAACTTGCGCCACTCTTTTTCGGAGCGCGCCCGCGTGAGGAGATCGCCAGTATTCGCCTGCCTGATGACGCTAGTCGTAGGATGCGGCGGCGGTGGCAGCGCGGCGTCTCCGGGACCCGCCAGCACGGGCGCCAACCCGGAGACAGCGGTCCAGAACTTCATGCAGGCGGTCGCCGACAGCAATATCAGCCGGATGGCCCAGCTCTGGGGGACGGCCAAGGGGTCGGCCGCGGAGACCAGGAAGCCAGACGATTACGAGCGCCGGATGATCATCACCCAGCTGTACCTGCGGGGCGCGTCGTATCGGATCATCCGGGTCGACCCGGTCATGGATGATGCGACGCGACAGCTGGTGACGGTGGACCTGAACCGGGGCGAATGCACCAAGTCGGTGCCGTTCACGGTGGTCAACACCGGCAAGGACTGGATCGTAAATCAGATTGATCTGAACCTCGCCGGAACTCCGGTGCGACCCTGTGAGCCGTCGGTGCCCGAGGAGCCGAAGCCCTGATCAGTCGGTGAGCTCGATCAGGATCCCGGAGGTGCTCTTGGGGTGGAGGAACGCGACGCGGCGCCCACCCACTCCCGGTCGGGGCTGCTGATCCACCAGCTGGTAACCAGCGCGGCGGCAGGAGTCGAGGGCTTCGTCGAGATCAGGGACCCGGTAGCAGATGTGATGGATGCCGGGACCACGCTTGGCCAGGAATCGGGCGACGGGACTATCGGGGGTGCGGGGCTCCAGGAGCTCGACCTCGGTGTCGCCGAAGTGCAGCGAAACGATCATCGCCCCATCGGACATTTCGGGGCGGCCGGGGGCCAGGCCAAGGACTTCGGTATAAAAGGTAAGGGCTGCGGTGATGTCCTCCACCGCGATGCCGACATGGGCGATCCTGGGTATGGAAGTCAGGGGAGCCTCCCGGGGAGGATATCACACGGCGCGTCCGGCCTAAGGGGCGGGCGCAAGTATCCGGTATTGGAAAGGATCATAACGAATGTCGAGTAGCAACGTTACGCATGTAACCGACGACTCGTTCAACGCCCAGGTGGAGCAGTCCGAGGGCCTCACCCTGGTGGACTTCTGGGCCGCGTGGTGCGGACCCTGTGTTGCCATCGCGCCGGCCATCGATCAGCTGGCCGACGAGCTGGTCGGCAAGGTGAAGATCGCCAAGTTGGACACCGATGCCAACCAGCGGACCGCGATCCGGTTCAACGTCCGGTCGATCCCCAGCATCCTGTTCTTCGTGAACGGCAAGCACGTGGACACCGTGGTGGGCGGCCACCCGTCCAGCATCAAGAACGTGCTCACCGGAAAGATTCAGCAACATAGCGGGGAGACGGCGCGCAAGTAACGAGTGAAGAGGACTGAGGACTGAGTAAGGGAGTAGGGAGTAGGGAGTAGGGAGTGGGGGAATCGAGGTGGGTAGGAGGCCTGAGTGAACCCGGCTTTCCTGCTCACCTCTTGTTTCTACCTAACCCCCTGTCCCCCTTCCCTATTGGGAAGGGGGAACTCGTCCGAGGCACATCACCGAACACCGACGTCTATTCGCGGAGCGAAGATCTTCGTTCGCTCGAACTAACAGCATCTTCACCAAAATCAGCGAGACTCATCGACGCCGTCCCCCCTTCCCAATAGGGAAGAGGGTCAGGGGGTTAGGTCACTCAGTCCATCCCCCTTTCCACTACTTTTCAGCCATGGCCGCCACGCTGTACGTCGTCGCGACACCGCTCGGCAATCTGGGTGACCTCACACTGCGGGCCCGCGAGCTGCTCCGCACCGTGGATGTCGTGGCCGCCGAGGATACCCGGAGGGTTCGGGGGCTGCTGGCGCATCTCGATGCCCACCCCAAGGTCCTCAGTTTCCACGCCCATTCTCCGGCGCGCCGGCAGCAGACTCTGCTCGAGATCCTGGGCGACGGCCGCTCGGTCGCCCTGGTGACCGATGCGGGGACACCGGGCATCAGCGATCCCGGCGCAGAGCTGGTCGCCGTCGTGCGCGAAGCCGGGTTTCCTGTCGTCCCCCTGCCAGGTCCTTCTGCCGTCGGGACTGCGCTGTCTGCCGCCGGGCTCCCCGCGGATCGCTACCTGTTTCTCGGGTTTGTGCCTCGCAAGGGAAAGGAGCGCGCCCGCCTCTTGCAGGAGGCATTGTCGTCGGAATGGACCGTGGTGTTCTACGAAGCGCCGAGCCGGCTGGTCGAGTTATTGAGTGACCTGGCGACCCAGCAGCCCGAGCGGCAGGTCGTCGTGGCGCGGGAGCTGACCAAGCTGCACGAGGAGTTCAGAGTAGGAACCGCAACCGAAGTGCGCGCGTACTATGAGAACACTCCGCCCCGGGGAGAGGTAACAGTGGTTCTGGAAGGGAACGGCAAGTCGGTCGAGCCGGTCTCGTCCACCGACGTTGCGGCTCGCGCCGTCCGACTCCTCGCCGAAGGGCTCACCCGTAAGGCCGCGGTGCACCAGCTTATGAAGGAAACGATGATCTCACGGAACGAGGCCTACCGGATCGTGATGGAGACGCCGTGAAAGGCGGCATGATTCGGCGGCTTGGCGGCTCGGCGGCAAAGCCTGTCCCGAGCAGAACGAGGGAGCGGCTCGGCGCTCTGGCGCTTCTGCTCGCAACGACCGCCTCGCTCGCAGCGCAGGCTCCGGCGGGACGCATGCAGGGGACCATGACGATCGGGCGCCTGCACTACGACGGCGGCGGCGACTGGTACGCCAATCCGTCGAGTCTGCCCAACCTTCTCGCCGCGATCGCGACGCGGACCTCGCTCCGGGTATCCCTGAAGGAGCGGGTCGTCACTCTGGGCAGTGACGATCTGTGGGATGTCCCGTACATCCATATGACGGGGCACGGCAACGTGCACTTCAGCGACCAGGATCTGGAACGGCTGCGCCGCTACCTCCGTCAGGGCGGATTCCTTCACGCCGACGACAACTACGGCATGGACCAGTCCATTCGGCGGGAACTGGCCCGGCTCTTCCCCGATCATCCTCTGGTCGAAGTGCCGCTGAATCACCCGATCTATCACCTGATCTACGATTTCCCCAAAGGGGTCCCCAAGATTCATGAGCACGATGGCAAGCCGGCCCAGGGCTTCGGCATCTTCCTCGATGGCCGGCTTGCGGTCTACTACACCTACCAGACCGACCTGGGCGACGGTTGGGAGGAGTTCGAGGTGCACCATGATCCTCCGGAGAAACACGAGGCGGCGCTGCGGATGGGAGTGAACCTGTTCGCCTACGCGGTGGGGTACGGCGGATGACCGGCTCTTCCACCGCGCACGCGCTGAATCGCCTCGCACGGCCCCTCAAGCGGCTGGACAGCCTGGCTTGGCTGGGGTTCGGCGTGGGTGGTGCGCTCGTGGTGTTGGGCCTCCTTTCCTGGATGGCGCGGCTCGGTTGGTATCAGGAACCGACTTGGGTTTTGACGGCGTGGGCCGCGGCGAGTGGTGTGGCACTCGCGATGCTGGGCCGCGGTTGGCGGAAGCACCGCGAACTTACTCCGCGATTGGTGGCGGGCTGGCTCGAGGGTCGGGGCCATCGGCGTGGCTCGCTCACCGGGCACTTGGAGGAATCGGTCGCCGGCACCAGCTCGGATCTGCGCCAACTGGCCGATCAGCGCTCCGCAGCGGCACTCCAGAGTCTCGCCGAGCAGGAACTGCATCCTTATCACCAGAGCTTCCAGCGTCGCGCGATGCAGGGCGGCGGTGCCGTACTCGCCGGATTGACGTTGCTGTGGTCGGCCGGCCCGACTCATGGTCCCGCGGCGCTGCTGTTTCAGCCCCGCGCGGCATGGACGGCGGCGACGGCGCCGGTTCGGATCAGCCTGTCGCAGGACGTGGCCGACCGAGGCGGAACGATCGACGTTTCGATGCAGGCCCTGGGTCGGCGCCAGGCCATCCTGTGGACCCGTGCCCCCGGGGAAGTGTGGCGAGGGCAGGGGATCAAACTCGATTCGCTGGGCCAGGCCACCCAATCGATCGGACCACTCGAGTCCGATCTCTTCCTTCGCCTCACCAGCGGAGGACGCGGTTCCGACACGCTCCAGGTCCACATCCGGATTCCCGCATTCCTCGGCCGGCTCGCCGTCACCGCCCGCTACCCGTCCTACCTGGGACTCGAGGACGAGCCGATCTCGACCGATGGCGACACGGTCTACGTTCCCGCCGGGACTCGTCTGGAGACTCATGGCGAGGCGACTGCGGATCTCAGCGAAGCCGGCTGGACCTCGGGCGGATTCCACGCTTCCCTCACGACCAAAGGCCCGAAGTTCGTCGGAGTCTTCACCCCGAGCGGTACCCGTCGCTACACGCTGGATCTCGCCACCTCGTCGGGCCAGCCGTTGTCGGGAGACACGGTCCGGATGGCCATCGTCGCGGTGCTCGACAGCGTTCCCCGTGTCGAGGTGCCGGTCCCTGGGATAGACACGGTGGCGCCGCTGTCGCTTCGCGTGCCGCTCGTGGTGGATGCGCAAGATGATCACGGAGTCCGCAGCGTCGTCATCGAGAGTCGGCGCATCAGCCGGCTGGGATTTGCCGACCCACCCGCGACCGAGATCATCCCGCTTCCTCAGGCCGATCAGCAACGCGCCATCCTCGGCTTCGAGCTGGATCTGAATCGGCGCGGGCTCCTCCCCGGCGACACGATTCGCTACTTCGTCACCGCGGCCGACAACGCCCCGACACCCAATACTGCCCGCTCCAAAGAGTTTGTCCTGCGGCTCCCCACGCTGAGTGAAGTGCGGCAGGCGACTCGGCAGGCCTCGGAATCGGTCTCGGGACGGATCGACAGTCTCGCCGCGGCGAGTCGTCAACTGGAACGCCAGACCGAAGACCTGTCTCAGGAACGTCCTCGCAATCAGGAGGACAATGCCGACGCGGGAAACACCAACGAGTCGCTCTCCTTCGAGGCGGCGAAGCGGGCCGAGGCGGTCGCCGCTTCGCAGGAGCAGCTCCAGAAACAGCTGGAAGAGGTGAAGAGCGCCATCGAGTCGCTGGAGAAGAGCGCTCAGGCCGCGGGACTGGCCGATCCGGAGTGGCAGAAGCGGCTGGAGGAAATCCGGGAGCAGCTGGATCGCGCCATGACGCCCGAGCTGAAGAAACAGCTCGAGGAGCTGCAGAAGGCCCTCAAGGATCTCGATCCGGAGCGGACCCAGGAGGCGCTGAAGGATCTGGCCAAGGCCCAGGAGGAGATGCGCGAGGCTCTGGAGCGGAGCAAGGAGCTGTTCCGTCGCGCAGCACTGGAAGGAGACCTGGCCAATCTCACCGCGGAATCAAAGGAGCTGGCCCAGGCTCAGCAGCAGTGGACCCAGCAGGTGGAGACCGCAGACTCCACTCGCTCGGCCGCAGAAGAAGCCGCCCTCGCCGCGCGAGCAGATTCCCTCGCTGCGGCGCTGGAAAAGACCGGTGAGCAACTGACACAGGAAGGTCGGCAGGAGGCCATGCAGCAGATGGCCCAGCGTGCGGCACAGGCCGGCAAACACATGCAGCAGGCCAAACAGTCGGCTTCCGCGGGACAACGGAGCCAGGCCAGGCAGCAGGGACAGCGAGCCTCGGAGGAGCTGGATCCGTTGAGTGAGGATCTGCAGGAACAGCGCAAGAGCCTGGCGGAGCAGTGGCAGGCCGACGTAGCGCAGGCGCTCGACCGCTCCCTGTCGGAGACCAGCCGCCTGGCCGAGCGCGAGCTCGAGGTGAACGAGTCGCTGCGCCGGGGCGATGCGTCCGCCGAAGTGCGGGCCGAGCAGGGCGCGCTGGAGGAAGGGGTGGACAAGCTGCTGGAACAGGTGAAGGAAATCAGCGGGAAGAATGCGCTGGTCTCCCAGCAGAGCGCCGTGGCTCTCGCCGCAGCCAAGGATCAGATGCGGCGCGCGCGCGAGGCTCTGGCCAATGCGGCGCCCAACGCGCGGGAGGGCGCCGCCCGCACCGGCGAAGCGGTGGATGCGCTGAATGCCGCCTCATACAATCTCCTGCGCAGCAAGAATGCGGTGCAGGGGGCGGGCTCCGGCTCGGGGCTGGCCGAAGCGCTCGAACAGATGAATCAAATGGCGTCACAGCAGGGCCAGCTGAGCCAGCAGGCGGGCGGGATGCTCCCGATGCCCGGTGGTACCGGGGCACTGCAGGACCAGATCAGGCAACTCGGCGCCCGGCAGCGCGCGCTGGCCGAGCGATTGGAGCGGATGCGCGCCGGCGGCAACCTTCCCGGCACCGCGGAGATGGCCGACGAAGGAAAGGACCTCGCTCGGCGGCTCGAGGCCGGACGGCTCGATCGGCAGACGGTGGAGCGGCAGGAACGCCTGTTCCGCCGGATGCTGGACGCGGGCCGCACCCTTCAGGGTCAGGATGAGGACGAGCGCAAGGAGCGCCAGAGTACGACGGCGGGAGACGACAGCGTCCATCTGCCTCCGGCGTTGCGCTCGCTGCTGCAGGGGAACGACGCGGCGCTGCGGCTCCCCTCCTGGGAGGCGATGCAGAACCTGAGTCCCGTCGCGAGCGGCGGATGGTGGTGGAGTACTTCCGGAGGCTGTCGGAGCAGGGGGGAGCGAAAGCGGGGAACGGTGAACGGTGAACGGTGAACGGGGAACGGGGAACGGGGAACGGGGAACGTGCATGGTGAACTGGCGCACTCGTGGCTCGCGCTAGAGCGCAGGTTCGTTCCGCCCGTTCACCGTTCACCGTTCCCCGTTCACTGCTCGCCGTTCACCGTTCACCCTGTCCCGTTCACCGTTCACCGTTCGCCGTTCGCCATTCACGCTGGTCATACTCACTCTCCTTCTGACCGGAAGCCTGCGGGCTCAGGGCGAATCCCTCACCCGCGCCTTCGATCTCGAGCGGCGCGGTAGCTTCGCGCAGGCCGCGGACCTGTACCGCTCGGTCCTGGCGACCAGGCCGGGAGAAGTGTCGGCCCTGCTGGGGCTGGAGCGCTCTCTCGTCCCCCTTAACCGACTCCCTGAGATTCTTCCTCAGGTGCGTGCGGCACTCGCGGCCAATCCCCAGGCGGCACCGATATACGGTGTCGCGCTCCGCGCCTATTCCGCCGCCAATCAGCTCGACAGTCTCCAGGCGGCCGTCGAGCAGTGGGCCAAGGTCGCTCCGGGTGACGAGACGCCGTTCCGGGAATGGGGCGCCGCGGCGCTGGCCCGGCATGATCGCTCGACGGCAAGAAAAGCCTACACCATGGGTCGGGAGAAGCTCGGACGGCCGGATGCCCTGGCCGCCGAAGTCGCCCAGCTCGCGATCATGGACGAGGATTGGAGTGGCGCGGCACGGGAGTGGGCTCGCGCTACGAAGACGATGCCGGGCTATCGGCCGTCGGCCATCAGCACGCTCTCCGAGGCGCCGAGGAAGGCTCACGACGACATCCTCAAGCAACTCGACAAGGAAGACTCTCCCGAGGCGACTCGCCTCGCGGTCGCGCTGCGCGCCCGATGGGGAGACCCGCTCGGTGCCTTCAACTCCCTCATGGAGAATCTGCCGGAAGCCTCGGCGCCGGCAATCGACGCGTTGCAGCAGTTTCTGGAGCAAGCCCGGACCCAGACCACGCCGGATGCCTACAAGGCACAGGGCAAGGCGCTGGAAGAGCTGGCCGAACGCTGGGCCGGCGCACCACAGAAGGCTCGCTTCCGGCTCGACGCAGCCCGGGCCTATGCCAGCGCTGGAGATCGCGCCTCCGCCCGTCGGATGCTGACGATGATCGCGGAAGACCCGGTCAACGCGCCGACCGTGACGGCCGGTGCATCCGCGACTCTGATCGGCCTCCTGGTGGACGAGGGTAAGCTCGACGAGGCGTCCAAGCGGTTGGAGGAGTATCGCAGCGTCCTGCCGGTGGATGAGTACCAGCAACTGAGACGCGATATCGCGTTGGGGTATGGCCGGACCGGGACGCCCGATCGGGGGCTCGCCCTCCTCGCCACGGACAGCACGGTGGAGGGAATGGCGGCGGTCGGGCGAATTCGACTCTACCGGGGCGATTTGAAGGGAGCATCCGACGCATTCCGGGCCGCGGGTCCCTTCGCCGGTACCCGGACTCAGGCCACCGAACGCGCCTCGCTTCTCGCGGTCCTGCAGCCGATCGAGGCCGAGTCGCTTCCGGCCCTGGGCACCGCGTTCGCGAAGCTCGATGCGGGAGACAGCGTTCACGCCGCCGCGGCTTTCGAGAAGCTGGCCGCGGATTTGCCTCCGACCGGAGGTGGCGCGGAGCTGCGTCTCCTGGCCGGACGGATTCAGGCGGCGCAGAAGCAGCCGGTTGCCGCGGAGCAGTTGTTTCGTGCCGCGATCGTCAAGGATGCGCCCGCCACGGCGGCCGCGGCCTCATTGGAGCTTGGCCGCCTGTTGATGGACCAGGAGCGCGATTCCGAAGCGGCCATAATGCTGGAGCGGATGATCCTGGATTATCCCACCAGCGCGCTGGTGCCCCAGGCGCGACGGCTGCTGGATCAGGCGCGGGGAGCGACGCCCAAGACATGAAACGCAGAGATTTCCTGAAAGCGACGGGCAGGGCGGGCGTGGCGGGCATGGCGGGAGGAGCGTGGGTCTCTTCGATTCCCCTCTTCCCACGCCGAGCCGCCGCGCCCTGGTACCTGGTCCCCATGGACGACGTGCAGTCGGATCACCTCAAGGCGTACGGGGTGACCTATCGCGTCCTCGAGCGGGGCAGCCGGGCGGAATGGTTCCTCAACTATCGCGGCGGGTCGTTCCTGGTCCCCGGTGAGGTGGGCACCGATCGGGACGCGGCGCTTGCTGGTGTGACGCTGGAACCGCTCGACGAATACCGGCTGCTTTCGATCCGGGCCCAGATCCAGCAGGAGAACATGGACGCAGTGCCGCTGGAGAAGCCACCCAAGGTGGCGGTGTACGTGACACCCGGCGCCTCGCCGTGGGACGACGCGGTCACCATGGTGCTCAACTACGCCGGGATCAGCTTCGAGAAGATCTGGGATCCGGAAGTCGCCACCAAGGCGCTCAAGAAGTACGACTGGCTGCACCTCCACCATGAGGACTTCACCGGCCAGTATTCCAAGTTCTTCCTGAACTACTCCGGCGCGCCGTGGCTCACCGACATGGTGCAACGCAATCAAGCGACGGCCAAGGCACTCGGCTTTCCCAACGTACCGGCGGAGAAGCGCGCGGTGGCGCAGGAGATCCGGGCCTTCGTGGACCGCGGCGGGTTCCTCTTCGCCATGTGCACCGCGACCGAAACGCTCGACCTGGCGCTGGCCAGTGGCAACACCGACATCGCGGCGTCCTACGCCGACGGCACCCCGATGGCGCCCGACGCGGCGAGTCACATGGATTGGAGCCAGACGCTCGCCTTCCAGAACGCCCAGCTCGAGTTGAGTCCCAATGTCCCGTCGTTCTCCGACATCGATGGGCATCAGGTCAATTCGCCGGAGCGGCGCCAGCCGCTGGGGGCCTTCAAGTTGTTCGGCTTCAGCGCCAAGATCGATCCGGTCGCCACGATGCTGGTGCAGAACCACCGGGACGTCATCCCCGACTTCTACGGCCTCACGACGTCATTCACCAAGCGCACCCTGAAGCCCGCGGTAACGGTGCTGGCCGATGAGACCGGCGCCGCCTGGGTCAAATACATCCATGGCGAGCTGGGCCAGGGCACCTGGACCTTTTACGGCGGCCACGACCCCGAAGACCCGCAGCACCAGATCGGCGACCCGGCCACCGATCTCTCCCTCCATCCCCACTCGCCGGGGTATCGGTTGATTCTCAACAACGTGTTGTTCCCGGCTGCGAAGAAGAAGGAACTCAAGACGTGACGTTTGAGTGCCATAAGCCGTAGACCCTAAGCCATAAGCCGGAGTCATGAACGCTGTAGATGCTTCTGTCATTGCGAGGGAGCAAAGCGACCGAAGCAATCTCACCCGCTACCCCGTCCGCTACACACCCGAGGCGTCATGTCTGGCAGGACACCGGGAGAGATTGCTTCGACCCCTTCGGGGCCTCGCAATGACTCAAGCGGGGACTGACCATCGTCGAGGTTCCTCCGCTTTGCATACGGCCTAAGGCTGACGGCTTAAGGCGACTAAATTGCTCTACAATGTCGAGAATCCCCCAACATCTCCAAGCCGCTCTCGCTACCGAAATCGCCGCCGCCGGCGGTCGGGAAGTCTCGTTCATCGCCCAAGTCGGGCCCGATGGGGGAATCACGGCGGTCCGTGCTGTGGCCCGCGGGACGGTCGAGATGGTGCTGGCGCTGCCAGGCTCGGCACAACGGGGGGAAATGCTGCTCCACAATCATCCCAGCGGTGTGCTGGAACCCTCCATTGCGGACCTGAGCGTTGCCGCTCGACTGCACGACGGAGGGGTGGGCTTCGGCATCATCAACAACAGCGCCACCGAGCTCTATGTCGTGGTCGAAGTGCCCAAGGATCGGGTGCGACAGCGGCTCGATCCGTTTGGTGTGGTGAATACACTGGGAGAGCGTGGCCCGGTTGCCCACTGCATGGGACAGTACGAAGACCGGCCCAGTCAGCGTGACATGACCGCGTACATCACCGATGCCTATAACGATGGCGGCGTGGTGCTGCTGGAGGCCGGCACCGGGGTGGGGAAGTCGTTCGCCTATCTGGTTCCCGCCCTCGCCTGGGCGGCGGCGAATGGTGAGCGTACCGTAGTGAGCACCAACACGATCAACCTGCAGGAACAGCTGGTCGGCAAGGACCTGCCCCTCCTGAGAGACGCGCTCTCCACCGAACAGCACGTACCGACCTTCGCACTCCTCAAGGGATGGCGGAACTATCTCTGTCTCTCCCGACTCCACGCCGCGGTTGCCGCCCAGCGCTCGTTGCTGGAGCCCGACAAGTACGACGAGATTCGGAGCCTCGCGGAGTGGGCCGGACACACCGCCGATGGCACCCTGGCCGATCTCGCCGTGCCTCCGACTCCCGAGGTGTGGGACGAGGTCAGCGCCGAAGCCGATTTGTGCACTCGGCTCCAGTGCCCGCACTTCGAACCCTGCTTCCTGTTTCGCGCGCGACGCACCGCCGCGGAAGCGGACATCGTGGTGGTGAATCACCATCTGCTCTCCGCCGATCTCGCGGTTCGGCAAGTCCAGGACAACTGGACCGAGGCCGCGGTTCTACCGCCCTATCGCCGCCTGATCCTCGACGAGGCCCACCACCTGGAGGATGTGGCCGCCTCTCACCTGGGGATCCAGGTCAGCAGTCGAGGCCTGCGCCGTCTCCTCGGCAGACTGGAACGGAACGGCAAGGGGTTGCTGCCCACTCTCGCGCATGAGCTGACCTTCCAGGGTGACCTCCTGAGCCGAGCGAGCCTCGACCTGCTGCGCGGGAAGCTGCTGCCGGCTCTCTTCGACGCGCGCCGCGCCACCGACGAGCTGCTCCTGCGCCTGCACGCTCGACTGGAGTCGGAACCGGGCGGTGTGCTCCGCCTCGGCGATGATTTCGCGAGCGATCCGGTCTGGTCTCAGGGACTGACGATTGATCTCGAGGCATCGCTGGGTGCCTTTCGCGGCATCCGTGACGCGATCGAGACCATTGTGGATCGGCTCACCGGTGCCAGTCCCTCGGAGCGGCGGGATCAGTTGCTCCAGGAGCTCCGCGGCGTCATACGGCGGATGGAAGGCGCCTCGGACGGACTCAATCGCACGCTGCGTCCGGCTGCCGGTGGCGCCCCGATGGTTCGCTGGATGGAACGCACCGGCGCCAAGGGACAGCAAGTCTCGCTCGCCGCGGTGCCCCTCGATCTGGCCCCGATTCTCCGCGAGCTGCTGTTCGAACGGGTGGACACCGTCGCCCTCACCAGTGCCACGCTCGCGGCCGGCGGTGATTTCAACTTCCTGGAATCACGCCTCGGCCTCTCCGGCGAGCCGAGCCTGGTGAGCACCAGGGAAATCCTGCCGTCGCCGTTCGACTTCGGGGCTCAGTGCCTGTTCGGCATCCCCGACGATGTGCCCGATCCCCGGGAAGACGAGCCGGGCCACTCCGCCGCGGCGGTTCAGGTCGTTCATGATCTGGCCTGGGCTTCGGACGGGGGACTCTTTGTCCTGTTCACCAGTCACGCGGCTCTGCGCCGCGTCGCGCGCGAAGTCCGTCACATGATGGGCGAGCGGTGGCCCCTGCTGGTGCAAGGTGAAGCGCCGCGGGACGCGCTGCTCCGCCGCTTCCGGGAGAGCGGGCAGGCCATCCTCTTCGGCACCGATTCCTTCTGGGAAGGTGTGGACGTTCCTGGTCGCGCGCTCCGGGCCTTGGTCCTGACCAAGCTACCTTTCAAGGTACCTTCCGAACCGCTCACCGCCGCGCGACTCGAGCGACTGGCAGAGCAGGGGGAAGATGGCTTCATGAACTACCTTCTGCCCCACGCCGCACTGAAGCTGAAGCAGGGCTTTGGGCGGCTGATCAGGAGGCGGACGGATGTCGGTGTCGTGGTGTTGCTGGACCGACGGGTGCTCACCAAACGGTATGGTTCGCTGGTCCTCGGGGGTCTCCCTCCCGCAGATCGAGTGGTCGGACCGTGGCGCGAGGTCCGCACCCGGATCGAGGACTTTTTCGCCCGTCACGGGATCGGAGCCAGTGTATGAGCGGGGTGCGTCCCTCGAAGATCATCGGAGTGGGCCGGAACTATCGGGCGCACGCCGCAGGAGCTGGGTAACGAGATGCCGGCCCAGCCCATTCTCTTCTTCAAGCCCCCGTCGTCCCTGATCGGTGACGGCGACGCCATCGTCCTGCCTTCGGTGTCGAAGCAGGTCGAGTTCGAGGCGGAGATCGGCATCGTCGCCGGAGCTCGGCTCAGGAATCTGACGGTCGAGGAGGCGGAGGCTGCTCCGCTCGGTTTTGTCTGTGTCAACGACGTTACGGCGCGCGATCTCCAGAAGGTGGATGGCCAATGGGGACGGGCGAAGGGATTCGACACCTTCTGTCCGGTGGGACCCCGGGTGGTTCACGGCGCCGACTGGCGGACCCTGGAAATCATCGGCCGGCTCAATGGCGTCGAGCGCCAGCGCGCGCGGGCGACCGAGATGGCCTTCTCGATCCCGATGCTCGTCTCGTTCATCAGCCGAGTCATGACCATCGAGCCTGGCGACCTGATCGCGACCGGGACACCAGCCGGGACGGCCGCGATGAAATCGGGTGACGTAGTGGAGGTGGAGATTCCGGGAGTGGGCGTGCTCAAGAACCCGGTACGATAGGTCTTGGGAGAGCGATGCTGCTGCCGCGCAGGTCGGAGTTTTCCTGGATTGCTGTCGTCGTCACTTTGGCGGTGCACAGCCTGCTGCTCTTCGTGGTCATCGAAGGGCGGCTTCCGGAGATTCCTGCCCGGCAACATCTGATCGTCCTGCAGCCGCCGGAACCGGATCAGGTTCGCGCCTATCCCATGCCCTACTCGGCACCACGGCCGTTCATCGGCAAGGGGATATCGAAGGCGCCGCTGCCGCCGGCCAATCCACTCCCGGTGAAGGAACCGCCGACCACGCCTCCGGTGGAGACGCCAACCAGCCCCGACACCGTCGTGCCCCATGCCAGGTACGGGCGGCTGATCCCCGACCTGGGAGACGGCAGGCTCTGGGTTCGCCCGCTGCCGCTTCCGCCCCAGGAACTGGCCAAGCGGCTCGAGAAGACCAATGCCGAGCTGGTCGACAGCGCCGTCACCCAGATCATCCAGGCCTTCCTCGATTCGGTAGGAAACGCGGCGGGGGCGGAGAATGCCGAGCTCCCCAACTGGACCAAAGAGGTGGATGGCCTCAAGTTCGGACTGGATTCGAAGAACATCTATATCGCCGGGCTCAAGATTCCGGCCGCGGTGCTGGCGCTGTTGCCGATTCCGGCGGCCACCAATCAGCAGAACGCGTTCAAGCGCGATGGGATCATCTACGACGATCTCCGTCGTGCCGCGCAGCGGGCCCAGACGATGGATGATTTCAAGGAAGCAATCCGGAAGCTCCGGGAGCAGAGGCAGCGGGAGCTGGAGTTCGAGCGGGCCCAGCGGGAGAGCCCGGATTCCCTGGCGGTGGAGGAAGAACCCAAGCAATGAAACTGGTCGACACCGAAGAGACGATCGTCCTGGTCACCGGCTCCGATATCAGGGCCGAGGAACGGGATCGCCCCACGGCGTACCGGCTCAAGGCTGAAGTGGATCGCCGGGGAGACGGTCAGGCCTTCCGCCGCGCTGTGGTGGTGGGAGACGTGTGGTACCTCGAGAATCGGATCTTCCACCTCAACCCGACGATCGCGATCGGCGGGCCCGGGGTGAACAATCTGAGCGATCAGCTGCTGCAGACGCTGCCGCCGGTCTGGACCCAGGATCAGCGGCTCTTCGTGCACGCCGATTTCGAGGGAGACTTGAAGCGGGCCTGTCTCTGGGGTGCCGACGCCGCGGCGACCGCCGGTGCGGTGGAATACTTCGTGACTCAGGGAATTCTCGACGATCTGCTGCGGCGAATCTGGCGGTTTCGCTCCGGCGTGCTGGTGTGATGCTCAGGGGGAGATAACGGTTCCATCGGTTTTGAGGCGGGCGCCGGTGCCGGGGAAGTCCAACTCAGTGACTCGACGGATCAGCGCGGTCGCCTGTGAGGTTGAATCGGGCGCCGGGCCCTCGCCCGGTATCTGAACCAGGGGTACCAGGCGCGCGCCCTCGAACTCTCCTTGGCCCGACAGGCTCAGCTGCAGTATCGCGGTGATCCCCAGTGGTCCTGCCAGATTGAATCCCTTGTAGGTCGCGAAGTTTCCCAGCGAATAGAAGATCGGCCTTCCCTTGTAGAACTCGACGCCTCGGAGCACGTGGGGGCCGTGTCCCACCACGGCATCCGCTCCGGCATCGATCACCGCTCGGGCCCACTTCCGGAGATCTCCTCTGGGCTCCTTGGCGAGGAACTCCGGTCCCATCCCGGTCCGCACCGCCGTCTTCCCCTCGGTCCCACCGTGGAAAGTCACCACGAGCAGGTCCACCAGGCCTCGCAGCGAATCCACCACCGCGGCACTGTGGTTGATGTCGAGCAGGTTGTACGCGTTGGGATAGGTGGAGAAGCCGATCAATCCGACCAGCGTCATCCGTTCGCCGCGGAATACCGGCGTGATGGCGATCTCCTCCAGCGGTCCATAGGTCGTGAGGCCGAGGTTGCGCAGGATATCCTCGGTGTTGAGTCGCGCGTCGAGGCCGTAATCGTTGGCGTGATTGTTGGCGAGATTCAGGTGGGTGAACCCGGCATCCTTGAGCCGAGGTGCCAGCCAGGTCGGCGTGGCGAAGGCGTAGCAGTTGGACGGGGGCGCGGGCTTCTTCGCTGCCGCGGGCTTCTTCGCGGGCTTAGCTGGCCTAGTGGAATCGCTCGCGGTGGTGTCCGGCGGGGGGCCGCACTTGTAGGAGTAGCCTGAATCGGACAGAACGCCTTCGAAGTTTCCTACGATCAAGTCACCCTTCAGGAGGGAATCGACCTTGGCAAAGGTCCGGCGTCCGCTGTCGGGCGGAATTCCCTCGGGCAGGGTGCGGGTGCCGAGGTTGATGTCGCCGACGAAACTGAAGTCGGATGGGGAAGGGGTCGTGGACAATTCCTGTCTGGGCGGACAGGGCGGACGGGGCGAACAGGGCGGACAAAAAGAACAGGGCGGGCAGGGCGGACAGGGTGGGCAAGACGGTCAGGGCGGACGAGACGGACAGGGCGGACAGAAGCCGCGATCCCAATGACCGCCTCGCCCGCCCCGATCGACCCGACCGCCGCGTCAGCTCTGACCGCCCCGTCCGACCTGACCGCCCCACTTACCTCCGTGCCGCTTCGAGTCGGGCGAGGCTTTCGTCCCGTCCCACGACTGCAAGCAGCTCGTTCACCGGCTCGGAGACCGTCCCACCAGTCAGCGCCACGCGAATGGGCTGCATCACCTCTCCCAGTTTCTTTCCCTCGCGTTCCGCCAGACCCTTGAGTGTGGCCTCGAGATTGGCGGGTCTCCAATCGTCGCCGGACAGGGCGGACAGGGCGGACAGGGCGGACGAGAGATTCGTGGAGAAGGCATCGCCCATCTTGGAGACCAGCTGAGTGCCCTTGGGATCCCGCACGACTTTGGTCGCATCGAGGCGCACCGCGACCTGTTTCGCGATGTCGATCAGGGTCCGCGACCGCGCCTTGACCGCGTCGATCAGCGCGGGCAGACGCTGTCCCGTCGTACTTCACCCCCAGCTCGTCCAGATGGTGCTTCACCGGTCCCAGCAGGTCCTCGACCGGGACCAGCGAGAGATACTCACCGTTCATCCACTCGAGCTTGGTCAGATCGAACACCGCGGGCTTCTTCTGGATCCCCTCGAGGGAGAAGAGCTTGATCATCTCCGCCTCGGGCAGGATCTCCCGGTCGCCACCCGGCGACCAACCCAGGAGGGCGAGGAAGTTGCGCATCGCGAGCGGCAGGATGCCCAGGTTGCGATAGTCGCCCACCGCCGTCGCGCCATGACGCTTGGAGAGCTTCTTCCCGTCGGCGCCCAGGATCATCGGCACATGGGCGAAGGTGGGGATCGGCTTACCCAAGGCGCGGTAGATCGCGATCTGCTTCGGGGTGTTGGAGATGTGGTCATCACCCCGGATCACGTGGGTGATCTTCATCGCGATGTCGTCCGACACCACGGCGAGGTTGTAGATCGGGCTCCCGTCGCTCCGCAGGATGATGAAGTCGTCGAGGTCGCGACCCTGAAAGCTGATCCGCTCGTGCACCGCGTCGTCCCAGGCGATCTCCTCCTCCGGCATCCGGAGCCGAAGGCTAAACGCGCGTCCTTCCGCGAGCCGGGCCTCAATCTCCTGCTTGCTCAACCGGCCGCAGCGACCATCATAGCGGAAGGGAGTCCCGGTCTTGTCGGCCCGCGCGCGCTGCGCATCCAGCTCCTCCTTGGTGCAGAAACACCGATACGCCTGATCCCGCGCCAGCATCGCCTCGGCGTCGGCCCGATGGCGGTCGCCGTAACCGCCCTGGAAGAAAGGCCCCTCGTCCCAGGTAATCCCCAGCCAGGAGAGGCCGTCGAGAATCACCTGGGTGTGAGACTCGGTGCTCCGCTCCTTGTCGGTGTCCTCGATCCGGAGGATGAAGGTGCCGCCGGTGTTCCTGGCGAACAGCCAATTGAACAACGCCGTGCGGGCGCCGCCGACGTGGAGATAGCCGGTGGGGGAGGGAGCGAAGCGGACGCGGGGGGGCATAGGTGTCAGGTGCTAGGTCAGGTGTCAGGTGTGTCATTGCGAGGGAGCGAAGCGACCGAAGCAATCTCACCCGCTGTCCGTGTTCACGAGGCCGGGTCCTCGAAAGGGAAAGCAAGAGATTGCCACGGCCCCTTCGCTCGCGCTGCTCACTCAGGGGGCCTCGCAATGACACTCCTGACACCTGACCCCTGACCCCTGACCCCTGACCCCTGCAGTACGGAGTGGGAGGGATTCGAACCCTCGATAGGGCTTTTCAACCCTATAACGGTTTAGCAAACCGCCGCCTTCAGCCTCTCGGCCACCACTCCAGAGGGCAGGATTCTAGCCCCATCACAGGGCCCCGACAAGGCATTGCACCCCGCGAAACGCCCGGCGCACCGCTCTGCTGCGGATATCCCTCGACAGCTCGAACCTGTGATGCCGCTTGACGTTTGCTAGGATGAGTCCCAGGGCATACCCATTGCAGCCTTGAAGGGCCGTTCCTTCCTCTCCTTTTGGGAGGCGGCCATGCGTCACAGCACGAAGCTGGTCCTGCTGGTTCTCCTCGCGGCGTGCGCTGCTGGTACCGATCCGTCAGGTAGCCGCACGGGAGGTGGTGGTGGCGGTGGGGGTGGTGGCGCTCCGGGCGTGCCCGACCTGGGCGTGAATGCCAGCCTCAACGGCAAGCGGCCGTTCCCCGACGACAATCCGTGGAACACCCCGGTTGACGGGCTCCCGGTGGATCCCAATTCCGCCAAGATCATCGCCAGCATCGGGCTGACCAAGGGCCTGCATCCCGATTTCGGCACCGAGCCGACCTACGGCATTCCCTACGTCGTCGTGAGCGGGACGACTGCTACCAGTGCCGTCACCTTCGACTACTACGACGAGAGCGATCCCGGGCCCTATCCGATCCCGTCCAATCCACCGATCGAGGGCGGGGCAGGGAGCACGGGAGATCGCCACATCCTGATCATCGATCGCGACCACTGGAAACTGTACGAGCTCTATGCCGCCTATCCCGGCGGCTCCGGCTGGACTGCGGGCTCCGGCGCCATCTTCGACCTCAACTCCAATGCGCTGCGTCCCGCCGGCTGGACTTCTGCCGACGCCGCAGGACTGCCGATTTTCCCGGGACTGGTGCGCTATGACGAAGCGGTGGCCGAAGGGGTGATCCGGCACGCGATACGATTCACCATCCGGCGCTCGCGCCACGCCTATCTTGCGCCGGCGACCCACTTCGCCAGCTCGAGCACCAACGACTCGCTCCCACCGATGGGCATGCGGGTGCGGCTCAAGGCGAGCTTCGACCTGTCGGGGTTCCCGCCCCAGGCCCGGGTGATCCTGCAGGCGATGAAGACCTACGGGATGATGGTGGCCGACAACGGCTCCGACTGGTTCTTCCAGGGCGCGTCCGATCCCCGCTGGGACGACGACGACCTCAACACCCTCAAGAATGTGACCGGCAGCAATTTCGAAGTCGATCAAGATGGGGCCGCTCACCACCAACTAACCCACCAGCGCCGGCGCCTGGGCCGCAACCCGGCTCAGGGCCGCCGCAAGATCCTCCAGCAGATCGTCACGGCTCTCGATGCCCGACCGAGAGCCGGAGCAGCCCCTCGGTGATTCCCGCCGCGGCCTGCTGCTCCGGCGTCATCGAGGCGTGGGTCATGGTCGCGGGATGGGCGACCAGCGACTCCACCCCGCCGAGCGATTCGGCCAGCGTGAAGCAGCGCAGGCCGTCGAGGAATGCCGCCACCGCCGACTCTCCACCCTCCAGCTCGAAGCTCACCATCGCGCCGAATCCGGTCTGCTGACGGGCGGCCACCTCGTGTCCCGGATGATCGGCCAGGCCGGGATAGTGCACCCGGGCTACGGCCGGATGCGCCGGCCAGTAACTCGGCAACCGCGGCTGCGTTCTCCAGATGGGTGCGAATCCGGGGATGCAGCGTCCGCAGGCCGCGCAGAGTGAGATAGCTGTCGAACGGCGCACCGGTCACCCCGATCACATTGGCCCACCAGGCCAGCTGCTCCGCGAGCGCTTGTTCCCGCGCCACGACGGCACCGCCCACCACGTCGCTGTGGCCGTTCAGGTACTTGGTCGTCGAGTGGACCACGATGTCTGCACCGAGCGTGAGCGGGCGCTGCAGGGCAGGCGAGAGGAAGGTGTTGTCCACCACCAGGAGCGCGTTGGCGCGGGTGGCCAGCGTCTTCGCCAGCCGCAGATCGGTGATGCGGAGCAACGGATTGCTCGGCGTCTCGACCCAGAGCATCCGGGTCGGCCGGCTCAGCGCTTCGGTCAGCGCCTCCGGCTGACTCTCGTCGATGTATTCCACCTGGAAGTGCCCACGCTCGGCGAGCGAATCGAGCAGACGACGGGTGCCGCCGTAACAGTCGTGCGGCGCCACCAGCCGGTCTTCCGGGCGGAGCAGTTGCACCACCAGCAGCACCGCCGAGAGCCCGGTGGACGTCACCACCGCGCCCGCCCCCTCTTCGAGCTCAGCCAGGGCCAGGCCGAGCACGTCGCGGGTCGGGTTGGCGGTGCGGGTGTAGTCGTAGGCCCGCTTGTCCTTGAACCCGGCGAACGCGTAGGTGGACGAGAGGTAGATCGGCGGGATCACCGCACCGTGCTGGCCGTCTATCGCGATACCGGTGCGTACCGCGCGGGTCTCGGCGCCGGATCCGGGGGCGACCCGGGGAATACAGGGGACTGCGGCTGTCTCGGGCATGGCAGGACTCCAGGGTCCCAAAACAAAAGACCCGGCGGAAAAAAGGCCGCCAGGCGCTCGCTTTTTAGCATTTGTTTAACGTGGCTGCAATAGGCGGCAAATGACCACGAGCACTTCAGTTGTAGGACTGAGTTTATGAGTTGGTCCCGGATTCGTCAAGTAGCGGTACTGAAGTACCGTGTACCGAGTACCGAGTACTGACTCGCAGGGGGCCACGGTTGGTTCGGCGCTCGGGGTTGCCGTTCTCTTGATTCCAGTGTAGTTCACATCCTGAGGCCGAGTGCTTGTTGTAGCATCCCCTAGTGCTGCTCCTGCAATTCGCTCGACATCTACGTCGGCCGGCGCACACGTTCCTGCTCGCCCCGGCGCAACAGTACGTCGAGACATTCCTCGCCATGTTCAAGGAATTCCTGCCCAGCCAGAAGGTCGGCAGCTTCGGGATCGACAACTATGATCGTCGTTGCATGGACCGATACGGAGACCCAATGAAGCAGACACTCGCACTCGCGCTCGCGGCAATGGCCATATCAGCTGCATCGTGTTCGACGGACCACAAGGGCGGGGCCTCGACAGCGAGCCTCGGTGCAACGGACGGGCTCGACCGCACGGTCCTGCCGATCCCTGAGCCGAAGGTCACGCCGATCACCGAGCTCGACGCGCGCAACGCGAAGGCGCCGCCGCGCTTCGAGGTCAAAGCGCCGTCGGGCGCACCCAACGTGGTGATCGTCCTGATCGACGACATCGGCTTCGGGCACAGCAGCGCCTTCGGCGGGCCGATCCACATGCCCACGCTGGAGAAGCTGGCTGCGAGTGGATTGAAGTACAACCGCTTCCACACCACCGCGCTGTGCAGCCCCACGCGCGTGGCCCTGCTCACCGGCCGCAACCACCACGTGAACAATGCCGGAGCGATCATGGAATTGGCCACGGCCTTCCCCGGCAACACCGGCATTCGCCCCGGGAGCGTGACGCCGCTAGCCGAGATCCTCCGCCTGAACGGTTACAGCACCGCGGCCTTCGGCAAGTACCACGAGACCCCGCCCTGGGAAGTCTCCGTGTCGGGTCCCTACGATCGTTGGCCCACGCACTCGGGCTTCGACAAGTTCTACGGCTTCATCGGCGGCGAGACCAACCAGTGGGCGCCGGGCCTCTTCGATGGTACGGTGCGCATCGAGACGCCGCACACGCCGGGCTATCATTTCACGGTCGACATGACTGATCAGGCGATCAACTGGGTGAGCGCGCAGCAGGCCCTCACGCCCGACAAACCCTTCTACATGTACTTCGCGACCGGGGCCACGCACGCGCCGCACCACGTGCCCAAGGAGTGGATCGACAAGTACAAGGGACAGTTCGCCGGCGGCTGGGACAAGCTGCGCGAGGAGACGTTTGCCCGCCAGAAGAAATTGGGCGTGATCCCTGCGGACACCAAGCTGACGCCGCGACCCAAGGAGATCCCCGCCTGGGATGACATGAGTGCCGACCAGAAGCGGCTCTTCGAACGCCAGATGGAGACCTTCGCCGGGTTTGCCGAGCAGACCGATTATGAAGTGGGACGACTGGTGGACCAACTGGAATCGATCGGCGAGCTGGACAACACCATCTTCTTTTACATCGTGGGCGACAACGGCGCGAGCGCCGAGGGCGGACCGGAAGGCACTTACAACGAGATGATGGCGCTGAACGGGATCGTCGGCAAGGCCGACCAGATGATGGGCCACATCGATGACTGGGGTGGCCCCACAACCTTCCCGCACTTCGCCATCGGCTGGGCCTGGGCCGGCGACACCCCGTTCCAATGGACCAAGCAGGTGGCCAGCCACTTCGGCGGCACGCGCAACGGCATGGTGCTGCACTGGCCCAAGGGCATCAAGGCCAAGGGCGAAGTCCGCTCGCAGTTCCACCACGTGATCGACGTCGCGCCGACCGTGCTCGAGGCGGCCAGGATTCCGGAACCCAAGACGGTCAATGGCGTCGAACAGCGGCCGATGGACGGCGTTTCAATGCTCTACTCGTTTGACGACGCCAAGGCCAAGGACCGCCACACCACGCAGTATTTCGAGATGTTCGGCAACCGCGGCATTTACAAGGATGGATGGGTCGCGTGCACGCGACATTCGATCCCCTGGGTGATCGGCTCAATTGCCACCGCTGACCGAGGATGTCTGGGAACTGTACAACGTGGACAAGGATTTCAGCGAGGCGGACAACCTGGCCGCGCAACAGCCCGAGAAATTGAAGGAGTTGCAGGCGGCCTTCATTCAGGAGGCGATCAAGAACAACGTGCTGCCGATCGACGATCGCCGCGTCGAGCGCTTCAACCCGGCCATCGCCGGCAGGCCCGACCTGATGAACGGGCGCACCTCACTGACGGTGTATGATGGCATGACCGGCATGACGGAGAACGCCTTCATCAACGTGAAGGGCGTACACCACACCATCACCGCCGAGATCGAGGTGACGGATGCCAATGCCAGCGGTGTGATCCTGGCCCAGGCCGGCTACTTCGGCGGCTGGACCCTGTACCTGAAGGGCGGCAAGGTGCACCACGAGTACAACTGGTTCGCCATCGAGCGCACCAACATCGCCGCGCCATCGGCCCTCGCGCCGGGCAAGCACACCATCGTGTACGAGTTCATCCCCGACGAAGCCAAGCCGGGAACCGGCGGCAAGTCCATCATCACCATCGACGGAAAGAAGGCCATCGAAGGCCACATTCCCAAGACCCAGCCGTTCATGTTCTCAGCTGATGAGGGCGCGGACGTGGGCGAGGACGCCGAGACCAACGTCTCGCCCGACTACAAGCAGGGCGACAACAAGTTCACCGGCAAGATCATCAAGGTGACGATCAACACAGAGTGCTTCACAGTTAAGTGGTGCAGATGAAAAGAAATTAGAAGAAGCGGGAGAAGTGGCAGCCGTCACCGAGGAGTGACGCAGCGGAATCCGAGATGGTTGGCGCCGGTGGTGACCTCCCCCTTGCCACGGGTGCCGACCATGTAGCGCGAGCAATACTGGTCGGTGCAAAGAAATGATCCGCCGCGATGGACCCGCATCGGCTCGCCGGGGTGGCTGGGATCGAACGAGTCGGCTGGGCCGTGCGGGTTCCGGGCGACGGTTCCGGCCGCGGCAAGCTCGGCATAGTAGTCCGGGCGATACCAGTCGCTCACCCACTCCCAGACGTTCCCGGCCATGTCGTAGAGCCCGTATCCGTTCGGGGGAAATTGCGCCACGGGCGCGACGCCGGGGAAGTGGTCTGCACCGGTGTCGTGATCGGGGAAATGGCCCTGATAGGTGTTGGCCAGCCACTGGCCTCCCTCCGCAAAGTCATCGCCCCAGGGATAGACCTTTCCCGTAAGGCCCCCACGCGCGGCGAACTCCCATTCAGCTTCGGTGGGGAGGCGCTTTCCGGCCCATTTCGAATAGGCCAATGCGTCCTCGTACGCGACCTGTACCACCGGAAACCGCTCCTTCCCGATAATTGAGCTCTCCGGACCGAGCGGGTGGCGCCAACTCGCCCCCTTGGCGTATGCCCACCACTGGAAATTGTCATCCAGCGGGACCGGGTGACTCGGAGGTGAGAAGACCGCCGAACCGGCCACCAGATTCTCCGGCGGCGCCGTGGGGAAATCCTCGGCCCGTGGGGTCCGCTCGGCCAGGGTGACGTAGCCCGTCGCTTTCACGAAGGCCGCGAATTGTTCGTTGGTCACTTCGGTGGTATCCATCCAGAAGCCGTCCACGTAGACCCGATGCACCGGGCGGGAATCTTCCGTGGCCTGCATTCCGATCGTGTCGCCCATGTGCGGCGGTGCCTGCGCTCCCATGGAAAATTCGCCGCCAGGAATCCACACCATCCCCTCCGGCGCAGGGCTGGCCGGCCGGTTCTTGTTTTCAACCGTGGGAAGAAACTGCTGTGCCGTGATCGGCTGCTCGCCCGCCGGCTTCGAGCGCAGCGCGGTGGCGGCGATGACCACCACACCGGCGATGGCCACCCCGGCGAGCAACGCCCACCACTTGCTGAAGCGGCTCGGTGGTGAGGCGATCTCGACCGGCGTGGGACGTTGCTTGGTCATTTCGTGGCTATAAACTCTCACGAAACGCCCGCAGGCGCTGGTTGAAGCCGGCTGCGTCGTCCCAGAAGGCTGCGTGCCCGGCGTTCGCCATCATATGAATCTGAGCGTGCCTCATGCCGGCCTTGTGCTGGTCGACGATGGTCGGTTTGACGATGGCGTCCTCGGCGCCATGGGTGATCAACACTGGCTTGCGGATGGTCGGAAGCAGATCGTCGTTGCTGAAGGAGCGGGAGAACATGGCCTGTCTGACGTAAGGCGGGACCGAGAGGTTGTAACCCAGCATCAGGTACAGGTCTTCGATCGCTGGCTCCTGGAAAAAGCACAACTTCACGAATGGGGCGAGGCAGCGGACGCTTTCCTCTACGTCCGTGGCGAAGAGGCCCGATACCAGGCCGAGAAACGCGGGAGTGAGCACCGACATCGCCTCGTCGCTGCCGAGCTTGGTGATCCCACCGACAAAATGGATTCCGGCGATCCTATCCTCGCCGTAGTGCCGCAGGTAATCGAGGATGACGAGGGGGCCGTAGGACGAACCGCAGAGGACAGGGTGGTCGAGATGCAGGGACTCGATGGCCGCGTTGACATCATCGGCCCAGGGTCGCGAGTCGATGTAGCCCTCCCGTGGCTTGTCGGAGAGGCCGTGGCCGCGGAGGTCCATCGCGACCAGGCGGTAATCCTTTGCCAGGTCCGAGTTGAGCTGCCTACTCCAGGTGAGCCAGCACTGCGAGGTGCCGTGGAGGAACAGAATTGGACGGCCCTTGGAGTTGCCCGTCTCGGCGAGGTGGAGCTGGACGCCTCCGCCGCCACTGATCTTGTGATTCTGCATCATTCGCCCCTGCCCAAGCGCGAGTCCGACCGAGGACTGCAAGTCTCCTATCGCCATCGCCCTCAGTCCTTTCTCCTTTCTCCTTTCTTCCAGTTCCACGGCGTGGGTGAGATTCGAACTCACGGAACCCTTGCAGGTTCGCCGGTTTTCAAGACCGGTGCATTCAACCACTCTGCCACCACGCCAGGTCGTTCAACGTAGCGCCGCTAAACCCTTACGCCAAGCCGAGGTCCATCCGGGCGTCGCTCTCGGAACTAACCCGTTTCAATAGGCCAAACCCACCCGCTGGCCGAGGTATTCGCCCTGTCGCGCCGCTCCTAACATGAACTCGGCAACATCCTCCACGGAGATCGAACGACCCCCTTCCGGCAATCGGCTCACCGCCGTGCGGAAGCTGCCCGTGAGCCGACCGTCCACCAGGTCAGGGCAGCAAACCAACGTCCAATCGAGGGGGCTTTCGCGGAGCGCGTTCCAGGTCCCCCGATGCTCGCGGGTGATGTTCAGAAAGATGGCTGGGAAATCCGCCGCATCGGCCCGAAGGCCGCCTCGGCCGTCATCGAGAACGCCCGACCCAGCCACGGCGAGCACCCGGCGGAGACCGATCTGCTCCATTCCTTGCACGATGTTCCGCATGCCGTGGGAGAGTGTCATTCCGGGATTGGCGAGGCCTGCGCCACCCAACGCGCTCAGCACGACCTCCGCACCTTCGAGTGTCGCAAGGACCGCCGTGCTGTCGGCCACATCGCCCACCGTCCACTCGAGCCCGGGCCCGGCTACCGCCGGACTGGACTGATCGCGCACCAGGGCACGCACCGTGTCGCCGGCTTCCATCGCGTACTGAATCAGCCGCCGGCCGACCCGGCCGGTGCCGCCAAACACCGCGACTCTCATCTAGAACAGTCCCCCAACCAGCGGCAGTTCCCGTCGGCGGATCACCAGCACGACCGTGGCGGCGAACAGGACCGTGAGCCCGAGCTTGAACAGGAGCCCGTGGTCTCCCTGGACCTCGATGCCGAGCCTGGTCAGGTGCGCCATGATGGCCCCACCCATCAGGCCGATCGCCAGGATGGCGCCGAGCACCGGCGTCTTCGGGTAGAGCAGCAGTCCGACCGTGATCAGCTCCAGAATCCCGGTCCCGATCCGGCCCCAAGGCTCGACCCCGAGCGTGCTGAAGATGTACTTCGACTCGGGCGCGCCGGTGAACTTGAAGAACAGAGTCTGGCCCAGGATGACGGCGGCGGTGAGTTGAAAGACCCAGCTGGCGATGTTAGCTCCCCGCCCGAGCGACGTCGAATTCATGTGTTCACTCCATTTGGTGAAAAACGGCCACGAAGCGTGTGAGTCCTCCGATGCCATGGAACGCCAGCCTCCCGGTCGAAGTTCCCTGCCGGCGATTCCCCTGGCCAGCAGGCTCAGCGGGAACCATTTGAGCCCTCCCACACTTGATATCTCGACAGCAAGCAGCGACCAGGGTTTCCGCTGGAGGAGATCATGAAGCCGACACCCGTACCACCCAGGCAGACTACCGCGATTCCGGTCCGTTTCTGGCGGCAGCGTGAACGAGTCCTCAGGATCCTGGCCCGCTGGGAGCAGACCAGCATGCAGGCCGGATTGCTGAGGACCATGTGATGGTGCTGATGGGCAGCCGGAACCGGTGCGGGCCCCACGACGTTCCAATGTCGATCCCCTATAAGCGGATCGGTGAGCCGGACGACTTGGGGCGAGCCGCGGTCTGGCTGGTCTCCGATGAGGCGGACTAAGTCACCGGTTCCACCCTCTATATGGATGGCGGTATGACGCTCTATCCGGGCTTCGAAGATGGCGGGTGACGGGAACCTCCGGCGTCGGTGCGGCGTTGAAGCAGGTGAGAAGATCGAACCGCAACCGACTCTGGAGAACCTTATGCGACGCCTCATTCCTGCATTTCAATTCCTGGTCCTCGCTCTCGAGGATGACGCTCCGACGCTGCTGCGCCGAGCCCTGCGCTGGGTCTGACGTGCTCCCGCCGGAACGTCTGGAGTCTGAATGGCTCGAGGCCGATGGCCTCGGTGGCTTCGCCATGGGAACCGTCGCCGGCTGGCGCACCCGGCGGTATCACGGCCTGCTGACTGTGGCCGTCACGCCGCCTTCGGGTCGCGCATCACTGGTCAGCGATCTCGAGGCCTGGGTCGATGGCGACGGACCAGATGGTCCCTGGAGCGTGGCGCTCAGCACCCACCGCTACATCCCCGACGTGGTCCATCCTGACGGTGCGACTCGGCTGATTGCATTCGCCTATTCTCCCTGGCCGATCTGGACCTGGCAACTACCCGACGGCAGCACGATAGAGCAGGAACTGTTTGCTCCCCATGGCCATGCCGCGATCGTCCTGCGCTGGCGCGCGACGCGGGGCACGGGACTTCGCTTGCGGGTGCGTCCGCTTCTCTCGGGACGCGATTCCCACGCTCTCCACTATGAAAATCCCGCTGCTTCGGCGGAGACCGTCGGGCAGGGCGAGCTGGTTCGCTGGCAGCCCTATGGGTCTCTGCCAGCGATCGCTAGCCTGTCAAATGGGATCTTCCGCCCTGATGCGGTGTGGTTCCGGAACTTCCTGCTCACCGAAGAACGGGCCCGCGGGTTCGATCACGCGGAGGATCTGCTTTCTCCAGGAGAGCTGAGCTGGGACCTGGGGAATGGAGAGGCGGTCTGGATCCTCGCAGCCGAGGGTCTAGGCGAGCCGCTTCCTACTAGTCGCGACGCACAATCCCTCTCGCGAGCCCTGCGACTCACCGAGCAAAGGCGACGCGAAGCCTTCGCGACACCTTTGCATCGCGCAGCCGATGCCTATGTCGTCAAGCGCGGTGATGGGAGCACCATCATCGCGGGATATCCCTGGTTTGCCGACTGGGGCCGGGACACCTTCATCGCACTCCGGGGCATTGCCCTGGTGGGGGATCGCCTTTCCGATGCCCGGGACATCCTGCAGCAGTGGGCGGGTGCCGTTTCTCAGGGGATGCTGCCCAACCGCTTCATCGAAGCCGGCGACCAGCCGGAATTCAACTCCGTTGATGCCTCGCTGTGGTACATCATCGCGGTCCACGAGTTTCGCGCCCGGATGAAGAAGGCGGGAAGACATCTCTCGAACGCCGATCAGCGCACCTTCAATGACGCGATCCAGGCGATCCTCGAAGGCTACGCATCCGGAACCCGCTACGGGATTCACGCCGACGATGGACTCCTCGCATGTGGAGCACCCGGGGTCCAGCTCACCTGGATGGACGCGAAGGTTGGAGATTGGGTAGTCACGCCGCGGCGAGGCAAGCCGGTCGAAGTCCAGGCTCTATGGCTCAACGCGCTGCGCATCGGATCGGAGAATTCTCTGCGCTGGGCCCGACTGTACCAGCAGGGCCTCGCGACTTTCCGCGAGCGATTCTGGGATCCGGAGCTACGCCACCTCGCCGACGTGATCGACGTGGAGGGAAGGGCAGGAGAGCGCGACCTGTCGTGCCGCCCCAATCAGATCTTCGCTGTCGCCGGCTTGCCCTTTCCGGTGCTGAATGGACCCCAGGCGCGAGCCGTGGTGGATGCCGTCGAGTATCGCCTGCTCACTCCCCTCGGGCTTCGGAGCCTGGCTCCTGGTGCACCGGGCTACGCGCCGCACTACGCCGGGGGCCCGCTGGAACGGGACGGGGCCTACCACCAGGGGACGGTATGGCCTTGGCTCGCTGGTCCCTTCGTCGAAGCCTGGATCAGGGTCCATGGTGACACGCCCGCGACACGGGCCGAGGCGCGCACCCGTTTTCTTGCCCCATTGCTTGCCCACCTGGAAGTCGTCGGACTCGGTCACGTCTCCGAGGTCGCCGATGGGGACCCGCCCCACACGCCCGGCGGAGCCCCCTTCCAAGCATGGTCTGTGGGTGAACTGCTCCGGCTGAGCATCGAGATCCTCGGTGTGACCGAGAAGACCGCGACCAGACGGACGCCGGCGCAGGTGGCGAGATGACCCCGCCCCGCATCGTCATCCATGGTGGCGTGTTCGGCGACTGGGGACCATCGGCCTCCCGGAACACGTCGCCAACTTCAACTGGGGCGACGAGGACGGCCGCTCCCTCTACATCACCGCGAGCACCGCTTTATCGCATTCGTCTCAACATCCCGGGGGCCGGGGCGTGGACCGAGATGGCCGCGTCCAATCACTGACCGTGCCCTGTTCCGACTCCGCGGCGATCGCTACTCCCGGGAACCTCCTGCCTGGACCCCGCGTTAAGAGAGCAGGAGGAAACCATGTCACCTACGATTCTCGCCGATTCGATCTTGCTTCATTCCGACCTCGCGGGCCGGACTCTGATGGTTCGGAGCGAAAGCGGATGTTTCTCATTTGACATTCAGCCCGGGGGCAGGATTGGTCAGCCTCGGCCCCTGGAGCCGGATTCGGTCCCAATGGGCTGGCGTGGAGGACCGGCGAGATGACCGCCGGCCACTTCGTGACCCCGATGGACACGTCCTGCAACTGATCGACGAGTAAGGAGGCAACCATGGCCCTCATGTTCAGTCAGCTTTCGGCAGACGACGCGGAGCGGCTGGGCCGGTTGGTGGAACGGTGGCACAGGGCCGAGGGATTGGGTTTCGACCTCACGGCGGCTCGCGATCACCTCCACCGGTGGCTGGGGGATGCTCGGCTCGGTCACGCCTGGACCATCGAGTACGAGGGAGCCTGCATCGGGTACGCAATCTTGACCTTCACCGCACCGGGTACCCTGGGTGAGCCCAAGGCGTATGTGTCTGCCCTGTATCTCGTCCCGGAATGGCGGGGCAAGGGCTTGGGCCGCCGGACCCAGATTTTCCTGGGCGACGTGGCGCGTTGGCTGCAAGTCCGCCTCTTTGCCTTCGAGGTCGAGTCCGAGCGTAAGCACGCTCACCTGTTCTCCAAGCCGTTTCGCCGCTACTCCGCCGCCGAGTCTCAACTCCGAGGCATGGTCGCATGAACCCCACGGTTAATGCCGCCATGACCCCTAAGAAGAAGGGCCCGGCGCCAATGCTTGCCGTGTCCATGAAGGCCGCCGCGGTCTTCCCCGGAAAACCGGGGAGTGTGCACCTGGCAACAATGCCGAAGCCGATGGTCGAGGACATACCCAATGGCCGCGGAGTGTTGGTCAAGGTCCTGCGGGTGGGATTGGATGGGACCGACAAGGAGATCAACGCCGCCGAGTATGGCGCCGCACCCCCGGGTTTCGACTTCCTGGTGTTCGGCCACGAGAGCTTCGGAATGGTCGAGGAAGTGGGACCCAACGTCACCGAGCTGGTGCCGGGAGATTATGTCGTGGCATCCGATCCCGAGTACGCCATCGGCACCCTCGGCAGCGGAACGCTACATGATGTGCGAGTTGATATCGTGGACGGCGCGGTGATGTCTCCCACGTCGTGGGTACCTTGGCCGACCCGTGCCCAGGCTCGATCCCGCTCGCCGACGCCATTGGTATCGCCGAAGCGCAGGTTAGCGGGGGGACCGCGGTCCAAATCGCGCCCGACGATGACGACAGCTGCATGCGCGAAGTTCAGGTGCTCGCTGGAGCCACGCTATGGGAGGTCAAGCTGGCGCGCGAGGGCACGGTGCTCGAGGTGGAGAAAGCCGACGCGGACTGACGGCTCTGCCGTAGCTGTTAGCTGTCAGCCGTAAGCCATAAGCGCTGCCGAGGATCTTGAGGGGTCTCGGAAGGGAAGGGTCCTGCAGGCAGAAACTTGCGGTTAGGCCGGAGTTGAATCCCTCAGCGGGTCACCAGACCGCCTGAGGTCGGGAGCGGCTGAACAGCGGGCTTTCTCAGTAACCACCACAGAACGACGGCGGCAGCGAGGTTGATGCCGACGAGGGTGGAGACCGGTTCATTGTTCAGGGCGAAGCTGAAGCCGCCGCCTGGCTCAAGGTCGAGGCTCAGACTCCAGTGCTCAGGCTTGAGCCCCGCGCTTACCGTCAGTGGGCCGTAGAACTCATAGGACAGGATGGTTGTAAACAGTTTTGGAAGCTGGACTATCTGCGCCGCAACGGAGAGGGTTTTGCCCCAAGGATGTCCGCGCAAGAGCAGAATCCCCGCTACGCCCAGCCCCAGGAATAAGACGATTGGAACGAGCAGCAATGGCGCTCCTCGAATACCGCCGGCAGTCTTGGCGACCAGAATACCGGTGGAGAAAAGACCGGCACCTGCACCGAGAAGTTCATACCACCCAAGGACCCGCTGGCTCCGTGCGTTCAAGGTTTCTCCCGGCGTCCGCGTAAGACCGCCTGACGGCCTGCGGGCCGAGGCGGCTAGCTAATCCCCCGCGAGATTGGCCCTGACCGCCGCCGCCACCGAGTCGCCCCGGTCGGCCTGGGCCGAGTCCCCCAGACTGCGCAGCGTATTGGCCATGGTGCCGTAGACCACCCCATAGAGCGACAGGATAGACGATGACGGCTTGTCCACCCAGCCCTTGGGCCGGTTCCGTGCCACGGTCTGGTAGTGATAGGTATCCCACATCAGCTTCTCGGTCCTCGGCAGGTTCACGTAGCCCAGCCCGCGGCTCAGCGTCACCGAATCCTTCGGCACCACCGGTTTCATCACCAGCTTCCGCACCAGTCCCTGGGTAATCAGGTAGGGCGTGAGGCCCAAGGTCTGGTCGGGATAGCCGCCCGCGCTCCAGGCAAAGAAGATCGGCCGCTGACCCACGTTGTCCCGGATCAGGAAAATCGTCGCCAGGTCGGAGAGCTGGAGGTACTCCGAGCCGAAGGCGATCTCCAGGCTGTCGAACCGGATCCCGCCGTTCTTGGGGACCTGCTGCAACTCGGGCAGGCTGTCGAGCTGGCCCTCGGTGAGGCGGAACGCGGGCTCGGTGGGCTGCACCCAATTGCCGTTCTTCCACAGATCGGCGGCCTTGGCTGGGTCGAAGGGCGGGGTCACCCGTCGCTTGAGCTGGCGCAGGTGCCAGCGGGTGTTCATCAGCGACAGGTTGGCCAGGGTGACGTCGCGCCGTATCCCTTCCACTTCCTGGGCGAACCAGAGCGGGAAGGTGTCGTTGTCTCCCGCGGTGATCAGGATGCCATAGGGCTCGACCGACTGGAGCAGGTCGGACGCAAAGTCGCGCGCGGCGGTCTCGTGGGCCCGGCTTGCCGTGACGTGATTGCCGAGGAGCGGGACCAGTCCAAGAAGCAGGACGGGTGTCGAGAAGGCCCAGCTCTTCCCCTCGGGAACCCGGTCGCGGAAGAAGTCCGACACGCCGCGCATCAGGGCTCCAATCCCCACGGCTACCCAGAGTCCGAACCCCGCAAACGACACGACGAAGAAGTAGTCGCGCTCGCGGACCTCGC
Source organism: uncultured Gemmatimonadales bacterium (assembly GCA_963788625.1). Classification (GTDB taxonomy): domain Bacteria; phylum Gemmatimonadota; class Gemmatimonadetes; order Gemmatimonadales; family GWC2-71-9; genus DATBGE01. The sequence continues at coordinate 533,188 of CAWBHB010000002.1, read as the reverse complement.
GCGCCACCTCACCACGCGACGGATCGACCGGGATGGAGAACCCGTACTTGAAGTTGAGATAGAAGATCAGCAGGCCTGTCAGGGTGAACATCAGCGCCGTGGATGCCCAGAAGGCTCGGCGGTCCCGCTGCCACAGGGAAACCGCGCCCAACAGACCGGTCGCGGTAAAGACCCCGGTTGCAATGCCGCGCGGCTCTGCCCCAATCCCGCGCGAACTGCCAGTTGAGGTACTGGAGATAGTTCTTGATCTGGGAGAAAAAGTCGGCCTGCCGCAGGAACACCGAGGGCTTGCCGTACTGCGCCCGGTTCAAGACCTCGTTGAGCGCGGTCCAGGTGGTCGGCTCGCCCTTCGTTGATCGGCGGGAACTGGGCCGCGCGGATCGGCAGGAAGATGTAGTTGAGCGAGATGCCCACTATGACGGCGAGGACCGACAGGTAGAGTATCGGCCGCTTGAACTCCCCCGGGTCCCGCCACGCGGTGTAGGCCAGCACGCCCGCGATCGCCGCGAGGACCACGACCTGTTGTTCCAGCGGCCCGTCCACGATGACGCTCCACTTGCCGGTGACCGCCAGCGCCAGGGTCAGGCCCATCGCCAGCACCCAGGGCCGCAGCACCATGCCCGGGTCGGTGAGCAGTACGTAGACCGCCACTGCCGGCCCCGCGAGGACGCCCATCATGTGGTTGGTGGAGCTGAGCGCGATGATGTAGGCGATCAACACCAGCCAGCGGTCGCGGTGGGAGCCCGGCGCATCGTCCGCCCAGTGCACCCCCAGCCACATGACCAGCGCGGTCGAGAGCAGCGAGACGGTGTACACCTTCTCGTTTACCGTGGACTGGTTCCACACCGTCCACATCGTAGCACTCACCAGCACCCCGGCGAACGCCGCGGCCAGTCGAGCCCAGCGGACCGGCACCACTTCCCGCATCCACCGGTCGGCCACCAGGAACCAGAGTCCGGCCGAGAGCGCACTGGTGAGGGCCGCGAAGAGATTGATGCGGGCCGCGTAGGACTCGCTCAGCGGGAGAGCCCCGAAGGTATGGGCCAGCACCACGAAGAGCGGATTTCCCGGCGGGTGCGGAATGCCGAGCACGTAGGCCGCCGCGATGTATTCCGAGGTGTCCCAGAAGGCGGTGGTCGGCGCCAGGGTGGCCACGTAGATGAGCAGGACCACCAGCGCGGTCAACGCCGCGAAGAGATACGGAGGTGGTTCCCGGGTATCTGTCGTCGAAACGGTCATTGGGTCGGGGGAACGGGAACGGGAACGGCGAACGGTGAACGGTGAACGGTGAACGGGCCCTACCCAGCACCCCCCGTTCACCGTTCGCTGTTCGCCGTTCACTGAAATCAATGCCTGAACTGTCGTCTGCCCGTCAGCACCATCGCGATCCCGTGCTTGTCGGCCGCGGCGATGACTTCCGCGTCGCGCACCGAGCCACCGGGCTGGATGATCGCCGTAACACCCGCCGCCGCGGCCTCGTCAACGCCGTCGGCGAACGGGAAGAACGCATCGGATGCCAGAACGGCGCCCTTGCGGGTCGTGGCCCTGTTGCCGAGCCTTGTGCACCGCCAGGAACGAGCTGTCCACCCGGCTCATCTGTCCGGCGCCGATCCCGATCGTCATCTCGTTGCGGGCGAGGAGCACCGCGTTGGACTTGACCGCCGCCACCGCGGCCCAGGCGAAGCGCAGGTCCACCATCTCCGCCTCGGTGGGACGACGCGCGGTGGGAAACTTCCACTCGGACTCGGCCGACTCGAAGACGAAGCGATCCTGGAGCAGCATGCCGCCGCGCACCCGCTTGAAGTCGAGGCCCGTGGCGCCCCGCCAGACCGGCAGCTCGACGGCGCGCAAATTCTGGCTTGGACGCGAGGACGGCGAGGGCCTCGTCGTGGAACGAAGGCGCTACCACGACTTCGATGAAGAGTTGGGTGATCGCCTCGGCGCTGACCCGGTCCACCACGGTATTGAATGCGACGACACCGCCGAACGCCGACTTGGGGTCCGACGCCAGCGCCTTCTTGAACGCCTCCTCGGCGGTCGAGGCGATCGCCATGCCGCACGGCGTCGTGTGCTTGATGATCGCGCAGGCCGGCACGTTATGCCACAGCGAAACGGCCCACATCCCCGCGTCGAGGTCGAGGATGTTATTGAAGGAAAGTTCCTTCCCCTGGCGCTGCTTCAGGTCCCTCAGACCGCGCGGCTCTTCATCGACGTAGAGCGCGGCGCGCTGGGTCGGGTTCTCGCCGTAGCGCAGGCTCATCAGCCGCTCGAACGACCAGCCGATCCGGTGCGGCATCCCATCTTCGCGGGGAGTGAGGTAACGGGCGATCGCCCCGTCGTAGTCCGCGGTGTGGCTGAAGACCTTCGCGGCGAACTCCTGGCGCACCGCGCGCGGCACCTCGCCGCGACGGAGCAGGTCGAGCACCCGTCCGTAGTCGGTCGGATCCACCACCACGATGACCGACTCGTGGTTCTTGGCCGCGGAGCGGAGCATCGCCGGGCCGCCCACGTCGATGTTCTCGATCGCGTCCTCGAAGCTCACCTGCGGCTTGGCGACCGTCTCCCGGAAGGGATACAGGTTGACCGCGAGCAGGTCGATCGGGGTGATGCGATGGGTCGCGAGCGCTGCGGTGTGCTGGGTCATGTCGCGCCGCGCGAGGAGTCCGGCGTGGATCGCCGGATGCAGCGTCTTGACCCGCCCATCGAGGATCTCGGGGAAGCCGGTGATCTTGTCGACCGGTTGGACCGGCACCCCGCCCGCCTTGAGCGCCGCGTGGGTTCCGCCGGTGGAGATGATGTCCCAGCCGAGGTCGACCAGGCCCTGCGCGAACGGCACGATGCCGCGCTTGTCGCTGACCGAGATCAACGCGCGAGGCACGAGGGCTCCATCACGGATTGGACTCCACAGGCTGAGGTAGTGGTATCGGGCGACCGGCCTCCGCGGCCGCCCGGACTACAGCCGGCAACAATCGATGCTCTGCGTCGAGGACCCGGGCCGCCAGCGTTTCCGCGGTGTCTCCGGGAAGAACCGGGACCCGGCTCTGCGCCAGGATCGGGCCTCGATCGTACTCCTCGTCCACCAGGTGGACCGTGCAGCCGGACACCCTGGCCCCGCTCGCCAGCACCGCCTGATGCACCCTCAGGCCGTACATGCCCGGTCCACCAAACGAGGGCAGCAGCGCGGGGTGAATGTTGATGATGCGACCGCGATAGGCTGCGATGACGGCCGGTGGCACCAGTTTCAGGTATCCGGCGAGAACGATCAGGTCCACGTGGTGCTGACGGAGCAGCTCCAGCCACTCGGCGCCATCCGAGGGATCCCTGAATACCCCGGTGGGCACCCCGAAAGTCTCTGGCGTGCCCCAGTCCACCGGCGCTCGCGCGGTTGCTCAGCACGAGAACCACCTTGGCGCCTCCGAAGTCCCGAAGGCTCTCGAGCAGGGCGAGGAGGTTACTGCCTCCGCCCGAGACGCACACGGCGATCTTCAGCGGCATGGCGCAAGAAACTAAGGGAACGAGGGGGGATGGTGTAGGGGCCAGAGGCGACCCGAGCCGCCTCGAACCCGTGCCCAGACCGGTTGGCTAATTGGCGGTCCCGCCAGAAGTTACACGACCCCTCCCGGACGACCTGTCTCCGATCAGCCAAATTGGCCCCTCTCTTGCCCCTATGTCAAGCAAATCAGCACTACACAGGCGCAGCCACAGAGGGGGAAGCGATGAGAACCGTCAAGGAATTGATCGGTCGGGGTGCTGGCGTCCTCGTCGATTGCCGCGAGCATCCTGTCAGGTGGCTGTGAAGCCACGCTCAAGGACAACGGACTCAAGATCCAGCGCATCATCGCTGGGGTGACCGATGCGTCGGGCACCATTCACGCTTCTCTGGTTCAGGGTGACGCACCGAACCCGAACGGCGGGCCGACCAACACCGCGACCGGCTTTGCGGCCATGGTGACGGGCGGCAGCTCCCAGCAGACCCTGACCGGGTCGGCGGCCTTCACCCGGATCATCGTGGCCATGCCGGGCGCCCAGAACTACTACGAGCTGACGGTTCCCTCGGGCACCACCACCCCGATCATCCTGCGCGCTGCGGAGAACCTCTCCAGCATGAACCTCGGCGTGAGCTACGCCGTGGGCGATGCCAACGTGATCGGCAAGTACACTGCCCAGACCGTGAAGATCATCTTCGTGGGTAATGGTGACGTCCAGGTCAGCGTCTCCTGGAGCGACACCAGCGACGTCGACCTCCACGTGGTGGATCCCGCGGCCGAGGAGATCTACTTCGGCCACCTGACCTCGGCGAGCGGCGGCAAGCTCGACCTCGACTCCAACGCGGCCTGCACCCAGGACGAGCCCAACTTCCCCCACAAGAGCAACGAGAACATCGTGTGGCCGGTTGGTCACGCTCCCCACGGTACCTTCACCGTGCGGCTGGCCTACTGGAGCGCCTGCAACGTCAGCGCGCCGACCGACTACGTCGTGACCGTCGCGACCAAGGGCGGCGGGGCCCAGGTCTTCACCGGCCAGTTCACTCGCCCGGGGACTGGCGGTGGCGCGGGCAGCGGGACGCTGATTACGACAGTTTACGTTCTGATTGAGCCGTCAGCCGTCAGCCGTCAGCCGTCAGCTGTTAGCGAACCGCCGTAAGACGTACGAAAAACAGAAGCCGCGGGTCCTCGCCCAGGGATCTGCGGCTTCTGTTTTGTGACCCAGGGCGTTTGGCGGATGGGACGGCTTACCGTCATTCAACACGAAGGCACAAAGGACACAAAGGGCACAAAGAAAAACATTTCTGAAATCAGTTCTTCAAGATGACTTGTGACTCTTTGTGTCTTTGTGTTCTTCGTGTTGAAGCGTCTGGACCAAACAAGTCGCCAGAGTCTTCCGGGAAGCAACTGACTGCCTCCGCTGACAGCCGTCAGCCGTAGCTGTTAACGAAACCGTCCTAACGCGTACGCAAAATCAGAAGCTGCGGATCCTCGCCCAGGGATCTGCGGCTTCTGTTTGCTTGTGGCGTTTGGCGGTTGGCGGACGGGACGGCTCACCGTCATTCAACACGAAGGCACGAAGGCACAAAGAGCACAAAGCAATTCTGTAAGATCAATCTTCAAGTGACTTCGTGTTTCTTCCTGCTTTGTGCCCTCTTGTTGGCTTGTGTTTTGCCGCTGACTCCCCAAAGTCTAACGGGAGCAACGCTGACCACTACCCCTCCACGGCAGCCTGCAACGCCGCCTTGACCGCGGGGATACGTCCTCCTCCGGCAGGGTCCGCGGATCCAGCAGCACGTGGCCCTCCGCCACTCGCACGATGATCGCCGGCTGGCCCAGGCGAAGCCGGACCGCCAGGCCGTCGGCGCCGAGTGGACCGGCGTTGAGCGCGACCAGGCTGGTTGGCAACCGGGTTCCGGGGAACGAGCCGCCTCCCACCGCCGATTCTCCCGGGACGACCTGGGGCATGAACACGGGGGGACACAGCGCCGCGAGTTGCTTCGCGCGGCGGTCCAGCTCTTCGGCCTCCAAGGTCAACATGCGGAGCACCGGGATCTCTCGTCTCGCCACCTCGGGATCGCGGTACAGGCCGAGTGTCGCTTCGAGTGCAGCCAGGGTGAAGCGATCGGCGCGAAGGGCGCGAGCCAGCGGATTGGCGCGGCACCTGGCGATGATCTCCCGCTTGCCGACCAGGCATCCGGCCTGGGGCCCGCCGAGGAGTTTGTCGCCCGAGAAGATGACGAGGTCGGCGCCGGCCGCCGCTGCGGTCTGAACCCGGGGCTCGGAGGTCAAACCCCAGGGGCTCAGGTCGAGCAGCAGGCCGCTGCCGACATCATGCAGATAGGGCAGCCCGTGCGAGTGGGCCAGCTCCGCCAGCTCCTGCGAGGCTGGAGACGTGACGAAGCCGACCTGTTCGAAGTTGGAGCGATGCACCGTGAGGATCGCGGCCGCTCCGTCGATCACGTTCTGATAATCGCTGAGGTGAGTCCGGTTGGTGGTTCCCACCTCCTGCAGCACGGCGCCGCTCTTCCCCATGATGTCGGGGATGCGGAACGAACCGCCGATCTCGATCAGCTCACCTCGCGAGATGATGACCCGACCCCCCTGAGCGAGGGAATTGAGGGCGAGCACCAGGGCGCCGGCCGCATTGTTGACGGCGAGTCCATCCTCGGTGCCGGTCAGCTCGGCGAGCAGGGTGCGGCAATGATCCGCCCGCTGGCCCCGCGCCCCCGAAGCCAGGTCGTACTCGAGCGAGCTGTAGCCTTCGGCGACTTCCTGGATGGCCAGGGCCGCAGCGTGGGCCAGCGGCGCCCGTCCCAGGTTGGTGTGGATCACGACTCCCGTCGCGTTGAGCACCGGTTGCAGGGAACGGGTCGTGTGGGCCTGCACCCGTTCGGTGATCTCGGCGACCCAGTCCTCGGGAGGGCCGGCTCGACTCGAGCGCGCGGCCTCCAATGCCTCCCGCACCGCGGCCACCACGACGTTGCGCGGCACCGTGGCGAACAGCGCTACCACTCCGGGATCCCGAAGCAGCCGGTCCACCGAGGGGAGCTGACGCCGCTCATCCATATCAGGGCTTGCCCGCACCGGGCTTGATACCGGTCGTATCGGAGACCACGGAATCCTTCTTCTCCTCGGGCTTGAGCGGCACCTCGAAGCCGGCGCGCGCGTCGTTGGCGACTCCGTTCACGTTTCGAATGCCGAGTACATCGACCACGTACTTGCCGCCTGGCTTGAAGACGCTGTCTGCCCGCAGCACCAGCTTGTCGAACAATGCTGGTCGCTGGGCCAGGAGCTGCTTCAACTCGGTGGAATCAGCCCCGGGGCGGCTGGGCAGCCGGAATGGCTGAGCGAGGTTGGGGTTTCTTGGCCGCCAGAGTGTCCCGAGCGGCCGTGGTATCGCGCGCGATCGAATCAGCCCGCAGTGAATCCAGTCGCGCCCGCTGCAGAAGCTGGAGACTGTCGTCCACCGGTTTGGGAAATACCGAGCTCACCCCGACCGGTACCGAATCGGGCAGCTCCCGGAGCAGGACCTTCAGCGAGTCGAATCGCTGACGCGGATCGAGCGGCTGAGTAAATGCGATGGTGGCAGAGACGCTGTCGTTCGTTGTGATCCCCGAGATGCGCGGACCCACAGAATCATGGGGGTAGATCCAGAGCGTCGGGATGCTCGTGGTACCTTGGGGGACTCTGACGCTGTCGAACGGCTCCCGATCTTCCTTCTGGAGGTTGTGGTTGTTGTCGAGCACGGCGAACGCGACGTACTCACCCTGGGGCAGCGGCCCCAACCGGTAGCGTCCCGACGAATCGGTGAGCGTTCGATACACCAATGTGTCCGGCATCAGCGCCATCGCGATCAAGGCCTGGCGAGCGACCTGACCGGCAACCCAGTCCACCGCCTGGCCTTCCACCGTGTCGGTGGGAAGCGGCGCGCCGGTCGAGAAGGTGAGGACGATGTTGGTGTCGGTCTTGTTCCGGCTCAAATCAACGATGCCGGGGAGCAGCTCGATGCGATAGACCCGGTTCGGCTTCCAGCCTTCCCGCGGACGGACCGTGATCCGATCCCGCTTCCACTTGATGCGCGGTATTTCGCGGGAAGGGGAGACCAGGATCAGGTGCTCCAGATCTCCGGTGCCGAATCCCTGGCTCGGCGTGCTGCCCTCGGACACGATTTCATCGAACCGGAATTCCACGTCCTTGTCCCAGTCGGGATAGACGCCGACCGATTCGGGTACCGTGGCGAGGAGCTGCGGTGGAATGCGGTCCGTGGGGCCGCCGGGCGGGGGGGCCATTTTGGCACATGCCAGGGCGAGCGAGGCGGTCAGGGCGAGTAGGGCGGGCAGGGCGGACGAGGCGGACAGGCATGCCCGAGCGCAGGCGAGGGGACCGGACGTGCCCGCCCCGACCGCCTTGCCCGCCCTGGTCCGCCCCGATCGCCCTCATCCAACCAGCCGTCTGTGCTTCTCCGCTAATACCGCGTGCTGCTCGCGCCAGCTGGTCAGTTTCTCCCGTTCCTTGGCCACGACGTCCTGCGGCGCCCGGGTAGTGAACTGTTCGTTGCCCAGCTTGGCCTTCTGGTTCTCGATGAGCTTGGTCAGTCGCTCCAGCTCACCGTGAAGCCGGCTCCGCTCCTTCTCGAGGTCGAGCACCTCGCCCAGCGGCACGAACAACGTGCTACGGTCCGTGAGCACGGCGCTCGCCCCGACCCCGGCCGAGTCGCCACCAAATCGCAATTCGGAAAGCTTCGCCAGGCGGCGAATCGTCCCCGATTCGGCCTTAAAGGCCTTCTCGGCATCCTTACCTGCCGGCGAGACCACCGCTCGAACCGATTTTCCGGGCTCGATACCGTACTCGGCCCGGATCTGCCGGATCGCCACCGACCAGTTCCTGCACCAGTGCGAAGGCCGCGCTCGGCGGTCGGGTCCGTGGCCCGCCGGTCCGGCCGGGCCAGGCCGTCACGCTGATCGATGCCTCGGCGTCCCGTCCCGGCAATCGCTGCCAGAGCGTCTCGGTGATGAACGGCATGATCGGGTGCAGCAGCCGGAGCGCCACGTCGAAGGTGCGAGCCGCGACGGCCCGGGCCACGTCGCCGCCGGGCTGATCGCCGTAGAGTCGCGGCTTGATCTGCTCGATGTACCAGTCGGCGAAATCGCTCCAGAGGAAATGGTAGACCGCGATCGCCGCCTCGTTGAGCCGGTACTTCTCGTACGCCTCGGTGGCCTGCGCGGATGGTCGCATCGCAGCGCGCGATGATCCACCGGTCGGCCAGCGTCAGCTCCTCCGGCTCGCACGCACGTTCGCGTGCGTGCCGGCGAGCGGCCGCAGTCGGACCGTCGAGGTTCGTCAGGATGAAGCGCCCGGCATTCCACAGCTTGTTGGCGAAATTCCGGCCCGGCGCGAACGAGGTCTCCAGGTCGTTGGGATCGAGGATGACGTCGGTGCCGACCGACATGCCCGAAATCACGCGTGTAGCGCAGTGCATCCGCGCCGAAGCGGCTCACCACCTCGAGCGGGTCGATCCCGTTGCCGCAGCGACTTGGACATCTTGCGGTGCTGGGTGTCGCGCACCGTGCCGTGGAGGTACACGGTGCGTGAACGGGATGTCGCCCATGAACTCGCAGCCCGCCATCACCATGCGCGCGACCCAGAAGAAGAGGATCTCCGGGCGCGGTCACCAGGACGTGTGCCGGGATAGAACCGCGTCGAGGTCCGTCGGTCTTGTCGGGCCAGCCGAGACTGGAGAAGGGCACGAGCCAGGAGGAGAACCAGGTGTCGAGCACGTCCTCGTCCTGGCGCAGCGGCGCCGCCGCAGGCGCACTCGCTTGGGTCACGTCGGTGCGGCTCACGATCATCTTGCCGCACGTGTCGCAGTACCAGACCGGAATCCGGTGGCCCCACCAGAGCTGCCGGGAGATGCACCAGTCGCGGATGTTCTCCATCCACTGGGCGATACTCGTCGCCGCGCCGCTCCGGGATGAAGCGCAGGCGTCCCGTCGCGTGTAGGCCGCGAGCGCGGGCTTGGCGAGCGGCGCCATCTTCACGAACCACTGGTCCGACAGCCGCGGCTCCACGACGTGTCGCAGCGATAGCAGTGGCCCACCGCGTGCCGGTGATTCTCCACCTTCTCCAGCAGGCCCAGCTCCTCGAACTCGGCCACCACCGCTTCCGGGCCTCGAAGCGATCGAGCCCGCGGAACGCGCTCCGGCACGGTCTCGGTCATGCGCGCCTCGGGCGTCATGATGTCGATCGCTGTGCAGGTGGTGGCGGCCGGCCGATCTCGAAGTCGAGCGGATCGTGTGCCGGCGTCACCTTCACGGCGCCGGTGCCGAACTTGGGGTCGACCGCGTCGTCGGCGACGATCGGGATCGAGCCGGTCCACCAGCGGCAGCCGGACCCGCTTGCCGACCAGCTTCGTGTAGCGCTTGTCCTTGGGGTGCACCGCGACGCCGGTGTCGCCGAGCATGGTCTCGGGCCGGGTGGTCGCGACGGTGATGAATGCCGCTGCCGTCCTCCAGCGGGTAGCGGAGGTGCCAGATCTTCCCGTCCACCTCTTCCTTCTCCGCCTCCTCGTTGGAGAGGGCGGTGAGGCAGCGCGGGCACCAGTTGATGATGTACTTGCCGCGATAGATCAGGCCCTTCTCGTGCAGCCGCACGAAGACCTCGCGCACCGCGCGCGAGAGGTCCGGGTCGAGCGTGAAGTAGGTGCGAGACCAGTCGCAGCTGGCGCCGAGGGCCCGGAGCTGCTGCGAGGATGGTGTCGCCGGTCTCCCGCACGTAGGCCCAGACCCGCTCCACGAACGCCTCGCGCCCCAGGTCGAAGCGGGTCTTGCCTTCCTGCGCGACGAGCCGCTCCACCACGTTCTGGGTGGCGATGCCGGCGTGGTCGGTGCCCGGAAGCCAGAGCGTCGGTCGCGCCCGCGCATCCGCTCGAAGCGGACGAGCACGTCCTGCACCGTGTTGTTGAGCCCGTGGCCCATGTGCAGCACCGCGGTCACGTTGGGCGGCGGCATCATGATCACGTAGCGGCGCGCCGTGGATCCGTGCCGCGTTCGGGCGCGAACAGGCCCGCTGCGCTGCCACCAGCGGTAGAGCGCGGCCTCGATTGCGGCCGGGTTGTACTGCGGAGGCAGTGCGTCGGTCATGCGGACGGTCGGTCGGGTCCTCGGTGCATTCCGGCGCGTCGTCCTCGCCGTGGACCAGGATGCAGTTGACGACGCTGCTCGAGCCCGGGCACGGCGTGGGCCACGCGGACGGCGCGGGCGCGCACGGCGCGGGTGGGGACCCAGCCGTGGAGCTCCACGACGCCCGCGCTCACTCCGACGGCGTCGAGCGCCAGATCGTGCGAGCTGGTCGTCATCGCCGGAGCGCCGCCCGGGCCAGCCGCGGCCAGCGGCCGGTGCGGGCCCGCGGCGCGCGACCGGCTGCGCCGCCGGGCCGAGCCCCATGCGGCGCGGGATCGGGAGCCGGCCGGTCACCCAGCGATTCGCCCAGCGACGAAGCCGGCGGCGAGGCCAAGGCCGGCCCCCACCAGGCTCCAGGCCAGCAATTCGCTGCCGCGAAGGACGTCTGCTCGTGCACATGCGCTCTGCTCTTACCTAGCGGTTTGACGAGCGGTTAACTTAACACGATGTCAAGACGAAGAACGCACCGAATGTCAGGCGGCCGAACTCGTGCGCTGGTCGGTCCTCGCCGCCCTGCTGATCGGCTGCATCGCCCTGTACTTCCGGCTGCGCCCCGCGCACCGCGCCGGTCGTCCATCCGGTCAGTCGGTCGACACGCACGACCAATGAGCACCGATCCGGCTGACCCTCCCCGACGGCAGCGTGCGGGAGGTGCCGGCGGGAACCACCGGCGCGCGCGGTCGCCGCAGTCCATCGGCCCGGGCCTGGCGCGGGCCGCGGTGGCCATCCGGGTGGACGGGCAGGTGCGCGACCTGGACCGTCCCGATCGAGGCCGACGCGCAGCTTCGCGATCCTCACCGAGCAAGGACCCGGAGGCGCTCGACGTGCTCCGCCACTCGGCGGCGCACGTCCTGGCGACCGCGGTGCGCGAGCTCTTTCCCACGCGCCGGCATCGGGTTCGGTCCGCCGATCGACGACGGGTTCTACTACGACTTCGAGGTGCCGCGGCCCTTCACGCCGGAGGACCTGGAGCAGATCGAGGCGCGGATGGCCGAGGTGACGCGAAGCCGACTATCCGTTCGTGCGCGAGGTGGTGGACCGCGCCGAGGCCAACCAGCGCTTCGCGGACGATCCGCTCAAGCTGGAGCGGATCGGCGAGCTGGGCGACGACGAGGTCATCTCGGTCTACACCGACGGTCCGTTCATCGATCTGTGCCGCGGCCCGCACGTGCCCAGCACCGGGCGGCTCAAGCACTTCAAGCTGCTGCACGCGGCGGGCGCCTACTGGCGCGGCGACGAGCGGCGCCAGATGCTGCAGCGCATCTACGGCACCGCGTTGTTCAAGAAGGAAGACCTCGACGCGCACCTGCACCGGCTCGAGGAGGCGCGGAAGCGCGACCACCGCAAGCTGGGCAAGGAGCTCGACCTCTTCATGTTCCATCCGTTCGCGCCGGGCGCCGTCGTTCTGGACCGAGCGCGGCACCACGATCTACAACGTGCTGAACGACTACCTGCGCGAGCTGCAGCGCGACGGCTACCAGGAGATCAAGACGCCGCTGCTGTACAACAAGGGGCTGTGGGAGATCTCCGGCCACTGGGGCAAGTACCGGGAGAACATGTTCCTGGTCCTCGACAACGAGACCGGGGAGCACGACTTCTCGCTCAAGCCGATGAACTGCCCGTCGCACTACCTGCTGTACCAGTCGAAGAAGCACTCCTACCGCGAGCTGCCGCTCCGCTACAGCACCTACGACGTGCTGCACCGCAACGAGGTCTCGCGGCGCGCTGTCCGGGCTCACGCGGGTGCGGCAGTTCCAGCAGGACGACTGCCACATCTTCCTGATGGAGTCGCAGATCGCGGACGAGGTGAAGCGGCTCACCGACTTCATCCTCGGCTACTACCGGACCTTCGGGCTCACCGCGACGCTCAAGTTCGCCACCCGGCCGGCGGAGCGGATCGGCGACGACGCGATGTGGGATCGCGCCGAAGGCGGCGCTCCGGGCGGCGCTCGAGGCGACCGGGCTGCCCTACGAGCTCAAGCCGGGCGACGGCGCCTTCTACGGGCCCAAGATCGACTTCGACGTGGCCGACTCGATCGGCCGCACCTGGCAGCTGGGCACCATCCAGCTCGACTACGCCGCGCCGGAGCGCTTCGACCTGATCTACGTCGGGCGAGGACAACCACGAGCACCGGCCGGTGGTCATCCATCGCGCGGTGAGCGGCTCGTTCGAGCGCTTCATCGCGATCCTGATCGAGCACTTCGCCGGCGCGTTCCCGGTCTGGCTCGCGCCGGAGCAGGTGCGGGTGCTGCCGATCTCGGATGCCCAGGCGCGACGCCGCGCGCGACGGTGCCCGCAGCGGTTCCGCGACGCCGGGATTCGCGCGCACGCTCGACGACGGCAACGAGACCCTCAACTACCGGATCCGCCAGGGCGAGGTGGAGAAGATGCCGTACATGGCGGTGGTCGGGCAGCGCGAGGCCGACGCGGGCACGGTCGCGGTGCGGGTGCGCGGGGCGGGGAACAAGCAGGAGATCGTGCCGGTCGAGGAGTTTCTGGCACGGGTGACCGGGGAGATACGGAGTCGGGCGCTGGTGCCGTAGACGGGGTTGTCATTCCGAGCGAAGCGAGGAATCTCAGGTGCCCACGCCGAGGCCGAGCCGGCTGTCATTCCGAGCGAAGCGAGGAATCCAAATCCCTCCGTTCCAAAAACCACTCCTCCGCAAGATCAGTCCATCCAGGGTTTACGCTCTGAATCAGCGCAATCTTCTTGCTCCGTCTCCACGCTTTGATCTGTTTCTCCCGAGCGATCGCGGCTCTGGCATTAGGGGTGATTTCGAAGTAGACCAGCTTGGTGATTTTGTAGCGGCTCGTGAAGCCGCCCCAGCGCAGGCTCCGATGCTCAGCCAGGCGTCGCATCAGGTTACTGGTAACACCCAGGTAGAGGGTACGGTGGCTGTTGCTGAGCAGATAGACATAAAACGTCTTCACTCGGCCTCGAGGTTGTAGTCCGGTCAGTATGGGTCTCTCCGTCCTCCATCGAGGGACCCCTTTTACGCGGGTCAGGATCTGGATTCCTCGCTGCGCTCGGAATGACAGCCTCTTCGTCGTCCATCGAGGGATCCCTTTACGCGGGTCAGGATCTGGATTCCTCGCTGCGCTCGGAATGACAGCCTCCTCGTCGTCCATCGAGGGACCCCTTTTACGCGGGTCAGGATCTGGATTCCTCGCTACGCTCGGAATGACAGCCGTTGCAGCGCCACCACCGCCCCGTCCGCCCCGTCCGTCCTGACCGCCATCCCGCCATACCGCCCTCCCGCCCTCCCCCCTACATTCCCCTCGACCCAAATCGCCTGCGACCCGTGTCTGACGCCACCACACCAGTCATCCTCTCCGCCGTCCGTACCCCCATTGGACGGTTTCTCGGTGCCCTTTCCACTCTCACCGCGCCGCAGCTCGGTGCCCTGGTGGTTCGGGAGGCTGTACGTCGGGCCGGCGTCGAGCCCGGAGCGGTGGACGAGGTGATCCTCGGCCAGGTGATCCAGGGCGGCTCAGGTCAGGCCCCGGCCCGCCAGGCCCTGATTCACGGCGGGATTCCGGGCACCGTCCCCGCAATGACGATCAACAAGGTCTGCGGGTCCGGACTCAAGGCGGTGATGCTGGCTTCCCAGGCGATCAAGGCCGGTGATGCCCAGGCCATCGTCGCGGGTGGTCAGGAGTCCATGTCCACGGCGCCGCACTATCTCTTCGGCCTGCGCACCGGGGTCAAAGCGGGGAACCAGACCGTCATCGACGGCATGATCCACGACGGCCTGTGGGACTCCTTCGGCCAGAACCACATGGGCGAGTACGCCGAGTACACCGCGGAGAAGGCGAAGGTGACCCGGCAGGAGCAGGACGAGTTTGCCTTGAACAGCCACCGCAAGGCGGTGGCGGCGCAGGAGTCCTGCAAGTTCTCGGGGGAGATCCTGCCGGTCGAGATCCCCGGCAAAGGCGGGGTTACCCGCGTCATCGCGGACGAGGCGCCCCGGAAGGACACGACGATCGAAGCCCTCGCCAAGCTCAGGCCTTCATTCCGGAAGGATGGGACCGTCACCGCGGGGAACGCGCCCGGACTGAACGACGGCGCCAGCGCGCTGGTCGTCACCTCCCTCGCCTTCGCCAAGGCTCATGGTCTTCAGCCGATGGCGCGAGTCACCCAGTACGCGACCGGCGGCGGAGAGCCGAAGGACCTGTTCTTCGCTCCGATCTTCGCGGTGCAGAATCTCCTGGCCAAGTCGGGGACCTCGATCAACGATTACGATCTGATCGAGGCCAACGAAGCTTTCGCCGTGCAGGCGATCGCCGACGGACGCGCCCTCGGCTGGGATTGGGATCGGGTCAACGTGAATGGCGGAGCGGTAGCGCTCGGCCACCCGATCGGCGCGAGCGGCGCCCGGGTTCTGACGACTCTCCTGTACGCAATGAAGGATCGCGACAAGACAACCGGTCTCGCCACGCTCTGTCTGGGTGGCGGGAATGCGGTGGCACTCAGCGTGGAGCGGTTCTAAATGACCTCAGGCATTCCCGGCGGTCCGCGGAACACTGCGGCCAGATCGATGAGCTTTCCCATGGCCTTTCGTTGGCCCATTACGATGGTCCTCGGTGCCGTTGCCGTGGCTATCTCGGCTCAGTTCTCGGTTCCGCTGCCGCTGACACCGGTGCCGATGACCCTTCAGGGGCTCGCGGTGGTACTGGTGGGTGGGCTCACCGGATCCACCGCCGGCGCGGGAGCGATGCTCCTCTATCTCACGGCAGGGGCATTCGGTGCTTCCGGTCTTCGCCAACGGAAGCGGCGGACTGCACCATCTGATCGGCCCAACCGGCGGATACCTGCTGGCCTTTCCGCTCGCCGCCTGGATCGTGGGCCGAGTTGGGCAGCGGGGGAATCTCGGCCTCTGCCTGCTCGCGGCACTCCTCGGCATGGTGGCCATTCACGCCGGCGGGCTGGCTCAATTGGCACTGCTCACCGGCTCGATCAAGACCGCGGTCGCCGCAGGCACCGTTCCCTTCCTCCTGGTCGATTCGCTGAAGGTGGTGCTGGCCGGACTGCTGCTCTGGCGGGCGCACCACTCGCTACGCCCGCGGGCGTGACCGCCCCGCTTCCAGATTCGCGCCCGCCCTCGCGCCTTCGGGATGCCGGGTGGGCGGTGCTTTTTCTGACCTTGGGTACTGTCGGGGCGCTGTTCCTCAGCGCGCTGGTCGGGATCGCAATCCGGTTGTTGAGCCCGGCCGGGTCAATCGACCCGGAGGCGCCCCGATGGCTGGTGGTCCAGACTCTCATCATCATCCTTTCCTTCGGATTTGCTACCTGGGCGATCGGCCGAAAGGCCGCGAAGCTCTCCTGGGAGGATTTGCGCTGGAAGCCTTTTGAACTGGCGGGGCGTGGCTGGACCACCGGTCTGCTGCTGGGGATCGCGGCGGCGGCGGCAGCGGTTCTGCTCTCGCTCCCTCTGGGAGGCGCCCGCTTCCTCCCCGATCAGGGCTCGATCGGCGACTACCTTCGCCAGGCGACACTGACGACACTGATCCTGGCGCCGGCCGCGCTGGGTGAGGAGATCGCCTTTCGCGGGGTGGCCCAGGTGCTCCTGGCGAGGAGCATGGGTCGCTGGGGAGCCATCGTCCTGCTCTCGGTTCTGTTCGGACTCACCCACCTGTTCAATCCCAATCCCACTCCGCTGGCTATCGGCAACATCACCCTCGCCGGCATTTTCCTCGGCGCGGCGTTCTACCTGCCGGGCGGGATCTGGACCGCGTGGGGCGCGCACCTGGGATGGAATGCGACGCTGGCCCTGATGGATGCCCCGGTCAGCGGTCTTCCGTTTACCATCCCGCTGATCAACTATGATCCCGGCGGACCGCAGTGGCTCACCGGCGGAAATTTCGGCCCGGAGGGCGGAGCGCTTGGCTCCTGCGCCATCATCCTGGCCACGGCCGCGGTATGGCGTCTGACCCGAAGGGAGAACGCGTGATGCGGGTCGCGGTGATCGGTGCCGGCACGATGGGAAACGGGATCGCCCAGGTGTTCGCGCAACAGGGGCACGCGGTGCGGCCTGATCGACGTGTCCGCGGACGCCCTGAACAAGGCCATGGAGACCATCCGGGGCAGCCTCGCTCGCCTGGTGAAGAAAGGCGGCGATCCAGGCGGACGAGGCGGACAAGGCGGTCGGGCGGATCACGGTGGGATCGGTCCTGGAGGATGCGAGGGACGCAGAGCTGGTCGTCGAGGCCGCGTCCGAGAATCCCTCGCTCAAGTTCGCGCTGTTCGATCAGCTCGATCAGCTCAGTGGGGCTTCCACTATCCTGGCCAGCAACACCAGCTCGATCTCGATCACCGAGATTGCGGCGCACACCAGGCGCGCGGACAAGGTCATCGGGATGCACTTCATGAACCCGGTGCCCGTGATGCAACTGGTGGAAGTGATCCGGGGCCAGCTGACCAGTGACGCGACGACCACCCAGGTCATGGAGCTGGCCAAGGCGCTGGGGAAGACGCCCGTCGAAGTGAACGATTACCCGGGCTTCGTCTCCAACCGGGTGCTCATGCCGATGATCAACGAGGCGGTATTCTGTGTGATGGAAGGGGTGGCCGCACCGGAAGCGATTGACACGGTGATGAAGTTAGGGATGGCCCACCCGATGGGTCCCCTGGCGCTGGCCGATCTGATTGGTCTCGACACCTGCCTCGCGATCCTCGAAGTCCTGCACAAGGGATTGGGAGACGACAAGTACCGGCCCTGTCCCTTGCTGCGCCGCATGGTGGCGGCGGGGACGCTGGGGCGGAAGACGCGGTCGGGGATTCTACAAGTATTTATGATTGCAGATTGCTGATTGCTGATTGAACTGCAGGGGCTCAGTGGTTCAATCAGCAATCAACAATCAGCAATCAGCAATTGTTGCGCGGAGCACCAATGGACGCCTTCAAAAGCATGGCCACCTACGCCCACGAGCAACTCGTGCTCTGTCACGAGCCTTCGTGTGGTTACTTCGGCATCATCGCCATCCATGACACGACACTGGGGCCTGCCCTGGGCGGGTACCCGGTTCTGGAACTACTCCTCCACCGATGATGCGATCACCGATGCGCTGCGGCTGGCGCGCGGCATGAGCTACAAGTCGGCGGTCGCCGGGCTCAACCTGGGCGGCGGCAAATCGGTAATTGTGGGAGACAACAAGCGCAAAGACCGGGAGGCGCTCTTCCGGGCGCACGGCCGCTTCGTTGAAACGTTGAAGGGTCGCTACATCACCGCGGAAGACGTAGGAACCAGTCCGACCGACATGGAATTCGTCCGGATGGAGACCGAGAGCGTCGCCGGTCTGCACGGCCGGTCGGGCGATCCCTCACCGGTCACCGCGTACGGGGTCTACGTCGGGATGAAGGCCAGCGCCAAGCATCGCTGGGGCAGCGATTCCCTGTCCGGCAAGCGGATCCTGGTCCAGGGATGCGGCAACGTCGCCCGCAATCTCTGCGATTACCTGCATGAGGAAGGCGCCAAGCTGGTGGTCACCGACATCGACGCCGAGAAAGTGAAACAGGTGGTGAAGACGACCGGCGCCGAGGCGGTGGCGCCCGAGGCGATCTACGATGCGAAGGGGGACATCTATTCGCCCAACGCGCTGGGTGCCACGATCAACGACGAGACCCTGAAGCGACTCAAGGTGGAGATCATCGCCGGTGGCGCCAACAACCAGCTGGCCGAGGAACGGCACGGAGACGAGGTGGAGCGCCGCGGCATGCTCTACGCCCCGGACTACGTCATCAACGGTGGCGGAGTGATCAACGTCTACGGCGAGCTGATGGGCTGGGACCACGATCGCGCCAAGCGCAAGGCGGCGGCGATCTACGACACGATGCTCAACCTCTTTGCCATCGCGGCCGCGCAGAAGATCCCGACCTATCGCGCGGCCGACCATCTGGCGGAGGCGCGGATCGACGCGGTGCGGTCGGTGGCGGGGATTAGGGTGTGATGAGCGGAATGGGTGATAAGGGAAAGGGAGGCGGCCTCTCGCCCTTCCCTGTCCCCGTTCACCGTTCACCGTTCGCCTTCGCCTGTGCCCTTTCCCATTTCCCCCGCCACCCGATCCTGTATCTTTATTCACAATGACCGAAACCATCCCGATCGCCGCCGATCACGCCGGCTTCGAGCTCAAGGAAAAGTTGAAGCTGGAACTCGAGAAGGCCGGATATCAGCCGCTGGACCTCGGCACCAACTCGACCGAGTCCACCGACTATCCGGACTATGCCCACGCGCTGGCCCAGCGGGTGGAGCGGGGCGAGGTCCAGCGCGGCGTCCTGCTCTGCGGCACCGGACTCGGCATGGCGGCCGCGGCCAACCGCCACGCGCACGTGCGTGCCGCGGTGGCCTGGACCCCGGAGGTGGCTCGCCTGTCGCGGGCCCACAACGACGCCAACGTGCTGGTGTTACCGGCGCGGCTCATCTCGGAGCAGGAAGGCCGGGAAATCCTGCGCGCCTGGCTCGACACCGCGTTCGAGGGCGGCCGGCACGGCCGTCGTGTCGAGAAGATCGAACCCTGAAGGGAGACCGCATGTCGCTCGACCACGATGCTTCACTGCGCACCGCTGATCCCGAGGTCGCCGGGCTGATCGACCGGGAACTGCACCGCCAGCAGCACGGCCTCGAGTTGATCGCCAGCGAGAACTTCGCCAGCCGGGCCGTGATCGATGCCATGGGCACTCCCCTCACCAACAAGTACGCCGAGGGGTATCCGGGCCGGCGCTACTACGGTGGCTGTGAGGAGATCGACAAGGTCGAGCAGCTCGCCATTGATCGGCTGAAGCAGTTGTTCGGTTCGGATCACGCGAACGTGCAGCCCCATTCCGGTGCCCAGGCGAACTTCGCCGCCTTCATGGCGCTGGTGAAACCGGGCGAGACCATCATGGGCATGTCCCTGCCGCACGGCGGGCACCTCTCCCACGGCGCGGCGGTGAACCACAGCGGTGTGATCTGGCATGCGGTGCACTACGGTGTGGATCCTGCCACCGGCCGTATCGATCACGACCTGGTGCGTGACCAGGCTCGGCGGGACCGACCCAAGCTCATCATCGCGGGCGGCAGCGCCTACGCGCGCATCATCGACTTCGCGGCGTTCCGGTCGATCGCCGATGAGGTGGGCGCCATCTTTCTGGTGGACATGGCCCATTTCGCCGGCCTCGTGGCCGGCGGAGTGTATCCCTCGCCGGTGCCCCACGCGCCGGTCGTCACCAGCACGACGCATAAGACGCTGCGCGGTCCCCGGGCCGGGCTCATCCTCTGCACCGCGGAGTACGCGAAGGCGATCGACAAGTCGGTCTTCCCCGGAACCCAGGGCGGGCCGCTCGAGCACATCATCGCGGCCAAGGCCGTGTCCTTCGCCGAGGCGTTGACCCCGGACTTCCAGCGCTATGCCAAGCAGGTGGTGGCCAACGCCCAGGCGCTGGCCGAGGAGTTGATCGCCCGAGGGTTCGCGATCGTGTCGGGCGGAACCGACACCCATCTCATGCTGGTGGATCTGCGGCCCAAGAACCTCACCGGGAAGGACGCGGAGAAGATCCTCGATCGCGCCGGCATCACGGTCAACAAGAACACCATCCCCGACGATCCCCAGTCGCCCTTCGTGACCAGCGGGATCCGTCTGGGGACACCGGCGCTGACCACCCGGGGCATGGGCCGGGGGAAATGCGGAAGGTGGCCGAGCTGATCGACAGGGTGCTGACCAGCCCGGACGACGTCACGGTGGCACGAGTGCGGCGCGAGGTAGGCGAGCTGACCGGCGCGTTCCCGCTGTACAAGACCCGGCGTGCTTGACCCCCTCTCGCCCCGAACCTAGCTTGCGACCCATGCGGCGCCATCGACGCGTTTACCAATGAACGGCCTCCAGTTCGCGGATGAGGTCCTGGAACGAATCCGCCAACAGGAAGACAGGTACGACCAAAGGGCGTACCTGTTTGTCCTTGCCGCCCTCGAATTCCTCCAATCGAAACTTCCCGAGCGCCGGCACGTGACCGGCGCCGAGCTGTCGTGGGCCTGCCGCGACTTCGCGGTGCGGCAGTACGGACTCCTCGCTTTTGAAGTGCTCAGCTATTGGGGCGTCCGGCGCACCGAAGACATCGGCCGCATCGTCTTCGTGCTGGTCCAGACCAAAGTGCTTTCGGCGGAACCGACCGATCGCGAGCAGGATTTTGCCGGGGTGTTTGACTTCGCCGCGGCGTTCGGTGAGCCATACCGGTGGGACGGCGTAGCGCGGCTCTAGCACGACCCGCCAGAGGCGAGCAGGGGGCACCATGGAGGCGAGAGACTGGCCGGCGTGTAAGAAGTGCGCGCAGGGGGTGCTGATTCCACTGTCCGACTACGGGCGGGACGGAGCGCCGATCACCTACAAGGCCTGGGTCTGCAGCAATCCCGAGTGCGGATTCAATCTCCGGATCGACAACGGCGAGATCTCGATCGGCAGGACGATCGGGCCCAGCTATAAATGACAGGGGAACAGCGAACGGTGAACGGAGAACGGGACTGCACGTGACTCCGGTGCTCCCGTTCCCTGTTCACCGTTCCCCGTTCTCCCGCTGTCCATGAACATCCCCGTCCTCTCTCCCCAACAATCCGCCGAGTGGGACCGCCGGGCTGAGGCCTCCGGCAGCGATCTCGCGAGTCTCATGGAGACCGCGGGCCGCGCGGCCGCGGGGGTCATCGCGTCCCGGTTCCCGGGCCCGATGGCCAATGGGGTGCTGGTTGCGGCGGGACTGGGCAACAACGGTGGTGATGGCTGGGTGGTGGCCCGGGCGCTGCACCGCGTCGAGGTACCGGTCTGGGTCGCACCGCTCGCGGGCAACCAGTCCGGCCTCTCGCGTCACATGGCCGCGGTGGCGCAGTCCGAGGGCGTGCGGGTGGTGAGCCCTGACGGCCCCTGGCCCAATGTGGGTCTCGTGGTGGATGCGATCCTGGGTACCGGCGCCAAGGGTGCGCTGCGTGATGCAGTGGCGGCACTGGTGGAGCGGATCAACGACCTGGCACTGCCGGTCGCGGCGATCGACGGTCCGACCGGAGTGGATCTCGAGACCGGCGCGAGTCACGGCGCCGCGGTGCGAGCGGCGCTATCGATAACGTTTGGCGGACTTCGCCGGGGCCATCTCCTCGCCCGTGACGAAGTGGGCGATGTGGTCGTGGTAGACATCGGGCATCCGGCTCCCGATCCCTCCTGGCCCAGCATCGTGACCGACGCCGACTCGGCGCGGGCACTCGATCGCTTCGAGTCGCGGGCCCACAAAGGCACGCGGGGTCATGTGGTGGTGATCGGAGGAGACGCGGGCATGAGCGGCGCGCTTCGCCTCTCCTGCCGCGCCGCATTCGCGGCCGGGGCCGGCCTGGTGCACGCCGTGGCTCCCGACGCCACGATTGACACCCTGGTCGTCGCCGAACCCGATCTGCAGACCCTGCGTCACGAGTTCACTCCGGAACTGAAACCCGCACTCGGTGAACTCCTGGCTCGCTCCGACGTCCTTGTGATGGGGCCGGGACTGGGCCGCGGTGATGGACGCCTCGATTTTGTGGTCGCCGTCGCCAACAAGTCCCGAGCCGTCGTCCTCGACGCGGATGCGCTCAACGCCTTTCAGGGAGCGGCCCATCACCTTCGTACCCTGGCCGAGGAGCGCGAAGTAGTGCTCACTCCCCATCCCGGTGAATTCCGCCGGTTGTTTCCGGAGCATGCCGACGGCCTCGAGCTCGATCCGTGGCGCGCCGCACAGAGCGCATCGCGCGCTTCGCACTGCACCGTGCTGCTCAAGGGTGTACCGTCAGTGGTCGCGACCTCCGACGGAACCCTCGCCACCATCGCCGCGGGCAACCCTGGACTGGCCACGGGCGGAAGCGGAGACGTGCTCAGCGGAATCATGGGCAGCTTTCTCGCCCAACAGTACGACCCTCCGGTCGCGGCCTGCCTCGGCGCCCAGGTCCTCGGTCGCGCCGCCGACCTCGCCGCACGCCGCACCACTGCCCGGGGCCTCCGTCCCATGGACGTGATCGGAGCGCTTCCCGACCTCTGGCGGACCTGGGAAGCGCAGCGCGCCGTGCGTCCCGCACCGCGGCCGCCGATCTTGTTCGAGCTGGAGAGTCCACAGAGATGGTGAGGCGACGGGCGGGGCGGTCGTGGCGGTCAGGGCGGTCGCCTGCGAGGCGGTCAGGGCGATCGCGGCGGGCAAGGCGGTCGACGGCATCCCGCATCTTGTCCGTCTTGTCCGCCCTGTTCCGCCTGCCCGCCCCGACCGTCTTGTCCGCCCTGTTCGCCCTGATCCGCCCCGTCCGCCCTGTCCGCCCAGTCCCGCGACTGGTCTCCCCGCGACCGCACGATTCTCAGCGACTTCACCCGCATCAGCGCGGTCGCCGCCTCGCTCGATCGGGTGTACGCCGTGACGCCTTCCGCGTTGCTGGTGTACGACCCGCAGTTCAAACAGTGGCAAGGGCCCTACACCCCGCGCGAACCTGGCACGCTGGACCGAGTCTTCGCCGCGCTGGTGGATCCCCTCGACAATTCCGTCTGGATGGCCCGCCCCGACGGTTGGGTGCACTACAGCCCTGATCTGGATTCGTGGGAGCGCGGCATCGCGCCCAATGCGGTGCAGGAGATCGCCTTCGATGCCGACCAGCCGGCGCTCGGTCTGCTGCTTCGTACCTCCGGAGGATGGTTCAACGTGCCTCGGGGCGGCGTCTCCGCCGTGCCCATCAATCCTCCTCGCCGCCTGATCCGGCCCGCGACTCCCAACGACGCGATCCGTTCCAATCCTGCTCTGCAGGCGAACAGCGGCGCGATCCTCTTGAGCGGACGCATGCGTCCCGCCCGCTATACCTCGGCAGCGAAGGCGCTCGGGCTTCCCGGCTGGTACCTCGGCACCACGGGAGTGGGACTGCTGTTCCTCCCCGAGGGCGCGGCGCTGCCCGAACGGCTCTCGTTCGGGCTTCCGGGCGAGGACGTCGGCGCCATATTCGCGGCACCGGGCGGAGTGTGGATCATCACTCAGCGCACGCCCAACCAGGATGCGGCGGTGAGCTTCGTGTCGAGCGACCTCAAGCAATTCCGCTGGATCGAGGGTCCTCGCGCCACCGGTTTCCCCTTTAGCAAGGCGCACCGATTGATCGGCAACCAGAAGGATCTCTGGGCGGCGACCGATGTAGGCCTGATGCAGCTCAACCCCGAGTCGGAAGTGATGGATCTGTACGACGAGTCGGCGGGACTGCCCAACCAGACCATCACCGATCTCGCGGTCCGACGGGGACGCATTGCGGTGGCCACGCTCAATGGAGTCGTCGTATTGGGAGACTCGGTCAAGGTTGAACCGATCGCTCCCTCGTTCACCGATGCGGCGCTCGCGGTGGCCTTCGAAGGCGACACGATCTGGGTCGGCACTCGGGCCGGCCTGGGTGTCGCTCTGCCCGGGCCAGGGGAATCTGTTGCAGCCGGAGGCGCTCAAGCAGAGTCCCGCATACCAGGCCCCGGTCGTAGACATCGAATGGGCGGCGGACACGCTGGTAGCCCTTACGACCGAGCGCATGCTCTGGCGCGATCCGCGCGCCGATACCTGGACGTTGGGCCCCGTCCTCTCGGCGCAGGTGGGCCGGCTTCATACCCTGGTGCGCTATCACTCGGGATTCTTTGTGGCCGGAGAGCGGGGATTCGGGTACGCCTCCCTCAATACTCAGGTGGTCCGGCCGATTCTGACCCCCGGAGATCTGCCGGGTCCGGTCACCAGCATTGCGGTGGATGACGGTTATCTCTGGGTCGGCACCCGGCGCGGACTGGTCCGTTTCAGTCTCGACGCCATCGGACCATGACCGACGTTGCTGAGGATGAGAAGGACGCCCCGCGCCCCGAAGAGCCTGCCGAGCGACGCGAGGGCACCGCACCTTAGCTGAGGATGAGAAGGGCCCCGCGCCCCGAATGGGCGCTGCACCTTCTCCCTGATGGAATGTGGGAGTGGGCGACAAGGGGGAGACGGAAGACAGGAGACGGGGGCCAAAAACGATCGGGAGGTTACGCCCCGAAGGGGCGCCGCACCTTAGGATGAGAAGGACGCCCCGCGCCCCGAAGCGCCTGCCCCGAGCGAACGCGAGGGGGGCGCCGCAGTCGGACGGTCTGGCCCGGTGGGTAAGGTTCTGTTGGCCGGAGGAGGGAAGGAGTAGAGATGGAGCTAGGCCCCGGCGTCGAGTTCGACCGTATCCGCCGCATCGCCGAGCGGCTGGGTCCTCGCGCGGCGACATTGGGCGACGACTGCGCCCTCCTTCAAGTCGGCGACACCACGCTGGCCATCAGCACCGATCTCTCGGTTGAAGACGTTCATTTCCGTCGCTCCTGGATGACCGATCGGGAAATCGGTTGGCGGGCTACCTCAGCGGCGCTCTCCGATCTCGCGGCCGAGGGAGCCTCACCCATCGGCGTGATGGTCAGCGTCGGGGTGCCGGGCCAGGTCGCCGGCGACGCCCTCGAACGAGTGATGGAGGGAGTAGGCGAAGCTGCCTCCGCGTTCGGGGCCCAGGTGCTGGGTGGCGATCTGCTCGAGCGCTAAGTTGTGGATCCTCGACCTGACCGTAATCGGAACGGCCCAGCGCCCGGTGACGCGCGATGGCGCGAAGTCGGGCGACAACGTCTGGGTAACCGGGGCGCTCGGCGGCTCGCGGGCCGCGCTGGAGCGATGGCTCGCGGGCGCGGAGCCCGATCCGGCCGCGCGGATCTCGTTCGTCCATCCCACACCGAGGATCACCGCGGGGCGGCGACTGGCCGAGCTGGGCGCTCACGCCATGATCGATCTGAGCGACGGACTGGCCGGTGATGCGGGCCATCTCGCCGCCGCATCGGGTTGTGCCATCGCGATTGACCTCGCAACGCTGCCGCTTCATCCCGCCGTTGCCGAGGCCGCCCGTATTGCAGGGGTACGTCCCCAGCAATACGCCGCTCTCGGTGGCGAGGACTACGAACTCCTGGTCGCGATGCCACCTGAATTCGGCGAGCCGGAAGCCCACGCCCTCGCTGCCAAATGCGGCCTCCCGCTCAGCCGGATCGGAGCAGTCTCCGCAGGGCAGGGGGCCACCTTCTGGAGCGAGGGGGCCGTGGTGGAACTCACGGGGTTCAGCCACTTCGCATGATCGCCGGCCTCTGGCTGGTAGTAACGGTCCTGGTCGGGACTTTCTACTACGGCAACAAGCTGGTCCTGGCCGCGCTGTTCCGGGTCCGCTACCGGCGCGGCGGAGTGTATGACGGCGTTCCCCGGGGATACGGCCGCTTCCTCCTGCGGGCCAACGGTCTCTCCGTGACCCTGGTCCATGCCGAACGGCTGAACGGCGTGCAACCCTGCGTCTACGTCGCCAATCATTCGTCGTGGCTCGATCCCCTCGCATTAGTCGACGTGCTGCCGGACTCGGTTCGCTTCACGCCCAAGAAAGAGCTGGAGCATATCCCCCTGTTCGGCAGGGCTCTCAAGGCCGGCAAGCACCTCGCCATCGACCGGCACAACCGTGCTTCGGCGGTCGCCGCCTACGAGCAGGCCGCCGGCATGATCCGCGAAGGCATCTCCGCGATCGTCTTTCCCGAGGGCACCCGGAGTCCTGACGGGCACTTGCAGGAGTTCAAGAAGGGCCCCTTCGTCCTCGCGATCGTGGCCCAGGTCCCCGTGGTGCCGCTGTGGATCGCTGGTGCCCGGGAGGCACTGCCTCGTGGCACGCTGCGGCTCCGTCCGGGTCCGATCGAGGTGCGGGTCGGGCCGTCGATCCCAACCGTCGGGCTCAGCTACGAGGATCGGGATGAGCTGGTGAAGGCGCTGTCGGGATGCGATGCTGGCGCTGCGGGGAACGGGAACGGGAAACGGTGAGACGGTGAGACGGTGAACGGGGAACGGGAGCGATCAACACCTCATCCCGAGGCGCGTAGCGACGAGGGAACTTGCCTCCTGTCACTGACCCCTGGGATTGGACACTAGGTCCCTCGCGACGCTCGGGATGAAGTGTCACCTGTCGCCCGTCGCCCCATCTCGTCGCCTAACGCCCGTTCACCGTTCACCGTCTCCCCGCCTCCCCGTTCCCCGTTCACCGCTGTCCGTTTACGTTTGTGACTCCTCCACCCTTCACCACATGTCCACCATCATCGAAGTGCATGCCCGGGAGATTCTCGACAGTCGCGGCAATCCTACCGTCGAGGCCGAAATCGTCCTCTCCAGTGGAGCCACGGGTCGAGCGGCGGTGCCGAGCGGCGCCTCGACTGGCGAACACGAGGCGGTCGAGCTGCGCGACGACGACCCCAAGCGGTACATGGGCAAGGGTGTGCTGGAGGCGGTGCGCAATGTGAACGAGGTGATCGGACCCAGGCTCGAGGGCATGGCGGCGGAAGACCAGGTCACCATCGACCAGGAGATGCTGGACCTCGACCAGACCCCGAACAAGAGCCACCTGGGCGCCAACGCGATGCTGAGCGTGTCGCTGGCGGTGGCCCGGGCCGCGGCGCAGGACAGCGGTCTGCCGCTCTACCGCTACCTCGGCGGACCGCTCGCCCGGGTCCTGCCGGTGCCGATGATGAACATCCTGAACGGCGGCGCGCACGCCTCCAACAACGTGGACGCCCAGGAATTCATGGTGGTGCCGATCGGAGCGGAGACCTATCCCGAGGGTCTTCGCGCGGGAGTCGAGGTGTTCCACAACCTCAAGAAGGTGCTGACCGAGATGAAGCTCTCGACCGCCGTGGGCGACGAAGGCGGTTTCGCGCCGATGCTGCCGAGCAACGAGGCGGCGCTCGACGTGATCATGGAGGCGATTCAGGCCGCCGGCTACGAGCCGGGCCGCGACATGGCGATCGCGCTCGACGTGGCCGCTTCGGAGCTGCACCAGGACGGCGAATACGTCTTCAAGAAGGGAGACGGTAGCCGACGCACGGCGGCCGCCATGGTGGATCTCTACGCCGCGTGGGTGGATCGCTATCCGATCGTCTCCATCGAGGACGGTCTCTCGGAGAACGACTGGGACGGCTGGCGCCTCCTGACCGAACGGCTGGGTTCCCGGGTCCAGCTGGTGGGGGACGACCTCTTCTGCACCAACGTGGACCTTCTGAGCCGCGGGATCGAGCAGTCGGTGGCCAACGCGATTCTCATCAAGGTGAACCAGATCGGCACCCTCACCGAGACCCTGGAATGCATCGAGATGGCCAAGGGGGCAGGGTACGGCGTCGTGATCTCGCACCGCTCCGGTGAGACCGAAGACACCTTCATCGCCGACCTTTCGGTGGCGAGCGGGGCAGGGCAGATCAAGACCGGGAGCGCCAGCCGGACCGACCGGATCGCGAAGTACAACCAGCTGCTTCGCATCGCCGAGGAGCTGGGCGACATCGCGCACTACCCGGGCCGGGACCTCTACGCGCTATGACCCCGCCAGCACGGTCGGCGCAACCGGGACGCGGCAGGATGATCCAGGGGCGGCGCAACTGGCTCGCGCTCGCCGTGGTCGGTGCCGCGCTGGTCTTTGCCGTCTGGGGCGGAGAGTACAGCACCTGGAACTGGCTGACCCTGCGCCGGGAAGAGAAGCGGATGCGAGCAGAGGTGGCCCAGCTGCAGCAGGAGGTCGATTCGCTCAAGGCGCTCAAGAAGCAGGTCGAGACCGACCCGAGTCTCCAGGAGCGGATCGCCCGGGAACAGTTCGGCATGATCGCCAAGGGCGAGTATCTGTACATCATTGAAGCGGACAGCCTTGACGGGGAGTGAGCGGGCTCAATAGGATTGGCGCCAAGTCCGCCGGTCCGTGGGACGTGGGACGTGGGACGTGGGACGTAGGAGGTGACGTAGCGCGGTACGCGGTACTCGGTACCTACTCCCGAGCTCCTGTACGACTCGAACAGCACGGCAGGGTAGCTCAGGTGGTTAGAGCACGGCACTCATAATGCCGGGGTCGCGGGTTCGAGTCCCGCCCCTGCTACTTTCGGAAGTCCCGTCGTCCCATGCGGAGGCGGGGCTTTTTTCTTGGCGGATCTGGAATCCCTCCCTACCGGACTAAGTGAGGCGAGTGAAATCCAGCATCAGATCTTGCACCCGGCCGGGCACCTGAGGTTGCGAGGCGGCGACCTCGTCGTCAACGCGATGTAGGAACCGGAGATGTCGATCCGGGCTCCCCTCGTTCGACTTACTAGTATGAGGCTGTTTTCGAGTCGCCTGGCGGCGGGTTCCCTCCTACCTTTCGGCATGTTCCGCCGGCGTAAGGGAGCCGTCCTCGAGTCGATCACCGTGAGCGACCGCTACACGGTCGACCGAGAGCTGGGCCGGGGCGGGATGGCGGTGGTGTACCTGGCGCGCGACCGCAAGCACGACCGCCCGGTCGCGATCAAGATCCTGCGCCCCGAGATCGTCACTGGCGAGGGCGCCCAGCGCTTCCTGCTCGAGATCCAGATCCTCGCGCGGCTCCAGCACCCCCACATCCTCGCCCTGCTCGACTCCGGCGCCACCGACGAGAAGCCGCCCCGGCCGTTCTACGTCATGCCGTACGTGGACGGCGAGACCCTGCGCCAGCGGCTCACCCGCGAGGGCCCGCTCCCCGTGGCGGAGGCGCTCCGCCTGGTGCGGGAGATCGGCGAAGCGCTCCACTACGCCCACGGGCAAGGGCTGATCCATCGCGACGTGAAGCCGGAGAACGTCCTGCTCTCGCAAGGCCACGCCCTGGTCGCGGACTTCGGCATCGCGCGTGCCGCGGGCGTCGCGGGCGGCGACCGGCTGACCCAGCCCGGCTGAGTATGGGGACCCCCGCCTACATGAGTCCCGAGCAGGCCGAGGGCGAACGCGAGGTCGACGCCCGGGCCGACCAGTACAGCCTCGCCTGCGTTCTCTACGAGCTGCTGGCGGGTCAGCCGCCCTTCACCGGGCCCACCGTGGTCGCGGTGTTGTCGCGCCAGGTGCTCGACCCGGTGCCGCCGCTCACCACGCTCCGTCCCGGCGTGCCCGGGACGGTCCGACGGGCGATCGAGCGCGCGCTGTCCAAGGTTCCGGCGGACCGGTTCGCGACCGTGCTGGAGTTCCTGGCGGCCCTGGAGGCGCCGGAGGCTCCGGAGGCCCCGCGGTCGCGCCGAAGAAGGCGATCGTGGTACTGCCGTTCGCCAATCTGAGTCCCGATCCCGACAACGCGTACTTCGCCGACGGCCTGATGGAGGAGGTGATCGCCGACCTCTCCCGGGTCCGCGCGCTCACCGTGATCTCCCGGACCTCGTCGGTCAAGCTCAAGGACACCGACTGGGACCTCCGGCGCATCGGGCGCGAGCTCAACGTCCGCTACGCGCTGGAGGGCAGCGTGCGCCGGGCGGGCTCCGCCGCTTCGGATCACGGCCCAGCTGATCGACGTCGAGACCGATGCCCACCTCTGGGCCGAGAAGTACTCCGGCACGGTGGACGACGTGTTCGACCTGCAGGAGCGGCTCTCGCGCCAGATCGTCGAGGCGCTGCGGATCACGCTGTCGCCACCGGAGGATCGCGAGATCGCGGAGCGGCCGATCGCCGATATCCGTGCGTTCGAGTACTACCAGCGCGCGCGGCAGGAGTACTACCGGCAGACCGCCGAGGGGATGGTGGCGGCGCGAGCGCTGGCGGAGCACGGGCTCGCGGTGGTCGGGCCCAATGAGGCGCTCTACGGGATGCTGGGCACGGTGTACGCCTGGTCGCCGATCTTCCTCGCCGGCGACGAGGAGACGCACCCTGCGGGAGGCGGAGGCCTGTGCCCGCCGCGCCTTCGAGCTGAACCCGAGCTCGGCGCAGGGTCTCTCGATCATGGGTCAGGTCGCCTACCGCCGGGGCAGGCGGGCGAGGCCGTCCGGCTGCTGACCCAGGCCTGCGCCGCCGACCCCAACAATCCCGACGCGATGCACCAGCTGGGCGGGGCGTACCTGCTGGGCGGGCGGATCGGCCCGATGCGGGAGGTGCTGACCCGGCTGGTCGAGCTGGACCCGCTGACGGCCAGCAATCACTGCCTGCTGGGATTGAGCTACTGCTGGGCGGCGACGCCGCCGGGGCGCTGCCCTCGCACCGGCGGGCGGTCGAGCTGGATCCGCGGAGCACGCATCTGCCGGGTCTGCGCCGCCGTCGCGCTGGTGGCCGCGGGGCGCGAGGCCGAGGCGGCGAGCCAGTTCGAGTGGCTGGAGCGCCAGCCTTCGGACGATCACCTGGCGGCGGTCGCGGTGCGCTTCCGGCGCGGCCTGACCGGCGACCGGGCGGCGGTGCTGTCGCCGCCGAGCGCGGCGGAGCGCGCGATGGCGGAGTCGGACGAGTACTGGTCGTACCTGATGGCCGCGGCGTACGCGCTGGTCGGGGAGACGGAGCCAGGCGCTGAGCTGGCTGGAGCATGCGGTCACGGTGCGGGGCTGGGTGGACTACGTGTACTTCACCCGACACGACCGTTTCCTCGAGCGCCTGCGGCCGACGCGGCGCTTCCAGGAGCTGATGGCCTCGGCGCGGGAGCGGCACGCGCGGTTCACGGACGACGGCACTCCCGCCGAACCGAGGCCGGCCTAGGCGACCGTGGGCCTCCTACCTGGTTCCAAGAAACGTAGATTGGCGTGAGCCCAACGAGGAGGGGTGGTGCCGCGATCAATGCTTGGATGTATGACGGTGTGCCTCATCGCCCTGACCGGCGTGGTCGGGCCCGCCAACGCACAGAGGCCCGACAGCACTTTGCTTCGGCCTACTGTGGTGATAGTGAAGATTGCGAAGGATCCCGATTCCGACTACAACGGGACCTACCGTGCCTCGGGCGTGTCCACGAAGTGCGGTCTGGCCGATTACGGATATCCGCACCGCCACAATTCATTCGCGGTCATGTTTCCGGATGATACCGCCACGATCGCGGTTACCTCGGTGAACTTTGACGCCGATACCCTCAAGAGCGGCACAACTGTCAACAGCTTCTACCTATCGGTCGGGATCCGGGTCGGGCAGCATGGAACTCCACCGGCATACGTCGTTCGGGCCAACCAGCCACAGTTCCATGAGCCCGGTGCGGCGACCCGCACCAGAACATCGAACGGCTCTGACTCGCTGACGGTCAAGGGCGTTGCGAGCAAGGGCACCAAGGTCGACGTAGAAATGACACTCGTCTGTCAACCTATGTGACAAAGCATTAGGGTTTTTCGACGACAAATTATGTGTCTGCTCGAAGTCCCGAACCACGCCCACGCCGCAGTGCTCTGACATCTGAAGCACGATCGTTAGGCGGCAACCAAGGGAGTTTAGGATGGCCACCATGTCAGAACAGAATAAGGCGATAACAAAGGCATTCTACGATTTGGCCTTCAATGACCAACGGCCCGCCGAGGCCGCCGCCAAGTACATTGGCGCGACCTACCGCCAGCATGATCCCGGCGCTGCTGATGGCCCGGAGCCCTTCGTAACTTTCGTAACCGGCTTCCTTAAGGTCTTTCCCAAGCCGCGCGTCACCTTCAAGCGGATGGTAGCCGAAGGCGAACTCGTCGCTCTCCACAGTAATTTTGTGCGGGAGCCCGGGGACCGAGGGTTGGCGGTCATGGACATCTTCCGGTTGGAGGGCGGCAAGCTCGTTGAACACTGGGATGTACTCCAGGAAGTCCCGCCTGCGGCGGCCAATCCCAACACGATGTTCTAACGGGTGGGACCGCGGACGGCTCGTTGTGCCCCAGCCGGCGATCGCACGTGTCGGGCGGGATATTTTCAAGGGAGCCCGCCTGATTGTTGACTCGACACTCACCGCCCGCAGGTGACGCGCGGGCATGAGGCCGCACACAGGCATGACATCAAAGGCAGGTTGCCGGGTGGGCTGGGCGGTTGCCGGGCTCGTGGGCTTTGCGCTGGGCGTCCTCCTCTGGGCGCCGCCGGACTGGCTGATCGACCGCCTGGCCGCCTTCCGACCCGGCTGCATCTACCGCGCGCGGCTGCAGGCCCCGCTTCTTGCGCTCACGATTGATGATGGCCCCGACCCCGTGAGCACCCCGCTGATCTTGGCCGAACTGCGGCGGCACGATGCCCACGCCACGTTCTTCCTCATCTCCAGCCGCCTCGTGGGCCGGGAGCAACTGGTGCGCGACCTCGTGGCCGCGGGCCACGAGCTTGGCAACCATCTCACTCGCGATGAAACCAGCATCCGGCTGCCACCGGCCGCGTTCGAGCAGGCCCTGCTCGAGGCGCATCGGGCCTTGGCCGCGTACGGGCCGGTGAGGTGGATGCGGCCGGCGTCCGGCTGGTACTCCCGCCCGATGCTCGACATTATCCAGCGGCATCAGTATCGCTGCGCGTTGGGGTCGATCTACCCGCTAGATGCGACACTGCCGTGGCCCTGGTTCAGCGCGCGCTACATTCGGCGGAACGCTCGGCCCGGCGCGATCGTCATTCTCCACGACGGCGGGGTGCGTGGCTTACGGACCGTATGGGTGCTGCGGACAGTACTGCCCGCCCTCCGGGCAATGGGGTACCGGATCGTCACGCTGACCGACTTGGTCGGTGCGGCCTAACCCACGCGTGCAGCAGACGGGCGCCCTATTTTCACAGCAACATCGCTTGCAGTGGGCCTTCGTCCTCCACGGGTGGCACCTGACCGATCTCAGCGACCCGGCGATGCTGCTGCTGATCGCCACGCTCTGCGCGGGGCTCTTCTGCGGCGCGGCGCTCTATATCAACCTGGTGGAGCATCCGGCCCGCATGTCGTGCGGACCGGAGCTGGCCGTACGCGAGTTCGCGCCGAGTTACCGGCGGGCGACGGTTCTGCAGGTATCGCTCGCGGTCGCCGGCCTCGCCCTGGGACTGTTCGCCGCCTGGCAGCTGCGGGATCCGTGGGTGGCGGTCGGAGCGGTGCTGCTCGGCGCCGTGGTCCCCTTCACGCTGCTGGTCGTCTTCCCCACCAACCGGCGGCTGCTCGATCCGTCCCTCGATCCGTCGAGTGCCCGGGCGGTCGATCTCCTCGGGACGTGGAACCGGCTGCACGCCGGGCGCACGGTTCTGAGCGCGGCGGCGTTCGGGCTGTTGCTGTTCCGGCTCGCGTCACTCCCGCCCGGCTCGACTCACTCGGTGATGGCGGAGGCCGAGTTGCGCGGCCTGGTCGCGCGCTACGACTCCGCATGGTCGGCGAAAGACACCGCGGCGGTCGGACGGTTGTTGGCGGAGCGCTACAGCTACGTTACCTCGACGGGTCGGCTGAGCGATCGCGCCACTAGCATCGGCTTCCTGGCCGACACCAGCTACGTCCTTACGTCGGTTCGCCGCTCTGAGGTGCAGGTCGCCGTCGCGGGTGCCACGGCGCGCGTCACCAGCCGCTGGGAGGGAACCGGCCGATTCCAAGGTCAGCCGGTGGTGGACGATCAAACCTGTGGCCAGACCTGGATCCGGAACGACGGTGGGTGGCAGTTGTTCACCGAGCACTGCGTGAACCGGCCGCAATAGTCCGGCGCTCGAACAGCAGGGCGACCCCGATCGCCAGCAGGACCATCAGCGCCGCGCAGATGACGGCGACGAGCTGGACCGCGTCGGTGAACGCCGCCCGCGCGGTGCCGAGGAGAAGGGTCGCGACGGCGCCCGGGAGCCCGTCGGCGACCGCGACGGCGCCGCCGAGGGTGCTGCCCGCCGCCTCCGCCGCTTCCGGCGGGATGCCCGGGAGCGCCTGAGGGGTCACCTGGCCGCGGTAGATGGCGGTGCCGATGCTGCCCAGGACGGCGATGCCCAGTGCGCCGCCGATCTCGGAGCTGGTCTCGGAGATCGCCGAGGCCGCGCCCGCCCGCTCGGGCGGCGCCGCCGCTGAGGATCAGGTCGTTGGTCAGGGTGAAGACCGGCGCCAGGCCGAGCGAGAAGATGAGGCCCGGCGGCGATCAGGAGCCCGAGGTCGTGCGGCCCGCCGATCCGGGAGCAGCATCGCGAACCCGATCGCCGCGAGGACCAGGCCGCCGGCGATCAGGACGGTGCGGCGGACGCGCCGCGCGAGCGGGCCGATCAGGTTGGAGCCGACGACGAAGGCCAGCATCCCCGGCAGCGTCCACAGCCCCGCCTGCGAGCGGCGACAGGCCGAGCACCAGCTGCAGGTACTGCGCGATGAAGACGCAGCTCCCGAATGCCACGAAGGTCGCGAGCATGTACGCAGCGAGTGACGCGCTGAAGGCCGGGTACGCGGAACAAGCTCGAGGTCGATCAGCGGGCTCGGCCAGGGTCCGCTGCCGGCGCACGAACAGCGAAGCCGATGGTGAGTCCCGCCGCGACGGAGACGAGTGGCGGCCCAACCGACGCCGTCCTGCGCCACCTGCTTGAGCCCGAAGATCACCGGGAGCACGGCGAGCCAGCGACATGGCGGCGCTGACCAGGTCGAGCCGGCCGGCGGCGGGATCGCGGTACTCCGGCAGCAGGACCGGCCCGAGCGACGAGCAGCAGCACCATCACCGGCACCGCCAGCAGGAACACCGACGCCCCACCAGAAGTGCTGGAGCAGCAATCCGCCGAGGAACGGGCCGATCGCGCCGCCGACCGAGTAGCTGGTGATCCAGACGCCGATCGCCGTCGGTGCGCTGCTGCTCGTCGAGGAACATGTTGCGGATCAGCGACAGCGTGGACGGCGCCACGGTCGCGCCGGCGAGCCCGAGCAGCGCGCGCGTGGCGATGAGCATCTCGGCGCTGGTCGAGAAGGCGGCCAGCACCGAGGCGAGCGCCGAAGGCCGCCGCGCCGATCAGCAGCAGCCGCCGGCGGCCGATCCGGTCGCCCAGCGTCCCCATCGTGATCAGCGACCCGGCGACCAGGAAGCCGTAGATGTCGATGATCCACAGCAGCTGCGCGCTGCTCGGCTGGAGATCCGCGCTCAGCGCCGGGACCGCCAGGTTGAGCACCGTGAGGTCCATCGAGTACAGCAGGCACGGCAGGGCGATGACCGCGAGCCCGATCCACTCGCGCCGCCCCGCCTTCGGTGCGTCCGCTCCGGTGCCCATATCGCTCGTCAATGCAGTCATCGGACCTTCAGTCCCCGGTCGTCCGCGGCGCAGCCAAGCGATCGGGGGGCCATGACGGCAAAGGCCGCGTGGGGATGGTTCGACATGACATTCATCACATCGAAGCTACGTACCTCCGTTCCAGGAAGCATCGGGTCAACTAACTGCCATCTAACCAGCGCTTGCGCCTGCCGGGCGCTAGTTTTGAAGGAAGCCAGTCAGTTGTGAACTCGTATGCTCATCGCCCGCAGGTGAAGCGCGGGCGTTGGGCGGCTGGGCCACCTGTCGCGCGAGCAACTGGCCGCTGAACTTACTGGACGCTTTGGGTAGGAACTGCGCTATGGACACCGACCTTGACCAGATGACCCGTGAAGAGCTCATTAGCGAAGTGAAGAAACTGCGGAAAGGCATCCGTGAGCATCGCGACAGCGGCCCCCATGAACTCTGCTGGCACCATCCTTCCCTTTGGGGTCTCTTGCCAGAACGGACAGATCCGTTACCTGTCGTGCCTGAATGGCCAGAGTTTATACGAGGCTGTGTGAGGTATCGGCAGTCGCTCGATGAGCAAGCGCCCAACGCTCCGCGGACCAACGAGCCGTATGAGCACTGAGGCTGGCGGACGCCGAGAAGGCTTCGGACTGGCCGCGGCGCCACGGCTGGCGCGAGGTGAGTGAAACGGAGGCTGATCGGAGCTCGTGACCATGAAAACACCACTTCAGCTCATCGCGCTCGCGGCCTGGTCCATTACCGCCACCGCCGCCGCGCAGGCTCCGGCGTCACCCGTCTCCGACGCCGTACGCTCCGCCGCCGGGCGCGCCGGACGCAATTTCATCGCCGCCGCCGAGGACATGCCGGCCGGCAAGTACGGATTCAAGCCGACCCCGGCACAGATGAGCTTCGGGGAGGTGATCGCGCACATGGCGGCAGGGAACGATGCCCTCTGCTCCAGCATCGGCGGGGCCCCCGCGCCGAAGCGCTCCGACCTGGGTGCGGCAGCTCCGAAGGACAAGCTCGTCGCCCGGCTCCGGGAGACGTTCCAGTTCTGCGAGTCGGCGCTGGCCAAGGTGAGCGATTCGGGGCTGGGGCAGAAGGTGCCGTACTTCGGGACCGGAGAGGTCTCCCGGGGGCAGGCAATGGTCGCGGCCGCCGAGGAGTGGGCCGGCCATTACAGCCAGGTCGCCGTCTATCTCCGGCTCAACGGGCTCCTGCCACCGAGCGCGAAGCCCAGGGCGGAGTAGCCGAGGGCATCGGCTCCAGCGCACCGCCATTTTCTATCACTTCCTTCGCACCAGGTGCCGTGGTGCCGCGCAACGCGGTCGCCAATCGCTTGCCCTAGTGCGGAATAACCCCATGCGCGCCACCACAGGAGGCACCATGAACGTGCCTGTTTCCTGGCGCACCGTGGCGCATCATGGCGGGTTCGAGTCCCGCCCCTGCTATTCCTATCCAAAATCGGGGTCAGTAGGTCGGACTCGGCCTTCGCCCCGAGACCCGTCCCCGCGATCGACCGAAGCTCCGTTGCCCCACGGCAAGGGAGCTCTTCTATTGCCAACCCCCGACCAAACCGCGCTGGCGCTCTATTGAATCAGTTCCTATATCTGCCGCAGCCACTCGATCGCCCGACCGTGTCCGCCAGAGTGTCCGACGGTGCCCGTGCTGAATCGTGTCGGGGCTGGCTCTGATCGCCCGCGAGGGCAGGCCGCGCAGGAGAGTAGACCCAATAGGTCCCAGCACCGGGAGGTCGCCATGCCAGCATACATGATCGCCTTCGTGGACATTCATGACCGCACCCGATACACCCAGGAGTATATGCCACCGATTCTCGGCACTCTTGAGCCCTTCGGCGGCCGAATCCTCGCTTCCTCCGACGAAGCCCAAACGTTGGAGGGCACTGTGCCTCCGGGACGCACCATGATCCTCGAATTCCCGGACCTTGAACCGGGCCCAGGGGTGGTACGCGTCCGACGCCTACGCTGCACTACTCCCGCTCCGGAAGTCAGTCGCGACCACAGCGCTCGTCGTTCTCCCCGGACGTCCCACGGTGCAAGGTTGAGCAACGGCCGGGACCGTCGCTTGCCGCGGCGTTTCTCGATGCCGGCCTGACCTGTGCATGCACCTGTCGGACCCCAGCCGGTTCGCCGGGGTGGCGCCCCAGTGAATCCATTCATACATCTATGGTGAGGCCATCCCTGGCGTTGCGCTGATTGCACCAGGACCGCATGGATGCCATAGCCTTGCTTTCTATCCGCCCACGCGGCCACTCGAGTTGGCCGGCCGCGTCCGGCAGAATGTCCGACGGTGCCGGTGGCCCTCAGCACCGCCGGTCCCACCCGCCTTGGCCAGGCGAGAATGCGGCCACCCCGGATCCCACCTTCTCGGGCCCTGAACCTGTGAATAGTGACGCCCCTATCCGGATCAGATTGCTGGGCGGGTTCGGGATCGCCACCGGTTCCCCCACCATTTCCCCCGTTGCCGGCAAGCGGCAGCGTACGCTGGTCGCCTACCTCCTGCTGCACCGTCTAACTCACCATGATCGCAAGCACCTGGCGTTCCTGCTCTGGCCCGATTCAGAAGAGCGGCAGGCGCTGACCAACCTGCGCCAGCTGATTCACGACGTACGAGCGATGCTCCCCGACCCTGATCGGTTCATCGAGGCGGGTCGCCAGTTGGTCGGCTGGCGCCCCGACGCGCCCTGCGTCGTGGACGTGGACGAATTCGAGGCCAGGGCGGCCGACGGCATGCGCGACCCGGCCTCCAATCGGGAGAATCTCGCATCGCTGATTTCCGCCGTCGATCTGTACACCGGTGATCTGCTCCCGGAGTGCTACGACGAATGGATCGAGCCGGAGCGAGATCGCTTACGCCGCACCCTGACCGCCGCGCTGGAACGGTTGGTCCACGTGCTCGAGGCGCGGCGCGAGTACCGGGCCGCACTACCGCACGCCGAGCGGCTTCTGGACCTCGATCCCCTGAACGAGGCATCGCTGCTGAGTGTGATGCGCTCTGTGTGCGGCAGACGGGGAGCGCGCCAGGGCACTCGACGCATTCCATCGGGGGGAGGAACGGCTGCGTCGAGAGTTGGGTGTGCCTCCCGGTGCGGCGCTGCGGGAGTTCCACGATCGATTGCTCCGGGCTGAATCCGCCGACGCCGGCCCGGTGACGAGAGCAGCCGGCCATGGCATTGGTCGATCGCTCCGAAGAGTGGGGCGCCATTGAGGCGGGCCTGGAACGCCACGCAGCGCGGCCGGCCTCGGTGCGTCCTGCTCTCCGGCGTTGCCGGCATCGGCAAGACCCGGCTGGCGGAAGAATTCGTGGGCTGGGCCGCCGCCAGGGTGCGATCGTTGCGACGTCGAAATGCTACAGCGATGTGGGACGACTCCCCTTCGCACCGCTGGCGGACTGGCTCCGCACCCACGCGCTCTACTGGGGCGGTGTTACGCCTGCCCGCTCCCTGGCTCACCGAGATCAGCGCGTTGGTGCCGGAGCTTGGTGCGACACCCTCTCGACCGGCCACCCTGGCGGACCAACCGCAACTGTCGGCCAAGCGCCGACTGTTCGAGGCCCTGCTCCACGCCTTCACGGCCGCGCCCCAGCCGCTGCTTGCTCGTCCTGGACGACATGCAGTGGGTGGACCGCGAGACGCTCGAGTGGCTTCACTTCCTCCTCCAGGCCGCCGGGCCTCACCGGATCCTCGTGCTGCTGTCGCTTCGTTCCGGTGAGGTGCCCCTCGAGGAAGGACTCGACACCATCCTGCTCGGCCTCCGGCGCGAAGGCCGACTGGACGACGTCGCTCTGGGGCCGCTCGACAGCACGGAAACGGCCGCCCTGGGCGCTGCGGCCCTCGGTCGACCGCTGGACGCCGCCGAGGCTCAGGCTCTGCACGAGGAGACCGAGGGTCACCCGCTCTATATCGTCGAAATGAGCCAGGCCATCGCGACGGGCGCCCGCCCAACGATCGCTGCCGCTGACGGTCCCCGCTCCACGACCGGGCCCCCGGCTCGGCGGCCCCTCCCCCAGCGGGTCCGCGCGGTGATCGAGGCCCGCCTCGCGCAGCTCTCCCCGACCAGCGACCAGATTCTTGGCGTTGCCTCCGTCATCGGCCGGGAGTTCGGAGTGGAGCTGCTGGCCGACGCCGCCGAAGTTGACCAGAGTGCGGTGCTGGCGGCGCTGGACGAGTTGCTCGAACGTCGTCTGGTGCGCGAACAGGCTGGCGGGAGGTACGCCTTCAGCCACGAGAGC
Organism: uncultured Gemmatimonadales bacterium; assembly: GCA_963788625.1. Classification (GTDB taxonomy): domain Bacteria; phylum Gemmatimonadota; class Gemmatimonadetes; order Gemmatimonadales; family GWC2-71-9; genus DATBGE01. The sequence continues at coordinate 493,375 of CAWBHB010000002.1, read as the reverse complement.
ATTCGCGAGGTGGCCTACAGCAGCCTTAGTACGGCCCGCAGTCAACTCCTTCACCATCGGATTGCACGGGCCCAGGTCGCGGCGGCCGCGGGATCGTCCAGCTCGGCCGCCGGGATCGCCAAGCACCTGGAACAGGCGGGATTGCTCGAGGGGGCGATTCCCTACTACCGGATGGCTGCTCAGCACGCGCTGGCCCTGGGTGCCGGAACCGAGGCCGTGCTGCATCTGGAGCACGCGATCGAGCTGATGAAACGGCTTCCCGAATCAGCCGCCCGCATGATCCAGGAGATCGAGCTCCGCACCGCGCTCTGCGTCGCGCTGGCGGGGCTCGATATGTACGCCGGCCCTCGCGTGCTCCAGGAGTACAACCGGGTGCGCATCCTTTGCGAGAGCGCCGGCGTGACCCCCGGCCCCGTGGCGCTGCGCACCCTGGCGATCGCGCTGGTCATGAGGGGAGAGGTAACTGAAGCTGCGGTGGTCGGGGGACGCCTCCTTGCAGCAGCCACCTCCAGTGCCAACCCCGTGCTTCGGGTCGAGGCGAGGTACGTGCTCGGTGTCGCCAGCTACTGGCTCGGCGCTCCGCAGGATGCCGTAGCCCATCTCGAGGCGGTGATGAGCACCTACCGGCCGGAGTTCGCACCAGAGCACATCGAGACCTTCGGACAAGATCCGGGTCCGATCTGTGGAGTCCGCCTGGCCCAGGCGCTTTGGTTGATCGGACGAGATGAGGCGGCGCTGCAGGCCCTGGCTCACGCCCTCGCCATGGGCGAGACGCTGCCCCACCCGAACACGCTGGCGTATCTGCACCAGTTTGCGGCTTCGGCGCTCATTGACATGGGTGACGAGGCAGGCGCCCGGGCTCAGATGAATCGGGCCGTCGCGGTGGCCGAAGCAAACGGGCTGACCGGCTGGTCCGTCAGAAACCGCGCGTTGCACGGCTTTCTGCTCGCCCGCGAGGGTGAACTCAGCCAGGGCATCGCATTAATGGAGGAGGCCGCGGCGGAGTGGCGGGACCGGGGCTACCTGCTGGCCGTGCCCTACGACCGTGCCCTCCTTGCTCAGCTTTGTCTCACGGCGGAGCGGGTCGATCACGCCCTCCGCTTCATCGAGGAAGGGACCGCCGCCGCCCGCGCCACCGGCCAATCCTTCTGGGATGCGGAGCTGCTCCGGCTCCGGGGCGAGCTGCTCGCCAAGGCTGGAGCCCCCTCCTCTGAGGCGCGGCGGGCAATCGGCGAGGCGATCGAGGTTGCCACCCGACAGGGGGCAATCGCTTTGGCCCATAGGGCGGAAAGGAGCCTCGAGCAGCTGTAGCGGGAACGCTGGCCGAACGCTGCGGGGACATCGTGGAGGCACACCCTCCACCAGGAGAGTCCCATGCGTTCCGCGCTCATCGCAATTTCGGCGTTCTGCCACCGGCACCCACCGCGCGCCACGGTCGGCTTCCTGTTGGCGGCGCTGCTGGGCGGCTGCGATGACAGGACCGGTCCGGACCCCCAGCCGGACCGATCGTCGGTGACCCTCACGCCCACCCGCACCACGATCGCCGCGTTCCATACGATCCTCCTGGCCGCGACCGTGCGGGATGCGGCGGGAACAGCAATCAACTCTCCGTCGGTCACCTGGACCAGCAGCGACCCCGCGGTAGCCACCGCACAGCCCTCACCCACCGGCTCTGTTCCGTGGGTGGCGTTTGCGACGGTCGTGGGCGTGAGCCCCGGCAGCGTCACGATCACCGCCACCAGCGGTACGGCGAGCGCGAAGGCGACCGTCACAGTAAGTCCCTCGCTCAGTCCCCCGGGGCTGGCGTCGGCCATTGTCTCGGATCCTACAACCTCGGCGGCCGCGCCCACTACGGCTTCGGTCGCCTATGTCTCCCTCCGGCCGGGCAGCTTTGCTAATGGAGAGCGGGCCACCGTCACCAATCGGCGGACCGGAGCCTCGCTGGCGCTGGACCTTGTTGCGGGCGGGCTCGACCCGGTCCCGGTTGCTGCCGAAGCGGGAGATACCCTGGCCTTCGCGATCGACACCGGTGGGGCGCAGCCGATCGACTTCACTCAGCCCGTGCCGGTGTCCAGCCCCCCCACCGTGGTGCGAACCGAGCCGCCGGCCGGCAAACAGAACGTGGCGCAGGACGTCGGAGTGCGGATCGTTTTCAGCGAGCCAGTGAGCCCAGGAACGCTCACGAACGCCACCCTTGAGCTCCAGCAGCAGGCGAGCCCACTGAATGGCACCGTCGAAGTCTCGACCGACGGGCTGGTGGCGACCTTCGTGCCGGCGACTGCCCTCCTGCCGAAGACGGCATACACGATCCTGGTGCGCAAGGGCATCCGCGATACCGACGGGAGTCATCTGGAGGCGCCGGTGACGGCCGGCTTCACGACGGGTGCCGCGCCGCCGCCACCACCCGTGTCTGGGGTACTGGCGTTCAAGGGCTATGACGGTGACATCCACCTCATCAACGCGGACGGCAGGGGCCTCCGGAACCTCACGACCGATGGCCGGACTTACATCAGCATCAGCCCGGCTTGGTCGCCCCGTGGGGATCGGATTGCGTTCGTGCGTACGCTGTGGAATTCGAATTCGCCGTGGGGCATCTACGTCATTAACGCAGACGGGACCAAGCTGGTGCGCCTCTCTCCCTCAGGGGTCTACGACATGGAGCCGGCGTGGTCTCCGGACGGCCAGCGCATCGCGTTCGTGCACCGGAGCGACCCATTACATGGGAATGATCAGATCTACGTCATGAACGCGGATGGGACCAATCGTGTGCCTCTCACGAGCCTGCGTCACGGCGCCTGGTCTCCGACCTGGTCGCCGACAGGCGGGAGAATTGCCTTCGTGTCCTACCCCGACAGTGGCAGCAACACTGACATTTTTGTGATGGACACGGACGGCAGGAATCTGTCGGCCGTGACCCACGACGCTGAGTGGGACCAGGATCCTGAGTGGTCGCCCGACGGAAGCCGCATCGTCTTTGCCAAGTGGTCGGGCGGCGTGGGCGACTTCTTTCTCGTCAATCCGGATGGGACCAATCTCGAGCGGCTCACCACAGGCGCCAATCCCGTTGCGCCGGCGTGGTCACCGGACGGCCTCTTCGTTGCAACCGTCACGCACAATCCCGGGTGCGGCTTTGATTATACCCCCTGCAACGGGGAGATATGGATCGTCCGGGTGGCCGACGGGACCCGCCTCCGGCTGACCTCGGGGTCAGGTCCGAACTGGGGACCCTGAGGGCAGGCGGCGCTGTCCCGGCCGATCCAGATCGTTAAGGAAGGACACCATCATGCACCTGAACACCATGATCCGGCGGCCCGGAAGCCTCGCCGCGGCCGGATTGCTGTGGGTGGTGCTGGGTGGCGGCTGCGATGACAGGACGGCTCCGGACCCGCAGCCGGACCGATCGTCGGTGACCCTCACGCCCACCCGGACCACAGTCGCCGCGTTCCATACGATCCTCCTGGCCGCGACAGTGCGGGATGCGGAGGGAACAGCAATCAACTCTCCGTCGGTCACCTGGACCAGCAGCGACCCCGCGATAGCCACCGCACAGCCCTCACCCACCGGCTCCGTTCCGTGGGTGGCGTTTGCGACGGTCGTGGGCGTGAGCCCCGGCAGCGCCACGATCACCGCCACCAGCGGTACGGCGAGCGCGAAAGCGACCGTCACAGTAAGTCGTCCGTCGCTCAGTCCCCCGGGGCTGGCGTTCGTTTCCCAGCGCGACGGAAACGAGGAGATTTACCGGATGAACCCGGATGGCGGTGGGCAGATCAGGCTCACGAACAACGCGGCTAACGACCGTGACCCGCGCTGGTCGCCGGACGGCAAAAAAATCGTGTTCGAGTCCACCCGCGCTGGGGACGACGAGATCTGCGTGATGAACGCGGACGGGAGCGCGCAGACCAATCTCACGAACAACCCGTCGACTGACGACGAACCGGCGTGGTCGCCGGACGGCAAGAAGCTCGCGTTTACTTCCCACCGTGACGGGTCTTCCGAAGTCTACGTCATGAATGCAGATGGGAGCGCGCAGACCAGCCTCACGAACAACCCGGCAGCTGACTACGAACCAGCGTGGTCGCCGGACGGCCAGAAGATCGCGTTCCTGTCCGACCGGGACGGGAACGCGGAGATCTACGTCATGAATGCTGACGGGAGCGCGCAGACCAACCTCACCAACAACGCGGCTGCCGACGGGGACCCGCAGTGGTCGCCGGACGGCCGGAAGATCGCGTTCGTGTCCCACCGCGCTGGGAGCGTCGAGATCTACGTCATGAACGCGGACGGCAGCGCGCCGACCAAGCTCACGTCCCACGCGGAGCCCTGGATCAGCACAATTGCGTGGTCGCCGGACGGCCAGAATATCTCCTGGACATGCGGTTTTCCCTTCTCCGTGCCTACGCAGATCTGCGTCGTGAACGCAAATGGTGGCGCGCAGAGCAGGCTTACGAGCGTACGTTACAATTCCAACCCGATGTGGTCGCCGGACGGCCGGAAGATCGCGTTCTGGTCCAACCGCGCTGGGAGCGTCGAGATCTACGTCATGAACGCGGACGGGAGTGGGCAGACCAGGCTCACGTACAACGCGGCTCGAGACTACGATCCTCGCTGGCGGCCGTAGGCTTCGGCGAGAGCGTGCCACGAGACCAAATCGTGCCACACCCTTGAGTACCTGCTACCGGCGCGTGGAGCAGGCAGGAGCCGTACGTCCAAGAATCTCGATATCGCGCCACTGCGGGCTGGTCGCCCGCAGCTGGCACGCTCGTCGTTAGGCGGCTCGGCAGGCCGGCGGCTCGTCCTCTGAAGCGCGGTGGGTGATGGGTCAGGCGATCGAGGTGGCCACCCGACAGGGAGCAATCGCGTTGGCCCATAGGGCGGAAAGGAGCCTCGAGCAGCTGTAGCGGGAACGCTGGCCGAACGCTGCGGGACCATCGTGGAGGCACATCCTCTACCAGGAGAGCCCCATGCGTTCCGCGCTCATCGCTATTTCGGCCCTCAGCCACCGGCACCCATGGCGCGCCACGGTCGGCTTCCTGTTGGCGGCGATGCTGGGCGGCGGCTGCGCCGACGGGACGGGTCCAGGCCCGAAGCCGGACCCGGACGGTGCCTCCTGGTCGGCCATCGTCTCGGATCCCACAATCCCGGCGGCTCCGACGGCGGCGCCGGTCGCCTATGTCTCCCTTCGACCGGGCAGCTTTCCCACCGGAGAGCGAGCCACTGTCACCAATCGGCGGACTGGAGCCTCACTGACGGTGGATCTCGTCGCAGGTGGGCTCGACCCGGTGGCGATCGCCGGTGAGATCGGAGATACCCTGAGCTTCGCGATCGACACGGGCGGAGCGCGGCCGATCGACTTCACTCAGCCCGTGCCAGTGTCCAGCCCCCCCACCGTGGTGCGAACTGAGCCGGAGGCCGGCAAACAGAACGTGGCCCAGCACGTCGGAGTGCGGATCGTTTTCAGCGAGCCCGTGACTCCGGGGACGGTCACCAACACTACGCTCGGTCTCACGCATCCGGGCGGTCCGGTGGACGGTGTCGTCGCGGTGTCGACCGACGGGCTGGTGGCGACCTTCGTGCCGGCGGATCTTCTCTTGCCGGAGACGGAGTACACGGTCTTGGTGCGCAAGGGCATCCGCGATATCGACGGAAGCCACTTGGAGGCACTGGTAACGGCCAGATTCACGACGGGTGCGGCGCCGCCGCCGCCACCGCCAGCTGGGGCGATCAAGGTCGATGCCAAAAGCTATTACTTTTACTTGCTGGGTCCCATCGATGTCGAGCTTATCCTGGATGGTACGGTCCATCACATCAGGCTCCGCGATTTCTCGCCCAGGACCGTCCTCTTCGATAGCCTTGCAGTCGGCGTTCACAATCTAAAGGCCCAATTCTACCCTCGTCCTGGTCGTCCGTATACTCGCTGTCACAGTTCGCAATCCCTTCGCTCACTTACGGAACCTGTCAGCGTCGCCGCAGGTAGAACCGTCAGAGTCGAGCTTACGATTTCGAGTATTGTGTCCTGCTACTTTGGGCCGTGAATCACAGAGAGAGGCGCAGAGAAGTTTGCAAATTCTATGCGCCTCTCATGATGTGACCAACCGACGAAATCCTGCAAGTCGCCCACAGGACCTCCTGCGGTGGCCCTGAGCCTGCCGAAGGGCCTGCCCTGAGCCTGGCGAAGGGGGCCTGCCGCGACCGAGGGATGCGGGCCTCAGCCCTACGCGGGGGGTAGTCTTCGGCGAGAGCGTGCCACGAGACCGATCGTGCCACCCCCTTGAGTACCTCCGAAAAGAATCTCGATATCGCGCCACTGCGGGCTGGTCGCCCTCAGCTGGCGCGCGAGTCGTTAGGCTGCTCGCCAAGGCTGGCGGCTCGTCCTCCGAGGCGCGGCGGGCAATCGGTGAGGCGATTGACGTTGCCACCCGACAAGGAGCGATCGCTTTGGCCCAGAGGGCGGAGCGGAGCCTCGAGCAGCTGTAGCGGGAACGCTGGCCGAACGCTGCGGGACGATCGTGGGGGAACATCCTCCACCGGAAGAGCCCCATGCGTTCCGCGCTCATCGCAATTTCGGCGTTCACCTGCCGGCACCCACGGCGCGCCACGGTCGGCTTCCTGTTGGCGGCGCTGCTGGGCGGCGGCTGCGAGGAAAGGACGGGTCCGGACCCGCAGCCGGACCGATCGTCGGTGACCCTCACCCCCACCCAGACCACGGTCGCCGTGTTCGACACGATCCTCCTGGCCGCGACAGTGCGGGATGCGGAGGGAACGGCAATCAACTCTCCGTCGGTCACCTGGACCAGCAGCGACCCCGCGGTAGCCACCGCACAGCCCTCACCCACGGGCTCCGTTCCGTGGGTGGCGTTTGCGACGGTCGTGGGCGTGAGCCCCGGCAGCGCCACGATCACCGCCACCAGCGGTACGGCGAGCGCGAGAGCGACCGTCACGGTCAGTCTCTCGTCGCTCAGTCCGCCGGGGTTGGCCTTCGTTTCCCAGCGCGACGGGAACGAGGAGATTTACCGGATGAACGCGGACGGCAGCGGGCAAGTCAGGCTCACGACCAACGCAAGGGCAGACCGCGATCCGGTGTGGTCGCCGCAGGGCACCATGATTGCGTTCGAATCCGCCAGGACGTTCACCAACATCTGGATAATGTCCGCAGACGGTAGTGCGCAGAGGCGCCTCTCGCAGGGGAACATCGCTTGTGGTTTGGATCCCGCATGGTCGCCGAGCGTCCAAAGGATCGCCTTCAACCTGATCACGGACTGCTACCTCGGGTTTCTCACCGCGCATGTCGCCGTGATCAACGTAGACGGCAGCGCGCAGAGGAGCCTTGCTATGGGGCCGGTGTTAAACGAGAGATTGGCGTGGTCGCCGGACGGCCAGAAGATCGCATTCGTGTCCGGCCGTGATGGGAACAAGGGGGTCTACGTGATGAACGCGGACGGGAGCGCGCCGACCAACCTCACGAGTACTGCGGCCAACGACGACGACCCGCAGTGGTCGCCGGACGGCCAGAAGATCGCCTTCGTGTCCGAGCGCGACGGGAACGGGGAGATCTACGTGATGAACGCGGACGGGAGTGCGCAGACCAACCTCACGAACAACGCGGCCCTCGATCGCAACCCGCAGTGGTCGCCGGACGGCCAGAAGATCGCGTTCGTGTCCGACCGTGACGGAAGCAAGGGGATCTATGTGATGAACGCGGACGGGAGCGCGCAGACCTACCTCACGAGTGCCGCAGGCAACGACGACGACGCACAGTGGTCGCCGGACGGCCAGAAGATCGCGTTTGTGTCCAGCCGCGACGGCAATGCTGAGATCTACGTGATGAACGCGGACGGGAGCGCGCAGACGAATCTCACGAACAACCGGGCTCCCGACGTCTATCCGCGCTGGCGGCCGTAGGCTTCGGCGAGAGCGTGCCACGAGACCGATCGTGCCACACCCTTGAGTACCTCCGAAAAGAATCTCGATATCGCGTCACTGCGGGCTGGTCGCCCGCAGCTGGCGCCGAGTCGTTAGGCTGCTCGCCAGGGCTGGCGGCTCGTCCGGAGGGGCGCGGCGGGTAATAAGCCAGGCGAAGGACGTTGCCACCCGACAGGGGGCAATCGCTTTAGCCCACAGGGCGGAGAGGACCTCAAGCAGCTGTAGCGGGAACGCTGGCCGAACGCAGTGGCACCATCGTGGGGGCACATCCTCACCAGGAGAGTCCCATGCGTTCCGCGCTCCTTGCAATTTCGGCGTTCACCGTCGTGCTGGCCGGTTGTTCCGATTCGCTCTCCGACCCGAGCTCCGATCCATTAGCTGTCTCTCAGGCAGGCAGGGACAGACAAAGCGGCGTCACCGTCTTCTGGAACCAGGTCGCTCGCAACCTGGTGATAAAGACCAACTCCAACCCCTTGGCGGCCCTTCGGGGAAATGCAGTGCTGAGCGTGGCCCAGTACCGGGGCATCGTCGCCGCAGGCAAAGGCTCGCCGGACAGAAGCAACGCCACGGCCCGGTCGGCAGTCAGCGGGGCCTCCGCGGTCGCGCTGAGCTACCTCTATCCGACCGAGGCGGCTTCGATTGAAGCACTGGTCGACAGCATCCGGAGCGCCTCGGGTGGAGGCGGCGACGGAGCGGCCGAAGCCACTGGTCGTGCAGCAGCCCAGCTGGTGGTGGAGTCGGCCAAGACCGACAACTTCTTCGTCCCCTGGAGCGGCACCGTTCCGGTGGGGCCCGGCCTCTGGTTCAGCTCGGCGATTCCGCCGGCGCCTCCGGTCGGCGTCCTGATTGGGCAGGCCCGGCCCTTCTTCCTCCTGGCAGGAAATCAGTTCCGTCCCCCACCGCCGCCGGCCTTTGGCTCGCCGGAGTATCTCGGCGCGCTGGCAGAAGTCCGCCGCATCTCCGACACCCGTACCCCGCAACAGGACTCCATTGCCAAGTTCTGGGCCCTCGAGGCGGGAACCTACACCCCGTCCGGCTATTGGAACGAGGCGGCGTCCGGGCTCGCGAGTCGGTATCACCTGCAGGAGCGGGAAGCGGCGACCGTCTTCGCCCTGATGAACATGGTGGCCTATGACGCGATCGTCGCGACTCACGATGCCAAGTACACCTATTGGTTCATCCGGCCGACTCAGGCCGATCCGGGGATCAAACTCGCGGTCCTCTTGCCGAATCACCCATCCTACTCCTCGAATCACGCCGCCCTCTCGGGCGGGATGGCTCGGGTGCTCGGAGCCTTCTTCCCTCGTGAATCGGTCCGCCTCGACCGGCTGGCAGATCAGGCGGCGATGTCTCGCCTCTTTGCCGGTATTCACTATCGCTTCGACAACAACACCGGACTCCGGCTGGGCCGCACCGTCGCGGCGTGGGCGTTGGACCACAGTGGGTGCACCGGCCCGAAGCAGGCACGGAGCCCCGTGGACGACCGCGGTACCAGGCTCCTTGGAGAGGGTGAGACCTGCCTGTAGCGCCAAGGCGGCGGCGTGCCGGCCGATCCGGACAATTGAAGGGAGGGACACTATGAAGCAGCATCACTCGATCACCCACTGGCACCCACGGCGCGCCGCCGCGGCCGGCTTCCTGCTGGCCATCCTTGTCAGCGGCTGCGAGGACAGGACGGGTCCGGATTCGCGCCCCGAGTCAGTGACCCTCACCCCCACCCAGACCACGGTCGCCGCGTTCGACACGATCATCCTGGCCGCGACGGTGCGGGATGGATCGGGAAGGGTGATCGACTTGCCGTCGGTCACTTGGACCACGAGCGATGCGGCGGTAGCGACCGCGCAGTCCTTCTGGACCCGGTCCGCCGCTTTGGGCGTGAGGTTCGGGACGGTCCTGGGGGTGAGCCCCGGCAGCGTCACGATCACCGCCACCAGCCAGACGGTGCGCGCGACGGCTGTCATCACCGTAGGTCCCCCAGTGCCTGTCGCCTCAGTGACGGTGACGCCTGGGTCGCCAACTGTGACTCGGATCGGGGACACGCTCCGGTTGGCTGCGACCCTCCGGGACGCCAGTGGCAATGTGCTCCTCCCTCGTCCGACCACCTGGAGCAGCGACAACGAGGTGGTAGCCACTGTGGACCCGACCGGGCTGGTGAGAGCGGTCGGTGAGGGATCGGCGACGATGACCGCGACGCGGGAGGGGGTGAGCGGTAGCGCGGCGACTAGGGTGGTACACTTGGCGTTGGCCTTCCTATCCCAGCGCGACGGGAACCTGGAAATTTACGGGATGAACCCGAACGGCAGCACGCTGATCAGGCTCACGAACAGCACCGGGCCCGACGGCGCTCCGACCTGGTCCCGGCAGGGCGATAGGATTGCGTTCCAGTCCGACCGCGACATCTACGTGATGAACGCCGATGGTGGCGCGCAAACACGGCTCAATGTGGTGGCCTTGTGCTGTATGGCCTGGTCGCCGGACGGGCAAGCCATCGCTTTCACCACCTACAACCCTTGGGATTTTATTCCCTCGCCGCACGTCACCGTGGTGAGGGTCGCCAGCGGCAGGGCGGGCAGGATCGCACGAACCCTGACGAACAGCATGGGTCCGGTGTGGTCGCCGGATGGGCGAAAGGTCGCGTTCAGTTCCTGGCAAAACGGGAACTCCGAGCTCTACATCGCTCCGGTCGGGAGTGGGGGAACGCTGCTCAGGCTTACGAACAACGCGGCCAGGGACAGCGACCCGCAGTGGGCGCCTAACGGCCAGAAGATCGCATTCGTGTCCGAGCGGGACGGGAACACGGAGATCTACGTGATGAATGCGGACGGGAGTGCGGAGATCAACCTCACGAACAACGCGGCCAGTGACGACAATCCGCAGTGGTCGCCGGACGGCCAGAAGATCGCGTTCGTGTCTGACCGTGACGGGAACAGGGGGATCTACGTGATGAACCTGGACGGGAGTGCGCAGACCTACCTCACGAATGCCGCGGGCAACGACGACGACCCGCAGTGGTCGCCGGACGGCCAAACGATCGCATTCGTGTCCGATCGTGACGGGAATGCGGAGATCTATGTGATGAATACGGACGGGAGCGCCCAGACCAATCTCACGAGGAACTTGGCTTCTGACCAGCACCCTCGCTGGCGGCCGTAGGCTTCGGCGACACAGACTACTTCATGAACCTCTTGAGCATACGTCACGCCGCGGCCAGTTTGTTGTGTGGCGGTCCTCGGCGGCGGGTGTGAAGACGGGACGGCTGTGCGCTCCGGCGCCTACCTGATCGCCTTCGTGGACATTCACGACCGCGCCCGATTCGCCAAGGAATACGGGCCATTCATCCCAGCGACATTGGAGCCTTATGGAGGACGCATCATCGCGACCTCGGACCAAGCCAGGACATTGGAGGGCGCGGTCCCTCCCGGGCGAACCCTGATCCTTGACTTCCCGGATCTCGACCGCGCTCAGAGGTGGTACGGGTGCGATGCCTATGCTCCGCTGCTCAAACTCCGCGAGACCTCGCGACGACCTCACTCGTTATCCTTCCAGCGCGCGATTGATCGAGGGTCCGACCCCTCTGGTACCCTTGGATCACCGGATCCGCGCTCAGGTCGATCGCGGCTTCTCCGGCGTCGTGAGCGACCTGCGCACCATCGCCCAGCTGCAAGGGCCTGTAGCCGAAGCCGCTCGGGCGGAAGCACCCATCGAGCGCGGAGCGACGGCGACAGAGTGGAAGGGAATACCGGGGAGAGCTGATCTCACAAGGAGCCATCTATGATTCGAGCGAAACACACCATACGGGTATTGGCCTCGGCCATCGCCGTCCTGGCACTGATTGATCGGACCGGTGCCGCTCAATCGCCTGCGACCGGAGCCTGCGCCCTGGTGACAGATTCGGAGCTGGAAACCGTGCTTGGCTCCAAGGTGCCCCTGAAGGCCGACTCTATCGGTGACGTGCAGACGTGCAGCGGCGAGGCGCAGAACGCGAGAGTGCTTTTACGTTTGTTCACCCGAACCGGGGATCCGTCGGGCAAAACCGAACAGGCCGGCATTGACGAGATCAAGAAAATGGGGGTCCAGGTCGACACAAAGACCTCGGGCGGCGTCATGTGCATGACCGGCGTGCCTCCGGCGAGCATGGCGGCGATGGGGTTCGGGACGACATGTACGGTGATCAGTAAGGCGCCCAGGTTTGCGGTTATCGAGGTCACGGCCAAGACTCAGGCGAACATGGTCCCCATGGAAACCCTTCGAGCGGTGGCCGAGAAGATGGCGGGTCGCTTCTGAGGCGATGTCGTGTCATGACCCGCCTGATTCTCTATGCGGTCCTCGCTACCGGGTGCAGCCTGGCGGGCTCGGGGCGACCCGAAGTCGCCCAAGCACGCCGCCCTCTCGGCCGGGATGGCTCGGGTGCTCGGCAGCTTCTTGCCTCGTGAATCGGTCCGTCTGGACCGGCTGGCGCATCAGGCCGCGATGTCCCGCCTCTTTGCCGGCATTCATTATCGCTTCGACAACAACACCGGACTCCGGCTGGGCCGCACCGTCGCGGCGTGGGCGCTGGACCACAGCGGGTGCACCGGGCCGAAGCCGGCACGGAGCTCCGTGGACGACCGCGGCACCAGGCTCCTCGGAGAGGGTGAGACCTGTCTGTAGCGGCAAGGCGGCGTGGTGCAGAACCGATCTTCGAGTTGAGGAGGGACACCATGAGCGATCACACCTTGATTCAGTGGAGTCTGCGTCACGCCGCAGCCGGCTTCCTGCTGACCATCCTAGTCAGCGGCTGCGAGGACAGGACGGGTCCGGATTCGCGCCCCGAGTCAGTAACCCTCACCCCCACCCAGACCACGGTCGCCGCGTTCGACACGATCATCCTGGCCGCGACGGTGTGGGATGGGTCGGGAAGGTGATCGACTTGCCGTCGGTCACTTGGACCACGAGCGATGCGGCGGTAGCGACCGCGCAGTCCTTCTGGACCCGATCCGCCGCTTTGGGCGTGAGGTTCGGGACGGTCCTGGGCGTGAGCCCTGGCAGCGTCACGATCACCGCCACCAGCCATACGGTGAGCGCGACGGCTGTCATCACCGTAGGTCCCCCGGTGCCTGTCGCCTCAGTGACGGTGACGCCCGGGTCGGCAACCGTGACTCGGATCGGGGACACGCTCCGGTTGGCTGCGACCCTCCGGGACGCCAGTGGCAATGTGCTCCTCTCTCGTCCGACCACCTGGAGCAGCGACAACGAGGTGGTGGCCATTGTGGACCCGACCGGGCTGGTGAGAGCGGTCGGTGAGGGATCGGCGACGATGACCGCGACGCGCGAGGGGGTGAGCGGTACCGCGGCGACGACGGTGGTCTCCGTGGCGTTGGCCTTCCTGTCCCAGCGCGACGGGAACCCGGAGATTTACGGGATGAACCCGAACGGCAGCACGCTGATCAGGCTCACGAACAGCGCCGGGCCCGACCGCGCTCCGACCTGGTCCCCGCAGGGCGACAGGATTGCGTTCCAGTCCGACCACCACCTCTACGTCATGAACGCCGATGGTGGCGCGCAGACCCGGCTCAATGTGGTGGCCTTGTGCTGCATCTTCGATGTCATGGCCTGGTCGCCGGACGGCCAGTGGATCGCCCTCACCACCCCCGACATTAACTTGATGCCCTGGCACGTCGCCGTGGTGAACGTGGCCGGCGAAAGCGTGAGCAAGGTCGCACCGACCCAGTATGGCAACATGAATCCGGCGTGGTCGCCGGACGGCCGAAAGATCGCGTTCGAGTCCTTCCCCCTCTACGACTCCGACCTCTACGTGGTGAACGCCCCGACCGGGGGGACGCCGTTCAGGCTCACGAACACCGCAGGGAACGACCACCATCCGGCGTGGTCGCCGGACGGCCAGAAGATCGCCTTCGTGTCCGAGCGGGACGGGAACCCGGAGATCTACGTGATGAACGCGGATGGGGACGGGCAGACCAACCTGACGAACAACGCCGCCGCCGACCACAACCCGCAGTGGTCACCGGACGGCCAGCAGATCACCTTCGTTTCCGAGCGTGACGGGAATGAGGAGATCTACGTAATGAACGCGGACGGGAGCGCGCAGACCAACCTCACGAACAGCGCGACCACAGACTCCGACCCGCAGTGGTCGCCGGACGGCCAGAAGATCGCATTCGTCTCCGACCGTGACGGGAATGCGGAGATCTATGTGATGAACACGGACGGGAGCGCCCAGACCAATCTCACGAGGAACTTGGCTTCTGACCAGCACCCTCGCTGGCGGCCGTAGGCTTCCATTCCTGGCGCGCGACAGGTGCAGATGTTTAACCTGCAGCAGCGCCGGATCTCCGGCTCGCTCGACGTCGGCGGGCGATCCGTGCCGCCTCGCGTTCAGCGGTCAGCGGAAGATCGGGGCCGTGAGCAACACGGCGGGGTATCTCACCTTTGTGAAGTGAACGGTTAACCCGTCGCCCGGCGCTCAGCGGAAGGCCGGAGTGACCGCTGGGCGCCGGCGGCCGGAGAATCCCCACTTGTCCCCCAGGTGAAGCGCGGGCGTAGGCGCACAACGAGCTCACGGGCGCGAAGCGCAGAGGAGGTAAGTTACGCTGTAACGATTCTTCCTCTTTGAGGAGGAGCTGCTGCATAGCGGCACCCAGTGGGTCGTGTTCGAGCCGAATCGGCGAGGTCTTCGCCGAGCACCAGACGAAGCGCGGCGTCAAGCGGCTTTCCAACTCGGTTTTCTAACTCGAAGGGCTAGTCGATGCATACGATCAGAGTCATTGCTGGAGGTTTCCTCCTCCTCGCCCTCTGTCTCCTCATCGGCCGATGGACGGGAAACCCCACACCGGCCGTCGGCCTGGCCAGGGCGGCGAAGGTCTTTATCCCCATCTGGTTCGTCGCCGCCGGCATCAACATGTGGATCGGGGTTTCCAAGGCCGGGTACTCCGTCGCCGAGGAAGCCCCAACCTTCCTCGTCGTTTTTGCCGTCCCAGTCGCCGCCGCACTCCTGGTGTGGTGGAGTGTCGCCCGGGGCTAGGACGTGGGACATGGGAGATAGGACGGGTTCGAGTGGGAAGGGAACCGTTCGGCCTTTCCGTGCGTTCTTGGTGAAGTCCGGTCCAGATCGGGCCGGTCAGGACTTCAACAAGGAGCAGGGAAGTGAAAGCGAAATACCTCGCAAGCGCAGCGCTCGTCGCACTGGCCGTTGGTTTCTCCCCCATTGGAGCCGGGGCTCAGCAGGTCAACGTGGACCGTTCCAGTGTGGCCATCAGCGGCTACGACCCCGTGGCCTACTTCACCGCGCAGAGCGCCGTCAAAGGGTTGCCGGAGCTCACCGCCACGAACGAGGGCGCCACCTACCGCTTCAGCACCGTGGCAAACCGCGACGCGTTCGTGGCCAATCCCGCGCGCTACCTGCCCGTGTACGGCGGCTTCTGCGCCTACGGCGTGGCGCATGGCCACAAGGTGGACGTCGACCCGGAAGCGTTCCGGGTGGTGGACAAGAAGTTGTATCTGAACTACAGCAAGGACGTGCAGAAGAAGTGGCTGGCGGACATCCCGGGCAACATCAAGCTGGCGGACAGCAACTGGACCAGCCTCCGGGACAAACCACGGGACTAGGCGCTCGATCTTCAGGTGACGCGCCGGCGAAAAGGGCGACTCAATCGAGTCGCCCTCTCTGTCGCGGTGGGGATCTCCCTAGCACGGTAGTCGAGGTCGTCTCGCGTGACGCTCCGCCGGTTACGAAGCGGGGTTCCCAAGGAACGTCAATCCGCCGACCACAGCTGTGGGTACGAGGCGGGTCTCCGTGGTACCGTCCCCGAGATTTCCATTAATGTTCTGCCCCCAGCAGTAGCCCGCGCCCGAGCTCGTCAGGCCGCAGGTGTATTCCCACCCTCCGAGATAGTGTCGGAATGTGAGCCCGCCGGTCACCGCGGTAGGTGTGGAGCGGTTGAAAATGTCTCCGTAGCCGAGTTGGCCGCCCGCGGATCCCCAGCAGTACGCGGCGCCTTCGGCGAAATCCCCAAGTATGAATCTCCCCGCGGCGATCGCCGTGAACGTCAGCCCACCGAGCACTGGGGTCGGCAGGATCGATCGCTCGAGGTTCCATCCCCGAGCTCACCGTACACGTTCTGTCCCCAGCAGTAGGCCACCCCGGCACTGATACCCCACAGGTGAAGTTTCCTCCGAGCGCAAGACCCTGGAAACTCTGAGCCTGGTTACCAGAGTCGGCACCAGGCGGCTGCTCGTGGTCCCATCGCCCAGTTGTCCATTGCCGTTCGAGCCCCAGCAATAGGTGGGTCCTCGTCGCTCCGCAGACGTAGGGCACCGACGCGATCGTCGAAAGTCGAGCCCCCGGCCACTGCGGTGGGAAGGAGCCGTCTGTAGTTCCGATTCCGAGCTGGCCATAGTGGTTTAGGCCCCAGCAGTACGCCACTCCACCACCGATCACTCCGCAGGTGTGGTTGTCGTGAGCCACGAGGGTTGAAGCTGAGGCCCCCCGCGACCGCCGTGGGTAGTGAACGTTCGATTGTGGTGCCGTCGCCGAGTGCCAAAGATATTCTGCCCCCAGCAATACGCTGTCCCATCCGCGTCCAGCCCGCACGTGTAGTCGCCACCCGCAGTGAGCGTGGTGAAAGCTACGCTCCCACCGACCGGCGTTGGCGTCCGGTTAAAGCTGACACCGTCCCTTGCCCCAGCAATACGCAACTCCCCCTGGGGAAAGTCCACAGGTGTGATAGAGCCCCGCTGTCATACTGACAAATCTGAGACCGCCAGATACCGGCGTGGGTTCGTGATGGTTGGCCACGCTACCATCGCCAATTTGACCAAAAACGTTATACCCCCAACAATACGCTTTCCCCGCGGTCTGTGAACCCACAGGTGTGAAAGCCACCGGCAGTGATGGTACCCTCTTGCAGCAGAAAGCCCTGCGCCGTGAACGTCACCGGGTTGCCGACAATCCCGCTCCCCGCCGCGGTGGCGATGAGGGTGTTGGGCCCTGGGGTGGCGCCGAGGGTCCAGCTCCCGACCGTCGCGATGCCATCCGTTCCGGTGCTTGTCGTGGCGCCGGTGACACTCCCCCCTCCGCTCGCGACCGCGAAGGTCACCCCCACCCCCGGCCACGGGCTGCCGTCCGCGCGAGTGACCAGGACCGCGGGGGGGATGAGCACTGGCGAGCCTGGCTGGGCCACCTGATCATCCCCCGACCAGATCACCATCTTGGCCGTCGGCGGTGGCACGATGGTGACAGCGGCACAATCAGCGATTGTGGGCGTGGCTCGTCACTCTGACGCACACCGGGAAGCTGGCCGGCGTGGGGACGGTGGCCGGCGCGCGGTACAACCCGGCGGCATCAATCGTCCCGAAGGTGCTGTTGCCCCCGTCGACCCCGTTGACCGACCAGGTGTACGGGCCCGGGGCTCCGGACACGGAGAACTGCTGGGTCTTTTCGGTCGAGAGCACCACCGGGTCCGGCGCGATGGTCACCCTGGCCACAGTCGATTCTGACCAAGACGAAGTGTCGCCCGTCGGCTTGGACCGAAACCTCGATCGTGTTGCGGCCGGAAATCAGGGTGACCGGAACCCGGAAGACCTGAGTCGGCCCGAGTAGCGCCGAGCGTTGAACTACCGTGGGGCCATTCAGCCAAACTCGGACACTGGTCCGTTGATCCCCATCGTCCCGGACCTGGAGGGTGCACTTCTTGGTCTGGCCAGTCTGGGGAGTGAACGTCGCGTGGATTGGGTCGCGCTGGCCGATGGCAGGAACTTCCGGGGACCGAAGGCGCAGGTGGGGCAGGAGCTGCCGACCGCGTTGGAAAGCGAGAGCTCCTCCTCCGTCGGGTCCGGCCGTGGGCGGCGTATCGGTGCAGGCCAGCAGCACCAGGGTGGGGAGAAGGAGCATCCCGATGGAACGTCTCATGGCAGACCTCCTGGTCTCACCGCGGCCCAGAAAAAACGCGGCCCCCCTCGAAGATCACCGAGGGTGCCGCGCTGGTTTGACTGCCGATGCACTGGTCCCACGTGCTTCGTCCCGAATCACCTCGGCATCAGCATAGCCTCAGTACCCCGAAGGAATGATGAAGCCGGCATGAGAAGACCGAACGTGACTGGTTCACGGGCGGCAGGTGAGCGGGGAGACGGAAGACGGGAGACGGGAGACGTGAGACCTGAGACCTGAGGAGTAGGTAAAGAGGTGGGAGGTGATGTTGGACGCGGTACGTGGTACTCGGTACTCGGTACTCGGTACGCAGTACTTTCCCCCTCAGTCAGTCCTTTCCCTCGTCCCTGCCAAGCTGGTGTAGTCGAGAATCGACCACCGACCGCTCCCCTTTTCCTCCCCGGTACCGGTCGATAAGCTGGAAGTACGCGTCAGTCTGCCGCTTCACCAGCCAGGAGGTGGCGACACAACTCCAGACTCCGATCGTAAGATGTAAACAACGCCGAGGCCGGCCTTGCGCGGTGCCGGCCCGGCGCGCGTGCACAACCGCGCGGAGGACCCCTCCCATGCGCTCCTCACTCGGAATCGCAGGCATTGTGGTGATAGCAACTGCCGCCTTCACACCATCTGACCCACCCTACATCGGCAAATGGAAGGTGAACCCCGACAAGAGCGACTTTGGCCAACTCACCGTCCAGTATGAAGAAACCTCCGGCGGCGCCTACAAGACCACGATCGACGGCCTGTCCTACATCTTCAGGACTGACGGTAAGGAAACACCAACTCCGTGGGGCTCGACTGCCGCATGGACCAGCATCGATCCGACCACCTGGCAGACGGTCAGCCGGGCGAACGGAAAGGTCTTCGCTACCGATACGGTGAAAATCTCTCCCGACGGCAAGACGATGACTGTCAGGAGCCAGCTGATCAAGGCCTCGGGCGAGAGCTCCAACGATGAAATGAGGTTCAATCGGATCTCTGGAGGACCAGGGCTGGTGGGCAAATGGCAGGCTGCGAACCTGAAGAGCAGCTCGCCCGGCAGCGTGGACATCGCCGCCAAGGGCTCCGACGGTCTTACCCTTACCTTCGTCGATCAGAACGGCGTGTGCGATGCCAAGTTGGATGGCAAGGACGTCGCCGCGACCGGACCGATGTGGCCCAAAGGCTGGACTTGTTCGCTCTCCAGGCATGGCGAGAACGCCTTCGACTTGTCCTGGAAGAAGGATGGCAAGCCCATGTACAAGTACACCTACACCGCGTCCACCGACGGTAAGACCTTAATTGAGGAGGGCGGGGCAGTAGCGGCGTCGGAGAAAGTCAAAGTGGTATTCGATCGGCAATAGCTCAGTCTTGCCGAGCCGCCTGAGCCGAGGCGCAGCGTAACAGGCTGGAACTCTCGGGGCATAGGTTGCGTATCGCTTCCAAGCTCCCGGATAGGAGACCCATGCCCGTCAGCTCGGACGCGGAAAGGTCTTCTCATCTCGACCGCATGCTACGTCGCGGTAACGCTGCTCTTCTATCAGCTGTTCCTGCCGGTGGACCGGACAATCTCGGCATTGGCGGCGCTCTGCAGCCTCGTCGGATGTACCATCACACTGCTCGACACCTTGCACCTCGTCGCCGCTCCCGTCAGCCCCCTGGTGTTTTTCGGACTTTATTGCCTCCTGATCGGATATCTGATTCTTCGCTCGACCTTTCTGCCTCGCCTCCTCGGCGTGCTGATGGCACTGGGGGGTTTGGGCTGGCTGACCTATCTGTCCCCATCACTCTCGAGCAGGTTGGTTCCCTACAACATGGCTCCGGGTATCCTCGGCGAAGCCTCGCTCACGCTCTGGCTCCTCCTGGCCGGTGTAAACGCCAAACGATGGCTGGAGCAGCCGAGCCTCAGCCGTGCCGCGTAGCCGTTGGGGGCTTGCCGCTATCGGTCTAGTCTCGCTCTTCGCTTCACGGCTCGTCGCTCAAGTGAAGCCGCCGCTCGATCTCGCCGTCGTGACCGCTGTTTCCGACGACGGCCATGCGACTGGCGACTGGCTCGCGATTCTCAGGACGCGGCTGACCCTCGCCCGGTATGACTCCGTCGCCCCGCTCCAGCCCTCCCTCACTTCCGACGAAGCGGCATGGGACTCCCTCGTCCGCTCCCGGGTGCCGGCCTGGATCGGGGTGGCCCCATCGATCACATCGCTCTATTCCCCGGCTCAGCCCCCGGCGGTGGTCCGGGTAGTGCTGGGCAACAGGGGAGGGGATGACGCCTTCACTGCCGATGACCACACCATCGGCTTCGATTTGTCCCGACTCTTATCCTTATACGGTGAGGCCAACGATCCGGCGAACGTTGCCCGCATCGACCGGTTCTTTCAGCACGAGTCCTCTCACATCATGCAGAAGGCGTGGCTTTCGGTTCACCCCTGGGTTATCACCTCGCCATTGCATGCGGCGTTGTTCGACATCTGGACGGAAGGTCTTGGCAACTACTACTCGTTGTCCAACCAATGGCTCGATCCGCAGGGTCAGCTCACCGAGCGGGCCAGGCAGGTCCTCGGCGTCCTCGAGCCCCGTTTCGCCTCCAATCTTGCCGCCCTCGTCTGTGCCGATTCCGCGACTGCCGCGCCTCTACTCGCAAGCCTGTCTTCGGGCCCTTTTGATCAGAAATGGGGAGCACTGCCCGCGGCGCTCTGGCTCGCCACCGAACCGCAGCCGGTGGATAGTGCTCTCCGGCGCTTC
Source organism: uncultured Gemmatimonadales bacterium (assembly GCA_963788625.1). Taxonomy (GTDB): domain Bacteria; phylum Gemmatimonadota; class Gemmatimonadetes; order Gemmatimonadales; family GWC2-71-9; genus DATBGE01. The sequence continues at coordinate 472,809 of CAWBHB010000002.1, read as the reverse complement.
ATTGTTGCCGGTCCTGCCGGCGTTTGGGACCTGGCCGAGCGCCACCTCGCCTCACCGCTCGAAGACCGGCTCAAGGAGGCGCGGCTCGCCATCCCGCGCTGCGAGAGGGGCTAGCTGGATGTAAGGTCAATCGTTGCGCAACGACTCGATCGGATCCACGCTGGACGCCCGGCGCGCCGGCAGATAGCTCGCGAGTAGCCCGATGGCGACCATCGACGCGGACATTCCGACGAAGGTTCTGGCGTCAGCCGCTGTCACTCCGTACAGCAGGCTTCCCAGTGCGCGCGTCGAGGCCAGTGCCGCCAGAACACCGATGGCGACGCCGATGCCGACGACCCGGGTGCCCTGCGCGACCACCATGCGCCTGACCTGCCGTGCGGTCGCACCGAGCGCCATCCGGACTCCGATCTCGCGGGTCCGTTCCGAGACGGCGTAGGAGAGCACGCCATACAGTCCCACGGCGCCGAGGATCAGGGCCAGGGCGGACACGACGCCAAGCGTCAGCATCGTAAAGGAGAGCTGGACCATCGAGTCGGCGGTCAGGCCGGCCATGGTGAACACCCGATACATTGGCGCCTCGGGGGCGACTTTGCGTACGAGAGCCCGAACCTCCGGCGCGATGACCTCGGCTCGTGCCGTCTTCAATACATAGGCGGGCGACGTGATTCTCCAGACCTCCGGCGTCGGTCCTACCAGCGGGTAGTACACGACCGCCTGTGGTGTATCTCTGAACCCGTCCTGCATCACGTCCTCGACTACACCCACTACCGTCTCCCACGATTCGACCCCCTGACGCTGGAGTCGTCGTCCGATCGGGTCCTTGCCGGGCCATAGCAGGTTCGCGGCTGCTCGGCTGATGACGACGCTCCCTGACGAGCGGAGCTGTTCATCCGCCGTGAACGCGCGACCCTGCAGCATGCTGATGCCCATCGTTCCGAAGTAATCACCAGCGGTCCAGGTGTAGTGGAGCAGGAGGCCGCCGTCGGGATCGGCGATTTCCTCGCCGCGGAACCGACCCGGGGAGGTCGATTCGTTGAGCGGCACATTGTCCACCAGGCCCACCGATGTCACCCCGGGAAGTGCCGCGAGTCGATCCAGGAATGCGAGATGAAAGCGGGCCCAGGTCGGGCCATCGTTCAGTCCGTGGCTGGTCCGGAGCGAACTGGAAGGTGAAAATGTCTTTCGTGTCGTACCCGGGATCTACTTGTCGCAGGGCCCGGAAGCTTCGCACCAGGAGTCCCGATCCGATGAGCAGCACGAGGGCGAGCGCCGTCTGGCCCACCACCAGACCGTCGCGCCCCCAGTGGCGCCGGCCGGTGCGCCGCGCCCGCCATCGCGTAACCGGTTGAGGTTCGGTGCGGAGGCGCGAAGCGCGGGTATCGTGCCGCAGGCCAGAGCGGAGGCCACGACGGCGGCGAGGGCGATCAGAATCGTGGTAAGATCGAGGCCTGCTTCATCGAGCCGGGGAATACCGGGAGGTGCGGCCTTCAGGAACACCGGCAGCGTGAGCTTCGCGAGCAGCACCGCGAGCGCGCCCGCGAGGACCGCCACGATCAATGCCTCGGTCAACTGCAATCGCACCAGTTGGGTGCGGGACGCGCCGATGGCCCGCCGCACCGCCAGGTCGCGGTGGCGCCCCTCGGCGCGGACCATGAACAGGTTCGCCACGTTGGCCCACGCGATCAACAGCACAATCCCGCCCGCGCCGAGCAGCACCCATAGCGAACGGGACGCGCTACCCAGCATCTGGTCCAGGAGCGGGCGGACGATGGCCCGGTGCTGACCAATTATCCGGGCGTAGCTTGGCGGTCCGCCGAACCGTTCGGGCAACCGCTTCGCCAGGGCGGTGAGCTCGTTGGCCACGCCCTCGATGGTGGCACCCGGTGCCATCCGGGCGACGAGCGGAGAGTCGAACTCCCCCACCTCGATGTCTTCGGGCCGGATCTCCCCGGCGATCCAGAGCAGGGTCCCGTCACTGGGGAACGTGAAGTCGGGGCCCATCACGCCGATCACGGCGCGGCTCTGGCCGGCGATCTCGTACGACTTCCCGATGACGCTCGAATCCCTGCCGAACCACGAACTCCAGAGCGCGTCGCTGATCACCACGACATTCGACTCGTCCTCCGGCACCGGCAGCCGTCCCAGCGCCGGCCGAGCCCCCAGGGTCGAGTAGAGCGAGTTGGTCGGCCAGGACATGCGGACCCGCTCGACCCGATCAGGGGTGCGCAGCGTGGCGGTGAACGAATTGAAGGTCGAAACATCCTCCAGCAGGTGGGACTGCTCGCGATACTGCAGATAGAACTCGGAACCGACCTCGAACTCCTCCGGCAGGTCCGATCCCGGCGCCGTGCCTCCGATGTAGACCAGCCGGTCGGGGTGGGCGTACGGGAGCGGGTTCAGCAGCACGGTGTCCACCACGCTGAACATTCCCGCCAGGGCGCCTATCGCCAGCGCGAGCGTGCCAACGGCTACGAGCATGAACCCCGGTGTCCGTCGGAGGGCTCGCGCGGCGTGGCGAAGGTCCGCTGTCCATTCAGTCAGCATGTCTTGGCTCCGAGGGTTGGCTCGTCCGGACTCGTTACGTGAGGGAGGAGGCTTCGGATTCGACATCCCAAATCACCCGAGGGTTGCGTGCCCGCCAGGTCCGCGCGGTCACGTGGTTGAGCGCGGTCTCGAGCGAGAATACCTTGCGCCTCTTGCGTCAAACTGATCTGAATCCAGGAACGAGGGTCCGGCCATGGCCAAACTTCGGGTCAACTGTTTCGCGATCTCCCTCGACGGATATGGCGCCGGCCCCAACCAGGATCTACAGAACCCGCTCGGCGTCGGCGGGTTCCGGCTGCATGACTGGGCCTGGGCTACGCGGACTTTTCACCAGATGGGGGATCAGGAAGGCGGATCCACTGGGGTCGATGACGATTTCGTGGCGCGCGGGTTCGCCGGAGTCGGCGCCTGGATCCTCGGCCGCAACATGTTCGGGCCGGTCCGCGGCCCCTGGCCTGACGACACCTGGCGCGGCTGGTGGGGGACGAGCCGCCCTACCACACTGCGGTGTTCGTGCTCACCCGGTACGCGAGGGAAGCGATCTCGATGAAAGGGGGCACCGAATTCCGTTTTGTGACCGGCGGAATCCGGGACGCGCTTGGCCAGGCCATGAAAGCCGCGCATGGGAAGGACGTTCGCCTCGGCGGTGGCGTGGGCACGATACGGCAATACCTCCAAGCCGGGCTGGTCGACGAGGTGCACCTGGCCATCGCGCCCGTCCTGCTGGGCTCTGGCGAACATTTGCTGGCGGGCCTCAACCTTCCCGCCCTCGGCTACGAGCGCACCGAACACGTTCCTACTGCCGCCACGACACACGTCGTACTCACCAGGAAGAAGTAGGGTTGTCGACGACTCCTCGTCACCGCTCGGGTGTCCACTTCTCCTGACCGACTGCGCATCTCATGTAGGGTGGCGTTGGAATCCATGAGGCAGCAGGAGGATGGCCATGTTTGCGGACGTCAGATATGTCGAGCTTCCAACCGGGGTTAGGCTCCAGTTCGTGGAGCAGGGGAGCCCCTCGGGGGTACCCGTCCTGATGCTGCACGGGTACAGCGATTCGTGGCGGTCCTTCGAGCCGATCCTGCCTTTTCTACCTGCTTCCATCCGTGCCTTCGCGCTGTCCCTGCGGGGACACGGCAATACCGGCCGTCCAGCGGCCGGCTACGGACCAGATGACTTTGCCGCGGACGTAGCAGAGTTCATGGACGCGCTCGAGATCGGGTCAGCCATCATCGTGGGACATTCCCTCGGTAGTCTCATCGCGCAGCGCTTCGCCCTGGACTTTCCCGATCGAACGAAGGGACTGGTGCTCATCGGCTCCGGTCCCGCGATGCGGGGGAATCCGGTGTGGTCGGAGCTCCGCGCTCCCGTCCTGGATCTGACCGATCCGGTCGATCCCCGGTTCGTCCGCGAGTTTCAGGAAAGCACCCTGGCGCAGCCGATACCGCCGTCCTTTCTGGAGACGGTCGTGCAGGAGAGCCGCAAGCTTCCCGCCCGGGTTTGGCGATCGATCTGGCACGACTTTGCGGACGTGGATCACTCGAGTGAGCTCGACCAGGTCAAGGCGCCGACGCTCGTCGCCTGGGGCGATCGGGACTCGGTGTTTGGGAGGAGCGAGCAGGAGGCGATCGTTGCGGCGGTCCCCGGTGCCCGACTCATCGTCTACAATGGCGCCGGCCACGGGACCCACTGGGAAGAGCCGGAGCGGTTCGCCTCGGATCTCGTGGCTTTCGTCAGGGCGATTGTGAACTGATGTTCGCTCGCTCCGCTCGCTCAGGGGCCTCGCCATGACGGAAGGGGTAGAGGTTATGTCATTGCGAGGTCGCGCAGCGACCGAAGCAATCTCACCCGCTGTCCCTGCGGTGAGCGGGAGGTCGGGGGAGATTGCCACGGCCCCTTCGCTCGCGGGGCCTCGCTCAGGGGGCCTCGCAATGACGGAAGCGGTCCCTTCGCTCGCAAGTGCCTCGCGACCTCAGTCTGGTGGTGTAGTTGGCACCCGCGGATGGCAGGAGATACCTTCTCGATTGGTCTCACGGACGCCTCCGACGTGGCGGGGGGCGCCTCAATCAGAGCAAGGAGGGATATGGATGCAGGTCAGATCGCCCTGATGATCCCCGTGGTCGCCCTCATCATGGGTGGCCTGGTCAAGATTTCCCGCAACATGAGCCAGGCCAATCCGAGAAGTGGCTCACCAGGCCTTGAGTCCCGCATCGAGAGCCTGGAACACGAACTCGGGTTGGTGCGGCAAGAGCTGAGCGAAACCCAGGAACGGCTCGACTTCACCGAGCGGCTATTGGCGCGGGGTCGGGAAGAGAAGCCGGACCAGTCTCCGCCTCGATAGGGAGGACCTCATGGAATTCGCCGAGGTAGGAGTGGTGCTGGCCTTCTTCGGTGGCTTCATGGCCATCGTTCTGGGCATCAACTACGGCTTTCGGTGGACCAATCGCAAATTCCCCTCCGATGCGAAACTGACCGAGCAGCTCGGCGCGATGGAACAGCGCGTGATTGACCTGGAAGAGCGGTTGGACTTTACTGAGCGGATGCTGGCCGATGTCCGCTCGCATCAGGAGCTCCCTCCCAAGTGTTAGCACTCGGGAGTGGCATCCGAAATGAGGGTCCTGGTCTTCGAGGTCCTGGCGACCGTTTGAGCGGGGTTGGGGGATCTCACCAGGTTGCTCTACTACTCGGTGATGATCCTGCCGGCTGCACAGCGCTTCATGTCTCAGCACAGGCAAGGAAATGTGCGAGCCAACATATTGACTGACAATGGATTGTAAGTCTTGTAATATGTTACGTTCACTGAAACGGATCGATGCAGCCGTTCTAGAGCGGAGTCCAACCTGCCGCGGCCCTGCTCCAGAAAGCTCCGACAGAATAAGGCTCCTACGCAGCATCCACCAATGCGTCACCTCGACTGTCCGCTAAGGACCCGAGCTTCCAGACTGACCAACCCCGCCTTTCCAACAGAGGTTCCCCTAAGTCCCTATTGTCCGGTTCCAATGGCGCGCGCACTTTGGTGACCTACCCTGGGCCGGGATGGCCTTTACGTCTCACCGCCTGGCGCCTGGGCACCTCCCTGCAGTCCTTCCATCCCGCGCCGGTCTCACGGCCGAGCCTGCGCAGACACGTGCCCTGATCACGGTAGTTCAAGCTCCACTCGAACCAGCAGCGCACAATCGTCTCACTTCTTTACCGGAGGAAAGGAGTTCATCTCATGTCCAGCAACCTGGGAAGCCGCCGAGTGCGGTTCCCCGCAGTGATCCTCGTGGCGGTTCTGGGTATCGCCGCGTGCGGCGATGACATCACCAACAACAACGCTGCCATTCCCACTTTCATCCCCGACCCGATCGTCGTCGCGGCCGATCTTCAGACAGCGCTGGAGGATGCCGTCGCCGCTGGCAACGGCGGATTGGGTTTCCCCATGTGGGCAACCGTGGTGGACCGGGCCGGCGTGGTAGTAGCCGTGGTCCACAGCGGTGCTGGTGTGGGTGATCAGTGGCTGGGCAGCCGGGCCATCTCGGCGCAAAAGGCGAACACCGCCAATGATTTCAGTCTGAACGGCTTCGCCCTCTCCACCGCCAATCTCTACAGCGCGACGCAGCCGGGTGGCAGTCTCTTCGGCCTGCAGGAGAGCAATCCGGTGAATACCGACGTGGTGTACGGGGGAGACATCAATCAGTATGGCACCACGAGCGATTTCATGGTCGGGAAGAAACCGGGTGGGGTAAACGTCTTTGGCGGGGGACTCGCGCTCTATGACGATACCGGTGCACTCATTGGTGCGGTCGGAGTCAGCGGGGATACCTCCTGCGCCGACCACAACATCGCCTGGCGGGTGCGTGATGCGCTGGGACTCGATTTCGTGGCGGCAGGGGTCGAAACGCCGGCGCCGGGCACGGATGACATCATTTACGACATCACGGGAGGTGTGAGCACCAGCGGCTTCGGTCACCCGACCTGCGGCGGGACCGAGGACACCTTCGACATGAGCACCTTGTTACCAACCAGCTGACCCTTTCGAGTTCCTCTGAACCATCTCCTGCGGGTCCGGCTTCGGCCGGGCCCGCTGTCGTTGGCTGGCGCAATTCGGCGACAATCGGGGGACCGCTCAAATGCTTCATTGAAACCAACAGCCCGCATTTCCCTTATGTTCATCGAGTTACCCGCAGGTTCCGCTTTAACCGCAATCGGTCGAGATTCCATGCGCATCCTCTCCCCCAGCATCGGCGTGGCGCTGGTGGTCGCCACACTCGGCTGGTCTCCAACGCCCGTGTTGGCGCAAGCCACCCCTGCTGCCCCGCCAGCCTCACCCCGCCAGCCGACCGTTCACGCCGTCAAGGGCCCGACCGTCGAGGGCATCACCGAATACAGTCTCCCTAACGGACTCCGGTTCCTGCTGTTCCCCGATGCCTCCAAGCCCACCATAACTGTCAACATCACATATATGGTCGGGTCCCGGAACGAGGGATATGGAGAGACGGGAATGGCCCACCTGCTCGAGCACATGCTGTTCAAGGGCACACCGCGGCACCGGAACATTCCCCAGGAGCTGACCGAGCACGGCGCCGATCCCAACGGCACCACCTGGTTCGATCGCACCAACTACTTCGAAACCTTCGCCGCGACCGACAGCAACCTGGCCTGGGCCCTCGATCTCGAGGCCGACCGGATGGTGCGCAGCTATGTGGCGAAGAAGGATCTCGAGACCGAGTTCACCGTGGTGCGGAACGAATTCGAGCTCGGCGAGAACGATCCGGGGAGCATTCTCGAAGAGCGGGCAATGTCTACCGCCTTCCTCTGGCATAACTACGGGCACTCGACCATCGGGGCCCGTTCCGACATCGAGCAGGTCCCGATCGAGCGGTTGCAGGCCTTCTATCGGAAGTACTACCAGCCGGACAACGCGCTGCTGGTCGTGGCGGGGAAATTCGATGAAGCGAAGACCCTTCGCCTCATCACGACGAAGTTCGGGGCCATTCCGAAACCCAAGCGCGTCGGCGACATGAAGGTGTACCCGACCTATACCGTCGATCCGGCCCAAGACGGCGAACGCAGCGTGACTTTGCGGCGAACCGGAGACGTTCAGGCCCTGATCGCGATCTACCACGTGCCGGCCGGCTCTCATTCCGATTTCCCTGCCGTCGAGGTTCTGGCTCGGGTGCTGGGCGACGCGCCATCGGGTCGGCTCTATGCCGCTCTGGTGTCGACCGGTCTCGCGGCCAATGTCTCGGCCGGAGTCTATCGTCTGAAAGAACCCGGCGTGCTCGAGGCGACGGCGCAGGTGCGGAAAGAGAGCTCGCTCGACAGCGCGCGAACCGCTTTGATGGCCGCCTTGACGGAGGTGGTGAGCCGGCCGCCCAGCGCCGAAGAAGTCGAGCGCGCCAAATCAACGATCATCAAGAATTTCGAGCTGCAGCTCAACAACTCGCAGGGTATCGCCCGGAATCTGAGTGAGTGGCAGTCGATGGGAGACTGGCGGATGTTGTTTCTCTATCGCGACCGGATCAAGGAAGTCACCGTGCAGGATGTGCAGCGGGTCGCCCGGGCCTACCTGAAGCCGTCCAACCTCACCCTCGGCTCCTTCATCCCGACCGAGAAACCCGATCGCGCCGACATCCCTCCCACGCCTGACGTGGCGGCGTTGGTAAAGGACTACCAGGGCGACACGACCCTCGCTGCCGGAGAAGCGTTCGATCCGTCTCCGGGCAACATCGACCAGCGGACCACCGGACCGCGGTCGGTGGAGTCAAGCTGGCCCTGCTTCCCAAGCAGACTCGTGGCCAGTCGGTGAACGCCAGCCTGACGCTGCGTTTCGGAACCGCCCAGTCGCTGCAGAACCGCGCCACCGCGGCGGATCTCGACGGGCGACATGCTGATGCGGGGAACTCGCACTCTCTCCCGCCAGCAGATCAAGGACTCGCTCGACAAGCTCAAGGCCCGGGTCGCCATCGTCGGCTCCGCCAATCAGATCTCGGCGCGGGTCGAAACCACCCGGCCGAACCTGGTGCCCACGCTTCAGCTTCTGGGGTCGATTCTCAAGGAACCCGGCGTTCGATCCGAAAGAGTTCGATGAGCTCAAGCGGCAGGACCTGGCGGGCCTCGAAGAACAGAAGTCCGATCCCCAGGCGCTGGCCTTCAACAGTTTCTCCCGCTACATGAGTCCGTGGCCCAAGGGTGATCCGCGCTACGTCTCCACCATCGAGGAGTCGCTCACCGAGTACGGCGCGGCGACGGTGGATGATGCCAAGCGGTACTACGCCGAGTTCTACGGCGCCAGCGATGCCACCATGGCGGTTGTAGGAGACTTCGATCCCAAGCAGGTGACCGACTTGGTCGGAACCTTGTTCGGGTCATGGCAGAGTCCCAAGCCGTTCGAACGGCTGGCCAACGAGTACCGCGATGTTCCGGCGACCGGAATCACCATCGAGACGCCGGACAAGGCCAACGCCTGGTTCATCGCCGGGACCAATGTCCCCATGCGGGACGACGACCCCGACTATCCCGCCTTCATGCTCGCCAACGAGATCCTGGGTGGGGGTTTCCTCAACTCTCGGCTCGCTGTCCGGATCAGACAGAAGGACGGCGTGAGCTACGGTGTCGGCTCATTTGTGAATGCGAGCCCACTCGACAAGTCCGGGCAGTTCATTGGCTATGCCATCTACGCGCCGGAGAACGTCGCGAAGGTGGAGACCGGCTTCAAGGAAGAAGTGGAGCGGGCCCGGAAGGATGGCTTCACGGCGGAGGAGGTCGAGAAGGCTCGCGCGGGGATGCTGCAGAACCGCCAGGTCGAGCGCTCCCAGGATCCGTCGCTCTCCGGAGAGCTCTCCACTCAGCTCTACGTCGGCCGTACCATGGCGTTCGAGGCCGACTTCGAGAAGCGCCTGCTGGCCCTTCGTCCCGCCGACGTCACGGCGGCGCTCCGGAAGTATGTGGACCCGGCCAAGATCACGATCGTAAAGGCGGGAGATTTTTCCAAGGTCACGGCACCGGCGCAGCCGTAGAGAATTGCCGATTGCCGATTGCTGATTGCAGATTGAGTCCGTCGCCAAGTGTTGTTCAATCGACAATCAGCAATCAGCAATCAGCAATTATCTTAGTCCCATGCAGGACCGCTTCGCATCCCACCTCGCCTCGCTCGGCCTCCCTCCCGGTCGCGCCATTGTCGCGGTGTCGGGTGGACCGGACTCGGTGGCTCTCCTCGACCTGCTGCTCCAGAGTCGCGAGTCTCACCAGCTCGACCTCCTCGTCGCCCACGCCGACCACGGAATCTCCCTCGAAAGCGCTGACGTCGCCGCACGGGTAGGCGAACTCGCCACCGCTGCCGGGCTTCCATTCCTTATCGCGCGACTCGCGCTGGGGCCGGATGCCAGTGAAACCGAGGCGCGTGAGGCGCGATATGGGTGGCTCCGCCGGATGCGGGAGGTTCACGACGCAAGCTGGATCTTCACCGCTCACCACGCCGACGATCAGGCCGAGACGGTCCTGCTGCGCGCGCTGGGTGGGAGCGGGCCTGCCGGTCTCGCGGGCATGAAACCGCTCGAGGGAAGCCTCGTGCGACCCCTGTTGGGGTTCTCCCGCGCCGATCTGCTCGGGTACGTGGAATCCCGCGGACTGTGGTCCTGGCATGATCCGGCCAATGAGGATGCGCGGCATGTGCGCTCATGGTTGCGGCACAGTGTCCTGCCGAGGCTGAGGGAGCGAATTCCCGACGTGGATCAGCGGCTGCGCGACGTGGGGCGTCAGGCCGCCGCGGACCGCTCCGCGTGGGATGCCGCACTCGACGTTATGCCCGGGCTCGATTGGCGGCCCGAGCCGGAGGGCTCATCCCTCGACTGCGAGCACGCTGGCGGGTCTCGAGCCCGCGCTGAGTTCCGCGCTGGTCATGGCGTGGGTGCGGCGCGCCGGCGGAGTGTTGGGTCTGCGACACGGGAGTCGGGTCGTGGCGTTCGCCAATTCGTCCGAAAGCGGCGCGCGGCTGGAATTGCCGAGTGGCTGGGTGGTGGAGCGGGGATTCGAACGCCTGATGCTGCTCCGTCCTCAACTGCCTGACATGACTGAAGTCGTGCTTTCTTCCGAGGCCGAGGGCGGGCTGAGTTGGGGGAACTGGCGCCTGGAGTGGCGCCGGGAATCCGCTCCTCCGGTGCAGGCGCGAGACGGCATGACCGCGTGGTTCGTCCCCGAGACCATGCTGCTCCGCACCTGGCGGGCGGGAGACCGCGTCGCGCCCATCGGTGGGGCAGGGCGCCGGCTCGCGGTTCGCTGCTTCCAGGATGCGCGAGTTCCCCGAGTCCGCCGGAGTCTCTGGCCCGTCTTCGACCGGGAGGGCACCGTGGTCTGGATTCCCGGAGTCTGCCGCTCCTCTCAACTGCTGCCCGCTCCCGGGAGTCCGGCCGTGCGATTCGATGTCGCTCCCCGCTGAGGCCCGCCGGAGGGCCGGCCTCCGAAGCCTGCGGCGCGTGATTTACGATGCCGAGACCATCCGTCGCCGGGTAACGGAGCTGGGGCGCGAGATCACCAACGCCTATCCCGACGGGGACCTGCTGCTGGTAGGGCTGCTCAAGGGCTGTTTCATGTTTCTGGCCGATCTGGTCCGGGAGATCGAGCGGCCCCTTCAGGTAGATTTCATCCGGGTAAGCTCTTACGGGACCGGCCGGGAGTCCTCGGGTCAGGTCGAGCTGCTGTACGATCCTGAGACCAGCCTCCGGGGTAAGCACGTTGTGCTCGTTGAGGATATAATTGATAGCGGACGAACGCTGGCCCGACTCCTCGCGTTGCTCCAGTCCCGGGGCCCCGCGAGTCTCAGCGTCTCCGCCTTGCTGGACAAGCAGTTAGCCGACGTGCTGCCGGAAGCGCGGTTCATCGGCTTCGCGGCGCCGCCGGTCTTTCTGGTCGGCTATGGGTTGGACCACGCGGAAGAGTTCCGGCATCTTCCGTTTATCGCGGAATTGGATGAATTGAATGGCTGAACGGTTACCCCCTCGTCCGCCCCGCCCCGATTGGCGGAACATGCGCAATAACCTTGCGCTCTGGCTGCTGGTGGCCCTGGTCGCCATGGCCCTGTTCCAGCTGATGAACAGTCAGCGGGCGTCGATGCAGGAGTTCACTTACACCGCCTTCAAGCAGCAGCTGGAGGCCGGCAACGTCGCGTCCGTTACCGTGTACGACGGTCGCCAGGTTGAAGGCGAATTCCGCGCGCCGGTTCCCCAGGAGGGCCGTCAGGCCAAGACCTTCTCGGTCCTGCTGCCCATCGCCAACAGCGAGAGCTTCCTGGCCGAACTGGAAAAGGCCGGTGTGCCGATCTCGGCCAAGGAACCGAAGGTGGGGATCGCGAACTTCCTCATCGCGGCGTTGCCCTGGATCGTGATCATCGGGCTCTGGCTCTTCCTGTTGCGCCAGCTGCAGGCGGGGGGGAGTCGCGCGTTCTCCTTCGGCAAGTCCAAGGCGCGGCTGCTCGCGGGAGACACTCCCAAGCTGACCTTCGCCGATGTGGCCGGTTGCGACGAGGCCAAGGTCGAGCTGCAGGAGATCATCGAATTCCTGAAGGATCCCCAGAAGTTCACCCGCCTGGGTGGACGGCTCCCCAAGGGCGCCCTCCTGGTTGGTCCTCCGGGCACCGGCAAGACCCTGCTCGCAAAGGCAGTGGCCGGTGAAGCCGGCCGGCCGTTCTTCTCGATGTCGGGTTCCGATTTCGTCGAGATGTTCGTCGGGGTCGGCGCCTCCCGGGTGCGCGACCTCTTCGAGCAGGGGAAGGCCCATGCGCCGTGCATCATCTTCATCGATGAAATCGACGCAGTCGGCCGGCACCGCGGCGCGGGCCTGGGCGGCGGCCACGACGAGCGGGAACAGACCCTGAATCAGCTGCTGGTCGAGATGGACGGCTTCGAGTCGAACGAGGGCGTCATCCTCGTCGCGGCCACCAACCGTCCCGATGTGCTCGATCCCGCGTTGCTGCGTCCCGGGCGCTTCGACCGGCAGATCGTGGTGGACGCTCCCGACGTGCGGGGCAGGGAAGGAATTCTCCGGGTGCACACCCGGAAGATCCCGCTCTCGGCCGATGTGAATCTGGAGACGCTAGCCAAAGGCACGCCGGGCATGGCCGGGGCGGATCTCGCGAACCTGGTCAATGAGGCCGCAGTGCTCGCCGCTCGGCGCAACAAGTCGCTGGTCGACATGTCGGACTTCGAGGACGCCAAGGACAAGGTGATGCTGGGCCTCGAGCGTCGCAGCCTGGTGCTCACCGAGGAAGAGCGGCGTCTCACGGCCTATCACGAGGCCGGCCATGCCATCGTCGCCCTGAGCACTCCGGGGGCGGATCCGATCCACAAGGTGACCATCGTTCCCCGGGGCCGTGCCTTGGGGATCACCCTCGGAATTCCGGACAAGGACCGCTACAACTACACCAAGGAATGGCTGCTCGGGGAGCTGGTCATCTTCTTCGGCGGCCGGGCGGCCGAAGAGCTCGTCTTCGGTGCCGAGAAGGTCACTGCCGGCGCTTCCAACGACATCGAACGCGCCACAAACATCGCGCGCCGGATGGTAACCCAGTTCGGCATGAGCGATAGCATCGGCATGATGGCGGTGGGAGACAAGGAACAGGAGATCTTCCTGGGCCGTGAATTCTCGCAGCGGCGCGAGATCTCCGAGCGGACCTCCGAGGCGGTGGATGATGAAGTCAAGAAGATGCTCGATACGGCCTACCGGCACGCTCTCGAAATCGTGCGATCCCGCCGCGAGCTGCTCGATCGCATGGTCGAGGCGTTGATGGATCGGGAGACGCTTGACCGGGAAGAGGTGGACCTGCTGTTCCACGGCCAGCCGCTTCCTCCCAAGCCGCCGGCGCCGCCGGTTCCCCCCGCTGCGGTGGCTCCGGCCGTCAAGCCCGACGCTCCGCCGCAGCGCACCCCCATTCTCGGCGCGCCTCCAGCGGAACCCGCCGGCGCGTGATCGTCACCCCGCTGGCGACTCACTCGTCGCGCGCGGTCAGAGACACACTTACCTCCCACGGCTGGGATGAACCTCGGGCCGAGTCTGCTGCCAGCGGACTCGGCCCGTATGCCGTCGTGGCGGAGGGCTTGAGCGAAGATGTGCTCTCTGGTCTGGTCCGCCACGGCGGCTCGCTCGGTCTGGAGGTCATCACCGGTGACGACTGGGCGATCGTTGCGGGGAGCTTGTCGCGCATCGGCGCGCTGGCCCGTCCATGGGGCGGTCCGCCCGAGCTGGCGGCGGTGGCGCACCAGATCGGTCTCGCCCTGCCGAGCGACCAGCCCCCGATCTGGGTCACCGCACGCGGCTCCGTCTCGCTCGAGCGGCCCGTCATTCTCGGCATCCTCAACGTCACGCCCGACTCCTTCAGCGACGGGGGCCGGTTCAGCAGTCTCGATGACGCGGTGGCTCAGGCCGATCGGCTCCTGGCCGACGGCGCGGGCCTGCTGGACGTGGGTGGTGAATCCACTCGCCCGGGGACTCCCGATCCGGTTCCGGAAGACGAGGAGCTGCGCCGGGTCATCCCCGTGATCGAGGCACTCGTCCGTAGGCATCCGGGGCTGCTGCTCTCAGTGGATACGGTGAAAGCGCGGGTGGCGCGCACGGCCATCGAAGCGGGGGCTGCGGTGATCAACGACGTCTCGGCATTTCGGCTCGACCCCGCGATGGCCGCAACGGCCGCCGAGCTGGGAGCAGGAGTGGTCCTCATGCACTCGCGCGGCACTACCAGCACCATGGCCACGCTGGATCACGCGGAGTATGAGGGAGACGTGGTCTCCGTGGTGCGCCGGGAGCTGGCAGACGCTGCCTCCAAGGCGGTATCGGCGGGGATCCCCGACGACAACATCGTGCTGGATCCCGGCCTCGGGTTCGCGAAGACCGCCGAGCACAACTTGGTGATCACCGACCGGCTCGCCGAGCTGGTCGCGCTGGGCCGGCCGGTGATGGTCGGGCCGTCGCGCAAGCGATTCCTCGGCAGTGTCACCGGACGCGAAGTGGCCGAACGGGACATGGCAACCGCGGCCGCCTGTGTCGTGGCCTACGAACGGGGTGCCACCCTCTTCAGGGTGCACAACGTGGCACTAACCCGAGACGCCCTCGCTGTTGCCCATGCGGTGCGGGGTCGTCGATGAACGCCACCCTCGCCTTTCCCCCGTTCCTGGTTCCTACCTGGCGGGACGTCGTCCAGATCCTGCTGGTGGCCCTGGTGATCTACCGGGGACTCCGCTTCCTGGTGGGTACCAAGGCCCTGCAGATCGTGCTGGGGCTGGTGCTGCTCGCGGCGATCTACACTGTCGCCTTCCTGCTCCGCTTCACGATGATCACCTACCTGCTCGGGCTGGTCTTCACCTACGGCGCGTTTGCCGCCCTGGTGGTCTTCGTGCCCGAGCTACGGAGTGTGCTGGCCCGGCTGGGACAGTCCCGGATCTTTCGTTTCTTCTCCCCGATCAAGAGCACCGCGGTGGCCGAGCAGGTCGCCGAGGCCGTAGAGCGGCTGAGCCGCAATGCCACGGGGGCCATCATCGCGATCGAACGGGAGAACACCCTCGATGAGTACCTGAGCAGTGGCACCGAGATGGAGGCCCGGGTCTCGGCCGACCTGCTGACTACCATCTTCACCCCCTATTCTCCGCTGCACGACGGGGCCGTGATCGTGCGGGGAGACCAGATCATCGGTGCCGGCTGCATCCTCCCCCTCACCCAGCAGCCGGTCAATGACCGGTCCCTGGGTACTCGGCACCGGGCCGCCTTGGGCTTGAGCGAGGAGACCGACGCGCTGGTGCTGGTCGTCTCGGAGGAAAGCACCACGATCAGCCTCGCGGTGCGGGGCGAGCTTAGACGTGGAGTAACACCTGAAGAGGTTCAAGTATTACTTGAAGGTCGCTCTCCGGACGTCCTTCTCCCTCCGGCCCCGTCGCGATAGCCCCCAGACAACCGACCTTGCTGCCTCGTCCACCCTACCGCCTCGCCGTTCTGGCCGCGGCCCTGGTTCTCGCGGGCTACGTAGTTACCCTGGCGCCGACCGTGACCTTCTGGGACGCGGGGGAATTCATCGCGGCGGCTAAGACCCTGGGGATACCGCACCCTCCCGGCACTCCGCTCTTCACCCTGATTGCCCATGTCTGGGGAGCAGTCGTGCCGGTAGGGGAGTACGCGGTCCGCCTCAACCTGCTGAGTGCGCTGCTGAGCGCCGCCGCGGCGGGTTGCTTCTTCCTCGTGGTTCACGAGAGCCTCGCCCGGGTGGCCGAGGATACGGCTGGCGGCCGGCTGCTTCGCATCGGGGGTGCGTTCGCCGCGACGCTGGTTGCGGCGTTCACCTTCACCGTGTGGCAGAACTCGAATGAGACGGAGGTCTACGCCATCGCGACCTTCACCATCGCGGCCACCTGCTGGGGCTGCATGGTCTGGAGGAGGCAGCGGGGCACCGCCGCGGCGAGTCACACTCTTCTGCTGATTCTCTACCTGGCCGGCGCCTCTATTGGCAATCACCTCCTGGCGCTTCTCGCCGGGCCCGCCGTGGTGGCGTTCCTCTGGGCGGTGATCGCACGGGAGCCGCAGGCCGACCCCGAACAGAACGCGGTTGAGCGAGCTCAGCTGGCAGTGGTGGGAGGTACCTGGGCGTTGCTGATCGGCGGAGGGCTGGGGAGCACGGCCATTACCGTGGTCGGGGGGCTCTGTTACGTCGTGGCGCTGGTCGTGGCCCTCCGAGCGCGGATCATCCCCTTCGCGGTGGTCGCTCTCATGGTCGCGGCGGTTGGGGTGACGAGCTACCTCTTCCTTTACATCCGCTCGGGGCAACACCCGCCCATCAACGAGGCCCAGCCCGACAACTGGAACTCGCTGCTCGCGGTGATCCGCCGGCAGCAGTACCCGGTTCGCACTCCTTGGGACGATCCCACCGTCCTCCATGGACCGGACAATCCGGGCCGCACCCCCACGATGCTGCTGCTGCAGCTGATCAACTACCTGCAGTACTACGACTGGCAGTGGGCCTATGGGATCAGGAAGATTCTTCACCTAGGCGAGGTCGGTTTTCCGGTTCGCACGATCTTCACAATCCTCTTCACCTGGCTGGGAATTCGCGGCCTTTTCTTTCACCGTCGCACCGACCGGCCGGGGTGGTGGCTGCTCTTCACGTTGTTTCTCACGACCGGCCTGGTCCTCATGTTGTACATGAACTTCAAGCCGGGATTCAGTCTCGCGTTCGATCTCTATCCCAAGACCGGGGATCATGAGGTGCGGGAGCGGGACTACTTCTTCGTGGTGAGCTTCGTGGTGTGGGGGCTCTGGGCGGGAATTGGCTTGGGTTCAATGGCCCGTGGTATCCGGGAGCGCCGGGCCCGGCCCTTGGCCGAGGTAGGAGTCCTCGCGATCGCGCTGCTGCCGTTTGTGGGAAACTTCACTGCGGCCTCCCGCCGGCACGGTCCCGACGCCCGACTCGCGGCCGATTTCGCCTACAACCTGCTCAATACCGTTCCGCCCTACGGTGTGCTCTTCACCTACGGAGACAACGACACCTTCCCGCTCTGGTGGGCTCAGGAGGTAGAAGGGGTCCGGAGGGACGTGACGGTGGTCTGCCTCGCGCTGGCTCAGACCGACTGGTACATGCGCCAGCTCCGGGACAACCCGATCCGGCCGTTCGAAGAGTCGCGCGCGCCGGCCATCTGGCAGGGCCGGAATCCGCAGCGCCCCGATTGGCCGGCGCACACCCTGACCAACGAGCAGATCGGGGGAATCCGTCCCATGGCGCTTCCCCAGGATCTCACCATCCCGATCGGAGCGATCACGAAGCACTATCCCTCCGGCACGGTCTTCATGAGCAACGACCTGGTGGTGCTCCGGGTGCTGCAGCAGAACCTCGGTCGCCGTCCGATTGTCTGGGCCATGACGACCGGCCGCGATTACCAGGGACTCGACTCCTACGTCGTGCAGCAGGGGATGGGATTCCGGCTCGAGTCCGCGCTCCCAGACTCCACTTCTCCTGATCTGGACCGGGGTCGGATCCTCGGTGCGGTGATAGACCTCCCGACTACCGACCGGCTGTTGTGGGAGACCTACCGATTCGGCGAAGATGGCGGAGCCGCACGACGAGGCCGTGCTGGAGCCGACCTCCGCCGGTATCGCGAACAATCTCGGGCTTCCCTTCGCCCAGTTGGCCAACGCCTACGAAAGCCGTGGGGACCTGGACCGGGCGGTGAAGAACCTGGAACGCGCCTCGATCATCTCGACCAATCCGGCCATCAAGCAGGCGTTGTCGCAGGTGCTGCTGGAGCAGGGCGAGAGACACGACGGCAGGTGGTAGGGAGTAGGGGGTAGGGAGTAGGGAACAGCGAGAAGCTGAGTCTCCACACCCTACTCCCTACTCCCTATTCCCCACTCCCCACCTTCTATAAACCCCCACCCCGTCCTACATTTCCCCTCCATGTCCTACCCCGGACTGGCTGAACGCGTCGCCGAGGTTCGGGCGCGTATCGCAGAGCGTCAGGCCGTGGGCGGATGGACCCATCCCGTCACGATCGTCGCAGTTACCAAGACTCACGGTCCCGATGCGGTCGAGGCGGCGATAGCGGCAGGCATCACGGCGGTCGGTGAGAATCGGGTCCAGGAGGCGCTGAGTAAGCAGGACGCGCTTCCCGGTGTGCCGGTCGAGTGGCACCTGATCGGAACGCTACAACGCAACAAGGCGAGACACGCGGCCGGCCGCTTCGCATTGATTCACTCGGTGGATCGAGAGGATCTCGCCAACGAGCTGGACCGCAGGATGCCGGAGGGCGCGACTCAGCCGGTCCTGGTCCAGGTGAATTGCTCCGCGGAGCCGCAGAAGGGCGGGGTGGAGCCGGATGCGTTGCCTGGGTTGCTCGATGCGTTGCGGGGGCATCCTCACCTGGTTGTGCGTGGCTTGATGACGATGGCCGAGTTTACCGACGATCCTGCGGTCCAGCGGCGCACCTTCAAGTTGCTCCGCACCCTGCGGGACGCCGCTCAAACCAGCGGGCCATCGGCTGCCCGAGCTTTCGATGGGAATGTCTGGCGATTACCTCGTGGCGATCGAGGAAGGCGCCACGATGGTCAGGCTGGGAACCCTGCTCTTCGGAGAACGCCGCTTATGACCGATGACGTCTTTCACCTGACGCCCAACGACGTCCGGGGCCAGCAGTTCCGTCGCGTCCTGCGGGGATACGATGCCGCGCAGGTCGAGGGGTTCAAGGAACGCGCCGCCGATGAGATGGAGCGTCTGCTCCGCGATCGCGCGAAGCTGGATGAACGACTTCAAGGTTTCCAGGAACAGCTGCGGGCGTTTCGGGAGCGGGAGCGCGCCATGAACGAGGCTTTGCTCGCCGCCCAGCAGCTCAGAGTGGCGGCCCAGGAACAAGCCGAGAGGGAGGCCGAAGTCATTCTGCGGGAGGCCCGCGCCGATTCGTTGCGCATGGTGGGCCAGGCTCAGGAAGAGGAGCGTCAGGTGCGGGAGCGGCACGAGACACTGAGCCGTCAATTCGCCGCGTACCTCGCCAACTTCCGTGCGCTGCTGGAGCGCCAGCTCGGCGAGGTTGAAGGACTGCAGGCCCACGCCCAGATCACCCACCAGGTCCAGACCGAGCTGCTGCTCAAACGCCACGCATGAACGAGCCGGTCCTCTATGACCGGGTCCAGGCTGCCGCTCGCACCATTCGGGACCGATCGCCTCGGCGACCCGCCGCTGCGATCATTCTGGGCACCGGACTCGGCGGTCTTGCCAAGGAGATCAAGGCCGAAGCCGTCATCCCCTACGAGGAAATCCCCGGGTTTCCCCTCTCAACCGTCGAGGCTCACGCCGGCCGATTGATTCTTGGCACTCTGGGCGGCAAGCCGGTCGTCGCCATGCAGGGACGGTTTCATCGCTACGAAGGATATTCCCTCCAACAGGTGACCTTTCCGGTCCGGGTCATGCACGCCCTCGGTGCTGAGACGTTGATGGTGTCCAACGCCTGCGGTGGGATGCATCCCCTCTGGGCGCCGGGAGACCTGATGCTGATCGCCGATCACATCAATCTCATCGGTGACAATCCGCTCATCGGCCCTCACGACGACCGGCTCGGCTCTCGCTTTCCCGACATGTCGGAGCCGTATGATTCCGGCCTTCGCAGCATGGCGCGAAAGCTGGCACTCGAGCTGGGAATCACCCTCAGAGAGGGCGTCTACGTCGCGGTGACCGGCCCCAATCTCGAAACCCGCGCGGAATACCGGATGCTTCGGGCCATGGGTGCCGACGTGGTAGGAATGTCTACCGTGCCGGAGGTGATCGTGGCGGTGCAGGAGGGAATGAAGGTCCTCGGCATTTCGATCATCACCGATCAGTGCCTGCCCGATGCGCTGGAACCCGCCAGCCTCGAAAAGATCATCGCCGTCGCCAACCGCGCCGAACCCTCGCTGACTCGGCTGGTATCCGGAATGGTGGAGCGTCTGGCCGGATGAGCTTTGCACCGTGGCCGGATCAGACTCCGGATCAGATGGAGACGGACCTGCTCGAAACCTGGAAAGCCGAGCGGCTCCTCCAACGCTCCCTCGAAGCCAATCGCGACGGCCAGCCGTTTGTCTTTTATGAGGGGCCACCCACCGCCAACGGCCGCCCCGGAATCCACCACGTCTTCTCTCGGACCATCAAAGACCTGGTCTGCCGCTATCACGCGATGCAGGGGAAGGCGGTCACCAGGATTGCCGGGTGGGACACCCACGGTTTGCCGGTCGAGATCGAGGTGGAGAAGCAGCTGGGTCTGACCGGAGGGAAGAAGGCGATCGAGCAGTATGGCGTCGAGAAGTTCAACGCCAAGTGCCGGGAGAACGTGTTCACCTACAAGCAGGACTGGGAACAGCTCTCCGACCGGATCGCGTACTGGCTCGACTACGACCATCCCTACATCACCTACAGCAACGAATACGTCGAATCGGTCTGGTGGCTGCTCAGTCGCCTGTACGAGAAGAGCATGCTGTACCGGGGCCACCGGGTACTTCCTTATTGTCCGCGGTGCGGCACCGCCCTCTCCAGCCATGAGCTGGCGCTGGGGTACGAGAAGATCCAAGACCGGTCCATTTACGTCACCTTCCCCCTAGACGATGGCAGCGGGCGTGAGCTCGTGGTGTGGACGACGACACCCTGGACGCTTCCCTCAAACGTCGCGGTCGCGGTGCACCCGGATCTCGAATACGGCACGTATTCGAGCAGCAAGCATCCCGGCAGGACATTCATCACCGCCGTCGCGCTGAGGACCAGGCTCGAGGACGTGCTGGGCGGTGAGATCAAGGAAGTTGCCGCGCCCGTGCCGGGTGAGGCGTTGACCGGACTTCGCTATCGCCGCCCGCTGGATGTGGTCCCGCTTCCCGCCAACTCGAAGCACTCGATCATCATCGCGGGCGACTTCGTCACTGCGGACACCGGCTCCGGCATCGTCCACATGGCGCCGGCATTCGGCGCCGATGACTACGCCGCCGGTCAGAAGCATCAGTTGGCGCTGCTGATGCCGGTCGCACCGGACGGCACCTTTCGGGGGACCACCTGGCCCGAGCTCGAGGGCAAGCTGGTCACCGACAAGGAGACCAACGAACTCATCATCCGACGGCTGAAGGCTGACGGCCGCTGGCTCCACACCGAGCAGTACGAGCACGACTATCCCCACTGCTGGCGCTGCGCCAGCAAGCTGATCTACTACGCGCGCGACTCCTGGTTCGTCCGGACCTCGGCGGTGAAAGAGCGGATGCTCGAGGTGAACCGGTCGGTGAACTGGAGCCCGCCCGAGGTAGGCTCCGGCCGGTTCGGAGAATGGCTGGCGAACAACGTGGACTGGGCGCTCTCGCGGGATCGCTACTGGGGCACACCGCTCCCGGTCTGGGTCTGCGACAAGAGTGCGACGCACGTCGAAGTGATCGGCAGCTACCAGCAGCTCGCCGAGCGCTGGGGCAAGCCGTTGCCGGAGAAGTTCGACCCCCACAAGCCCTACATCGACAGCTACACCTGGAAGTGTTCCTGCGGCGGAGACATGCGTCGCACCGCCGAGGTGATCGACACCTGGTTCGATTCGGGCTCGATGCCCTACGCGCAGTGGCACTACCCGTTCGAGCACGAAGCCGAATTCAGATCGCACTTCCCGGCCGATTACATCTGCGAAGGGGTCGATCAGACCCGTGGCTGGTTCTACTCACTCCTCGCGATCGCGGTCACTGTGTTCGACAGCCCGGCCTACCGCAACGTGATCGTGAACGGCCTGGTGCTGGACGCGCAGGGTCAGAAGATGTCGAAGACCCGGGGCAACGTGGTGGATCCCTGGGAGATGATCCGGGAGTTCGGCGCCGACGCGGTCCGCCTCTATCTCCTGGCGTCAAGCCAGGTGTGGGCGGCGAAGCCCTTCGATCGGAAGAACATTCCCCAGATCACCGGGAACTTCATCCGCGCGTTACGGGAGACCTACCGCTTCTTCGCGCTCTACGCCAACCGGGAGATGCTCCAGGCGAGCGGAAAGCTGACCCTTTCAGATCGCTGGATCCTGAGCCGGCTCGATTCTACCATCGCCGCAGTCCGCGCCTCGTACGACGCCTACGACGTGACGGCCGGGACCAAGGTCCTGATGGCGTTCGTGGTGGACGATGTCTCCAACTGGTATGTGCGACTCAATCGGGGACGGTTCTGGGCCCCCGACGCCGCAGCCGACCCGGCCGCCGTGGCGACGCTCCACCATGTGCTCACAGCGGTTAGCCGCGTTCTGGCTCCCGCTGCCCCGTTCATGAGCGACTGGCTCCACCGGGCCCTGACCGGGGGGTCAGTCCACCTGGCCGCGATCCCGGTGCCGTCGGCCGGCAGGGATCAGGCTCTCGAGTCGGCGATGGACGCGGTACGGCGCCTCTCCTCGCTTTCCCGCGCCGCCCGGGAGACCGTGAAACTCGGGGTCCGTCAACCCCTCACCCGTCTGCTGGTTGCCATCCCTGCCAGCGTGGACCGGGAGGCTTTCGCAAAGTTGACCGACCTGTTACGCAACGAAGTCAACGTCAAAACCGTCGAGGTCGTGGAATCGGACACGGCTCTGGTCAGGCTGCGGGGGAAGGCTAACTTTCGCGCCCTCGGTAAACGGTTCGGGAAGCAGACCCCGGCCATTGCCGCGGCGGTCTCCCGCCTGACGCCGGCCCAGTTGCAGGCCCTGGAAGGGGGCGGGGAGGCCACCCTGGAGGTGGACGGTTCCCCCACCGTCTATCTTTCAGAAGAGGTCGTGGTGGAGCGGGAGGTGGCTACCGACTTGCTGCTGCAGAGTGATGGTCCCTATGTGGCGGCGCTCGACCCGCAGGTTGATCCGGCACTGCGAGACGAGGGCCTTGCCCGGGAGATCGTCCACCACGTGCAGCGCCTGCGTCGGGAGGCCGGGTACCGTTTCGCAGATCGGATCGAATTGGGATTGGAGGGGCCGGCCGAGGTGCTGGAAGCCTCCCGGGCTCATGCCGATTTCATCCGCAATGAGACGCTGGCCCGGCACTTCGATGTCGGGTCGCGGCTCCACGAGGCGGACCTGACTCAGGACGTGGACCTGGACGGACGGCGGATAACTCTGAGCACAAGGCGCTACGAGGCGGATCGCGGGAGCGCTCGACCACAACCGACGGGGAAGTAATGAACAAGAAGAATTTGACGCACTTTGAGAAGCGGCTGCTCGAGGAACGGGCGCGGGTCATGAAGGAGCTCGGGTACTACGACGAGTCGTTCAACGCCACGCTGCAGTCATCCGACGGTGACCTGTCTTCCTACTCCTTCCACATGGCGGACCAGGGCACCGACGCCATGGAACGGGAGAAGCAATTCCTGTTTGCGTCACAGGAAGGGCGCTATCTCTGGCATGTGAACGAAGCGCTCCAGCGGTTGTACAAGACCCCGGAAAAGTTCGGCCACTGCCATCAGTGCGGCGACGAGATCAATTTCGAGCGGCTGGACGCGCTGCCTCACGCCCGCCTCTGCATCAAGTGCAAGGAAAAGGAAGAGGATGCCAAACGGCGCTGAGCGTCGGCTCTACTGGGGCACCGCCTTGGCGGTCATCGCCTTCGACCTGATCACCAAGTCCCTCGCGGAAAAGTTCCTGGTGGCCTCGGTCGGCCGCCAAGTCCTGGGGCAGTGGCTGCAACTCCGCCTGGTCTACAACCCCGGCGCGGCGTTCGGGCTCGACGTGGGTCCCTACTCCCGCTGGATCTTCATGCTGGTCGCCATCGTCGCCGTGATCGCGCTGTACCGGATGTCGCGCAACGCGCTTCCGGGAGACTGGTTCCGACAGCTGTCCCTGGGCCTGGTGAGTGGTGGAGCGCTGGGCAACCTGGTTGACCGGGTACGCAACGCCCAGGGCGTGGTGGACTTTCTCGACGTCGGGGTAGGCGCCTACCGCTGGCCGACCTTCAACGTGGCCGACATGGCCGTGAGCTGCGGCGCCATTGCGCTCGCCATTTCTCTCTGGCGGGAGGATGCCCGCCGGGAGACCGTGACGGAACCGACTCCGGTTGGAGTAAGGAGTAAGGAGTGAGGAGTGAGGAGTGACCACGCCCCTGACTCCTCACTCCTTACTCCTCACTCCTCACTCACGTTCACCGTCCTCAGCGAGTCGACCGAACGGCTCGACCGCTTCCTCGCCGATCAACTTCAGCTCTCCCGCACCCAGGCCGCGCGACTGATCGCCGCCGGCTCAGTCATCATTGACGGCAAGCCGGCGCGCGCGTCGCGTCTGCTCGAGCGAGGCGATCAGGTCGTGGTCACGTACCCCGATCAGGACCCGCCGCGTACCATCCAGCCGGCTCAAATTCCGCTCTCCGTCGTCTTCGAAGACGAGCACCTCGCCATCATCGACAAGCCGGCCGGGCTGGTCGTCCATCCCGCGCCCGGCCACTGGCAGGACACGCTGGTGAATGCCCTGGTCGCCCGAGGCACCACGCTATCCAGCGGAGCCGAGGGGCGTCCCGGCATCGTGCATCGTCTCGACCGCGATACCTCCGGCCTCATGGTCGTGGCCAAGACCGAGCTGGCCCAGCGCCGGCTGGGTGCGGCCCTCGCCGCACGGCGGATCAACCGGCACTACGCGGCGCTGATCTGGGGACACCTGGACAACGATCCGGTCGTGATCGAAGCGCCGCTCGGCCGCAATCCTCGCGACCGCAAGCGCATGGCGGTGCTCCCGGAGGGCAGGCCTGCCCGCACCGACGCCTTCCCCGTGGCGCGGCTTCAGTTGGTAGACCTGGTGCGACTCGAGCTGCACACCGGTCGCACCCACCAGATCAGGGTGCATCTCGCCCACATCGGCCATCCCGTGGTCGGCGATCCGGTCTATACTGCGGGAGGGTAGTCGTCGGATGTCGAGCGATCGATCGGGCGCGGCGGCACTGGAGCGGCTCGCCCCACGCCAGGCCCTGCACGCCGCTTATCTCGGATTCCGCCATCCGGCGACCGGGGCACCCCTCGAATTTCACGCCGAGTGGCCGGCCGACCTCCGGCCCCTGCTGACCGCCGCGCTGGGCGCCGGAAATCCCGTTGCTGATTCGGATGCCCTTCGGTATCTTCGTTTCTTTAAAGCACATGAGTGATGTCGAGAGCCTCAGACTAGTGGTCTTCCGGGTCGGCGAGCTCATCTGCGCCGTGCCTGCGGCAATTGTTCGGGAGGTCATCCCCCAGCAGCCGGCAACCCGGATCCCCGGCGCCTCGGCCGAGGTGGACGGGCTGTTCAATGTCCGCGGCACTCTGCTGACCGTTTTTGATGGCCGGCGGATGCTCGAGCGGCAGGGCTCGGCCGACCAGGACGGGTCGGTGCTGGTACTCGAAACCAACGGTCGCACCGTCGGAATCGGCGTGGACGAAGTGCTGGATCTGGTGGAGGTGCCGCTGAGCAGTCTCGACTCAACAAGAGGCTCTCCCTGGAGTGGATCCGCGCCTGGCTCGAGCGGTGGGCCGGGCTGGCCAGCGGGTCTTCGCGGTGCTCGACACCGATGCACTGCTCACACCGCTTCTGACCTGACGATCATCTCTTCAACAGCCCAAACGCCGCTCGCAACCGGAGGATCGCGTGAGCCATACGGTGCTGGTCTGCGATGATGCCATCTTCATGCGCACCATGATCTCGGACATCCTTGCCCAGGCGGGATTCGAGGTAGTGGGCGAGGCGGAGACCGGGCGCGAAGCGGTAGACCGTTATCGCCAACTGAAACCCGACCTCGTGACGATGGACATCGTCATGCCGGACATGGGCGGCATCGAGGCCGTGCGCGAGATCTGCAAAGCGGATCCCGACGCCAAGATCCTCATGTGCAGCGCGATGGGGCAGCAGGCCCTGGTGGTCGAGGCGATCCAGGCGGGCGCCAAGGATTTCGTGGTCAAACCGTTCCAGCCCTCCCGGGTGCTCGAGGCGGTACAGCGCGTGCTCGGTTGACCTCATGGATCTATCGCGCTACGCGGCACTCTTTCAGACCGAGAGCAGGGAACACCTGGGCAGTTGCGCCCAGGCCCTTCTCGAATGGGAGCGCGATCTCAAGGCTACCGAGCCGGTCGTCACCCTGTTTCGCGGCATGCACACCTTCAAGGGCATGGCCGCGGCGATGGGGTTCAGTCACCTCACCGAGCTGGCTCACCGCACGGAAACCCTGCTCGACGTAGTCCGGAGCGATCCCGGCTCCGCGTCACGCGAGTTGCTGGACCTGCTGTTTCGCATTGTGGATGCGCTGGAGGCTGGAGTGCCGGAGGCAGTGGCCGGCGGAGACGGCAAGCTCGACTTCACGCCGCTGCTCGAGGAGCTGACCAATGCCTCCGCGGCGTCGGCTCCGACCGGAAGCTGGGCCATTCCGGTGCGGGAGGATCGCCCGGCTGCCGCGGCCGCCGAGGGTCGGCTCGTGCGAGTAGTCATCCGCTCCGACGCCGCGATGCGCGGCGCTCGCGCGATGCTGGCGATCCGGAAGGCCGAGGCGCTGGGCAAGGTCACCGCCATCCGTCCGCCGGCCAGCACGTTCGAGCAGGATGAATTCGATGGCAAGCTCTCCTTCCGTTTTGAGGGCAAGGCCAAGGATTCCGCGCTGATTGCCGCGGTGCAGTCCGCCGGCGACGTGGGCAAGGTCGAGCTGGGTGAGGAGACCGCGGTCGAAGAGCCTGGTCGCAAGGTCGAGCGCCGCCGCCAGATCCGGATCGATCTCCGCCGGCTCGACGCGCTGATGAACCAGGTCGGGGAGCTGGTCGTCGCCAAGGGGCGGCTCCACGAGCTCGCCGCGGTGAGCGACTCGCCCGACCTCAAGGCGGTGGCCGCGCGAATCGGACGGGTGACGTCCGAGATGCACGGCGAGATCGTTCAGGCCCGGATGACCCCGGTGTGGCAGGTGTTCGATCGCTTTCCCCGCATGGTGCGGGACCTTTCGCGGCAGCTGGGCAAGCGCGTCGCGTTCGAGGTTGAAGGGGAAGAGATCGAGATGGATCGGGCGATCCTGGACGAGATCGGTGATCCGCTCATTCACCTGCTGCGGAACGCCGTGGATCACGGCGTCGAGTCCACCGCGGACCGGAAGAAGCACCACAAGCCGCCTGAGGGGCGGATCCTGTTGAGCGCGATTCGCGACCGGACCACCGTGGCAATCCGGGTGAAGGATGACGGTCAGGGCATCGACCGGCAGAAGATCCTCGCCAAGGCCGTTCGGGAGGGACACGTCCCCTCCGGGACCACGACGCTGACCGATGACCAGCTGCTCCGGGTGCTGAGCCGCCCAGGCTTCAGCACGGCGCGCGCGGTCACCGACGTGTCGGGACGCGGAGTCGGCATGGACGCCGTGCTTTCCAAGGTCCGCTCGCTGGGAGGGTCGGTGGAGCTGGAAACGGCCGCCGGTGAGGGCTCGACCTTCACCCTGCGGCTCCCCCTCACCCTGGCGATCGTCCGGGCTCTGCTCGCGCGGGTCGGCGATGAACGCTACGCGGTACCGCTCGCCGGTGTCGCCGAGACGGTCGAGTTCAATCCCGTTCTGGTGGCGTCGCTCGAAGGCAAGGAGGCGTTCGTGTTGCGCCAGGAGCTGCTGCCCACCGTGCGCTTGCGGGAGCGGCTTGGAGTGATCGGATCGCGGCCGGTCGGGAAGGCTCCGACCATCATCCTCCAGGTAGGGGAGCGCCGCGCCGCGCTGGTGGTTGATGCCCTGGTTGGACAGCAGGAGATCGTGGTAGAGCCATTCGACGCGCCGAAGGGGATGCTGCCGATTTTCACCGGTGCCACCATTCTGGGTGACGGCGTGCCGGCCCTGATTGTGGATCCGGCCGCCCTGGTCTGAGAGGCCCGCATGGACGACGTACGCGAGTTGCATGAGCTGCAGCGCGACGCGCTCAGGGAAGTCGCCAACATTGGCGCCGGCCATGCCGCGACCGCCCTGTCCCAGCTCACTAATCGTACGATCATGATCAGCGTGCCCGAGGTGAACATCTCCCGGCTCGAAGAGGTGCCGGAGATCCTGGGCCAGGCCGACGATGTGGTGGCCGCCGTCCTGATGCACATGATGGGCGACCTCACCGGCCGGACGCTGGTCCTCTTTCCCGATGCCTCGGCCAAGGTGCTCTGCGATATACTGCTGCGCCGCAAGCTGGGGACGACCGAGACCTACGAGGAGATGGAACAGTCGGGGCTCAAGGAGGTGGGCAACATCCTCACCAGCGCCTACATGAACGCGCTGAGCGACTTCATGGGCATGATGCTGGTGCCCTCGGTGCCCAGCCTCGCGATCGACCTCGCCGGGGCCGTCCTCACCTCCACCTACATGAATTTCGGCTACGACAGCGACTTCGTCTTCTGTGTGGAGACCCAGTTCCTGTTCGAGGACCCGGCGCTCAAGCTCCGAGGTCACTTCCTGCTGTTGCCCGATCTCGCGTCCCTGCGGGCAATTTTCGACGCGATCCGTCTGAGCTGAGGCAGCCGTGACGGGGCCTGCTCTGTCGGAACGGGACCTCGCCGTCATCCGTTCCTTCGCACGGCGCATCGATCCGCTCGATGCCGGCGCGAACAACAACCTCGGCGTCCTCTATCATCAGAAGGGCCTCACCGCCGAGGCCATCAGCTGTTTCCTGCGTGCGCTCGAGCTCGATCCCCGCATGCAGGTCGCCAAGGACAACCTCGAGATTGCCTACCACGCCACCGGCTACTACGACAAGCGGGTGGCGGAGCTGCGTGACCGGCTGGCGCGCGACCCGCAGGACCGGGACGCCCGCTGGGAGCTGGGCCGGACCTACGCCTCGCTCGGCCATTTCGAAGAGGCGATCGGCGAATTCGAGACCCTGCTGAGCCGTCAGCCCGGACGATGTCGCCGCGCTGCTCCAGTACGGGCTGGCGCTGCGCGGCACTGGGTGATCTCGAGCGCGCGACGGACGCGTTCAGCCAGGCTCGCGCGCTCGACCCGGAGAGCTCGGTCGTCCTGTTCTACTTCGGGGAGTCGCTCTACAATCGCGGCCTGAACGAGCCGGCCAGAGCCGCGCTGGAAGAGGCCGTGGCGCGGAACCCCGACCACGCCGACGCCTACTATCTCCTGGCGTTCGTCTACGGCGACATGGGCGACCACGAAAAGCGCCAAGGCCGCGACCAAGAAAGCCACGGCGCTCAACCCCACGTTTGCCCGCGCCCAGAGCAATCTCTCGCTCAATCGCTATCGCGGCCTGCACACCTCTCAGCCGCATCAGGTGCCGCGGCCCAGGGTCAGCGAGGGTGGAGCGCTCGCCCACTACAATCTGGGGCTCGCGTTCCGGCAGAAGGGCTACTACGTCGAGGCGTTGCGGGAGTACAAGCTGGCGCTCGACGCCGGCGAAGATTCCCGCCTGGTGCGCCAGGCCATGGCCGAAGTGCATCTGCTGCGGCGTGATGTCTCGGCTGCGCTCGAGCTGTACGCGGCGCTGGTCGCCGAGGACCCCGAGTCGCCCAAGCTGTGGAATGAGCGCGGGGTCTGTCTGCAGCATGCCGGCCGGCGCGACGAGGCCGGTGCGGCATACAACACCGCACTCAACGTCGATCCCGACTACGCGCTGGCCTGGAACAACCTCGGGGTACTCCGGACCCAGAACCCGGAGGACGAAGAGGCGCTCGACGCCTTCCACCGGGCGCTCATGGTCCGCGCCGGACCTCGTCGTGGCGCGGCTCAACCTCGCGCTGGCGCTCTTTCATCGCCGCCGGCTCCAGCTGTCGCTGGAAGCCTATCGCCAGGTGCTGGACACCGCTCCGACCAATGCCGTCGCCTGGAATGGAGTCGGCCTCGTCCTGGTCGAGCTCAAGCGCTTCGAAGATGCCCGCAACGCGTTCGGCCGCGCGGTGGACGCCGACCCCGAGAATGCTTCGGCCCACTACAACCTGAGCTTCGCGCTCAGCAACCTGGGCGACTTCGACGGCGCCCTCCGTGCCACCAAGCGCGCGCTCGAGCTGGATCCGTTCTACGTCGCGCAGAAGTACGTCCTGTCCATCGATCTCCAGTACGAGAACCCGGAGATCTCCATCGTTCCGGAGATCTCGGCCGACGTGTCTTCGGAGCTGGCCGGCGCCGATTTCGCCTTCGATACCCGGCTGCTGGACCGGATCTTCGACGAGTTGCAACCGGCCGCGAAGCCCGCGCCGGCCCCGTCCGTGGACGATCCCCTCGCGCTGGCCGCCGATTTCGTGGCGAAGGGTCTGCTCGAGCTGGCGACGGCCCACATCGATCGCGCGCTTCAAAAGGGAGCACCTCGGGGCCGCGCCACCGCCCTCATGGGGCACATCTTCGCGCGGCGCGGGCTGCACGGCGAGGCGCTGGAGCGGTTCCGCGAAGCCCTGATGCTGGAGCCCGGCGACACCGACGCCACGCTGGGCGAGGTGCGTGCCCTTGCTGGCGCTGGGCCGTTCAGCCGAGGCCGGCCAGCACGTCGAGGATCTGGTCACTCTCATGCCGCGCGACGTGGAAGTGCTGGTCAGCGCGGCTCGGGTGCGGCTGGAGAGCGACAAGCCCGAATCCGCCGCCGAGCTGGTTCGGCGTGCGCAGCAGCTCGCTCCGGGACGTGCCGACCTCTTCCAGCTGCAGGCCAAGGTGTGCAGCAAGCTGGGCGACATAGCGGGCGCGGTCGAAGCCTACCAGGTGGCGCTGCAGCTCGATGGCTCACTCGCCCAGGTCTGGCACGACCTGGGACGACTCGAGGAAGCACGGGAGAATGCGGTCGGCGCGAAGGTCGCCTATGAGAAGGCCCTCGATCTCCTGCCCACCTTCATGGAGGCCGCGCTGGCCCTGGCGGACCTGATACGCCGCAGCGACACGCCCGCGACGGCGGTGGACATCCTGATCGAGATGCTGATGACCGAGCCGTGGGACCTCGATGCACTGCTTCTTGCTGGGCCGGTGCCTGCTGGACGACGGCCGGCCGGAGCGCTCGATCGAGGCCCTGCAGCGCCTGCTCAAGTTCGACACCGAGAACGAAGCGGCGCTGTTCCACCTGGGCGTGGCACTGTCCCGCATCCGGCGTTACGCCGATGCCGTCCACGCCTGGGAGCGGGTCATCCAGATCGACCCAGGTGGGGCTTTTGCCCAGGCGGCGCGCAGCCACGCGCGCTCGGCGCGAGACCTCAAGCACATTTTCGCGGCGGGAGCCGCCTGAGTCATGGCGATCGAAGGGCCGCTCAAGGAACTGAGCATTCACGATGTCTGCCAGCTCCTTGACCTGAGCCGGAAGACCGGCACCCTCCGCGTCACGTCGGAGCTCCGGCAGAACGCCGGCATCGTCTTCTTCGAAGAAGGTGTCGTGGTCGGCGCCGAAATCCGCAGCAACCCTCATCCGCTGGGGCGCCTCCTGTACGCCGCCGGCAAGATCACCGAGGAGGAGCTCGCCCGGGCCCGGGGAGCGCAGGCGGCGGGCGATACCCGCAGGCTCGGCGAGATCCTGGTGAGCCAGAACGCCATCTCTCCGCGCGAGCTGGCGCGTCACGTGAGGCAACAGATCGAGGAAGTGGTGTTCGAGCTGATGGGATGGTCGGAAGGGTATTTCGCGTTCGAGGAGGGCAGAGGAGGGGACTGGCCCACCGAGGCGACGATCCGGATTCCCACCTCACTGCTCCTGATGGAAGCCGCCCGCCGGGTAGACGAGTGGTCCCGCATCGAGAAGAAAATTTCTCACCTGGGCATCGTGCCTCGATTGGGGCAGGAGCCGGCCGCGGATGGTCCGCTCGACCTGTTGCCTACCGAATGGGAAGTGCTCTCGATCGTCGACGGGACCCGCACCATACGGGACGTCGCCGCGACCCTCGGCCGTTCCGACTTCGACGTGGCCAAGACCGTCTTCGGCCTGGCCTCGGCGGGGATTCTCATGCTGGAGGATCCGTCCCGCCGGGCGATCGAGGAAACCTCCGACGGCGACCTTGCGATGCTGATCGGCGAAGCGGATTCCCACATCGATCAGCGTGACGCCGATGCGGCGGTGGCCGTGGCAGAGGTGGCGGTGAGCCGGCATCCCGATCAGCCGCTCGCCCATCTTGCCTACGGCAGGGCGCTCCTCACGGCCCAGCGTTTCGCGGAGGCCACCGATGCCCTCTGGTATGTGGTGGAGCTGGATCCCCTGTCCACCCCGGGGCACCGCCTGCTCGGCTTGAGCCTCATCGCGATGGGACGATTCCAGGAAGCGTCCGAGGTATGGGACCGTTGGCGCCGGCTGGGACCCATGGCGCCGGAAGAATCGGCACAGCTGCCGGCGGTGGACCGGCTGCGGCAGGCCGCGATCACGATCGACAATGCACTGCGAGGTTCCCGTGATTGAAGACATCCGGGCCCTCACCGCCCAGCTGGCGGCGGACCCGACGAGTCTGGTCTTTCTTCGCCTCGGCGAAGCGCTCCGGCAGCGGGGCCAGCTGGAGGCGGCGCAGAAGGTGGCGCTGACCGGGCTCAGCCGCTACCCGCATCTGCCCGACGCCCACGATCTCTACGCTCGGATCCTCGCCGACCGGCACGATTACGCCAATGCCTTCGACGAGTGGGACATGGTGCTTCGGATTGCACCCAGTCACGTCGGAGCCAACAAGGGGATCGGGTTCCTCTATTACCGGGCGGGCGATCGGGAGAATGCCGTGCACCACCTGCAGCTCGCCCTGGCGGCCGACCCGGGCGACGATGGCCTGCGCACGGCGATCGATCGCCTGGGTGGAGGCGGTGAAGTCTGGGATACTCCTGAAGCGCGCCGAGCGAAATTACCGAGCCCCTGCCGCCCCGCAGCCCACCGGCGCCCGATCCCTTCTTCGGCTTCGAAGGAAGTGTGAATCGCCTCCTGCTGGCGAGCGCCGACGGGTTGAGACTCGGCGGCGGACTGGCCAGCGCGGCGGGCGAGGACGTGAGCGAGGTCGCCGCGGCGCTGGTATCGGGTGCCGCGCGCGAGGCGACTCGGGCGGCCAAGCTGCTCGACCTCGGAGACTGGCGCCACGTCACGGTCGAATGCGGTGAGCTGAGCTTCTGCCTGGTCCAGCCCACGTCGGATACCGGGCTCATCGCCGCGATGGACACGGCACTCCCCGTCGGCCAGCTCCATTTCCTCGCCGAGCGAGCCAGCAAGGCGGCCACGACCTGGCTGGAGCGGGTCCGATGATCCGCGACTACAAGGCCCTGCTCGAGCCGCTCACCCGGCTGCGCGGTGTGCGTGGAGCCATGGTCGTCGCGGCCGACGACGGTGTGGTGGTGGTCGATGCGCTGATGGACGGCATGAAGGGCAAGGCCCTCGCCGCCCTCGCCGCGGCCCTGGCCAGCCGGATCGTGGATCTCAGTACCAGAGCGTCATTCGGTCCCGCCAGGTTCATTCAGCTTCAGGCCGCCGAGGGGAGCCTGCTGCTGGTGCCGGCCTCGGAGGAGCTGCTCCTGGTGACGGTCACCGGACGTGATGTCCCGCTCGGCCTCACCCGGCTCGAAATGCTCAAGGCGGCGGAGCGGATGCGCTGATGCGCGCCTTGGAACCCTGGGTAGTGCGGCCGCTGGAAGATTTCGTGTCGGAATCATCGGCGCGGCTCACCCTGCTCATGACTTCATCCGGGCAGGTGGTGGCACAGCATGGCTTCACCGGGGCGCTCGACCTGATGTCGGCCGCGGCGCTGGGGGCTGCCATCGTCTCGTCGTCGAGCGAAATCGCCCGGGTCATGGAGTGGCCGCCCTTCAGGAACCTGGTCGCACCAGGGACAGCGTCAGGCCCATTACCTGGCCTGGTTCGACACTCCCCGGGGGCGCTGGATCGCTTTCGTGGTCTTCGGCACGGAAACCAATCTCGGGCTTGGTGCAAGTCTTCTTCGAGCAGATGGTCGAAGAGCTTGCGGCCGCTGCCCCGGTGGAATCGCCGCCGAAGGAAGTGCTGGCCGTGGATTTCGAGCGTGAACTCAACGCGAGCCTGCGGGCTCTTTTCGGACGCTAGAACTTTCATGTCGCTGGTCAACTTCACGACGCGTGAGATCACCTGCAAGATCGTCTACTACGGGCCGGGCCGGTCCGGCAAGACGACCAACTTGCAGTACATCTATGGCAGGGTGCCGGACTCGCGCCGGGGACGCATGGTCTCCCTCGCGACCCAAACCGATCGTACCCTCTTCTTCGATTTCCTGCCCCTCGACCTCGGCATCATCTCGGGGTTCACCACCCGGTTCCAGCTCTATACCGTGCCGGGGCAGGTCTACTACAATGCCACTCGGAAGCTGGTGCTGCAGGGGACGGACGGGGTGGTGTTCGTCGCCGACAGTCAGGCCCGCCGGCTGGATGACAATCTGGAGAGCCTGCAGAACCTGCAGGCCAACCTGCTCGGGCAGGGTGTCGATGTGCGCCAGTTCCCCATGGTGCTCCAGTACAACAAACAGGACCTGCCGCAGGACCTGGTTCTCCCGGCGAGCGATATGGACGAATCGCTCAATTTCTTCGGGTTGAAGAGCTTCCCGGCCGATGCCGTACGCGGGGCAGGAGTGTTCGAGACCCTGAAGGGCATTTCAGAGCTGGTGCTCAAGCGGCTGGCTGCAGGGAGTTCGGTGACGTGAGTACTCCGCTGAACCCGCGGTATCGCTTCGACAACTACGTTGTGGGCGCAGCAAACAAGCTTGCCGCGACCGCCGCTCGGGCCGTGGCCGAGTCCCCCGGCGCGGCATACAATCCCCTCTTCGTCTACGCCGGATCCGGACTGGGGAAGACTCACCTGTTGATGGCCATCGGTCACGCGGCGCAGGAAATCAATCCGCAAGTGACTGTCGAGTATCTCACTCTCGATGACTTCGTCGAAGCTTTTAACACCGCGATCGCCGCGGGGCAGGGTGACGCCTACCGGCGCCGTTATGCCGAGGTCGGCGTGTTGCTGGTGGACGATGTGCAGTTCCTCACCCACCGGCGCGAGATGCAGGCCGAGCTGCTCCGGCTCACCAACACGATGCTGTCGTCCGGCCGGCAGATCGTGCTCTCGAGCGATCGGCCGCCCAATGAAATCGAGGCGCTCGATGAGCGCCTGATCCAGCGCTTCGCCGGCGGGCTGGTGATCGACATCGCGGCGCCCGACTTCGAGACCCGAGTCGCCATTCTTCGCCGCCAGGCCGAGGAACGCAAAGCCCAGGTCGATTCCAGTGTCATCGAGACCGTTGCAGGCCTGCCGCTCGCCAGCGTGCGGGAGCTGATCGGCGCCCTCAACCGGCTGATCGCATTCCAGGCCGTGAGCGATAAGCCGCTGGACTCGCAGCAGGCCAAGGCGGTGCTGGGTCGATTCGGAGTGGTGAAGCCATCGAGTCCCGCGGCTCCGGCGGGAGCACCAGTGCCTCTCAATCACGCCAACCTCGAGAGCAGACTCCCGCTCCAACCGGAATCGGTTCCGCCGTCGGAAGAGGAGTCGGAGCCGTCGGGTGATGAGTTCGGCTCCTTCCTCTCCGAGATTCAGTCGGCGGTTGCCCGCCAGGTCGAGCCGTGGCGGGTGCGGGTCAATGAGGCGATCCTCTTCTGGGATGGCGAGGGATATCGGGTCGACCGGCTGCGCCAACTATTGGCTGACACGTCGCCCGAGAACCCCGAGGGGTCACTGGGCGCCTACGTCGAGGACATCGAACGGCTCAAGCTGCTTGCAGGCCGAGATGCAGGAACTCGATCCGGCCGCCGCCGGCACCGCGATGTTTCGCGATCCCGACCGACTCTCCGAAGCGCTGACCGAAACCGATCGAGCCCGGCAGGGCGCGAGTCCTCCGCCGGGACCGTCGCCCCTGTGGACCCTGGAATCATTCGTCGAGTCGGCCGGCAACCGGATGTCGGTCCGCTCGGCGCAAGCCGTCGTCGCCGAGCCGGGCACCACCTACAACCCGCTGGTGCTCACCGGGAGCAGCGGAGTAGGGAAGACCCACCTCCTGCATGCGATCGGCAACGCACTCGCCGCGAGACCCCGCCAGGTCGTCGCCTGCCTCGGGACTCAGGATTTCGTCGATGATCTCATCAAGGCGATCGACAAGGATCGGGTGAATTGGTGGCGGATCCGCTATCGCCGGATCACCGCGCTGCTGCTCGACGACATCCACCTGCTGTCGGGGAAAGAACGCTCCCAGGAAGAGCTGTTCTGGCTCTTCAACCTGCTGCACGAGGGTGGGAAGCAGATGGTGTTCACCTCCGCCGTGCCGCTGGGGGAGATCGAGGGACTCGAGCCGCGACTGCAGACCAGGTTGAGTGGCGGGTTGGTGCTGGACCTGCCGGCGCCCGATCGCGAGGTCCGGGCCGCGATCATCGCTCGCCTGCTTGCCGAACGAAAGCTGCCGCCTGACGAGGAACTGGCGAACTACCTGGCGGGCCGGCCTGCCGACTCGGTTCGCAGCCTACCCGAGATGCTGCAGCGGGTGCTGCACGAGGCGGATGAGCGTCATACCAAGCTGAATGCCGCCCTCGCGCGTGAGGTACTGGAAGGGAGTCCCGCCGCGCCGGTGCGCCGCACCGCCGGTTACCGGACCAGCGGCGTGCTCTCGCCCACGGCCGGGCTCCGCAGTCGCGAGAAGATGGTGTGGGACTGGCCCTCGCTGACGGACCGTGTGATCGAGGATCTTCGCTGATGGCGATCAAGGGCAGCCTCAAGGAGGCGAGCCTCCCCGACGTGCTCCAGCTGCTCGCGCTGGGGAAGAAGATCCGGCTGCCTTGCCGTGGCTGACCGGCAGAACTTCGGCTACGTGTATTTCGACGAGGGCCGGATCTGCTATGCGTCGATCGTCAACCGGCGTGACCGGATCGGCGACCTGCTGGTGAAGAACGGGCAGGATCAGTCCGGAACAGCTGGAGCAGGCGATCGCCCTTCAGGAGGAACGCCGGGAGAGCAAGCTGGGTGAGCTGCTGGTCGAAATCGGGGCGGTGAGCCAGAACGATCTGGAAGACTACATGCAGATCCAGATCGAGGAGGCGGTCTACTTCCTGTTCACCTGGACCCAGGGCACGTTCAACTTCGAGGCCGGCGTGCGGCCGGACCAGGACTTCCTGGTGCGGATCAATCCCGAGTCCCTGCTTCTCGAAGGGGCTCGCCGGGTGGACGAGTGGAGTCTCATCGAAAAGAAGATCCCCAGCTTCGATCTCATCTTCGCCGTAGACCGCGAGCACGTAACTGACGCCGAAGTGAGCCTGGAGCAGGCGCAGGTACGGCTGCTCGGGCTCATCGATGGCCAGCGCGACGTGCAGGACCTGATCGACGAGTCGGGGCTCGTCGAATTCGAGGTCGGCAAGGCACTCTACGGTCTGGTAACCGCGGGCTTCGTGCGCCGAGTGGGAACCTCCGCCGTCCCGGCCCAGCCCCAGGTGAACGAGACCCGGGTCGAAGAACACCGGAATCTCGGCGTCGCATTCTACAAGACCGGCATGCTGGAGGAGGCCTCGCGGGAATTTCGCCGGGTTGCTGACCTGCGGGCCGCCGACCCCAGCGCCCCGTTCTACCTCGGCCTCATCGCGTTGCGTCAGGCTCGCTGGGAGGACGCGGTAGAAACGTTGACGGCAACCGTGGACAAGGCCGGTGCCCGGCCCGCCGTGCTCTACAACCTGGCGTTCGCGCTGGAGCAGCTCGGCCGGCTGCCCGAGGCCGAGACTGCCTATGCCGATGCGGTGAGCAAGTCGCGCGACGATGCGCGGCTGATGCTGGGATGGGGTGTGGTGGCGCTCAAGCGCAACGACTCCGAAGTCGCCACCAACCGGCTTGCGCGGGCCCGCGAGCTCTGGGGAGAGCGGCCGGTTCCGGCCACCTGGTACTGGGCCATGGCCCTGGCCCAGGCGGGGCAGGCGAATCTCGAAGAAGCGCTCCAGGTCGCGAGAGATGGCGTTGCCGCCTTCCCGTCTGACGCCGTCCTCCGCAACAATCTCGCGGTGCTCCTCGAGATGAGCGGCGATCTGCCCGGCGCCGAGCTGCTGTTGCGCGGCGCATTGTCGGAAGACCCGACTCTCCCGCAGATCTCCAAGAACCTGGGCGACCTCTTTTACCGCGCCGGCCGATACGACGACGCGTCCGAGGCCTACGAGCGCGCCGCCAAGCTGAGCCCCGAACTGGGCGACGATCTGTACTTCAAGCTGGGCAACATTGCCTTCAAGCGGCGCGACCGGGAGCGCGCCCGGGTCTGCTGGCAACGGGTGACCGAGCTCAATCCGTCCCATCAGCTGGCACGGGCCAACCTCGATACTCTGGAAACCAGCGCGTGACCGCAGAGCAGGATGCCGCATTCACCGCCCTGGCGCAGCGCATCGCGGGGCGGGCCGGACTCGACGTCGGCGCATATAAGGATCGCTGCCTCCGGCGGCGGATTGCGGTGCGCATGCGGGCCTGCGGGGTCCACACCTACGCGGACTATCTCGGCGAGCTCGACAAGCGTCCCGAAGAGCTCGATCGGCTGCTCGATACCATCACCATCAACGTCACCAAGTTCTACCGCAATCCGGAAACCTGGTCATGGCTCGAGCGCAATCTGCTGACCGCGCTGGTCTCCGCCCGAAAGGGACGGGTACGCGTCTGGAGTGCCGGCTGCGCCTCGGGTGAAGAGCCTTACACCATCGCGATGGTACTCGCTCAGGCCTGTGCGGCGGCCGGCCGGGAAGACTGGATCGACGATGTCCGGATCGACGCGACCGATATCGACCGGGAATCGCTGGACCGGGCGCGGGCGGCCCGCTACAACGAGCGGGTCTTCAGTGAGACGCCACCGCTGCTGGTCCAGCGCTATTGCCGTCGCCTGGCGCCCGAGGAGTTCGAGGTCGATTCGCGGCTTCGCGCCGTCGTTTCAATCCGCCGGCTCGACCTGCTGCGGGAGCCGCCGATCGTTCCCCAGTACGATCTCATCTTCTGCCGCAATGTGGTCATCTATTTCGATCGCCGCACTCAGGAGCGTCTGATGGGCATCTTCTTCGACGCGCTGATACCCGGCGGCCACCTGGTTCTAGGAAAGGTGGAGACGATCTTCGGACCGATACGCGACCGGCTGGTCCTGGTCGAGCCTCGAGAACGCGTTTACCGGAAGCCAAGCTGAATGGCGGTCGAGCTGATGGTGCGGGTTGCCGAAATCAAGGCCGCCACGGGGGACCACGTCCTGTGTACGCTGGGACTGGGCAGCTGCGTGGGCATCGCGCTCTACGATGCGACGGCCGGGGTAGGCGGGATGGCACACATCCTCCTTCCTTCACTCTCGCTGAGCCGTCACAGTCAGGCCCCTGGCCGCTTCCCGCAATCGGCGATACCCGCGCTCATTGGCGAGATGACCCGGCTGGGCGCTGATCCACGACGGCTCACCGCGCGCCTGGTGGGGGGAGCGAGCATGTTCGCCAACCTCAATCCGCCCGGTTCCATCCAGATGGGTGACCGCAACGTCGTGGCCTGCCGGGAAGTGCTCAGCGCGCACGGCATTCCGGTCATCGCCGAGGCGGTAGGCGGCGGGCAGGGCCGTTCGATGTGGTTTCACACCGCCGATGGTCGGATCGAGGTGCGCTCGGTAGGGAGTCAGGTCTATGTCATTTGACCTGCCCTCGGTTCTGGTCGTGGACGACAGCGCGTTCTTCCGCCGCATGATCGCGGAGATCGTCGCCGGCTCCGGGCAGTTCCGGGTGGTGGGCACCGCCGCCAACGGCATGGAAGCGCTGCAGAAGGTCCATGAGCTGCAACCGGATCTCGTGACCATGGATCTGGAGATGCCGCAGCTCGACGGCCTCGGTGCCATCGGATACATCATGTCCGAGGCGCCGCGCCCCATCGTGGTCGTGAGCTCGCATACCGGGGCCGGCACTACCGGATCAATCCGGGCCCTCGAGTTGGGCGCGGTCGAACTGGTCGCCAAGGAAGACGAGCAGGGCCGCTCGTCAGCGTTGCGAATTGCCCCCCGGCTGCTGGACGCGTTGCGAGCCGCCCGTGCGGCGGATATCGGACGGTTGCCGGTCCTCGCCCGGCCAGCGCGCGCCCAGCCGCCGGCCCACGTCAGGGCGCCCAACGAGGCCCGCCGCGGGCTTGCCATCGCCGCGTCGACCGGCGGTCCCCGGGCCTTGGCCGAATTGTTGCCTCAACTGGGCACGGGCCAGGAAGCGGCGGTGCTGATCGTGCAACACATGCCGCGCGGATTCACCCGCAGTCTCGCCGAGCGGCTGGACTCGCAGAGCCGCCTTTCGGTGGTCGAGGCAGAGGGGGACGCCCCGGTTCGGGCCGATACCGCATACGTCGCCCCCGGCGATTATCATATGCGGATAACATCCACCGCGACTGGGCTGAGAATCGTCCTCGATCAGGGACCGACGATCTGGGGTGTTCGACCCGCGGCGGATCCTCTGTTCTATTCGGTGGCCGAGTGCTTCGGTTCCGCCGCGGTCGGCGTGGTGCTCACGGGCCTGGGTCGCGATGGCGCCGCCGGCCTCCGCGCCATGCACGACGCCGGCGGCATCGGCATCGCGCAGGATCGGGAGACCGCTACCATCTACGGAATGCCCGGCGCCGCCCTGGCCGGCGGAGGAGCCGACTACGTGCTTGGACTGGGTCAGATCGCGGAGCACGCCAACCAGATTCTCCGCGAGAGGCCGCGACGGTGAAACAACCGCTGCTTCTCGTGTCCGCCGGAGGACGACAGCTCGCGTTCCGCATGGCGGACGTGGTGGAGGTGCAGGAGGGTGGGGACGTGCATCGGGTTCCCGCCGGCGCTCCCGCACTTCGCGGAGTCACGACGGTGCGCGGCCGGTTGGTTCCCCAGGTGCATCTGGGCGCCCTCCTCGACCAGGGCGCCTGCCCGCCGGAACCCTGTCCCACCGTGGTCGTGGCGACCACCGACAGGGGCCTCGTCGCCTTCGAGGTGGATGAGGCCGACGCCCAGCCCGGAATCGAGATTCTCCCCGCGCCGGAAGACGAGTCGCTGTCCTGGGTGAGCGGGGTACTCCGCAAGGAAGAACGCTGGGTTCCGGTATTGAACCTGACCGTGCTGGAGGAGCGGCTGCGGACCAACGAGGTGAGCCACGCATGACCGATGACGAACTGCAATTCGTGATCTTCCAGGTCGGTTCCCAGACCCTGGCGCTCAGCATCTTCCAGGTTGAGCGCATTCTTCGCTGGGAGCAGCCGGCGGCATTGCCCAACGCGCCCGCGTTCCTGGAGGGCGTGCTGCCCTACGGTGATGGAGTGGTGCCGATAGTGGATCTCCGCAAACGCCTCGACGTGCCGGCGACGCTGCAGGAGGAAACTCGCGTCATGGTGCTGGAGCTGGAGGATCAACGGGTCGGCATCGTCGTCGACGCGGTGAGCGAGGTCGTCCGAGTCGACGCCCGGACGATCACTCCGCCGCCACCGATGGTCCGGGGCCTGGCCGCCAAGTACATCACCGGCATCCTGAGCCAGCCCGAGCGAACGGTCGTCGTGCTCAACGCGGGGAAGCTGCTCAGCTCCAAGGAGCGGCTTGCCCTGACCGGAGCGGTAGCCTGAGCTCATGACCGATTCGCTCGTTGCCACGCTCCGCGGCCAGTTCCAGGCGATCTCTCTCCGCCTCGATCAGGCCAGCTCGAATGCCGAACGCGAAGCGGCCAAGCGGGAGATCATCGCATACTTCAAGCGGGTGGATTCGAC
Organism: uncultured Gemmatimonadales bacterium; assembly: GCA_963788625.1. Classification (GTDB taxonomy): domain Bacteria; phylum Gemmatimonadota; class Gemmatimonadetes; order Gemmatimonadales; family GWC2-71-9; genus DATBGE01. Next base: position 431,261 of record CAWBHB010000002.1, on the reverse strand, counting down.
GCTGGGCGAGCTGACCCAGCTCAAGGAAGACATCCGGGGTCTGGTGGATCGCTACAAGCAGCTCCAGGCGACCACCGACACCGCCCAGGCGCCCCAGTTCACCGGCGCCCGCCCGATGGTGCATGCCGATCACCTCGGCGCCTCGACCTTCATCGAGAAGGGCTGGAGCCTGATCTCCCTCGGCGATTACTCCGGAGCTATTCAATCGCTCTCCAAGGCTCTTCAGCTCTCTCCAGCCGACGTGCAGGCCCAATCGCTGCTGGGCTGGGCCCAGATGCTCCACGAGGACTACGACGACGCATTGGCCACCTTCTCGAAAGTCCTGATGAAGGAGCCCGCGAATTCGTTGGCCCGGATCAACGTGGGCTACATCTGCCTCAAGAAGCGGATCTTCGGAGAGGCGATCGAGCACCTCTCCAAAGCCATTCGCCTCGACAATGATCGCAAGGCCACGCTGTACGCCCACTACTACCTTGGGCTGGTCTACCTCGAGCGGGAGATGTTCGAAGACGCCCAGACCTTCTTCCAGAAAACTCTCGGCCTGGGGCCCAATCTGATCGAGGCCTACTACGAGCTGGGCCGCGCTTCCTGGTTCATGGGAGACAAGTCCGCGGCGACCGGCGCCTGGGAGGAAGGCTTCAAGGCCAACAAGTTCAACCCGTGGGGCAAGCGTTGTAAGGAAATGCTCGACCTTGTCGCCGCCGGAGGAGAGCCGCCGCGCACGTCCTCCGCCTGATCTGTCTGCTGCTGCAGGCCGCAGATACCCTGACCAACGCCCAGGTGGGCCGGGTTCGCGTCGTGGCCCCGGAGAGAGAGCTCGCCCTCGGAATCCGGCTCGCCGAATCGGTGGACCGCCCATTCACCTGGCCGGGGCTCGGCCGCCGTGCACCGCCGCCCTTTACCCTGATCATGGCGGCCGATTCGGCGACGATGTCCCGCATCGCCAGCGGTCGCGCTCCCGGTTGGGGAGCGGGTATTACCCTGCCCGCGGCCCGCACTATCGTCCTGAGAAGCGACCTTGGCGGCCTCGATCAGACCCTGCGCCATGAGGTGGCCCATCTGGCCCTCCACGACGCGGTCCCGGGTAGAGTTCCGCTCTGGTTCGACGAGGGGTACGCATCGCTGGCGTCGGGAGAATTCGAGCGACTGATCTCCCTGCAGCTCAACCTGGCCGTGGTCGGTGGCCGGCTGCCGACGTTGCGGGAGCTGGATAGCGACCTGCGCGGTTCCGCCCGTACCGCGGACGCGGCGTATGGGCTCGCGGCTTCGGCGGTGGCCGAGATAGCTCGGCATCCCGCCCCGGGAGGGTTGGAGCGCTTGTTCAGCCGGATGGCTGCGGGCGACGATTTTGAGCAGAGTCTCACCGCCGCCACGGGTTTGCCGCCGGATAGATTCGAGAAGTCGTGGCAGGTGGGCCTTCGAAGGCGTTACGGTTTCATAGCCTGGCTGCTCGCCGGTGGGATCTGGGCCGTAGTAGCCGCTGCTCTGGGCGTCCTCGTATGGCTGCGCCGCCGGAGCGACCGGCCCCGAAGGCTGGCCTTGGACCAGGGCTGGGAGATCGTCCCCCCCGATCCGGTACTGCCGCCCGTTGACCCGGTGGAGGGGAAGCAGTAAGCTCAACGCTTATGCCAAGTTCCGCCACTCCATCAGGTGAACGGCACCTCCGGTTCGGTCCCCGAAATGTCCTCCTGATCGGGGCTGCAGTCGTCTCTCTGGTTGTGGGGTATCTTTGGTTGCATGCCGGTGGCACGACGGGTGCGGCCGCGCTCCTCGTGCTCGGGTACTGCGTCCTGTTTCCGCTGGGCATTGCGCTCTGATGCTCGGCGCAGGTAATCAGGTAGCAGCACCCGTCGGCCTGACTATTCCGGGCGAATAGCTCAGCTGGTCCAGAGCGCCTGCCTTACACGCAGGATGTCGGGGGTTCGAATCCCTCTTCGCCCATGGCGGGACGCCTGGTTGGCGACCCGCGTGCTGTTCGGGGCGGGCCTTGTGCCTGCCTCCCGGTTGGGCGACCACAAGGGTCGCCCCTGCGAGGTTCGGCCGGGCCTTGTGCCCGCCCCTTGGTTGGGCGACCACGATGGTTGCCCCTGCGCCCATTTCGCCCTTCTGCTACCTCTGCGGAGGCCATGTAATGCGACTGGTTCGTCTGCTGTCTCTGCCGCTGTTGGCCGCGCTGCCTGTCGCGGCTCTTTCTGCCCAGATTCCCACTCGCCGTCCCGCACCGGGTGCTGCAGCCCCCAACGCGCCCCGCATGCTGGTAGCGAATCCCCATACGTTCTCGTCTCAGGATTCCGCCTCCAGCGTCCAGATCGGTCAGGGAGTTCGGGGCCGGATGGAGAAGGTGGTCGGCTCCACTTTCGTTGTTCTCACTCGGGAACAGATGAACGACGCGTTGAAGCAGTTCGGCTATCCGCCCGATGCGATCCTCGCGTCCACAGTACAAAAGCAGTTCGGTAATGCTCTGCAGGCCAAGGCCCTCGTCGCCTCAACCTTGTCCAAGGACCAGAGCGGCCGCTTCTCGGTGACTTCCCGACTAGCGGGGCTGAACGACGATGCGGGGAATGTGGTGGTCGTTACCCAGGGGGCGAGTCAGAAACTGGATGAGGTGGGCGGCTCGGTGGCGGACGCCCTCCAGCCCGCGGTCAAGAGCTTCAATGACGCGCGGGCCTGCATGGATCAGAGCAAGGTGGCGCCGGACAAAGCCATCGCCTCGGCGAAGAAGGCCATCACCACCCTGCCGAAGAACGGTCTGGCCCACCTCTGCCTGGGACTGCTCTCGCTGGACAAGAAGACCAAGAAGGACACCACCGAGGCGATGGATCACATGCGGGAAGCGGTGGAAGGAGACCCGCAGAGCCTCAGGGCCTGGACCACCATGGCCCAGGTCTACGAAGCCCAGGGCGACACGGCCAAGACCGTAGAGGCGCTGAAGCAGATGCTGCTGGTGGCCCCCACCAACCAGACCCTGCGCGAGCAGGCCTTCAAGCTGTTCATCAAGTACGAGCGTCCCGACGCCGCCGAGCAGACCGCCCTGGACGGACTCAAGATTGATCCGACCAACAGCGATCTCTATGACCTGCTGAGTAACGCGAGGGTCTTCAAGGGCGATTTCGCGGGTGCGGTTGTAGCGCTGGAGCAGATGGTGGCCAATGATTCCAGCAAGGCCGACAGCTCGTTCTACCTGAAGATCACGGTGATGGCGAGTCAGAAGCCTGATACCGCAAAGCTGCTCAAGTGGGCTTCCGAGGGCAGTAAGAAGTATCCCACTAACCTTGCGCTGCTGAATCAGCTGGTTTCGGCGTATCAGCTGACCGGACCGGTCGACAGCCAGGTTTCCACGACCAAGCGGTTGATGGAGAAGGACACCACGGCCGTGGGGCCGGCCCTTGCCACGGCGCAGGCGCTGGTCACCGCCAATCGCGCGGCCGAGGCCCAGCCGTTCCTGGATTTCGTGACCAAATACGGCGATGCCCAGGCGAAGGAAGGTGTGTCGGTCATCCTGTTCAACGTCGCGCGTCCCCTGCTGCAGCCGCCGCAGAATTGGCCGGAGGCCGCCACCAAGCTTCGCCAGGTCGTAGCGACCGCCAACCCGGGCGGCAAGATCTATCCGTTGGCCAATTACTACCTCGGGCTCTCGATCCTGCAGCAGATCCCGCCGCTCGATGCGCAGGCGGAGAAGGAGAAGTCCTGCGAAAAGGCCAAACAGGAGGAGTCCATGGCGGCGGAGGCCGAAGCTGCCTTCAAGCTGGCCCCTCCGGATCAGGCGCAGAATCTGGGGCAGTTCCAGAAGTATCTCGATGGCCTGAAGCCACGCATCGCATCGATGCTGAAGGTCTACTGCAAGTAGGGGCCTAACGAGTGTCGTCCCCTACCAATAGGGAGGTCGGGTTCCTATATTCCCGCCCGCTCAATCAGGGGCTGTAGCTCAGCTTGGTTAGAGTGCCGCACTGTCACTGCGGAGGTCGCGGGTTCGAGCCCCGTCAGCCCCGCTCCTTGGGTTCGAGTCGACACCCCGTCCGCAGCTGCGGGCGGGGTGTCTCGCTTTCGTCCGCTGAGTTCCGGTGACTCAACCGCTGTCATACCACGAACCAGTTCTTCTCCGCGAAGTACTTGTTGCTGCGCAGGGGGCCCGCCGTGTGGTGGACGCTACTCTGGGCGGCGGCGGCCACGCCGCCGCGTTCGTGGCAAGGGGGGCGCAGGTCCTTGGGATCGACCGGGATCCCCAGGCACTCGAGGCCGCCCGCACCGCCCTGGGCAGTGGTGTCGAATACCTGCTCGCGGCGTACAGCGATCCCGCCGCCCTCCAGGCCATCTCCCGGTTTCAGCCCGATTTTATCCTCCTCGACCTGGGCGTGTCCTCCCACCAGCTCGATGAGGAAGGTCGAGGGTTCAGCTTTCGTCCCGGCGCGCCGCTGGACATGCGGATGGGAAGCTCAGGCGCCACGGCCGCGGACCTGCTCAACGAGCTCGGCGCCGAAGAGTTGCGCCGGATCTTTGCGGAGTATGGGGACGAGTCCCGCGCCGGCCGGCTGGCGCACGCCGTGGTGAAGCGCAGGGCCCGCCAGCAATTCGCAACCAGCGATGATCTCGTCAACGCGATTCGCGGCGTGCTGGGAGCGCGTTCCGGCCCGGGCGACTTTGCCCGGCTGTTCCAGGCAGTCCGGATCGCGGTCAACGATGAGCTTCCCGGCTTGGCGCGTGCTTTGCCGTCGATGCTGGAGGCCCTGGTCCCCGGTGGGGGACTAGCGGCGATCAGTTATCATTCAGGCGAGGATCGCATCGTAAAGCACGCCTTTCAGGAATGGGCGCGGGCGTGCGTCTGCCCGCCTGGCACACCGATCTGCGTCTGCCGTGGCCGGGCACTGGGTAAGGTCAAACCCCGCAAACCGATCGGTCCATCACTCGAGGAAGCCGCCCGGAATCCGCGCGCCCGCAGCGCCAAACTGCGGGTCTTCCAGAAAGCCGATGACGTTTAGGGGTCGCCACTGGATCATGCTCTGGCTGCTGCTCTTCCTGGGCGTGGCCGCGACCGTACTCGCGCGCCGGACCGCGGCGCTGGAGACGGCGCGGCGGCTCAACGCGCTGCGGGAGCAGCGAACCACGCTCGAGGCCCAACGCGCGGCGTTGCAGCGCGATCTTCGCCTCACGCTCGGGCGCCAGGAGCTTGGTCGCAAGGCCGAGAATCGCTTGGGTCTGCACCAGCCCGCCGACTCCGAGTTCACCGTCTTCCGCCTTCCGGCGCCTGACCACCGCTGATGGCCAAGGTCTCCACCCGCATCGCATCGCTCGAAGTCGTCTTCGTCCTGGCCGTGTTGGCCGTGCTGGGGCGGGCCGCGCAGCTGCAGATCGTGCAGCGCTCCCGATGGGAGTCCGAGGCGGAGGACCAGCGCAAGCTGCGCGTGGTGTTGCCGGCTCGCCGGGGCGGCATCTACGACCGGGGCGGGGTCGCGCTGGCCATTACTCAGGAGTACTTCCACGTCGGCATCGCGCCCAACGAGGTCGAAGGCCGCTCGGCCACCATAACAGCCCTGGCCCGGGGCCTCGAGCTCCCCGCCTCCCGAGTGCGGCGTGATTTCGCCAAGGGCTCGAAGTGGATCTACTACCACGGCCCATTCACCGGCGTGCAGGTCGAGGCCCTGCGGAAGACGCCCGGTGTTCATCTCACTCCCGAATTCGCCCGCCATTACCCGGCCTCCTCACTCGCGCGTTCGGTGATCGGCGGATTGAATGCCGACAGCGGTCGAGGTGCATCCGGGATCGAGCTCGCCCTCGATTCGATCCTGACTGGGGTGCCGGGAGAGGAAGTCGTGCTTCGGGACCGGGCCGGGCGCAGCTACGAATCGCCGTCCCGTCTGGTAAGCGAACCGGTTCCGGGCGAGGACGTCTACCTCACGCTGGACGCCGAGCTCCAGGAGATCGCTGAGCATGGATTGGACGAGGCAATCCAGAAGCTCGACGCGGCGGGTGGGGACGTGGTCTTCATGGACCCCGCCACGGGAGAACTCCTGGCCATCGCATCGCGACGGCGGGTGGAGCGGGATCTGATCGAAAGCCGGCCTTCGTTCTTCACTGATCCCTTCGAGCCGGGATCGACCGCGAAGCTTTTCACCGCCGCGGCGCTGCTGTCGCTCCACCGGGTAGATAGCACCGATGAAGTGTACGGTGAGGAAGGGAAGTGGGTGATGCCGGTCTCCAGTCGGGAGACCCGCACCATCACCGATGCCCACGCGTCACATGGCAATCTGACGCTCGCCAAGGCGATCGAAGTGTCGAGCAACATCGCCATGGCGAAATTTTCCCAGCGACTCACCCCAGCCGAGCAGTACGACGCGCTGCGCGACTTCGGCTTCGGCAGCCCGACCGGAGTCGAATTTCCCTCAGAGGCACGGGGCCGTCTGCCGTCGCCCGATCAATGGAAGCCCGGATTCAACGGCCCCAGTGTGGCAATGGGCTATTCGTTCGGGGTGACGCCGGTTCAGCTGGCGGCTGCCTATGCCGCCCTCGCCAACGACGGCGTGCTGCTGACCCCAACTCTCATTCGCGAAATCCGCAATCCCGACGGCTCGGTACGCTATCGTCACAAGCCGGAGCCGGTACGCCGCGCCGCGCGCCGCGAGGTGGTACGCACGCTGCGGGAGTTTCTGGCCGGTGCGGTGGGTGAGGGTGGAACCGGAGAGCGGGCCCAGCTGGTGAACTACACGCTGCTGGGAAAAACCGGCACGGCGCAGCGCTTCGAGGGAGGCCACTACGTGGTCGGCAGGTACACTGCCTCATTTGCCGCACTCTTTCCGGCCGACGATCCTCAGCTCGTGGTAATCGTGAAGATCGACGATCCCCAGGGCGATTACTACGGAGGTCAGACCGCGGCTCCGGTCACCCGCAGCATGCTCCAGGAAGCGCTCGCCGCCCGGCGGAGCGCCATAGACCGCCGGCGACTCGCTACCAGCGAGGCGCCGGCCTTCAACGACACCACGGCGCCGGTCGAGCCTGAGGTGGAGAGCTCGGTGGTTGTGCCGTGGCCTTCGAACGCCGACAGCGCCAAGACCCGGGAGCGGCGCCCGGTCCCCAACGTGATCGGGGCCAATCTGAGGAAGGCCGCCTTCGCCTTGCATCGGCGTGGATTCCAGGTGGCGCTTCGTGGTGGAGGGATGGTGGTACGCACCTCTCCCGCCGCAGGCGATTCCCTCCGTGCCGGCGGCACCGTGACGGTATGGGCCCAGTGAACCTGCGGCCGCTGAGCGAGCTGGTGCTGGCCCTGCGCCAGGAGGGCCTCGTGGCTCAAGGTCCAACCGCTTCCGTGAACCTGAGCGGCCTCACGGCCGACAGCCGCAGTGTCGCCTCAGGCAATGCCTTCATCGCGGTGCGCGGGTCACTCGCCGACGGGCACCACTATGTGGCCGATGCCCTGAAGCGAGGTGCCGCGGCGCTGGTGGTGGAGCAGCCGATGGGGAGTTCGGTGCCCGAGATCGTAGTGCTCGATGGGCGCCGCGCCGCGATTGTCGCAGGCCGGTTCTGGTACGGGGACCCCGCCCGGCGACTCTGCCTGATCGGCGTGACGGGCACCAACGGAAAGACCACGACTACGGCCCTGGTTCGCCACCTCTTTAATGGAGAGGGCCGGGCAGGAAGCATCGGAACCCTGGGTGCCTTCGATGGTCAGGGGAATCCGCTCGAGTCTACCGCCGGTTCACTCACTACTCCGGGCCCGATTGATCTCCAGGCTACTCTGGCCGATCTGGTATCGCGCGGGGTCACCCACGTCGCGATGGAGACCTCGTCTCATAGCCTGGATCAGGGCCGGCTGGATGGACTCTGTTTCGATGCCGGAATCTTCACCAATCTGACCCGGGATCATCTGGACTATCACCACACGATGGAGTCCTACCTTGCGGCCAAACTTCGGCTGAGTGGGTACCTCGGCCTCGACGGTTGGGAGATCATCAATCAGGATGATCCTGCCTGGGCCGCACTCCCCCCGCGGAGTCACCGGCTGAGTTACGGCTTCAGCGCGGGGTCGCAAGTCTCCGCCACCGACATCCAGCAGGACCATTCCGGGAGTCGCTTCAAGCTCACTGCCCCCCAGGGCGAGGGGCACGTCACCCTGCCGCTGCTTGGTGAATTCAACATTCACAACGCGCTCGCGGCCGCGGCTGCGGGCCTGGCGCTGGGGCAGTCGGTCGCCCGGGTGGCGGCCGCGCTGACAGCCGCTCCCCAGGTCCCGGGCCGCATGGAGCGCATCGTCGAGCGCCCCTGCGTCGTGTTGCGCGACTACGCGCACACTCCCGACGCGCTGGAGCGTGCACTGCAGAGTCTCCGGCCGCTCACGCCGGGCCGCCTGATCGTCGTCTTCGGCTGTGGCGGAGATCGCGACCGCGGCAAACGGCCGGTGATGGGGCGCATCGCGGCCACGCTCTCGGACCTCGCGATCGTCACCTCCGATAATCCGCGCACCGAAGACCCCGACGCGATCATCGCCGATGTGGAGCAGGGGATGGGGAGCGCCTCGCACCTCCGTCTGGTGGACCGACGAGAGGCCATACGCGTGGCGCTCGAGGCCGGCCGCTCGGGCGATACTATCCTGCTCGCCGGGAAGGGACACGAGACCTACCAGGTCGTGGGCACGACGAAGCTGCCGTTCGACGAACGGGAAATCGTGACCGGAATCGTGGGCGGCGTCCGGTGAACAACGCGGTGAGGTGGCAGGGCTGGAGCGACGCCGAGGTGCGGGCTGCGCTGGATCTCCCGGCGGCGGATGCCGGCTCCACCGAATACAGCGAGGTGTCGACCGATACTCGGACCCTCCAGCCCGGAGCGTTGTTCGTCGCGATCAAGGGGGACCGGTTCGACGGGCACGACCATCTCGAAGCCGCCCGCGCCGCAGGGGCCGCGGCGGCGATCGTGCGCCAGGGTACCGCTCCCGTCGGGGATCTCGCGTTGTATCCAGTGGAAGACACGCTGGCGGCGTATGGCAGGCTGGCGCGTCACCGGCGCCGCGCGATTGGTGGACCAGTGGTCGCAGTCGGCGGAGCCAACGGGAAGACCAGCACCAAGGAGATGTGCGCAGCCGTGCTGCGAACCCGCTACCGTCTCCACTCCACGCCGGCCAACGACAACAACCTTGTTGGCATTCCCAAGACGATTCTCTCAGCGCCGGCGGAAATCGAGGCGCTGGTGATCGAAGCCGGCGCCAACCTGCGAGGCGAGCTGGCCAGGGCCCGTGAGATCATCGAGCCCACCGTCACCGTGACCACCAACGTCGTGCTGTCACACCTCGACGGGTTCGGCAGCCTGGAGGGAATCCTCGAGGAGGAGCTCGAGCTGCTGGACGGCGTTCCTCTCGCACTGGTGGGCACCGAGCCACCGAGCCTGGCGGAAGCCGCGCGGCAACGGGCACAGCGAGTGTTGAGCGTGGGTCTGGCGCGTGCCGACCGGGTTCCTCAGTCGGTATCAGTGGATTCGACCGGTCGCCCGACCCTCATGGTGGATGGGCTTCGCATCACCTTGCCACTTCTGGGGCAGCACCAAGCCTCGAACGCCATGCTGGCGTGGACTCTGGGTCAGGAGTTGTCGATCGATCCGGCGGCCGCGGCCGAGGCGCTTCGCGGACTGCGGATTCCCGGGGGCCGGGGGGAAATCATCGAGTCCGGAGGGCTGACCATCGTCAACGACGCCTACAACGCCAATCCCTCCTCGTTCATCGCGGCAATTGCGACCGCTCGGACGATGCGCGGCGGGCGTCCCCTGGTGTTCGTCGCGGGGACCATGCGTGAGCTTGGCCCTGAGTCGGCAAGGCACCATGCGGCTGTCGCCGCGGCCCTGGTGGGCCTGGAGCCGGATCTCCTGGCCGCGGTCGGGGATTTTGTGCCGGTCCTTACCCCCTACGCCGGCCGGCTCAAGGATCGGCTGCTAACCGCGCCCGACGTTCCCACGTTGGGACCGCTGTTGAAGGGACGTCTGCGGGGCGACGAATTGGTGGTACTCAAAGCATCCCGTGGTGTTGCGCTCGAACGTATACTTCCGTTTCTCACCGGACAGGATCACCCCATCCACTGAGGTGCCGTGCTCTATCACTTGCTCGCGCCGCTGGGCAAGCAGTACCTCATCTTCAATCTCCTGAACTACATCAGCTTTCGGGCTGCCGCGGCACTCGTCACCGCCATTCTGCTGGCGTTCGTGATCGGCCCGCCGATCATCGCCCGGCTCCGGGCCCGCCGCATCGGCCAGATCATCCGCGCCGAGGGGCCGGCTTCTCACCAGGGGAAGCGGGGCACGCCGACTATGGGCGGGCTCATCATCCTCCTGGCGGCGATCATCCCGACGCTGTTGTGGGCGCGGCTCAACTCGCGGTTCGTGTGGTTCGCGGTGCTTGCCACACTGTGGATGGGCGGCATCGGCTTCATCGATGATTATCTGAAGATCGTGCAGGGAAAGTCCCGCGGCCTCGTGGCCAAGTGGAAACTGGTTGGACAGATCTCGTTTGGCGTGGTGCTGGGAATCCTTCTGGTCTACTTCCCGGTCGTGTCCACCGAGACCATGCCCGCCACCGCGACCACGGTCCCCTTCTTCAAGTTCGTGATCGTGACCTTCACCTGGTGGATGTACGTCGCCTTCGTCACCATCGTGATTACCGGCAGCAGCAACGCCGTGAACCTGACCGATGGACTCGATGGACTGGCGACCGGACTCTCGGCCATCGCCGCGGCGGCGTTCGCGTTCTTTGCCTATGTGCTCGGCCGCACCGATACCACCGGGTATCTGAACCTGTTCTACCTGCCGGGTGCCGGTGAGCTCACGATCTTCTGCACCGCGCTGACCGGCGCCTGTCTGGGGTTCCTCTGGTTCAATTCCCACCCGGCGCAGGTCTTCATGGGAGACACCGGGAGCCTCGCCCTGGGAGGAGCCTTCGGCACGGTCGCCATCCTGCTCAAGGCGGAATTTCTGCTCTTCCTGATCGGCGGGGTTTTCGTGGCCGAGGCCATCTCGGTAATTCTTCAGACCAGCGTATACAAATGGTTCAAGCGGACCAGGGGGAAGGAATTCGCCGACGCCCACAAGGTGTTTCGAATGGCTCCCCTCCATCATCACTTCGAGAAGCTCGGCTGGCATGAGAGCACCGTGGTGACGCGGTTCTATATCCTGGGAATCTTCTGCGCCATGGTGGCACTGGCCACTCTGAAACTGCGGTGAGCTTCGAACGCTGGCGTGCCATCGGACGAGAGGCCGCTGTGCTGGGACTGGCGCGGAGCGGCATGGCCGCGGCGTTGCTGCTGCGGCGCGAGGGCATACCGGTCTACGCCTCCGACCGGGCGGGAGACCCGGACAAGGCGGTCGGGGCGGACGGTCTGCGCCGCCTCGAGGAAGCCGGGGTCTCGGTCCAATTGGGCGGACACGATCTGCAGCGCATCGAACGGGCAGGATTGTTGGTGATTTCTCCGGGGGTTCCGCCCGATGTTCCGCCGGTCGTGACGGCGCGTACGGCCGGAGTGCCGATCGTCTCCGAGGTGGACGTGGGCTACCACGCGCTCCTCGGGGTCAAGTACGCGGCGATCACCGGCACCAATGGCAAGACCACTACGACGGCTCTTACCGGCCACCTCCTGCAGGGTGCCGGACTCAAGGCCATTTCGGCGGGCAATATCGGTCGGCCGCTTTCACAGGTGGCACTCGACGGTGATCCTCCGGAGTGGATTGCGCTCGAGCTTTCGTCATTTCAGCTGCACGACACCCACGACCTGGTGCCCGCGGTTGGTGCGCTGACCAACCTGGCACCGGATCACCTCGACCGGTACGCGACCCTTGAGGAGTACTACGCCGACAAGGACCGGCTCTTCGTCAATGCGACGGCAGCTTCCTGCTGGGTCACCAACGGGGACGATGCCGAAGTCGAGCGCCGCTCGCGCACCGCTCCGGGAACCCACCTGCGATTCCGCCTGGGGGCGCCGGCCGATGCCTGGTACGACCGAGGCAAGGGAGCTTTGATTCTGCGGGAGAGCGAGTTGCTTCCCCGTGCCGATTTCCCGCTTCTGGGCGAGCACAACGTCGCTAATGCGCTCGCCGCGGCACTGATCGCATGGCGGGCTGGAGGGACTCCAGACCGCATCGCGGCGGGGCTGCGTAGCTTCCGGGCGCTGCCGCATCGGATGGAGCCAATCCGGACGGTGAATGGAGTGCTGTGGATCAACGATTCCAAGGCGACCAACGTGGCCTCGACCACCGTCGCGGTGCAGGCTCTCGAGCGGCCGTTTGTTCTGCTCCTGGGTGGACGGCACAAGGGCGAGCCCTACACTCTGCTGGCCGACGCGGCGGGCGGTCGCTGCCGAGCGGTCATTGCCTTTGGCGAGTCGCGCGACCTGGTGACGCACGATCTCGGAAACCGCCTCCCGGTGACCCGGGCAGGAACCGACTTCGGTGAAGTCCTGGCGCTGGCCCGCCGGCTGGCTCAGCCGGGTGATGCGGTGCTGCTGTCACCGGCCTGCTCGAGCTACGACATGTTCCAGAACTATGAGGATCGAGGCGCCCAGTTTCGCGCCGCCGTGGAGGCCATGTGAACGAACTGCGCTGGGAAACTCGATTGCTCGCCGTGGTGGCCGCGACCCTCGTCGTCTTCGGGATCGCGATGACCTATGGCGCATCCAGCCTGGTGCGGACCAAGGATGGCGGTGTTGCCGGCGGGTCCTTCGCGCTCACCCAGCTCACCGGCGCGCTCCTGGGCGGGATTCTCATGGTCACGGTGGCGCGCATCGACTACCGCAGGCTTCGCCCGCTGGCCTGGCCGCTTCTCCTGGTGACGATCTTCTTCCTCTTCATTCCGATTCTGCCCTTCACCCGAGGCATCTCCCCGGTCATCAACGGCGCTCGCCGCTGGGTTCATCTCGGTCCGCTGAATTTCCAGCCCTCCGAGGTGGCCCGTCTGGCGGTGATCCTCTGGTGCGCCATGCTCGCCGCCAAGAAGGGAGAGCAGGTACGCCAGTTCAAGAAGGGTGTCATGCCCTTCGTCGTGGTGCTGGGCTTCGTCGCGCTGTTGATTGTGCTCCAGCCCAATCTTTCGATGGCGACTCTGGTCGCCCTGGTGGGCGGCATCGTGCTGTTCACCGCCGGTGCCAAGATCGGGCACTTCCTGGTGCTGGGGTTCGTCGCGGTGCTTCTCGTCTTTCAGAAGATCCACGACGCGCAGTACCGCCTGGCGAGGCTTACCGCGTTCATGAGCTCGGGAGACGCGCCGGACGCCGCCACCAGCCAGATCCATCAATCTTTTGTGGGCATCGGCTCGGGCGGACTCTTCGGAGTCGGCTTCGGCCAGGGGCAGCAGGGCTTCGGTTATCTGCCCTATGCCTACTCCGACTTCATCTTCAGCGCGATCGGCGAAGAGTGGGGATTCCTCGGTGTGATGCTGATCGTGCTGCTCTTCGCGCTGTTCTGCTGGCTGGGATTCCGGATCGCCCGCACCGCGGAGGATCCCTTCGGGCAGTATCTGGCCACCGGCCTCACCGCCGCCGTGGGACTCACGGCCTTCATGCACATGGCCGTCACCCTGGGGATGATGCCAACCACCGGCCTCACGCTCCCGTTCATTTCCTATGGGCGGTCGAGTCTGGTGGTAACCCTGCTCGGCACCGGCATCCTGCTCAGCGTCGGGAGAATGCGAGGGAAGCCGGCTCGGCGGACCGGCGGCTCGTCGGCTCGGCCACCAGTTTCGGTCTGAGCGACGCAGCCTCGTCGCGATGTCCTCCCAACAGGAGCCACCCACCGAGCTGCCGAGCCGCCGAGCCGAGGGGCCGAGCCGCCGAGCCGTCGTCTTCATCGCCGGCGGCGGGACTGGCGGGCACCTGATGCCCGCGCTCGCCATCGCCGAGGAGCTGCGACGCAGGCGGCCTGACCTGGAGCCGGTTCTGCTCGGTGCGCATCGGGGTCTCGAGGCGACGCTTCTCCCCCAACGCAACTTCCGCTACCACCTCCTCCCTCTTGAGCCGATCTACCGGCGCCATTGGTGGAAGAATTTTCGCTGGCCCTGGATCGCGTTGAACGTGCGGCGCCAGCTTATCGCCCTCTTCGTGGCGGAACGGCCGATCGCGGTGATCGGGACCGGCGGGTATGCCTCCGGCCCCTGCGTCTGGTTCGCGGCGCGGCGGGGAATTCCCACTGCCATCCAGGAACAGAATGCGTTTCCCGGAATCGCGACCCGCCAGCTGAGCCGACTGGTCCGGCACGTCTACCTGGGCCTGCCGGAAGCGCGGGCTCGCCTGAAGCTGGGGTCCGAGACTCAGGTCTTCGACACTGGCAATCCGATCATTCCTCCCGATCCCTCGCGACGTGAGGCCGCGGCGGCCCGCCTCGGCGTGCTGGGGGAAAGACCGGTGTTGCTCATCACGGGAGGCAGTCAAGGCTCCGTCGCCATCAACCAGACCGTTGCGGCATGGATCGAGAGCGGGGCGGCGAAGGACATCGTCGTGCTCTGGGCCACGGGGAAGGGCAGCTATCAGCAATTCGCCCCGCTGCATCAGCCACCCGCGGTAAAGGTCTTCGATTTCATTGATCCGATGGCGGACGCCTATTCCGTGGCGGACCTCGTCGTCGCGCGAGCCGGCATGATGACGGGTGCCGAGCTCTGCGCCTGGGGACTGCCATCGATTCTGATTCCGCTGCCCACCGCGGCGGCCGACCACCAGACCAAGAACGCAGAAGCCCTCGCCGCGGCGGGAGCCGCGAAGATGCTGGTTCAGCGAGATCTGACCGTGGCGTCGTTTGCCCAGTCCGTGGGTGGCCTGCTGCACGATCGGACCCGCCGCCTGGAGATGGGCAGGGCCGCTCTGGCCCGCGGGAAACCCGACGCCCTGGAGGCGATTCTGTCACATCTTTTGACGCTTTTTTGAGTCGGCCGGGCTTTCGCAAATGCTGAATTGATTTTACATTAGCCTTCCAACCATGGATTTGTTTGACCCCAGCAATCCTCGCCCCGTCCATTTCATGGGAATCGGTGGTGCCGGCATGAGTGCCTTAGCACTCGTGGCCCGCCGTCGAGGCGTTTCCGTCACCGGTTGCGACCCCGACCCCAGCGGCGCCGCGGATGTGGCGGCGCTTGGTGCCGAGGTCTTCACCGGGCACGATCCGAAGCACGTCGAGGGTGCCCGGGCAGTGGTGGTCACCGCCGCGGTGGCGAAAGACCATCCCGAACTGGCCCGCGCGCACGCGCTGGGGGTCCCGGTGGTGCCTCGGAAGAAGGCATTGGCCGACTTGGTCCGCAGCGGGACGGTCGTCGGGATTTCGGGGACTCACGGCAAATCCACCACCACCGTCATGACCACCGAGGCGCTCGCCGCCGCGGGTCTGGCCCCGACTGGGATAGCTGGTGGCCGAGTGAATGAGTGGGGCGGCAACGCGAAAACGGGCGGAGACCGGCTCTTCGTGGTCGAAGCCGACGAGTACGATCAGGCCTTCCTCGCTCTCACGCCATCGGTGGCTGTGGTGAACAACGTCGAGGCCGATCACCTCGAGTGTTACGGCTCGCTCGAGGCGTTGGAGCAGGCGTTCGTGACCTTCGCAGGCCGCGCGGATCGGATCCTGATAGGCGCCGATGATCCGGGAGCGAGCCGGGTTACGGCTCAGCTTCCCGCCGATCGGGTGTGGCGCTTCGGGCTGGGTGTGGCGGACTTGCGGCTCACGGCCATCGAGCAGAGCGCCACGGGGAGCCGCGCGACGCTCAGCGTTCCGGGCCTATCGCCCGTCACCCTCAGGCTACAAGTCCCCGGAATCCACAACCTGCGCAACGCTTCCGCCGCGCTTGGCGTCGTCGTGGCGCTCGGTGGGGACGTGGAGCCCGCGCTCGAGGCTCTCGCGCGCTACCGCGGGTTGGGACGGAGATTTGAACGCTTGGGAGAGGTGCGCGGGATCGCGCTGGTTGACGATTACGCCCACCATCCCTCGGAGCTCGAGGCCACTCTCGCCGCGGCGAGGCAGGCTTTTCCCGGGCGCCGCCTCTTCGCGGTGTTCCAGCCTCATCTCTACTCCCGTACTGCCCAACACGGGATCGCGATGGGTCGAGCCCTCGCCGCGGCCGATCTGGTGATCGTGACTTCGATCTACCCGGCTCGAGAGCAGCCGATTCCCGGGGTGACCGCCGCCGCGGTTGCCGACGCGGCCCGCGACGCCGGAGCCCAAGTGCTCTACGAGCCGGACCGGGAGCGGGTGGGAGACCGAATTCATGAAATGGTTCGAGAGGGCGATGTCGTCATCACCCTCGGCGCCGGCGATATCACCCGGGTCGGGCGGGAACTCGCCCAATGGCTGAACGCCGCCTGAAGCCCGGCTGGAAACTGCTCGGCGCGCTCCTCCTGGGCGTGGTGCTCTGGCTCGTGCTGCCTCCGTTCCTCGGCGGGCTCGAGTTCTTCCGCATCCGGCAGGTCGAAGTTCGCGGCCTCAAGAACCTCGAGGCCGCGACGGTGGTAAAGGCGCTCAAGCTTCCGTCCCGGGCCAGCGTGTTCGATCGGGTGGGACCGATCGAGCGAAGGGCGCAGGCCATGGCCGGAGTGGTCCATGCGGAGGTGAGTCGCCGGCCGCCGGGCACGCTTCGGGTCACCATCGAGGAGGCGCTTCCTGTCGCGCTGGTCCCGGCCAGCAATCGGCTCCAACCAGTCGACGCTAATGGAAAGGTGCTGCCCTTCGATGCGACGGTCGGAGCGGAGGATCTGCCGCTGATCCGACAGCCCGATTCCCTGGTGACTCGGTTCCTCGGCCGGTTGCAACAGGTGGACGCGACACTGTACGGCCGTGTGGTCGCCGGCTGGCGGTCGCAGAAAGACATCGTGATCCAGGTAGACAAACAACGATACTGGTTCCGGCCAAATGCGACGGCGGAGGACATTCGGGCGGTGACGGCGGTGGCGCAGGACCTGGCGCGTAAAGGGCGGGCGTTCGCGGAGCTGGATGGGCGCTTCGCGGGATACGTCGTCGTCCGCTGGAAGGCTGCGTGAGCGGCCCCCAGCAGCGGCTGGTAGCGGCGGTGGACCTGGGAACCACGAAGGTGGCCGCCGTCATCGCCGAGGTCTCGGGCGACGCACAGCATCCGAATGCCCGAATCCTTGGCGTAGGCGTGGAAAGAAGCGCCGGTGTGCGCCGCGGGGTGGTGCGCGACATCGAAGCGAGCACCCGAGCCATCTCCAAGGCCATGCGGGACGCCGAACGGATGGCCGGAGTCGAGGTCGGCACCGTGTACTGCGGGCTGGCGGGCGAGCACGTGGCGGGACAGAACTCGAGCGGGGTGGTGTCGGTCACCGGCGGGGAGATTCGCACCGGCGATGTCGCCCGGGTGAACGACGTGGCGAGCAGCGTGCCGCTGGGGCGGGAACACGAGTTGCTCCACGCGATCCCGCAGGACTACCTGGTCGATTTGCAGCCCGGCATCAGTGAGCCGATCGGGATGACCGGCGCCCGGCTCGATGCCCAGGTCTACCTGGTGACCGTGCTGTCGAGCGTCCCGCAGAATCTGCGGAAGTGCGTCGAGGGAGCCGGGTACCACGTCGCCGAGTTCGTGCTCGAACCGCTCGCCGCCTCGCTGGCGGTCCTGACTCCCGACGAGCGCGAGCTGGGGTCGGCGCTGGTGGAGCTGGGAGGCGGGTCCACCAACGTGGCTATCTTTCACAGCGGAAAGATCCGCCACACCGGATCGCTGCCGTTCGCCGGGGGCCATGTCACCAACGACATCGTTCACGGACTCCAGGTCACCCAGCAGGACGCGGAGAAGCTGAAGCAGCGGCACGGAGCGGCCTACGAACCGCTGGTGCCCGAAAGCGATGTGATCGAGCTGCCGAGTACGCCGGGGCAGGGAAGCCGCAGTGCCCACCGGCGAGTTCTCGCGCACATCATGCACGCGCGAATCCAGGAAATGCTCGAGTTCGCCAACGATGAGATCGCCCGGGCGGGCTATCAGCAGCGGTTACCCGCGGGTGTCGTGCTGACCGGCGGTGGGGCGCTGGCACCGGGAGTGGTGGAACTGGGACGCGAAGTGTTCGCCATGCCGGTGCGGGTCGGAGTGCCGGGACAGGGGCTTACCGGTCTCACCGACAGCGTCGAGTCTCCCCGGTTCGCGGTGCCCGCCGGGCTCGCGCTCTACGGGGCCAAGCAGCTGTTGCAGGGTAGCGCTTTCGGCGCAGGCGGCCGGAGGTCGCAGTCGATCGAGAAGTGGGTCACACCGGTGAAACGCTGGCTCCAGGACTTTTTCTGAGGTGGGCCGTATGGGACATCCCATGATCTTCGAGCTGGAAGATTCCGGAGCGCAAAGCGCGCGGATGAAGGTGATCGGCGTTGGCGGCGGCGGAGGCAACGCCGTCAATCGCATGATCGAGGAGCAGCTCCGCGGAGTGGACTTCGTCTCGGTCAACACCGACGCGCAGGCGCTGTCCGCCTCGAAGTCGGATGTGAAGATCCAGATCGGGAAGAAGCTCACCAAGGGACTGGGCGCCGGCGCCCGGCCCGAAATCGGGCGACAAGCCATCGAGGAGAACCGCGAGGAAGTGCTCGAGGTTCTCGACGGCTGCGACCTGGTCTTCATCACCTGCGGGATGGGCGGCGGCACCGGCACCGGGGCCGCACCGATCATCGCGCAGATGGCGCGAGACCTCGGTGCCCTGGCCGTCGGGATCGTGACCAAGCCCTTCCTGTTCGAGGGCAAGAAGCGGATGAAGCAGGCCGAGATGGGCATCGCCGACATGCGAAAGTGCGTGGACACCATGATCGTGGTGCCCAACGAACGGCTGCTGGCCGTGGTCGGGAAGGGCATCCCGTTCCAGGACTCGCTCAAGAAAGCGGATGAAGTCCTGCTTCAGGCCACCCAGGGCATCGCCGACCTCATCACCCGCACCGGCATCATCAACGTGGACTTCGCCGACGTCCGGACCATCATGCAGAACGGCGGCGCCGCCCTGATGGGAACCGGGATCGGTAGGGGAGAAAACCGGGCCATGGAGGCGGCGCAGCAGGCCATCTCGAGCCCTCTGCTGGACAATGTCACTATCGCCGGGGCCTACGGGGTCCTGATCAACGTGACGGGCGGAAACGACCTGACCCTTGCGGAAGTGACGCATATAGGCGAAATCGTTCAGGATGCGGCGGGCGAGGAGGCCGAGACCATCTTCGGCGCCACCAACGACCCCGCGATGGCAGGGGAAATCCGAGTAACCGTGATCGCCACCGGCTTCGACCGCGCGGAACAGGCCGCTCCGGCGACGACCGGACCCGGCTCCAAGCCGGCCCCCGGGGTCATCAACTTCCCGACCGGCAAGCGGCTCACGACTCCGCCTCCGCCGCCAGCGCCCCCCAAGGCAGAGCCGCGGCGCCCTCCCGGAGCATCTCCGGAGGTGCCCGAGATGGAGATTCCGACGTTTATTCGGAGGCAAATGGATTAGGTGCTAGGCAGTAGGGAGTAGGAGGTGGGGAGTAGGGAATCGGGAGTCGGGCTTTGGGGGACACCCCCTACTCCCTATTCACTACTCGCTACTCCCTCTTCCCACTTCCCACCCACTCGTTATAACCCACCAATGCCCCGACTCCGCTTCATCCTCGCCTTGGCCGTCTTGGTCGCCGCAGCCGTCTTCACGGCGCGCGACGACTGGCCGTGGCCCCGCCCGGTGCTCAGGGCGCCGGCGGTGGTGGCGGAAATTTTTACCGAAACCGTGGACACCTTGCGGCTCGGCGAGACCGTGTCCGAGCTGTTCTCACGGCAGGGTGTCAGGGGCTTCGTGCTCGCGAGCGAGGCCGATCAGGCCGTGTTCGATCTGCGAAGGCTCCGGGCCGGATTGGTCTTCAACTTCCGGCGGAAGCTCACCGACAGCCTGCCTTCACAAGTCGTAGTGCGCACCGGTCCGGAGCAGAAGGTGAACCTGCAGCTCGCCGCGAGCGGCTGGACCGCCATCGCTGAGTCGATCCCATGGCAGCCCGAAGTGGTGGCGATCGAAGGCCCGATCGACAATTCATTGTACGAGGCGCTCGATGCGGATGTCCCGGACACGCTGCTCGATGGAGGAGACCGGGTGGCGCTGGCATGGGACCTCGCCGACATCTACGCCTGGCAGGTCGATTTCTCGCGCGACATCCGTCCCGGAGACCACTTCCGCATCCTGGTCGAGCGGCTGGTGTCTCCCGAGGGAGAGACTCGGTTCGGTAAAGTCGTGGCAGGAGATCTCACCGTAGGCGGCCAGGCCTATTCGGCCTACTGGTTTGCCGCGGCAGACGGGAAGGTCGGCTACTACGACGAATCGGGTCGCAGCCTGCGACGCGCCTTCCTCAGAGCACCCCTCCAGTTTCGCCGGATCTCTTCACGTCTGAGCAGCGCGCGACGGCACCCGATCCTCGGTACCGTGCGGCGCCACGAGGGCACCGACTACGCCGCGGATCCCGGCACTCCGGTGATGGCTGCCGGCGATGGGACCGTCACCCAGATGGGATGGTCCGGCGGATACGGCAACCTGGTCGAAGTGCGCCATCCGAACAGCATCACCACCCGGTACGGGCATCTCCAGGGGTTCAGGCGAGGGCTTCGGGTTGGGGAGCGGGTGAGTCAGGGCGAGGTGTTGGGATACGTAGGCTCCACTGGTCTCGCCACCGGGCCCCATCTCCACTATGAGTTCCGGGTTTCCGGGGTGTCGCGTGATCCGGCTCGAGTGGACTTTGGTTCGGGAGAACCGGTCCCTCCCGCGTCCCGCGCTGCTTTCGAGCAGGAGCGGTCCCGCCTCAGCGCTCTTCTCCACCCGACCACCAGTCCCATCATCGCGGTAGCACGCTAAACCCCGCCACCTCCGCGCCACTCCTTCGGCAGTTCAGGTGGATCTCTTCCCCGCAATCGACATTCGCGCTGGCCGCGTCGTTCGTCTGAGCCAGGGCGAGGCCGCGAGCAGCGTGACCTATGGCGACGATCCGGTCGCTCAGGCCGAGGCGTTTCTCGATGCCGGGGCCAGCTGGATCCACGTAGTGGACCTCGATCGCGCCTTCGGGAAGGGAGATAACTCCGCTGTGGTGTACGGGCTCACCGCGAGGATCGGGCAGCGAGTGAAGCTTCAGGTGAGCGGAGGCCTGCGCAGCAGAGAGGCGGTACGGGCCGTGATGGATGCGGGGGCGACGAGGGTCGTGGTGAGCACCGCGGCGATCACCACGCCGTCATTCCTCCCGGAGCTGATCGGCGAGTTGGGGCCCGATGCGATCGCGATTGGTCTCGACGCCCGGCGTGGCATCGTCGCGGTCCGCGGATGGGTGGAATCGACCGGAGAGAAGGTTGAGGACGTTGCCCGCCGCATGCTGGCGGACGGCGCCCGAAACATCATCTACACCGATGTGGAGCGGGACGGGATGCTGAACGGCCCCGACATCGCGGGCGCGGTCGAGCTTCAGCGGCTCGGCGCGCGAGTCGTGGCGAGCGGTGGAGTGGCGAAACTCGACGACCTTCGGGCCGTCAGGGCGGCAGGGCTCGCCGGCGCGATTGTGGGGCGCGCCATCTACGAGAATCGATTTACCGTGGCGGAGGCGCTCCAATGCTGCTGAAGGGTAGCCGATGACGCTGGTGCTGGTCGTCCTGTTCGCGATAGCGCTGGCGGGGCTCACCTACTTGTGGCTGGAGCGAGTTGGGGCCAAGGCCTGGCCCGCGATTGCCTGCCGGGCGGTTGCCTGGGCAGCCCTGGGCGTCCTGCTGGTGAACCTGACCTGCGCGCTTCCGGCCACCGCGCTCAAGCCGATCGTGCTCTTCGACGGAAGCCTCAGCATGGGCGGCGCCGGTGGCCGCTGGCGCGAGGCGCTCGATACCGCGAGAACGCTGGGCGAGGTCCGCTGGTTCGGAGATGAAGCGGGCGCACCGGACACGATGCCATCGGCCGGACGTTCCCTCGTCGGACCCGCGCTGGTTGCCGCCGCCGCTTCGGGCCGGCCCGTGATCGTGGTGAGCGACGGCGAAGTCGAAGACGTGAGCGATGTCCCCCCTGAGCTGCTTTCACGGGTCGGAGTTCGAACTTTTCCCCGCCAGCCCGGAAACGACATCGCCCTGGTTCGGGTGAGCGGCCCCTCGCGCGCGACGGTGGGAGACACCGTTACAGTCGGGGTGGAAGTCCGGGTGTTCGGCACCGCACCGAAGTGACAGCCTGACACTCGAGCTCCGTACCGGCCGCCAGGTCCTGCTGCGACGCCGGATCGGCGCCTCGACCGGCGGTGTCCTGGATCGTTCGTTCAGTCTTCCCACCACCGGACTATCCGGCGGTGACCACATCGTCGAGGCTCGCCTCCTCAACCTGAATGACGCCGAGCCACGGGATGACTCCCGGCTCTGGCTGCTGCACATCGCCCCGACGCCGGGGGTGGTTCTCCTCGCCAGCCCCGCTGATTGGGACGCTCGGTTCCTCTATCGCTCCATTCGCGACGTAGCACAGCTTCCGGTCCGGGGCTATGTGCGACTGGAGCCGGGGAGCTGGCGGGCCATGGAAACATTGGCTCCGGTTTCGAGCGAAGATGTGGCCCAGAGCGCTCGACGCGCGGACCTGCTGGTGGTCAAAGGAAGCGCCCCGGAGTTGATCCGAAGCAGCCGGGCGCGAGCTGTGTGGTTGTGGCCCAGCGGGGAGACCGGCGAAGCCATGATTGCGGCCGACTGGTACGTGTCGGTTGGTGTCGCATCGCCCATCGCTGGAGCGCTGGTTGGATTGCCGGTGGATTCCTTCCCGCCTTTGAGCGCTATCACCCCGATCGAGCCGGGCGCGGGAGACTGGACCGCGCTCACGGTCCAGGAAAGCCGCCGGGGTGCAGAGCGGCCGGTATTCACCGGGAACCAGTCAGGCTCTACCCGGCGAGTGCTGACGGCGGCCGATGGGTTCTGGCGCTGGGCCTTCCGGGGAGGCTCCAGCGAGCAGGGCTACCGGTCCCTCGTCGCTGCCACCGTGAGCTGGTTACTCGGCGCCGCCGACTCCAGCGGCATCAAGGCCAGACCGGTCCGAAAGGTGGTAGCGAACGCGCGGCCGCTGCTCTTCGAATGGATCGGGGCGGGAGAGCCTCAGCCACTCGGCATCCAGTTCAGTGATTCGACCGGTGAACGGGGCGACACCCTCCGATTCGACGGCTCCGGCCATGCCGAAGTTCGCCTCCCGCTCGGCACCTACCACTACCGGCTCGAAGGCTCCGGCGAAGGCACCGTTGCGGTGGAGCAGTATTCCGACGAATGGCTGCCGCAGACCGTCACGCTGCAGGATCACCAGGCCACTGGATTCTCGGCCAGTGCTTCAACCAGCGCTCGACAGTGGCTCTGGCTCTTCGGCCTTTGCATCACGGGGTCTGGCGGGAGAGTGGTGGAGCAGGCGGAGGTTGGGGCTGCGGTAGGAGCAAAAGAAAAAGCGTGAGAAGTGAGAGGTAAGAAGTGAGAAGGAAAAGCGTGAGAAGTGAGAAGTGAGAGGGGAGACGTAAGACGAGAGGCTGTCATTCCGAGTGAAGCGAGGAATCCCGATGCCAAGCCGGCATTAGGATTCCTCGGTCGCTTTCCTCCCTCGGAATGACAGCGTTCTCTCCGCTCCCGTCTCCCGTCTCCCGTCTCCAACCCGCTTAGATTTGCGCACCATGCCCACTGGAAGAATCGGCGACGCACCCCAAGCTCGGCCTCTGGAGCCGCATCAAGCGCATAGCGACCACCGATGTGGGCGCGCTCATGCGGGGGATGAATGCGGCCGATCTCGAGGCGATCGAGCGGGTGCTGCTGGAAGCGGATTTCGGAGTCAAGGCGACGATCGAGCTGACCCAGGCCATGGAGGAGCAGGTTCGCCGTGGTACGCTCAAGACCGAGAATGACCTTCGGCGCGAGTTAACCGAGCGAATCGCCGGGCTGCTGGCCGGCCCGCCCAACCCGGAGCGCATCGCCGTGGGAGACGGCGGGGGTCCCACCGTGGTGCTCTTCATCGGCGTGAACGGGGTAGGGAAGACGACCAGCGTCGCCAAGCTGGCGCGCCGACTCAACAAGGAGGGGCGCAAGGTTCTGCTGGCCGCGGCGGACACCTACCGCGCAGGAGCCATTCCCCAGCTGCAGGCGTGGGGAGAGCGGCTGAACATCCCGACCGTTTCTGGAGCGCCCGGTGGGGATCCGGCCGCGGTGGCGTTCGATGCCATCGAGGCGGCCGCCAAGCGCGGCAGTGACACTCTGCTGATCGACACCGCCGGACGGCTCCACACCCAGGAAGGGTTGATGGAAGAGCTGCGCAAGGTGGTCCGGGTGATTGCCCGTCGCCGTCCCGGCGCTCCGCACGAGACCCTGCTCGTCCTCGATGCCACCGTGGGACAGAACGCGGTCCAGCAGGGCAAGCTCTTTCAGAAGGCCGTCGAGCCCACCGGCATCATCGTGACCAAGCTGGACGGAACCGCGCGAGGTGGCGCCGTCGTGGCACTCCGGCGTGAACTCGACCTTCCCATCAGATTCCTCGGCACGGGCGAGCAGGCCGACGACCTTCAGCCGTTCGATCCTAGAGCGTATGCCGAGAGGCTACTGGCGGATGTGTAGGGAGTTCCGAGTTCCCAGTTCCGAGTTCCGAGTTCCGCGTGCCGAGTGAAGGGGTTCGCTGCATCGGGCCGTCTCCTTCAGGACGCCCTGCCGACGATCAGTACTCGGAACTCGGTGAACTCGGAACTAGTTTGGTGCTGAACCATGCCCCTCCGCCTCGACACTCCCGTCAAGTTCCTGAAGGGTATCGGGGAGCGGCGCGCCGAGGCGTTCGCCAGGCTCGGGGTTCACACCGCCGGGGACCTGCTCTGGCACATCCCCTTCCGCTACCTCGACGCATCCACCATCACCCCGCTCGCGAAGGCACGGGTGGGCGATGAGGTCGCCTGCATCGGGCAGGTTGTTGCCAAGCGATTGCTCCCCACTCGTCGCGGACTTCGGATCTTCCACGCCGTCCTCAAAGACGAGAGCGGTCTCCTCGAGTGCGCCTGGCCCGGTCAGGCATTCCTCGACCGCACCATCGAGGTGGGACAGACCCTTCTGGTCTCGGGGCCAGTCCGCTTCTACCACGGCCGTCAGCTCGCTCCCCGCGAGTTCGTCATCCTCGCCGATCAGGACTCGGACGGAGATGAACCGCTGGGCGGCAAGGTACTTCCGGTCTATCCCGCGACGGAGGGCCTGAGCCACAAGACGATTCGAGGCTTGGTCAACCGGCATCTCGATGAGTTGGTCAGCCTGGCACCCGACGTTCTGCCGGAGACGCTTCGCGGCGACGGACTCCCCTCGCTTCCCGAGGCACTCGAGGCGGTTCATCGCCCCGACTCGGTGGAGCACGCGGAGCAGGGCAGGCGCCGGCTGGCCTTCGATGAATTGCTGGATCTGCAACTGATGCTTGCCCGGGCGCGGCTCATCGCCAAGCGGGGACGCAGCGGCGTGGCTTTCCAGATCCGGCACGATCTCACCCGGGGCTTAGCCCAGTCGCTTCCCTGGCAGCTCACCAGCGATCAGAAGCGCGCGATCCGGGAGATCACGGCCGACATGACGTCGCCGGAGCGAATGCACCGCATCCTCATGGGCGACGTGGGGACCGGGAAGACGGTCGTGGCCTTGTTTGCCATGCTCCTCGCCCTGGAGAACGGCTATCAGGCGGCACTCATGGCTCCCACCGAGCTGCTGGCGGAACAGCACGGGGCCACATTGACCGAACTGCTGGCGCCGCTCTCAATTCGTCCCGAACTCCTGCTTGGCCGGCTTTCCAACGCCGAGAAGGCCGAACGCCGGACTCGGCTCTCCAATGGGAGCCTCCGGCTAGTCGTGGGTACCCATGCCCTCCTCCAGGAAAGCGTCTCCTTTCAGCGCCTTGGCCTGGTGGTGATCGATGAGCAGCATCGTTTCGGAGTCGAGCAGCGGGCTGCGCTGGTCGCCAAGGGAACGGCTCCCGATGTTCTGCTGCTCACCGCGACCCCGATTCCTCGCTCGCTCGCCCTCACCCGATTCGGTGATCTCGATCTTTCCGCCATCAAGACCCGCCCACCGGGTCGCGGATCGGTGAAGACCGGGGTCCGCACCGCCAAACAGCGGGAGCAGGCCTTCGCCTTCGTGCGGGAGCAGTGTCGCTCGGGGCGCCAGGCCTACGTGGTGTTGCCGGTCATCGAAGAAACGGAACGGGCCGACCTCCGGGCCGCGACCACCATGGCCGAGCTGCTCAAGGAGAAGTGGCCGGATCTGGTGGTTGGTCTGGTGCACGGCCGGCTCAAACCGGAAGAGCGTGACCTCGAGATGCGGCGCTTCCGGGCCGGCGAAATCCAGGTGCTGGTGGCTACCACGGTCATCGAAGTCGGCATTGATGTGGCGAACGCGACCGTGATGCTGATCGAACATCCGGAGCGGTTCGGCCTGGCCCAGCTGCATCAGTTGAGAGGGAGGGTAGGGCGCGGTGCCGCGGAGAGCTTCTGCATACTCCTCGCCGATGGTTCCCCGCCGCCTCGACTCAAGGCCTTTGCCGCGACCCAGGATGGGTTCAAGATCGCCGAACTGGACCTGCAGGAGCGGAAGATGGGAGACCTGATCGGCGCTCGACAGGCCGGCAGCTTTGACCTGAAGCTGGCCCGGTTGCCGGACGATGGAGATCTCCTGGAGCAGACCATGGAGATCGCGCGGCAGATTCTCGACGCAGACCCGCTGCTGGTTCAGAAGCGTCATGCGGCGCTGAAGCAGCGGGCGCTGGGACGGTATCCGAGGGCGGTGGAGTTGTTTAGAACGGGGTAGCCGGAATGGCGGAATGGCAAGAATGGCGGAATGGATCGAAAGGAGCGCGGTCGGGAAGCGAGAGTAATAGCGTGTCATTGCGAGAGCCTGTCCCGAGCGCAGCGAGGGAAGGCCGCACCGCGGCCGACGCGGCAACCTCACCCGCTGACCTCACAGATGAGATTGCCACGGCCCCTTCTCTCGCTGCTCCTTCGCGCTGCTCAGGACAGGGCTCGCGAAGGGGGCCTCGCAATGACGCGGTACTCGGTACTCGGAACTCGGAACTCACTAGAACTCCACCCTAAACCCCAGCCTCGTCTGACTCCCCACCACCGTCACCTCAGGTTCGAACGGAATGTTCTTCGGTGGGTTCTTGGGGCGGGTCAGCTCCCAGACGAAGAGCGCGGCCGAGCCGAGCAGCGCGGCTTCTCCGCCGTACAACCAGGCCCGGGCCTGATTGTCGTAATCGAGTGAGTTCTGGTAGAGGCCTTCGGCCACCGGATCCTCGTAGCTGCCGCCGGGGCCGCGGGTGCAGCGGGTGGGATCATCGAAGCAGAGTGCCTTCAGGTCATCGTAGCTCTCGTCGGCCTTGTCGTGAGCCTGCGATGCCTTGTAACTCATGCCCGCCGTGAGTCCGAGCAACAGCCACTTCCCGTATTTCACGTAGAACGGGGATGAGTGCTTTTGGTACAGGGAATCCTGTGCCGCCAACGGAGCGGTCGTGCCGAGCATCGCGGCAGTGAGCAGAACGACAGGCAGGCAGCGCCGCAGGAAACTCATAGGCTGTAGCGGGAGAGTTGTCCCTCGGCGCCGACACCGAAGAGGGTCGAGTCGTTCATGAGGAACGGCGCCACCTCAACGGGGCGCCCCACGCGCACCTTCCATGCTTCGGCCCCGGTGGAATCGATCGCGTGAAGATCGCCGTCCGCCGCGCCCATGAGAATCCAGTTCCGCAGAAAGATCGGCTCGGTGGTGACCGGCAGTTCGAGGTCCGCGACTCGCTCCAGGGTCGGCTCGCCGTTGAGCAGGACCCGAAAGATGGTCCCGATCCTGGTCACAACGATCAGCGTGTCTCCCCGCATGGCCGGGGCCTGGAGCACTGGCGCATCGACCCGGAGTCGCCATTCGGTGCGAAGTGTGGCCCGGTCTACCGCGAGGATCGCCGAGTCGGCGGTGACGCCGATGAGCGTGCTGTCCCGCTCGACCCATTCGGAGACCAGAATCCCCGGTGCCCGGATCCGGTTGGTGACGTTCCCGCTCCGCCGCTCCACCAGAAACAGTGAATCCATGGATGCCACCAGGACGTGTTGCTGATCCGCAGCGACGGGTGGCACCCGGGTCCGGCCGACGTGGCGGCGCCATTGGATCTTTCCCTTGGCCGGGTCGAGTGCGAGTAGCGTCCCCTCGCGATTTATCACAAACAACTGTCCGTCGATCATTCGCAGCGGGACGTCCACGTATCCGGTCCCCGTGGTCCATTCCTTTCCTCCACTGGTCGGATGAATGGCGTGCACCGAGCCGCCCGGCTGATCGGTCGCCACATAGACGAGGGTCGGGGAGCGAAGCACTCCGGAATTCGCCGGACCAGAGAGGCGGACCACCCAGCGATTCTTGCCGGACGCGAGATCCACCGCCGTGAGCCGGCGATCGGAGCCGGCGACGTAAATGCAGAGGCTGTCCACCGCGAAAGGTCCACTGGGTCCCCGCACCGAGTGGCGACTCCAGACCTGGGTCAGCGGTGTGTTGGCCACCGGCACCGGTATCGCCAGCGTCGGAGGCGTAAAATCCGGTTCGGGACGATAGCCGGTACAGCCCGCGTTGACGCTCCCGACCAGCAGCGCTAGACTCCACGCCCCCAACCGTACACGCTTCCATCTTTCAGCCGAACGCTCATGACGATTGCCCGGATCGAGGATCTGAAACTGCACGTGGGGCAGCCGATAACGCTCAATGGCTGGGTGACCACGACCCGTTCCAGCGGCAAGATCGCGTTCGTCGTGCTGCGTGATGGGACGGGATTGGTTCAGTGCGTCCTGGCGAAGAAGGAAGTGCCGGAAGAAACCTGGAATCGCTTCCAGGAACTGACCCAGGAGACCAGTGTGGCGGCCACCGGTGTGGTGCGGGCCGACGCGCGCAGCCCTGGCGGCTTCGAGTTGCAGCTGTCGCAGATTGAGATCCTGGGAACGAGTGTGGACTATCCCATCACTCCTAAAGAGCATGGGACGAGCTACCTGTTCGAGCATAGACACCTGTGGCTCCGGAGCTCACGCCAGGCCGCGATCGCCCGGGTGAGGCACGAGGTCATCCAGGCCATCCGGGACTTCTTCTACAACAACGGCTTCACGCTGGTCGATACGCCCATCCTGACCGGCTCGATCGGGGAGCAAGCCGGTGAACTGTTCAGCACCGACTACTTCGACCTGGGCAAGGCCTACCTGGCGCAGACCGGGCAGCTCTATGTCGAAGCCGCCGCGGCAGCCCTCGGCAAGGTCTACTGCTTCGGACCCACCTTCCGTGCCGAAAAGTCGAAGACCCGCAGGCATCTCACCGAGTTCTGGATGGTCGAGCCCGAGGTCGCGTTCAACGACTCCGATGCCAACATGCGGCTCCAGGAGCAGTTCGTCAGCTACATCGTCGAACGGGCGCTGGAGCGCCGCCAGGAAGAGCTCAAGCTGCTGGAGCGCGACCTCGCGCCGCTGGAGCGCATCCGGCCTCCGTTCCCCCGGA
The DNA here is from genome assembly GCA_963788625.1 of uncultured Gemmatimonadales bacterium. Classification (GTDB taxonomy): domain Bacteria; phylum Gemmatimonadota; class Gemmatimonadetes; order Gemmatimonadales; family GWC2-71-9; genus DATBGE01. Next base: position 401,845 of record CAWBHB010000002.1, on the reverse strand, counting down.
TCTCCTACACCGATGCGGTCGCCCGGCTCAACACACTCGGTTCCGATATGACCTGGGGCGCGGACCTGGGCGGCGACGATGAGACCACGCTGGCGAAGGAGCACGACAAGCCGCTGCTGGTGTTCAACTACCCCAAGGCGGTCAAAGCCTTCTACATGAAGGAAAACCCCGACGATCCCCGGACCGTGCTCAACAACGACTGTCTGGCGCCCGAAGGATACGGCGAAATCATCGGCGGCTCACAGCGGGAAGACAGCTACGACCGCCTGCTGGCACGGATCCAGGAGCAGGGACTCGATCCGGAAGGGTACCGCTGGTATCTCGACCTGCGGAAGTACGGCACCTTCGTGCACTCCGGCTTCGGCCTTGGCGTAGAGCGGACGGTGGCCTGGATCTGCGGCGTGCCGCACGTGAGGGAGTGCATTGCGTTTCCGCGACAAGTCCATCGGATCTATCCTTAGCAGCCGTCAGCCGTCAGCCGTCAGCCGTTAGCCGTGTCACGTCCACGCCTACGTCCCCACGCTGTTCCTTCTCACTTCTCACTTCTCACTTCTCACCGCCATTAGCCGTCAGCCGTCTAGCCGTCAGCTGTTGCCGTTAGCTGTTCGCACGTACTCACGTCCCACGTCCTACGTCCCCACGCTGTTCCTTCTCACTTCTCACGTCTCACTTCTCACGCAATTAGCCGTCAGCCGTCAGCTGTTCGCACGTATCACGTCCCACGTCCTACGTCCCCACGCTTTTCCTTCTCACTTCTTACTTCTCACTTCTCACGCTTTTCCCTTCTCCCTTCTCACGCTTTTTGACCTCTACCCATAACCCGTCCAACCTCTCCAGCCCCGCCGTGGCCATGTCGATGCCGCGTTGGGCCGCGAGGTGCTCCAGGGCTTCGAAGCGGGTGCGGAATTTCCGGTTGGCGCGGTCCATCGCGGTATGAGGCTGCACCCGGAGCTTGCGAGCCAGGTTGACGACGGCGAAAAGCAGGTCGCCGATCTCGTCGGTAATCGCCTCAGATGCAGGTGGACTGATGGGTTCCCCGGTGGGCGAGGCGGTCGGGGCGGTCGAGGCGGATAGGACGGTCGGAGGAATCGTGTCCGCCTTGCCCGCCTTGCCCGCCTTGCCCGCCTCGCCCGCCATGTCCGCCCTGACCGCCGCTTCTACTTCATCCAACTCCTCCGCCACCTTCGCCAGCGGCCCGGTCGCATCGGGCCAGTCGAAGCCGACCGTCGCGGCGCGCTCCTGGAGCCGATAGGCCAGCAACAGGCCGGGCAGGGCAGCGGGCAACCCGGCCAAGACCCCCTCCCGCTTCTCCCGCCCCTCCCGCTTCTTCAGGGTCTCCCACTTCTCCGCCGGCCCCAGATCGAACAGATGGGGGTGGCGCCGCTTCATCTTCTTCTCCAGGTCGTCGGCGATCTGATCGGCGGTGAATTCGCCATGCTCGTCGGCGAGGACCAGTTGCCAGGCCAAGTGGAGCATCAAGTCGGCGACTTCGTCCCGGATTGCCGGCCGATCGTTGTCGCTCAGGGCCTGGTCCAGCTCGAAGACCTCTTCGACCAGGTAGGGGCGCAGAGTTTCCCGAGTCTGAACCCGGTCCCACGGGCACCGTCGGCGGAGGTCCTGGACCATCGCGACAGCACGTCCAAGCGCTGAATTCTCTTGCATTTATCCTCCTTGCCCGATAGAATACCCGCCGGCCAAGAACGATGTCAATTCCGGACGAGACGGCGCGGGCGTGGGCCGAAATCAGCCTCGACGCCCTGGTCGCCAACGCCCGCACGGTAGCCGGAATCTCCGGCGCCCGCCTGCTCCCCATGGTCAAAGCGAACGCGTACGGCCTCGGTGCGTCGATGGTCGCCCGGGCGCTCGAGGCGGTCGACCCGTGGGGCTTCGGTGTCGCCACGGTGGAGGAGGGAGCCTCGCTTCGCGCCGCCGGCATCATCCGACCCATCCTGGTGTTCACACCGCTGAATCCCCGCCTCATCCCGCGATACTTGGCTCAGGACCTTCGACCGGCGATCAGCGACCTTCCGGCGCTGGACGCATGGATCGCCGAAGGCAGCGGCCCATTTCACGTAGAAGTCGACACCGGCATGTCCCGAACCGGCTTCCGCTGGAATGACGATTCGGCCTGGCAGGACCGGCTTCGCAGCGCGGCCGGCCTGGAAGGCGTCTTCACCCATTTTCACTCGGCGGAGACCGATCCGGCATCGCTGGAGGTTCAATGGGGCCGGTTGCGGCAGGTCGTGGGCTCGCTCTCGGGGAAGGGTGTTCTGGTGCACGCGGCGAATAGCGCCGCGGCGCTCCGTGGTCGAGCGTATGCCGGCGACCTCGTGCGCCCCGGCATATTCCTGTATGGAGGAGGCGCGGGAAGCGCCGAGCCTCAACCGGTGGTCAAGCTGCGGGCCCGCGTCGTTGCTACGCGCCGGGTCAACGCAGGCGACACCGTGAGCTACGGCGCAACCTGGACCGCCTCCCACGAGACCCTCATCGCGACGCTCGGTATCGGTTATGCCGACGGCGTACCCCGCAGCCTGGGGAATTCAGGAATCGTGGAGCTGGGCGGAAAAGTGGCGCCGGTGGTTGGGCGGGTCACCATGGATTTCACCATGGTAGCCTGTGAGGGCCCTTGTGACGTCGGAGATGTCGTGACGGTTTATGGGGGACTGGTTTCGCTGGACCAGCAGGCTCAACGAGCCGGAACCATTTCCTATGAGCTGCTTACCTCGATTGGCGCGCGGTTGCCGCGTCACTATACCTGAGAGCTGTCCGCAGGGGTTAAGGGATCATGAACGCGCACTTTGCTTCGCTGGTAACCGGCCTCGCCTACCAGGCGGATCAGGCCCTCAACGGGAATGTCCCTCCCCACCCCGGGGGTGAGCCGGTCAACCCGCGCGAGGTGGCACGCACCCTGATCGACACGCTGGTCATGCTGGAGGAGAAGACCGCCGGGCGTCTCGACGAGGACGAGTCGAAGTTGCTCGCAAGCGCCCTAACCGCCTTGCGGTTCCGGTTCGTATCCACGGAGAAGAGAAATTGAAGTGCGTCGCGCCGCCCTGATCGTCCTGGACGGCGTGGGCATCGGCCCCGCTCCCGACACCCACCTCTACGGCGATACCGGGAGCGATACGCTGGGCAATGTCGCGCGAGCGTCAGGCGGTCTCTCGCTGCCTCACCTCGAGGCCTTGGGCCTGGGCTGCTGTGCTCCGCTCGCCGGGGTCCGCGCGGTGGAGCAACCCCAGGCGGCCTGGGGTATCGCCCAGCCGATAAGCGCCGGGAAGGACAGCACGACGGGCCACTGGGAGCTCTGCGGCCTGGTGGTCGACAAGCCATTCCCCACCTACCCGAACGGTTTCCCTCAGACCTTTCTCGACGAGTTCTCGGTGCGGACCGGTCGTTCTGTCCTGGGCAACCGCGCTGCCTCAGGTACGGCGATCCTCGACGAGCTGGCCGCCGAACACCTGCGCACCGGTGCCTGGATCGTCTATACCTCGGCCGACAGCGTATGCCAGATCGCAGCCCATGAGGGCGTGGTTCCGCTTCATGAGCTCTATGAGGCCTGCCGGGTCGCGCGCGAGCTGCTGACGGGGACCGATGGAGTCGCCCGGGTCATCGCCCGCCCCTTCATCGGCTCGCCGGGTGCCTGGCAGCGGACGGCGCACCGGAAAGACCTGAGCCTCCCGCCGCCCGGTCCCACGCTGCTCGATCACCTGGCAGACGTCTACGTCCCGCGGATCGGCATCGGCAAAGTGGATGACCTCTTCGCCGGGCGCGGCATCACCAGCATTCACATGGCGCGCAACGCCGACGCCTACCAGGGAATCATTTCGGCGCTGCGGACCATGTCGCGCGGGTTGCTGCTCGCCAACGTGATCGAATTCGATCAGACCTGGGGCCACCGCAACGACGTCCCGGGATACCTCGCCGGGCTGCGGGAACTGGACGCCGCGATCCCCCATTTGCTGGCGCCTGTACGGGACGACGACCTCGTTATCTTTACCGCCGATCATGGGAATGACCCGACGACCCCGTCGACCGATCATTCCCGCGAGGTGGTGCCGGTGCTGGTGTACGGTCCGCAAATACGCCGGCGTCCCCTTGGAGTACGCTCGACGTTCGCGGACATCGGGCAGACGGTCGCAGAATTCCTCGGCGCGGCGCCCCTGCCGGCCGGCCGATCGTTCCTGACGGAGATCTGGGATGGATGACGTCCTCCTGCGAGCCGCTCGCGAGGCGCAGGCGCGTGCGTATTGCCCCTACTCCCGGTTTGCGGTGGGAGCGGCGCTGGAGGCGGAGGACGGACGGATCTTCGCGGGCTGCAACGTGGAGAATGCCTCGTTCGGCCTTACCCAGTGTGCCGAGCGAGCCGCGGTCACGGCCGCCGTGGCCGGCGGGGCGAGACGCTTTCGCCGGCTGTTGCTGGTGACCGAGTCGGAACCCCCGGCGCCGCCCTGCGGAGCCTGCCGGCAGGTGCTGGCCGAGTTTGGCAGAGAGCTGCGGATCGAGAGTGTGGGGCCAGCCAGCCGGCGGGAATGGATGCTGGCCGCGCTGCTGCCCGAGCCGTTTGACGGTGGTGCCATCGGCACCCGATGAACTTTGCTCAGAAAGACGGAATGGGACTGAAGAAGCTCCTCCTGGGATGGGCCATCGTCGCGCTGCTCGTCGCCGCCTGTCAGGAAAAGCTGACCGCGCCGGCGGACTGTCCGGCGCTCTGTCCCGGCGGGTACGTGATCCGCGATACGGTGATCGACCCGATTCCCGACGGCGACAGCAGCTATGAGGGATACGTGCTCCCCGGGCAAGGTACGACGATCCGGGTGTCGAACGGTCTTCCGGCAAGCGAGGACCGCGGGGTGATCCGGTTCAACGCGCGCCCCGACTCGTTGTTGCTCCGCGACACGCTGCGGAGCCTACACCGTCGACTCGGCCACGGTCGAGTTCACCATCACCCGGCGCGACACGACCGTGACGGGGCTCAAGATGTATCTCTACCGCCTGCCGGCCACGATCGACACCGCGGCCACGTTCGGCCAGGTGACCGCGGACATGATCGCGGCCAATCTCCTGGACAGTGCTCTGGTGGATGACACCGCCGATACCCCACGAATCAGGATGGTGTTCAAGGACACCACGACCTACAAGCTGGATATCCCTGCCGCCGACAGCGGCGTGCTTGCGGTCGGGCTGGCCATGGTGGCTGATGCGCCCAGCGGCGTGCGGATTGGGACGATCCTGACCGGGAGCAGCGCGCCGGTGTTTTCCAGCTTCGTGACGGTGAACATCGCGGACACGACTCTGCAAAAACGATCGATTCTGCTCAACCCGAAGTTCAGTGATTTCGTTTCCCAGAACCCGCCGGTCCTCGACCCCGACCTTCTGACGGCGGGAGGCGCGCCGAGCGCCCGATCACTCATCCGGTTCGATTGGCCCGATTTCATTCGCGACTCGGGTCAGCTGGTTCGTGCAACTCTGGAGCTGGTTCCGACGGCGCCGTTCAATGGCCTCCCCAACGATCCCGCGTTCCTCGAGGCGCGGATCATCCTCTCCGACCTCGGAGCCAAGAGCGCCCTTTCGCAAAGTACCTTCGCCGAGTTCGAGCTGCCTGAGGCGTCGTCCGATACCGTGGAATTCGAAATCGTCGGGTTGCTGAGCGCGTGGCAGACGATACCGGACATACCCCATGGCATCGCCCTCTCGCTCACCCCCGAGGGGAGCAGCTTTACCAGGGCAACGTTCGGCTCGAGTCGGACGCCGGGGATGGCGCCCCGTCTCAAGGTGACCTACGCCGTGCCCTTCCGCTTCGCGAGGCCCTGAGTGCGCATCCAGCTCTGGCGGGCCGCGTCTCTCCTGACACTCGTGGCCCTGGGCGTGGCTGGTGAACTCCGGGCCCAGTCGTCCATGTTCGGGACTCGCGCGGTCGGTTTCCCCAGCCGGTGGCTCAGCGCCCGGGCCCGCGCTACCGGCGGCAGTTTCGGCATTTTCGATCCATTGTCCGGGATCAATCCGGCGGCGCTCAGCGCGGCCACCCGGCCAATGGTCAACTTCGTGGCTACTCCGGGCACCAGGCATTGGGAGACGCCGGCCGGCAACGCGACCCTGAAAGAGACCCGCTTCCCCATCGCGGGCCTGGTGGGGCCCATCCCCAAGTATCCCCTCTGGCTGGGCATCAACTTCGGGAGCTACGCCGACCGGGATTTCCGTCTCTTTACCAGCGACACGATCCTGGTCCAGAGTCCTCCGGTCGGCCCGATCGACAGCGCCGTGGTGTTCGATACTCTGCAATCGCTGGGCGGTATGAACGAAATCCGCTTCGCTGTGGCCTACGACAAGCTGCGGGGCACCTCCCTCGGCGGCGCCTTCTACCTGATTACCGGTTCCAGCCGGATCGATGCCCGCCGAAGTTTCGACGACTCGTCGTTCGCTCATATCCGGCAAACGGCGGAGCTTTCGTTCTCGGGGGTGGGATTTGCGGTGGGTATCGTTCAGCGGGTGAGCGGGAACTTCCGGGTGGCCGCCTCGGTCCGCTCCGACGGCAGCGCGGCGGTGAAACAGGACTCCAACAGCACCGCATCGGGCCACATCGACCTCCCATATACCTTTGCCGCCGGCATGGAACTCGGACTGGGCAAGAAGCTGACGGCGGCGGCCCAGGGCGTCTACCGGACCTGGTCGGGAGCTAACAGTGATCTCATCAAGCTGGGCGGAATCGGCTCGGTCAACAGCCTCGACCTTGGGTTGGGCGCCGAGTATCGCACCAATCTCAAGCGGCCGACCCAGCTTCCCATTCGGTTCGGGGTGCGCTACTCGACGTTGCCGTTTCCGCTCAACACGAGCGGAGACCCAACCGAATTCACCCTTTCCGGTGGGACCGGCATGCGCTTCGCGAATGACAGGGCAGGAGTGGACTTCAGCCTGGAGCAGGCCTGGAGGAAGCAGAACGGGGGCTACAAGGAACGGGCGCTGATGCTGTCGGTCGGGGTAACCGTCTCGCCCTGAGGGGATCTTCCGCCCCTCCGTCCCATGCCGCCATCTTTCATCTACCCATGAAGCGCGTCTACATCGAAACCTACGGCTGCCAGATGAACGTGGCGGACACCGAGATCATGCTCAGTGTCCTGCAGCGCGACGGTTTCGAGCAGACCGACGCCCCCGAGGGGGCCGACCTGCTTCTGGTTAACACCTGCGCGGTGCGGGACAACGCCGAGCAGCGGGTCATCGGGCGGCTGGGAGAGTTGCAGCGCTACAAGCCCGCCGGAGGAGTTCTCGGTGTCGTGGGCTGCATGGCTCAGCGACTCGGACCGGTGCTGCTGGAGCGGGTCCCCAAGGTTGACATCGTCGCGGGGCCCGACGCCTATCGCAATCTTCCCGCGCTCGTAGCGGCGGCTTCCGCGGGCCAGCGCACCAGCGACACCGAGTTCCGCACCTGGGAACACTACGAAGACGTACCACCGGTCCGGGAGACTGCGGCGAGCGCCTTCGTCACCGTTCAGCGCGGCTGCAATTACAAGTGCACCTTCTGCATCGTTCCGTACACGAGGGGACCGGAGCGCAGCCGTAGACTGGAGGACGTGGTCCGGGAAGTCTCCGGCCTGGCCGAACAGGGCACCAGCGAGGTCACGCTCCTTGGGCAGACGGTCAACAGCTATTCCGACGGCACCCATGACTTCGCGGATCTCCTTCGCGCGGTCGGGGCGGTGGACGGTATTCGGCGGCTGCGGTTCACCAGTCCGTATCCTACCGACTTCACTGAGCGCGTCATCGAAGCCATGGCCACCGTCCCGGCTGTCTGCGAGCACGTGCACCTTCCCGTGCAGAGCGGCTCCAATGCCGTGCTCCGTCGCATGCTGCGCCGCTATACCCGGGAGCGTTACCTTGAGGTGGTCGCAGAGCCTCCGCGCCGCGATCCCTGGAATTACGTTCTCGACCGACATCATCGTCGGCTTCCCGGGAGAAACCGAAGACCAGTTTCAGGAGACCGTCTCACTGGTGGAGGAGGCGGGCTTCGATGACGCCTACACCTTCAAGTACTCGGTGCGGGAAGGTACGCCGGCGGTCCGCATTCCCGGCCACATCGCCGACGAGGTGGCGGGCGAGCGGCTCGAGCGGCTCATCGCCGTCGTACGGAGCCAGGCGCGGCGCAAGAACATGGCACGGGTCGGGACAGTACACGAGATACTCGTCGAGCGTCCGGCGCGGCGGGGCAGCCTGCTCCTGGGGAGGACCCGCACCAATCTCCTCGCCCTGGTGGACTTGCCCGCCGAGGCGATCGGTGCATACCATCAGATTCAGCTCACCGGCACCACGGGTTCCACCTTCACCGGAGCGGTCGCGAGGCCGTCCCTGGCGGTGCTATGATCCGCAACCTGGTCGAGGACCACGCCCGCGATATCTATGCGGAGATCCGGGGCAAGTTTCCCGATTTCTGCGGCTGCGATACCTGCGGGCAGGACGTGTTGATCTATGCGCTGAACCGGTTGCCCCCGCGCTACGTGGGCGGGAGGGAAGGCACCGTGGTCACCGACGTGAACCTGGACAAGGATCAGAATCGAGCGTCGATCGAGGTCGCCCTCATGGAAGGGATCCGAAAGGTGACTCTGGCTCCCCGCTGCGAGAGGAGACGCACAAAGAAAGCGTGAGGGAGCGGCCGCGGTGAGGCCGCGGCCAGTCATCCTGCTGACGTTTGCCTACGGGGCCGGTCTCGCGATCGGCCTCGCGCGTTTTGCGGACCCGTGGAGTCTGATTCCGCTCGCTGCCGTCGGAGTGTTCACGCGGAAGACTCTGAGCGGATTTGCCTGTCTTGCCGCGCTGCTCGGGTGCACGGGAGGCGCACTGGCGCGGTGGGCGGATGCATCGAGCTGCAGGGCGCGGCTGCCGGCTGTCCGGCTCAGCCTGACGGTCGTTTTGGAGGATCCGGTACCCGATGCAGGCGGAGTCGGGTTGGCGTCGCCGGTCGGTGCCGGTTGCGGCGGTGTGGTCGCGGTGCGCTGGCCCGTGGGTTCACGAGCAGACGGCCGGGAGTCGCGCGTCGATCACCGGACGATGGATCAGGGAGCCCGAACCGGGCGTGCGGGCCGAGGGTCTGCTCCTGGTTCAACAGAGCACCGCACTCCCTGGTCATCCCGGCCTCTCGCAGCGACTCAAGTCGTGGATCAGGAAGACCTCGGCCACGCTGTACGGCGGTCGTGCCGGGATCGTGGATGCCCTGGTGCTCAACGCCCGGGCCGGCATGACCCGGAGCTTCGCGATCAGTACGCTCAGTCGGGGCTGGTCCACATCCTGTCGATCTCCGGATTCCATGTCGGACTGATCGCCGCCTGGGTGCTGTTGTGCTTCGCGCTGTCGGCGTCCAACGGATCCCCGGCGATGCTGGGCGCTGCGGCGGTCAGTGTCCTCTATGTCCTCTTCCTTGGCTGGCCACCTCCCGCCGCGCGGGCCGCCGCACTCGCCACCTTGCTCGCTCTCTGCCGCGCGCGGCAGCGGCAGCCGCAGACCAATGCCCTCCTCGCGGCAACCTGCCTCGGCGTCATGGTCATCGATCCCTGGTCCGTGCTGGATCTCAGTACCTGGTTGTCGGCGGGGGCGCTGTGGGGTGCGGTGACCTTCGGCCGCTGGAGTGATCGAGCGCTGGGGAGCGGATGGTGGTGGCGCATGCTGAGCTCCTCACTGGGAGCCACACTGGCCACGGCTCCGATTACCGCGGGTGCATTCGGGACCGTGTCTCTCGCGGGGATCATTCTCAATTTCCTCGCGATTCCGCTCGCGGCACTCGCGGTGCCGGGGATCCTCGCCAGCCTGATCATGGCTCCGCTCTCCACTCACCTCGCCGCGGCCCTGGCGACCGGATCGGGTCTCGCCTTGGAGGGACTGGACCTGCTCGCGAGATGGGGCGCCGGCTGGCCTGGCGCCTGTGTGTGGCTGCCGGCGGAATGGAAATCCAGCCTACCATGGCTCGCGGTACTGGCCGTCGCGCTGTGGGGAATGGCCGGCGGTACCACCACGGTTGAGGCATTGCGGCGCTGGGCTCTGACGCTGGCGTGTGCTATCTGGGCCGGAAACCTCGCGGCACTCTACGACGCGCGCAGTGACAACCCGTCCGATTTGACGTTACATTTTCTCGATGTGGGGCAGGGTGATGCGGCCGCACTGCGCACGCCCGGCGGGCACTGGGTGCTAGTGGATGCGGGCCCCCGATCCGACAAGTGGGACGCAGGGCGCGAGGGTCGTGGCCCCGTACCTCGCCCGGCACCGTGCCGCACGAATCGACGTGCTGGTGATTTCCCACGCCCACGCAGATCACCTGGGCGGCGTCCCGGCACTGCTCGATCGCTATGACCCGCGTCTGATACTGGAGCCCGGCGAGCCGGTGCGGGATCCGTTGTACCTCGAGTTCCTCGACCGGGTCGCGGCCGGCGGGCTGGTCTGGCGTCCGGGGCGTCCGGGCGATCATTTCGAGATCGACGGCGTGCGCTTCTCGGTGCTGCACCCCGATACCAGTTGGGCGCATTGGCGGGAGGATCTCAACGAAGATTCCCTCGTCCTCCTGGTTGAGTACGGATCGTTCCAGGCGCTCTTCGCCGGAGACGCCGGTGTCGTCGCCGAGTCGCTCCTGGCTCCGTCGAGCGATCGCGGTCGATCTGCTCAAGGTAGGACATCACGGGTCGCGCACCGCCAGCAGTGACGGGTGGCTGGATCGGCTGCAGGCTAAGGCTGCGGTCCTGAGTGTCGGGAAGATCAATCGGTACGGCCATCCCAATCCACAGACGCTCGAACGCCTGGCCGAGCATGGCATCTCCATCTGGCGTACCGATCGCGACGGTACCGTCGACGTGGAAACCGACGGCCGGGTGATGATCCTGCACGGGAAGGGTCGCACCGAGCGGTATGATGTGACGGACTCAAAGCAGTAGGCATGCTCACCTCAATTCCTACGGCCTCGTGATCAGCAATAACCGAGTTACCACGATCGAGCGCTTCATCCTCGACCAGGAACACAAATACCCGGAGGCGACCGGCGAGCTGTCCAATCTGCTCTATGACATCGCGCTGGCCACCAAGATCATCGCCGGGGCGATCCGGCGGGCCGGCCTGGTGAACATCCTCGGCAGTGCAGGGACCAGCAACATTCAGGGCGAGGAACAGCAGAAGCTCGACGTCTTCGCCAATGAGACAATGACCAACTCGCTCAACCATACCGGGCGAGTCTGTGTCATGGCCTCGGAGGAAGACGAGCAGCTCATCCCGGTTCCCGAGCAGTACCCCGCTGGCAAGTACGCGGTGCTCTACGATCCGCTGGATGGCTCATCGAACATCGATAGCAACGGCGCGGTCGGTACCATCTTCAGTATCTATCGTCGGGTGACCACCGAAGGGCGGGGATCCGAAGCGGATGTGCTCCAGCCGGGCTGCAAGCAGATCTCGGCGGGCTATGTGATCTATGGGTCGAGCACCATGATGGTGTACACGACCGGTCAGGGTGTGGCCGGGTTCACGCTGGATCCTACCATCGGAGAATTCCTGCTCTCCCATCCCCGGATCATCATTCCGCGAGTCGGAAAGTACTACAGCGTCAACGAGAGCAACTTCGCCCGCTGGAACAAGGGGACTCAGATGGCGGTCCGCGGCTTCCACGGCGACCGGCCCAATGACATCACGGGGAAGAACAGCCGCTACGTCGGTTCCCTGGTGGCCGACTTCCACCGCAACCTGATCGCCGGAGGAGTCTTCCTCTACCCGGCGGATACCAAGAACCCTCGGGGCAAGCTGCGCCTGCTCTACGAGTGCTCTCCGATGGCGTTCATCGCCGAGCAGGCCGAAGGCTCGGCGACCGACGGGGTCAACCGGATCCTCGATATCATGCCGACCGCCCTGCATCAGCGCACGCCACTGGTGATCGGATCCCGGGAAGATGTGGGGTATGTGGCGGATACGTTGAGGAAGGTGGGGGAGTGAGGGGGGCGGTCGATGGTCGATGGTCGATGGTCGATGGTCGATGGTCAAACGAGTGTCATTCCGAGCGCAGCGAGAGCCTGCCCCGAGCGCAGCGAGGGGAATCCAGATACCGGCCCTTCGTTTATCGGTCGGCATTGGGATTCCTCGGTCGCTCCGCTTCCTCGGAATGACAGCAGTCGCGGACCCCTTCCCAATTAGGCTCAATGCCCCAGTCCCGTAAAACGCTCTACACCCCCACCGATTCCCCCGGCGATGCGACCGCACCGGGAACATTCCCGTTTACCCGCGGGATCTATCCCGGCATGTACAGCGAGCGGCTCTGGACCATGCGGCAGTACGCCGGGTTCGGAACCGCTGAGGAGACCAATGCCAGGTTCCGTCATCTGCTGGCGGCCGGGCAGAGCGGATTGTCTACTGCGTTCGATCTGCCGACGCAGATGGGATACGACTCCGATCATCCGATGGCGGAGGGAGAAGTGGGGCGGGTTGGCGTCGCCATCGACACGGTGGAGGATCTGGCGACGCTGTTCCGGGAGATTCCGTTGGACAAGGTCTCCACATCGATGACCATCAACGCGACCGCGGCGATCCTGCTCGCGATGTACGTGGTGGTAGGAGAAGAGCAGGGAGTCAGTCGGGACGAGCTCCAGGGAACGGTGCAGAACGATGTGCTCAAGGAGTACATCGCGCGGGGTACCTACATCTATCCGGCGGAGCCGTCCCTCCGGCTCGCGGTGGACCTCTTCCGTTTCGTGGCGGACGAGAAGCTCAACTTCAATCCAATCTCGATCAGCGGCTATCACATGCGGGAGGCCGGGGCGACACCGGTGCAGGAGGTGGCGTTTACCCTGGCCAATGCCATCGAGTACGTGAAGAGGGCGGTGATCGCCGGTATTCCAGTCAATCGCTTCGGGCCTCGGCTCTCGTTCTTCTTCGCGGCGCACAACGATCTGTTCGAGGAGGCTGCCAAGTTCCGGGCCGCGCGGCGGCTCTGGGCCAAGCTCGCGCGGGAGCGTTTCGGCGCCGACGATCAGACCTGCCGGCTTCGGTTCCACACTCAGACCGGCGGTGTGACGCTTCAGGCCCAGCAGCCGTTGAACAATGTGGTCCGGGTCACGGTGCAGGCCCTCGCCGCGGCGATGGGAGGCACCCAGTCGCTTCATACCAACGGTTACGACGAGGCGCTGGCGCTGCCCACAGCGGAGTCGGCGACGCTGGCGCTCCGCACCCAGCAGATCATCGGCTTCGAGAGCGGGATGAACCAGGTGGTGGATCCGCTCGGTGGCAGCTACTACGTCGAGGCGCTGACCAGCCGGATCGAGCAGGAAGCCGAGACGTTGATCAAGGAGGTGGACGCGCTGGGCGGTGCCGCCGCGGCGATTCAACGCGGCTTCTTCCAGGAGGCGATCGCGAAAAGCGCCTGGGAGCTGCAGCAGAAACAGGAATCCGGGGAGGTCACGGTGGTCGGAGTCAATCGCTTCACCGATGATTCGCCGATCCCCGCCATCGAGCGACCGGATTATTCGGCCCTGGCCGAACGCCAGAAGGCGCAGCTTCGCGAAGTAAAGGCGAGGCGCGCCGCCGCCGCGGTAACCAAGGCTCTCGACGCCGTCGCCCAAGCCGCAGCCTCCACCGCGCCGCTGATGCCTCCCATCATCGAAGCCGTCCGCTCTCGCGCCACCCTGGGCGAAATCAGCGACACCTTGCGGAAGGTTTGGGGGACGTACCGCGCGGTTTGACCCGCAGGTGTGTTGTCGATTGGTTTAGGCTGCGGGTGGAGCTTCGTGTGATGAAACACGAAGGCACGAAGGGCACGAAGGAACACGAAGAAAAGCTTTCATATGTGATTATCGGTGCCGCATTAGAAGTGCACCGAACTCTCGGGCCCGGATTGTTAGAATCAGCATACGAAACGTGTCTGAGTCATGAACTTCGTTTGAGAGGTGTTCCGTTTCGGAGGCAAGACACCCCTGCCGCTGGTCTACAAGGGCGTTCATCTAAAATGCGCTTATCGGATTGATCTCCTCGTCGAGGATCTCATAGTCGTCGAGCTCAAAGTGGTGGAACACATCCCGCCAGTCGCAACCTCTCAGTTACTCACCCTCCTACGCCTTCTCAATTGCCGCGTCGGTCTGCTTATCAACTTCCAAGAACCAATTCTTCGAAATGGGCATACGCAGGGTTCTTAACGGTTGGTAACCCATAGTTCCGTTCGTGCTCTTCCTGTCCTTCGTGCCCTTCGTGTTTCCCCCTGGAAGCTTCGGCCTTCAGCAGGCCTCAATCGGATGACGCGGAAGGCCACGGGACTCTACCGAGCGGTTTGATCCGCAGTGTGTTGCCGATTGGTTCTCGGCTGCCGGTAGAGCTTCGTGTGATGAAACACGAAGACACGAAGGAACACGAAGAAAAGCTGTCAAGAATTCGCGGGTCCGGAGCACTCGATTTCGCTAAGCCACCATTTTGTTGAGGATCTGGTCGCTGTTGAGCTCAAGTGGTCGAGCACATCCCCAGAGTGCGCTACCACGCAATCATCGACACTGCTTTTACTTACCAATCGTCGTCCAATGATCAATTTTCATGAACAAGTCTTACGCGCCGGTGTTCGGAGGGTTGTAAACGGCCAATAACCCTTCGTGCTCTTCGTGTCCTTCGTGCCCTTCGTGTTTCCCCCTAGGAAACCTCTGCCTTCAGCCGGCCTCTCAATCGGAATGGATGGAGAAACCAACCTTGAATAGCCACCGCATGGCGGCTAAGTTATTGTCCTGTTTCCCCTTAGGGTAAACCACGGAATGCCGACTTACGAGTACCAATGCCCTGAAGGGCATGAGTTCGAGCTGCTCCAGAAGATGTCCGAGAAGCCGCGGGCCAAGTGCCCGGTCTGCGGGCGCCTGGCCACCCGGAAGATCTCGGGCGGGGCCGGGCTCGTCTTCAAGGGCTCGGGCTTCTACATCACCGACTACGGGAAGGACGGGAAGGGGCCGCGGAAGGCGGACGCGGCGGACAAGCCTGCCCCGAGCGGAAGCGAGGGGGCGGACGGAGCGGACAAGCCTGCGCCAAGCGCAAGCGAGGGGACGGACAAGGCGGGCAAGGCGGAGTCGTCCCCCAAGCCTGACTCGGCCGCCAAATCCCCCAAGCCCCACAAGAAGAAGGCCGGCGAGTGAGCGATCTCATTCGGGCGGAGCTGCAACGCGTGGCCGAGGTGCTGGGTGGCAACGGGGCGAGCTTTGTGCTGGAGCGGCCGCGGGACCAGGGTCACGGCGACCTGGCGACCAACCTGGCCATGGTGCTCGCCAGGGAGCTCAAGCAGAAACCGCGCGATCTCGCCCGCCGGGTCATCGAGGAGATCAAGCTCCCCTCCTCAGTCATCTCCAAGATGGAAATCGCCGGGCCCGGCTTCATCAACTTCTGGCTGGCGGCCGACGAGCTCTCCGCTTTACTCGCGACCATCCTCGCCCAGGGCGGGGACTATGGTCGCAGCGATATCGGCCTTGGCCAGCGCATCAATGTCGAGTTCGTCTCCGCCAATCCCACCGGACCGCTCCACGTCGGACACGGCCGCGGCGCGGCGCTGGGTGATGCGATCGCCGCACTGCTCCAGGCAACCGGCCACGACGTCGTGCGCGAGTTCTACATCAACGACGCCGGTTCCCAGATCGACAAGCTGGCCCAGAGCCTCTGGGCCCGGGTGCAGCAGGCGGTGGGACGCGAAGCCGAGGTTCCCGAGGGCGGCTATCACGGGTCGTACTTGAAGGAGACCGCTGAACAGATCCTGGCACAGGAGGGCAGGGCCTTCGCCGATCTGCCCGAGGCCGAAGGCATTCGTCGCTGCCGCGCGATCGCTCTCATTACCCAGCGTCAGGAACAAGACGCGCTGCTGGCCGACTTCGGGGTGCGCTTCGAGGTGATGACCTCCGAGCAGTCGATCTATGACTCCGGGAAGGTGCTTCACGCGCTCGATGTCGTTGCGAAGCGGGGGCTGACCTACGAGCAGGAAGGCGCCCTCTGGATCCGCACCTCCGACTTCGGCGACGACAAGGACCGGGTGCTGCGCAAGAGCGATGGCTCCTACACCTATCTCGCCCCCGACATCGCCTATCACCTCGACAAACTGGAGCGGGGATTCCAGCGCGCGATCGACGTCTGGGGCGCCGACCACCACGGCTACGTGCCGCGGCTGCGCTCGCTCCTCAAGGCGATGGGGGCACCCGATGACTTCTTCGAAGTGGCGCTGGTCCAGCTGGTGAAAGTGGTCCGGGGTGGGGAAGAGGTGAAGATGTCGAAGCGCTCCGGCGAGTTCGTCACCCTGCGGGACCTGCTCGACGAAGTCGGGGTGGATGCGGCGCGCTACTTTTTCCTGATGCGGCCCGGCAGCTCGCCCTTCACCTTCGATGTGGATCTGGCCACCAGGCACACCGACGAGAATCCGGTCTACTACGTCCAGATGGCGCATGCCCGGATGAGCGGCATCTTCCGGGTAGCGGGGCGCGAGCCGGAGACGGTCTCGGGAGACGTGAGCCTGGCTGCACTCCCGGCGCCGGAGGACCTCGAGCTGCTCAAGAAACTCGCGGTCTATCCCGAGGTCGTCGCCAAGGCCGCGCGAATCCGCGAGCCGCACCGGGTCACCGACTACCTGGAAGACCTCGCTCGCCTCGCCCACGGCTGGTACCACAAGTGCCGAGTGCTCGGCGAACCGCCTGCGACCGAGGCGGCGCGACTCGCACTTGCCCGTGCCGCCCGCATCGTGCTGGGCAACGGCCTCTCCCTGCTCGGCATCACCGCACCGGATCGGATGTGATATGAGCCTGCTCGTGGTCGGCAGTGTCGCGCTGGACTCGATCTCCACTCCCTTCGGTGAGGTTACCGACGCCTTGGGCGGCTCGGCGGTGTACTTCAGTGCCGCGGCGTCGCTCCTGGGTCCGGTGCGGGTGGTCGGTGTCGTCGGCAGCGACTATCCGGTCGCCCAGCTGCAACGAATCAGACCAGGTGTCATCGACTGGTCCGGGGTCGAATCCCAGCAAGGGGAAAGCTTCCGCTGGCGGGGGAAGTATTCCTTCGACCTGAGCAGCAGGGAAACCCTCGACACCCGGCTCGGCGTCTTCGCCAACTTCCGGCCCTCGCTGCCCCGGTCCTTCGCCGCAACGCCGTTCGTCTTCCTCGGCAACATCGATCCCGAATTGCAGCTCTCGGTCCTGAACCAGATGGAGCGGCCCAGGTTGGTCGCCTGCGACTCGATGAATTACTGGATCGAGAGCAAGAAGCCCCAGCTCCTGGAGGTCCTGAAGCGGGTGGACACGCTGCTCTTGAACGACAGCGAGCTGCGCGAGCTCTCGGGAGACTGGAACGTGCACCGGGCCGGTCGCTGGGTCCTGGCGCGGGGCCCGCGTCGTGTGGTGGTGAAGCGGGGGGAGTACGGTGCGCTGCTGATCGAGGCCGGGAAGACCTTCTTCGTCCCGGCGTTTCCGCTGGAGGAGGTGTTCGATCCGACCGGTGCGGGAGACTCCTTCGCCGGAGGATTCCTCGGCTACCTCGCCCGGACCGGCGACCTCTCCAGCGAAGGCCTGCGTCGCGCGATGGTCTGCGGTGCGGTGATGGGCTCCTACGCGGTGGCCAAGTTCTCCATCAGTGGATTCGACGGCGTCACCCCCACCAGCCTGCAGAAGCGTATCGCCGAGTTCCATGAGCTGACCCACGTCGATCTCGCGGGAACCATCGGATGACTGAACGGCAGTACGCCGCCGCGGGCGTCGATCTGGAAAGCGCCGAGGCCGCGAAGGAACGAATCGGCCTGCTTGGTGAAGGGCACCAGGACGGCACTATCCCTGGGGCAGGTCGGCGCCTTCGGCGGCATGGTCCGCGTCCCACCCGGGATGCGGAAGCCGGTGCTGGTGCTGAGCACCGACGGTGTCGGCACCAAGGTCCTGGTTGCTCTCGAAGCCGGGCGCTTCGATACCGTGGGAGAAGACCTGGTCAACCACAGTGTCAACGACATCCTGGTTCACGCGGCGCGGCCGATTGCCTTCATGGATTACATCGCCGGGTCGGCGCTCACGGTGGAACAGATCGCGGGAATCGTGGAAGGGATCGCCCGGGCCTGTCGCGCGCACGGGATGGCGCTGGCCGGGGGAGAGACGGCGCAGATGCCCGGACTCTATCAACCCGGGCACTACGATCTGGCGGGCACGATCATCGGAGTGGTCGAGGAAGACGAGGCATTGCACGGCGACCACATTCGTCCCGGTGACGTCCTCCTCGCCTACGCGTCCACCGGGCTGCACACCAACGGCTACACCCTGGCCCGGCGCATCATTTTCGACACCCTCAAGCTTTCCCCCAACGACCCGCTGCCCCAGGTCGGTCAGACGGTGGCCGACGCGCTGCTCGCGGTGCACCAGAGCTACTTCAAGGCGCTGTCTCCGGTCATCAAGCGGATGCACGGCCTGGCCCATATCACCGGGGGCGGAATTCCGGGAAATCTGGTGCGGATCTTGCCACCCGAGTGCGAAGCTGTTGTGCATCAACGCAGTTGGTCGCTGCCCCCCTTGTTCCGGCTCTTGCAGGACGCCGGAAAGGTGTCGTCCGCCGAGATGCTGGACGTGTTCAATCTCGGTGTGGGAATGATCGCCGTGCTGCCCTCGGCCGATATCGGCGCGGCGCAGCGTGCGGCGGCGGACGACGGAATCAAGACGTGGCTCCTGGGCGAGATCCGCTCGGGGTCCGGGGGGGTGACAATTATCGACTGATACCGGAGGTCCTCTCATGCGACGTCAGCTCGGCATCCTGTTCGCCGGTCTCCTGCTTTCCACGACACCACTCCTGGCGCAAAACTCAGAGTGCAGCGCCTTCACCGGCAACGACGCCAATATCTGTAACGCGGCGGTGGACGGGGCCGTGATGTTCCACCCGGTGCTCGGCTTGCTGGTGAGCGGTGGTAATCCGACCCTCGGCAACGTCGGCACCCTGGGAGGCTTCCCCCACTTCACGATTTCTGCCCGGGTCAACGCGACCCAGTTCCACACCCCCGACCTCAATTACGACGGCACTGGCACCACGGTAGCCTCGGCGGATGAGATCGTCGCACCGGCTCCCTTGATCGAAGCCTCGCTCGGCGTCTACCGGGGCATGGGTAATGGCTTGCTGGCGATCGACCTGTTGGGCTCCGCTCAGCTCCTGCCCACCAACCAGATCGACAATTTCAGCGTGGACAAGGACGCCACTTCGGTGGGCGATGTCGCCCTGGGGTTTGGGTACGGCGCACGGGTTGGGGTGACCAATCAGATGGGCGCGATCCCGGCAGTCTCGGTTTCCGCGATGCACCGCAGCATTCCCAAGCTGACCTACGGTGACATCACGGCGGGCGACGAGTACCGTTTCGGCGTGGACCTGGACGCCACCAACCTGCGCGCGATGGCGGGTTACGGCTTCGGTGTCGCCAGCATCGGCGCCGGACTGGGATGGGACAAGTACACCGGCAAGGCCGACATCGAATTCATCCCGACCGTCGGTCCCGCTCAAGCCGTTGCCAAGGACCTCGACGATGAACGCACGATGGCGTTCCTGGACGCTGGCCTCAACCTCGGTCCCCTGAACCTGGTGGGTGAGGTTGGCTGGCAGTTCGGGAAAGACTTGAACCTGAGCACCACTTTCCAGGACAACGACCCGAAGGACAACCGGCTCTTCGGCTCGGCGGCGCTGCGGTTCAGCTTCTAGTAAGACTTGGACCTTTTCTGAGGGGCCCGGTAGCGCCGGGCCTCTGTTTTATCTACCCTTGTCAGCCCACCGATCGTCGCAGATCTTCCGCAGTGTGAATCATTTCGATGCAATGGGCCGGGCCCTCGAACTCGCCTGGAATGGGTGGGGTCGGGTCGCGCCGAACCCGCTGGTCGGCGCGGTGGTGCTTCAGGGTGATGAGCTGGTCGGGGAAGGTTTTCACGCCGAGTTCGGCGAGCGGCACGCCGAGGTGGCGGCACTGGAGGCGGCGGGTTCCCGGGCGGCGGGAAGCACCGTCGTGGTCACCCTGGAACCCTGCAATCACCAGGGAAAGCAGCCGCCCTGTACTGGAGCACTCATCAAGGTCGGCGTGCGCGAAGTTATCGCCGCCGTCGCCGATCCCAATCCCGAAGCGGGTGGTGGCGCGGCAGCCCTGATCGCCCAGGGCATCAAGGTCGAGATCGGGCTCCGCGCCGAGGAGGCCTCGCGCCAGAACGCCGCGTTCCTGCACCAGTTCACCGGGACCGAGCGCCCCTTCGTCGCCCTCAAGCTGGCCACCACACTCGACGGCAAGATCGCGGACCACGCGGGCCGCTCCCGCTGGATCTCGGGGGCCAAGGCCCGGGAGTTCGTACACTGGCTCCGGGCCGGTTACGATGCGATCGGGGTCGGTGGCTACACCGCCCGGACCGATGATGCATCGCTCACCGCGCGGGGAAGTGTGGAACCCAGGATCCCTGCCAAGCGGGTGGTGTTCGACCGGTTGGGAGATCTTCCCGCCAGCCTCACCCTGGTGAAGCACCGCGCGGGAGATTCCCACGCTTCTGCTCACCACTCCGCAGGCTTCTCCCGCCAAGCTGGATGCACTCGAATCGGCCGGGGTTGAGGTACACCAGAGCCCTTCGCTCACCTCCGCGCTGGACCTGCTGGGGCGGCAAGGGGTGCAGTCGCTGCTGGTCGAGGGAGGGGGCCGCTTGGCCGGAGCGCTGCTCGCCGAAGGACTGGTGGATCGCTACTACTGGATTCAATCCCCGGTCTGGCTCGGCGATGATGGGATTCCCGCGGTCGAGGGGATTCCCGGTTCCCGCCTGATGGAGGCGGAGCGCTGGCAGGTGGTCGAGCGTCGCGCGCTGGGAGAAGACACACTCCTCGTGGTGGATCGGGCGGGATGTTTACCGGAATCGTAACCGCGGTCGGCAGCATTCGACGCGCGACTCAGGGCTCCGACGGACTGAGCCTCGAGATCGCGGCACCCTATGCCGATCTCGCGGCGGGGGAGAGCATCGCCGTGGATGGGGCCTGCCTCACCGTCGAGCGGATGGGAGAGGGGTGGTTCTCGGTCCACGTGATCAAGACCTCGCTCGACCGCACCAACTTCGGATCGCTGGAGGCGGGCCGCAGCGTGAACCTGGAGCGCGCCCTCCAGGTCGGGGATCGACTGGGCGGGCACCTGGTCCAGGGACACGTTGATGGTGTTGGGACCGTGGAGCGGGTAAGCCAGCAACAGGACGCCCGGCTCCTCGACATCCGCGCCCCGGCCGAAGTGGCGCAAGTCTCTATTCCACTGGGGTCTGTGACGGTGGACGGGGTCAGCCTGACGGTCAACGCCTTACCGGCGCCGAATTTGATCCAGGTCTCCCTCATCCCGTTTACTTTACAGCATACGACCCTGGGCCAGCGGCAGCCGGGAGATAGGGTGCATTTGGAGGGGGACACGATCGGGAAGTACGTCGAGGCAGTTGCTGGGGGAACGGGGGAGCCGTCAGCCATGAGCCTCGCGACTCAAGTCGCGGCTCGGCAGCCCGTGGCTGCGCCACGGTAGGCCCTTGGGTTCGTGCGAACTTGGCAACCCCAAAAAGGCGCCGCTAGTTCGGGGAGGCCACGTCGCGACGCGACGTCGCGCCGAGCCGCGATTTCAATCGCGACGGCGCCGAGGACAGAGTAGCGAGTACCGAACTGCCGTTCCGGCTAACGACAATCAGCTAAATAGCTAACAGCTAATCAGCTAACGCTCAGCTAACAGCTAACACCATGACCTTCGGAACGATCGAACAGGCCATCGACGACCTCCGGAACGGCAAACTCATCATCGTGGCCGATGACGAGGACCGGGAGAACGAGGGCGACCTGATCTGCGCGGCAGAGCTGGTCACCCCCGAGATGGTCAATTTCATGATCACCCACGCCCGCGGCTGGGTGTGTCTCGCCCTGTCGCACGAGCGGTGCGACCAGTTGGGTCTCCAGCAGATGGAGAGCCAGAACTCCGAATCGATGCGGACCGCGTTCACCGTCACCATCGACGCGGATCATCGCTTCGGCGTCACCACCGGCATCTCCGCCTCCGACCGGGCCAAGACCATTCACGTCGCCATCAATCCGGCCACGGTCCCCTCCGATCTGCGCCGTCCGGGACACGTGAACCCGGTGCGGGCCCGTCCCGGTGGCGTGCTGCAACGGGTCGGACACACCGAGGCCGCGGTGGATCTGGCTCGGCTCGCCGGACTCTATCCGGCCGGAGTGATCTGCGAGGTGCTCAATCAGGATGGGTCGAGCGCGCGCCGTCCCCAGCTCGAGGCCTTCGCGGCGGAGCACGGGCTCACCTTCGTCACGGTGGCGCAGCTGGTGGCCTACCGGCTCCGGATGGAGCAGCTGGTCCATCGTCTCGCCGAGGCGAAGCTCCCGACCCGGTACGGCGAGTTCAAGATCATCGGCTACAGCAACGACGTGGATCAGGCCCAGCATGTGGCACTGGTGATGGGCGATGTCGCGGGCAAGCCCGACATCCTGGTGCGGATGCACTCCAAGTGTCTCACCGGAGACGTCTTCGGCTCCGAGCGCTGCGACTGCGGGCTCCAGTTGAGCCTCGCGATGCAGAAGATCGGCGAGGCCGGGGCCGGCGTCATCGTGTACCTCGACCAGGAAGGGCGGGGCATCGGGCTGCTCAACAAGCTCAAGGCCTACGCCCTGCAGGATGCCGGCGCGGATACGGTGCAGGCCAATCAGAAGCTGGGTTTCGCACCGGATCTTCGGAACTACGGAATCGGCGCCCAGATCCTCCGGGACCTGGGACTTTCGTCCATCCGCGTCATGACCAACAATCCCCGCAAGCTGGTCGGCCTCGAGGGGTACGGCCTCGAAATCGTGGAGCGCATTCCGCTCGTCACCGATCCCAACCTCCAGAACCGGGCTTACCTCGACGCCAAGCGGGACAAGCTCGGGCATCTCCTCACTCACTGATCCGTGGCCGAATTCCGTGGCCGGCTGCGCGCCATCGGGCGTGTCGCGGTCCTGGTGAGTCTCTACAACGAGCTCGTGACGGCGAAGCTGCTCGAAGGGGCGCTCGCGTGCTGCCGGGAAGCTGGTCTTGCAGAGGCGGACGTGGACGTGATCTGGCTGCCCGGCGCATTCGAGCTGGGTGCCGCTGCCTCGGTGGCGGCGGAGAGCGGACGTTACGCCGCCATCGTGGCACTTGGGGCGGTGATCCGTGGCGAGACGGCGCATTTCCATTATGTCGCAGGCGAGGCCGCGCGCGGGCTCAATGAGGTCGCAGTCCGGACCGGCATTCCGGTGGGGTTCGGCGTGCTCACCACCGATGACCTGGACCAGGCGCTGGCTCGCGCCGGCGGTGCCGCGGGGAACAAGGGACACGAAGCGGCCGAGGCGGCGCTCACGGCGGCCGACGTGCTGGCGCAGATTCGAGCCAGTCGTGCTTAGAGCGGAGACCAAGGCGCGGGCCCGTGCGCTGCAGATGCTCTACGCGTGGGAGCTGACCGGCAACCTGCCGATATCGGAAACCGCGACTCGGCTGGCGCGACTCACCGGCCCCGACCCGCTGGTCTTCGATCGCGCCGAGGCACTCGCGACCGGAGTGGTCGCGGCGGCGGAGAGCCTGGACCGGGAAACCGAGGCCGCGGCCGATAACTGGCGGCTCAGCCGGATCGGCACCGTGGAGCGGAACATTCTCCGTCTCGCGACCTACGAGCTGCGCCTGGGAGAAGAACCGCCCAAGGTCGTGATCAACGAAGCGGTGCAACTGGCGCACTGGTTCGCCGGTGCGAAGGCTCCGGCCTTCATCAACGGTGTGCTGGACCGGATCGCTCATTCGCTGGGTCGCTTGTGAACATCCTGCTGGTGAACTGGCAGGACCGGGAAAATCCCCATGCGGGTGGTGCCGAGATCCATTTGTTCGAGATCTTCGGTCGTCTGGCGGCGCGAGGGCACCGGATCCGGCTGGTCGCCTCGGGCTGGCGGGGTTGTGCTCCGCGTGCCATGCTGGATGGCATCGAGGTTCAGCGCACCGGGCGAGCGCAACAGTTTCGCCCTGCACGGAAGGGGAGCGGTCCGTCGCGTGCTCCGGGCCGAACGACCCGATGTGGTGATCGAGGACATCAACAAGATCCCGCTCTTCCTGGCCGGACTCACCGATCTTCCGCTGGGTGTCATCATTCCCCACCTGTTCGGCGCGACGGTATTTCAGGAGGCCCCGTGGCCCATGGCGGCGCTGGTCTGGCTGCTGGAGCGGCCCATACCCGTCGGCATACCGTCGAGCGGGATTCCACGCCATCAGCGACAGCACCCGAGATGACCTCGTGGCGCGAGGAGTTCCCCGGGATCAGATCACCGTGATCCGTCCCGGCATCGACTGCGAATGCCTTCCGACCCGACCCGTCCGTGGCTCGCACCGCACCGCCATCTTTCCTTTATGTAGGGCGACTGCGACGCTACAAGGGCGTGGATATTGCGATTCGGGCCCTGGCCGTGGCGCGAGAGCAACGACCCGACATCGAACTGGATATCGCGGGGACCGGGGCCGACCGCCCTCGACTCGAACACGCTCGCGGAGCAATTCCGCGTGAAGGGCGCGGTACGGTTCCGGGGCTTCGTGAGCGAGGCGGAAAAATTGCATCTGTTGCGGAGCACCTGGGCCAACCTGTTCCCGTCGCCCAAGGAAGGGTGGGGCATCACCAACATCGAGGCCGCCGCGGCAGGCACGCCCTCTCTAGCCTCCGACAGTCCGGGGCTGCGAGATTCGGTTCGGGATGGGGAAACCGGATTCCTGGTGCCGCATGGTGACGTGAACGCGATGGCCGCCCGCATGGTGGAACTGGCGGGCGATCCGGCCCTGGTGAATCGCCTCGGCGTTGGCGCCCGCCGCTTTGCCGAATCGCTCAGCTGGGACGCCGCGGCGGATCAGACCGAGCGCTGGATCGAAGGATTGCTGGGCAGCCATTCGGGGCAGTGGGCGGGGGCGGAGGACCGCAGGAACCGAAGTCGAGCCGTTGAACCTGACCAGACCGATAGCCGACAGCCGATAGCCTCTGACCATCTGTTGAGGTCTCTATGCAGACTACCATCACCGCTCGCCATTGCGAGATTTCCGACGAATTGCGGACCCGGGCCGAAGAAGTCCTGGGTCGTTTGGGCAGCCTGGCGGACCGTCCGGTGGACGGTGCTGTTGTCTTCGATGTCGCTCCCAACCTCTGGCAGGTTGAAATCAGGCTGCACATCTCCCGAGGCGACATCTTCGTCGGAACCGGTGAGGAGAAGGATCACCGCACGGCGCTGGACCGGGCGGAAGAAAAAGTCCGCCGCCAGCTCGACAAGTTCGAACCGGGGAAGAAGGGGCGGCGCCCATTGAAGGACGTCGTGTGACGATATCGCTGCGCGACCTGCTGTCGCGGCGGACCGATCCGCTACAGCTCTCTCCGCTGACCGGTGACCTGGGGCTGGACCGGCCCATTCCCGATTCCGAGGTCGCGAGCCCCGGCCTGGCGCTGGCCGGATACACCACGCGCTTCGCCCCCCGCCGGCTTCACGTCCTGGGCGAAACCGAAATCAGCTATCTCAATTCTCTGACTCCCGAAGAGAGACGCCAGCGCCTCGAGGCGTTCTTCAACTTCGACCTGCCCTGCGTCTTCGTGACCAAGGGGCAGGAAATTCCCCGCGAGCTGCTCGACTCGGCCCGGGTTCGCGGGGTGCCGTTGCTGTTGAGCCGGCTCAAGACGGCGGAGTTCTACCGCCGGATCAAGCCGCTGCTCGAAGAGGCCTTTGCTCCGCGCACCACCCTGCACGGCTCCCTCGCCGATGTGTACGGGGTTGGACTCCTGTTTGTCGGCCGTTCCGGTATCGGCAAGAGCGAATGCGTGCTGGACCTGGTCGAGCGGGGACATCGTCTCGTGGCGGACGACGTGGTGCAAGTAACTCGGCGGGGGAGCGACATCCTGATCGGTCAGGGTCACGAGTTGGCCGGCCACCACATGGAGATCCGCGGGATCGGCCTCATCGACATTCCCGCCTTGTTCGGGGTGCGGGCGGTGCGACAGCAGAAACGGATCGAAGTGGTGGTCCAGCTGGAAGACTGGGAGTCGGCCCAGGACGCCGACCGCACCGGCCTCGCCCAGCTGGAGACCACCATTCTCGAAGTCACCATTCCCAAGGTGATGATCCCGCTCAACCCGGGGAAGAACATCACGGTCATTTCCGAGGTGATCGCGATGATGCTGCTGCTCCGCTATTCCGGAGTGGATGTGGCCGCCGCGTTCAACGAACGGCTGATCCGCCGGATGAAGGAGAAGCAGGGGGTGCGCGAATATCTCGCGGAAGACTATGAGTGACGGGTTACGGGGAGTGGTAGTCTCCCACGGCGGGCTGGCTGCCGCGATGGTCCAGGCCGCCGAGCAGATCAGCGGCATTACCGGCGTACTGGTTCCGGTCTCCAACACCGGGTGCGATCCCGAGTCGATCGAGCGGAGGCTGGCCGAAGCAGTGGGGGACGGACCCGCGGTGGTATTCGTGGATCTGCCCAGTGGGTCCTGTTTCTTCGCGGCAATGCGAGCCCATCGCTCGCAGGCGGAGCTGCCGGTGGTGACCGGCGTCAATCTGCCGATGCTGGTGGACTTCGTGTTTCATCGCGGTGCTATCCGCCGAGGAGGCTGCGCGGCGCGCAGCGACCAAGGGCGGCGAGGCAATCCGGACCCGCTGATGTCCCTCGTGCTGTATCGCATCGATGACCGCCTGATCCATGGCCAGGTGGTCATCGGATGGGGTCGCCCGCTCGACGTGGGGTTCATCGCGCTGGTGGATGATCAGGTGGCCGCCAGCGACTGGGAGCGGGACCTCTACCGGATGGGAGTGCCACCCGAGGTCGAAGTATTCTTCGCCAGTGTGATCGAGGCCGCGCGCCTGGCGCCTGAGTGGCGCGCCGATCCTCGACCCGGCATCGTGCTCACGGCCGACATCCCGACAATGGTCGCATTCCGGCAGAAGGCCCCGCCGGTGGAGGAGGTCAACCTGGGCGGATTGCATCACAAGCCGGGTCGGAGCCTGCGGCTCCCGTATGTCTACCTCACCGACGATGAGTTCAAATCGCTGGAGGCGCTGGAGGCGTCCGGCACTCGGGTGACCGCGCAGGATCTCCCGACCACCTCGCCGGTGCCGCTCGAGGCGCTGCGGTGAACCCGCTGCATGGCGGGACCCTCGCGTTCCTGCTGGCCTGGGGCACGGCCGTCGGCGTGGATCTGGTGAGCTGGCCCCAGGCGATGATCTCCCGGCCGCTGATCGCCGGTACGGTCACCGCGGCGTTGATGGGAGATCTCGAGGGCGGAGTGCGGGTCGCCCTCGTGATGGAGCTCTTCGCGCTCGACGTGTTGCCGGTCGGCGCCTCGCGCTATCCCGACTACGGCCCGGCTACCGTCGGTGCGGTTGCCTTCGCCGCCGGCCAACCGTGGGAAGCAGCACTGGGCCCCGCGGTCCTGATCGGGCTGCTCGCGGCGATGCTGGGTGGCTGGAGCCTGCAATGGATCCGGGAAGACAACGCCCGTTCGATCCAGCGCAACGCCGCGGGGCTCGCGGCGGGAGAAACCCGCACCATCGCGCGGCTGCAATACGCCGGTCTGGCCCGAGACCTAATGCGCAGCTTCGGGCTTACCGCCGTTTCATTGGCGACCGCGGTCGCCGTCGGCGCGCGAATCCCCATGCTGCCGAGTCTTCGCATCGTGACCGTGGTCGCGATCGGGGCCGGCCTCGCTGCGGCCGCGGGAGGTGCGCTGCGGAGCGCGGGGCGGGGCGCCCGAATTCGCTGGCTCGCGGCCGGGGCAGGGCTCGGACTCCTGCTGAGCCTGGTCCGATGACCGGGAAACTGCGCGCCTTGTTGCGGTTGTTGGCGGTCCAGGGAGCCTGGAGTTACGAGCGCATGCTCGGAGTGGGAATGGGCTTCGCCGCAACGCCGGTACTCGACGATCTCAAGTCGGCCGACCCTTCGCGCTACTCCGAGGCGGTGGTGCGCTCCGCCGAGTACTTCAATAGCCACCCCTACATCGCGGGGTTGGCGTTGGGAGCCAGCGTTCGGGCCGAGTACGAAGCGGTACCGGGACACCAGATCAGCCGGCTGCGCACCGCGCTTTGCGGGCCGCTCGGTTCGCTGGGAGACCGGCTCTTCTGGGCTGGCGTGTTACCGGCACTGATCGGAGTGGCCATGATCGGGGTGGCACTAGGCCACGCCCTCCTGGCGACCGCAACATTTCTGCTGGTCTACAATGGGATTCGCCTCGCGATCAGCGTCTGGGCGCTCCGTACCGGCCTCGCCTCCGGCATCAATGTTGGCCGAGCCATCGGAGCGTCGTGGTTGCCGGCGGCGGCCGACCGCGTCGGCCTGGCAGCCGGTGCCGCGGTAGGAATGGCGCTGGCGGTGGCCGGGCGGTGGCTCCTCGAACCCTTCCCGCTCCCCGAGGTCCTGCTGGCACTCGGCGTCATGCTGTTCGGACTGCTGGGGAGCTGGCGGTTCGGGACTCTCGCTCCCGGCGGTCCGCTTTGCGTTGCTGACGTTGAGTCTCGCGGCAATCTGGGCGTGGAGGGTAGGGTGACGACTCGCGATGCGACTGTGGTCAATCCATTGGGATTGCACGCCCGCCCCGCGGCGGCGCTGGTGAAGCTCGCCAGTACCTTCCATTCGCACATCGAAGTCGCCCGCGACGACGTCTCGGTAAACGGCAAGAGCATCATGGGGGTCATGATGCTGGCAGCCGAGTGCGGCAGTATCCTCACCTTCAAGGCCGACGGGCCCGATGCCGAGAAGGCGGTCGAAGCGCTGGCCGCCCTGGTGGCGACTGGGTTTGGTGAACAGTGACCGACGAAAGCCGCACAATTCAGGGAATCGGGGTCTCGCCCGGAGTCGCCTTCGGGCCGGCCCTCATCGTGCGGCTCGATGTGCCGGATGTGCCCAACCGCGGCATCACTCCCGACCAGGCCGACTCCGAGGTAGCCCGGCTGCACGAGGCGGTGGCAGCCGTGGTGGAGACCCTGAGCTCCCTGCGCGACCGGGTACTGCAGCGCGCCGGACGGGAAGAATCGCACATCTTCGACGCCCAGATCCTGATGGTACAGGACACGGAGGTGCTGGATGATGTCGAGCGGTTGATCCGGCAGAACCAGCTCAGCGCGGAAACGGCCTACGAGTTCAAGGCCCTGGAGACTCGCGCGCTGTGGGTCAATTCCGGGGAGGCGATGCTGCGGGATCGTCTCGCCGATCTTGCCGCGATCCAGATCCGCGTGCTGCAGCGACTGCTGGGCAAGCAGGTAGACGACCTGCTCCAGTTACCGGCAGGGGAGCAAGTCATCGTGGTGGCCCGGGAACTGTCTCCCGGCCTTACGGTGCAGCTGGATCGCGACCACGTGCTCGCGCTGGTGAGCGAGGAAGGCACTCGAACCTCTCACGCCGCGATCCTGGCCCACTCATTGGGCCTGCCGGCGGTGATGGGGGCGGTGGGCGCGCTCGACCTGATCAAGAGCGGGACGACTCTCCTGCTGGACGGGCAGAGCGGCACGATCCTGATCGATCCAACCCGCTCCGAGATGGAGCTGGCCCGGGCCCAGCTCTCCCGGCGCCAGAAGCTGCAGTTCGAGCTCGACGCCGCGGTAGCCCAGCCTGCGATCACGCCGGACGGCGTTGCGCTGATCCTCATGGGCAACGTGGACTTGCCGGATGAGATCGTCGCGGCGGCACGCAACGACGCGCAGGGTGTTGGCCTGCTCCGGACCGAGTTCCTGATCACCGGGCGCACCTCGCTGCCTACCGAAGACGAGCAGACCGACTACTTCCTGCGGGTCAGCGATTCGTTCCCCGGCCTCCCTGTCAGTAATCCGGAGCTTCGATCTGGGGGGCGACAAGTTCCCCGCCGCGTTCCGCGCTCCACAGGAAGCCAATCCCTTCCTGGGCTGGCGTTCGATCCGGGTCTGTCTCGACCATCCGGAGATCTTTCGCCCTCAACTGCGCGCGGTGCTGCGGGCCGCGGCCACCCGCAAGCTGCAGCTCATGTTGCCGCTGGTGACCCGGCTGGAGGAACTGCTCGATTCCAAGGACATGATGCTCGAGGAGGCGCTCGCCCTGGCCCGCTCCGGAGTTCGGGCGGCGGCTTCAGTTCCGATCGGTGTCATGATCGAGACGCCGGCGGCTGCGCTCATGGCCGATCTGCTCGCCCCGCACAGCGCCTTCTTCAGTGTGGGCAGCAACGACCTGGTCCAGTACACTCTGGCGGTGGACCGGGGCAATGCCCGGCTCGCCGAGCGCTTCACGCCGCATCATCCGGCCATTCTGCGGCAGCTCAAGATGATCCTGGATGCCGGCCGCCAGCATGAGATCGGTGTCAGCGTCTGCGGGGAGATGGCCTCCGATCCGCTCTCCGCCGTCCTGCTGATGGGGCTGGGCTACCGCATTCTCAGCGTGGCGCCGCCCTCACTTCCCCTCCTCAAGTGGGTGGTGCGGACCGTGCCGCTCGCTGTCGCGGAACAGGCCGCCCGAATCGCGCTCCAAGCCGACCGCCCGGCGGCGATTACCGCCGCTTTGCGGGAGGCGGTCAAGGATTACATCGACGTACGGCTGCTCTAGTAACGCGCATGTTGCCGCGAGGGAAGCGCAATACTAGCTTGCCGTTCTGAAGACCGAATATCAGGACTCTCAAAGCGAGGAGCTTTTCCGCATGGCCCGCACCGCCCGTCATGTCTTTACCTCCGAGTCAGTCACCGAAGGCCATCCTGACAAGGTCGCGGACCAGATTTCCGACGCGGTGCTCGACGCCATCCTGGCGGACGACAAGAACGGGCGGGTCGCCTGCGAAACCCTGGTAACCACGGGTATGGCCGTGGTGGCCGGCGAGATCACGACCACCACCTATGTCCACATCCCGGACCTGGTGCGGGATACGGTGCTGAAGATCGGCTACACCGATGCGTCGTACGGCCTCGACGGGCGTACCTGCGCCGTACTCACCTCGATCGATCGACAATCTCCCGACATCGCGATGGGCGTTGATCGCGAAGGCGCCGGCGATCAGGGCATGATGTTCGGCTACGCCACCAATGAGACCCGCGAGATGATGCCGCTGCCCATCATGCTGGCCCATCGGATCACCGAGCGGCTGGCGGCGGTGCGCAAGGGCCTCAATGGCCACCGGCCGATCGAGTGGCTTCGGCCCGATGGGAAGAGCCAGGTGTCGGTGGAATACGAAGGCGCTCGCCCGCTGGGAGCCCGGACGGTCGTGGTTTCCACTCAGCATGCCGAGCGGGTAGGTCGCCGCGAGCTGCGCCAGTCCACGATCCGGCAGACGGTCATCGATGAAGTGATCCGTCCGGTGCTGGAGGAGCAGGGGCTGGAGTCACGGGGCGTCAAGTTCCTCATCAATCCCACCGGTCGCTTCGTGATCGGTGGTCCCCATGGTGACGCGGGGCTCACCGGCCGCAAGATCATCGTAGACACCTACGGCGGCATGGCGCGTCATGGCGGCGGCGCCTTCAGCGGCAAGGATCCTTCGAAGGTGGATCGCTCCGCGGCCTACGCTGCGCGCTGGGTAGCGAAGAACATCGTCGCGGCTCGGCTCGCCAAGCGCTGTGAAGTGCAGCTGGCCTACGCCATCGGCGTGGCCGAGCCGGTCTCGGTGCTGGTAGACAGCTTCGGTACTTCCAGCCTGCCGAACGAGGCACTGGAGCGGGTGGTGCGTGAAGTATTCGACTTGACCCCGCGTGGCATCATCGCGGCACTCGGGTTACGCAAGCCGATCTACGGGCCCACTGCCGCGTACGGGCACTTCGGCCGTAAGCCGTACCGGGGCAAGGTGGGTGGGAAGAAAGTGGACTTTTTCACCTGGGAGCGCACCGACCGAGTCGACGCGCTGCTTCGGGCAATACGCTGACACGATGATTGAAGTCATTGTCGCGCACCTTGGACTGGACCGTACCACCAATACGCCGGTGGTGATCCTGAGGGAGAAGGACGGCGAGCGGGTGTTACCGATCTGGATCGGTCCGGCTGAGGCCAGCGCCATCGCGATGGAATTGCAGGGCCTCAAGCCTCCTCGCCCCATGACCCACGACCTGCTGAAGCAGATCATCGTCGGGCTCGGTGCCGGCGTCGGCAAGGTGGTAATCAGTGCCCTCAAGGACAAGACCTACTTCGCCGAGCTGCTGCTGGTACGAGACGACCAGATTTACCAGGTGGACGCGAGGCCGTCGGACAGCATCGCGCTAGCCCTGCGGCTCAATGCACCCATCTTCACCGATGCCTCGCTGCTGGAACAAGGCAGCGTCGAATCGTCCGACCAGCCACCCGATCCGGGCCTCGATGCCGAACGGTTGCGCGCCTACCTCGAGAAGATGGACCCCCAGGATTTCGGCAAGTTCAATCCGTAAGCTGCCGCTGGTCTGTTGTCTCATCCTGGCACCCACTGGGCTCGCCGCCCAGGGGACTGCGCGTGCCGGCGGCCGAGTGATCCAGGTACGGGGATCGGACTCGATCCCGGTGCCGCGCGCCAATGTCGTGTTGCACCGCGTTGGCCGGGAGGTGCAGGGTCCCCTCGATTCGACTCTCACCGACTCGCGGGGCGGCTTTCACTTCCGGTTCGCGGCCGACACCTCGGCCATCTTCCTGCTGAGTGCCCGCTTCGCGGGCATCGAGTACTTCTCCCCGCCGGTACACACCGATTCGACCCTGCCGGATACGGCGCTGGTCCTCATCGTGTCCGACACGTCGTCCTCGGCACCCGTGGTCACCGCCTCGCGCCACGTCGTGGTGAGTCGTCCGGGTGCCGCTGGGGGGCGCGCCGTGCTGGAAATCGTGGTGCTGGAGAATCGCACGACGTTGACCCGAGTGGCCTCGGATACGCTGTCCACCTCGTGGAGCGCGGCAACACCGCCAGAGGCGGTGGGATTCCAGGCCGGCAACGGGGACTTCTCGCCCGAGGCGGTGCGCTTCACTCATGACAGCGTCACGCTCGATGCGCCGATCGCGCCGGGCGAAAAGCGGGTGATCTTCTCCTACCTTCTGCCGACCAAAGCGAACCGGGTCAGCTTCCCGATCAGCGATACCATCGAGACCCTGAATCTGCTGGTCGAAGAATCCACGGCGGACCAGCGCGGTGTCCTGATCCCAGCCGACACCGAACGGATCGAAGGCCGGGTGTTCCGGCGTTGGACCGGATCAGTGATTCCGGGTGCCAAGGTCGAGCTGGTGTTCGCTTCGACCCAGGCGCAATGGCTGCTGCCGCTGCTGGTGACGCTGGTGGGTACGGCGTTCGTCGCGGGATTTCTCATCGTCCGACGTCGAAACCTCGCGATTCCTCTTGCCGCGCCGGTGACCAACCCGCTGGTCGATCAGCTGGCCCGGCTGGACGCGCGCTACGCCGGACGGGAGCACGAAGTCACCGCAGAAGAGTGGGCCGGCTACGTTGCGGAACGCGCCCGCCTCAAGAGCGAGCTGGCGGCACATCTTGCGGGCGGTCGCGAACCGGCCTAAGATTGCCCGTCCGACAATTGCTTGCGCTGCGAGCGCAGATGCTCGGAAGCCGGTGCAAATCCGGCGCGGCCCCGCCACTGTAACGGGCGCACATTTCCTCACTCTGATGCCACTGGGATTTCCCGGGAAGGCGAGTGAGGGCCCGAAGCCAGGAGACCTCTGTGCTCGTGCCACCCGCAACACCCTCGGGGGAGGGAACGGTGGCGCGACGACCGCTCCCGGAACCGTCCGCCCATGTCTTCCTCTGAGACATGGGCGACTTGTTTATGCGCTTCTGGCGGCGATTCAGCATTCGGCACTGCACGGCCCTGGTGGCTGTGGTGCTCGTCGCGTGCGCATCTTCCCAGAGCTCAGTCGGACGCCTCCAGGTAGTTGACGATGCTGGTGACACGGTGCGGCTCGCGGAACCGGCCCACCGAGTGGTCTCCCTGATCCCCGCCACAACCGAGCTGCTCTTCGCGATCGGCGCCGGACCCCGCCTCGTCGGACGCACCGCATGGTGCGACTATCCGCCCGCCGCGGCTCAGGTCCCCAATCTGGGAGACGGCATTCGTCCCAACGTCGAGGCGATCGTCGCCCAACATCCCGACCTCGTGGTGCTCTATCGCTCGGCACAGAATGCCGAAGCGGCCTCTGCACTCCGCCGCCTGCAGATCCCGGTCATCCAGATGAGTGTCGACCGCCTGGCCGACGTGGATCGGGTCTCCGCCATGCTTGGACGCCTGACCGGTCGGGTGTTCTCGGCCGACTCCATGGCGTCAGCGTTCGACTCCGCGCTGGCTCGGGTAACGGTCAACTCCGATTCCGCCTCGCGTCCCAAGGTGCTGATTCTGGTCTGGGATCAGCCGCCGATGACGGTGGGAGCGGGAAGTTTCCTGAGTGAGCTGGTCGAGCGGGCCGGTGGCCGCAATCTGTTCGCCGACGTTCAAGCTTCCTCCGCCCAGGTCAGCGTCGAGGCCGTGGTCAGCCGCGATCCGGACCTGGTCTTTGTCACTGGTGAGGGAACCCCCGCCTTTGCGGAGCGTCCCGAGTGGCGACCGGTGCGCGCCATTCGGGAAAAGCGATTCGTGCGCGTGACCAATTCGGCCTACAACCGGCCGAGCCCCCGCGCACCGGAAGCCATTACCCAGCTCACCTCCCTCATCCATCGAGGCCCATGAAATCGCGCGGCCTCTGGCTCGGGGCAGTCACGTTGGGAGCATTCGCCGTCGGCATTCTGGCGGGAGCCGTATCACTCCGTCCCTCAGAAGTGTGGGAGGGACTGGTGAACCCCGCTTCTCCTTCCGCTTCCATCGTGCGCGAGCTGCGAGTGCCCCGGGTCCTGCTTGCCTTCGCGGTGGGTGGCAGTCTGGGCGTCTGCGGCGGTGCGCTCCAGGCGATGATCAGGAATCCCCTCGCCGATCCCTATCTCCTCGGTCTTTCCGGGGGATCGGGACTGGGCGCCGTCCTCGCCATCTCGCTCGGGGGCGGAGGCCGCCTCAGCGTTCCGCTCGCTGCATTCGCGGGGGCGATGCTTGCCATCGCACTCGTCTATCGCCTGAGCCTGGTCGAAGGCCGGCGTATGGACGTGCGCGTGCTGCTCCTCGCGGGGGTGGTGGTCGGAGCCTTTGCGGTGGCGGTGATGAGTGCGGTGATCGCGTTGTCCGACTCCAGCCAGCTGCGTAACGCCTTTCTCTGGCTGCTGGGCGGATTCGGCGGCGCCTCGTGGCAGGCGCTCGGCACCTTCACGCTCTACGCGACCATTCCACTGGCAATCCTGTTCGCCAATGCCCGCGCCCTCGACCTTCTCGCCCTCGGCGAGGATTCGGCGCAACACCTCGGCGTGGAGCTGGAGCGCACGAAGCGCCTGGTCTATCTGTCCACCGGGCTGCTCACCGCCGTTGGGGTCTCGACCTGCGGCATCATCGGATTCGTTGGCCTCGTCGTGCCGCACGCCGTGCGAGGGCTGTGGGGGCCGCTGCATCGAACCCTCCTGCCGGTCGCGTTTCTCGCCGGTGGTGCCTTCCTGGTTCTGGCCGATGCGCTGGCTCGCACCGTAGTCCGGCCTCTGGAGCTGCCGGTCGGAGTGGTGACGGCACTGGTCGGCGTTCCGCTCTTCGCCCTGCTCCTGCGCCGGACCCTCGCATGATCATCTCCGCCGAGAATCTCGCGGTGCAGTATCCGGGAGCCGCGCGCCGCGCGCTCGATGGCGTGAGTCTCACCCTCGCCAAGGGCGAGCTGGTCGCGGTGGTCGGTCCCAACGGCAGCGGCAAGACCACGCTGTTACAGACTCTGCTCGGTGTGGTGCGTTCCGGGTCCGGTTCGGTACGGATCAACGGAAGGCCGATCGGCGACTGGCGAAGAGTCGGAATTGGCCCGGGTGATCGGCGTGGTGACGCAGCGTGAAGAGCCGGCGTTCTCGCTCCGGGTCCGCGAGTCGGTGTTCCTGGGCCGCTACCCGCATCTTGGGCCGATCGCGCCGCCGCGGGCTCAGGACTGGAGCGCGGTGGAGCGGGCGCTGAAGCGGGCGGATGTGCTGGGTCTCGCCGATCGCCGGATCGACACGCTGTCGGGCGGGGAATGGCAACGCACCCGGGTGGCCCGCGCCCTCGCGCAGGAGCCCGAGGCGCTGGTGCTGGACGAGCCGACCGCGGCACTCGATGTCCGGCACGAGATGGAAGTCTTCGAGCTGATCCGGGAGCTGGTCGGGACCGGGCTGGGCGCGATCGTCGTCACCCACCATCTCAATCTGGCCGCGCGATACGCCGATCGAATGCTGCTGCTGGAGGAGGGCAGGGTGGCAGCCGAGGGTCGCCCCGACGCAGTGCTGACCGAAGCCGTCGTGGCCCGGGTGTTCGACTGGCCGGTCGCGGTGATCCCGTGGACTGATGGGTCACCGCAGGTCGTTCCACTCCGGCCGGTCGAGAAGCGCCGATGAAATACCTCACGGCGCTCGGCTTGCTCGCCCTGGTTCCCCGAATGCTCTTCGGCCAGGCGCCCGCCGAGTTACGCGGGCGGGTCTTGGATGCCGAATCGGGCGATCCGCTCTCCGGAGTCGATGTCGCAATCGGTGGGTTCCTCACCACCACGGGTCGAGACGGAACCTTCCTGTTCGGGTCGCTGGACGCCGGTCGGTATGAGCTGCGGGTGCGGCGAGTCGGGTACGCTCCCTCCCAGCGCGGAGTTGATGTGTTGCCCGGCTTGTCGCAGGAGATCGAGATCCGTCTGGCGGCGCGAGCGGTCGAGCTGGACACCATCACCGTGATGGCGGCGAGCAGTGCCGGTCTCACCGCCAGCGGAGAGTTCCTGCGCCGCCGGGGCCGCAACCTGGGCCAGGCGCTCGACGGATGGGAGGGCATCGCGATTCGGCGTGGCGCCGGCGGTGCCGCGGAGCCTCAGGTTCGGGGCGGAGCGCCGGACGAGGTTCTCGTCCTGCTCGACGGCTTCCCCGTGAATGATCCCTTCACCGGTCGCGCCGACCTGAGCCGGATTCCCACTTCAGGTGTCGAGCGGGTGACGCTGGTCCCGGGTGCTCAAGGCCCAAGAGAAGGGAATCGGGCGATCTCGGGAGTCATCAACGTGGAGACCAGGCGGCACTTCGCTCCCCAGGTCTCCGGCAGTCTCTCCTCTTACAGCGCGGCCAATCTCTCCGGCGCGGGCAGTGCCGGGCCTGCGACGCTGTTCCTGGCTCATGAATGGCTCCCCAATGGCTACGCCTACGACGTGCCGCCGGTGCGCGGCTCGGGAGAGGCCGATCGGCAGAATGCCGGCGGCGGGATCTGGAGCTTCAACGGCCGGTTGTCGCTCGGCGGAGATTTCACTCTGCGAGGCACTGCTTCCGATCGCGGGCTCCCCGGTCCGGTGACCAACCCGACGCCCACGGCTCAGGCGGTGGATCGCTCCGTTCTGCTGGGCTTTCGAACCACGAAGGCCGTCGAGTTCCGCGGTTCACTCCAGTGGTTGTCCAGCACCTATCGGGACGCGTCGCCCCCGGTGGGCGCGCCCTACGATGCCTCGACCAAGGGGATAGGCGTCTCGGCTGGTTTGGGGACCAGTTGGCAGGTGAAGCTGGCGGGGCTCTCGGGCGACGTGGGCACCAGGATCGAAGGCCGGCACGATCGATTCTCCGGTGATCGGATTGCGGATGACGCCCGGTTTACCTCGGGGGCAATCCGCCTCGATGCCCGGCTCCGCCCTCGTGGGGCCGAGTCCTTCAGCATCTCGCCAGTTGTACGAATGGATATGTGGACCAATCTGTCCGCTCCGATCGTTTCTGCACGGGCCGATCTCGCCTGGCAGCACGCCGGTACTGAAATCACGGCGGGATTCGGCAACGGGGTCACGGTTCCGGTCCTCGCCGATCTCTTCTTCCGGGAAGGGAATGGAGTGCGGCTCAACCCCGATCTTCGGCCGGAGCGAGTCCGCTGGGAGATCGAGGCGGGTGTGCGGCAGGAACTCGGTGTGCTCGCCGGCGCCGAGCTGTCGGTGCGCGCCTTCAAGGGTCGCGTGGGTGACATGGTGCTCTGGGGCTTGAGCCCGGCCTACGGTTTCGTGTGGACGCCGCAGAATTTCGATGTGCGTCGCCAGGGAGGCGAAGCCGGTCTCTCGGTGCGGCCTTTTACCAAGCTCACCGTCACCGCTTCAGGGACCGTCGCATCGGTGACGCGCGATGTGCCGAACGGCTCGCAGGTGCTGTATCGCCCGCTGGGCACCGCCGAGGCCGGGCTCCTCTGGCAACCGGGGCCCTGGTCGTTCGACGCGCGCTGGCACTATGTCGGGATCCGCTACCCCAACAGCTCGGGCATCAATCCGCTCCCCGCGTTCGGTCTCCTCGACGCCGCGATCGAGCGCCGTATCACTCAGTTCCTTCTCCTGCGCGGCGAAGTTCACGACATCACCGATCGCCGTGCCGAATTCATCGCCGGGTTCCCCAGCCCAGGTCGCAGCTTCACTCTCACGCTCACCGCAGGAACGCCATGAAACGCCTCACCGCTCTCGTCGCCACTCTTGCAGCCATATCTGCCTGCGCCGATACCAGCGCGCCGTCGCCGCCGGCCACCGAAGTACTTCTCGTGGTGAACAGCACGGAAGTGAGCCTCAGCGTGGTGCCGGTCGATGATCCTAGCGCCGCGATCACGGTTCCCCTGGGGGGCGTCAGCGGGACTCCCGTCAACGTGAGCGCGCTCAACGGCGTCGCCATTGTCCCGATGGGGCTCGACAACGCCGTTGTGGTGGTGGATCTGATCAACGGCACCGTGGCCCGGACCATTCCGCTCGAGGCGAATTCCGGTGCAACCGGATCCGCCATCGTGGACGATTCGATCGCCTACGTGGCGAATCCCAATCTCAACACGGTCACCAAGGTCAACTACCTGACCGGTGATACCGCGAGTGTAGAAGTGGGCGTCTTCCCCCAGGGCGTGGTCTATACCCGGGGACGCATTTTCGTGATCAACGGAAACCTGGTGAACTTCGCCGTTGCGGGGGAGAGCTGGATTACCGTCATCGATCCCGTCACCAATGCGAGGGCTCCTGGCATCGATTCCATCCCGCTGCCGGGACCGGGCAATGCGGGACTTGGTGCCGCAGTGTCTCCGGACGGATTGATCTACATCATGAATACCGGCGGGTACGCCAGCACGGACCGGGGACGCCTCTCGGTCATCGATCCGGTGGACCGGGTCGAGCTGGGCAACTTCGGTGGATTCGGCCGCGCCCCCGGCCCGCTCACCGCGTTTACCGGCCGGGTATACATCAGCTCCTATGACGAAGGGGTCATGACCTTCGATACCCAGAACAGCCGTGTCCTCCACGGAGCAGGAGATGGCGTGCCGATTCCGTCGAACTCCGCGGTGCAGGTGGATAGCAAAGGCCGGATCTACGCCCTGGAGACTGGTCCCTGCGCCGGCGGCACGCCGGGAGTGGCGCATGTCCTCCGCACCGACCTTTCGGAAAGCGGCACGATTCCCCTGGGTGAGTGCCCGGTGGGCGCCACAACGAGTCAGATTCCGCCCTCGCCCTAGAGCGGCGGCAGGGAGGTATCGGGAGTTAGTTTCCCTCTATGCCTCTGGTCTCCACCCCCGCCGTGGTGCTCTCGACCATCCGCTACGGCGAGACGTCGAAAATCGTCCGGCTGGCTACCCGGGATCACGGCGTGCAGTCGGTGATCGCCAAAGGGGCGCTGCGTCCCCGGAGCCGGTTCGGGGCAGCGATGCAGTTGTTGAGCCTGGGGCAGGCTCACATCATCATCTCCGAGCGGCGCGACCTTCACATCCTGACCGCGTTCGAT
Organism: uncultured Gemmatimonadales bacterium; assembly: GCA_963788625.1. Lineage (GTDB taxonomy): Bacteria > Gemmatimonadota > Gemmatimonadetes > Gemmatimonadales > GWC2-71-9 > DATBGE01. The sequence continues at coordinate 362,144 of CAWBHB010000002.1, read as the reverse complement.
CTGCAGCGGCTCCATGTCGCATTGGCCCGCGACATGGACCGCTACGCTGCAGCGTCCGCCCTCGCCGAAGTGACGCTGCGATTTGCGCCCGCCGATCCCCATCCCGAGATCTACCAGTTTCTCGACCTCGCCCTGAGCCAGCTCGAGGACGCCCCGACCCCCGAAGTCGCGGCGCTCGGCATCAAGCTGCTTTGGGGCCTCGCCGGGATCCTGGGATTCGCGCCCTCCCTCGAGGATTGCGCCCGGGACGGTGCCCCGGTCGGAGCCGAAGGGCCGATGGCGTTCAGTGCGGAGGATGGAGGTGCCTTGTGTGCCCGCTGTGCCGGGGAGCGAAAGACCGCCCGGCTGCCTGCATCGGATCGCGCGGATCTCGAGGCGTTGCTGTCCGGTGATGATGCAGTGCCGACGCTCGACGAGCGTCACGCCGCTGCCCACCGCCGCCTGGTCGCCCGTTACATCAGGTATCACCTGGGAGAAGGCGCCGAATTGCCCGGCCTCGAGTTCTGGTGCGCCCGCAGCTGGAGCGCCGCATGATCATCGGGACGGCGGGGCACATCGACCACGGCAAGTCCACCCTGCTGGAGGCACTCACCGGACGCCGGATGGATCCGCTGGCAGAGGAACAGCGGCGGGGCATCACCCTCGACCTCCACTTCGCGGCACTCGACCTCGGCGATGGCATCACCGCCGGGGTAGTCGATGTCCCGGGCCACGAGGACCTGGTGCGAACCATGGTGGCAGGCGCGGCTGGGATCGATCTCGTCCTGCTGGTCGTGGCCGCGGACGAGGGAATCATGCCGCAGACCCGGGAACACCTCGCCGTGGTGCAGCAACTGGGAATACCGGCCGGCATTCCAGTCATCACGAAGGCCGATGCGGTCGAGCGCGAGTGGGCCGAGATGGTGGCGCTCGAAGTAAGCGAGTGGCTCTCGGAAGGACCGGTGTCCTTTGCCGCGCCGATCATCGTTTCCGCGACTCGGGGCGACGGTATCGGTGAGTTGCGCGAGCGGATCCGGGAATTGGCGAGGGGGCTGCCTTCGCGTCCCCTCGATGACCTGTTCCGGCTTCCCATCGATCGCGCCCTCTCGGTGGCAGGGGTGGGGACGGTGGTGACCGGCACTGCCTGGTCGGGCAGCCTGACCCGGGGCGATATGGTACGAGTGCTCCCCTCCGGACGAGTGGGCAGAGTGCGGACTATCCAGAACCACGGCAGCGACATCGAGCGCAGCGTGCCGGGAGCGCGCACTGCGGTGGGGATCGCCGGCATCGAGCGGGAAGACATTCACCGAGGCGACGTCCTGGTTCGCGAGAATGAGCCATGGGCCGCCACCACGGTGGTTGATGCCATGGTGACCCTGGTCCCGTCGGCTGCACGCCAACTCTCGCATCGGGGTAGAGTGCGCGTTCATCTTGGATCCGCCGAAGTCCTGGCGCGTGTCCGACTCCGGACGCCACTCCTTCCGGGGCAGGCCGGCCCGGTGCGTCTCCTGTTGGAAACGCCCACGGTGGCACGAGGAGGAGATCGTTTTGTGCTGCGCAGCTACAGTCCGGTGGAGACTATCGGAGGAGGCTGGATCTCCGATCCCGAACCTCCCCGTCGCTCCTCGGCATTGGAGCCGGGCCTGACTGAGCAGGACCCTGCGCTGCGGGCGGAGGCACTGCTGAAACGCCGGCCCTCGGGTCTGGAGACTGGGCGGCTTCCGCTGGTCCTGGGAATAACGTCGGATGCTGTCGGGAAGGTGGCGATCAAGGGAGCAACCCGGCTCTCCTCCAATTGGATCGTGCCCGAGGATCGTCTTCAACTGGTGCAGTCCCAGCTGATGACGGCGGTCGGGAACTACCAACGGGACCATCCCGCCGAGCCGGGTGCCCCTCAGGAAACGCTGCGACACGGGGCCCGACAACCGCTCCACCTGGTAGACGCGGCGCTGCAACGCCTGGTGTCCGGCAAGCGGCTGGTCGCCGCAGAAGGGTTCGTCCACACTCCCGATTTCAAACCCGGTGTCGAAGGGGGTTCGGAGCTGATTGCCCGCCTGGTCCAGCTGGTGCGGGCCGGTGGGTTGACCCCGCCCGACCTGGGTGAGCTGGAGCGAACCGCCGGTGGGAAAGGTGTGCGGGACGCCCTGCGTCTAGCGGCGCGAAGCGGTGCGATATCCCAGGTAGAACCGGATCGGTACTACTCCGCCGAGGCCTTGGGTCAGTTTCGTGCGGCACTGCTCGAGCTGGGCGCCAAGGGGCCGATCACGCCGGCAGCGCTCCGGGAGCGCCTGGGCCTGAGCCGGAAGTACCTGATCCCGTTGCTGGAATGGGCTGATCGCGAACGAGTCACGGTGCGCTCCGGGGATGCACGGCGGTTGGTGGGCGGCTGAGCCTGCCTTGCCTGTGGCCTCGCGGCTGGACATTTTGCCTTTAAATCGAGAGGTGACCCATGGTCAGTTTAGGCTGGCCGGGGTGGAGCCTTGCAATCCTGGTATTGGCAACCGGTCCCATCGCCGCCCAGGAGCGCGGCCCACCACCGCGCGTCGAGCTCCGCGAAAACTTCCCGAATCCCTTTTTCCCGTCGACGACGATTCCGTTCGTCATTCATCCCGAAGCTTGTGAGCGAGGTCATCAGCCCCTGGTTAGTCTGAAGATCTACAATGTGCTGGTGCAGGCGGTGGCGGTACCGGTATTACACAATCTGAATGGAGAACCAATCGACGACATCCATCTGAGCTGCGGTGCTTACGAGGCGTTCTGGGACGGCAAATTCGCCGATGGTAAGCGCGAGGTGAGCCCCGGGGTCTACTACGCACAGCTCACGGTGGATGGCCAGCGATTTACGCTGAAGCTGATTGCGAGGAAGTGAGGTGTGGGGCTGAAGGACGGGGGGACGGTTGGGGCGAGGGACGGTTAGACGGTTGGACGGTCAGAGGCCAGTTGCTAGCGCCGTCGGCAGCCGAGCGAATCCAAACCGGCAGCGACGAACCGTCTAACCGTCTAACCGTCCAGCGCTAACCGTCCGCCCTGTCAATTCGGCAGCTTTGGCCGGTATGCTGCTTGCCTTCGCGTCGATCGAGAGAGGAATTCCCCAATGATTCGACCCGAACGCCTGACCATCAAGGCCCAAGAGGCCTTTCGTGATGCCGCTGCTGACGCCGCTCGGCGCGGCAATCCTGTAACCAACGACGCCCATCTCTTCGCCACCCTTTTGAATCAGAGCGAGGGCGTCGTGCGCCCGCTGCTCCAGAAGTCCGGCCTCAATGTCACCGCACTGCAGGAGGAGATCGAGCGCGAAATCGCCAAGTTCCCCACCCAGGCCGGGGCGACCGCTGAGCCGACCCTGAGCCGAGAGCTCTCCCGTGTATTCGACCGAGCCGAGAGCGAGGCCAAGACGCTGGGTGACGCCTACGTCTCGACCGAGCATTTGCTCCTCGCCCTGGTAGATGAGAAGGGCACCACCGCGCGCGCACTGTTGAGCGGGCATGGCATCAGCGCCAAGGAGCTGCGTGCCGCCCTCGAAGGAGTGCGGGGCGCCCACCGGGTAACCGACCAGTCTCCCGAAGAGAAGTACCAGGCCCTGCAGCGCTACACCCGCAACCTGACCGATCAGGCGCGGAGCGGAAAGCTCGATCCGGTGATCGGCCGGGACGAAGAGGTCCGTCGTGTCATGCAGGTACTGTCCCGCCGGACCAAGAACAACCCGGTGTTGATCGGCGAGCCCGGCGTGGGGAAGACGGCCATCGTCGAAGGATTGGCTCAGCGCATCGTCAACGGCGACGTCCCCGAGTCGCTGCGCGACAAGCAGATCGTAGCCCTGGATATCGGTCTCCTGCTCGCGGGGACCAAGTACCGCGGTGAGTTCGAGGAGCGGATCAAGGCGGTGCTCAAGGAGCTGACGGAAGGGGAGGGTCGTTTCGTCGTCTTCATTGACGAGCTGCATACCCTGGTGGGAGCCGGAGCCGCAGAAGGGGCGGTGGACGCGAGTAACCTGATGAAGCCGGCGCTGGCGCGCGGCGAGCTGCACGTCGTCGGGGCCACGACACTCGACGAGTACCGCAAGCACATCGAGAAAGACGCGGCCCTGGAACGCCGGTTCCAGCCGGTGCTGGTCGGGGAGCCGAGCGTCGCGGATACCATCGCGATCCTGCGTGGACTCAAGGAGAAGTACGAAGTCCATCACGGGGTGCGCATCACCGACAACGCGCTGGTCGCTGCCGCGACGCTCTCGGACCGCTACATCGGCGATCGCTTCCTGCCGGACAAGGCGATCGACCTGGTGGACGAGGCGGCGAGCAAGCTGCGCATGGAGATCGACAGCCTGCCTCAGGAGATCGACGAGGTGGAGCGGCGCATTGTCCAGCTCGAGATCGAGCGCCAGGCGCTGCAGAAGGAAAAGGACAAGGCATCCAAGGAACGTCGCGCCGCGTTGGACAAGGAGATCGCGCAGCTGCGGGAGCGTACCGATTCCATGAAGGCCCAGTGGCAGGCGGAAAAGGCCGCGATTCAGGAGCTCCAGACCCAGAAGGCCCAGCTGGAGACCCTTCGCACCGAGATGGATCAGGCTACTCGAAAGGGCGATCTGCAGAAGGCGGCCGAACTTCAGTACGGTCGCATTCCCCAGCTGGAGCAGAAGATCGCGGCACAGGAGAAACGCCTGCAGGAGATCCAGAAGACGGCCCGATACCTCAAGGAGGAGGTCGAGGCCGAGGACATCGCCGAGATTGTGGCGAAGTGGACCGGGATTCCGGTGACCAAGATGCTGGAGTCCGATCGGGAGCGGCTGACCAAGCTCGAAGCTGAGCTGGCAAAGCGCGTCGTCGGACAGGAAGTCGCGGTGCAGGCGGTCGCCAACGCGGTGCGGCGGAGCCGGGCCGGTCTGGCCGATCCCAATCGGCCTACCGGCTCTTTCATCTTCCTGGGCCCCACCGGGGTTGGAAAGACCGAAACCGCACGGGCGCTGGCCGAGTTTCTCTTCGACGACGAGCGGGCGATGGTCCGGCTCGACATGTCGGAGTACATGGAGAAGCACTCGGTAGCGCGGATGATCGGCGCCCCGCCGGGCTACGTCGGCTTCGAGGAGGGCGGGCAGCTGACCGAAGCGGTGCGCCGCCGCCCATACAGCGTCCTGCTCTTCGATGAGATCGAGAAGGCGCACCCCGACGTCTTTAATGTGCTCTTGCAGATCCTGGATGACGGCCGGCTCACCGACAGTCAGGGCAGGGCGGTCGACTTCCGCAACACGGTCATCATCATGACTTCGAATATCGGGAGCCACCTCATCGTCGAGGCGGGCGATGTACGGGATGCCGAGGCCTGGGCTTTGGTGGAGCGGAATGTGTTGGAGCTGCTGCGGCAGCACTTCCGGCCCGAGTTCCTCAACCGAGTGGACGAAGTGATCGTGTTCCGCCAGCTGACCCGGGAGGATCTGGCGAAGATCGTGGATCTGCAGTTGGCCGGGCTGGAGCGTCTGTTGGCCCAGCGCCACGTACACGTGGTCGTGAGTCCCGAAGCTCGCCAGTTCCTGGCGCAGGAGGGATACGATCCGGTGTACGGCGCGCGTCCGCTGAAGCGGGTGATCCAGCGTCGGCTCCAGAACCCCATCGCGTTGGAGCTCCTGGAAGGCGCCTACGGCGAGGGGGATACGGTGATGGTCGACGTGCAGGGTGGAGCGCTTCGGTTTACCCGTAGAGCGCGGACTCCCGAGGCCGTGAGTGCCTGACGCGCCGCTCCGGCCCGAGGATCGTACCGGACTCGAGCGCGCGCTCGAACTGGCCAGGAAGGCCGAGGCGGCCGGCGAAGTTCCGGTTGGCGCAGTCGTGGTGCAAGAGGGTGTGATTCTGGGCGAGGGCCACAACGAAACCGTGGCTCGCCGGGATCCCACTGCTCACGCCGAGTATCTCGCCTTGCAGCGGGCGCTGGCCCACACCGGCCAGGGCCGCCTTCCTGGTGCCACTCTTTACATCACCCTCGAGCCCTGCGCCCAGTGTGCCGGCGCCATCGTGCTGGCGAAGGTGGGCCGCGTAGTATTCGGGGCGTGGGACGAAAAGGCCGGCATGGCCGGCTCGGTAGGCGATTTGCTACGACACCCCAGGCTCAATCATCGGCCGGAGGTGAGGGGTGGGGCGATGGCGGAGGAATGCGGTGCCTTGCTCCAGCATTTCTTCGAAGCTCAGCGCCGCGAAACCTCCGCCTGACATGAAGCGCGGGAGCGCCCCGCTCCCGGATTTCCTGCTCCCCGCTTACGGCTTGGGTGCAGTCGTATCGCGCGGGGGCATGTTCATCTGCTCGCCGCCGCTTTGCAGATTCCCGCAAGAGATCACGGCCTTGTCCGTCATGGACTTGTGCACGTTCACCGAATAGTCGGTGCCGGGCGTCGGCTTGAAGCTGATGCTGGCATCGGAAGTGCCCTTGCCATCCGCCGAGACCTTGATCGGTTTATACGGGCTTTCACCGCCTACCGGGGGCCCTGCCGAGCCACACTTGCCCGAGTGGACATGCCAGGGATACTCCCCTTGTTTCGCTCCACTAATCGTGATGCTGGCCTTAGCGGTCTCGCCAGCGGGGGCCGGAGCGGCCTTCTTGGCGGAATCGTAGGCGCCTGCAGGCGGAGCCTGATCGGGCTTGGCCATGCCGGCATCCGGAACGTCAACCGTCGCCGTCCCGCTGACGCTGGAACCGCCTACGGGCGAGAGGGTGGCCGTCCAGCTGGTAGCGATGGGCTTGGCCAGCGCGAACAGGAGTCCTACTCCTGCGCAGAGCGTGAGTTTGCGTGACAGCATTTTGCCTTCCTCCTGCTGAAATTCCAGTTCACCGTCAGGCACACACTCCGGGATCATGAGTGTGAGCGGGATGTCGTTCTTCGGCTGTCTTCTTGTCCATTGCCGTCTCGTCGGCATCCTGCTTCGCCAGTCCCGAGGACGCCGAGTGACGATCACGCCTTCCTGGCTCTGTGGGGCGATGGCGGAGGAATGCGGCGCCTGCTCCTGCATTTCGTTGAGCACCAGCGTCACAGACCTCCGCCTGACATGAAGCGCGGGAGCGCCCCGCTCCCGGTCCTGCTACGCGCTTACGGCTTGGGTGCAGTCGTATCGCGCGGGGGCATGTTCGGCATCGGCTCGCCGCCACCCTGCAGATCGCCGCAGGAGATGACCCCCTTGTCGGTCTTCGACTTGTTCACGCTCACCGAATAATCCGAGCCGGGCGTCGGCTTGAAGCTGACATTGGCCTGGGCAGTGCCCTTGCCGTCGGCAGAGACCTTGATCGGTGAGTACGCGCTCTCGGATCCTACCACGGGGCCTTCCGAGCCACAGCGGCCCGAGTTAATACGCCAGGGATACTCCCCTTCCTTCGCCCCACTGATCGTGATGCTGGCCCGGGCCGACTCGCTAGCCGGGGCCGGCATAGCCTTCTTGGCGGAATCATAGGCGCCCGCGGGCGGGGCCTGATCAGGCTTGGCCATGCCCGCATCCGGCACATCGACCGTCGCCGTGCCACTTACGCTCGAGCCGCCGACGGGTGAGAGGGTGGCGGTCCAGCTGCTAACGACGGGGGTGGCCAGTGCAAACAGAAGTCCTGCGCCTGCGCATAGCGTGAGTTTGGATGACAACATTTCCCTTCCTCCTGCTGAGAGTATGGATCTGGAAGTCGGTGACTCCCGGTTCATGTCGTGGCGCGGGAACTGGATCCGGCGGCCCCGCTCCACACCTTCTACCTGCCGCCGTAACTGCCTAGGTGCGAGTCGAACTCCCACCGTGCCTCCTGGCCGCCTGACGGCGCGACGGCGAAAACCAGCCGCTGCCGCTCGATCGGCGGGAATTGCCTCGCCTGGGCCAGCGTAGGCGGCTGGTCTCCAGGGATGTTGAATGCCACCGCTCAGGCACTGGCCGTGTCCTCCGCCGCAGGAACCGCCCGCAGCGAACGTCCGGTGAGGCCGCGCCGGCGGAACTGCTCCGCCAGCCGGGTGTACTCCGCCCGAATCTGCTCCTGCGCCTCCTCATCCAGCTCCTCGAGGTCCAGCAGCAGATTGCGGGCAGCCGGCAGCACGCGGATCAGCTCGTCGAGCTTGATCTGCAACGCCATCGTGTCCCGGTTCTGGGTATGCTGAATCAGGAACACCATGAGGAACGTGATGACGGTGGTGCCGGTATTGATGACCAGCTGCCAGGTATCACTGAAGCCGAAGATCGGTCCGGTCACGGCCCAGAGCAGGACGATGGTAATAGCGATGCCGAACGCCGCAGGGCGCCCCGTCCAGCGGGCGCCGTGCTTGGCGAAGCGTCCAAACCACGAGTCGCGATCGGTCATGGAATCCTCGGTGCCAGGAGACCGGTTCTCCCGTGTCACCTAGCGGCCCGCCTTGATTTCCCTCTCGGTCTCATACTGCTGCCGAAACTCCTTCACCTGGCGCTCGGCCTCTTCCCGTGGCATCCCCGTAATGGGTCTGAATCAGTCCGGTCAGGCGATCCCAATTGCCGCTCACGATGTCGAGCTGATCATCGGTGAGCTGACCCCAGCGCTGCTTGATCTTCCCTTTGAGCTGTTTCCATGTGCCTTCGAGTTCATCGGAATTCATCTTGTTACACTCCTAAAGGAATCGCAGGGCGATTGCATCCACCTGAGGAATGCACCCGTCACCTTGCCAGAAAAACGAAATGGCGCGAATCCGTTCATTGAGACGGAATCCGCGCCTTCGACTGGAGGGGCCAACTCCCCTCCCGACCAGGCGGCATGGCCCGAGGCCAAGCCCACATTTTTTCTACGTTTACAGTCTAAGACCGTGAGCCATCGGGGTAAGTGCCGAGGATCACATTTCTACCGACGAGTTATTCGCGTTACGCAGCATTGCCTCGCATTGATTCCGCGTTGCGCCAAGCGTGACAGCCGCACGTCCGCGGCCCCTTCCTCTTGCAGCGTCATATCCAACATGTCAGCCGCGTCATGAAGGCCCAATTGTTCCGCGTAGGCGCGCAGCGTGCGGTAACCAGCCATCTCATAATGCTCCACTAATGCTCCACTCGTTGCCGCCGGCGATGAGTGCCGCTTTATGCGGCTTTCTTTCTGCCGGTGATGAGCCCGAGGAGCAGCGCGATCACGAATCCGGCGAGGACATATGGTTGAAAACACCGAAGGGACCGGTTATTAGGGCTACGGGGTCGGCGTCAAGGGCCGCGGGCACAGAAAACAGGGGTCGGCGCTTCCCAGACTTTGTCGCTGAATTACTTTTACTCCGCGTTTACCTCGGAGACAGTGTCGGGTTGGGACGTTGGACGTGGGACGTGGGACGTTGGACGTGGGACTTAACAGCTAACAGCTAACGGCTAATGGCTGACGGCTGAACGGCTGACGGCTGATGGCTAACGGCTGAACGGCTGATGGCTGACGGCTGACGGCTCACGGCTGACGGCTGATGGCTGACGGCTTGCAAGATCAGGACAGGTGTCCGAGTGGCTGAAGGAGCCGGTCTCGACCGGGGCTGAAGCCCCGGCTCGGCAACTGTCGCTCGCGCGACATCCAACAACGCTGACGGCTGACGGCTGACGGCTTGCAAGATCAGGACAGGTGTCCGAGTGGCTGAAGGAGCCGGTCTCGAAAACCGGTAAACCCGTAAGGGTTTCGAGGGTTCGAATCCCTCCCTGTCCGTTCCACTCATTAAAGTTCACCTCACCTGTTGGACCGCGACCACTCCTCACCTGTCGCACCGCTACCACTCTTACCGGAAGGTGGGGTGAGAGGTAACTTGGCGCCGGTTCCTCCGGCGGGCCCGGTGAGGCCTGACCGGATTCGCATGTCCTTTTGTGGCAGGAGACATAGGATGCGCTTCACTTCGGGATTCCGTTCTGGGCTAGGGTCGATCAAGTCGCTGACGTTTCTCACCGGGTTCATCGCTTTGGGACTCGGAGCCTGCAGTTCGGATAGCGGCGGCGACGGTGGAGGTGGGGGGACGTCCTCCTTCGTCGGTACCCTCGTAGGCGGAACCAACAACGACGAGAGTGGATCGCTCAAGTTCGATATCGCGGGAACCGCCCTGGCGCCGCCCGCCTCGTTCGCAACGATGTCGTCGGCAGCTCTTACGGCCACCGGAACGCTGACCTTGCTGACCCCCGTTGCAGGCACCCATCCTCTCACCGGAACGTATGATCCGGCCACCAACGCACTCGCCATTACAGGCGGCGGGTACACGTTCACTGGCGCCTTCAGTGGCACCAGTCTGCTGGATGGGAACTACACCGGCATCAACGGTCCTGGCCTGTTCCTGACGGCCCTGTCCGCCGGGACCGCGCAAGCCTTCTGCGGTACCTTCGACGGCGACGACGACGGGACCTGGAATTTCGTGGTGAATGACACCGAGCTTTCTGGTCGCGCCCTGACCTCGTCCGGTGATGTCGTTCCCCTGAACGGGACGGTGACCGCGGGCGCCGTGAGCATCGTCAATACGGCCAATCCGACAGGGCCGCCGCTCGCTACCGGCACCATCACCGGGCCCACCGCGACTGGTATCTGGAGCTTCGACCAGACCACATCCGGAGCCTGGACCGGCAACGGCTGCTGAACTCCTGATTGCGGCGCGGCGTGGGTGCCTGAGATCTTCAACAGGCCCCGCGCCGCGTTTGCATTTCGGACGGTCATGTCGACCGTAGACAGCGTTTCTTTCCCATGACTCGGAATGGGCCGCAGATAAACGCAGATGAACGCAGAGTCGGGCCGATCAAATGGGTCGTTGGGCAACTCGGCTGGACTGAAATCTTCCCGTTCCCCTGCTTAAGCCAACAGCCGTAACCCCTGCAGGATTCTCTGCGTTTGTCTGCGTTCATCTGCGGCTGAATCAAGGCCTCTTATTCACGAGGCAATTCTGGTACGGATGCAGAACGTCGATCGTTTCGTCGGATCCTTCCTCGGTCTCTCTCTGGGTGACGCGCTCGGAGCCCCAGTAGAGGCTGCCCCACCCGATGTCGCACGTCTCTACGTCGATCAGGAATTGCGGGCCGGAAGAGCGGGCCATCGCGGCCGCGGCGAGTTCCCCTTCGGCCAGGTCACCGACGACTCCCAGCTCGCGCGGGAGCTGCTGATCTCGATTGCCGAACGAGGTGAGCTGGATCCTCCGCACTTCGCGGCAGGCATCGCTGCGCTGGTCGCAGGGAGGCGGGTGATCGGGGCAGGGCCGGGCACCATCGCGACTGGAAAGCGGCTGCAGCAGGGCGTCCCCTGGAATCAGGCCGGAGAGCCGGCACCATACTGCGGTAATGGTGCCGCCATGCGAGTGGCGCCGCTGGGCGTGCTATGGGCCGAGGATCCGGCACGGCTCATGCCAATCGATCGTGGAGCAGGCGCGGGTGACTCACCAGGATCCCCGCTGCGCTGCCGGCGCCGTTGCGATTGCCGCGGCCAGTGCCATCGCCAGCCGGTCCGAGCGGATCGAACCTCATGAGGTCTGCGCCGAGCTGGCTCGCACCGTGGCTCAGGTGGATGGGGCAATGGCTGCCGCCATCGAGAAGCTGGAGCGCCTGGTTGGAATGGATCCGGGTCAGGCCGTGACCCATCTTCATCGTCGAGCGTTCGGAGCCCGCCTCGAGCGCCGAGTGGCGCGGAGTGTCGAGCGAAGTCACCGGCAGCGTGTGCTGGAGTCTCTATGCCTTTCTCCGCTCACCCGACGATTACTGGGAAACCGTCTGCACCGCGATCTGGGCCGGCGGTGATACCGACACCACCGCCGCGATGGCCGGGGGGATCGTGGGTGCGCGGGTTGGATTAGCGGGTCTGCCGCAGGATCTGCTCGCCCGCTTGAATGACCAGGGGGAATGGAAGCTGAGTGAGCTGACCGGCTTAGCCCAGCGCTGCTACAAGGCCTGCCGGTGAAATGAGGGCGGCGCAACGGCCGCCCTCGTCCCTTTCAAGGCGTCACGGCTTCAGGTTCGATCTGAGCTTGGCGATGTCGAGCAGCGGTAGCCCACCTTCAGTAGGCACCAGCACCACCAGATTGTTCGACGCCTTCATGTCGTGCAGCACCTCGAGGTACTGCTTGGTCAGCGCCTCCGCGGTCAAAGTCTGATTCAGCAGCCGCTGCTGATCACTCTGCAGCCGCGCGACCTCGACCCGGTGGCGCTCGGTCTCGATCTGCTGCTCCTGGGCGATCTTGTTGTTGATGGCCTGCACCACCTGCTCGGGCGGCTGCAGATCCCGGAGGAAGAAGGCGGTCACCTCGGCGATCCTGAAGGGCTCGCCGCCGGCCCGCGGCTGGGTGATGAGCGCGCGAATCGACCAGGGCCTGCATCGCCTCGGCGATCTTGGTGCGCTGGGAGATGTCGTTGATCGAGAAGCGGACCATCCCGTCCCGCACGCCTTTCCGGATCGCGTTGCGGACAATCGAGTGGATCTGCTCCTCCTTCCCGATCTCGTTGAAGATCTTCGGGGCGTCCTGCGGGTTGATCTGCCAGCGGAGCCCCGCGTCCACCGTCATGCCCATCTGCTCGCTGGAGAGGGCGGCGATGGTTTCGACCTGGTCGCCCTCCGCCGGGTATTGCTCCTCGCGGGCCGAGTAGCGCTCGATCGACGACCAGGGCGCCACCATGTGAATGCCGGAAAGCAGCGGCTTGGGATCCACCGTGCCGAAGGCGTGCTTGACACCGACTTGCCCCGGGTCGATCACCACCACCAGGGCGGCGAGAATGATCAGGATGCCGAACGTCGCGAACCCCAGGGAAAAGATCCGGAGCAGGTTGGCCGCCGGCCGGCCGGCCGTGGTCGAGCCGGAGCGGGCCAGCATGAGGAAGAAGGAGATGAGCAGCAGCAGACCGCCGAAGATCAGCTTACCCATGGTGCGGGGTCCTTGGAGGTGGGATGCGGAGAATCTACAATGCGGAATGGCGGAATGGCGGAACTGCGGGGAACGGTAGAACGGTAGAACGGTAGAACGGTGAACAGGGGAACGGGGAACAGGTAACTGCCAGCCCTAACCGCTAACAGCTGACGGCTGACGGCTGACGGCTGACGCTGATGGCTGATGGCTGACGGCTTCGTTGACGCCCTTGGGTCGGCCCGCTAATTTGCCGCCCCGATCGACTCTGGACAGATGGCCGAGTGGTTTAAGGCGCACGCCTGGAGAGCGTGTATACCTCAAAAGGGTATCGAGGGTTCGAATCCCTCTCTGTCCGCTGGTGGCGCACTGATTTACGGGTCGGTGCGCTGCTGTCGTTTTACGTGGCCAAGAGAGCGTGGTGCCCTTTTGGGAAGGCACCTACCCTAAGCCTCCCCATTGCTCGGGAACACCTTGCCGCTGCCGGCGCGCCTCCCCAACTTCCAGTTATCCAACAGGCTAATAGCTCTCCACGTTCTTACGGGACTCGTACATTCGTCGCCCGCAGGGGAAGCGCGGGCGTAAGGTGGCGCTTCTCCAAGGAGGGGCCCTTGGCGGTACCTGACTTCCAAACCCTCATGCTGCCAGTTCTGCAGCTTACCGCTGACGGCAAAGAGCATTCCATCGCAGAGGCACGCGACACCATCGCGTCGCAATTCAACCTCTCGGAAGCCGATCGAGCCGAGCTTCTCCCCACCGGCAAGCAACCGCGCTTCAACAATCGTGTCGCCTGGGCCCGGTCATATCTTCAGCAGGCTGGCTTGGTGGAGTCTCCGCGACGGGGCCACTTCCGCATCACCGAGCGTGGCCGTCAGGTTCTCAAGGAGTCACCAAAGCGAATAGACATTGGTTTCCTTGAGCGGTTTGAGGAGTTCCGCGCGTTCCGTAGTATTGACAACAGCACCACAGCTGGTGGCGACGTGTCCACGCGGGTGCCACCTGTTGACGATACGCCCGAAGAGTCGTTGGAGCAGGCCTACCTCAGCATCCGTGCGGATCTCGAGTCAGAATTGTTGTCCCGAATCAAGCAGAGCTCGCCAGCATTCTTTGAGGAGCTAGTTGTGGAGTTGCTACTAAAGATGGGATATGGCCGGAATCGCACGGAGGCGGGCAAGGCAATCGGCCAAGCTGGCGACGAGGGTATTGACGGCATCATCAGCGAGGATCGGCTCGGCTTGGACACGATCTACATCCAGGCCAAGCGGTGGGAAGGGACAGTTGGCCGGCCAGAGATTCAGAAGTTCGTCGGTGCTCTGCACGGCAAGCGGGCGCGGAAAGGCGTATTCCTCACTACGGGCAATTTTTCATCGGAGGCTCGCGAGTATGTATCGTCCATCGACCCGCGCGTGGTGCTGATTGACGGTCGCCAGCTCGCCGAGTATCTGGTGGATTTGAACCTAGGCGTGACATCCAAAGCCGTTTATGAGGTCAAGCGGATTGACTCTGACTTCTTCTCGGATGAGTAGCCTGGGTTGAGGGCCTGCAGCTGATTGCAAGTCGTAAGACGCCTTCCTAGTGGAGCAGCTGCAATGGCCAACTTTGGCGGTGTTAATGATGAGGACATCAAGCTCTGGAACACCTACTTCTACTGGGCTCGGGCAGAGCTCGCGCCAGGATCAACCAGCGATCTCACGATCGGTCAACCAGCTAACCGGATCAGCCATAAGCGCGCCAAGGCCCTACGCGCCATAGTGCTTACGGCTTTCGTTCTCGAATACCGCATCAAACGAGTCTATGAGGAAGTTGGCGTCCACTTCGACCAAAACGACACGCTCGGGCGACTTCTGCATAGCATGCAGAAGCGTCTCGAAGCGTGCCAGCGCCTGGATGGGAAGGGGAAGATCCGTCTGCCAAAGACTTGGCCTCGGCTCTACGCCAAGCTGCTACGACTGAAGGCAGCGCGGAACGACATCGCGCATGCCAAATACCATCAACTCAGGGCTGTCCTTTCATTGCCGCCTTCGCGCATGCTGACTCAGGCGCAACGGATGTTTAATGCCCTCGTCAGCACCATCAGGGTCCTGAATGTTGCCACAGGCTATGACAATCGGACGCCTCAGCAGCGCCGCTACAACTACTCGGGGATGTCCATAAGGCGACTGGAAGGCGACTGAATACCCGGAACCCGGTCGACCATCTGCTGGAGAATGCCGACGCTCGCCTTCGTGTGAGGCAGCAGCTGCTATCTGCTACGCTACCTCACCTCGGTCCCTCGGTCGGCTCGAAGTGGTGCGTAAAGACGAACCGCCGGTTGGGATTCAGGAACGGGTCGCCCGGCGCCTCGATCCACAGCCCCCAGTCCTCGAGCTGGTCCAGGACCTGGAACGACGCCCCCCGCTAGAGCGAGGGATAGGGGACGATGAGCGCTCCGCACACTAGGGGGGAGCGGAGGTAAGGTCGGGGGCAGGGTCGGGAGGCGCCTCAGCCCGGATGCTCGGGGATGGGCGCGATCTCGTCCGTCAGACGGCCGTCCAGCTCGTCGTAGACGCGGTGGAGAAACCAATCGACCATGTAGATGCCGAATGCCTCATTGAGACCGGGATCGTCATGGGTCAGCTCGAGCATCAAACCACGCACGCTGTCGGCGGCGACCGCCCGGGCCTGCTCCACGCCCAGTCCCTCCGCCTTCGCCGCCCGTCCCACGCGAAGCAGCGACTCCAGTAGGGCGATATTGGTGCGCAACAGGGCCTTGTCCCGCAGCGGCTCCCCGTGGCCGGGAATAAGGACGGCGGCATCCAGGGTGTCGATCCCCTTGAGCGTGCTGAGCCAGCCGGTTGGATAGCATCCGAGCGCGAAGGAAATCGGGTTGACCAGCAGATCCCCGGTCACGACGATCTTCTCCTGGGGGAGATAGAGAAAGGCGTCGCCCGGGGTGACCGCTCGATCGTAGTGGAGCACCCGGATCTCGCGCTCGCCGAGATAGATCGTCAGCGTCTCGGTGAAGGTGACGTTCGAGACGGTGTGGTGGACTCCCCGTTTCTGTTCGAGGAAGAACTGGTCATCGCGCAAATGGCGCTGCAGCCGCTCGACCCGCGTCGAGGCCGAGTCCTTGGCCCTCGCTTCATCGAGCGCCGCGGCAACCGCGTCGATGTGACCGGGAAGCTGCTGGTCGAGTCCTGGTTGGTTGAAGGCCAGGGCGGGCCCCAGCATCATCTCCCGGGTCTTCTCGTGGGTGATGATCTGAATATCGGGAAACGCCTCCCGGTAGACTTCCGCGCCGTACCAGTGATCCCAGTGCCAGTGCGAGATGACGAGGTAGCGGACCGGCTGGGGGGTGAGGCGGCGAATCTCCCCGAGGACGGCCGCGGCTGCCGCCGGTGTTCCATTAGCGTCGAACACGAGCACCCCGTCTCGCGAAACGATCGCGATCGCATTTCCGTCCAGCCCGACATCGCTGTAGGGCGGGGTCATGAAGAGGTAGATCCCCTCTGCGACCTGGGTCGTCTTGGGCGGCGGCAAGGTTTGCGCGCCGAGTGGTGCGGGCAAGACCAACAGGACCAGGATCCACGCTGGCTTGAGCATTCCGAACCTGTGTTCTCAGTGGATTTGAGGTGCCCTACGGGTAGCACTTGGGACGAGTCGGAGCACCGAAAGGATTCACACTTTGGCCGTGCGGCAGGGTTCCTTACTTTTCCCCCGGACCGATGGGTGTCGCCCGCAGGTGAAGCGCGGGCGTTAGACCGCATCATGCAGCACCCGGACCCGAGGCAAAGAGAACCATGAAGATTCAATATCTCGAGATAGTGACGAAGGAAGTCGATGCAGTGTGTGCCGCATACGCCTCTGCACACAAGGTGCAATTCGGCGAACCTGACGCTGGCCTCGGCAACGCGCGAACCGCCACACTGGCGGGCGGTGGGCTCGTGGGAGTGCGTGCACCCTTGGGTGAGACCGAGGAGCCGGTGGTGCGGCCCTATTGGCTGGTGGACGATATCGATGCGGCCGTCGCCGCAGCGGTTCAAGCCGGCGGCCAGGTCGCCCACCCGCCGATGGAGATCCCCGGCCACGGCACATTCGCCATCTACCTCCAAGGCGGCAATGATCACGGCCTTTGGCAGTTGTAGCCGACTGCCAGCCCGTGCCGCAGCGACCTCATGAGGCGGACGTGGACGATCATCGGGGTAGGCGATGTGCCGGGTAGCTTCAAATGGTACCAGGCGCTGTTCGGCCAGCCGGAGACGCTGCCGGTCCATGCCGACTTTGGGCAAATCATCGATTCAGATGGAACTGTGTTGCTCTGCCTCCACCAGTGGGGCGCCCACGAGCATCCCTCGTTGATGAGCCCCGATCATGCCACACCCGGCAACGGCCTCCTCTTGTTTTTCCGGGTCGATGATTTCGACATGGCCCTGCAAAGGGCACGCGTTCTCGTCACCCGACTCGCGGAGGAGCCCCACGTGAATCCGCACACTCGAACCAGGGAGTTCTCACTCCGAGATCCGGACGGATACTTCGTCACGATCAGTGCGCTTTCTGCGGCCTAACCTGGCGCTTGCAGCTGGCGGGCGCCGCGACAACGTTCTGTTTGTGCGCCAAGGAGCACTCGATGAAGCAAACCACTATACGGTGCGCCCCGTGCCGTCGCGCCCGCAGCTGAAGCGCGGTCCGTTAGGTCGCCATTCATCGGCCTACGTTGTTTAACGGATCAAGCAGCAAGGGACCACTAAGCTCGCAGGCCACCCACCTTCAGGAGGTCGGATATGGGCTCCGGACCAGCGCAGTACTCGGCTGCGGCTCTCCTGGCACTCTCTGTAGCGTGTTCGAACCCTGCGTCACCACACGCTGACGCCGGCACGCCCACCGCCCTCCACTTCAGCAGAGCTGACGATGCGCCGCCGGCGCTGCCGGCATGGATCACACATCCCGAGGCCGTGCCACCCGGGCTGAGGGGTCGCAACAACTGCACCTTTGCGTTCGGTGTGCCTGGGGCGCTGTGGAACTACTACCCGGACGGAGCCTGCTGGGAGCGCCCGGGTCCCGACGGATGGACGAGGCAGCAACAATACCGCGTCTACGTTTCCCACTCGCCCCGCTGTGAGGGCCGTGCGGCAGATTATTCCCCAATCCGTGTCTGTCGTGCCGGTGCTGCCGGTCAACTAAGTCCTTGCCCGGGGAATCCGATCGGGCTAAATGGGTGTGCGATATGCGTGCCGAAGGTGGTGTGCCATTGAGTTCGGCCCCCAGACCCATCCTGTGCTTTCATCCAGAACAAGTGGAAGCCATAGTAGTTTGCGAGTCATGGGTGACCGCATTCGTACCGTCTGGCTCTTTCGCCCAGATTAGGCGCTTATTCGGTATCTCGCTCCAATACTGATCCTCCTGATCGGGGGTAGGCTGTCGATGCTTGAGGCGCAGGATACTCGGCAGACAGAGCGTCCTCGCTTGCCGCTGGAGCTTCTGCCCGATACCCTCGCGATCTGTCGTCTGGACGCCCGGGCACCGGTGCCAGGCTGGGCAGAACAGTCGAGTGGGTTTCTTACCGTCAGTCGGACTGCCGAGGAGCTGTCAATTACCGCAATCCAGCGGGCTGTACCGGTGGACCTGCCATGCGAGCGCGACTATCGCGCACTCCGGGTGCGGGGTCCGCTCCCGCTTAACCTTGTCGGTATCCTGGCGGCCATTGCCGATCCTCTCGCCGAGGCTGGCCTGAGCATCTTCGCGATTTCCACGTATGACACAGACTACGTTCTGGTAAAGGCGCGCGATCTCGAAGTTGCTCTGGAGACACTCGAGCGGGCGGGGCATCAGATCAAACGCTAGGGAGATTCGAATCGTCGCTTCAGCGATCAGGCGCCGACGTGCGCGGCTTCAGCCGCGCACCCCGACTGTGACCGCACCGCTCGACTAGGCCCTTCCGATCCGTTCTCCCCGGGACGATGGGCAGAGCCGTTCCAAAGGTGCATCGGGGAGTGCTAATGCTTCGTGCTGGTCCTTGGGAGGGTGACCGGTGTATCCACCCAACCCGATCGTTCAAGGTCCCCGCGGTCCTTGATCGCAATTGGTCCAGCTGTCCGTCAGCGGCGACGGGTCCATACCCCGCCATCGGAGTAAGCGCCGGAGAGGGTGTACATGCGTCCCGCGATTTGCCGAAGCGGTGAAGGAGGAACCCCGTGCCCTCACGTCCGCGATAACGGTCGGAACGTGAACGATCTGGGACCGTTCGTTCCGCACCAGCAGCGACTGAACGGGGAGCGTGGGCTGGGACGTCGACATGTACTCCGCCGTACTGCACGTCCACCGCCGCTCTCTCAGGGTCTGGACCTCGCCTTCGTCGTGCCGGACACCGCTGAGAAGGCAGCTGAACCCGCTTGCGTTACTACCACCCCGGCGCCACGCTTGCATCGCATCCTCCCGGCTCTCTTACGGAGCGCACTGGTCAGGCGGGTGTTAGCTGGACCAACCGCACGAATTGAGATCTACGCTCCGACACGGTTTGACGGGGGTAAGGTTGACAAGCGCGGCAGGTTACTGGCAAGGGGGTCTCAACAGCGACATCTTCGCCAGACTCGTGTTACGGAGCTGCCGGCGAGCACCATGGCAGCCTGATCCGTCCGCAACAGGCGTCTCGAGGGCTCGGGCCCAGCTTGGAGATTGGCACATGGTTGGGACGTGCTGCCCGGCGCGTTGCCACCGGCTGGCTATGGCGGAACCGGGTGCATCGCGCGCCTGGCAGCCACTCTTGAACGTCGATGTCGAAGACGATCTGGGACACAGAGGCCACGGAAGCTGCCAATGCCGGGTTTATTCCGAGTCCTCCAGCAGAGCTCCCCTGCGGATTCTGCTTTCAGTGACGGATGCTATGAGACACTCAGCCACTGGACTCAGCCAGACCGCCGCCCGGGGCCGGCCCCAGATCCACTCACCGCCGTGGCTCCGTACTAAGCCTGCTCAGGGCCTCCTTCGCCTCCTTCACATACGGCTGCAGCTCGGGATCGGCGTACCGCCAGACTTCCGCGACATACTGATAGTCCTCGACCGCCTGCTCGACGTTACCCACTCGTTCATTCGCCCGGGCGCGCTCCAGCCGCCAGAGTCCCAGCCCGAACGTGTACCACGAGGGATACCGACCCTCGAATACAGCCGCCGCTTCGCGCGCCTTTCCCTTGGCGGCGAGCAGTTGCGCGGTGACGACCTGGTCGAACGCGCAGGGACAGACCGTGTCCGGGAGACCGATGAAGCGCTCCAGCGCCAGGGTGGTATCCGCCTTCGCCAGGGCCGTGTACGCGTCCGCCGACAGCACTCCGTAGTTGAGCCAGGTGCGAAGGTCCGTCCCGGCGCTGGGTAGCAGGGATCTCATCCGACTGGAGAAAGCGGCCAGGGACGCGGTGTCTCGGCGCGCGGCCCACCAGGGCAGAGCGTCGAACAGGGCAATATTGAACCCGACAGGGAGCGCGCTGGGTTGTTCGGCGAGTGGCGGGTTCGCCAGCCACTGCCTGAACTGAGCTTCTGCCTGCTCCGGTGGTACGCCGCCGAGCACCGCGAGGCTGCTCCCAGCCCGCCCCATTACATCGCCGCCCGCGTGCCACGCCTCCCGCAGATGCCCGCGTTTTCCTAGCGCCTGTCGCAGCAGACCACTCCGGAATAGGGGGTTGTTGTACAACGGCACGTCGGAGCGCGGGCTTCGCTTTATCGCCCGGGCTATTCGGACTGCGGCCTCTCCCGAGTCGGACCAGGTCACCAGCGTGAGAAATGCTCCGAAGAGCTGGTCGGCCGTGGAGCTGTCGATTTGGGCTTCAAGGTCCGGTGTCAGGTAGCCGCCCTGCGCCAGGATGCCGTCTACCAGGAGGTACCCCGAAGACTGCTCTCCTCCGGCCGCGGGGCCACGGCTGAGATAGCCCGCGAGGTATCTCCGGGCCAGGTCGGGCCGATCCATCTGGATCGCGAGGCCGATGGGGTGAAGGTAGGACTCCCCAAACGCCGAATCGAGCTCGATGGCCCGGTCGAACGGTTCGAGCACCCGCTTGAGGCTGGTGCGTCCCACGAGTGGAAAATGGTATCGCGCATCGCCGAGCTCATACCACGCTTCCGGATCCGCCGGGTAACGCCGGGTCGCCTCCTCGAGGGTCGCAAACATTCGCGCCTGGTGCGCCCGCCAGGCGGTGTCGTCGGTGGCCTCGAATAGTGCCGCGCCGAGAGACTCGGCGGTGACCAGCATGCTGTCGTGCGGGGCGAGCCCATGGTTCAGCGCGGCAGCACGCAGCGAATACACCAGGGAGATCGAGTCCGCCCCGGTTACCCGCCACCCGACCACGATGCTCATGCGTCGCCAGGCCAGGGCGAAGCCGCTGTCGATCGCCACCGCACGCTGATACGAGGCAAGCGCCGAGTCCCATGAGGTTCGCCGGAACAGCTGCTCACCCTGCAGGAAGGCCTTGAGGGCCGGGAGTGAGGTGGCCCGGAGAGCGGTGGCCTGCACGGCGGCGATCGGCCGGGAACGTCCCAGTTCGCTGAGCAGTGCCACGGTGAGCGAATCGGACACCCGGTCCATATTCGTCGCGAGATCGCGGATCTCGAATTCTCCCATGGCGCGGCCGGTACCCACGTCGAAAAGCGTGCTGGTGAGCCGGACCGAGTCTCCCCGGGTTGCTACCAACTGACCAAACACCGCAAGGCGAGCTCCGGACCCCCGACCGAGGGCCGCGGCGGAGGGAGCGTCGGCCCGCCCGCTCCAGCGCCGGATGACGGCCGAGGGTGGGACGGTTCGGAGCGGGCCGGCGCCATCCAGATTGCGGGACAGCAGATCCACCAGGCCTTCGCGCCACAGTTCCAGACCCGGCGCCAGGACGTCGAAGGGAGCCACCGCGACCAGGTTGGCATCGAGCGCTGCCGAACGAGCGCCGCGCCCGCGGGCATAGACGAAGCCGATCAGTAACAGGCCCAGTATGCCGGCGAGCGCGACCCACGTGCGACGCGGCAGCGCCGGCCGGGTGTGGGGGATTCGCAGCGCGTCGCGGAATTGTGCCGCGGTTTGAAAACGCTCCCCTGGATTCTTGGCCAGTCCCTTCGCGATGGCATCGCTCACCGCCCCGGGAACCTCGGGCCGAACGGTGCTTACCCGCTTGGGAACCGTGGTGAGATGCGCCGCGAGCACCGCCTGGGCCGTTGGGCCTTCGAACGGCGCCTTGCCGGTGAGCATCTCGAAGCCCACGGTCGCGAGGGCATAGATATCGGCCCGCTCGTCCACCTCGCGATCGCCCGCCGCCTGCTCCGGCGCCATGTAGCCCGGGGTGCCGACAGCCAATCCGGTCTCGGTCAGCCGTTCGCCGTGGGACTCGGCCAGCGCCCGGGCCACCCCGAAATCGGTGAGCACTGCGTGCCGGCCCTCGAGCAGGATGTTCTCCGGCTTGATGTCTCGGTGGAGAATCCCCTCGGCGTGGGCGTGGGCCAGGGCGTCCGCCGTCTCACGCAGGATCTCGACTGCCTCGGCCACGGATAACAGCCCGCCACGGGTGAGCCGATGGCGGAGTGACTCGCCGGGGAGGTAGGGGATGATGTAGTAAAGGAGGCCCTCGCGGGTCCCGGCGGCCAGAACCGGCAGGATGTTGGGGTGCTGGAGGTGGGCAGCCAGCTCGATCTCTTTGCGGAACCGGGCGGCGAAGACCTCGCTGGCGTACTCCGGAGGGAGAACCTTCACCACCACGGTCCGATGGAGCGACCGCTCTTCGGTGAGAAAGAGCCGGCTCATCCCCCCGCCGCCCAGCTCCCGCTCGATACGGTAATCGTCACCCAGGGCAGCCTGCACCCGATCACGAAGGTCTGTCATGCCGGTCTGTTTGGGGGGGCCGGAGGAGTATAGGCCTGGAAGTGAACGGTGAACAGTGAACGGTGAACGGGGAACCGGCCCGGTTTTCGTTCCCGTTCCCCCGTTCCCCCGTTCCCCCGTTCGCCGTTCGCTGCCCCCTTTCCCAGTTCCCCTTTCCCTTTTCCCCGCTTCTCAACTAGCTTCCCGGCCCAGCATGCCCACCCGCACGCCCCTCCTCGATGCCCGGGCGGTAACCCGCGCCCTCAACCGCATGGCTTCCGAAATCGTGGAGAAGGCCCACGGGACCGACGACCTGGTCCTGGTGGGAATTCAGCGCCGCGGTGTCCAGCTCGCCGAACGTCTCGCCAAGCTCATCGAATCCACCGAAGGCCACCCGATCATCTCGGGCAAACTCGACATCACCCTCTACCGCGACGATCTCCAGGCCGTGGGTCCCCGGCCCGTCGTGGGCGAGACCAAGCTGCCCGCCGATCTCGATGGCAAGACCGTCGTCATCGTGGACGACGTGCTCTACACCGGCCGGACCATCCGGGCGGCACTCGACGAATTCGCCGACTTCGGCAGGCCGCGACGGACGTTGCTCTGCGTCCTGGTGGACCGGGGCGGCCGCGAGCTGCCCATTCAACCCGATATCGCGGGCCTGACGGTGAACACCACGCCGCATGGACCGGGTGGACGTGATGGTCAGCGAGCTGGACGGGCGCGACGCGGTTGAGCTGGTGCGAGGCGATTGACCTGCTGATCAAACGCAGAGGCGCAGAGAACGCAGAGGGCTTGATTTGAACACGAAGACACAAAGAACACGAAGAACACAAAACACAAGAAGTTCTCTGCGCCCTCTGCGCCTCCGCGTTTCTCCTGTTGGACGTGGGATGTGTCAGGAGTCTTCATGGGGTCAACGGTGACCGCCGCCCTCGGGAAAGACCTGGTCGGGCTCGAGCACCTTTCGGCCGAGCAGATCCGGCTCATTCTCGACACGGCAGAGCCCTTCAAGGAAGTGAGCGAGCGGCCGATCAAGAAGGTGCCGGCGCTCCGCGGGAAGACCATCGTCAATCTCTTCTTCGAAGCCTCGACCCGCACCCGGATCTCCTTCGAGTTCGCCGAGAAGCGCCTCTCGGCCGACACCGTCAACGTGGCGGCCTCCGGGAGCTCGGTCTCCAAAGGAGAAACCCTGGTAGACACGGCCCGGAATCTCGAGGCGATGCGGATCGACATGGTGGTGATCCGCCACCACGCCTCCGGCTCCGCCGAATTCCTGGGGAATCGCATCCGGTCGAACGTGATCAATGCGGGAGACGGAAAGCACGAGCATCCCACCCAGGCGCTGCTCGATCTGCTCACGCTCCGCGACAAGTTCGGCAAGATCGAGGGACTCAAGGTCGCGATCTGCGGCGACATCCTGCATAGCCGGGTGGCCCGGAGCAACATCTGGGGTCTCAGAAAACTGGGGGCTCAGGTCGGAGTGTGCGGGCCCGCCAGCCTCATGCCGCGGGGAATAGACGAGCTTGACGTCATCCGCCTCCCCCGGATCGAAGACGCGATTCAATGGGCCGACGCGCTCAATATCCTCCGGCTCCAGCTGGAGAGAATGACCGCCGGATTCATTCCATCACTGCGCGAGTACAACCGGGTCTTCGGAGTGACCACCGAGCGGCTCTCCAAGGTCTCCAGGAACCTGGTGATCATGCATCCCGGTCCGATGAACCGCGGAGTCGAGATCGACAGCGATGTGGCCGACGGCCCCCACAGCGTCATCCTTCCCCAGGTGACCAACGGGGTGGCCGTACGCATGGCGGTGCTCTATCTGCTCGCCGGCGGCTCGCCCGACTGGCAGCACGGAGGATCCGAGTGATCCGTCCCATCCTGATCCAGGGCGGCAGAGTCATCGATCCCTCGCGGGGGACCGACGGTGTGGCCGACGTGTATCTGACCGAGGGCCGGATCGCCGGCGGTGGGACGCAACATCACCGGAGAAGAAGGCACGCTGATCGTCCCCGCCGCCGGCAAGGTCGTGGCGCCGGGGCTGATCGATCTTCACGTGCACCTGCGCGAGCCGGGCCAGGAAGACCAGGAAACGGTGGCCACCGGTGCCATGGCGGCGGCCGCGGGCGGCTTCACCGCGGTGTGCGCCATGCCCAACACCGATCCGGTGGTGGACAACCAGGGCACCGTCGGGTTCATCGTGAGTCAGGCGCAACGTGCCGCCAAGGCCCGGGTGTATCCCATCGGCGCGATTTCCCTGGGTCAGCGGGGGGAGAAGCTGGCCGAATTCGGAGAGCTGGTCGGAGCCGGCGCGGTCGCGGTGAGTGACGACGGCAAGCCGGTGATGTCGAGTCACCTGATGCGCACTGCGCTCGAATACGCCCGGACCTTCGGTATTCCGGTCGCCGATCACTGTGAAGATCTGGCGCTGGCGGAGGGTGGGGCCATGCACGAAGGCATCGTGGCCACCCGCCTCGGCCTCAAGGGAATCCCCGCCGCGGCAGAAGAGATCATGGTGGCGCGCGATATCATCCTGGCGGAGCTGACCGGCGGCCATGTCCACCTGTGCCACATGTCCACCCGGGGCTCAGTCGAGCTGATCCGGCGGGGGAAGGACCGCGGTATCCGGGTGACCGCCGAGGCCACGCCGCATCACTTCACGCTCACTCACGAGTCGTGCGAGGGATACAACACCAACGCGAAGATGAATCCCCCGCTTCGGGAGGATGCGGATCGCGAAGCGGTACGTCAGGCGCTGCGGGACGGCACGCTCGATGTGATCGCGAGCGACCACGCGCCGCACCACTACGACGCCAAGGAGCGCGAGTTCGACGACGCGCCGAACGGAATCCTCGGCCTGGAGACGGCGCTGGGCCTGGCCATCTCGGAGCTGGTGGAGACCGGACTCATGAGCCTCTCGGATCTGCTCCTGCGAATGAGCACCCAGCCGGCCCGGATCTTCAACCTGCCCGGCGGAAGTCTGGCGGTCGGAGCCCCGGCCGATGTGGTGGTGTTCGATCCCAAGGCCCGCTGGACGGTGGACCCTTCGCGATTCCACTCCAAGAGCCGGAACACGCCCTTCGCCGGGAGGTCGCTCACCGGCCGCGCCGAGGTGACGATCGTCCGGGGCAGGGTGGTCTACCAGGCCTGGGAAGACTGAATCCTCCCTCCGGATGGCTTTCCGCAAATCCGCGAGGCTTATAGATTTGCAGTAGGTTTCTCCCTCCGGACCGGCTGAGAGGAAGCACTGGATATGGCCAAGCCGACCCAACGCACCGACACTGCGATCGACAAGCTACTCCAGGACCGGGCCCAGTTCATTTCCTGGATAACCCGGCTCACAGGTCCCTCCAACTCGAGTCCGCCCGTGCCCGAGGCGGTCCGCCAGCGGGTTCGGGGAGACTACGAGCAGCGGCTGCAGTCGGTCGTCGAGGCCTTGCGCTCGCACCAGGCCGACCTCGAACAGCAGATGTCGGAGTTCGAGGCCCGGCGAGATGCGCTGTCGACCCGGGAAGCCGAGGCGAAGGAGCGGCTATCCGAAGCGGAAGTCCGTCACATGGTCGGGGAGTACGACGACGGCCGGTGGCAGACGATCCGCGCCGATCTCACCCGCGAGGTGGTCTCGGTTCAGGAGGAGCTGAGTCGCACCGTGGCCGAGATTGATCGGTTGGATGAGGTGCTCACCACGATCCGGTCACCGCTTCCGAGCATGGAACCCGAAGCCGAACCGGAACCGGCTCCGCCACCGGTAGCTGCCGTTGCCGAACCGCCCCGGCCCGCTCCGTCACCGGCGCCTCCCATACCGGGCATCATGACGGAATTCCAGGCTCCGCAAACCGACCAGCGGCCCGCCGTGGCGGCGCAGGGGAATGAGATTCCCTTCAAGACCCCGTCGGCCCCGAAGCCGCAGCCCAAGCCACCCGCTGCGAAGCCCAAGGAGGACGCCGCCGGACGCACACTCTGGTTCCCTTCCGGCAAACCGGGAGAGCCTCCTGCCGGGAAGATGGACGAACTCGCCTTCCTCAAGTCGGTGACCGGCAACGAGGGCGCGGCCGCACCGGCTCAGCCGGCCAAGCGGCCCAGTGGAGGCTTTACCAAGCCTGCCGAGACGTCGGCACCTCCTGCGCCCGCGGCGCCTCCCGCACCCGCGCCGGAGGCTTCGAAGGATCGGGCCAGCGGCGGCACGGCACCCAAGACGCTCAAGTGCGGCGAGTGCGGCACCATGAACCGGCCGACCGAGTGGTACTGTGAGCGCTGCGGGGCGGAGCTGGCGGCACTGTGAGTGAAGCCGTCAGCCGTTAGCCGTCAGCCGCTCCAAAGAAAGAACCCTCCGAACGAATCGAGTCGGAGGGTTTCTTGTTCTCGGAGCCGCTGACGGCTGACGGCTGACGGCTAACGCTACTTCTTCCCCGCCACTGCCTTGGCCAGCCGGCTCTTCTGCCGGGCGGCCGCGTTCTTGTGAATGAGGTTCTTCCGGCCCGCGCGATCCAGCAGCTGTGCCGCGCGCTTGTAGGCGGCCGACGCCTCGGCTGCGGTGGTGGCCGACCGGACTTTCTTCAGGGCGGTGCGCAGTTCACTCCGGCGCGTCCGGTTCCGGGCATGGGCCGCTTTGGACTTCCGCATGGCCTTCGCCGCGGATTTGATTCGGGGCACGGCAACCTCAGGTTCAGGGCGTTTTCGCCGCCGGCCAGGGCGGCCGGCGAGAGGCGCGAATTGTAGGCCCCGAGTGGGCCAAGGTCAAGCGGCGGGCGACTTTCAGGCGCCGAAGGGCGGGTTTAGATTTCCGGTCACCAACCTACGTCTCTACTTCTCACCGGGTCACGATTCCTGAGCGAATTCATCCTGGTTCTCCCCGTGCTGGTCTTCTCCATCGTGGCGCACGAATACGCCCATGGAGCAGCCGCCTTCGCCCAGGGAGATGACACGGCCTACATGCTCGGCCGTCTTACCTTCAACCCGATCCCTCACATCGACCCCTGGATGAGCTTGGTGTTTCCCGCTCTCCTCTGGTTTTCGTCCGCCCATTTCGGATCGCCGTTCACCTTCGGAGCAGCCAAGCCGGTACCGGTCAATCCCCGGAAGTACCGGAACTACAAGCGGGGCGACATCATCGTCTCGTCCGCCGGGGTGGTGGTGAATCTCGGACTGAGCGTGGTCTTCACCATCCTCTTTGCCCTGGTGGGACTGTTGGGTCGGGTGGCGCCACCGCTCCTGCCGGGTTTGCAGATCCTGCAGCAGATGACGGCGTACGGTGTGCTGCTCAACCTGGTGTTGTGCTTCTTCAATCTGATTCCGATCCCGCCCGCTCGACGGCTCACACCTGTTTTATCACGTGCTGCCTCCCGAACTCGGGGCGCGCTATCGTTCGCTGCAGCGGTTCGGCTTCCTGCTCCTGTTCGCGTTGCTGTTCCTGTTGCCCGGGGTTCTCAACGTATTCCTGTTCCCGGCTCACTGGATCGGGTCCAGACTCCTCGGACTGGTGGCCCCCTACAGCCTGAGCTTCCTCTGAGCGATACTTATAGGGAATGACGGCATCCGCTGCTCCTCCCACTACCGCGCTCGGCGCCGAACCGGGGTTCGTCGTCCAGCTTGACGCCTTCGCGGGGCCGCTCGACCTCCTGCTGCATCTCCTCCGCGAAGAACAGATCGACATCGCGGACATCCCGGTAGCGCGCATCGCCGATCAATTCCTGAGCGTCATCCACGATCTGGGACTCAACCAGGCCGCGGATTACCTGGAAATGGCCGGCCGTCTGCTCCGGCTCAAGGCCCAGACGCTGCTACCCCGCCGCTCCGACGAGGAGGGCTGGGAGGACCCGCGGCATGAGCTGGTGCGGCGGCTCCTCGAGTATCAGTTGATCCGCGAAGTTGCCTCCTGGCTCGACAATTCCGCGGAGCGCCGGGCCGACCAATTTGCCCGGGGCTATCTGCCGCCTCCGCCCGAGCTGCCGCCCCAGCCCCTCGCGATCGACCTGCTGCAGTTGCTCCAGGCGGTGGAGAAGGTGATCAGCGAGATCTCGATTCCGGTGCTGCACCGGGTCGTGGCCCGTCCGCTCAACGTCGAAGGCGCCACCCGGCGCATCGAGGCGCTGCTCGAGGAACGGGGTGAGTTCGGCTGGCTCGACGCCCTGGGCCCCGATCGTGGTATCGCCGACGTCCTCTCGACCCTGCTGGCACTCCTGGAACTCGCCAAGCGGGGCACCCTTCATCTATTCCAACGGGCGCCGTTTGCGCCGATGGTGATCAGCCGTGACGCCCCTCGCTCAGCTGCTTGAGGCCGCGCTGTTCTCCGCCGCCCGACCGGTGACGGTGGAGGAGCTCCAGACCCTCGATCCCGAAGCCTCTCTCGCCGATGTGCGCGCCGCGCTGGAGCAGTTGCGCGAGCATTACGACTTCGACGGTCATGCGATCGAGGTCGTCGAGCTGGCTGGCGGCTACCAGATACTCACCCGCCGTCCCTTTGCCGCGGCGATCGAGCAGGCCCAGCTGTCGGTCCGCATCCCCAAGCTGACCGGAGCCGCGCTGGAGACGCTCGCGGTGATCTCCTACCGCCAGCCGGTTGGGCGTGCCGAGATCGAAGAGATTCGTGGGGTATCGGCGGGAGGGGTGCTGCGGACCCTGCAGGAACGCGGGCTCATCGAGGTCGTCGGGCGCAGTGAGGCGATGGGCCGGCCTCTGCTCTATGGCACCACGTCGCTCTTCCTGGAGACTCTGGGGCTGCGCGATCTCGGCGAACTGCCCCGGGCCGACGAGTTCACCGTCGCTCTGCAACCCCCTCGTCCGCCCATGCCGGAGGAGGGAGAGGAAGACGCCGCGGCGTCGGTACCCGCGGAATCGTGAGCGAGATGCGCCTCCAGCGGGCGCTGGCGCGGGCCGGAATCGCGAGTCGTCGCGCCGCGGAATCGCTGATCACGGATGGCCGGGTCAAGATCGATGGGAAGGTCGCGACGAAGCTCGGCACCAAGGTCGATCCGGATCGCCACCGGATTACCGTCGGCGGCAAGCTCATCCCCCGAGTCCGCCACCGCTGGCTGGCCTTTCACAAGCCGCTCGGTGTCGTCACCACCGCCCAGGATGAAGAGGGCAGGCGTACGGTCTTCGATTTCATTCGAGACCGGACCGGACTGGCCTACGTGGGCCGGCTCGATGTGATGACCACCGGGCTCCTCCTCCTCACCAGTGACGGAGACGCGATCCACCGACTCACGCACCCCCGTTATCGCGTCCCGCGCAGCTACACCGCCCTGGTGCACGGCCGGTCGCCCGCGGAAATCTCCCAGGCGCTCCGCGAGACCACGGTGATCGACGGCCGGCCGGTGGTCGCGACCGCGACTAAGGTGCGTCCCGGCACCAGCGGCCGCAGCATCATCGATGTGACACTCACCGAAGGACGCAATCGTATCGTGCGGCGGTGGTGTGAGGCGATGGGCCTCAAAGTGGAACGCCTGGCCCGGCTGTCCTACGGTCCCGTCCGGCTGGGCGATCTCAAACCCGGTGAATCCCGTTTGCTGACCCCGAAGGAAGAAGCCGGCATCTACCTGGCGATCGGACTCAAGCGTAAGGAGTCAGGAGTGAGGAGTAAGGAGTGAGGAGTAAGGAGTGACGAGTGGTGGACTCCATGACCCATCCAGACCGCCGCGACATGGCGACCCCTGCTCCAGCTGAGTGGGGCGTGTCCTGTGCGGTCGGCTATTCACTGCTTCTCCTTACTCCTCATCCTTCTCCTTACTCCTTACCCCTCACTCCTTACTCCTCACTCCTCACTCCTTACCTCGTGTAAGCGATGACCGCGCGTCCTGCCGCTGCTCCACGTCCCGTCGATTCCAGCCCGATCCGTGGTGTCACTACGGAAGTCTCCAAGCGAATCGTGGGACAGGATGTCATGGTCGAGCGCCTGTTGGTGGGACTCCTCACCGGCGGTCACATCCTGCTCGAAGGCGTGCCTGGACTGGCCAAGACGCTCGCGGTGCGAACGCTGGCGGAGATCATTCACGCGTCCTTCTCCCGCATTCAGTTCACGCCTGACCTGCTCCCCGCCGACGTCATCGGCACCATGGTCTTCGATCCCAAGACCCAGGAGTTCAAGGTCAAGCGTGGCCCGCTCTTCGCACAGATCATCCTGGCGGACGAGATCAATCGCGCGCCGGCCAAGGTACAGGCCGCCTTGCTCGAGGCCATGCAGGAGAAGCAGGTCACCATCGGGGGCACCACCTTCCCCCTCGAAGAGCCCTTCCTCGTCCTCGCGACCCAGAACCCGATCGAGCACGAGGGAACCTATCCGCTTCCCGAGGCGCAACTCGATCGCTTCATGCTCAAGGTACGGGTGGGCTATCCCTCGCGGGACGAAGAGAAGGAGGTCCTGCTGCGGATGAGCTCGGGGCACGAGATCCCGGTGCAGCGCCTGATCGACCCGGCTCATATCCTGTCGCTCCGTGAATCCATCGCGGCGTTGTACGTTGACCAGAAGGTGGTCGACTACATCGTCGATCTCGTCCGGGCCACTCGGGACCCCTCGAGCGTCGGTCTCGCCGCGCTGAAGCCGCTCGTGGCCTTTGGCGCTTCGCCTCGGGCCTCGATCGCCCTGGCCCAAGCGGCGCGGGCTCATGCCTTCCTGCGCGGCCGGGGCTACGTCGTTCCGGAGGACGTCCGCGCCCTGGCCCTCGAAGTGCTCCGGCACCGAGTGGTACTCACCTTCGAGGCGGAAGCGGAGGAGCTCGACAGTGATGCCGTGATTACCCGGATTCTGGATGCGTTGCCGGTTCCATAGTAGTTCCGAGTTCCCAGTTCCGAGTTCGAGTTCGTGGGTGACGCGAAATCTCAGCGCGACTCTCGCGTCCACGACACGAACTCGGAACTCGGAACTCGGAACTGAGTACTGAATACTTTCCATCCATGGCCTCCATCTCTCCCTACGTCCTGAAGCAGGTCAAGAACATCGAGCTCCGCACCCGGGGCCTGGTGGGCTCCCTCTTTGCCGGAGAATACCGCTCGGTGTTTCGGGGGCAGGGGATGGAGTTCGCCGAGGTGCGGGCCTACGAACAGGGAGACGATTACCGCGCCATCGACTGGAACGTCTCGGCGCGCCTCGGGACACCCTACGTCAAGACCTTCACCGAGGAACGCGAACTAACCGTGCTCCTGGTGGTGGATCAGTCGGGATCCACCCACTTCGGTGA
This sequence comes from uncultured Gemmatimonadales bacterium, assembly GCA_963788625.1. GTDB lineage: Bacteria > Gemmatimonadota > Gemmatimonadetes > Gemmatimonadales > GWC2-71-9 > DATBGE01. Next base: position 330,391 of record CAWBHB010000002.1, on the reverse strand, counting down.
GCCGCGGACCAAGGCCGCGCTGGGGATCGAGATCGGAGCGGTGCTGGCGCTGGCGGCGGCGTATCACAATGACCGGGTAGGGGCCCTTCTGTTTACCGAGACGGTGGAGCGGGTGATTCCGCCGGCCAAAGGCAGAAGCCACGCCTTGCGGGTGATCCGTGATCTGGTCGCCTTCTCCCCCCAGACCAGGCGCACCAATCTCGCGGGCGCGCTGCACTATGCCGCCGAGTTGCTGGGTCATCGCAGTATCGTCGTCGTGGTCTCCGATTTCCTGGCTCAAGGATGGTCCCAGCCGCTCCGGCGCCTGGCCGCTCGACACGACGTCGTCGCGATCACCGTCGAGGACCCCCGAGAGTCACAACTGCCCGATGCCGGCTGGATCGACCTGGAAGACGCGGAAACCAGCGAGCGGGTCCTGGTGGACGCTGGAAGCCGGGTGGCGCGAAACCGGCTGCACCTGCTTGCCGAACGCCGGCGCGAGGAGCGCGATCGCCAGCTGTCCGGAGCGGGAGTCGATCAGGTGGTGCTCAGCACCGCAGGCGACTATTCGATTCCGCTGCGCCGCGCCTTTGCCCAGCGCGCACGCCGGCTGCATCGATGATTGCTCTGCTCTTGGCGCTGCAGGGAACCACGTCGACCGTGGGCGACACGATCTGGCTGGAGCGCCGGATCCCGGTCCCTGCCGGTGCTGAGGTGCGGGCCACGACCTGGACCCCATCGGGCGAAGTCGAACTCCTGGGTCGCCCCATCGTCCTGCGCGACAACGGCAACGCGGTCATCCGATACCCGGCCGTGGCCTGGACCGCGGGGACTCATGACGTGGCCGTACCGGGGCCGGTCATAGTCCGGGCCGACGGTCACACCGACTCGCTTCCTCCGCAAACCTTCCATCTGCAGGTAGCAAGCGTCCTCCCTCCCAACACGCCCGATTCCGCCATCGCGATCCAGCCGGAGGCGGGACCCCTGCTCCAGCCGGTGGTGAGTCCCTGGCCTTTGATTTTCGGGCTGCTTGCCGCGCTCGTGCTGGTATTGGCCCTTGCTCGCTGGTGGCGACGGTCCGGTCCACCGCTGGCGGGGATCGCACCACCGGGTGCGCCGAGTGCCCCTCCGGTGGATCGGTGGGTCGCGTCGGGTGAGGGGCGCGCCGTCGCAGCCGCTGCGGTGGAATTCCTTCGCCGCAGCATCGCGCACGCGTTACCCGAGGCACACACCGGCCTCGATCTGGAACGCTGTCTTGCGGTGGTCGCGGAGCTGCGTCCGGCCTGGCCTCAGGAAGAAATCAGCAACCTGCTCCGCGCCCTCGATATGGCGCGGTTTGCTCCTCTGGTCACGGCTGAACCCGGGGAGCTCTACTCCCGCGCGATGGCCCTGGGCGCCCGTCTGCCTGCGAGACAGCGATGATCTTCGGGCGGCCCTGGCTCCTGCTGTTGTTGCTGGTGCTGCCGGCCTGGTGGTGGTGGCGTCGCCGAACGCCGCGGCCGGGTGCCGTGTACAGCGATGTCGCGCTCGCGCGTGCGCTGCCTCGGAGCATCTGGCTGGCCCGGATTCCTCCGGGGGCAAGGGCCCTGGCACTGGCTGCCTGGATCATCGCCGCGGCCGGTCCGCGGATTGGTGGCACCACCGTCGAAGAGAAGCGGGAAGGGATCTCGATCGTGATCGCGATCGATATATCGAGCAGCATGCTGGCCGAGGACTTCGCTCCTTCGAATCGAATGGAGGTGGCGAAGATGCAGGCCGTGTCGTTCATTCGAGGCCGCACCGCCGACCGGATCGGCGTCGTGGCGTTCGCGGGGGAGGCGCTCACCCAGGTGCCGATCACGACGGACTACTCGGTGCTCGAGCGCGCCGTCATGGATCTCAAGATCGGGATGCTGGAGGACGGCACGGCGATCGGCAGCGGGCTCGCGACCGCGGTGAGCCGGCTGCGGAAGATCCCCGGCAAGACCAAGGTGATCCTGCTGCTCACCGATGGGGTCAATAACCGGGGCACGGTTGACCCCAGAACCGCGGCCGCCGCGGCTCAAGCATTCGGCATCCGGGTGTATACCATCGGTGTGGGAACCGAGGGTGAGGCACCGATCCCCACCGGACGCGGCCTCTCAGGATTCCGCTACGAGATTCTTCCGGTCGAGATCGACGAGGTTCTGCTTAATGACATCGCCACGACCACTGGAGGGCGCTATTTCCGCGCCAAGGACAGTGAGGCGCTCAACCGCATCCTCAAACAGATCGACGGCCTGGAAAAATCTCCGGTGCGGATGATCCGCTACGTCCATTACGACGAGCTGACGCGGCCGCTGGTACTCCTGGGCATGGCCGCCCTCGCGGTCGAGCTGCTGTTGAGCGCGACGCTGGTGGTTCGAATACCATGATCTTCGACTACCCCATACTCCTGCTGCTGGCCCCGGTCGTGGCTCTGGCACTCGGGCTGGTCGCCGCGTTGGCGCGCCGCCGCCGGGTGATGAGATCCGCGGCCTGGTCTCCGACCACCGGGGACGCCGCGCGAAGGTCGGGCAAATGGTCTCCGCTCCTGTTCGGGTTCGTTGGTCTGTTCGCGATGGTGGCAGTGGCCGGGCCTCGCGGTGGTCGCTCCAGCGTCACCATCGAGAGCCGGGCTCTGAGCGTCGCGATCGCCATGGACATCAGTCGCTCGATGCTCGCCGAGGACGCCACCCCAAGCCGACTGCTGCACGCCACTCGCGAAGCCCGCCGCCTGATCCAGGATCTGGGCGGCGACCGGATCGGGTTGCTGGCCTTTGCGGGCCGCAGCTACATCCTGAGTCCCCTCACGGTAGACGGTGCCGCGCTCATGCTCTTCCTCGATGCCCTGAGCCCTGACCTGGCGAGCCAGGGTGGCACCGGCCTCGCCGGAGCGCTCAGGCAGGGTGGGGAACTGCTGGCCGCGTCGGATGAGGCAGCCGATCGCGTCCTGATCGTATTCACCGATGGAGAAGGACACGACACCCTCTTCGACATGATTGCCCAGGCCCGGCAGCTCAAGGAGATCGGGGTACGGCTGGTGTTGGTGGCCGAAGGCGGCACCAAGCCGGCGCGAATCCCGGTGCGGGATAGCACTGGAGCGCTGACCGAATACCAGACCGACGATGAGGGCCACGAAATCCTGACGACGCGGCGGGATGACATCCTCCAGGCGATTTCCGATGCGGCGGAGGGCTCGGTGGTGCCGGCGCAGCTACCGGACCAGGCGGGAGCGGTGCGTGACCTGCTCGCCGCCTTTGCGCGAGCGCCTACCCGGGAGACTCGGACTGCCGACCTGTTGCCGCTGGCCTGGGTCCCGGTGATCGCAGCCCTCCTCCTGTTGGGCCTGCACACCGTGCTCCGAAGGACGGCGGCTCTGGTGGCCCTCGCGGGGCTCTTCCTCGCGCCGTCGGCGCACGCCCAGCGCCTTTCTCCCGGCGAGCGCGCCCTGGCCGGAGGTCGCAACGCCGAGGCGGCGGAGCTTCTCTTGAAAGGGCTTTCGAAAGGCGCGTCAGATACCGCCGCCTACAACGCCGGAACCGCAGCCCTTGCCGCCGGGCGGCGTGATGAAGCGCGCCTGGCTCTCGAGCGAGCGGCTCGATCGCTGGATCCCGATCTTCGTTATCGCGCGCTGTACAACCTCGGTGTGAATGCGCTGGCAGCGGCCAAGGCTGACAGTTCTGCGCACGACTCCCTGTACGCCGAAGCGGCCGAGCGGCTCAAGGAAGCGCTGACACTTTCTCCCCGGTCGGGCCGCGCCAAATGGAACCTGGAGCTGGCTCAGCGACATCGACCGCCACCCTCCGGGGGCAGCAGCTCTCCCAATCAACCTCCGCCGCAGGGCGTACAACCTCCGCCTCCGAAAACCGGTCAGAGTGGCGGCGGCGAACGACCCAATCTCTCGCAATCGCAGGCAGATGAGATCCTCGGCTCCGTGGAGCGGGAGGAGCGCAGCACCCGCGAGCGGCAAGTGGCCAGAAACAAGAGCAACGTTCACGCGGTGAAGGATTGGTGATCGCCCTCCTCCTGGCACTCACCCTGGTCCAGCAGACGCCCGCGCCTCAAGTGATGAGCGCGGTGGATCGGGACCATGTCGCCATAGGGGATGAGCTGGAGCTGACGGTACGCATCACCAGTCAGACCCCGGAACCGGTGCAGGTGAGCCTGCCGCCGCTGCTCGGGTTTGAGCTGCTGGGACGGAGCGAGCGCAGCGAAGTCAGCTACGGCAACACCAAGGGCCGGATCACCACGGTGACCCTACGGCTTCGCGCCACCACGAAGGGTCATTGGCGCATCGGGAAGGTTCAGATCCGCCAGGGTTCCCATCTCGAGGAGGCGGAGCCGGTCGATGTGTATGTCGACCGCGGCACCTCGGCGACCGCGACCGCGCTGCCGGCCCGAATCCGCCGCCTGCTGGAGCAGGCACTCCCACCCAAGGGCACGCCACCCGCGGCGATCAGCGTCGTGCTGTCCGACCAGTCGGCGATGCTGGGAGAACAGGTTGACGTCGTAACCATCGCCTGGTTCCAGCGGGACCTCCGCCAGCAGCTTCGCCGGTCTCCCACGGTCGAGGCCCCGCGGATCGAGGGCGTATGGAGCTACCCGCAAACGGTTCCATCCGGAATCGCGGCGAGCCGGCTGGTGGGTGGTCGATGGTACGATCTCTTCATTCTCCACCAGATCGTCTTTCCGCTCACGCCCGGTACGGTCAGGATTTCCTCGGCACGGCTCCACTACAGCGTGCCGCTCGCCTTCCAGTTCTTCAGTCAGGAAGAGCGCTACTCCCTGGTGAGCGGTACCAGTGCGCTCGACGTCACGCCACTGCCCACCGCTGGCCGGCCAGCCGATTTCGCCGGCGCCGTGGCGCGCAACCTGACGATCACCGATTCGATATCCCCCGCGATCGCGCAACAGGGCGAGGCGGTCACCGCCAGCCTGGTCTTACGGGGAGAAGGGAACGTCGCGCTCTGGCCGGCACCGGTCGTCACCTGGCCTCAGGGATTTCGGGCATATCCCGATGCCACGGAAGAGCGGGTGAGCACCACCGACGGGCGCCTGGGTGGGACCAAGACCTTTCGCTATCTGCTGGTCGCCGACAGCGCAGGGACTACGGCGATGCCGGCCCTTCGCTACAGCTATTTCGATCCCGGATCCGGGACCTACGCCTCCACTCGCATGGAGAGCGTGAGCCTGACGGTCGCCCCCCGATCCGGTGGCGCTGTGGTGCGAGCGACGCCTCCGCCGCTGATACTGGACGCGCGCCCGGTACTCGCCCGCCAGATTCGGGAAAGTGTTCCCGCGCGGCTCTGGTGGACGGCGCTCCTGATCGGACCCCTGGTCTTCGCCGCCCGGATCATCCGGCTTCCTCATCACGCCAGCCGCAGCCTGCCTCCCCGGGGCGACAGTCTGGCTGCGGTTGAGCGAGAGTTGTCCCGCATGGTGGCGGCGCTGGGGGCGGGGCAGGATCGCAACGGACCGGAGTCGTTACAGGCATCGTTGCGCCGCAGCGGACTCAGCGAGCCAGATGCGCGAAAGGTGATTGAAGTTCGCGAACGGCTGCGAGCCGCGCGATTCGGCGGATCGGGGATCGACCCCGCGGTTCTGGGCGAGGCCCGGGCGCTGATTCAGCGGATTCGTCCGGAGCGTCCCCCGAGTGGACCCCGCTGGAAGAGTGGGACGGCGGCGCTTTTCCTGTTCATGACCGCTAACACACTTCGAGCCCAGTCGACTTCGCCGGAGCAGCTTTACGAGGCGGGAGCGCTCGGCTCAGCCGCGGCCGGTTTTCAGGCCCGGGCCCAGGCGGCCCCTGAGGTCGGCGCCTATTGGTACAATCTCGGCGCAGCGCGATTCCGCCTGGGAGAGGACGCCGCGGCATTAGGGGCGTGGACTCGGGCCGCGCGCCTCCTGCCACGGAACCGAAATGTCCAGCGGGCGCTGGTGCTGGTGCCCCCGGCCAACGGGGCCTCGGCGCGTGAGCTGGCGATTTCCCCGCTCACTCCGGACGAGCTGTGGTTGAGCGGCTTCATTGCCTGGATGCTCGGATGGGCGGGGCTGGCCCTCTCGCGCCGGGTGCGCGGCCGTTGGCTTATCGTCCTGGCCGGCGCCGTGGTCCTGATCGGTGCCGCGGAAGGACTGCGATGGTGGTACGCCCGGCCCGTGGCAGTGGTGATTAGCGAGGGAGCCATGCTGGTATCGCCCAGCGAACGGGCTCCGCGGGTCACGACGCTCCCCAAGCAGACCAGCGTCCTGGTTCGGGAAACCCGCGCCGGCTGGGCCCTGGTGGAGGATGGATCGGGCAACCGGGGCTGGACCGAAACCTCGGGCCTCATTCCGCTGGCCGGGAAGTATTGAATTCCCCTCCCACTCCCTGTCTTTTTCCGCCATGCCTCGCCGAATCGCCATTCTCCCCGACGCCGTCGCCGATCAGATCGCGGCCGGCGAGGTGGTCGAACGACCAGGATCCGCGGTCAAGGAGCTGGTGGAGAACGCTCTCGACGCGGGCGCCCGCCATATCCGGGTAGATCTGGAGCAGGGCGGCAAGACGTTGATCGAGGTCAGCGACGATGGTTGCGGGATGGGTCGGGAAGACGCGGTGCTCGCGCTGGACCGTCACGCCACGAGCAAGATCCGCAGCGCAGCCGATCTGGTGGGCATCCGCAGCTTCGGTTTCCGGGGCGAGGCGCTCCCCGCCATCGCTTCGGTCTCCCGCTTCCGGCTGGTGACCTCCGAGGACGGCAACGAGGGCACCGAGATCGGCGTCACCGGTGGGCGAGTGGATGGTGTGAAGACCCTGGCGCGTCAGCGTGGCACCACCGTGACCGTGCGGGGACTCTTCTTCAATACGCCGGCGCGACGAAAGTTTCTTCGATCGGTCCCGAGTGAGACCCGAGCGGCTCACGATGCACTCGCGACGCTGGCCCTCACTCATCCCGAGGTAGGGTTCGAGCTGCACATCGATGGCCGTTCGCGCCTCTCGGTTCCCCCCAATCAATCGCCCGATGAGCGGCTGGCGGCCGTTTGGGGCCACGATCTGGTAAGAACCCTGGTGCCTCTCGATCACGGCGTCGGCGGTTTCCGGGTCACCGGCTTCATTCAGCGTCCGGGTGATGCCGGCCCCAGCGGCCGCCGGACTCAGCTCTTCATCAACGACCGTCCCTTTCGCGACCCCTTCCTGGTGCGGGCCGCCGAGGCAGGCTATCGGTCCGCCATTCATCCCGGGGATCGGCCGTCGCTCTTCCTCAAGCTGGAGACCGCACCACAGGAAGTTGATGTGAATGTGCATCCCGCCAAGCTGGAAGTGCGCTTTCGCGACCGGCTCGGCGCCGAGCGGGCGGTGGAGGAGGCGGTGAGAGAAGCGCTTGGGTCGGGTGGCGTCGGCGGCAGTGGTTTGGGCGAACAGGTCGGACATGGCGGTCGAGGCGGACGGGGCGAACAGGGCGGTCGGGGCGGACAGCGACGGACCTGGCGGAGAGTGATCAGCTCGGTGGTTCGTTGCTCGATGTACTGGAAGGGCTGACGTCCGCAGCGTCCGCCCCGCCCGCCCTTTCTCAACTCTTCAACACCTACATCTTTTACTCCGAATCCGACCGCCTCGTGCTCATCGACCAGCACTCGGCCCACGAGCGGGTGTTGTACGAAGAGGTCATGACCCGGATCCAGGCCGGGGGCCTCCCAGCCCAGCGACTACTGCTGCCATTCACGCTCGAGCTCACCGATGAGGAGCTCGAAGCGATCGAGAGTCATCGGGAGCAGATCGCCCGCGTTGGCTTTGAGCTCGAGGCCTTCGGAGGCAGGAGCGTCGTGATTCACGCGGTGCCGGCGCCGCATCCCCGGTTTGATTCGGAGCGCTGCCTGCGGGAGCTGGTGTCGGACCTCGCCCGCGGCCGTTTCGGCGGCTGGGCCAACCGGCTCGAGCGCTTTGCCGCGACGTACGCCTGCCGCGCCGCAATCAAGGCCGGAGAGACCCTCACCGAGGCGGAGATGCGCAGCCTGGTGACCCGGCTCTTCGCCTGCGCCCTGCCACCGCACGACGTCCACGGACGCGCAAGCATGGTACAGCTCCCGCGTGAGGAGCTGGAGCGCCGGTTTGGCCGGCGCTAGAACTCCCGTCATCGTCGGACCCACGGGCATCGGCAAGACGGCGGTCGCCCTCGCCTTGGCCGCGCACTGGCCGCTCGAAGTCATCTCGGCCGACTCGCGCCAGGTTTATCGTCGTCTCGACGTTGGCACCGCAAAGCCCTCCAAGCGGACCCTCGCCCGGGTTCCCCATCATGGGATCGATGTCGCGGAGCCGGGGCACCGTTTCAGCGCGGGCCGCTTCGCCCAGGAGGCGTCGGGCTGGATCACGGCGGTGCGGACCCGGGGGAACCTGCCAGTCGTGGTCGGCGGGACCGGGCTCTACGTCCGCGCCCTGGTGGATGGCCTCTTCGTCGAGCCACCCATGGACCCGGAACACCGTAAGGCCGTGGAGCGCTGGACTCGAGGCCTGGCAGTCCCCGATCTCGTCCGTTACGCGCTCCGTCTGGATCCGGCATTCCAGGTTGGCGGCAGACAGCGCGCCGCGCGATCAGTCGAGGTGGCGCTCCTGACCGGTCGTCCGCTGAGCTACTGGCAGCGGGAAGGAAAGGCCCAGGGAGCCATCACTCCATGGTACGTGGTGCTCACCGCTCCGCGGGCGGTGCTCCATCAGCGGATTGCGGCGCGAGCGCAGGAGATGGTGACTCGCGGAATGATTGAAGAAACCGCGGCGGTCCTCGCCGAGGGCATTTCGCCGAACGCTCCCGGGCTCGACGCCATCGGCCCCCGCGAGGCGATAGAGTATCTGCACGGCCAGAGAGCGCGTGACACGGTAGCCGAGGCGGTCACCATCGCCACTCGGCAGTACGCCAAGCGGCAGGAGACCTGGTTCCGGCATCAGTTGGTGGGAGACGTGCTGACACTGGACGCGACCCGTCAGCCCGAGGCTGTCGCCGAGGAGATTGTCGCTGCGTGGGGACGTGGGACGTGGGACGTGGGGACGTGGAAGGCTTGAAGGATGTACCTTCCAACACTCAGTCCTCAGTCCTCGACACTCGGTACTGGTACGCCCTTAACCAACTAGACCGATGAAGATTGGCATCACCTGCTATCCGACCTACGGCGGTTCCGGGGCCGTGGCTACCGAGCTGGGCCTCGAGCTGGCTCGCCGGGGCCATGAGGTGCACTTCATCTCCTACGCCTCTCCCTTTCGGCTGCGGGGCTACACCGAGGGCGTGTACTTCCACGAAGTCGATACCAAAGTGGGCCGCTATCCGCTCTTCGATCACTACCCGTACACCCTGGCGCTCGCCTCGAAGCAGTACGAGGTGGTGAAGCGGGAGAACCTGGACATCCTGCACGTCCACTACGCGATCCCCCACGCGACAACCGCCTACCTCGCGAAGGAGATGCTGAAAGGGGAACGGCCGCTCAAGTTCATCACCACTTTGCATGGCACCGATATCACCCTGGTCGGGCAGGAAGCCAGTTTCTATCAGATAACCAAGTTCTCGATCGAGACCTCGGACCAGGTCACAGCGGTCTCCACTTTCCTCCGCGATGAGACGTACCGCGCCTTCGGCTGCGTCAGCTGTGACCTCAAGGTCATTCCCAATTTCGTGAACCTCGAGGAGTACCAGCCGGGGCCCGGAGCGGATCGTGAGTCTCTGGCGCCGGCCGGGCACAAGATCATCACTCACGTCTCCAATTTCCGGGAGGTCAAGCGGGTCAAGGACGTGGTCCGGGTATTTGCCCGGATTCGGAGGGCGATGCCGGCGACCCTGCTGATGATAGGCGACGGTCCGGATCGGAGCGATGCGGAGCGCGAGGCGGAGGAGTTGTCGGTGACAGATAATGTGCTCTTCCTGGGTCGCCTGGACCGGGTGACCAGTATCCTTCAGGCCTCCGACCTGTTCGTGCTGCCCTCGCAGACCGAATCCTTCGGTTTGGCTGCCCTCGAAGCGATGGCGTGCGGCGTTCCGGTGGTGGCCAGCCGAGCGGGTGGACTGCCGGAGATCATCGACGATGGCGTCAACGGGATTCTCGAGCCGGTGGGGTCGGTCGAGGCGATGGGACGGCGGGCCACCGATCTGCTTCGCTCCAGCGACGCCCACCGCGCCATGGCGACCGCGGTGCTGGAGAAGGCCCGCACCTTCTCGGCGGATCGCATCGTCCCGATTGTACGAGGCTCTGTACGCCGAGACACTCCGGTGATGACCGACGGCTATCTGGCCGCCGCGATCCTCGGACTGGTTGAAGGGATCACGGAGTTCCTTCCCATCTCATCGACCGGGCACCTGATCATTGCCGGCTCCTGGCTGGGCTTCGAAGGGGAGCGAGCCAAGACGTTCGAGATCTTCATTCAGCTGGGCGCCATCCTGGCGATCCTCTGGATCTACCGGTCGCGATTTCTCGAACTGCTTCGGACCGCAGGGCAGTCGGAACCCAGCCGGCGCTTCCTCTGGAACCTCGGCATCGCCTTCCTTCCCGCCGCGATCGCGGGCTTGCTCTTCCATCGTCAGATCAAGCAATATCTCTTTGGCCCCATTCCGGTGGCCTGGGCCCTGGTGGCAGGCGGCCTGGTCATGTTGGTCATCGAACGACTCAAACCCACGGCCAGGGTAACCGACGCGGCGGAGATCTCGCCCCGGCAGGCACTCGGCGTCGGACTGGCCCAGGTGCTCTCGCTGTTTCCGGGAGTATCTCGCTCGGGGGCCACGATCATGGGGGGATACGCCCTCGGTCTCTCCCGGACGGCAGCGACCGAGTTCTCCTTCTTCCTCTCCGTACCCGTCATGATTGCCGCCACCGGCTTCGACCTGGTGAAGAGCAGGGACGCGTTGAGCCTCGCGGACTTCCCTATTTTCGCAATTGGCTTCATCGTTTCCTTCGTCTCGGCGGTCGTCGTCGTCAGGGCGTTTCTTCGTTACATCGGGAACCACAGCTTCACCGTCTTTGCCTGGTACCGGATCGTGGTCGGGGGTCTCCTGCTCTGGTGGTACCTCCACCCGTCCGCTTCTGGAGTCTGATGCCCGAACCTCGTATTCACTGGATGGAGACCGTCGAATCCACCCTCGACGAGATCCACGCGCTTGCCGAGGATGGCGCGCCGGATGGCACGGTCGTGGTGGCGCGGGAACAGACGGCGGGGCGGGGGAGTCGTGGGCGGTCCTGGCATTCTCCCGTTGGTGGCTGCTGGTTCAGCATTCTGCAGCGCGGCGCCGCCACTTCGGGAAGCAGTGTCCTGAGCATTCGGGTCGGACTGGCGGTAGCGGACGTGATTTCCGACCTCGGGGTTCGGCACCCCGTCAGGCTCAAGTGGCCCAACGATCTCATGTGGTGTGATCGGAAGCTGGGAGGCATTCTCTGCGAAGCGCAATGGCTGGGTCCCCAGCGGGAATGGGTTGCGATCGGCATCGGCATCAACGTGAAAAACGAACTGCCCGAGGACGTGAAGCGCACGGCCATCTGCCTTGGTCACCTGCTGCCCGATATCACTCCGGAGGCCCTCGTCGAACCGCTTGCCTCTCGGCTCCGGGCCATGAGTGAATCGGGCCCGACGTTGACCCTGGCCGAGGCGTCCGCCCTGACGTCGCGTGACTATCTGTTTGGACGGCGGCTCATCGAGCCGCTTCCGGGAGTAGCCCGCGGCGTGTCGAGGGAAGGGGAACTGGTCGTGGAGACCCAGGCCGGCGTGATCCAGGCGATACGATCCGGACACGTGGTGCTGGCGGGGCCGGCCTGATGCTCCTTGCCCTCGACGTAGGAAACACCGAAATCACGGCCGGCCTGTTCCAGGGAGCTGAACTCTCGGCTCACTGGCGTCTTACCACCCAAACCGAACGGACACCCGACGAGTGGTCGGTGACGCTCAACGGGTTGCTGGTGCAGGCGGGACACTCTCCCAACGAGGTGCGCGCCGCGGTAATGGCCTCCGTGGCACCCAGTGTGACCCAAAGCCTCATCGCGGGAGTACGGTCCGCCACGGGAACCGAGACGATCGCCGTTGACGCGGCTACCCCGTTGCCCATTCGCCTCGATGTGGACGAGCCGATGTCGGTCGGCGCCGACCGGATCATCAATACACTTGCCGCGGTCACCCTCTATCGGGCCGACACCCTGGTGGTGGACTTCGGCACTGCGACCACCTTCGACTGCATCACCGCCGATGGCCGGTTCATCGGGGGTGTCATCATGCCGGGTCTCCGGACTTCTGCGGACCAGCTCACCCGTCGGGCGGCCAAGCTCCCCGCGACAGAACTGACCCCTCCGGATCGGGTCATCGGACGGCGCACCGAAGAGTGCATTCGGGCCGGCGTGCTGTTCGGTGCCGCGGACGCGGTAGATGGCATAGTGCGGCGGATCATGAAGGAGTGGCCCGGTGGTGGGAAGCCGAAGGTCGTCGGTACCGGGGGACTCGCCACCACGGTCGCTCCGCTCACGACCACTATCGAGGCGGTGGATCCCGATCTCACTCTGCACGGCCTTCGCATTGCGGCCGGCCACCTCGCGCTCAGGTGGTGAAGGCGGCGGATCCTTCCATCGGTGCCGGGCGCCGGCTCGGCTATCGACTGTTCGGCCATTCCTTCGATTATCTCCTCCACCTCCGTCCTGCCGAGTGGCCGATCATGGCAGGACACACGGCGCTGGGGTATTTCCTCGCGGTTGGCCTGTCCGGTGCACTCAGCGGGGAGGCGCTGAAGCCTGCGCTGGCAGGACTCGGGCTCTGGGTCGTGTGTCTCAACGGCGGTACCCTGGCTCTCAATTCCGCGTTTGACCGGGACGAGGGAGACATCGGCTATCTCCGATCGCCGCCACCGGCTCCGCGCTATCTGGCGATCTTCTCCCTCCTGCTCATGGCCGCGGGCCAGGCCCTCTCTCTGCTGCTTCCCCGTTCATACGCGCTGGCCTACGCGACCTGCTTTGCCTTGTCGCTGGTCTACTCCATGCCTCCCTTTCGCTTCAAAGCGGTGGCCGGGGTGGACTGGCTCATCAACATGTGGGGGTTCGGCACGATCACACCGTACGCGGGCTATGTTGCAACCGGGCGTGACCCGGGACTGGTGCACGGCCTCGTCCTGCTGGGATTTTGTCCGCTCTTCGCCGCGCTCTACCCACTGACCCAGCTGTATCAGTTCGAGGAGGATCGTCGCCGCGGCGATCGGACGTTCGCCCTCCTGCTCGGCATGAAGCGCAGTCTGCTGGTCGCTCTGGGTGCCGCGATCGTGGCGTTCCTCTGGTTCGCCACCGCGGGCATTCTCTCGGAGTGGGGGCTTCGGGGAGGCGGATTGTTACGGTGGGGCCTGCTGGGCCTCGCGGCGGCGAGTTGGGGTGTACTGCTTATCCGGTGGCTCCGGCAGTATCCGACGATGACCCCGGACCAGCATCAACGAGGGATGTATCTCGCGCTGGCTGCCTGGGCGGTGACCGATCTGGTCGTAGTGATCTGCTGGGGCTGAGCGCATCCGACCCCGGCCACTTGGCCGGAAGCGGGTGTTGCAACTATACTTGGGCGCGGTCGGCTCAAGCCATTTCTTTGGAGTGAACATGGGCTCATTGGCGCATCCGCAGGCCGGGTACGACACCACCCAACTCCCCATCATCGTGCGCGGCTCGTTCAAACTCGGGCTGGCCGAAACACTGATCGTGCTCGCTATCGGGCTCGTCTCCCGTTTCCTCGACGGTCCGGTTGAAGTCGCCCTGGAGGCCGTGCTCCTCTCCTTTGGGGTGCTCCTGGTCGTCGGTCTTCCCGGCATTTGGACCCGCGCCCGCACCATCGAAGGGATCGCGGGAGCCGCGGGGATCGGGCTCGGCGCCGCGGCCGTCTTCCTGGCATTCGATTTGATCTTCCTCCAAGGCGACATCTTCCAAGGCAAGCTCCTACCCTCGCTGTACACCAATCGTTGGCGCGAGATCGGTGGGGGGAGCAACTGGTGGTATCACCCGGTCTGGTGGATGGTGGGGACCTATCTGTCCTGGCTGGGAGCGTGGATCCTCGCGAATCAGACCCGCAAGTCCGGCGCGCCCTCGGTGCCAGGACTCGCCATTCTTCTCGGCATCTGCACGGTGGTCTGTGGCGTCATCGCCGTCGTGATTCACTTTCCCGGCGCGGGATGGAATGTGCCCACGTTCGGGGTGGCGGTGCTGCCCGGACTGGCGCTGGCTACGACCATCTCGGTGCTGGGAGCCCGCAAAGCATAGAGGCGAATGCGCTGGCTCTCGCTGCTCGCCCGCATCATCGGCTGGCTGCTCACTCCACTGGTGGTGTGGGCAGCTTCGTTTTTGGGCGCCTGGCTCGCGACCTGGTTTGCCACCGGTATCGCGGCCCCGCGCGCGGGATTGTATGGGACGCTGATCGCCGGACTCCTCGCGGGATTGGTGATGACGCTGGTCTGGATGAAGATCCTGCGCCGCTCCCGCCGACTGCGGAAGTCGCTGCACGTGACGAGCGAAGGACTACCCATCCTCGAGGATGCGCTCCCTCCGGCGGAACCACCGGCGGCGGAGGCGCCTCAGTCGTGAAGGGCGGGTGGTGGATCGCGTGGGTGACGGCGGTTACCGCATTCACCGGCTGCCACGGCAATGATGAGGCGCGCAAGGGCTCGGCTGCGTCGTCCGTCCCATCCGACTCACCGGCAGATTCGCTGGCGTTGACGGCGGGCCCAGGGGTTGAGGTCTGGTTTACCGATGCCCGTCAGGCTCACGACAGCGCCGGGATTGCCTGCGAGGAGCGGGTGCTAGAGATCCGACGTGATGGCCGCCGAATTCCAGTGCCACTGCTTTATACCGGGAGCACTCCCACCCTGGTCAACGACTCGACGGTAGAGGCTCCTATCTGGCTGCACTGCCGACCCGGCAACATCTATCGAGTCAATCTTCACACCGGCTATCCCACGAGGGTGAAGTGAAGGCGGGACTCCTCCTCGTGGTGCTCCTCGCCACCCGGCTGGAAGCCCAGGGCCCAGGGTTCGAGCTGGGCCGCCTCTTCACCGAGCCGGCGGCGACCACCTACCGGCTGGGTTTCACCGCCCCGATCAGCGGATCGTTGAGCGGAGGTATTCACGGCACCTACATGGACGGCGAGGACCCTATCGGGAACCTGTGGGGCGCAGGAGCGGACCTCGCGCTGTTCAAGGGGGGAAGGCCCGGCCCTTATCTGGTAGGCGGCGTCTCGGGTGGCATGGTCACCCAGGGAAGCGAGACCTACTGGGGCTCGTGGTCCGGCGGAGTGGGATATGAAGTCTTCCCCTTCGGCGCGCTGGCCCTGGGCGTCGAAGGCCGCTACCGCGCGCTGGGACCGGGCGACTACCACGGCGTGGAGCTGGGCTTCCACCTCGGCGTGCAGCGCCACTCCCACCAGCCCGGGCCTCAACCGAGAACGGCGAGCGATCCGGTGCTTTCGTCACCTCCCACGACCGTGGCGACTCGCGCCACCCTCGAGGGCGACGGTGTCTCCTCGGCCGATGCCACGACCGTGGCGTCCGTCGTCCAGACCGCACTCGATGTCATGGGCAGCCCGTATCGCTGGGGAGGTGATGGGGAAGAGGGCTTCGACTGCTCCGGACTCATTCGCTACGCCTTCGGTAAACATGGCGTGACTCTCCCGCGAACCAGCGCCGAGCAGGCACGCGAAGGGGTCATGGTGGACAAGGATTTCGATCGGATGCGCCCGGGAGACATCCTGACCTTCTCCAGCCGGAGCGATCAAGGCATCACCCACGTCGGTCTCTACATCGGCGACCGCCGCTTCATTCACAGCGCCTCGTCCGGAGTCCAGATCAGCGTGCTGGATCCGGACGACATCTCGGGCCGTTGGTGGTATCGGCGCTGGATCGGAGTCCGGCGGGTGGTGGGGTGGATCGGCGGATCGTGAGAAAGGCGCGAACGGGGAACGGGGAACGGTGAACGGGGATTGACCAGACAACGTCACAACATTTCTGCCCGCCCCCTCGCTTGCGCTCGGGCCATGCTTGTCCGCCCATCGCCATCCGCCATTCCGCCGGTCCGCCCCGTCCGCCCTACTCCGTATGCTTATGCTCGTGCTGCATCCCTGCGTCGGGCTTCGCCATCGAGTAGCGGTCTCGCAGGGCGTCCATCCAGGCCACGTCTCTCATCCACGCGGTATCAGTCGCCACGACTGGGGGCCAGTCTTTCAGGTTATCCGGCACGAAGGCCACGCCGACCGCACCCATCGCGCCCCGAATCAGGTCCGATCCGGTGGTGTTGTTGTACTGCGCCGAAACCCGGTAACGACGATTGGCCTTGAGATGAATGCCGCGGCCGTAGATGCCGGGGAGCGTTCGTGCGACTCCGTGGATCTTTCCGGTGGAATCCAAGTTGGAATCGAGGTGCAGAACTTTCTTCCCGGTCTCCAAGTCCACCAGCTCGAGAAATTGCCCGTAGTCGTGCATGTGGCCACCGGCTCCCACGATCCGTCCGCTCACCGGCAAGGTGAACTCGAAACTCTTGGTGGACACACCCGGCGGAGCCGTATAGGGACCGGATTGCCCCTTCCGCACCTCGAGCGCGACCGGAAGCACGCTGGTGGGCGGAGGGTTCATGTTCTTGGGCATCCAGTACAGCCGGACGTGCAGATAGGTGCCGGCCATGTCATGCTCGGTCGTATTGTTCCACGCCATATACATCCCCATGTGGAATCCATTGGACATGGGGACACCCACGGTCTTGGGCACCATCACACTCTTGGTCTCGTTGCCGAAGGCGAACAGCCGCTCCACGTACGGGCTGATCAGCTGCCTGCGATCGAAGTTGAGGAGGGTGATGTGATGCAGGAGGCGGCGATTGAGCCGCTGGCCGGTTGAGTCGTAGAGCTCCACGTCGAACCCTCGCACCCACCCATCAATCGGCCAGATGAAGCGGTAGAGCGGGGTGTAGTGCCCCTTCATGTCGTGGCCGGCCATCAGCATCTCCGGCATGGCCGGCATGACGAACGGACCTACCACGACCGTCACCTGGTGCTTGGAGGAATCGATCTCCACCCGCACCGTAGGCGTGTCGACGGCGATGGCTGTAGCGAGGAGGAGAGTGGTGAGCATGGTGGGGGAGTGATGAGTAAGGAGTAAGGAGTGAGGAGTAGGAAGTTAGGAGTGAGAGCGAAGGTGGAGCGTGCAGAGCAGGGGGCCCCGGAAGGTAGTCGGTTCCGCACTCCTCACTCCTGACTCCTCACTCCTGACTCCTCACTCTCCTCTACTCCTCACTCGTTGTGCTGGTGCTCCGAGTGGTCATGCCCACCGTGGTCGTGCCCCTCCGCCCATGTCCATCCCCCGCATTTCGAGCGAGGCGATGTCCCGCTGGAAGATCGGGTCGGACAAGTCAATCGCGGGCCACTTCGACATGTCATCCGGGGCGAACAGTCCGGCGATATGACCCATCGCGCCGTTCTTGATGAGCTCGCCGGTCGGGTTGTCGTAGTACGCGATGACCCGGTAGGGATGGTTGGCCTTGAGCTTGATGCCGGCTCCCTTGATGCCCGGCAGGCTGCGGCTCACCTTGAGCACGCCGCCCTTCTCGTCCCGAGTCGCGGTCACCTTGGCCAGCTCTTTCCCGTTCGCCGCGTCCTCCAGCCGCACCATTGTCCCGTAGTCGTGCAGGTGGCCGCCGTATCCGATGATGCGTCCGTTGAGCGGGATGGAGAACTCATAGGACTTGGTGGACTTGCCCGGGGGAACGTCGAAGGTGTTGGTGCCTCCCACGGTCAGGTTCACATCCATGTATAGCGGGAGGACATCCAGCGGCCGAGGGTTCTGGTTCTTCGGCAGGTACTGCATCGTCATCCGGAGCCGCACTCCCTCCAGGTCCTTCCCGGTGTCGTTATGCCAGGCGACGTAGAAGCCGATCGTCATCCCCGTACGCATCGGGACACCAATGGTAGCCGGGACCGAGGCGTCTTCCGATTCCGTGCCGGTGCCGAAGAGGCGTTCGGCCGCCTGGTAGAGCAACTGGCGGCGATCATAGTTCACCACGATCAGGTGATGCATGATCCGCCGAGGCAGCAGGTTTCCGTCCTTGTCGATCACCTCGAGCTTGTAGCCGCGAAACCACCCATCCACCGGCCACTGGAAGGTCTGCACCGGAGTATCGTGCGACATCCCGTGATCCATCATGCCGTGCATCTCCATCGGCGGCATGTTGGGCAGGTTGAAGCTCCCGGCGGTCACGATCACTTCGTGATCGGAGGAATCCACCTGCATCACCAGGTTGGGATCTCCCTCCGGCGCCTGGGGGAGGGTCGCAACATTGAACGCGGTGAACAGCGCGAGGGTGAGCAACATGTCTTCTCCTGGCCTGGGTCCAGCCATCGGACCGGCGGATTTGACTCGCCGGCGTCGCGGGGAAGTTCCTGAGGCCGGCTGGCAAAGTCAAGCGAGCCAAGGGTTAACGACCGGCATTCACCGCGACCCCCAAGGTCGGTGGTTCCGTCTGCATCGTGTTGTCCATCTGCCCACTGGACCGTTCGGACGTGGACCCTCACTTTAGGTAAGCAGTCGCATCCCATCGACCCCGTACCGGCACTCGCAAACAATCCTCCTGTAGCTCGCCCATGGCCAGAGGCCTGCGGCTCTCAGCACTGTTCCTCTGCACGGTAGCCGGCGCGGCGCACGCCCAGAACATGTGCGTCGACCGGAGCGGGAAACCGATCTCCGAAGTAGTCGACAACTCCCTCACCAGCGCAGGCGGCGCGGTCCTTCGGAACGGCGAACGCCTGATCCTGTGGAATGAGGCGGCTGCCTCCAAGTCATCCCAGACTGGTCAGCTGTTTCTCTACCTTCACGAATGCGCCCATCACACCCTTGGGCATGTCTACCGGTCGCTGAATCTGCGCTGGGAACTGGAGGCGGACTGCTGGGCCTTTCAGCTCCTCGCCGAAGGCGGGTTCGTCAAGAATCGGCGGCTGGTAGAGTTCGAGCGAGATCTCGCCGCGACTCCGGGAGACGCGCTGCACCTCGGCGGGCAGGTTCTGCTGGACAGTCTGCAGAGCTGTCTGAGCATTCGAACCGATCCCCAGGCCTGGGCCACCGCCCTCGCGGCCTTCACGAGGGCCGCGCGGGAACGCTTCAATTCCATTCGCGGTGATCCCGTCGAAGACGCCCAGCCCGGCACCTTTGAATCGCTCATCGATGCGCCGGGCAGTTTCGACTGCGAAGTCCTCGTGCCGGCATCCTTACGCTGTCTCCTGTTTTCCGCCCGGAAGAATGGGCTGGCCCAGTCTCGCTACCAGCAGCTGGTCAAGATCTTCCGGCGCTGGCTCCCCTCACACTGGACTTCCATTGATCAGCGCTCCCACTGGGTCGCAACCGAGGCGGGCGCCGCACGGCGGCCGGTGCGTCAATTCCTCGCCCAGGACAGCGAGGACGGAACCCTTCTGGCCCTGGTGGTGACGCAGGAATCGCGGGTCTATTTGGTCATGCGTGCGGCGGATGACTGGCTGGCCGGTGACTCGACAGATCGGCAGCACCGACGGGCTGGTCGCCACGGTCCGCGGGATCCTGCCGGTGACCGAACCGTAGTTACAGCCTTTTTGCGCGATTGGTTCTTCGACCGGGTCCTACTGGTCGTGGTGCTGGTGGGCCTGGTGGGTTGAATCAGCTGCAACGGCTTCCGATTTCCGCCTGGCCTTCCCCCGGCCCACACCTTCGAGCATGGCGATGTCGCGGAGAATTCCTGGATCGGCGAGATCCAGCTGGGGCCATTTGGCGGGATCATCGGGAACAAAGGCCGCGACGATCAATGCCATTGCTCCCTGCTTCAGGCTGTCGGCCGTCGGGTTGTCGTAATCGGCCCGCACCCGATAGCGCCGGTTGGCCTTGAGCCGCAGTCCGTCTCCTTTCACTCCCAGCAAGCGCGTCGGTACGCCCTTGAGTTTGCCCAGGGAATCGGTCCGGGCGGGCAGGTCGAGCAGGACCTTGCCACTCTCCGCGTCTTCCAGCCGAACGAACTTGGCGTAGTCGTGCAGGTGTCCTCCTGCCGCGATGATCCGGCCTCCAACCGGCAGGGTGAATTCGTAGCTCCTGGAGGAGGCGCCGCGGGGCAGGGTATAGGCGTCGGTCCGGCCGACCGTGTACGCCACGTCCATGTACAGCAGGTGAATGTCCAGCGGGCGCGGCATCATGTTCGGCGGCGTGTAGCGCATCCGGATCGTGAGGGTGACGCCGGGGATCGCCTCGGGCTTGCTGTTGTGCCAGCCGATGAAGGTCGCCAGCTGCATGCCGGGTTCCATCGGGACTCCGATGCTCTTGGGTGCGCTGAAGCGATCGACTTCCTGACTGGCGCCGAGCAAGCGCTCGAACGCGGGATAGATGAGTTGCCGGCGACCCAGGTTCACCATGCTCAGGTGATGAAGGTACTCGCCGGTTCAGCTTCTGACCGGTTGAGTCGCGCAGCTCGACATCGTAGGCGTGGAACCACCCCTTCACCGGCCAGGTCACGTAGTACGCCGGGGTTTCGTGGGCGGCCATCTTGTTGTGGTGTCCTCCTGGGCCTCCGGAAGGAATGGTGAACGGCCCGATGGTAACGGTGACGACCCGCTCCTTGGTGTCGGCGCTAAGGCGCGCTTGAGGTTCGCCGTTGGCGGTCTGGGCAACCAACTGGGTCGGGGGCGCGGCCACCGACAGGACGGAGATGCGCCAAGAGTCAGGGTGGGGATGCTGCGGGTCATGGGACCAGTCTAGGATATCGTAACCCTCTGTCAAGTAAGCAGTTTGGGCACCGACTCAAAGTTTGGCAGTCTCGCTTGACATCTGCTAACACCTGACTACATTTTGCTGTACACGTAAGCAGTCCGCCATGCCGAGTGCTAATTCATTGTGGCCTCGCACCTTATCAGCACTTCAGACCCGCCGGAGGAAGTCATGAGCACAGCCACCAAGGCCAAGCCCAAGCTGAAAATCCATCCCCTCGAGGACCGCGTCGTCGTCATGCCGTCCGAGGAGTCGGAAACCATGCGGGGCGGCCTCTATATCCCCGACACCGCCAAGGAGAAGCCCACCCAGGGTGAGGTTCTCGCAGTGGGGCCGGGTCGCTTCGAAAAGGGCGAGCGGATCAAGCCCGAAGTCGCCGTCGGCGACACCGTGATCTACGGCAAGTACAGCGGCACCCCGTACACGGTTGACGGGGACGAAGTCATCATCATCAAGTCTTCCGACATCCTCGCCAAGATCGGCTGAGACCGTCGCTTCTTACAGGAGATCAAGAGTTATGGCAGCCAAGGAATTGCTTTTTGACGTGGAAGCCCGCGCCAAGCTGAAGAAGGGCGTGGACGCTCTCGCCGACGCAGTGAAGATCACCCTCGGCCCCAAGGGCCGGAATGTCGTCATCGACAAGAAATTCGGCTCCCCCACGATCACCAAGGACGGCGTGACCGTCGCCAAGGAGATCGAGCTCTCCGATCCGATCGAGAACATGGGCGCGCAGATGGTGAAGGAAGTCGCCACCAAGACCAGCGACCTCGCGGGTGACGGCACCACCACCGCGACCGTGCTGGCCCAGGCCATCTATCGGGAAGGCCTGAAGAACGTCACTGCGGGCGCCAACCCCATGGAGCTCAAGCGTGGCATCGACCGGGCGGTCGAGGCGGTCGTCCAGGAGCTCAAGCGGCTCTCCGTACCTTCGGCCGGCAAGAAGGAGATCGCCCAGGTGGGCTCCATCTCCGCCAACAACGACAAGGAAATCGGCGATCTCATCGCCGAGGCAATGGAGAAGGTCGGCAAGGACGGCGTGATCACGGTCGAGGAGGCCAAGGGCCTGGAGACCACGCTGGAGACCGTGGACGGCATGCAGTTCGACCGCGGCTACCTGTCGCCCTACTTCGTCACTGATCCGGAGAAGATGGAGGCCGTACTGGACGATGCCTACATCCTCATCCACGACAAGAAGATCAGCTCGATGAAAGAGCTGCTCCCGGTGCTGGAGAAGGTGGCCCAGACCGGCAAGCCGTTGCTCATCATCGCTGAGGATGTCGAGGGCGAGGCGCTGGCGACCCTGGTGGTGAACAAGCTGCGCGGCACCCTCAAGGTCGCGTCGGTGAAGGCCCCGGGCTTCGGCGATCGGCGCAAGGAGATGCTGCGGGACGTCGCCGTGCTCACCGGCGGTAACGTGATCTCCGAGGAAGTCGGCTTCAAGCTGGAGAACGCGGTGCTGAACGACCTGGGCCGCGCCAAGCGGATCGTGATCGACAAGGACAACACCACCGTCGTTGACGGCAAGGGCAAGAACGAGGACATCCAGGGCCGGATCTCCGAGATCAAGGTCGCCGTGGACAAGAGCACCAGCGACTACGACAAGGAGAAGCTGCAGGAGCGGCTGGCCAAGCTCTCCGGTGGCGTGGCGGTGATCAACGTGGGCGCCGCGACCGAGACCGAGATGAAGGAGAAGAAGGCTCGGGTCGAGGACGCGCTGCACGCGACCCGCGCCGCGGTCGAGGAGGGCATCGTGCCGGGCGGCGGAGTGGCGCTGCTCCGGGCCCAGAGTGTGCTGGACAAGATCAAGGGCACCGACGATGAGAAGATCGGGGTGGACATCGTCCGCCGCGCCCTCGAGGAGCCGATTCGCATGATCGCCCAGAACGCGGGCGCCGAAGGCTCGATCGTCGTGGCCAAGGTGAAGGAGTCGAAGGACAAGAACACCGGCTACAACGCGGCCACCGACAACTACGAGGACCTGGTGAAGTCGGGCGTCATCGATCCGACCAAGGTCACCCGTACCGCGCTGCAGAACGCGGCCTCGATCGCCGGCCTCATGCTGACGACCGAGTGTGTGGTGGTGGAGCGCAAGGAAGAGAAGCCGGCCCCGGCCGGCCCGGGCGGCGGCGGCATGGGCGGGATGTACTAGAACGGCTGAACTTACGGGGCTGCGCAGTTGCAGCCCCGTAAGTTCATTGCCGTTCTTGTACCCCGAGCGTAGCGAGGGGTCTGACCTCACCCCCGTCCCCCTCTCCCTCGCGAGGACTGGAGGGGGGATCTGACCTAGCTCGCGAAGCGACTGCTTGGTCGCGCCGTAGAAATGTTGGTGTGAAACACCGTGGGGTCACAGCTTGCTGTGGCCCCATTGTCTTGTCTATCGTTCTTCCGTCACTACCACCGTGAGCCGCAGATGAACCGTTGGCAGCTTGCCCTGGTCCCGCTGATCCTGGCCACCTCACCCCTCGCCGCGCAGGCTCCCTCGATCCTCGGCACCTGGCAGGCCGACCTCAAGGACGCCAAGCGCACCGATGCGCCCCGCATCGTGATCGTGCGCGCTGACTCGAGTGCCAGCTACGGAACCGAGACTGTGCGTTGGCGGATCCAGCAGAAGGGCGACAGCGTCGGCCTCGCGTTGGGCGGCGAGTGGGTCATCTACGGGTTCAAGGTCAAGGGAACCAAGCTTACCCTGTCCGGCGGGGACCTGCAGAAGCCAATCACGCTGACCCGGGTCGGCGATCCCACCCCGCGGCCCGACAGCATCCCCATCCCCCCAGATCCCGACACGGAAACGCAGTGAGAAAGTGAAAAAGTGAGAAAGTGAGAAAATGAGAAAATGAGAAAGTGAGAAAATGGGAAGTGAGAAGGAGCGAGCGGGCAAGGACTGAGGAAGAATGAGTAAGGAGTGTTACCCAATTCGCACCCCTCACTCACTTTCTCACTCTTTCATTTTCTCATTTTCTCACTTTCTCACAACAGCAGCCCCGTCCCTCGGAGCTCCAGCGCCGGCAGGGCCTCGTGCTGCAGCGCGACGTGTAAGGCGCAGCCGCGACGGCGGAGAACGCGCGCCACGGCGGCACGGGCGTCGTCGCGGGTGTTGCAGCGTTCACTCAAGTGCGCCAGCACGACCAGTTCCAGTCCCTCATGCAGAACATCCTGCAGCAACTCCGCCGCGGCGCGGTTGGAAAGGTGTCCCCCTGACCCGGCGATCCTGGCCTGCACCACCGCGGGGTAGCCGCTGGTGCGGAGCAGGACGTCATCGTAGTTGGCTTCGAGCACGATCGCATGGGCATTGCGGAGGAGGAGCCGGACCGCGGTCGTTGGACGGCCGAGGTCGTACGCAACCGCAATGCGGTATCCGCCGGCTGTCGTCACGGCGAGCGCCACGGGCTGCACCGCGTCATGACTGGTGGGGCAGGCCTCGACCCGAAATCCCCGATGCTGGACTGACCCCATCAGAGTGAGCGGGACGAAATCGACGGTCGGCATGCGGGGCCGCAGCCGGTCCCAGGTCCCCACCGCGGCCAGCACCGGGATGCGAAGCTGTCGGGCCAGCCGGGCCACACCGGCGGTGTGGTCGCCATGCTCGTGGGTGATCGCGATACCCACCAGGCGGGAGAGATCGAACCCCACGCGCTCGGCCCGCAGGGTGATCTCCCGGGCGCTGAAGCCCGCATCCACCAGCAGCGCCTGGTCCTCGCACCCGATCGCGAAGGCGTTGCCGGAGGAACCGGAGCCGAGCACGTACAGCGTGGTCATATCGTCCGGAGTTTGCGGTAGGTCGCGGTGAGCGCGGCGCGACGCTCCGGCGTGAACGCGACCTCGCGCCGGGGCATCACTCGCTCCGCAATCTTGAGAAATCCGTCTTCACTGAGCCGCTCCACACCGTGATTCCCCCATGCCATCGGGGGCACATAGCGCGGCGGCTGCGTCGGGCCGAAGAGGTTTGCGCCGGCGCCCACCACCGTTCCGGTCGAGAGCATGGTGCCGATCGCCGTCTTCGCGTGATCCCCGATGAGGCTGCCGAGGAACTGACGGCCGGTGGTGAAGCGGCGCCCCTCGATCTCGAGGCTCACGTCGCCGTAGGTGTTCTTGAGGTTCGAGGTGGTGGTCCCCGCACCCAGATTGACCCAGCACCCGATGGCGCTATGACCCACGAAGCCGTCGTGACTCTTGTTGGAGTATCCAAGAAATACGCTGGAGGAGATCTCGCCTTTGACGCTGCAGCGCGGACCGAAGACCGAGCCCCGCAGGTGTCCGCCCAGAATGCGGGTGTGGTCGCCGGCATAGAGAGGGCCCTCGAGGCGCGAGCCATTCCGCACCTCGACGTCGGGCTCCAGCACCACGGCTCCGGCACGGGTGTCGAATACGACTCCCGGCTCGACCCGCGCCCCGCGGCACACCACCAGGCCCGCCTCCCCGATCACGATAGACGCGTCCGGCAACGGATCGTGGTCCAGCGCGGCGAAACTGGCGCAGTCCGGCGCCAGCAATCGTTCGAGCGCGGTGAGCAGATCGAAGCTGCCACGCAGGACCATTCCTTCGATTGGCGTTGCGGGGCCGTCATCGCTGGGGCCGCTCCAGCGTGCTCCATCGGGAACCAGCCATCCCACGGTCGTGTTGCCAGCCGTCAGCCGTCGAGTCTCGGGCCCGACTTCGACCGGTGCGCCGGTCGGTGCGAACCAGGAGGCACCGATCACCGCCGGACCATCCACCGGATGCATCGCCCGGCAGCGCGGTTCGTTGCCCTCCCGGAAGTGGGCGATGTTGCTGCCCAGGATCTCCGTGGTTGCCGAGTCCACCGCCGCTTCCCACCGCTCGCGCACCGACCAGACCCCGGCGCGAAGCTCGCAGATCGGTCGCACCCCGGCGAACGGAGCCCATTCCGGCGCCGTATGTGGCTCAGTCAGGTAGAGCGGGGAAGTCACGGGAGGTCCCGGATCTGCGATGGGAGGGTATCCAACGCCGCCTTGAGCTCGGCGGCCTTCTTGCGGCTCATCACCAGGATCCGGCCGTTCGCCCGCACCACGATCAGGTCCCGCACTCCGGAGAGTACGATCGGCTCTCCGTCGGACCACGCGATGGTGTCCTCGACCTCGTGGAGATGAACCGGACCCTGAATGACATTGCCGCTCTTGTCCCGCGGCCGGATCCGGGCGAGCGCATCCCAGGTGCCCACGTCATCCCAGGTAAAGTTGCCCGGCACCACCGCCACCATCGGGCTTCGCTCGAGGAGGCCGACGTCGATGGATACCGGAGTCACGTCGCGGAAGAACGCCTGCACGTCTCCCCGCTCGAGCGCGGGCAGGTGCGGCGCGATCTCCGGCGTGTGCTTGCGGATCTCCGCCAGGAGCACGCTGGCGCTCCAGGCGAAGAGGCCGCTGTTCCACAGCGCTCCCGCCGCCATCAGATCAAGCGCTGTAGCGGCGTCGGGCTTTTCACTGAAGCGCTCGACTGCCTTTCCGGTTTCGTCGAGCGGAGGTCCCGGCACGATGTAGCCAAATCCGGTATCGGGGCGGGAAGGAACGATTCCGACCGTCACCAGGCGGCGATGCCGCGCCGCCGTGTCCAGCGCGGCCGCGGCGGTGCGGCGGAAGGCATCGTCTTCCCGAATCACCCAGTCGGCGTGAAGCGAGAGCACCTGTGCCTCAGGATCCCGGCGGAGCGCCTCCGCGGAGGCCCAGACGAGGGCGGGCCCCGTCGAGGCGGCGCGAGGTTCAACCAGGACGTTGGCCGGATCGAGGCCCAGCGCCGCGGTGAGCCTTGGGGCGATGCTTGCTCCGGTGACAACCAGCAGCTGGTCTCTCGAGATCAGTCCCTCGAGCCGCGCCACCGTTTGCTCAGCCGTTGAGGTCGAACCGGCGAGGGGGAGCAGCTGCTTCGGAGAAGTCGGTGTGCTGAGAGGCCAGAAGCGGGTTCCTGAGCCTCCGGCCAGAATGACAGCCCATCTCATGTGAATTGCGGGCCCGAGGTCAGAGCAGTTGCGCGAGGGCCGGTCGGTGCCGGCGCAGATCGAAGAGCAGCTGGCCAGCGTTGGTCCCGGCGCTGGTGAGGACAAACAACAGGTTGCCGCCGCCCACCGGGGCCACGATGGCCATGCGATCGCCGTATTCCAGGACGCCGGTGCTCAGCGCGTCGCAGTCGGCGGATTGGCCCAGACGATGGGCGCCTTGCACGAACGAGGCGGCGAGAGCCGCGACCGCGTCCGCATCGAAAGCCTTGCGGGAAGCGTGATCGATGGGCAGACCGTCCGAGCTCAGGACCACCACGGCATCTACCCCATCTCGGGCTGCCAGTCCCTGCACGACGTCTCGCAGCACGGCCATGAAGCCTCGAATTGGAAGGGGAGAAAACGGCCTCGTCAACCTAGGACTGGGCATCGCCGAAGTCAAGAAATGACTGCGGGTTGACCCGCTTTCTTCGGGCCTCTAGCTTCCCCGCCATGCCCGCTGCTCGCGCCCCATTCGCCTTCGCCATTCTGATCGGTCTTGCCGCCTGCGGCTCCGACAACGGAATCGGCGATGCCACGATCCCCAACGTGATCGACACCTTCACGGTGGCCTCGCTGGAAGGGGGAGCCCTGCAGGCTCCCAGCGCCTACTCGATCGCCGCCAATGCCGTGGTCCGGACCTACGAGACCATCGGCTTCGAGTTCGCCTATACCAACGACCAAGGCAACAATTATTTCCTGCCCCTGGCTGTGCTGGGACTCTCCCCGGGCACCGCCCTCAAGCCGGGGCTCATCAAGAGTGACCTGGACTTCGACGAGATCACCAAGGCGTCGCAGAACGGCTACATCACCACCGACACGATACCGGTGGACAGCGGCGATGTCTTCATGGTCCGCTCGAGCGATATCTGTACCTCGCTCGGGGTTCCGCAGTACGCCAAACTGCAGGTCATCTCCATCGACCCCGCGGCCCATACCCTCACATTTCAGGCGCTAGCAAACAACAATTGCGGGTTCCGCGGGCTCAACGAGGGAATTCCAAAAGAGTAGTCCCCGTGATTGACATCCGGTTGCTCCGCCAGGACGCCGACGCGACTCGCGCGGCGCTCGCTCGGCGCTTGGACCCGGCGCTCGACGCCGTCCTGGCCGAGCTCCAGGGGCTCGACCAGCGGCGGCGTGAGTTGCTGACCCAGGTCGAGACGCTCAAGGCCGCCCGGAATTCTGCCAGCGAAGAAGTTGCCCGCCGCAAGAAGGCGAAACAGCCGGCCGACGATCTGCTGGAGCAGCTCAAGCGCTCGGGTGAGGAAGTGAAACAGCTCGACGTCCAGGTCCGCGAGGTCGAGGCTTCCCTGGATGCCCGGCTCCTCGGCGTCCCGAATCTCCCCTTGCAGGAAGCTCCCGACGGCGATGCCTCGGGCAACACGGTGGTGCGCGCCTGGGGTACGCCGCCGCAGTTCGACTTCACGCCGAAGCCGCACTGGGAGCTGGGTGCTGCCCTCGGTCTCTTCGATCTTCCGCGCGGTGCCCGGATCACCGGCTCTGGATTCCCCGTCTTCACCGGCATGGGTGCCCGCCTGGTGCGGGCTCTCAAGAACTTCATGCTGGACCTGCACACCCGGGATCACGGCTACCTCGAAATCGCACCGCCTTACCTGGTCAACCGTGAAACCATGACCGGGACCGGGCAGCTCCCCAAGTTCGAGGAAGAGCTCTACGTCATCGGCTCAGACGATCTCTTCCTGATTCCCACCGCCGAGGTTCCGGTCACCAACCTCTATCGCGACGAAATCCTGGATGGCGTGAAACTGCCGCTCGCCTTCGTGGCCTACACTCCATGCTTCCGGCGCGAAGCCGGCGCGCACGGGAAAGACACTCGAGGTCTCATCCGGGTCCATCAGTTCGACAAGGTGGAGCTCGTGCGGTTCTGTCGGCCCGAGGATGGGCCGGAGCAACACGCACTCATGACCAGCCACGCCGAACGGGTGCTCCAGCTGCTGGAGCTGCCTTATCGGGTGATGGCGCTCGCCGCGGGCGACACCGGCTTCGCCAGCGCGTTTACCTATGACCTGGAAGCGTGGGCCGCGGGGATCGGCGGCTGGCAGGAGGTTTCGAGCTCGAGCACGTTCACCGATTTCCAGGCCCGTCGGGCCAACATTCGGTTCCGCCGGGAACCGGGCGCCAAGCCTGAGTTCGTCTACACGCTGAATGCCTCGGGCGTCGCCTTCCCCCGCACGATGATCGCGCTGCTGGAGAACAACCAGGACGCCGATGGATCGGTGCGCATCCCGCAGGCGCTAGTCCCGTACCTCGGCACGGACCGCCTGACCGCGCGTGGCTAGCGCCCGGCTTCGCCGGCTGGCGCCCGCGCTTGTGATCATACTGGTGGCGCTGCTCGCCGGCCTGAGCATCGGGTCTGGCTGGGTCGTGCTGCGGCACTTCCGCTCCGATGCCACCGCCATCAGCCGACTCTACGCCGGTGTGTTCGCCGGGCTCAATGATCCCCGACCCGGGGCCGAAGCAGGCGCCTTACTGCGGTTGGGTGAGCAGGTCCGCAAGGTGGGCATTCCGCTCGTGGTAACCGACTCCACCGGTCGGGTGACCGCGGCGGCCAATCTGCCGTTCGACGTTCCCCTCGATGATCCTCGCGTGCTCTCCTATGCCCGGCGGCTCGATCGGCAGAATCCTCCGATCGTGGACCCGAGTTTCGGCACCCTGCATTTCGGACCGGTTCCGGCCCAGCGCCAGCTCACGGCCCTCGTCGTGCTGCAGGGGCTGATCCTCCTCGGCATCGTGCTCGTGGGGGCGGTGGCGTATCGCAATGCAATGGCCTCGCAGCGAGATCGCCTCTGGGTCGGCATGGCGCGGGAAGCCGCGCACCAGATGGGCACTCCGCTCATGAGCCTGGAGGGCTGGATCGAGCAGCTTCGCTCGCGGCCCACGCCGCCCCCCGGCCTGGCCGATTATCTCTCCTCCGACGCCGAACGACTGGAGCGGGTGGCCCAGCGCTTCGAACGGATCGGTCACGCGATTCATCGGGAACCGATCGGGCTCGGCGCGCTGGCGGAGAAGGTTGCGGCATATTTCCGTCCCCGGCTTCCCCACCGGGCGAACCCGATCGAGCTGCGGGTCGCCGCGGCCGGAACGGGGCCGGTGGTGCAGGGCGATCCTATTCTCCTCGAGTGGGCCCTGGAGTCGCTGGTCAAGAACAGCATCGACGCGATGAAGGGCCGGTCAGGATCGATTACCGTGGAGGTGGGGCAGGATGACCAATCCGGTACCATCCGTGTGATCGACGACGGCCCAGGCATTTCTACCGACATCATGTCCACGCTCTTCGAACCGGGTATTACAACCAAGACTGGCGGCTGGGGCATCGGGCTCGCGCTCGCGCGGCGCGTTGTCGAAGACTCGCATGGCGGTGAATTGATCCTCGAGAATCCTCCGACCGGCGCCAGCTTCCTGATTCGCATCCCGACCGATGAAGACTGACCGGCCGGCCCTGGCAGGCCTCGACTCGTTGAACCCCGCCCAACGGCAGGCGGTTGAGCACGTCCACGGGCCTTTGCTGGTGGTCGCGGGCGCCGGGTCCGGGAAGACCCGGGTGCTCACCATGCGCATCGCCCGGCTCATCGAGGAGGTCGGCGTCCCGGCGTCGCGCATTCTCGCCGTCACCTTTACCAACAAGGCGGCGGGAGAAATGAAGGAGCGGGTGGGGCGGTTGCTGGGCCAGGATCCGTCGGGGCTCTGGATCGGAACCTTCCATTCTCTCTGTGCCCGTCTCCTCCGTCGCGAAGCGGAGGCCATCGGCTTCACCCGGCAATTCACCATCTACGACCAGGACGATCAGCTCAATCTGGTGAAGCGCCTGCTGGACCAGCGCGGCCATTCCTCCAAACTGTTTCCTCCCCGCCTGATCCAGGCCATCATCTCCGCGGCGAAGAATCGGATGACGACGCCCACTGCGCTCGCCGAGAACGCGGGATTCGACCGCGTCACCCAGGTGGCGGCGGAGATCTATGCCGCGCTGGGTCCGGCGCTCAAGGCCGCGAACGCGATGGACTTCGACGACCTGCTGCTGCATCCGCTCACTCTGTTCCGCGAGCGGCCCGATCGCCTGGCCTACTACGCGGATCGGTTCGCCTTCGTCCTGGTAGACGAATTCCAGGACACCAACGGGGCTCAGTACCAATTGGTCCGTCGGCTGGGCGCCCAAGGCAACGTGACGGCGGTGGGTGACGACGATCAGTCGATCTATGGCTGGCGCGGCGCCGATGTGAAGAACATGCTCGATTTCCAGCGCGACTTTCCGGGAACCCTGGTCGTCCGGCTGGAGGAGAACTACCGCTCGACCCGGGTGGTGCTCGACGCCGCTAATGCGGTGATCAAGGAGAACACTTCCCGGCTGGGGAAGACGCTGCGCACCCGTCGTCCTGGTGGCGAGCCTCTCACTCTCCTGGCTGCGGCCGATGAGCGGGACGAAGCCGAGTGGATCGTGCGCGAGCTGGCCAATCGGAGTGCCAAGGGTGATTGGGCGCTGGTGGAAATGGCGATCCTCTATCGCACCAACTCCCAATCCCGTGCCCTGGAAGAGGCCTGCCGCCGGGCCGGAGTGCCGTACCGGATCATCGGTGCGATCAGTTTCTACGATCGCCGCGAAGTGAAAGACCTGCTCGCCTATCTGCGGCTCATCACCAACCCGGCGGACGACGAGGCCTTCCTTCGCGCGATCACCGTACCCAAGCGCGGCATCGGAGAGAGCAGTGTCGCGATTCTTACGGAACAGGCCGCGCGCTGGCAGCAATCCCTGCTCGCCACTGCACGGGCGGCGGATCGGGTTGCCGAGCTCCGTCCCAACGTGCGGGACGCGCTGAGGAAATTCGCCGGGCTGGTGGATGGCCTGCGCGAGCGCACGGCGTCATGGCCTCCCGCCCAGGTGCTCGAACAACTGCTTCAGGAGCTCGACTACGAGGCGGTCCTCCTGGCCGAAGGCCCGGAAGGCGCCGATCGCTGGGACAACGTGCGGGAATTGGTGGCTAGCGCCGCAGAATGGTCCGAGGTGGTGACACCCGAACCGGATGAAGACACCAGCCCACTCGAGCGCTTCCTGGCCGAGGCGGCGTTGCTTTCCGCCAATGATTCCATCTCCGGCCAGAAAGAGGGTATCACCCTCATGACGCTGCACACGGCGAAAGGCCTGGAGTGGCCGGTCGTGGTGCTCGCCGGCATGGAGGATGGACTGTTCCCCCTCGCCCGCGCCGAGGAACAGGAAGGGGGAATCGAGGAGGAGCGCCGACTCTGCTATGTCGGGCTCACCCGTGCCAAGGACAAGTTGTATCTCACCTGGGCCCGCGCTCGGCGTCGTGGCGGCGAGCTTAAACCGGGGCGCGGCATCACGATTCCTCAAGGCGCTCCCGCCGGAGTTGCTGGAGGAGAAGCGGACTTCGTCCTTGTGGGCGCCCGCGTGGGGCGGCTCGGCGGCAACCCGGCTGGGCGGCTCGGGTCGTGTATCATCGAGCTGGTTGGATCAGGAATACGAACCGCCGAGCCGCCGAGCCGCCGAGCCGTCTGAGGCCAGTCAGGACTCTCCCCGCTATGTCCGCGGAGAACGCGTCCGGCATCGCCGCTTCGGGAGCGGAACGATTCAGGGTCTGTTGGGGACTGGACGAGACTTGAAGGTCTCGGTGGCCTTCGACGATGAAGAAGTCGGAATCAAACAGCTGCTCGTTGCCTATGCAGGCCTCGAGCGAGATTGGGAGAGCGCATGAGCATCGGCCGGGAGGACGTACTGCACGTAGCCAAGCTCGCCGAGCTGGCGGTGAGCGACGAGGAACTGCCGCGGCTCACCGAGCAGCTGGGGCGCATCGTGGACTACGTCGCCCAACTCAATGAAGTCCCCGCCGGGGAACAGGCACCACCGTACCTGGCCGGCCCCGAGAAGGTGGCGCTGCGCCCCGACGAAGTTGCTCCGGTTCCGCTGGCTCGGCCGCCGGCTGACTTCGCCCCGGAATTCGCTCAGGGTCTTTTCGTCGTGCCACGCCTGGGCGCCATGGAGGACCAGTGAGCGCGGTCGAACTCATCGCGAGCGCGGTACGCGAAGGCCGGACCACTGCTTCGGTGGCGGCGAAGGAGGTCGCCGGCCGGCTGCGAGAAGACCGCCTCGCTCAACGCCTCGCTGCACTGGTCGACCGAACGGCTCGAAGCCGAGGCAGCCCGAGTGGACGGTGCTACCGAATCGGCTCGTGCGGCGATGCCGCTCGCCGGCGTTCCGATCGCGCGTCAAAGACAACATCGTCACGACCGAGCAGCCTACCACCTGTGGCTCCCGGATTCTCGAAGGCTACGTCTCACCGTTCAATGCGACGGTGATCAACCGGCTCCGAGCCGCGGGGGCGCGTGATCGCGTGCAAGACGAACCTCGACGAGTTCGCCATGGGCTCCTCCACCGAACACTCCGCGTTCGGCCGGGTGAAGCATCCCGATCGATCCGACGCGAGTGCCTGGCGGTTCGTCCGGCGGGTCCGCCGCGCTGGTGGCCGCCGGAGCGGTGCCCGCGGCACTCGGCTCGGAGACCGGCGGCTCGGTGCGCCAGCCGGCGAGCTTCTGCGGCATCGTGGGAATCAAGCCGAGTTACGGCCGGGTGAGCCGCTACGGCCTCGTCGCGTTCGGCTCGTCGCTCGACGCGGTGAGCACATTCGGTCGGCACCGTGGATGATGCAGCACGGGTGTTGGCGGCGATGAGCGGGCACGATCCGCTCGATGCGACAACGCATCGCCCAGCCACCGCTGGTGCTGGATCCACCGCGCCGTGACCTTCGAGGGCCTCACGATCGGTTTGCCCGCCGAGTATTTCCCGCGCGATCTGCACCAGGGCGTGCGGGCAGGCCTCGACCGGGCGATCAAGGTGGTGAAGGACCTGGGCGGAACGATCAAGGAAGTCTCGCTTCCGCATACCCGCTACGCGGTGCCGACCTACTACATCATCGCTCCCGCCGAAGCCGCAGCGAACCTCGCGCGCTACGACGGAGTGCGATACGGCCAGCGTCGAGTCGGACCGGCCGGAGATCTTCGCGCACTCTATCAGGCTACCCGCGGCCAGGGATTTGGAGCCGAAGTCCGGCGTCGAATTCTGGTCGGGACCTACGTGCTGAGCTCGGGCTATTACGACGCTTACTACCGGAAGGCGCAACAGGTGCGGGCCCTGCTGGCCGAGGACTTCCGGCGCGCCTTTGCAGACGCCGGGTGCGACCTGCTGCTGACGCCGACGACACCGACTCCCGCGTTCAAGGCGGGCGAGAAGACCGAGGATCCGGTCGCGATGTACCTGGCCGACATCTTCGTGTGCCCGGTCAACCTGGCCGGCCTGCCCGCGGTGAGCTTGCCGGTCGGGCCGGTCCGAAGGTCTGCCGCTCGGCGCCCAGATCATCGCGCCGAATTTCGCCGAAGCCCCAATGCTGAGCGCGGCGGCGGCGCTCGAGGCGGCGCTCGATCGCGGCGCGCGGAGGTGCGCTGATGACCTGGGAAACCGTGATCGGCCTCGAGGTCCACGTCCAGCTGCTGACCAAGTCGAAGATGTTCTGCGGCTGCGCCAACAAGTTCGGTGCGCCTCCCAACACCCTCGTGTGCCCGGTGTGTCTCGGTCTGCCGGGGGCGCTGCCCGGTGCCCAACGAGCAGGCGATCCGGCTTGCGACTCAGGCCGCCCGGGCCCTGGGATGCACGGTGCATACCCGCAGCATCTTCGCCCGGAAGAACTACTTCTATCCCGACCTGCCCAAGGGCTACCAGATCTCCCAGTTCGATCAGCCGCTCGCGACCGGCGGCACCGATCTGGTGCGAGTCGCCCGAGCGGGGACGGATCGGGGTCGGTGTCACTCGGCTCCATCTCGAAGAGGACGCCGGCAAATCGTTGCACGACCGGCTACCCGGTAAGACCGCGATCGATCTGAACCGGGCGGGGACTCCGCTGGTCGAGATCGTGAGCGAGCCCGACCTCCGCAGCCCCGCCGAGGCCCGGGCCTATCTCACCATCCTGAAGCAGATCCTGGTCTACGCCGAGGTGAGCGATTGCAACATGGAGGAGGGAAGCCTCCGGGTCGACGCGAACATCTCGATCCGCCGCCCGGGCGATCCCAAGCTCGGCACCAAGGCGGAGGTCAAGAACATGAACAGCTTCGCCAATGTCGAGCGAGCGCTGATTGTCGAGCGCGACCGCCAGATGGCGGTGCTCGAGAGTTGGCGGTCGGGTAGAGCAGGTGACCATGCTGTTCAATGCTGCCACCGGAACCGTGAAGCCGATGCGTTCCAAGGAAGAGAGCCACGACTATCGCTATTTCCCGGACCCCGACCTTCCACCGCTCGTGCTTACTCCCAAGTGGATCGAGGAGCAGCACGCGGCGCTGCCGGAGCTACCCGAGCCCAAGCGGGAGCGCTTCATGACGCGCTACGCCATCACCGCATACGATGCGGGCGTGCTCGCGTCGGAACGTCCGGTAGCGGATTACTTCGAAGCGGTGGTCCGAGCCGGAGCCGAAGCCAAGGCTGCAGCCAACTGGGTGATGGGTGAAGCGATGAGCGGCTACAACACGACCGGACGATTCGCGGTGAGCGCCGAACGGCTCGTCGAGGCTCATCGCCCTCGTCAAGGATGGCGTGGTGAGTCTGCAGGCGGCCAAGAAGGTCTATCCTGAGTTGGTGGACGGAGACCGAGGAGCCTCGCGCCGTTGCCGAACGTCTAGGCCTGATCCAGGTCGGAGATGTCGATGCGCTGGGCACGTGGGTCGAGGAGGTCCTTGCTGCCAATCCCTCCGAAGTGGCGCGCTACCGAGGAGGGGAAACCAAGCTCATGGGCTTCTTCGTGGGACAAGTCATGAAGAAGAGCGGGGGGAAGGCGGATCCCAAAGCGGTACAGCCGGTGCTGACTGAAAAACTGCGTGAGAAGTAAGAAGTAAGAAGTGAGAAGTAACAGCGGGCAGTTTCCTTCTCACTTCTCACGCTCTCGCTGCTCCTCTCCCAGAAGGGTCAAAACACTCACCGGATCCACCGTCACCGCCCCATAGCGCATCACCCAATGCAGGTGCGGGCCGGTGACGCGTCCGCTCTTTCCCACCGCTCCGATAACCTGGCCCCGTTCGACCGTATCGCCTTGAGCTACCGCCGTGCTGCTCAGGTGGAAGTAGGCTGACACGAGACCTTCGCCGTGATCGAGATAGACCACCCGGCCCGCCAGGTAGAAGTCCGCCACCATTGCCACGACGCCACGATTGGTGGCCCGGACCGGATCTCCCACGGCACCGGCGAAGTCGGTTCCCAGATGACGGCTCACCGCCTTCCCGTTGAACTCCCTTCCGGTGCCGAAGATGCTGGTGATCCGGCTGTCTCGCGGCGGCAGGAACGGCTCCTGCCACTGACGTGGCGTGCCCTGAGAGCGAACGCCGATTTCTCGTGCGCGCGCTTATCTCCTTTTCGATCCGGACCTGGGCCGCGCTGTCCGGCTTCGCCATCGCTGGCGCGACACGAAGCTTCTCCATCGAGTAGTCGGGCTGCACGCACGAACACGCTCGTGGCAACGGTGTCCTGGGAGCCATCGCCGTAGGTGATCCGGAGTGTGACCGGGAAGGAATCCGGCCCTTCGATGCGGAATTCCGGCCAGCGCAACGAAACGTCCTAAACCTCACCCTCGGCCCTGAAGTGGAGCGGCTCACCGGCCGCGGTGCCGTCCACCCAGCTCCACGGACGGTCGGACCTTCGCGGTGTCGGTGGCGACGAGACGGACCAGGCTGCCGCGAACCGGTCGTTCCGGCTCGACCGTCAGGGCCACGGCGGACGGGCGCTGCGGAGGCCCCGCAAGGAGCAAGAGCAGGGCGATCGCCGCCATGAGCGAGGATTCAGCCGTCGCGCCAGGGCGTCTTGACCCGAGCGCGACGGCCAGAAATCAGGGCTCCGCTCGGGCAATCCGAAGCGCTCCTGGGCCAGGTCCCTGCAGCCGTTTCGAGTCCTTCCACGCCCCGGCGAGCAGCGCCTCGCGGCGCAGCCGCTTCGCCGTGCGCAAGCGCCTCTTCGCCGGAGGGATCCAGCTGCCGCGACTCGGCCTCGGGCTGGGCCAGCGTGCCCATCACGTAGTCGAAGGAGAGCGAGACGTGGCGCTTCGATGTCGTCGGCCGCAAGCTCCCAGCGGCTGTGTTGCTGCGCCACCTGGAAGGCCCGCTGCCATCCCTGCGACTCGGTGAGGTGAACCATTCCGCGGAACAGCCGCCGGTTGGTGCGCACGCTGAAAATGGTCGGGGCCAGGATCTGATCGAGGTGGGTGTCGGCCGGAGTGTGGTCCAGCAGGATCACTTCCTTGGCGGTGCGGGCAAACTCGTCGCCCAGCGGAGTCTCGAACCGGCTCTCCCAGTAGGAATGGCCGAAGCCGCTGGTGGTGCTGGTCAGCAGGAGCTGGCGGGGCACGAAGTAGTTGTGCGCCACCGTGTCGGCCGCGAGATGGCAGAGATAGCCCAGGCCGAAAGCGCGCAGCGCGTCGATCTTCGCCTCGGTCGTAGATCTGCTGGCCCACCTGCCAGGAATGGCAGTGCCGCCCGACCGGCGCGTACTTCTTCGCGATCGAGGTGTCGGCCGCGATGTTGCCGTAGAGAAAATCGAAGGGAAAGGCCCGGAGCAGATCGGCGATTGGCTGGCGGGAGGATACCCAGGTTCGCCAGGACCGACTCGCCCAGGTAGATGTGGGTGCCTGGAGTCCAGGCGTAGAGGTGATTCGGGAGCGATCAGGGTGACGAGGCCGAAACAGACCAGCAGAATGGCGGCGCGCCGGAGAGTCAACGGCGCTTACCGGCGCCGAGCAGGCGGCGAACCCAGCGGTACCATCCAGCCCGCGTGCGGAAGCTGCGCAGCGTGGTGGCGACGTCCAGCGCGGTTTCCTCGATCTCGCTCTCGAGCACGTCGTAAACCGCTTCGAGGTCAATCAAGCGGTCTCTCACTTTAAGCCTGAGCTGGCGGCTGGCCTCGACTACGTCCTCCGCCTCACTCCCCACCTTGGCGGCGAGCTGCCTAGCCTCATCGCCCAGCATATGGACCGAGGCGAGCGCCGGTGCCAGGTCCTTGCGCAGGTCCTCCACCGCTTGGCCCAGCTTTTCGATCTGTCCGGCGGCGGCTTTGGCCGCGGCCGCGACAACCAGAGCGATGACCGCAAAGCTGCCGGCGATGATCACCAGGGAAATCGCAACGGTCGGCCCGACCCAGCCCGCCACTTTGATCACGGTGTCCTGAAGCAGCAACATCTTTCCAAGATAACCGTGGCGCTTGACGATGCCACCGGGCGTCGTGACTTTTGGCCATGCCTCCACGCTTCCAGGTCCGCGGCGGGCGACCCCTGCACGGAACCGTCTTGCCCGCCGGCAACAAGAACGCCGCCCTTCCTGCACTCACCGCGACCCTCCTCGCCGACGGCCCGGTGACGCTGAACAACGTTCCGCGAATACGCGACGTGGAAACCATGATCGCACTGCTCGCGGATCTGGGAGCCCAGGTCGACTGGCAGGGGTCGAACACCCTCCGGGTAGACACCCGCGCCGTGCGGCCCAAGGCGCTCGACCCCGTGCTGTGCGCCCGCATTCGCGCCTCGATTCTCCTGGCCGGCCCCCTGTTGGCCCGGTTCGGGTCGGTCACTCTACCGCCGCCGGGCGGTGATGTGATCGGCCGCCGCCGGGTGGATACCCACTTCCTCGCTCTGGAGCAGCTCGGAGCCGAGTTGACGGTCGGCGAGGCC
This sequence comes from uncultured Gemmatimonadales bacterium, assembly GCA_963788625.1. Classification (GTDB taxonomy): domain Bacteria; phylum Gemmatimonadota; class Gemmatimonadetes; order Gemmatimonadales; family GWC2-71-9; genus DATBGE01. The sequence continues at coordinate 291,992 of CAWBHB010000002.1, read as the reverse complement.
TACAAGCTCGAGGGCAAGAAGCTCACCGGTGCCGAGATTTTCCTCGACGAGCCGAGCGTGACCGGAACCGAGAACGCGCTGCTCGCGGCCGTAATGGCCCACGGCCGCACCGTGCTCCGAAACGCCGCCGCCGAGCCGCACGTGCAGGACGTGGCTCGGCTGCTCATCGCCATGGGAGCTTCGATCGAAGGAATCGGAACCAACGTTTACGTCATCGAGGGCGGCCGCCCGCTGAGCGGCGCCGATTTCACCCTGGGGCCGGATCACATCGAAATCGCCAGCTTCATCGGCCTCGCGGCCGTCACCGACGGGGCCATCACCATCGAAGGCGTCCGGTCCGATGACCTGCGCAGCACCCTGCTGGGATTCGAGCGGCTCGGCGTTCGCCCCCGGGTGGATGGACAGCGGCTGGTGGTGGACTCAGGTCAGGAACGCCGGATCCGTCCCGACCTTGGCGGGCATGTTCCCAAGCTCGAGGATGGTCCCTGGCCCGCGTTTCCGGCGGATGCCATGTCCATCGCCGTGGTGACCGCGACCCAATGCGAAGGCATGGTGCTGATCTTCGAGAAGATGTTCGAGTCGCGGCTGTTCTTCGTCGACAAGCTGATCGGAATGGGTGCCCGCATCGTGCTGTGTGACCCTCATCGCGTGGTGGTCTCGGGGCCGTCCCAGCTGCGCGGCGGCACCGTGGAGTCTCCCGACATTCGCGCCGGCATGGCGATGCTTCTCGCCGCACTCGGCGCCGAGGGCACCAGCACCATTCACAACATCGGCCAGATCGAACGGGGCTACGAGCAGATCGATTCCCGGCTGCGGGCCCTGGGGGCGGAGATTGAGCGGCTTGAATAGTTCCGAGTTCTCAGTTCCGAATCCCCCTCCGCTCCGCCCTGCACTCGGAACTCGGAACTCGGAACTTCGAGAAGAACCCGTCGCTGGCCCCATCCCCCGATTCGAAATCCCCGGCTGGCGCGAGCGCTACGGCGTCGTCGCCGGCATCACCGGTCGAGGGGAGCGAAGAAGGCAGGGGATTCGACCTCGGCCTTTGGACCGACGCACCGGTCAACGACGTGATGAACCGGTGGAGGGCGTTCAGGCGGGCCGAACCCGGGTTCGACGCGACCGTTCTGGGGAACCAGGTGCACCAGACGGCCGTCGCCTTCCACGGCGCCGGCAAGGGCTGGATTCAGCTCGAAGGGCTGGACGGTCACTCGACCACGACCAAGGGCATCCTCCTCACCGTAACGGTCGCCGACTGCATCCCGGTCTATCTCCTGGACCCGACAAGCACGCCATCGCCTTATTGCATGCCGGGTGGCGCGGCACGGCCGGCCATATCCTGGCCCGGGGAGTCGAGAGTCTGGGTGAATCCGCAGGGTCAGACCCGACTGATATCCTAATGCACTGTGGTGTAGGTATTTGTGGTAACTGCTATGAAGTAGGTTCTGAAGTCATGGAAGGATGTGGAAAAGCAGCCGAGAGTGGCGGACCATGGCATCTGGACCTCCGAACGGTACTGGCCGAGCAGGCGGCGCTCCTGGGAATTGGCTCGGTCTCGGTCTCAGAATGGTGTTCCGCGCACGACGCCCGACATTTCTATAGTCACCGCCGATCCGGCGGGTCCGATGGGCGAATGGTGGCCTATCTGGGGATGCCGAAGAGCCCCTAGCTGCGGTAGTGGGTAGGTAGTTAGGTAGTGGGGCAGGGAGTGGGGTCCCACCACCCACCACCCACTCCCTACTCCCTACTCCCTACTCCACACTGTCCCGCCACACCCCCCAGCGTCGCGATTGACGAATCCATACTCCGACACTAGACTTACGCCGCTGTTCGGGGATCTCCGAGCGGGGGTCGCAGGACGAGTGGGGGAGTTCCCCCACATTTTTTTTCTGAGTCCTGATGGCTTCCCACCCACTGCTCGACCCGGTCCGCCGCCACGTCGCCGCCATGGGATTCGAGTTGATCGAATACCACCTGAGCGGCCCGCCGCAGCGCCCCCTGATTCAGGTCAGGATTGATCGCCCGGATAGCATGCCCGGGCACGGCGTGACCGCCGAGGATTGCGTCCAGGTGAGCCGTGCCTTGGCACGCGCCCTCGACGCAGAGGCCGAGTCTGGCCCCCGCTATCTGGTGCAGGCCTCCTCACCCGGCTTCGAGCGACCGGTTCGTTTCGTCGAGCACTGGCGGCGGTATCTGGGCCGGGAGGTACGGGTGACGGCCCGCGGGCTGTCCGGGCATCCGCGAGCGACCGTGGTGGCAGTGCCCGACGATGATCATGTCCAGCTTCGCCTCGCTGACGGCGAGCCGTATCTGCTCGCGCTGGAGAATCTCAAGGAGGCGACCCTGTTGATGGACCCGGCCTCCTGAAGGCCGCGAGAGGAGAAGAGGATGTCCGCTTCGGCAGAAGTCCTGGCCGCCATTCGCGAGTTGTCGACCACCAAGCAGCTCGACCGCAACGAGCTGCTGGAGCTGCTGCGCGACGGTATTCACGCGGCACTGGTCCGGCGTTACGGCCCCAATGTCCGCTTCGAGCTGAGTTTCGACGAGCTCAAGGGCACGATCCGCATCGTCCGCCTGCGTCAGGTGGTGGAGGCGGTCGAGGATCCCAGCGCCCAGGTTTCGCTCGAGGAAGCCCAGTACGAGGACCCCGAGTTCGCCCCCGGCGACATGCTGGAAGAGGATGTGCCCTTCGCCGAATTCGGCCGGCTCGCGGTGCAGGCGGCCAAGCAGCGGATCATCCAGCGGGTGCGCGAAGGCGAGCGGACCCGGATCCGGGAAGAGTTCGCCGGCAAAGTGGGCGAGCTGCTCTCGGGTGAAGTGCAACAGATCGAGCGCGGTAAGCTGGTGATCATGCTCAACAAGTTCCGCGAGGCGGAGGCCATCATTCCGTACCGGGAGCAGAATCACCGGGAGAAGTTCCATCAGGGAGACACCATCCGGGCCGTGCTCAAACGGCTGGAGGAGACGCCCAAGGGTCCCCGGCTGATCCTTTCCCGCGCCGACCCGCTCTTCGTGAAGGCGCTTTTCAAGCTGGAAGTCCCCGAAATCCAGCAGGGCGTGGTGGACATTCGGGCCTGGGCCCGGGAAGTCGGGAGCCGCACCAAGATCGCGGTCATCTCCCGCGACGATGCGATCGATCCGGTCGGCGCCTGCGTGGGACTCAAGGGTTCCCGGGTCCAGGCCGTGGTGAACGAGCTGGGCGGCGAGCGCATCGACATCGTGCCGTGGTCTCCCGATCCGGAGCGGTTCGCGCGGCTGGCCCTGGCTCCGGCCCGGGTGGCGAAGGTGTTCTCCGATCCGGAGAGCAAGACGATTCAGGCGGTAGTAGACGAGGATCAGCTGTCGCTCGCCATCGGGCGCAACGGCCAGAATGTGCGGCTCGCCTCCGAGCTGACCGGCTGGAAGATCGATCTCTATTCCAGCCGCGAATGGCTGGAGCGCGGAGGCGAGGGCCCGCTGTTCGCCCCGCTGCCGCCGGAAGACGAGTCGGTCACCCAGGTGCCGCTGACCGAGTTGAAGGGGCTCTCTCCCGAGTTGCTCGCCATCCTGAACGGTGCGGGGTACCAGACCCTGAACGACGTGCTCGATCTCGAGCGCGACGAAGTGGCGCAGCTTCCCGGCATGACACAGGAGCGGGCCGATCAGCTGATGGCGTTGCTCGCCGAGCTGACCGACGAGGACAGCGACGACGGGCGCGGCGGATCCTGAGCGGCTGCTCCGCCTGCTGGGCCTCGGCTATCGGGGCCGTAAGGTCGTGATCGGTGTCGATCGAGTGCGGGCCGGGCTCCAGGCCAACCGGTTCGCCTGCCTCGTCCTCGCGGCGGACGCGAGCCCACGAGCGATGGAGAAGGTGGTTCGGCTGGCCACGGCGCGTCGGGTCCCGTTGTTTCGCGGTCCCGCCGCCGGTGAGATCGGCCAACGACTCGGAAAGCCGGGAATCATGGTGGCAGGAGTGGTAGATCGAGCGCTGGCTCGCGGACTCGCGGCTGCGAGTGGCGGCTCGTTCCAGACGGAGGGTTGATGGTCAAGACGAGAGTGCACGACCTCGCGGCGGAGTTCGGGGTCCCGGCAGAACAGGTCATGGGGATGCTCAAGGACATGGGCGTCTTCGTCCGTAGTCACATGTCGGGCCTGGAGGATGGGCAGGTGTCCGCCGTTCGGGTGCGCTGGGAGCGCGAAAAGCGGAAGGCCGCCGATGAGCCGGCGCCCAAGAAGGGTCGTCGCAAGGCGGCCAAGGCGGCAGCGCCCGAGGAGCCCGTCACCGAAGCCGGCAAGCCGGCCAAGCGCCGTCGGACCGCGGCCGAGGTCGCGGTGTCGGAAGCCCAGGCGGAAGCCGAGCGGGCTGCCGAGGCGCTGGCCATGGATCTGATTCGTCCCATCGAGCGTCCCGCCGAACCGGTACTGCCTGCATCGCTGGAAGAGCGGGCGAAGGCATTGTTCAAGGACCTGCCGCCCGCATCGGGAGATACGGGCGAGCAAGAAGCCCCCACCGCGACCGAGCCGGCCGCCGCGTCCCCGTTCCCCCCGGCGCGTCCGGCCGAGTTCACGCCGCCTCCACCGCGTCCTTCGGCTCCCGGCCGGACTCCGGTCATTCCAACCCGGGTTTCGCGTCCCGCTGCGCCTCAGGGTGGCCGTCCCGGCTGGACCGTCCCGACCCCGTCCCGTCTTCAGCAGCAGTGCACCGCCGTCGTCCGGTCAACGCGGCTCGGGCTCCGAGCGTCCCGGGTGGTCCTGCCACCGGCGAGCGGGGCCGCACCTTCGGCCCCGACGCGGAAAAGGGCGGTGGCCGCAAGAAGGGAAAGAAGGGCCGCAAGTCTTCGGTGGACCAGGAAGCGGTGCAGGCCAACATCCTCAAGACCCTGCAGGGCATGCGCGGCGGGGTTGGCCGGAAGGGCCGCGGGCGCGACATGACCGGCTATCAGGAGCAGGCGGCCCGCGCCGCCGAGGAGAAGGAACGCGAGAAGACCCGGGTCCGGGTGAACGAGTTCATCTCGGTTTCCGAGCTGGCCGACCTGATGAAGGTTCCCGCGACCCAGATCGTGCAGCTCGCGTTCAAGGAGCTGGGTCTGATGGTCACGGTGAACCAGCGGCTCGACTTCGACCAGATCGAGCTGATCGCGTCGGAATTCGGCTTCCAGGCGGTCAAGGAAGAGGAGTACGCCGCCGACCTCGCGACCGAGCAGACGCAGACTGACGAAGACGAAACCACCCACCCGCGGCCGCCGGTGGTCACCATCATGGGCCACGTGGACCACGGCAAGACCTCGCTGCTGGACTACATCCGGAAAGCGAACGTGGTGGCCGGTGAAGCAGGCGGAATCACCCAGCACATCGGCGCTTATCACGTCACGCTGCCCAGCGGCAAGCAAATCACCTTCCTCGACACGCCGGGCCACCAGGCCTTCACCGCCATGCGCGCCCGCGGCGCCCAGGTGACCGATATCGTGGTCCTGGTCGTCTCGGCTGAAGACGCGGTGATGCCGCAGACGGTGGAAGCGATCAGCCACGCGAAGAACGCGGGCGTCCCGCTCATCGTCGCGATCAACAAGATCGATCTCCCTGCTGCCAACGTGCAGAAGGTGAAGCAGGACCTGTTGGCCCACAACGTGGTGCTGGAGGAGTTCGGCGGTACCGTGCTCGCGACACCGATCTCGGCCAAGAAGGGTACCGGGGTGGACAAGCTGCTCGAGCAGATCCTGCTGCAGGCGGAGATTCTCGATCTGCGTGCCAATCCCGACCGCGCCGCATCCGGCGCCGTGATCGAAGCCACCCTGGACCCGGGCAAGGGACCGCTGGCCACCATTCTGGTGCAGCGCGGCACCCTGCGGGTGAGCGACAACTTCATCAGCGGCAAGTTCTCCGGCCGGGTCAAGGCGCTGTTCGACGAGCGCGGCAAGAACATCAAGGAGGCGGGACCTTCGATTCCGGTGCAGATCCTCGGGTTCGAGGGCACTCCGTCGCCGGGCGACAGCTTCCTCGTCGTCGCCGACGCCGTCGAGGCGCGCGAGATCGCCCAGAAGCGGCAGCGCCTCGACCGGGAGGCCCAGAACCGTCGCACCACGCGAGGCGGCACGCTGGAAGATCTGTCCCGCCAGCTGGCCCAGGGCCAGATCGGCGCGTTGCGGCTCATCATCAAGGCCGACCAGGGCGGCCCGGCCGAGGCACTGGCCGACGCGCTGGCCCAGCTCAGCACGGGTGAAGTGCGGGTGGACATCGTGCTTCGCGGGGTCGGCTCGATCAGCGAGAGCGACGTCCTGCTGGCCAAGGCCTCCGGAGCCATCGTCATCGGCTTCCACGTGCGGCCCGACGCCGGAGCCCGTGCCGCGGCGGAACGGGAATCGGTGGACATCCGAACCTACCGCATCATCTACGAGGCGGTGGACGATGTGCGCGCGGCGCTGGAAGGCTTGCTCAAGCCGGAGTCGAAGGAAACCGTCCTGGGCGATGCGCAGGTGCTGCAGCTGTTCAAGGTGAGCAAGGTCGGCACCATTGCCGGTTGCATGGTGAAGAACGGGACGATCCAGCGCACCGGCCGGGTCCGCGTGGTGCGCGATGGAGTCCAGATGTACGACGGCAATATCTCGAGCCTCAAGCGCTTCAAGGACGACGTGAAGGAAGTGCCGCGAAGGGCTCGAGTGCGGCATCGGCGATCGAGAACTTCAACGACCTCAAGGTCGGTGACGTGATCGAGAGCTACCGGGTGGAAGAGGTGAAACGGACGCTGGCCGGGAGTGCGGCGGGCTCGGGAACGGGGTGAGGGGATTTCAGATTGAAGATTTGAGATTGCAGATTTTGCGGAACTGAAGCTGCGACAAATCTTCAATCTGAAATCTTCAATCTTCAATCTTCAATCATGTACTCTCGCCGTCCAAACCTGGGTCCTCCACCTCGAGGGTTGCCAGTCGCTCAAGGACAAGCGCTCGGTGCTTCAGTCGCTGAAGGCGGACCTCAGGCGACGGCTGAATGTGTCGGTAGCGGAAGTCGGAGCCCAGGATCTGTGGCAGCGGGCCGAGCTGGCCTGTGCCGCGGTCGGCTCGGACCGGCGGGTGGTGGAGGAAATGTTGCGAACGGCGGACGGAATCGTCGAATCTGCGCGACGGTGTCCGCATCATTGATACGGTGGTGACGCAGGTATGAAGGGACCATCCCGGCGGCCGGAGCAGATGGCCGAAACGGTGCGGCAGGTGGTGAGCGAGGCGCTGCTCACCGAGGTGCGCGACCCGCGGATCGGCATGGTCACGGTGACTCATGTCGTGGTCAGTAACGAGCTGTCGTGGGCCACGGTGAGCGTCAGCGTGATGGGCGAGGAGGCCGACAAGCTCCTGGCGCTCGAAGGGCTCCGCAGCGCGGCAGGCTTCTTTCGGTCGAAGCTGGGGAAGACGCTGCACACCCGGGTCGTCCCGGAAGTGAAGTTCGAGCTGGATCGGGGTCTGGAGCACGCCGCCCGGATCAACGCGGTGCTGGCCGAGCTCAAGCGGGAGGACCCGGCCTGAGGTCAGGCGCGCTGCTGGTGGACAAGCCGGTTGGACCCACTTCGCACGACGTGGTGATCCGGGTCCGGCGCGCGCTGCGCATGAAGGCGGTCGGGCACACCGGCACCCTGGATCCCTTCGCGAGCGGGCTGCTGGTAGTCCTGCTGGGCCGGGCGACCCGGCTGGCGCAGTTCGTCGAGCGGCAGGACAAGACCTACGTGGCGACGGCGAAACTCGGCGTGCGAACCACGACCGACGACCTGACCGGTGAAGTCCTCAGCCCCGTTCCCCCTCTCCGCGAGGCGGAGAGGGGGCCAGGGGGTGAGGTACCGAGCCGCCGAGCCGTCGAGTCCGCGCTGCACGGCTTCCTCGGCCCCCAGAAGCAACGCCCGCCGGCATTCTCGGCGCGGCGAATCGGTGGCGAACGGAGTTATCGCCTGGCCCGGCGCGGCGTGACGCTGGAGCTGCCCGAGTCGGATGTGACGGTGCATTCGTTGGAGCTGATGGAATTCCGCTATCCGGAACTGGTGTTCCGGACTCGGGTGAGCGCCGGGACCTACGTGCGGGCTCTCGCCAGGGATCTGGGCGAAGCGCTGGGAACCGGAGCCCATCTGACCGCGCTGCGTCGCGAAGCGATCGGAGAGCTGCGGTCGACCAGGCGCTGTCGCTGGAGGCGACTCGGCGCTGAAACGCCGATCCTGGCCCCGCTCGCGGTATTGCGACATCTGCCCCGGGTGGAGCTGACCGAAGCGCAGGTGAACGACGTCGGTCATGGGCGCGCCGCGAGGTTCGAGAGCAGGCTGCCGCACGGTTCCGTGGCCGGAGTGGGAGCGGGAGATCGGCTGATCGCCGTGGGCCGGGTGGAGGGCGAGTTGTTCCGTCCCGAGGTGGTCCTGGAGCCCGCGGAGAGCTGATGGCCTTCTTGCCCGAGTATCCGAACGGCACGACGGTAACCGTCGGCATGTTCGATGGAGTGCATCGGGGGCATCAGGCGGTCCTGCGAGAAATCGTGGACCGGGCCGCGGATCGCCGGGCGGAAGAGCGTGCTGGTCACCTTCGAACCGCATCCGCTCGAGGTGGTGAACCCGCAGGCCGCGCCGCCGCTCCTCACGTCGGGAGCGGAACGACGGGAAGCGCTGGCGCTCACCGGACTGGACTACGTCGTGTTCCTCCGGTTCGACCGGGAACTGGCGAGTTACAGTCCCGAGCGGTTCGTCCGGGAGGTGCTGATCGGTCGCTGTCGCATGCGTGAGCTGGTGATCGGTCACGACCACGGCTTCGGCCGCGGTCGGAGTGGCGACGTCGAAACCCTGAGGCGACTGGGCGCCAGCGACGGGTTCACGGTGGACGTGGTGGGACCGGTCGAGCTGGGTGGCCATCCGGTGTCCAGTACCCAGATCCGTCGCGCGGTGGCGGGAGGCGATCTCGCCACGGCGCAGCGGCTGCTGGGGCGGCCGTATTCGGTGAGCGGCGGTCGTCGAGCGCGGGGCGGGGCGGGGCAGGACCATCGGGGTGCCGACGATCAATCTGGGTGGGATTCCGCCGCGGAAGTTGCTGCCGCCGGACGGAGTGTATGCCGCCACCGTCGAGTGGGCGGGCGGGCGGGCCGGAGGAATGCTGAACCAGGGCCCCAAGCCGACGTTCGGCGACCTGCGGCGTACCGTGGAGGTGCACCTCTTCGGGGTGGACGCGAATCTCTACGGGGAGTGGGTGAAGGTCGAGTGGGTGGAACGGCTGCGCGACGTGCAGACCTTCGCGTCGCCGGAGAAGCTGGTGGAACAGTTGCAGCGGGACCGGACCGACGCCGCGGCGGTACTGAGCCGAATCAGTGCTGACCAGCGTCACGTGTCACATACCTGACAAGGACGATGTTCGATTCCATTCGATCGCGCGCAGTGATCATCGCGGTGCTCATCATCGGCTCCATCGTGGCGCTCATTCCGCGCAACACCACGATCCGGGAGCGCGACGTCAATACCGGCGTCATGCGGGATACGACCATGCGCCGGGTCCCGCTCAAGCTGGGCCTCGACCTGCAAGGCGGCATGCATCTGGGCCTCGAGCTCGACCAGTCGACCCGGGTGTCGGCCGACCCCGCACGCGATCTCGACCTCGCCCTCACGGTGCTCCGGAAGCGGATCGACGAATTCGGGGTCACCGAACCGCTGATCCAGAAACAGGGCGATGATCGCATCATCGTGGAACTGGCGGGCATCACCGACCCAGCCCGGGCCAAGGCGATCGTGCAGCGCAGCGCCTTCCTCGAGTTCCGCATCACCGATCGAAGCGAGGCACTGGACAAGGCGCTTCCCGCGCTGGACCGCGCCCTCCAGCGGGCGGGCGTGAAGCCGGCAGCCGGCGCACCGACCCAACCCAGCGCAGTCACCCAATTGCTTCAGGGAGACACCGAGCAAGGCGGCCCAGACCGATACCGGAGTGGTCGTCGGCGGCGTGCTGAGCAGCCTGATCCAGAGCGGCGCCACGGCAGGATACTCTCCGGTGCCGGGCGAGTACCTGGTGAAGGAGACCGCGTTCCCGCGGGTTGATAGCCTGCTCCACCTTCCTGAAGTGCAGCAGGCTCTCCCGCGCAACCTCGTGCTGCGCTGGGCGTCGAGCCCGACGAGCGTCGGTGCCGAGTCTTACCGCCTGCTCTATTCGCTGGAGGACCGGGCGATCGTCACCGGTCAGAACCTGGTGGACGCCAAGGAAGAGATCGATCCGCTCACCAGCGGCCCGATCGTCACCTTCGAGCTCGACCGGACCGGGGCCCGCAAGTTTGGTGAGGGCACCGGGCGGAACATCGGCAACTACATGGCGATCCTGCTCGACGACCGGGTTCAGGGGCGGCCGCCGGTGATTCAGAGTCGGATCGACCGGCGGGGTCAGATCACGCTCACCGGTCGCACCTTCCAGGAGGCCCGGGACCTCGCGCTGACGCTGAGGGCCGGCGCGTTGCCGATCCCCCTCAAGGTGGTCGACTACCGGCAGGTCGGTGCGAGCCTGGGTCAGGACTCGATCAAGGATGGAATCACCGCCGGCCTCGTCGGCAGCGTGATCGTCATTCTGATCATGATCGGGTACTACCGGGTGGCCGGGGTCCTCGCCGTCTTCGCCCTGGCGATCTACATCCTGTTCACCCTGGGCGGGCTGGCGACGCTGGACGCCACCCTCACCCTTGCCCGGCCTCGCGGGCATCGTGGTCTCGATCGGCCTCGCGGTAGACGCCAACGTGCTGATCTTCGAACGAATTCGGGAAGAGCTGGCGCTGGGGAAGACCATCCGGCTCGCGATCGATGAAGGATTCCGGCGGGCGATGAACGCGATCGTGGACTCCAACGTCTGCGCCATCGTCACCGCCTTGCTGCTCTACCAGTTCGGCACCGGCCCGGTGAAGGGATTCGCCGTCACGCTGACCCTGGGCACCCTGGCCTCGATGGTGACCGCCATCTTCGTCACCCGCACCTTCTTCATGATCTGGCTGGAGCGTCGGCCGAACATGACCACGCTGAGTATCTGACCCATGCGCCGCGTCTTCACTAACACCAAGATCGATTTCATCGGGGTACGCCGGTACGCCTACATCTTCACGGCGATCTGGTTCGTCCCCGGACTGATTCTCCTGCTGGTGCGGGGGCTCAATTACAGCATCGAGTTCACCGGGGGCACCCTGGTGCAGATCAGCCAGCCAGGTTCCGGTGGACGTCAGCCGACTGCGTGGCGCCTTGGATCACGAGGGAGTGCCGGGCGCCGAGATTCAGTCGTTCGGCTCCGACAGGCGAGTACGTGGTGCGGGCGCGGCTCAGCAAGGAAGCGCCCGACCAGGACAACACCGACGCCACGGTGAGCGCGGTGCGCAAGGCGCTGGACTCCGCGCTTGGGCGCGGGCAAGTACAACATCGTCCGCACCGAGGCGGTGGGGCCCAAGGTCGGCGGCGAGCTGCGACAGAAGGCGTTGACCGCCATTCTGCTGGCGTTCGTTGCCATTCTGATCTATCTCGCGATCCGTTTCGAATGGCGCTTCGGGCTCGCCTCGATCCTCGCGACCGCGCACGACGTGCTCGGCACGGTCATCTTCATCAGCGTCCTGCACCTCGAGGTGAGCCTCGTGGTCGTCGGCGCCGTACTGTCGGTCCTGGGCCTCTCGCTCAACGAGACGATCATCATCTTTGACCGGGTGCGAGAGAACGAGCGGCACCGCCGCTACCCGGATCTTCGCACTACCCTCAATCGGTCCATCAACGAGACGCTGCCGCGCACCGTGCTGACCCACGGTACCGCCCTCGCCACGATGATGACGCTGGCGATCTTCGGCGGCGAAGTGATCCGTCCCTTCGCGCTCGTCATGTTCTTCGGCGTCTTCACCGGCATCTTCTCCTCCATGTTCATCGCCCCGGCCGTTCTGCTTTACATCCGCCGCCGGTGGCCGCCCATCGGAGCCGCCGCGCCGCGGTCGACCCGCGCCCCAGCGGGCCGTGCCGCGCAGCCCGTGGGGTAAGCTGCTGATCGATACCCACTGCCACCTCGCCGATCCGGCTTTCGATCGCGGATCGGGAGGCGGTTCTGGAGCGAGCCTGGGCGGCGGGGGTCGAGCATGTGGTGGTGATCGGGGAAACCCCCGCGACCGCCGAGAAGGCACTCGCGCTCGCGGCGACCGACGCCCGTCTTTCGGCGACCGCCGGCCTCCATCCCCACGAAGCTCGGCATTGGACCGCGGAGACTGAGGCCTGGCTCGGGGAACAGCTGCGGGATCCGCGGGTGGTGGCGGCGGGGGAGATGGGGTTGGACTACCACTACGACCATTCCCCCCGTGCGGTGCAGCAGGACGTCTTCGATCGTCAGCTCGGTCTCGCTACCGCTGCGGGTCGTCCCGCGGTGATCCACGCACGTGAAGCGGACGACGATGTGGCGGCCATCCTGCGCAATCATCCCCGGGCCACTGTGATCCTCCATTCGTTCAGCAGTGGCCCGGCCCTCTTGCGGGCCGGGCTGGGTCTCGGGCACTATGTGTCCTTCAGCGGGATGATCACCTTCAAGAATTGGCGGCTCGACGAGGCGATCCTGGAGGTCCCTCTCGACCGCCTGCTGGTGGAGACCGACGCCCCTTACCTGGCACCGGTACCCCACCGCGGCCGGCGGAATGAGCCGGCGTTCGTGGAGAGGACGGCGGCACGCCTCGCCGAGGTGCGCGGCCGGTCGTTGCAGGAAATGCTGGAATGCACCGGCGCGAATGCCGCGCGGGTATTCGGTCCGAGATTGAATCCCGGTGAGGAGCCGTCTCGCAGATGACCAAGGTCCCAACCGACATCGAGATCGCCCAGGCAGCCAAGCTCCGTCCCATCGGCGAAGTGGCCGCCGAGCTGGGCCTGGGTCCCGATGAGTTCCTGCCTTACGGCCGGCACAAGGCAAAGATCACGGCAGAGGCCATCGCCAAGCGGAAGCCTTCCGGGCGACTGGTCCTGGTGACCGGCATCAACCCCACGCCGGCGGGAGAAGGGAAATCCACCGTCACCGTAGGGGTAGCCCAGGCCATGCGCCGGCTGGGCAAGAAGGCCGTGGTCTGCATCCGGGAGCCGTCGCTGGGTCCCGTGTTCGGCGTGAAGGGCGGCGCGGCCGGCGGTGGCTATGCACAGGTCGTTCCCATGGACGAGATCAACCTGCACTTCACCGGGGACTTCCACGCGATCACCTCGGCGCACAATCTGCTCTCCGCGATGCTGGACAATCACCTGCATCACGGGAATGCCCTCGGCCTCGATTCCCGCCGGATTACCTGGCCCCGCACCATCGACATGAATGACCGGGCGCTTCGCTCGATCATCGTGGGACTGGGTGGATTGAACGGTGGGCCGACTCGGGAAGACCGCTTCGTCATTGTTCCCGGCAGCGAGATCATGGCGATCCTCTGCCTGTCCACCGACCTCCAGGACCTGGAGCGCAGGCTGGCGAGCATCATCGTGGGACTGACTCGGGACCGGAAACCGGTTCGGGCCGGCGATCTCAAGGCATCCGGCGCCATGACGCTGCTGCTCAAGGATGCGATCCTCCCCAACCTGGTGCAGACGCTCGAGGGAGGCCCGGCTCTGGTGCACGGCGGCCCCTTCGGCAACATCGCGCACGGGTGCAATTCGATCGCTGCCACCAAGCTCGGCCTGTCGCTCGGCGAGATCGTGCTGACCGAGGCCGGTTTCGGCGCCGATCTCGGGGCGGAGAAGTTTTTCGACATCAAATGCCGCTTCGGGGGACTCAAGCCCGAGGCTGCGGTCGTAGTCGCCACGGTGCGGGCGCTCAAAATGCACGGCGGGGTCAAGAAGGAGAATCTGGGAGCCCCCGATGTCGCGGCGCTGGTGCGCGGCCTGGTGAATCTCGAAGCCCACGTGAAGAACGTGCAGAAGTTCGGCGTGCCGGTCGTGGTGGCGCTCAATCGGTTCCTCTCGGACACTGAAGACGAGCAGAAAGCCGTCCTCGAGGCAGCCCGAGGCTGGAACGCTCGTGTCGCGCTGAGCGACGTCTGGGCCCGGGGCGGGGAAGGAGGCGAGGAGGTGGCGAAGGAGATTCTCCAGGTCCTGGCCGAGGGGAAGGCCAACTTCAAGCCGATCTACGACGCGTCGCTTCCGATCAAGCAGAAGATCGAGACCATCGCCATGCAGGTGTACGGTGCCGAAGGAGTCACCTTCTCCGCGACCGCAGAGAAGTCGATCCTCCAGTGCGAGGAGATGGGACTCGGACAGACTCCGGTGTGCATGGCGAAGACCCAGTACTCATTCAGCGATGATCCCACCAAGCTCGGCCGTCCCACCGGCTTCAAGATCAACGTGCGCGACGTGTATCCTTCGGCGGGAGCCGGATTCGTGGTTGCCCTGGCAGGCGAGATCATGACCATGCCGGGGCTGAGCAAGACCCCCTCGGCTGAGGCGATTCGGGTGCACGAGGATGGTCGGATAGAGGGACTCTTCTGATGCAGTCGGGGGAGTAGGGAGTAGGGGGTAGGGAGTAGGAACTGCCCATACCCTCTCCCTACTCCTTGCCTCGACTCCTACACCCTACTCCCGACTCCCTACTCCCAACCGACCACCATGACTCCCATCCACCCCATCGCCACCGACAAGGCACCCAAGGCCATCGGACCGTATTCCCAGGCTACCGTCGTCAACGGCATGGTGTACACGGCGGGCCAGATCGCATTCGACCCGGCTACCATGGAGATCGTCTCGGGAGGCATCCGGGAGCAGACCCAACGGGTGCTCGCCAATCTTCAGGCGGTGCTGCAGGCGGCAGGATCTGATTTCTCGAAAGTCGTGAAGACCACGGTCTTCCTGGTGGACATGGCCGACTTCACGGCGATGAACGAGGTCTATGCCGGCGCCTTCGGCGATCACAAACCCGCGCGGTCGACCGTGGCGGTTGCGGCGTTGCCGCGAGGGGTGAGGGTGGAGATTGATGTGGTCGCGACGGTGGGATGAGACAATGAAATTTCAGATTGAGAGATTGAAGATTGAAGATTGAGAAAGTGAGAGAGTGAGAAAATGGCAGGAGTGAACGGCTGATCCATCGCCCCGGAACATTTGCTCATTTTGCCATTCGCGCATCTTCCAATTGCTAGCATTGGGGGTGGATCGGGCCTGGTGGCCTGGCCGGTCTTCAAAACCGCGACAGAGACGCCTTCGGTGGCTCTGGTGGGTTCGATTCCCACACGCTCCCGCCACTCCGTCAGGGAAAGGACTCCCGTCGCTTGAGCACGCTGCTCCTCGTCAACCCGGCTGCGGGCAACGGGCGGGCAGCGCGCCTCGCGAACGAGGCCGCCGCCGCGGCGCGCGAGGCGTGGGGCGAGGTGGTGGTGATGGAGACCAGGGCTCCGGGTCACGGCACGGAGCAGGTTCGTGACGCGGTGCGGCAAGGGGCACGGCGAGTACTGGTGCTGGGCGGCGACGGCACCTTGCACGAAGCCGCCAATGGAGTGCTGTCTTCGGCGGTAGCGGAGCTGCCGCCGATTGGCATCGTGGCCGGAGGCACTGGGAATGACTATGCCAAGATCGCCGGCACGGTCGGCTTGGCGCCCTCCGTAGCCGTTGATCGCCTGGCGCGAGGGAGGATCCGCTACCTCGATGTTGGTATCGTCTGGGGTGAATACTTTCTCAATGCGATCGGGATCGGGTTCGACGCCGAAGTCGCGCGGTACATGAACGCCAACTCGCACGCGCGCGGTCTTGCGGGCTATCTGGGGGCGGTGTTCAAGGTCATGCGGACCTTTCGGCCCTTCCGCGCCGAAGTCGTAGCCGAAGGGACCACCTTCACCGAGCGACTCCTGCTGCTCGAAGTCGGCATCGGCAATATGGTGGGCGGTGGCTTTCGCCTGACTCCCGACGCTCAACCCGACGACGGCCTGTTCGACGTTTGTGCCATCCGAGGCGTATCCATCCCCGGCCTGCTGCTGCGATTGCCCCTCACCATTCCCGGCTGGCACACCCGACTCCCTGACGTTCGCAGCTTCCGGACTCCGAGCATGACGGTGATTGGCCTGGACGGTCCGCTCGTCGCCCAGCTGGACGGCGAGGTCCGCAGTCGCGAGGGACGCATGGAAATCCGGATCGAGCCCGCGCGCCTGCCGGTGATGGTGATCCGGTGAGCCCGTTGCGCCATTTCTCCAGCGACAACAACGCCGGAGCCCATCCCGAAGTTCTCCGGGCCATCGCCGAAGCCAACACCGGTCATGTCCCTTCCTACGGAGGCGACTCGTACACCGCCGCGGCCGAAGCCGCATTTCGTGCGGCGTTCGGCGAAGGGACCTCGGCCTTTCTGGTCTGGAACGGCACCGCGGCCAACGTGCTCGGCCTCCAGGCGGTGACCCGGCCCTTTCAGGCCGTGATCTGCGCGGCGGGTGCGCACATTGACGTGGATGAGTGCGGCGCGCCGGAAAAGTTCACTGGCTGCAAGCTCCTTCCGGTGTCCACGACTGACGGCAAGCTTCGGCCCGATGATCTGGAGCCGCTGCTGCTCTCGCGGGGTGACGAACACCGGGTCCAGCCCCGGGTCCTCTCGATCACCCAGGCAACCGAGCTCGGCACGGTCTACCGCCCCGATGAATTGCGGGCGCTCACCGATGCAGCCCACGCCAGCGAATTGCTGGTCCACATGGACGGCGCTCGCATCTCCAACGCGGCCGCCAGCCTGGGACTCTCATTTCGGGAGATCACGACCGACGTGGGGGTGGACCTCGTTTCCTTCGGTGGCACCAAGGCCGGCCTGCTCGGCGCCGAGGCGGTCCTGTTCCTGAATGGACTGGAAATCCCGGAGTTCAAGTATCTTCGTAAGCAGGGTACCCATCTCGCTTCGAAGATGCGGTTCCTCGCCGTGCAGTTCGAGGTCCTTCTCAGAGACGAGCTGTGGCGGCGCAGCGCCTCCCACGCCAACACGATGGCGAGTCGCCTGGCCGAAAAGGTCGTGGGGACTGGAGCGGGTCCGCCTTACCCAACCGGTCGAAGCCAACGGAGTCTTCGCGGTGATTCCGCCGGAGACGGTGGCTCCTTTGCAGGCCCGTCGCCGGTTTCAGGTCTGGAATCCGGTGACTTCAGAGGTGAGATGGATGACGGCCTGGGATACCACCGAAGAGGACGTGGACACATTCGCTGCCGATATCCGGGAGGTCGTGGGTTGAGCAGAGTACTGGTTGCGATCCTCGCTCTTCTCACCGTCACCGCTCCTCTGGAGGCGCAGGACTCGATTCCTGCGCCGCCCGATACCTCGGCCCTGCGTGCCAGCCGATTCATTGGTCCCGGCGAATCTCGCCGGGCTCACTCCGCTGCAGCGCGACAGCGCCCGGAACGCCGCCCGCCCGGTGAGTCCCCTGGGGGCATTGGGCCGCAGCATCCTGATCCCGGGTTGGGGCCAGGCCAAGCTCAATCGCAAACTGACCGGAGCCGTCTTCATCACCGTCGAGGCCATCAGCCTCGGGATGGCGCTCAAGGCCGCCAATGAGCTGGACTACCTGCGACGCACCCAGTCCAGCCGAGCCGACGCCAAGGCGAACGAGCGTGGATGACTGGCTGGTCATCCTGGGCTTCAATCACCTCATGTCAGGCCTCGAGGCGTACGTGTCGGCGCATCTCTGGGACTTTCCTCCCGACTCAAGCTGCGTCCCCTGCCGGGTGGAGGAGTCGCCGGCAGCGTGAGCCTGCCGGTGCGAATACCGTGAATTCCGCTCCGATCGGCATCTTCGACTCGGGGATCGGAGGCCTGACGGTCACCCACTCGATCTTCGAGCGGTTGCCTCACGAATCCACCATCTATTTCGGCGACACCGCCCGGGTGCCTTACGGGCCGAAGAGTCCCGACACGGTGCGGCGCTACAGTCTGGAGATTCTCCACTGGCTGCTGGGTCAGGGAGTGAAGCTGGTTGTGGTGGCCTGCAACACGAGCACGGCGCATGCCCTTCAGGCGCTGCGAGCCGAATCGCCGGTTCCGGTAATCGGGGTGATCGAGCCCGGTGCTACCGCAGCGGTCGGCGCGACCAATGGGGGCCCGATTGGCGTGATCGGGACGGCGGGCACCATCGCGAGCAATGCCTACGCCAAGGCGATCCATTCACTGCAACCCGGTGCGCGAGTGGAGCAGGTTGCCTGCCCGCTCTTCGTGCCGCTGGTGGAGGAGGGATGGTTCGAGCATCCAGCCGCGCAACTGATCGCCGAGGAATACCTGGGATCATTGCGGGAGGGCGGGGTTGACGCCCTGGTGCTGGGTTGCACTCACTACCCGCTGCTCAAGCCACTGCTGGGGAGGGTTATGGGACCCCGGGTCAAATTGATCGACAGCGCCCAGGAGACTGCGCGCGTCGTGGCGGCGGCGCTGGAGGAGAAGGGCCTCCAGGCAGCGCCCGGCGCTCCGGTCACCCATCGCTTCGTCGTGAGCGATGACGAAGCGCGATTCCGGGTGGTGGGTTCTCGCTTCCTTGGCGAACGGCTGGGGAAGGCCGAAGTGGTGGCGTTGTAGCGGGACCTACGAACGGCGCAGCACCTCCTCGAGCTCCCGTTCCAGCTCATCGGCGTTGCCAACTCTGCTCTTGAGACGCAGCAGCCCCAACCGGGCGTTCTCCAACGCGCCGAGCAGCTCGAGGCGTCGTCCGCCGGCAGTCCGCTGGGCTTGTTCCAGGACAGCCGATCGAGCCGGATGTCGCGGGCGAGATAAACCGTGCCCATCCCTCCCCGACCCAGCTCACGCTCGACCGCATAACGACCGGCGAGCGCTCCCTGAACTTCGAGCAGGATCGGGTCGGCGGTGTCGAGTGCCTGAGACATAGTCAGGGGGTAAACCGGGTCAGCTCTGTTCGATCATCACTCAGGACCGCATAACGGTACCCATCGAACCAGGCGCCCGGGTTCAGGTAATGGCGTCCTGGGTCAGGCTCGGAGAGCATCGCCTTATGGGTGTGTCCCAGCACGATCGCTCCGATGCTCGCATCGCTCGTCAGGCGCGCCTCTGCCCAACGCTGCTGCTGGCGGGCGGCTTCCGCTTGGGCCGCAGGGTCCGGCTCGGCATTGCCCAGGCCCGCGCTCAGGTGATCCACCAGCCAGTGCCCTAGGTCGGGATGCAGGGCCCTGAATCCGGCGATGGCCACCGCATGTCGGGTCACCCGATGCAGCCATCGGGCCGCGGGCCGACTCTCGGTGACCCCGTCGCCATGCAGGGCGAGCACGATGCGCGACCCTATTTCGAGCCGAACCTCGGAAGGACTGAACTCAATGCCCAGCTCCTTCTGCCAGAATGTCCCACCCCACCGGTCATGGTTTCCTCCGGTCATTACCACGGGGATTCGGCGTCGCAATTCCGCCAGCGCGGCCGCCACCCGAAATCCGGCGCGAGATACCACCCGTTGATAGGTGAACCAGAATTCGAACAAATCTCCGTTGACCAGCAGGCAATCGCCGAGCTCCGGCGCCGCGGCCAGGAAGGTCAGGAATGCCTCCTCGGTCTTGGAGGTCCCGCGGCCCAGATGGGCATCGCTGACTATCAGCAGGCGGTGGCCGAGCACGGCGCCGAAGATGGCCGCTTCGGTAGCAGCCCGCAAGCGATTGCGCGGTTTGACTTTCCTCACAATGCCGGTCACCTTTTTTCGCCGGCCGTCTCACACCTCTTGTTGTGCCCTCCGCCCCCTTTTCGAGCGTCTACCAGTGAGTCCTGCCGCTGGGGAATCGATCATCACCGTCCGTGTTAACTACTCGGAAACCGACCAGATGGGCGTGGTGTATCACGCCCGTTACGTGGTCTGGCTGGACATGGCGCGCACCGAGCACCTCCGAGAGGCCGGGTTCAGCTACAAGGAACTGGAAGATCAGGGCATCAGGCTGGTCGTCACGGATCTGAAGATCCGTTATGCCGGGCCCGCTCGATACGACGATCTGGTCCGCATCCGCTGCCGAGTGCGTGAGGTCGCGAGCCGGAAGGTGGTATTCGATTACGTCATCGAGCACGCTGATACCGGTGCGCCGATGGCGACGGCGGAGACGGCACTGGTTTGTCTCGATCGCGAGCATCGGCTTTCGCGCCTTCCGGCCAATGTGGTCGCGGCGCTCCAACCAACGGGGGAGTAATGGGATTGAGGGATTGGAGGATTGAGGGATTGAGGGATTGGAGGATTGGGGGATTGAGAGATTGGAAGATTGAGGGATTGAGGGATTGGAGGGGGTGGGGATCTCAGACTCGGGGTTGTCCTCCTCGTTCAATCCCTCAATCCCTCAATCCCCCAATCCCTCCACGCCCAGACCGATCTGCTGGTCGAAGCGATCGCCCCGATCCTCGCTGCGGAGGATGCCCGAACCTTCGACGAGCCCCTCCTGCGGCGTTCCACCCTCTCCCCCGACTCATTGGTGCGGCGTATCGCGGCCATGTCCGCGGGGCGGGTCGGCGATCTGCGGGCAATTCCGCTCTTGCTCCCCTTGCTGGTGGATCCGGATACCATCGTTGAAACGAACGCCGCCTTCGCTCTTGGCCTGCTCGCCGACTCCTCCGTGTCCGACGATCTGATCAAACGGCTGGAGGATCCCGAGCTCGCGCCCACCCCGGCCGCGCTCGAGATGGTGACCGCCCTGGCCAAGACCGGCGGCGCCGAGGCCGGCCGCTGGTTCCGCTCTCTGATGGCGGGCTCCACGCTGACCGCCCGGGACGATCGTGATCTGCTGGTGCGCCGCGCGGTGACGGAGGCGTGGCGCCTCGGCAAGAACGCTCCGGTGGACGGGCTGCTCGGCATGGTGTCGACCGACGACGATGACATGCGCTGGAACATCTACTATTCGCTCGGCCGGCTCCGTGCCCCTGCGGCGGCCTCCCGCATGCTGGACGCCTTGGGCGATCGCTACCCGCTCACGCGCGCCGCCGCGGCACGAACCCTCACCAAGGCCTACGCCGACTCGTCGCGTCTCGACGGCGAAAGCGTCGCCCGACTCCTTCTTCGCGCAACGGACGATACCGATCCCGGGGTCAGGGTCCAGGCGCTGCGCTCGCTGGCAACATTCAAGCGGGGTGAGTTGGGCGCCCGGGCGACGACGTTGCTGGATGATCCGGTACCCGGGGTCGCGGTCGAAGCGGCGACTGTCCTGCGGGACATGCCCGATCCCAAAGTGGCGACGGAGCTGGTCCGAGTCGTCTCCTCCTCCAAAGGGACCTTCGCCCGGCGCCGCGCCGCCCTGGTCAGCCTGGCCGCAGTAGACTCGGCTGCATTTCTCAAGCTCGAGAGTTCATGGAGCAGCAGCCAGGACTGGCGCGCGCGCGCGGCGGCTGCGGAGGCTTGGACGAAGGTGCGGCCAGGCGGGCGCAGGGAGTTCCTGCAGGACAGCGACGGGCGGGTTGTCGCGGCGGCCCTCGATGCCTGGGGTACCTCGGCCGGGGAGCACGACACGGCGTTCGTGGAGGCCTGCCGCGGACTGGTCAATCATCGCGACGCCGCGGTCCGGAGCCTGGCCGCCGATGGCCTGGCCCGGGAGCCGGCGGAATCAGACATCGCAGCACTGTCCAATGCGTACCGTCGGGCCTCGCGTGACTCGTTTCCCGAGGCACGTCTTTCGGATCTCGGTGCGCTCAAGGCGATTGCCAAGCTCTCCGACGCGGCGGCGCGTCGAGTGGATCAGGAATTCCTGAACTCGACCACCCCGCCCGACGACTACCTGGTGCGGCGATGGGCCGAGGAGAACTGGCCTCAGGCGGCGGCAAAGTGGGGAAGTCCATACCCGGTTCGTACCGGGCGGACGATGGAAGACTACCGGGAGGTCGCCCGCTTGTACCTGGTCGGTGAGAGTCCGACGCGCTACCCGCACGTCAAGGTCGAGGTGGACCAGTTGGGGGTGATCGAGCTCGAGCTCTTCGGGCCGGAAGCGCCACTGACCGTGACCACGTTTCTGCGACTGGTCGAGCGCGGTTTCTTCAATGGGCAGAGGTTCCACCGTATGGTGCCAAACTTCGTGGTCCAGACCGGTGATCCGAGGGGCGATGGATGGGGCGGCCCGGGCGAAGCCATTCGCGACGAGATCAATCCACGTCGTTACAAGACCAGCACGGTCGGCATGGCGCTCTCGGGCCCGGACACCGGCGCCAGTCAGTGGTTCATCACCCTCGGCCCCCAGCCGCATCTCGACGGGATCTACACCGTCTTCGGGCAAGTGGTCGACGGCTTCCCGGTACTCAATCGGATCACCCAGGGCGATCTGATTCGTACAATCAAGAAATGATCCGTCGGTGGCTCCTCCCTCTGGCACTCCTCGCCGTGACCGCGAGTCCCGGCCTGGCGCAGTTCGCCATCCTGGGCGAGAACAAGGTGCAGTACCGCCACTTCGACTGGGAGGTGCTCAAGGGGCCGCACATCGATCTGTATTTCTATCCCGAGGAGGCCGATCTCGCGCCGACGGCACTGGAGTACGCCGAAGAGAGCTACGAGGTTCTACGCCTCAAGTTCAGCCACGAGGTGACCAGCCGGATCCCCCTCATCGTCTACGCGTCGCACAGCGATTTCGAGCAGACCAACATCCTCCCGTTTACCCCGCCCGGAGGGCTTGCTCGGGGTTACCGACTTCCTGAAGCGGCGGGTAACATTGCCGTTCCGCGGCAATCTGGCCGAGTTCCGCCACACGATGCGCCACGAGCTGGTCCACGCATTCCAGATCAGCCTCGGGATCGATCGCTATAACCGCTCACCCCGGTCCTCCGGCGCTCCCATTCCGCTCTGGTGGACCGAGGGTCTCGCCGAGTACTGGTCGGGAGGGGAGGATGCCCGGGACGAGATGATTCTTCGCGACCTGGTGTTTACCGGCCGGCTGCCGGATATCGACCAGCTGACGTTCGTGACCGGCGGCATCGTGTATCCCCTCGGTGGCCGGATCCATCGTTGGCTCGGTGAGACCTACGGCGACTGGCGGGCGGCGCAGCTGTATCACGATCTCTGGCGCTACTTGTCGTTCGAGGATGCCATCAAGGCCATCTACGGCAGAACGCTGGCCCAGCTCTCCGCCGAATTCCAGCTCGCCATGCGGCGGGCCTACTATCCCGTCAGCGAGGAGTACGAGCCGCTTACCGTCGCCGCCCGGTTGGTGGCAGATCAGGCGGTCAAGCCATCCGTGATGCCTGCGAAGAACGGGACCAACGCGCTGTACGCATCACCGAAGAGCGGCTTCGTGACCCTGGTCCACCGGCCGCTCGACGAATCTGGCGGGGCGCACTCACTCGTGGTAAGCGGGCGGTCGGCCGACTTTGCGTCGCTCCATGCCTTCGACTCCCGGGTCGACGCATCTCATGAAGGGCTATTGCTGTTCTCCAGCAAGTTCGAAGACCGTGACGCGCTGGTGATCTTCAACATCGAGGAATCGAAGATCGTCGGCCGGTATCAGTTCCCTCAGATCACCTCGATGCTCTCCCCGATCTGGGCCAAGGATAGCCAGAGCGTCATCTTTTCGGGTCTGTCCCTCAGCGGGGTCTCCGACCTGTACCGCGTGAGGCTGCCGGGAGGTGAGCTGGAGCATCTCACCGACGACAAGTACCAGGATCTCGACCCGAGCCTCAGCCCCGACGGACGTGAGGTCGTCTTCGCCAGTGACCGCACGTCGGGCGGGCTCGACGGCGCGGTGAACCTCTTCATCCTCGACCTCGAAACCGGGGAGATCCGGCAGATCACCGGGGGACCATGGGTAGACGAGACGCCCACCTGGTCCCCCGAAGGGCGGATCTACTTCACTTCCGACCGGGACGGCGTGCTCAACACATTCTCGGTCGACACCCTGGGAGAGGGCCGCAGGGAGACGTCGGTATGGACCGGGGCCTTCGACGCAGTCCCGCTCCCCGACCGGCCGGGCTTCCTCGTCAGCGGATTTCATGACCTCTCGCTCGGCATCTACCTGCTGCCGCCAGACTCGTTGGCTCAGACCCAGACCTTCTCCCTGTCGCCGGAGCAGGCGCCGGCCGCCGAGTGGCACTGGCCGCTGGGGGACATTGGCCTCGGCGCCCGGACGGCACCACAGCCCTACCAGCGGCGCTTCACCCTCGATTTTGCGGCCGGTTCGGCGACCTTCATCCCTCGATATGGCGCGGCACAAGGCATCACCTTCTACGCGAGCGATCTGCTGAGCAACCACCTCGCCTATCTCACGATCGCGTCGTACCAGGGGCGGGATTTCGGGGACATTTTTTCCAACATCAACGCCCTCGGGCTGTACATCAATCAGACCAAGCGGCTCAATTGGGGTGTGGGCGCCTTCCGGCTCAAAGGAAATAGCTACGCCGGTGACTTTACCGCGGTATACCACGAATCGGCGATAGGAGGGATCGGCCTCCTCCGCTATCCGCTCACCCGCTTCACTCGGCTCCAGGCCACTCTCGTAGTCGAGCACTCGGACCGGGTGGACTTCGTCATCCCGGTTTCCACTCCACGTCGGATCGGGTGGATCGCGTCCCACTATCTGACCTATGTGCGGGATAACACGCTCTGGATGTCCACCGGGCCGGTGGACGGCGGCTACTTTGGCATTACCGGCGGACTCTCCAAGGACTTCAGCAACGCTCGCTTCGACTCGTTCCTGATCGGGGTCGATATCAGGCGCTACTTCCGGCTGGCAAGGCGCAGTGCCTACGCGATTCGCCTGTTGGGATTCTACAGCGGGGGAGACCGGCCGGACCGGATCAACATCGGTGGCACCCTCGGGCTGCGAGGATACCCCATCTACGGCTACATTGTTGGCTCCCGTGCCTACATGGTCAATCAGGAGATCCGGTTCCCGCTCTTCAACTACCTCGCCTTCGGCACCGCTGGGCTGGGAGAGCTCCGCTTCCCGGATATTCACGGGGCCTTCTTCCTCGATGTCGGGAAGGCTTGGTACCAACCTGAGGAGCATCGGGCCGTGCTCGGGAGTTGGGGCGTGAGCTTCCGCTGGCCGATCGTACCCGGCGCCGTGCTGCGGCTGGACTGGGGCCGACGTTTCACCGATGGTGGCTACCGGGGCTACGGGTTAACCCTCGAGCAAAGAAAACGCTCTTTCGTCCAGTTCTTCTTCGGATATAACTATTGATGCGGCAATGGTTTCGGCTTGACCGTGCCGTTGTCGTTTCCTATCTTGCCCTCGGGGTATCGGCGTGTGCCCCGAAGGCTCCCGTGCTGATTCCGCCCACGGCGGCGGTGGCTAGCGAGGCGGAGATCCTGGAGTGGGTCTCGGCGACGCTTCCCCCAGGCAGCTCGCTCTACCGCTTCAAGTGGCTCTTCGAGGACGAGCGCCGTAGCACTGGCGGTAGAGGGAGCGCACGCATCGCGTCGCCTGACTCACTGAGGTTCGATGCGGCGGGACCCTTGGGGGCGGGGAAGATTCAGGCTGTGGTTGTGGGTGATTCGGCCATCTGGGTCGAACCCCAGAAGTCCCTGGAGGACCTGGTTCCCAACTACCCGCTACTCTGGGCCATGCTCGGCGTCGCGCGCCCACCCACAGCGGGGGCATCCTTTCGAGGTGCCGCTGAGCCGGATCGGGTGGCGTGGGAATACGCTCTCGGTCCCGACACCGTGCAATATTTAAGGACGCAGGGAAAGAGCCGGACGCTGTACGCTCGGGTGCGTCACGCCGGGAAAACGGTCGGCCACTCGGAGACCACGCTCTCCGAGGACGGAAGGCCCACCAAGGCCAAGCTCACGGTGCCGAGCGGCCCGGCGAAATTGACGTTGACCTTCTACGCGAGTGTGCCAACTGCGGCCTTTCCATCTGGGACCTGGCTTCCTCCCAAGCCTTAGCGCTCTGGCGCTCACGGGCTGCCTGTACGGCTTTGCGGGAGGCGGCCTTCCTTCGGACATCAAGACGGTAGCAGTGCTGCCGTTCGACAACCTGACGCCTGAGCCCACGCTGACCCAGGAGATCTCGGACAAGGTTCGGGAAGCGGTGCAGGGCAGGCTGGGGTTGCGGCAGGCTGGCGAAGCGCAGGCGGACGCCATCGTGCGGGGCAGCATCACCCGCTATGAGCCCGACTTGCCGGTGGCCTATGTCGGCACCCCGACGGGGCAGGGTCAACCCGAAGAAGTCGAAGTCACCAAACGGCTGGTGCAGATCACGGTCTCGGTTGAGATCCTGGACCAACACCGGGGGAAGACTCTGTGGCAGCGAAGTGGACTTACCCTCGAAGGAGATTACGAGCCGGGGCGTGAGACCGAGAAAGACGGACGGGAAAAGGCCCTCGACAAGCTGGTGACCAACATCGTGGATGGAGCACAATCCCAATGGTGAGCTCGCTGCAGCGGTCCCGGCGGGGCGGCAGCACCGCCGGCTGTCTGTTCTCTCTGGTCCTGTTCGTCGCGGCGATCTACTACGGCGTGAACATCGGCAAGCCGTGGTTTCGCTACTATCAGTTGCTGGATGAGATGCGATCGGCGGCACGGCTGGGCCCCACTCTTTCCGATGCGGTCATACGCCGCCGCCTCGTCGAGAAGGTGGATGAGCTCGGCATCCCGCCTGAGGAAGCCAACAAATGGGTGATCACCCGCTCGGGCAAGCCGCGCAAGATCACAATTACGACGACCTATAGCGAGACCGTACACCTCCCCCTGTTCGAGCACACTTTCATCTACACGCCAAAGGCCGAAGAAGCGTTGTGAACCATCCGGTGGCCGGATTGCTGCTCGTGGTCGCGGCGATCCTTGTCACGGCCAAGCTGTTCGGGGAAGTCGCTGAACGCCTGGGCGTTCCTGCCGTGCTCGGCGAACTCGTCGCTGGCCTGGTCCTGGGACCCGGGCTTCTCGGCGTTCTCCCCGCGGCCGGCGATCCGGGTGCGGAAGTCATCAGCTTCCTCGCCGAGTTAGGCGTCATCCTCCTCCTGTTCGAAGTGGGACTGGAGACCGACCTCAAGCAGATGTTCAAGGTCGGGGGCTCGGCCACCGCGGTTGCGGTCACCGGCGTCGTGGTGCCCTTCGCGCTGGGGTATCTCTACTGGCTCTACGCTCCCCATACTGCGAGCACCAGCCCGGCCGACGGCCAGTCGATCGCAATCCTCGTGGGTGCCGTACTGACCGCGACCTCGGTGGGAATCACCGCCCGCGTCCTGGACGATTTGGGCTCCATGCAGACCATAGAGGCCCGGATCATCCTTGGCGCCGCGGTGATCGATGACGTGTTGGGTCTGGTCATCCTCGGTGCGGTTTCCCAACTGACCGACGGTGGCTCGGTCTCGACCCTGGGACTGCTGCGCATTCTGGCCCAGGGGGTAGGTTTTCTGGTGCTGGTGGTGATTCTTGGCGGCATGATCATGCCGAGGTTGTTCGATCTGATCGACCGCCTGAAGGTTCGCGGGGCCGTGGTGACGCTTGCGATCGCACTCACCATGGTGCTTGCGGCGGCCGCGGACCTGGCTGGTTCCGCCGTCATCATCGGGGCCTTCGCCGCCGGCCTGGTGATGAGAGGCACCAACCAGGTTCATACCCTGGTCAATGAGGGCCGTCCGGTCGCCGGTCTGCTGGCCCCAATTTTCTTCGTGACGGTTGGAGCCGGCGCCAATATCCGTCTGCTTGACCCGCGAGTTCCGGGAGCCGGGCCCATCCTGGCGCTGGCCCTCGCGCTGACCCTGATCGCCGTCGCCGGCAAGCTGGTAGCGGGTTGGGCCGCTCCGTGGCAGCCATTTCGGCGTCTCGCCGTGGGCGTGGGGATGGTTCCCCGCGGCGAAGTAGGGCTTATCTTCGCCGATATGGGGCGCCGCACCGGGTTGCTGGATGCTGCCAGCTTCAATGCGATCCTGATCATGGTGATGGCCACGACGTTTATCGCCCCCCTGTGGCTCAAACCGCTCTTCCGCCGCGCGCGTTGAGTCGATCCTTGCTATGGGGTTCGAACCGACCTTCCCCAAGATCCGGCTCCGCGCCGAGGCGGCTCGGTGGCGCGAGGGCCTGGACGGCACCGTCGTCTTCACCAACGGCGTCTTCGATCTGTTGCATCGTGGTCATGTCGTTCTGCTCGAGGCCGCGAGAGCCGAGGGGGATCTCCTCATCGTTGGAATCAACAGCGACGCCTCGGCTCGTCGGCTCAAGGGAAACGGACATCCCGTCGTCAACCAGAATGACCGAGCCCGTCTGATCGCCGCCTTCGCTGCGGTGGACTGTGTGGTCGTCTTCGACGAGGACACCCCACTGCAACTGATCACGGCTCTCGAGCCAGACGTGCTGGTCAAGGGCTCCGACTACCGCCCCGACACCACTGTTGGAGCCGATGTGGTCGAATCGCGTGGCGGACGGGTGAAGCACGTGGAGCTCGCGATCGATCCACAGACTACCAGCGTCTTGTCATCCACCTCAATCGCCGAGAGGGTTCGTGCCTCGTCCTGACGGCCGTTCGGCCGACCAGCTGCGACCGGTAGTGCTGGAGCGCCGGGTCAATCCCTATGCCGAAGGCTCCTGCCTCATCCGGATGGGAGGAACCCTGGTCCACTGCACGGCAACCGTGGAGAACGGCGCCCCCGGCTGGAAGAAGGGGAGCGGTGAAGGGTGGGTCACGGCGGAATACGCCATGCTGCCCCGAGCGACAACCGAACGCACCGAGCGTGAACGGCGGGGGCCGGGTGGGAGGACTCAGGAGATCCAGCGGCTGGTCGGCCGTTCGTTACGTGCGGCCATGCGGACCATGAAGTTTGGAGAGTACACCATCCGGGTGGACTGCGACGTGCTTCAGGCCGATGGCGGCACCCGAACCGCCAGCATCACGGGCGGGTGTATGGCGCTTCACGACGCCTGCGCCTGGCTCGCCGAGCGCACCGGACAGCCCAGTGCCTTTGGACAACTTGTCGCAGCAGTCTCGGTCGGGGTCATCGAGGGCGAACCTCGGCTCGATCTTGCCTACCTCGAGGATCGTGACGCGATGGTGGATTCCAACGTCGTCATGGTACACCCTGACCGGTTCGTCGAAGTGCAGGGTACCGGCGAACACGGGACCTTCTCCCGCGCCGAGCTGGAGCGACTGCTCGGCATGGCCGAATCGGGGATTCGCCAGCTCTTCAAAGCCCAGCAGGCCGCACTGGGATCGTGAAACTACTCGCCGCTACCCGAAGCGCGGGCAAGCAACGGGAGATACGGCGGGTTCTGGAGGCCGCGGGACATGAGGTGGTCTTCCCGGACCGGGCTGGAGTCAGCGAGTCCCCGGAGGAAGACAGACTCGAGCTGAGCGACAGCTTCGAGACCAACGCTCGGAGCAAGGCCGAGTATTTCTCCCGGAAAACCGGGCTTCCCACCATCGCGGACGACTCAGGTCTCGAGGTTCTTTCGCTCGGGGGTGCGCCTGGGGCCCGGTCCAAGCGCTTTGCCGGGGCCACCGGCAGTCCAGCCCAGGTGGATGCTGCCAATAACGCCGAGCTGCTGCGCCGCCTCGCGGGGGCGGAGCCGGAGCGACGCCGGGCACGGTACCGGTGCGTGCTGGTGCTGATCCGCCATACGGGCGCCGTCCCCGAGATTTTCCAGGGTGTGTGCGAAGGCTCAATTCTCGAATCCCCGCGCGGGTCCGGTGGGTTCGGCTACGACCCCCTCTTTCTCAGTGTGGAGCTTGGCAAGACTTTCGGAGAGGCAACGCCCGAGGAGAAGGATGCCGTGAGCCATCGGGGCCGGGCGCTGCAGGCGTTGATCGCGCGGCTGGGGTAGACGAGGCAGCTCTCGTGTTCGGAGTTTCGCCCCACAACCCACCACCCACTCCCCACAACCTCTAGCTCCCCGTCTCCCGTCTTCCGTCTCCCTTCTCCCGTCCTTAATCTTCTCCCCGCCATTCACGGGGTGTGGCGCAGTCCGGTAGCGCGCCTGCTTTGGGAGCAGGAGGTCCCGGGTTCGAATCCCGGCGCCCCGATTGAGTGAAAAAGTTGGTGGAGCAGGAGGTCCGGGTTGAGCTGCGCGCGCTTCGCGTGCTCGCTCCGCTCACCGCCTGCGGCGGTGCCGGCCCTACGGGCCGGACGCGTCGAATCCCGGCGCCCCGATTCATGTGAAACGTTGATGGGGAGCAGGCGGTCCGGGTTGAGCTGCGCGCTTCGCGTGCTCGCTCCGCTCACCGCCCTGCGGCGGTGCCGGCCCTGCGGGCCGGACGCGTCGAATCCCGGCGCCCCGATTTTCTCGCTCTCGCTCGGCTCATCGCTTCCGGTGTCCAGTTCAAATCCCGGCGTTCCATCGGCGGGCACCCACCTCGCCCACCGCCTGAGGGCGAAGTAAATTCCTGCTATCCATATGAAATCAGCCAGTTTCTGGAGATCGGCCCGTCTCGGCCCGGCGCTGGTGTACGTCGGCGTGACGCTGATCTGGTGTGAAGCCCTCCTCGTGGATGCGTCCCACGGGATCTTCAAATCCGAGGCATTTGCCGAACGGGCCGCCGCAAGTCTGGGCGACCCCCGCGTTTCGGGCTATGTGGCCGAAAAGCTTACCGACGCGATTGTCGAGCAACGGCCCAACCTGATCGCCCTCCGTCCCCTCATCGTCGCCACCATGGGTGGCCTGGTGCAGAGTCAGCCGTTCCGTGCGGTGGCACGCCGTGCGCTCGCCACCGCCCAGGCCTCACTCTTTTCCGAGGAAGGGAAGCAGGTCCTGCTGTCGGTGCCTGACGTGGGCATCCTGCTTCGGAGCGCTTTGGCAGGTGCCAATCCTGAGCTCGCGGCAAAGATTCCCGACCGGCTCGATTCCACCGTGGGCCGTCTCGAGAAGAGCCGAGCCGGACAAATACTCGCCCGTGCCCACACCGTGTGGGGGCGAGTGAAGTGGCTCACCCGGGTCCTCCTGTTCGTAGGGCCGCTCTTGGTCCTGACGGGGATTGGCCTGCATCGGGATCGCCGCAGAGGACTGGTGCGAGCCGGGATTGCCCTCATCGTGACCGGCCTCTTCATTGCCCTGCTGGTACCCTTTGGTCGGCTCGTCGCGCTCTGGCTGGTACCTCATGACCCGGCGGCCCGCGCCGCGGTCTTCGGCGTGTGGCGTGCTTACTTCCTCGGTCTCTTCGCTTGGGCCTCGACCCTTGCCGGAGCCGGCCTGGTGCTGGCTGCGGCAGGTACCTCGCTCTACGAAGTCGTCGACCCGTTCACCCGAATTCGGTCGTTGACCCGGGCTGCCATGAACCCGCCGACCTCCAGGGGCGGCCGCGGGGCTTTGGGCTCTGGCGATGGGCCTGGCCGGAACCGTCCTTCTGTTGTGGCCTACGGCGCTGCTCACTGCCGCCGCCGTGCTTGGTGGGCTGCTGCTGATCTACATCGGGTTGCGCGAGTTCTTCCGCCTCGTGATCGAGCGGGTTCCCGAGATCAGGGAAGAAGCCGCAACTTCGTCAGGCAGTGGCCGCCGTCTGGCGTTCATCCTGGGGCTCGCGGCGGTCATCATCGGGGCGATCCTCTACTGGCGACGCCCGACCAATCCGGCCTTCGTCACCAGCATCGTCAGCTGCAATGGCTCACCCCTCTTGTGTGATCGCCGGGTGGACCAGGTGGTCTTCCCCGGCGCCCACAACGCGATGTCCAACGCCGAAGCCGCCGGGTGGATGTTCCCTCACCATCAGAAGGGAATTGCGGCGATGCTGCAGGATGGCGTACGCGCCCTGCTCGCTCGACATCCACTACGGCATCTCGACCGACCAGCGGGTGAAGACCGATCTCGATGCCGAGCAGTCCAGTCTGGAGAAGATCGAAGAGGCCGTTGGACCCGAGGGGACCGCAGCCGCGATGCGGATCCGCGACCGGCTGGTGGTAGGCAAGGACCAGGAACACGGCTTGTTCTTTTGCCACGGGTTCTGCGAGCTCGGCGCTTACCCCGTGGTGCCGGTGCTGCGGGAAGTGCGCGACTTCATGGTCGAGCACCCCGACCAGGTGATCATTCTGGTCATCGAAGACTACGTCTCGCCCGAGGACCTGAAGCAGGCGTTCGACGAATCGGGACTGACGGAGCTGGTGGATACCCTTGGGGTGACCCCTCCCTGGGCGACTCTGCGCCAGCTGATCGACGCCAATCAACGAGTGATCGTCTTCACCGAATCGGGGCGTCCCGGCGTCGCCTGGCTGCACCCGACGCTGGGGACAATTCAGGAGACTCCGTACACCTTCCACCAACCGTCGGAATTTTCCTGTCGTCCCAACCGCGGTGACACGACCGGTTCGCTGTTTCAGATCAATCACTGGATCGAAACGACCCCCGCACCCAAGCCCAGCCAACGCCGCGCTGGTGAATGCCTACGATGCGCTCCTCGCCCGGGCCCGGCAGTGCCAGCGGGCGCGGGGCCACCTGCCCAACGTGATCGCCGTCGACTTCTACGATACCGGCGACCTGTTCCGGGTGGCCCGCACGCTCAATGGCTTGCCCGACAGCCTCATGGCGAAGAAGTAGCCTAGCGCTCCTTGACCCAGGCCGGTCGTTGCCAACCGGACGCGTCCCACAGCTGATCCGGCAGGGGGACGTCGCCTTTCACGTCGGCGTAATCTTCCCGTTGCATAGTCTTGCCGTTCACATTGAAGATCACCTCGACCGAGATCCACCCTTTGCCGAGCGGCTGGTACTTGTTGAACTGGGTCTCGAAGGTGGCACCCGATCCATCCGGCGCCGGTTCGATCATGCGCACGAACAGCAGGCGTTCCTGGTCGATCCAGAACTGGCTGCTGGTGCTGTCTCCCTGGGCCGCGCCGACGACATATACCGGGCGTCCCTGCCAGGTATCGGTACGGAGCTTGCTCAGATCGAATCCCATCGCCTTGAGTTTGCCAATCGTGGCCTCGGCCGGCTGGCCATAGACGTCGAAGCCGAGCACCATCAGGGGGTGCACGAAATCTTTCGAGCCGGCCAGCTTGCCGCCCTTGAACTGGTAGATCGAATCGTTGCGGAACAGAATGGTACGGCCGCTGTCGATCGGGGCCACGTCGATGCGCAGCGCGCCGGGAATCCGGGCCGCTTCGTACCAGGTCTCGACCTTGCCGCTTTGCGGGAAGGTCGTGGTCTGCACGAAGGTGAGCGTCTTGTACCATTTGTCGGCGTAGCGTTGCTGCATCGCCTGAATGAGTTGCTCGCCGTTGGTTGGAGGAGCTGTCAGCAAGGTGGACACGATGATGGAAAGCAGGAGCATGAGACCTCTCAGG
Source organism: uncultured Gemmatimonadales bacterium (assembly GCA_963788625.1). Lineage (GTDB taxonomy): Bacteria > Gemmatimonadota > Gemmatimonadetes > Gemmatimonadales > GWC2-71-9 > DATBGE01. The sequence continues at coordinate 258,966 of CAWBHB010000002.1, read as the reverse complement.
GTTGTATGGTCATTGGTCACGGTAAGGGAGTGCTTCCCGTACGTCCAATACTGGCCGTCGGTTTCCCTCGACAGCCAACACCGGGGCGGTGTATCTTCTCTGCCACTTGTGATGAGTGCGTGTGGCCTCAACCGCTGCGGGTATAGATGACAACTTGCCCTTCCTCGCCTACCCCGGCGTGCAGGCTCTGCTTCGTCCTCCTGTTTGCCTTCGGACTTCTTGCCAGCTGTTCTGACGCCACTTCCTCATCCAACCTTCCGGCGCCCGATCCCGGGGTCGTCCGGTTCGTGACGTACTGGGGTGGGAGTGAGGAGGACCAGGTGCGGGACCTCGCGACCGATGCCCAAGGCAACATCTACGCGGTTGGTGGCACGGCCAGCAACGATTTCCCCACGACACCAGGTGCCTTCGACCGAACCCACGACGACAGTCCCAATGGAACGGTGAAGCACTACGATGTGTTTGTGACCAAGTTCGACTCGACCGGGAAGCTCATCTGGTCGACCCTACTGGGAGGGCCGGGCTACGATCGGGCCTACGCCGTGGAGGTGGATGCTCAGGGATTCGTGTACATCGGGGGCAGGGCAGGAGTAGGGTTTCCCGTCACTCCCGGCGCCGCCCAAACCACCTTCCAGGGGGGTGGGGTCCAGCTGTACGGTGAGGAAGACGGCTTCGTATGCAAGCTGCGTCCCGACGGGTCGGCGCTGGTCTTCTGTACCTACTTCGGCACCACCGACTATAACATCGTTCGGGACATCGACATTGACGGTCAGGGGAATGTCTACCTCGCGTCCTCCACAACGGTCTCCTTCCCCGCCAGCGCAGCCTATTTCAACGGGTCCTTTCAGCCGACCAAGAAGCAGGGGCTGGACTGCGTCGTTGCGAAGTTGAATGCCTCCGGGAGCAGTTTTGCATGGGCCACATACCTGGGTGGTAGCGGCGATGACGGGACGCAGCCGAGCGTTCGGGTGGATGGTCAGGGCGATGTTTGGTACGTCGCCGGAGCGAACAGCACCAATCTTCCGCTCCAGAACGCCGCCCAACCCCAGCCGGGCGGCGGCGTGGACCTGTATCTGGCCAAGCTCTCGCCCGATGGGAAGCAACTGCTGGTGGGGACGTATCTGGGTGGGTCCAGCACCGAGGGGTCCGAGACCCACAACCTTGCAGTCAATCGAGTGACCGGGGACGTGTACATCGGATCGGCCACCGGATCGTCCAATCTTCCCACCACGAGCAACGCGCTGCAGCCCTTTGCGGGCGGCGGCGGTGACGCGATGATCGCGCGGTACAATAGCGCGGGAACTCTCCTGTCACTTTCCTACCTCGGAGGGCCCGGCAGGCGACGTCATCGAAGGAATCGTGGTCGGCGACGATGGGAAGGTGTATGTGTCGGGAATCAATATGGCGCCATACCTCACCGCAGGTTTCGATGGGCCGGCTGGGGCGAGCTGGGGCGCCGGACTCATTCTGACCCCCAATCTGGGACAGGTCGTGTTCGGGATCGGACTAGGCGGAACCATGGGAGACCCTGGGCGTGCGGTTGCCACCATGCCGGACGGAGGGTTCGTGCTGGGAGGCCTCACGGGGAGCACCAATTTCCCCATTCAACGGGCGCAGCAGTCCCAATACGGCGGCAGCATCGACGACGGATGGATCAGCCGCATCATCCCGCGCTGAGCGGGGGCAGTAACAGGAACACCGGCCGCACATTCACGCTTCAGGCGACATCCGTGCGCGGCTCTGGGCCCCTTGGCGGTTTTTCACGTTCTGGATCGCGCAGGATCGCGGTATGCATGGGGCACAGATGATCAGGCGGATTCCGCTTCCGACCCCTTGGGGTCGGTTCAACCATTGGCTGATCATTTCAGGCACGATGCTCGCTGCCTGCGGCTCTCCAGACGAAATGGGTCTCTCGCCCAAGCCGATTCCTGCCACGATCGCGGCGGCTTCACCAACCAGCCAGTCCTCCGTCGTTGAGACCCCGGTCCCTCTCCCTCCCGCCATAGTGGTGCGGGACAAGAAAAGCGATCCCCTGCCGGGGATAAGTGTCACCTTCACAGTGACTCAGGGGAACGGCACCGTTACCGGCGCGAACCAGACCACCGACGCAAATGGTGAGGCCAGCGCCACCTCATGGACTCTGGGGCCCGCCGCGGGCCCCAACGTCGTAACGGCCTCCATCGCGGGGAGCGGGATCACCGGTAACCCGGTGACCTTCAGCGCAACAGGTACCGCGACGGTCCCCGCCAGCATTGCGGCGACTTCTCCGACCAGTCAAAGCGCGATGGTCGGAACCCCGGTTCCGGTGCCAGCCTCGGTTGATCGTCCTCGACCACAATCAACACGGTGTCGCAGGTGTCATCGTCAACTTCGCCGTCACCGGTGGTGCCGGGGACGGTCTCCGCCGCGACTCAGGCTACGGACGCCAACGGGCAGGCCACGGTCGGTTCCTGGGTCATCGGCCCTGTGCCCGGGGTGAACACTCTGACTGCGACCATCACCGGCTCGGGGATCACCGGAAATCCAGTGACGTTCAGCGCGACCGGCGCGGCGGTCCCCGATACTGCGGTCGTGCGGTGGGCGACGTACTGGGGCGGCAGCGAGGAGGACCAGGTGCGGGACCTCGCGACGGACGCCCAGGGCAACATCTACGTTGTCGGCGGTACGGCCAGCAACGATTTCCCGACCACGCCCGGGGCCTTCGACCGGACCCACGACGACAGTCCCAACGGGACGGTGAAGCATTACGACGTGTTCGTGAGCAAGTTCGACTCGACCGGGAAGCTCATCTGGTCGACCCTGCTGGGCGGGCCGGGCTACGACCGGGCGTACGCCGTTGAGGTGGATGCGCAGGGGTTCGTGTACATCGGAGGTCGAGCGGGAACCGGGTTCCCGGTCACCGCAGGCGCCGCGCAAACAGTCTTTCAGGGCGGCGGTGTAGCGCTGTACGGCGAGGAAGACGGCTTCGTGTGCAAGCTGCGTCCCGACGGCTCGGCATTGGTCTTCTGCACCTACTTCGGCACCACCGACTACAACATCGTCCGCGACATCGACATCGACCCAAACGGGGCGGTCTACATCGCCTCATCGACGACGGTGGCATTCCCCCCGAGCGATACCTACTTCCAGCGAACATACCAGCCCTTCAAAAGGGCAGGGCTCGACTGCGTCGTGGCGAAGCTGAATGCCTCGGGTTCCAGCTTCGCCTGGGCCACCTACCTCGGAGGGAGCCGCGACGACGGCACTCAGCCGAGCGTGCGGGTCGATGGGCAAGGCAATGTCTGGTACATCGGCGGGGTGGAGAGTCCGAACATGCCGCTGGTGAATCCGACCCAGGCCACGATTGGCGGTGGAGTCGACGACTATCTCGCCAAGCTCTCGCCTGACGGCCGCCAGCTCCTGTTTGCGACCTACCTCGGTGGCTCCGGACAGGAGGGCTCCGAAACCCACAACCTCGCAGTGAACCGCGCCACCGGAGACATCTATGTGGGGTCGGCCACCTCGTCCACCGATCTGCCCGTTACTGCGAACGCGCTGCAGCCAGGACCGGGTGGCGGCGGGCAGGACGGACTCATTGCACGCTACAGCAACGCTGGTGGCCTGTTGTCACTGTCCTATGTCGGCGGACCGGGGATCGATCGGTTCGAAGGAATCCTGGTCGGCACCGATGGCAATGTGTACGTCTCGGGGATCGGCCAGGATATGTATGGCACGGTTGGTCCCTCGGGTCCGCTCGGCAATGAGGACGCGGCCGGGCTCATCCTCTCACCCACCCTGGGTCAGGTGTTGTTCGGGATCCGGCTTGGCGGCACCGCCGCCGACAATGGGCGGGCGGTGGCCCCGATGCCGGGCGGCGGGCTTCGTGATAGGTGGCATCGCGGCAAGCGCCGACTTCCCCGTTCGACAGGCGCAGCAGTCGCAATACGGCGGAAGCACCGACGACGGATGGCTCAGCCGCATCATTCCGCGCTGACCACCTTCGCTGCTTCCCGGTCTCACTCCGGCTATTCATCGTTGTGCGCGTGAGAACCCCGGCCCGACTCTTCTGGCGTGCGATCCGTCTCCGCTGCCCCAACTGCGGCAGTCGGATCGTTGTTCGATTCGTGGTTCAGGATGCGCGCCCGATGCCCTGCAATGCGGGCTGGTGACGGAGCGTCGGGAAGAGGGCTATCAGGTCGGGGCCTACATGTTCAACATCGTGGCGTCCGAGCTGATCTTCGCCGCGATATTTCTGGGTGTACTCTGGTTCACCTGGCCGGAGCCACCCTGGCGAGCTGCTGCAAATCGGCGGCGTGATCGTCATGATCCTCGCCCCATTCCTCTTCTATCCCTTCTCCAAGACGATCTTTCTGGCGTTTGACCTGGCCTTTCGACCGGTCGAGCCACGATGAGTTGGTCTAGCCCGGTCTCGGGTCCCTACTATCTTCCTACCATTCGCGTTGCCTGGTTTGTCGGGCCTTTGCCGGCGCCCGTAGCTCAGCCTGGATAGAGCAACAGCCTTCTAAGCTGTGGGTCGGAGGTTCGAATCCTCCCGGGCGCATAAGACTTTCTCTGCTCCATCCTTGACGGTCTTTCCCCGCACTCTCCCACCCGCCACCCTCCCAACCGTTTCCCGAGCGAGGGAAACCCATGCACGACGCGCATGAGTTCCTTCGCTCGCTGACCATCGTGCTGGCCGTAGCCGGCCTGACGTCACCGGAACCAGATCGGTGACTGGGCCTCTGAGTCCTCGTGAGGCTTAACGCTGTGGCGCCGCCTCGAGGCGCCGTCTATTCTTCGGCCTCGCCACGGGGTGCTCGTTCTTTTTCTCCTCTCATCTCTTGACCCTCTCGTCCCGCATTCTCCCGCGCGCCTCCGACGTGCGAGTCCTGCTCGGGCTCGGCTTGCCGGTGGTCGTGGTACAGGTCGGCATGATGGCCATGGGAGTGGTCGACACCATCATGGTCGGGCACCTCAATGCTCAGGCCCTGGCGGCGGTGGCACTGGGTAACCTGTACTTCTTCGGCGTCGCCATCTTCGGCATGGGCGTGCTCATGGCGCTCGATCCCGTGGTGGCTCAGGCGGTCGGCGCCGGTGACCACGAGGCCGCGGCGCGTGGAGTGCAGCGCGGGGTGATCCTCGCCGCGCTGCTCTGTCTTCCCGCCTCCGCGATGCTCCTGCCGGCCGAGAGCGTGCTGGCCTGGGCCAATCAGCCTCCCGAGGTCGTGCCGATCGCCGGGGCGTACTGCCGAGTGTCCATTCCAGGTACCTTCGGCTTCTTCGCCTTCATCGTGTTTCGACAGAGCCTTCAGGCGATGGGTCGGCTTCGCTCGATTGTCGTCGCGGTGCTCATCGCCAACCTGGTCAACGCAGGGCTCAACTGGGTGCTGATCTACGGCCACCTGGGTATGCCTGCACTCGGGCGCTGTCGGCTCCGCCTGGGCGACGACGGTGAGCCGCTGGGTGATGGCGGCATTGCTTCTGGTTTTGGGCTGGCGGGAGCTGCGTTCGGTGCTCTTGCCGATTCGACCCGGCGTGGGCGATCCCCGACCGCTCTCTCGGATGTTTCTCCTCGGGGCTCCGATCGGCGCGCAGCACCAGCTGGAGTACGGCGTGTTCGGGCTGGTAGGAGCTCATGATGGGCTGGCTCGGCACGACTCAGGTCGCGGCGCACCAGATCGCCCTGAACCTGGCCTCCATCACCTTCATGGTGCCGCTCGGGCTCTCGAGTGCAGCCGCGGTCGTGGTAGGCCATGCCGTTGGAAGGAGTCGACCGGGCTGGCGCAAGCGGTGCGGCGCGAGCCGCACTGGCCTGTGCCGTCAGCGTTCATGGGCACGACGGCTCTCGCGTTCACCCTGGCGCCGGGAATACTGGCCGGCCTCTATACCGCGGACCCATCGGTACTGGCGCTCGCCGTCCATGCTCCTCCCTCTGGCGGGAGTCTTTCAGGTCTTCGACGGGATCCAGGTCACCTCTATTGGAATTCTGCGGGGACTGGGCGACACTCGCACGCCCATGATCATCGGATTGCTCGGTTACTGGGTCATCGGTTTGCCGGTGAGCCTCTGGCTCGGCTTCCGCGCAGGGCAGGGGCCCGTCGGCCTCTGGTGGGGGCTCGTGCTCGGTCTCGTCATCGTCGCCCTGTTCCTCCTGGATCGGGTGAGACGCCGGCTCGCAGCGTCCCCTGCGTCGAGTGCACATTGACCACGTGCAGACCAGCACCGGCTTCAGCCCCACCGACCTGGGCACTCAGGCATAACGTCGCCCTGCGACCACGTCCTCACCGTCCTCACGTCCTCACGTCCATCGACCATTGACCACCGACCATCGACCCTTCAACACCGTCATCTTCGACTGCGACTCGACCCTCACCACCATCGAAGGAATCGAGGAGCTGGCCGCGTGAGCAGCGCGAAGAGATCACCCGACTCACCGAACTGGCCATGCGAGGAGCCGTCCCGCTGGAGGAGGTGTACGGCCGCCGACTGGAGCTGATCCGCCCGTCGCGAGCCGATGTCCGCGAGATCGGCCGGCTGTACATCCGTCAACCTGGTCCCTGGCGTCCGCGAAACCATTCGCGCGCTGCAGGTCCGAAGGGGTCACGGTGCAGATCCTGAGTGGAGGCCTGGCGCCGGCGGTACGTGCATCTCGCACGCGAGGTTGGAGTTCCCGATGCTCAGGTCGCAGCCGTGGATGTCTACTTCGGCGAGGACGGGAGCTACCGCGGATTCGACACCGAATCGCCGCTGGCTCGGGCAGGAGGGAAGCGCACCTGGATCGAAGGCTCCGGTCTGCCCCGACCGCGCCTCCTCATCGGGGACGGCGCGACCGACCTCGAAGCCCGTCCCGCGGTCGATTGTTTCGCCGCCTTCATCGGTGTGATCGAGCGTCCCGAAGTGAGCCGTGCGGCCGATGTCGTGCTGCGGGGACCCTCCCTGGATCAGGTGCTGGAGCTGGACGCGGACGATAGGCCGGCGCTCGTTGTACCAGCCGTTATATTCGTCACGGCATTGAACCGATAATCCTCGATCAGAGTGGAGCGTTCTGGGAATGACTGTGAGTGAAATTGCCGCAGTGCCGACGTTTGGTCGGTTCTTCCTTCCTGGCCCGACCGAAGTTCGACCCGAAATTCTTGCCGCACAGGCTCAGGCCGATGATCGGCCATCGGGGCAAGGCGATGGAAACCCTCATCGCCGAGCTGCAGCCTGGCCTGCGACGCATCTTCCGGACTTCACGTCCGGTCTACATCGCGGCCTCGTCGGCGACCGGACTCATGGAAGCCGCCATTCGAAACTGCGCCGGCCGCCGGGTGCTGTCGCTGGTGAACGGCGCGTTCAGCGAGCGGTTCTACCGCATCGCGCTGGCGCACGGATTGGAGGCCGTGGCATTGGAGGTGCCGCTCGGCGCCGCTCATACGCCCGAGATGGTCGCCGAGGCGCTGGCGAAGGAGTCGTATGATGCGGTGACCGTCGTGCATTCCGAGACTTCGACCGGAGTGCTGAATCCGATCCGTGAGCTGGCCGAGGTCGTTCACCGTCAGCCTGGGCGCCTGCTCCTCGTGGACAGTGTCACCGGGGTGGCCGGCGCTCCGGTTGAGAGCGATGCCTGGGGACTCGACTTCGTGCTGACCGGCTCCCAGAAGGCACTCGCCCTTCCGCCCGGCCTCGCGCTCGGAGTGGCCCAGCCCGCCGCGCTGGAGCGAGCCCGTAGCACGCCGAACCGCGGCATCTACTTCGATCTGGTCGAGTTCGAGAGCTACATCGTCAAGAACCAGACGCCGAATACGCCGGCGCTCTCACTCATGTACGCCCTGGCCGCCCAGGTCGAGCGCATCGAGCGCGGAAGGCATCGAGTCTCGCTGGGCCCGACACCAGGCGATGGCGGAGCGCACCTGGCGCTGGGCGGAATCGATGAATGGCCGCGGCGCGGCGCTCGAGGTCCTGGCGCCTCAGGGATACCGGTCACCCACGGTCACCTGCATCAAGCTGCCGAGCGGCGTGAGCGGGAGCGCGGTGGACAAGGAGATGAAGCGTCGAGGCTACACCATTTCCCCCGGCTACGGTGCGCTCAAGGACTCGACGATTCGCATCGGCCACATGGGCGATCACACCGTGGACGAACTGAACGAGCTGCTTCAGGTGCTCGAGGACGTGATCCGCTCGTGAACCGCTATCGCATTCTGGTGGCCGACAAGATCGCTCGGGAAGGCCTCACTCCCCTCGCCGACGATTCCCGCTTCACCCTGATTGAACGACCGGGCCTGAAGGAAGACGCACTGGCCGATGCGCTGGCCGAGGCGGACGCCGTGATTGTGCGTAGCGCTACCCGGATCACCCGGGGCGCGCTGGGACGCACCACCAGCCTCAAGGTGATCGGCCGGGCCGGCGTCGGAGTGGACACCATCGACGTGGATGCCGCTACGGAGAAGGGCATCGCCGTGATGAACGCACCCGCCGGGAACACCATCTCGGCGGCGGAACTCGCCTTCGCCCTGCTGCTCGCACTCGTGCGCCGGGTACCTGCCGCCGATCGCTCCATGAAAGACGGTCAATGGGATCGCAGCAGCTTCAGCGGCACCGAGTTGTACGGCAAGACCCTGGGACTGGTCGGCGCCGGAAGAGTCGGGGGTGAGGTCGCGCGCCGGGCTCAGGCCTTCGGAATGAGCGTGGTGGGCTACGACCCGTATCTTGAGTGAGGACGCGGCCCGGAGTCTCGGCATACGATTGGAGTCTCTTGGAAGACGTGCTTCGGAATTGCCGATGTGCTGTCGCTCCACGTTCCGCTCACCGACAGCACCAAGGGTCTCCTGGGCGATGCGCAACTCGGGTTGATGAAGCCCGAGGCCGTCATCATCAATGCCGCGCGTGGCGGAGTGCTCGACGAGGCGGCCTTGCTGCGCAGGCTTCAGGAGAAACGGCTCGCCGGAGCTGCGCTGGACGTGTTCGAGAAGGAACCGCTCCCCGCCGACCATCCGCTCCGCTCGCTGCCTAACGTGGTGCTCACCCCTCACCTGGGCGCGTCCACCGAAGAGGCCCAGCTCAATGTCGCGCTGGAGATCGCCCAGGCGATTCGGGCGGCACTGGTGCATGGCGACCTCTCGGGTGCGGTGAACGCGCCCTTCGTCGTGGGCGAGCGGGTGCAGCGGTTGCGTCCCCTGCTCTCCATGGCCCAGCGACTCGGTCGCCTGGCGGCGGCACTGACCGATGGAGCGATCACCTCGGTCGAGATCCGTTTCGGGGGAGAAGAGGATTTCCTCCGTCCCCTCGGCCGCCGGGGCCGTCGCGGGACTCCTGGCGGATGTGGTGGGCCCGGCCGGGCGTCAACGTGGTGAATGCGCTTCATCTGGCGAAGGCGCGCGGAATCGAGGTGGATCGCACCCGGGTGGACGCCGAACCGCGACTACGCCGAATTCGTGGAAGTGCGTGCGACCGGAAGCGGTCGGTCTTCCCGGGTCGCCGGCGCCCTCCTGGCCGAGGGGCATCCCCGAGTCGTTCGCATCGGAGACTTCAGGCTCGACATCGTTCCCCGCGGCGTGCTCGTGTTGCTGCGCAATCGGGACGTGCCGGGAGTCATTGGCCGGGTCGGCTCTCTTCTTGGTGATGCCGGGATCAACATCGCCGAATATCACCAGGCTCGGCTCTCGGCCGGCGGCGAAGCATTGGCCGCGATCAGCGTTGACTCGCCGCTCAAGCCCGAAGTGCTCGCCACACTCCGAAGTCTGCCGGAAGTACTCGACGCCCGTCAGGTGCAGTTCGATCCCGCCGGACCGTAACGCACATGCGGCTCCCCGGTCTCGAATACCCCCGCGGGGGTGCCCAGCGGGATTCCGGTCTTCGACTTCTGACCCCGCCGCGTTGACAACTGGGACCCGCTAGGGAAGGTTTCGCGCTCTCCCAGATGCAGTTCACCCCGATCCAGACCGAAACATGATCGCTCTGAGCCTTCTCCTTGCCCTGCAGCAGCAACCACAGACGCCCCCCAGCCCAGCACCGGCGGCATCTCCCATCGCGCACGTCACGATCTCGCCCGCGACCCGGACGATGACTGCCGGTGACACGCTGCGTTTCAGCGCGCAGGCGGTGGACAGCGCGGGAAGCCCGGTCTCCAATGCCCTGGTTCGCTTCGTCGGCTCAGGGGGACGGTTCGAGGGCAGAGTAGACAGCTCAGGGCTGGTTTCCGCCGGGTCGACAGGCGTGCTGGGCGTCACGGCGATCGCGAGCGTACCGGGAACCCGTCCGGTACTGGAACGGATGGAGATCTCCATGCAGCCCGGCCCCGCGGCTTCGGTGACCATTACGCCGGAGATCACTCGATTGGTGACGGGCCAACGGTTCATGCTGACCGCGGCCGCCTTCTCGGCGCGGGGAGACAAGCGCGCCGACAAGATCCGCTGGCGCAGCTCTGCCCCTCGCGTGGCCGATGTCGCAGCCGATGGACTGCTGACGGCGAGCGCACCCGGACGCGCGACCATCACGGCGGCGGTCGAAGGAGCCAAGGCCTCGTTCCAGGTGGAAGTCCTCGCGATCACCATGGGCTCCCTGGAGATCTCCCCCGCTCGGGTGGATGCTCGACAGGGCGACGTGCTGCGCTTCACGGTCACGGCGCGAGATCGGGCGGGCAAGAAGATCGAAGGCCTGACGCCTCGCTGGAGCTTCTCGCCGGGCGAGGGAGCAATCGGCGATGATGGCGCCTTCGTGGGCTACCACGCGGGTTCGTATCTGGTGACCGCCACCCTCGGCAACCGCAGCGTGGACGCAGCCGTCTCGCTTGCCTACCGCGATGTTCGGCGCCCCGCGACCGTGGTGGGCCGGTTGCCGCGTACCCTGTTCAGCACCGAAGAGGTCTGGGTTCACCCCGACGGCAAACACCTCTATTTGGGCACGGGGGGCGGCGGCGATCGGATGTATGCGGTCGACATCTCCGATCCGTCCAATCCGGTTGTGACCGATTCGCTCATGGCCAATACCCGGCGGGTGAACGACATCATGACCACGCCCGATGGGAAGTACCTGGTGCACACTCGGGAGGGCGCGGCGGACCGTAAGAACGGGATCGTCATCGCTTCACTGGAGGATCCGGCTCATCCCAAGGTGATCAGCGAGTTCACCGAAGGAGTGACCGGTGGTGTACACTCGGCCTTCGTGTACCAGCAGCCCAAGTATGGCACCCACATCTATCTGACCAACGACGCTACGGGCGTACTGCACATCGTTGACATCAACGATCCGTATCACCCGAAGGAAGTGGCCCGGTACAGTTCGCGTAGCGACCAGCAGGGCAACTACGTCCACGATGTGGACGTGAAAGACGGGCTCGCCTACCTGAGCTACTGGAACGACGGGCTGGTCATCCTCGATGTCGGGAACGGGATCAAGGGCGGGAGTCCGGACAATCCGCAGTTCGTCTCCCAGTTCAAGTACGACCTGAACGAGCTCTACCGGGATGTAGAGGCGAGCGCCGGACCGGGTTTCATCCGCGGGACCCACACCGCCTGGCGTCACAAGAACTACGTCTTCATCGCGGATGAGGTCTTCCCGGCCGCTCCGGTGAAGGGAGCCAAGGATGCCTCCGCGTTCCGCGCCTACGGCAGGCTCCAGGTCATCGACGTGTCAGATCTCTTCCATCCCAAGTCGGTGGCCTGGTACGAGCCGGAATTTGGCGGCGTGCACAACGTGTGGGCGGCGGGAGATACGCTCTACATGGGAGCCTACAACGCCGGATTCCGGGCCTTCGACATCTCCGGCGAATTGCGGGGCGATCTGCGGGCTGAGGGCAGGGAGATGGTGCACGTGAATACCGCCGACATGGGCGGCCATACTCAGAATGCGGCGATGACTTGGGGCGTGGTGGTGAAGGACGGGCTGGCCTACGTCAACGACGACAACAACGGGCTCTGGATCGTCAGAATGGAGCCGAGGCGGACGGAGCTGACCCCGTAGTCAGCGACTCGAGCAGGACCTCAACCGCCAGCGCCTCGGCGAGGGACATCCCGGCGCTGAGCTTTCGATCGAAGAGCTCCAGGGCCTCGAGGCTGGCACGGAACAGGGCCCGGCAGGCATCGCGATTTGCGGGATGGTCCATCCCCAGATCGTGCGCCGCCTCGAGCATGGCCCCTTGCTCGACCAGGAGCCGGGCCATCAGGACGAGATCCTGACAGCGCAACTCCGCGAAGGTGACGTGCCGCTCGCCGAGACCCGTTTCGGTCTGAGCATGAGCGAGATCTTCGAGCGCGCAACCCTGGAGTTGGGCCAGAACGGTAAAGTGCCTGCCCTGGGCATTGCGCACCGACATGCGCTGCCGTGCCAGGGTTTCGAAAATCGCTTCCGATACACTGGGATGTTCATCGGTTCCCAGCGGCGACTGAATCCACAGACCGGGAATCGGATCCTCCAGCTGTTCCCGCAACATCTCCCGAACCGCAAATCCGTAATCCTGGGTCATGGCGGCGTAGCGCCAGGCCGCGCCGCCCAGGGTACCTTCCCGGCTCCACAGCTTGCGGAAGGCTTCCAGTTGATTCCGGTTCGGAGATCGTGGTAGCATGCCCCTTCACAAAGCACCATTCGTGCCGTTCGCTCGCCCGCTTGCCCTGTGCTGCCAACCAATTGAAATTCAATATCATACACCATCGCGGTGCGATGGAACCTGACCCCCCGAAGCCAACCGAAGGAGGCCAGACGCAAGGGTTCCGCCGCGCTCCATGGCTGGGAGTCGCGCTGATCGCGATTGCGGCTTCCGTCACAAGCCTCGGGAATGGCTTCGCCTATGACGATGTCCCCGCGATCGTGCGCAATGACCGAGTCCATTCTCTATCGGACCGACGGGCACTGCGAGCAGACGATTCCGCTGTATCAGAAGGCGCTCCTGCTGAACCCGGCCCTCCGCTACGCCAGATCCCGCATGGCCTCGTGCTATATGCGGCTGGGCGATTATGGTTCGGCGCGTCTCGAACTCCGCCGGATGGTCAACGCGGGGTATCCCCGAGTTTGAACCCTTGATCCCGGTCGACAGTGCGGCGAAAGCCGCAGGAGCCTTCCGATGAGCCCGCAGGAGACCCGGCCGTTGCTCTCCGTCGTGATCCCGGTATATAACGAAGCGGACACGGTGGAGCAGCTGGTCGAGCGGGTGAAGGCGGTGCCGGTGGACAAGGAGATCATACTGGTGGATGACTACTCCACCGACGGGACTGCGGCGAAACTGATGCCGCTGGCCGATGGCGAGGGGATTGTGGTGATTACCCACCCCAAGAATCGGGGAAAGGGTGCGGCCCTGCGTACCGGGTTCCAGGCCGCGCGCGGCGACCTGATCATCGTGCAGGACGCCGACCTGGAATACGACCCGGCGGAGTATCCCAAGCTCATCGGCCCCATTCTGGATGGCCGCGCCGATGTGGTCTACGGTTCGCGCTTTGCCGGCGGAGAATCACACCGGGTGCTCTACTTCTGGCACTATACCATGAACCGCGTTTTGACCCAGCTGTCCAACTGCTTTACCAATCTGGTCCTCACCGACATGGAGACCTGCTACAAGGTCTTCCGCCGGGAGATTCTCCAGCAGATCAACTTGGTGGAGGATCGCTTCGGATTCGAACCCGAGGTCACTGCGAAGGTTGCGGCGCTTCACTGTCGGGTCTACGAGGTCTCCATCAGTTACGAAGGCCGGTCCTACGATGCCGGGAAGAAGATTGGCTGGAAGGATGGCATCCGTACCATCTGGTGCATCCTGAAGTTCAATACTTGGGCTCGCCAGCGGTCCAGCCTCGCGCCGAGGCCCCGCTGATGCGCGGCACCGCCTCCATCACGCCGACGCCGGTCGCCTCAGTGGAGGCCATCCGCGCCCGGTTTCCATCCCTGCAGCGCGAGCAACGCAACGTGCCGGTCGCCTACTTCGATGGGCCTGGAGGCACTCAGGTACCCCGCGATGTTGTCGACGCCATGACCGACTACCTCTACAACCACAACGCCAACACGCACTGGGTCTTTCCCACCAGTCAGGAGACCGATCTCGCCATAGCCCGAGGGCGAATTGCCCTGGCCGATTTTCTGATGGCCCAGCCGTTAGAGATCGCCTTCGGCGCCAACATGACGACTCTCACCTTCCACCTCGCGCGCGCTCTCGGCAGCCAGTGGGGTTCCGGTGATGAGATCGTCATTACGGAGCTGGATCACCATGCCAACCAAGCCCCCTGGACTCGACTCGCGCCAGAGCGGGGAGTGACCGTGAGAGTGGTCCCGCTCCAACCTGCGAGCGGACAGCTCGACTGGAAGGCGTTCGAGCAGGCCCTCAATTCCCGGACCCGCCTGGTCGCGATCGGTGGTGCCTCAAACGCGCTTGGCACGATCAACGACATCCCTCAGGCCGCACAGCTTGCTCATGCCGCCGGTGCCCTGATCTTCGTGGATGCGGTTCATCTCGCGGCGCACGCCCGGCTCGACGTGCGCGCCCTCGACTGTGATTTCCTGGCCTGTTCGGCCTACAAGTTTTACGGCCCCCACATCGGCATCCTGTTTGGGCGTCATGAGCTGCTGCAGGAGCTCGACGTGCCCAAACTCGCTCCCGCTCCGAACGAGCCGCCGGAGCGGCTGGAGACCGGTACTCAGAATCACGAAGGTATTGTCGGCGCCGGCGCGGCGGTGGAATTCCTTGCCTCGCTCGCTGCGGGAAAGCTCCGGGGCGAAAGGCTGGACACATCCTTTCGTGAGCTGCACGCTCGGGGGCAGGCTCTGGTAGAACAGCTCTGGGAGGGCTTGCAGCGAATCGACGACGTGCAGGCGTACGGTCCGTCCCCCGAATACAACCGCACCCCGACCGTCTCGTTTACCGTGGGAGGGAAGTCCTCTGAAGCCGTGGCCACCGAGCTCGCGGAGGAGGGGGTATTCGTCTCCCATGGGGATTTCTACGCCACCACCGTCGTCGCTCGACTGGGCCGGGAGAGTGACGGTCTGGTCCGCGCCGGCTGCGCCTGCTACACGACGGAGGAAGAGGTTGCTCGACTTCTGGCCAGCGTGAGACGGGCAGCCCGACACTGAACCATGACACTCCTCGGCTCTCCCGGAATCATTCGCGCTCCAACGGGCACCACCTTGAGCTGCAAAGGCTGGCATCAGGAGGCCGCCTTGCGGATGCTCATGAACAACCTCGATCCTGCGGTGGCCGAGCGGCCCGATGAGCTGATCGTCTATGGCGGCAGCGGCAAGGCGGCGCGCAACTGGGAGTGCTTCGATCGCATCGTCGTCAACTCTCCGACGGCTGGAGAATGACGAGACTCTGCTGGTCCAGAGTGGCAAGCCGGTAGGTGTCTTCAAGACCCACGAGGAGGCACCGCGGGTCCTGATCGCCAATGCCCACCTGGTGCCGCGCTGGGCGACCTGGGAAGAGTTTCGCCGGCTGGAGGCGTTGGGTCTCACCATGTACGGCCAGATGACCGCCGGCTCGTGGATCTACATCGGCACCCAGGGAATCCTGCAGGGCACCTACGAGACCTTCGCCGAGTGCGCTCGCCAGCACTTCGGAGGCACGCTCGCCGGCCGCCTGGTCGTGACCGCGGGGCTGGGGGGGATGGGAGGAGCGCAGCCCCTGGCCGCGACCATGAACGGCGCCGCGTTCCTCGGCGTAGACGTGGACGCCTGGCGAATCCAGCGCACGGGTGGACACCGGCTATTGCGACTTGATGACCAACAGCCTCGACGAGGCGTTGCGACTGGTCGATGCTGCGCGGCAGAAACGGGAGGCGCTGTCGGTCGGGCTGGTGGGGAATATCGCCGAGGTGCTTCCCGAGCTGGTCCGGCGCGGCGTCGCTGCCCGACGTGCTCACCGATCAGACCTCGGCCCACGACCTCCGGCTCGGCTACATCCCGGCCGGACTGCTCGCTCGAGGCGGCGGCGGTCGAGCGGGAGCGGGACCCTGAAGGCTACGAGGCCCGGGTGCTGGATTCGATGGTGCTCCACGTGAAGGCCATGCTCGAGCTCCAGTCCCGGGGCGCCATCACCTTCGACTATGGCAACAACCTGCGCGGCCAGGTCGCCGATCGGCGCGGGCTCAAGCAGGCGTTCGACATTCCCGGCTTCGTTCCCGAGTTCATTCGCCCGCTGTTCTGTCGCGGCGCGGGACCGTTTCGCTGGGCTGCGCTATCCGGCGATCCGGCCGATATCGCAATCACCGATGACGCGGTGCTCGAGACCTTTCCCGAGAAGGCTGACCTGGCTCGCTGGATCAAGCAGGCACGGGAGAAGGTCCACTTCCAGGGCCTTCCCGCTCGGATCTGCTGGCTCGAGTACGGCGAGCGGGCCGAGATGGGCCTGCGCTTCAACTGGCTGGTGAAAAAGGGAAAGGTGAAAGCGCCGCTGGTGATCGGAAGGGACCACTTGGACACTGGCTCCGTGGCCTCTCCCAATCGGGAAACCGAGGCCATGCAGGACGGGAGCGACGCGATCGCTGATTGGCCGTTGCTCAATGCGATGCTCAACACTGCGTGTGGCGCGAGCTGGGTCTCGCTGCACCACGGCGGCGGGGTTGGAATCGGTTATTCGATCCATGCCGGCATGGTGGCCGTGGCAGACGGGACCGAGATGGGAGATCGACGACTCGCCCGGGTGCTGACCGCCGATCCGGGCACCGGCGTCATGCGCCATGCCGATGCCGGCTATGAAGTCGCGATCGACACCGCCCGGGAGCGCGGCGTCGACCTCCCGATGCTCAACGGGTAACGGGAACACCAAACGCAGAGGCGCGGAGGTCGCAGAGAACAGAGCTGTCTCGTCAGCTTGCTCTGCGTTGGTTCTCGAATCATCGACCGAGTTCACCTCTTCTCTGTGTTCTCTGTGCCTCTTTGTTGGTTCTGCCCTCTGCGTTCTCCGCGCCTCCGCGTTTCAGCCTTTAAGAACGAGCACTAATGCCAGTACTCAAGCGCATCGGAACCCTCGTGACCTGTCGGCCGCAGGGAGGACAGGCCGAGGTTCATCCTGTCTCGGGTGCAGCGCTGGTCTGGGAGCGCGAGACAATTCGCTGGGTAGGGCCGGAAGGTGATCTGCCGGCGCAATACGCGGACTGGGAGTCGTGGGATGCCGGCGGGGCCCTCGTCATCCCCGGCCTGATCGACTGCCACACCCATCTCGCCTTCGGCGGATGGCGTGCCGATGAATTCGAGCAACGAATCCAGGGGAGCAGCTACCTCGATATCGCCCGCAGGGGAGGCGGGATCTGGTCCACGGTGACTCAGACCCGAAGGATGTCGGAGGAGGCGCTCCTCGAACGGGCTCGCGGTTTCCTCGAAGACATGATGGCTCTGGGCGTCACCACGGTCGAATGCAAGAGCGGCTACGGGCTGGAGGTGGAAACCGAGCTCAGGCTGCTCCGGGTGTACCAGCGCCTGGCTTCAGAAGGTGCCGCGAGGATCGTCCCGACATTCCTGGGGGCCCACGTCGTGCCTCAGGAGTTTCGCGAACGGCGCGACGATTACCTCAAGCTTCTGATCGAGGAACTGATCCCGCTGGTCGCGGCGCAGGGGTTGGCACGGTTCTGCGATGCCTTCGTCGAGGAGACGGCCTTCACTGTCCCTGAAGCTCGCCGCATCCTGGCAGCGGGGAAGGCGGTCGGCTTGGGAGCCAAGCTTCACGCCGATCAGCTCAGTTCGTGCGGAGGAGCCGAGCTTGCGGCCGAGTTGGGCGCGGTGTCGGCGGATCATCTCGAATGCGTCTCACCGGCGGGCATTGCGGCGCTGGCCAAGTCCGGAACGGTGGCGGTGAGTCTGCCGCTTGCGTCGCTCTATCTCAACCATGCCCCGCTGCCGGCCCGTCGCCTGATCGAGGCGGGAGTGCCCGTAGCCGTGGCCACCGATTTCAATCCGGGATCAGCGCCGAGCTACCACCTGCCACTGGCGCTTAGCCTCGCCTGTACCATGCAGCGAATGACACCGGCCGAAGCCTTGAAGGGAGCGACCATCATCGCGGCGAAGGCTCTCGCGATCGATTCGCTGACCGGTTCGCTCGAGCCGGGAAAGTCAGCCGACTTCGCCGTGATCGATGCCGGCGGTGTCAATGAATGGCTCTACCACTTTCAGCCCAATGCCTGTATACGGACCGTCATTCGGGGCAGGGAGGTGCACCAGGCTTGACAGTTCGTCCTCCTTCACATCCCTTCGTCCCTCAATTTCTCAATTTCTCAATTTCTCAATTTCTCAATTTCTCAATTTCTCAATTTCTCAATTTCTCCCCCAATCCCCCAATCCCTACGCCCCCATTTTCCCTTCCACCACCGCCAGGATCTCCTTCTCCTTCTGCTCCGCGTCGGCCGCGATGCGCCTTCCTTCCGACAATGTCGTCTCGAACCCAGCGGGCTTGGACGGTCCCGGAGAGATTGGTTCGTACGTTGAGCCAGGCTCCACGCACGGCGGTTCGAGCGCAGATCGCTCCTACGCCGGCGTCAGAGGCCGATGCTGGATTCCCTTGCTGCGCCATGGCCATGATCAGCTCGAAGCTCTCGAACGATCGGCGCATGACTTCCAGCGGGACCTCGACCGCCTGACGGTTTGCCACTACCATGGCCTCGCGTCTTGCGGCTTGTTCCTCGGGCGTTGACTTGGGCATGGCCATGGCGGAAAGGACCGCATTGAAGGCCTTGGTGTCTTCGTCGGCCATCCGCAGCAACTCGGCCTTCAGCCCCTGCCCCCGTTCGGCCCAGGTGGAAAACTCCTCCCATCTCGCGTCCCAGCCTCGTTTGTGTGCCGAGAGGTTGGCTACCATGGCGCCGAGTGCTGCGCCAAGCGCTCCGACGAGGGCGGAGACCGAACCGCCGCCGGGGGCAGGGCTTTCGCTGGCGGTCAGGTCGGCGAAGGCTTCGACCGTCAATCGGGTAAGCGACCTCTCTGCTCTCCCCTTGAGCCGGTACTCGAGCACCCGCTCCATGGGGTCGAACGGCCCCAGTTCGTCGAGCCCCATGCTGCGGATCGCGATCTTCAGCAGCTCGTGCTCCGGTACTCCAACGGAGCGCT
>CAWBHB010000002.1:0-235000 GCA_963788625.1 uncultured Gemmatimonadales bacterium | reverse complement strand
CGTGTCACAGCGGAGGCCGGCCGCAGAGAATCGTCCCAAGCGACTGTTTAACAAAAACACAGGTGTCTGCTAAGGCATTTTCCAAGCCGACGTATAGACACTGACGCCTGCCCGGTGCCGGAAGGTTAAGGCAAGTGGTTAGCCGCAAGGCGAAGCCGCGAACCGAAGCCCCGGTAAACGGCGGCCGTAACTATAACGGTCCTAAGGTAGCGAAATTCCTTGTCGGGTAAGTTCCGACCTGCACGAATGGCGTAACGACTTGGGAGCTGTCTCTTCCGTAAGCTCGGCGAAATAGAAGCATCGGTGAGGATTCCGATTACCCGCGACAGGACAAAAAGACCCCATGCACCTTTACTACATCCTGCCATTGAACGTCGGTATCAGCTGCGTAGCATAGGTGGGAGCCGTTGATCTCCAGGTTTCGGCTTGGAGGGAGGCAACAGTGAAATACCACCCTTCTTTTACTAACGTTCTAACTCAGGCGGTAACCCCGCCGAGGACCGTGGCTGGTGGGTAGTTTGACTGGGGCGGTCGCCTCCTAAAGAGTACCGGAGGCGCGCGATGGTGCCCTCAGTGCGGTCGGTAATCGCACGTTGAGTGTATAAGCAAAAGGGCGCCTGACTGCGAGCCCGACGGGGCAAGCAGGGACGAAAGTCGGCTTAAGTGATCCGGTGATCCCGTGTGGACGGGTCATCGCTCATCGGATAAAAGGTACGCTGGGGATAACAGGCTTATCGCGCCCGAGAGTTCACATCGACGGCGCGGTTTGGCACCTCGATGTCGGCTTGTCACATCCTGGGGCTGGAGAAGGTCCCAAGGGTCCGGCTGTTCGCCGGTTAAAGTGGCACATGAGCTGGGTTCAGAACGTCGTGAGACAGTTCGGTCTGTATCCGTCGTGGGCGTGGGAGTGTTGAGGGACGTCGTCTCTAGTACGAGAGGACCGAGACGAAGCGACCGCTCGTGTACGGGCTGTCCCGCCAGGGGCAGCGCCCGGTAGCGATGTCGCGCGAAGATAACCGCTGAACGCATCTAAGTGGGAAACTTTTCCCAAGATGAACACTCCTGGAGCTGAAGCTCCCTAAAGGGCCCTGGAAGACTACCAGGTTGATAGGCGGCAGATGTACGGGGGGCAACCCCTTCAGTCGAGCCGTACTAATCGCCCGTGAAGTTTGATCTCTCCCGGTTTCTCATATCGATGTAAATCCATCCCCCGATTGTTGGGTCGATGGCCGTCAGCCGTCAGCCGTTAGCCTTCGCTAACGGCCGATGGCTGAAGGCTGACGGCTCCAAGAATTGGCTGACGACTAGCGCGCAGGGGCCACACCCGGTCCCATTCCGAACCCGGCAGTTAAGCCCTGCAGCGCCGATGGTACTACGCCTGAGAGGGCGTGGGAGAGTAGGCCGTCGCCAGCCATCCCTTCGCGCGGGCCCTTCGGGGTCCGCGCTTTTTTTCTGGTGCCCAACGACTTAGCCGGGGCACCGGTACGAGGCAACGAGGCGGGGGTTCTCACTCCCATTGGGGACCCGACTTCTGGGCATCGCCCTTTATTCAGAACCCGTCGCATGGCGGCCTGACGGGCCCAGCCTTAAACTCCTTGCGCATGTCGACCACCCCAACCCGCACCGGCCACATCGCCCTTGCCGGCGCCCCGAATGTGGGAAAGTCCTCGCTCCTGAATCGGCTCACCGAAACCCATCTCTCGCTGGTCAGCCCCAAGCCTCAAGCCACCCGGTTGCCGGTCGTTGGGCTGCTTACCACAGAGGAAACCCAGTTCGTTTTCCACGATCTACCCGGACTACTCGAGCCAGCCTATGCCCTCCAGGTCCGGATGCGCTCAGCGGCTCTCGAGGTCCTCAAACGCGCTGATGTAATACTTCACCTCCACGAGGCCATTCATGCTCCCGCAGGGGACTTCTGGGGCCTCACCGGACTTGAGAAATCACTTGAGGTCCCGGTCATCCCCGTCTACACGAAGGCGGACTTGATCAAGCGGCCTCTACAGTTTCCCGGGTCATCACCGCCTCTCACCGTATCCGCCACGACCGGAGCCGGGATCCCCGAGCTGCTCGAGGCAATTCGTCCGCTACTCCCCCTGGGACCCTTTCAGTTTGATCCGGATGATGTGGGGACCCAGCCGCTTCACTTCTTCGTGGGCGAATACCTGCGCGAGGCTGCCTTCGAGTTGCTTCAGGCCGAAGTGCCCTATGGGATTGCCGCGGAGGTGGAGGAGTTCCACGAGAACCGCAGCCCGGTTTACATTCGAGTCTCGCTGTACGTCGAGCGCGAATCCCAGAAAGGCATTGTGGTGGGGCGGGGTGGTCGAACCCTGAAGGCGATCGGGACCCATGCCCGCCTGCGGTTGGAGGCACTGCTGGGCCAGCCGGTTTACCTCGAGTCCCGGGTGAAAGTCCTGCGCAACTGGCGCCGCAGCAGCGCCGCCCTCACCCGACTCGGCTTCCCTGAAAGGGCGCCTCTATGAGCGTGGCCCCCGAGCTGCTTGAAATCCTGGTCTGCCCCAAGTGTAAGGGAGACCTGGAATATCGCCCCGATCCCGAGGCGCTTATCTGTCGCGCCTGCCGGCTGATCTACGCCGTCGAGGACGGCATCCCGATCATGCTGATCGACGAGGCCAAGCCGCTTTGACCGATATTGTCGCCACCGCGCGGGCCGAGGCCGCGCGTCTGGGTCACGACTACATCGGCAGCGAGCACCTGTTCCTCGCGCTCCTGGAGAGCGGGGATCCCTCCCTCGGCACCATCCTCACCTCCTTCAATCTCGATCCGGCGGTGGTCCGCGAACGGGTGGAAAGCCGCGCCCCCAAGGGGCGTGGCGCTCCTCTCGCCGAGGGGGAGGTCGCGCTCCGTTCGGGGGCCAAGCGGGCTCTCGATGCCTCCCGCTCCGACGGCAATCTGCTTCAGGCGTTGCTGCGCGATGGCAAGGGCCCGGCGGCGCTGACCCTCCAGGATCTCGGAGTCCCGGTCGACAAGGTTCGTGCGGCGCTGCAGTCCGTCGCCGCCAGCGCGTCCGGCCGATGTGCCATCCCGCCCGGCTCGACAGCAGCGGTCGCGTGAAAAGGCTCCCCGGCGGGAGCCGGCTCCGGAGCCCTCGGGCCAAGCACCTCCCCGACGGGAGGGAGAGCACCCGAGTCACGCGCCGCCCCGGCTTCCTCGGGTGCGCGAATCGTTGTTGAATTGGCGAAATGTGCTGCTGCTAGCGGTTCCTGCGAGCATCGTGCTGCAGTATCTCCACGCCCCTGCCTGGGTCTTGTTCACCATCTCCTGCATCGCCGTGCTTCCCCTGGCGGGTTACATGGGCGAGGCGACCGAGCACCTGGCGGCCCGCAGCGGTCCGGCCGTCGGTGGGCTGCTGAACGCCACCTTCGGCAATGCGGCCGAGCTGATCATTGCGATCGCGGCGCTTCGCCTCGGACTGGTGGATCTGGTCAAGGCTTCGATTACCGGCAGTATCCTGGGGAACCTGCTGCTCATCCTCGGCCTCTCGCTTGTCGCGGGTGGCTTCAGCCGGCCGATCCTTCGGTTTAATCGGACCGCGGTTGGAATGAGCGCGGGCATGCTGGCGCTGGCGGTCACCGGGATGGTATTTCCCGCCGTGATCCACTTCCTGCATGGCTCCGAGGGACAGGTGCTCGCCGAGCTGCGGATGTCGGAGGCGGTGTCGGTCATCCTGATCCTCACGTATCTGTGCTCACTGTGGTTCTCGCTGCGGACCCACAAGCGGCTGCTTTCCGGCGATCCCCACCCGATGGTGGGTCCGCTGTGGAGCCGCTGGTTTGCCGTCCTGGTGCTGGGCATCGCTACCGCTGGCGTGGCGCGTGGAATCGGAGATCCTGGTCCATGCCACCCAGCAGGTCACGCAAGAGTACAGCTTCATCTCCGAGACCTTCCTGGGCCTGATCATCATTCCGATCATCGGCAATGCCGCGGAGCACGCCACGGCGGTGGTGGTGGCGCGGAAGGGTCAAATCGATCTCGCGCTGCAGATCGCGCAGGGATCCAGCACGCAGGTCGCGCTGCTGATCGCTCCCCTCCTGGTCTTTCTGGGACTGGTACTCGTCCCGGCAGGATCGGGACAACACATGGACCTGGTCTTCGGTCCGCTGCAGGTGGTGGCCGTGTTTCTGGCCACGTTGCTGTCGGCCATCATCACACTGGATGGAGAGTCGCACTGGTTCGAAGGAGTGCAACTGTTGGCGCTCTACGCCATGATGGCGGTCGCGGTGTATTTCATTTGACAGCCCCCTCAGCGGCCTCTAAGTTGAGATCACGAAACTTCTTACGAGGGTAACGGGTGCGGACTCGCCCGACGATTCTCTACCATTCGCCGGAGGCCCGACCCGTTCCTGACCTCGTTCGGCATTGGGCCGAGGTCAAGGACTTTCCGCTTGAGGTTCTCGCTGACCCGGCGGACGTTCAGGCCATCGTGCTGCGCGGATTCCCCTGCTTCCTCTTCGTGGATGCGGACCGCGCGGGCACCCGCGGCGTTGACCTGGTTCGGACCCTCAAGAGCGATGCATTCACCGCGATCGTCCCGACCGTGATGCTCTCGGGCCGGCACGATCCTGCGGAGGTGCAGAGCTGGTTCGCGGCGGGCACCGACGAAGTCATCACCGGACTCTTTTCTCCCGCCGAGCAGCGTTCCCGGCTCGACGCGATGCTGGTCCGCACCGAACGGGACGTCTCGGTGCATCCGTCGACCCGGCTCCCGGGAACGACCGAGATCGAACGGGAGATCCGGCGCCAGCTCGAGGAAGAGGGCGAGTTCGCGGTCTGCTACGCTGACCTCGATCATTTCAAGGAATTCAACGACCGGTATAGTTACTACGACGGCGACCGGGTCATCTACCTGCTCTCGCGCATTCTCCACGACGTGGTCAAGGGGATGCTGAACACCCGGGGGTTCGTCGGGCACATCGGCGGGGATGACTTCATCTTCGTGGTGCCCTCGTCGGAGATCAGCAGCGTCTGCAGCGAGATCATTTCGGTGTTCGACACCCTGATCCCGCTGCAGTACAATGACCAGGACCGGCGAGCGGGATACTTTTTCGGCAAGGATCGGCGGGGCCAGCTGCACCGGGTCCCCCTGATGACGGTATCGATCGGGATCGTGACCAACCGTAACCGCCGCTTCACTCACCCGGCGCAGGTGAGCGAGCTCGCAACGGAAATGAAGAGCTACGCCAAGACCCTGCCTGGCTCGGTGTTCGTGGTGGATCGCCGGCAATCGTCGGACGCCGACGAAGGGTCCGAGCGTCGGCCGGGCCCACCTCGCTAGGGGGACAGCATGAACGTCACGTGCCCATCCTGCTCCACGGTCTATCGCGTGGATCCGGCGAAGGTCCCGGCCGGAGGTGTCAGGGCGCGCTGCCAGGTCTGTGCGACGGTGTTCACGGTGGAGCACGCCCTTGCTTCGCAGGCGGCGACTCCACCAGCCGCGGCACCAGCGGCTCCGCCTCCCGTCGCGAAGCCGTTTGAGCCTGCGGTGCCCGCTCCCGTTGCAGCGGCACCTCCGCCCGTTCCTGCATCGCCACCGGCACCGCCAGCGGAACCCCCGCGTGCAGCCCCGGCGCCTCCGCCAGTCCGGGCGCCTTCGCCCCCGATAGCGGCCAGCCCGCCGTCTGCGCCTCCGGCCGCACCGATCCCGGCGCCTCAACCGCCGCCGCCAGCTCCTCCGCCCGTCGCGGCGCCACCGGCGGCCGCGCCAGTACGGCCACCGATGGCTCCTCCCGCCGCGAGGCCTACGGTCGCTCCTCCGGCCGTTCCGCAGGGGCCCCGGCCAACGGCGCCGCGGCAATTTCCGCCGGGCGTTCCCGGGCGTCCCGCCGGGCCGCCCATGCCGCCGCCGGCGATGCGCCCGTCGGTTAGCCCCGGGGCGCCCGCGATTCCACCGGCGGCACCCCGTCCTGCGGCGCCGCCCATGGCAACGCCGCGTCCCGTCGCGCCAGCGGCACCACCTGCTCCAGCCACGGCGGCTCCAGCACCGGCGCCAGTCGCTCCCGCGCCGATTCCGGCGGCTCCGGCTCCAGCCACAGGACGGCCGGTCAATCCGTTCCTCACCCAAGATCCTGGACAAAAGGCCCGCCGGCTGGCCCGCGCGCTGATCTCCGACCTCGCGGTGTATTACCCTGATCGGCGGAAGGAAGGCCTGGCCTCGGGCAATCTGAAGGAGCTGTTCGAGGAAGAGATCAAGAAGAGCTGGGAGGAGTACATGGAACAGGTGGGTAAGGAGATGGCCGATACGACCACCTATTTCACCGATGCTCTCAATGAAATCCTGGCGGGTGGGAGGAAGATGTTCTGACCGTTATATTTGGGCCGTCCCCTGAGCCGCTCTGCCGCCTCCGGCGGACGAGCGGCTTGTTTGTTCACTGACCGGTGAATCCTATGCGCGACCTCAAAGAACAGCTCGAAAATCTCGACAACCGGGTGGTCCAGCTCCGGGACTTTCTTTGACCTGGATGTGAAGCGCAGTCAGCTGGCCGACCTGGAGACCCTTCAGGCGGATCCAGCCTTCTGGTCCAAGGCCGACCGCGCCCGGGAAGTGGTGCAGGAGGTCAAGCAGCTCAAGAGTTGGATCCAGCCCTACGACGATATTCGCCGCCGCCTCGACGATGCTCACGCCATGGTCGAGCTGCTCGAGGCCGAGCCCGATGAGGCGAATGTCCGCCGAGCTCCTGGGTGAGGCCGAGCGCCTGGGCAAGTCGGTCGAGAGCTTCGAGCTCCAGACCATGCTGCGGGGTCCCGACGACGGGCGCGATGCGATTCTTACCATTCATCCCGGCGCGGGCGGCACCGAGTCCCAGGATTGGGCGGAGATGCTCAAACGGATGTACGTCCGCTGGGCAGAGCGCCGCGGCTACTCCGTCGCCGTGCTCGACGAGCAGCCGGGTGAGGAGGCGGGGATCAAGTCGGTCTCGCTCGAGATCAAGGGGGAGTACGCCTACGGATTCCTGAAGGCGGAGAAGGGAGTCCACCGGCTGGTGCGGATCTCCCCTTACGACTCCCAGGCTCGGCGCCACACCTCCTTCGCCTCGGTCTTCGTCTATCCCGATATCGACGACACGATCGAGGTCGACCTCCGTGAGGAGGACATCAAGATGGACGTCTTCCGGGCTTCGGGCGCCGGTGGGCAGCACGTCAACAAGACTTCCTCGGCGGTTCGGCTCACTCACGTCCCGACCGGGCTCGTCGTGTCCTGCCAGCAGGAGCGGAGTCAGAGCAAGAACCGCGCGACCGCGATGAAAATGCTTCGCGCGGCCATCTACCAGAAAAAGCTGGAAGAGCAGGAAGCGGCCCGGGCCAAGCTCGAGGCAACCAAGACCGACAATTCATGGGGCAACCAGATCCGGTCCTACGTGTTCCAGCCCTATACCATGGTCAACGACCATCGGACCGAGTTGAAGGTCGGCGACGTGCAACGAGTCATGGATGGCGACCTGGATGAATTCATCGAGGCGTACTTGAAGCGCTTCGGGGGCAAGGCGGCGTGACCGGCGTCACCGAGGAACGCTCCTTTGTCGAGGAGGCTCGGCGCGCCAAGCTGCCGGCCATCAAGGCGCTTGGGGTGCAGCCCTTCGCCTACCGATTCGACCGTACCCACACGAGCGCGCAAGCGCTGACGGCGTACGATGACTCGATGGGCGAGGCTGGGCCTGAGGTGTCGGTTGCGGGTCGCCTGGTGAGTCACCGCGGCCAGGGGAAGACCTCCTTCGGCCACCTCGAGGACGCCGAGGGCCGAATACAGATCTACTTCCGGCAGGACCTGCTCGGTCCCGCCTACGAGCTGGTGAAGCTTCTGGATCTTGGCGACCACCTCGGAGTGAAGGGCATCCTGTTCCGTACCAAGGCCGGGGAGGTGACCGTTCGGGCGCTTGAGGTCACCCTTCTCGCCAAGTCGCTCCGTCCGCTCCCCCTGGGAAAGTCCCGCGCCGACGAAGAAGGCACCACGACATTCGGAGGGCTGAACGATCCCGAAGTGCGCTATCGGCAGCGCTATGCCGACCTCGCGGTGCATCCCGAGGTGCGAGAGGTCTTCAAGCTTCGCTCGCGGGTCACGAGTTACATCCGCCGCTTTCTCGACGCAAAGGGCTTTCTCGAGGTCGAAACCCCGGTGCTGCAGCCGCTCTACGGTGGCGCCGCGGCCCGTCCGTTCGTCACCCACCATAACGCGCTGGACCAGCCGCTGTATCTGCGCATCGCCGACGAGCTCTACCTGAAGCGGCTCCTGGTCGGGGGGCTGGAACGGGTCTACGAGATCGGCCACGACTTTCGCAACGAAGGCATGGACCGGACCCACAATCCGGAGTTCACCATGCTGGAGTGGTACCAGGCCTACGCCGACTACACCGACATGATGAGCCTGGTGGAGGAGCTGGTGGCAGGGCTGTTCACCGAATGTTGCGGGACGACGCGGGTGGTCCGGGACGGGATCACGCTCGACTTCACTCCGCCCTGGCCCCGGCTGGGATTTCTCCAGCTGGTTGAACGCCATGCCGGTCTCAACCTCCGGACGGCATCCGAGCGGGAATTGCGTTCGGCTCTCACCCGGGCGGGAACCGAGCCCGATCTGGCGGAGAAGTTGACCGGGAGCCGCCTGATGGATGAGGTATTCCGTTCCTTCGTGGAGCAGACCCTGGTTCAGCCTACGTTCGTGATCGACTATCCCAAACCGCTTTCGCCGCTGGCCAAGGAGCACCGGGAGGATTCGTTCCTCACCGAACGCTTCGAGCTGTTCGTCCAGGGGAAGGAACTGGCCAACGCCTTCAGCGAACTCAATGATCCGGATGATCAGCGCCGCCGTTTCGAGGATCAGGCCCGGCAGAGGGCGGCCGGAGACGAGGAAGCCCAGCCACTCGACGCCGACTACATCAGGGCGCTCGAGTATGGGATGCCGCCGGCCGGAGGCCTGGGGATGGGAGTGGACCGGCTCATGATGCTCCTCGCCGACCAGCCGTCGATCCGGGACGTGATTCTGTTTCCTGCGATGAGGCCGGAGGGATAATGGCCGGGGGCGGAGGAGTCGAGCTGCTCAGTCTGCTCCGGTGGCCGGACCCGCTGGAACGGAAGATTGCCGGCCGCTACATGCGGGGCCGCCGCTCGCGGGCGCTGTCGCTGAACACCCTGATCTCCATCGGCGGTGTCGCCGTCGGCGTCATGGCGTTGATCGTTGTGCTCGGCGTCATGAACGGACTTCGCAATGATCTCCGGGAGCGGATTCTGGTAGCCAATCCGCATCTTCGGATCCTCACCTTCGGCACCGGTCTCCGGCTCGACAACTGGCGCGAGGTCATCGCCGAGGTCCGGAAAGATCCGGGCGTTGTCGCCGTGGCCCCCGAGGTCATCAGCCAATCGCTCATCTCAGCTGGCTCGGACTATGCGGAAGGGGTGCAGATCGTGGGATTCGATCCGGACACCGGTTCCCGGTCTGTCACCTCCTTGCCTCAGGCTCTCACCAAGGGGGACCTCCAGTTCAAGCCGACTCGAAATGATGTAGACGGGGGTATCATCCTTGGATACCGGCTGTCGGAGCGGCTTTCGGTGTATCCGGGAGACGTGGTGACCCTGGTTCCACCCAAAGCGGGCGCGGTGAACCCGGCGCTGGGGTACGCGGTCCCCCGGTATTGGCGATTCGAAGTGACGGGTTTGTTCAACACCGGAATGTTTCAGTACGACAACCAGTTCGTCGTGATGTCCCGGGAGGTTGCGCAACGCTTTACTGGACTGGGAGACGCGGTTTCGGGCATCGACATTCGGGTCACCGATCCCTGGAAAGCTCCCGAGATCGGACGGCGGCTGGAGGACAAACTGGGGTACCCGTACCGCGCGCTGGACTGGCAATCCCAGAACGAGACGCTGTTCAGCGCGTTGCAGCTGGAAAAGGTCGCGATGGGCTTCATCATCTTCTTCATCATGGTCGTGGCGGCGTTCAACATCGTTGGAACGCTTACGATGGTTGTGGCGGAGAAGACCCGGGAAATCGGGATTCTGCAGGCGATGGGACTGCAGCGGCAGGCGATTGCCCGGATCTTCCTGGCCCAAGGCGCGATCATCGGCCTGGTCGGGGTGGTGATCGGCCTGGTGGGCGGACTCACGATCGCCTTCGCGGTGGACCGGGGTCGCTGGATCCGGATCAATCCCACGGTGTACTTCATCGATCATCTCCCGATTCACGTGGAGTTGTTCGACGTCGGCGTCGTGGTCGTGGCCAGCCTGCTCCTCGCTGTAGTTGCCACCCTTCACCCCTCACGCACCGCCTCACGGCTCACGCCGGTCGAGGCCATCCGCCACGAATGAGCGCCGTCCTCATCGCGCAGGGGGTGCGCAAGGTCTACGAAGGCGGGGACGGGACTCCGCTCGAAGTGCTGGCCGGGGTGGATCTCGAGGTTCGGCGAGGGGAATTCGTGTCCATCGTGGGAGCGAGCGGCGCCGGGAAGAGCACGCTGCTGCACCTGCTCGGTGCGCTGGACCGCGCCACCGAGGGGCGGCTCGCGCTCGACGGGGTGGAGTACGCCATGGCCACGGATGCGGAACTGGGCGAAGTGCGAAATCGGAAACTCGGCTTCATCTTCCAGTTTCACCACCTCCTGCGGGAGTTCACGGCACTGGAGAACGTGATGATGCCGTTGCTGATCGGAGGACGAACTGCCCAGGCCGCCGAAGCCCGGGCCCGGGAGCTGCTCGACATTGTCGGTCTGAGCGAGCGGCTGACTCATCGTCCGGCGGCCTTGTCGGGTGGGGAACAGCAGCGGGTCGCGGTGGCGCGGGCCCTGGCCAACGACCCGGACGTGGTTCTCGCCGACGAGCCGTCAGGCAATCTGGATCACGCCCACAGCGAGCGGCTGCACGATCTGCTGGCCTCGCTCACCCGGGAGTTCGAGACTGCGCTCGTGGTGGTCACCCACAACCGACTGCTTGCCGCTCGGGCCGACCGGGTCCTTGCCATGGAGGGCGGCCGGTTGGTGCCGGTAGCTGGCGTGGAGGCGGCGTCCTGATGCTCTGCAGCCAGTGTCACGAACGAACCGCGGTGGTGAATCTCCACCAGATCGCCGATGGGGAAGTCGTCCTGCTGCATCTCTGCGAACGGTGTGCGGCGGAGAAAGGCGTGGACAGCGGGGCGGCGCTGACCAAGACGCCGGTCGGAACCTTTCTCGCGAGCATGGGGAAGGGCCTCGACCTGCCGACGGGAGGAACCACCAGCGTCGAGGCGGGGACGGCGTGCCCGGTGTGTGGGGCGACCCTCGACGATTTTCGGGAATCGGGCCGCGTGGGTTGTGCCCAGTGCTACAAGACCTTCGAGATTCCACTCCGCGAGCTGCTGCGCCGGCTGCACGGCTCCAGCCGGCATTTTGGTGAGCGTTACCGTCCCGCGGAGTCCGAGTCCGGCGTTCCCACCGCCCGCGAGCTGCGCGAGCAGCTTCGGGTAGCGGTCGAGGCCGAAGACTTCGAACTGGCCGCCGAGCTGCGTGACCGGCTTCGGGTAGTGGAGACGCCAAGTGATTGACCTGAGTCTCCTCCCCGACGGCGGCATGCCCTGGCTCGACGCCAGCGGGACCGCCAGCCATCTCGTGCTTTCGACCCGGATCCGGTTGGCCCGAAACCTGGCCGACCGGCCCTTCAGCCTCCGGTCCTCTCCCAACGAACGGGAGGCGATCTTCGCCGAAGTGACGGAAGTTGCGAGGGAAACCGTCTCCTTGAGGCGGGCGCACGCCTTCCGGCTGGACCGCCTGGAGCCGATGGACCGCCATCTGCTGCACGAACGGCACCTGGTGAGCCGGGAATTGGCCGGGTTAGACCCGAGCGGCGCCGTCCGATCCGGCGCGGCACTGTTGGTGCAGGACCGGGTCAGCGTGATGCTGAACGAGGAGGATCATCTCCGGTTGCAAAGCCTGCATTCCGGGCTCTCGCTGGAGGCTGCGTACCAGGAGGCTGACCGGCTGGACGGTGAACTGGGACAACGACTTCCCTTCGCTTTTCACCCGGAATTTGGTTACCTTACCACCTGCCCGACCAACGTCGGCACGGGGCTCAGGGCCTCAGTGCTTATCCACTTGCCGGGCTTGGTGTTAACGAAGGAAATCTCGAAGGTACTGCAGGGGCTTTCCTCGGTGGGGTTGACCCACCGCGGGCTGTACGGCGAAGGCAGTGAAGTCGTCGGCAATTTCTTCCAGCTCTCCAACCAGATGACGCTGGGGAAATCCGAGGCGGAGCTGCTGGATCATCTCGGCAAGATGGTTCGCCAGGTGATCGAGTATGAAGAGCAAGCCCGTCAGCTCCTGATGCGGGAAGTCGCGACGATCATCGAAGACAAGGTGTGGCGGGCGTACGGCCTGCTTCGCTACGCGCGAACGCTCTCCTTCGATGAGGCGATGAATCTCTTGAGCGGCGTCCGGCTGGGTGTGGGGCTTGGCCTGATCGAGCGGATCAGTCTCTACACGCTGAACAAGCTGCTGGTGTACACGCAGCCTACCCACCTTGCTGTCGCCGAAGGATTGCAGATGGACGATCCCGAGCTCGGCGCCCGCCGCGCCCGATACGTCCGGACCCTGTTGGAAGACGAAGCAGGTCGTCGAGGGTGACGCATGAACGGCTACAACTTCACTGACCGCGTACGCAAAGTGCTGCAGATGGCCCGCGAGGAAGCGGCGCGCCTGCATCACGAATACGTGGGCACCGAACACATCCTCCTGGGGCTCATCCGGGAAGGGGAAGGGGTCGCCGCCGCGGTCCTCACCAACCTGAATGTTGATCTCGAGGAGATCCAGCAGAAAATCGAGGAGACGGTCAAGAAGGGGAAAGCCGCGGCCGCCGCGGGCCCCGACCTGCCGTACACCTCACGAGCCAAGAAGGTGCTGGAGCTCGCGATGACCGAGGCCCGGGAGCTGAACCACAGCTACGTGGGCACCGAGCACCTGCTCCTCGGCCTGCTGCGGGAAGAGAAGGGCATTGCGGCTCAGGTTCTCACCGACGCCGGCGTCAACCTCGAGCAGTCCCGCGCGGAGACCCTGCGTCTTCTGGGCAGTGACATGCCGCAGTCGAGCTCCAGCTCGAGCGGTGGCGCGACCCCTCCCGCCGCGGCTCCCAAGTCCGAGAAGAAATCCAAGACGCCCGCGCTGGACCACTTCTGCCGCGACCTCACGCAGCTCGCCGCCGAGGGACAACTCGATCCGACCATCGGACGTGCCAAGGAGATCGAGCGGGTCATGGAGATCCTGGCCCGTCGCAAGAAGAACAACCCGGTCCTGATCGGCGAGCCGGGAGTGGGGAAGACTGCGATCGTCGAAGGGCTGGCGCTGATGATCGCCAACGGGCTCTGCCCCGACGTGCTGAAGGAGCACCGGGTCCTGTCGCTCGACATGGCGGCGGTCATTGCCGGCACCAAGTACCGCGGCCAGTTCGAGGAGCGGCTCAAGGCGGTGATGAACGAGATCGCCCAGAACAAACAGATCATCCTGTTCATCGACGAGCTGCATACGCTGGTCGGTGCCGGCGCGGCGGAAGGCGCCATCGACGCCTCCAACATGCTCAAGCCCGCCCTGGCCCGCGGCGAGCTGCAGTGCGTCGGCGCCTCGACCCTGAACGAGTACCGCAAGTACATCGAGAAGGACGGGGCGCTGGAGCGTCGCTTCCAGACCGTGATGGTCGAGCCGCCCACCGTCGAGGAAACGATCGAGATCCTCAAGGGCCTGCGCAAGAAGTACGAGGATCACCACCGGGTGGTGATTCCCGACGAAACCATCGATGCGGCGGCGAAGCTCTCGGAGCGCTACATCACCGACCGGTTCCTGCCCGACAAGGCGATCGACGTGATCGACGAGGCCGGGGCCCGCGCTCGACTCGCCTCCCAGGTGCCGCCGCCCGAAGTCGCCAATCTCAAGGCCGGTCTGGAGAAGGTGAACCTGGACAAGGAAGATGCCGTCCGGGACCAGAACTTCGAGCGGGCCGCCTCCCTGCGCGACCAGGAGCGCGACCTGCAGAACCAGATCCGGCTGAAGCAGGAGGAGTGGGAGCGGGAGCGGCAGACGCGCCGTCCGGTGATCGGCGAAGAGGAGATCGCGTTCATCGTCTCCCGCTGGACTGGGATCCCGGTGACCCGGCTGCAGGAGGCGGAGACGGCCCGCCTGCTCCGGATGGAAGACGAGCTGCACCTGAGCGTGGTGGGCCAGGATGAGGCCATCAGGGCGATTTCCCGGGCCATCCGGCGCTCCCGCGCTGGGCTCAAGGACCCGAAGCATCCGATCGGCTCGTTCATCTTCTCCGGCCCCACCGGCGTGGGCAAGACCGAGCTGGCCCGGGCGCTCGCCAAGTTCCTCTTCGCCGATGCCTCGGCGCTGATCCGGGTCGACATGTCGGAGTACATGGAGAAGTTCTCGGTGAGCCGGCTGATCGGGGCGCCGCCGGGCTACGTGGGCTACGAGGATTCCGGCACGCTGACCAAGGCCATTCGCCGGAAGCCCTACTCCGTCGTACTGCTCGATGAAATCGAGAAGGCACACCCCGATGTCTTCAACATCCTGCTGCAGGTGCTCGATGAAGGGCATCTGACCGACAACTACGGCCGGCTGATCGATTTCAAGAACACCGTGGTCATCATGACCTCGAACGTCGGCGCCCGGGACATCATGCAGGGCAAGACGCTCGGCTTCCACGGGACCGACTTCAAGGCCTCGTTCGAAAAGATGCAGGAGAAGATCAAGGACGAGATCAACAAGGTCTTCAACCCGGAATTTCTGAACCGGGTGGACGACGTCATCGTGTTCCACCCCCTCCAGAAGGAGCACATCGCGCAGATCGTCTCGATCCTCCTCCGCGAAGTGCAGCGCCGTCTGGGCGACGAGGTGCTGCGGCTCACTCCCGCGGCGCTCGACCTCCTGGTGGAGAAGGGTTACGACCAGAACTACGGCGCGCGTCCGCTGAAGCGCGCAATCCAGAAATACGTGGAAGATCCGCTGAGTGAGAAGATCCTGCTCGGCGATTTCACCCGGGGCGACGAAATCGAAGTCGACGTAACCCCGGGCGGCGAACAGCTCTCCTTCCGCGCCCTCACCGGCTCTCCCAAGGCCTGAACCATCCGGCGCAGCGGCCCTCCAGCCGCTGCGCCGTCGGTTTCCGAATGCATCGCTGGCCTCGCGCCCTTATCGCGTCCGTCCTACTCGCCGCTCCCGTGGCGCTGTCTGCCCAGGATCAGATCGCTCCTGTCGTGGACAGCATCCTGGTCGAAGGCAATTCCCGGCTGACGCGAGTCACAGATTCTGGGCACCGCCGGCCTGGCGCCCCATCAGCCGACCAACTACCGCGATCTGCAGCGCGCCATCACTGCACTCTTCAAGACCGGCCAGTTCGACGACGTCAGCCTGGAACAGCGGCCGGCGGGTGACCGGCTGGAACTCGTCATTCACGTCAAAGAGCGTCCCATCCTCCGCAAATGGACCGTGAAGGGCACCGAGCGGCTCTCCGAGCGAACGGTCAAAGAGCGGGTAAAGCTGGTGGCGGGGCGTCCCATCGACCGGGCGGCCGAGGAACGGGGCCGGGCCTCGATCGACTCGCTCTATCGGGCCCAGGGCTACTACTCGGCGACGACCAAGCTCACCGAGATCACCGAAGCCGACGGCAGGATCCTGGTCATCTACGACATCACCGAGGGTAATCGGGTAGCGATCAGCCAGGTGGACGGTCGCGGGGAACGAGAAGTTCTCCGACCACGACCTGGTCCAGCCACATGAGCACCAAGCCGGAAGGTTTCTTCTGGTGGCAGAAGGGGTCCTACGACGACGAGAAGGTGGAGCGGGACCTGCGGGAGAAGCTGCCCGCCTGGTATGGCAGTCATGGATACATCGACTTTCAGGTGACCGGCGACTCCATCGCGGTGGACTCGACCACCGGCAAGGCCACCCTGCATCTGGATGTCGACGAGGGTCAGCGGTACAAGGTGGGTCGGTTCGAGATCGCCGGACAATCGGCGGTTTTCCACCGAGGAGCTGCTCCAGTTCTACCCCTTCAATGACGGCCCCCCAGGATCGGTCGAGTTCAACTCGGTCGAGTGGGACGCGGCCACCGAGAACATCCGGACCCTCTACGGCAATAACGGCTACATCTACGCCCAGGTCGTTCCCGAGGAGACCCGGCGGACCGGGAGCGACGGCGGGGCATACATCGATCTGACCTGGAACATCCGTGAAGGTGCGCCCGCGACCATCAACAAGATCGAGATCGTGGGGAACGACGTGACCCACGAACGGGTCATTCGGGACGCGATCGTGCTGCTTCCGGGAGAGCTGTTCAACCGCGACCGCCTGATTCGCAGCTACCAGAACATCTCCAACCTGGGATTTTTCCAGCAGCCGACTGGCCCCACCGGACGTGAAGCCCACCTCCAACAACGTCGACGTGGACATCGTCTTCCGGGTGGAGGAGAAACGGACCGGGAACATCAACTTCGGGGCTTCGCTCGGGCAGGGCACCGGCGTCGGCGGGTTCATCGGGCTCGAGGAGCCCAATCTGTTCGGCCGGGGGAAGCGAGGGCCGGCTGCAGTGGCAGTTCGGGCGCAACATCAACGACTTCACCATCGCTACACCGACCCGGCTATCCGCGAAAGCCGGATCTCCGGAACGCTGACACTCTTCAATTCCCGTCAGCGCTTCACGGTCGGCGACCTGGGCCGCCGCAGGCAGATCGGCGGCAGCCTCCAGTTCGGGTTCCCCTTCTTCGGTTCCCGCTACACCCGCTTCTTCGCCTCATACGGCCTTCAGGTCATCCAGTTCACCGAAGGCGCCGAGGACCTGCGCGAGCGCTTCCAGTGCTTCAACTGCACCCGCTCAACTCTGGGCGGCAGCCTCGTCCGGGACACCCGGATCGACCTTCCCTTCGCCACCGGCGGATCGCTGCTCAACGGCTCGTTGGAGTTCAACGGCGGCCCGCTCGGCGGAACGGGAGACTACCGCAAGGTCGATTTCGAAGGCCGCTGGTACGCGCCGCTGGGCACCGTGGGCGGGAGCGATCAGCTGGGTAGCGGCATCCGTTTCGTGCTGGGCCTGACCGCGAAGGCGGGGTTCATCTTCGGAGACGCCGGCCCCTTCTTCACCGAATTGTACTCGATGGGCGGTACCCAGTTCGGCATCCCGCTTGCGCGGGTATGAAGAGTTCTCGATCACTCCGAATGGGTTCGACCCCCTGGCCGGCGGCAGTTCCGCGGCGAGTCCCGGGTCGTTTGGCGGCTCCTACGCGGCCTTCACGACCGAGCTGGGTGCCCGGCTGAGCCAGTCGCTGTACTTCAACGTCTTCTTCGATGCAGGAAACGTGTACCGGACTTACTCCCAGTTCGATCCGAGCCGATTGTTCCGCGGCGTCGGCGTCGGGGCGGCGGTGATCTCCCCGCTCGGACCCATCGGCATCGATCTGGGTTATGGGTTCGATCGCCTGGATGTTCGAGGGCGGCCCGACCCCGGTTGGAAACTCCACTTCCGGCTGGGCAACTTCTTCTAATCCCAGGAGTCCGTGATGATCGGTTCGCTGTCTGGCAGGCTCTGCCTGACTCTCGTTGCTCTGGTGCTGGCCGCCCCCTTAGCGGCCCAGCAGAAGATCGCGTACATCGACTCGCGTCAGGTGCTCGCCGCGATGCCCGGGTATGCTCAGGCCGAGTCGACCTACAACAAGGAAGTCCAGGGGTATCGTCAGGAAGTCGAAGGATTGCAGAGCGCGCTCGATTCCGCCGCCGCGGAATTCGACCAGCAGTCGGTGATGCTGAGCCCTACCGCGCGGGCCACCAAGCGCAAGGAGCTCGAGGCCCAGCGCGATCGGCTGGAGAAGCGGGCCGCGGATCTGCGCGACAAGGCCGTCTCCCGCGAGCGGGAGCTGCTGGAGCCCATGCACAGCAAGGTCAACGACGCGCTGGACGCGGTGCGGGCCGACGGCAGCTACGCCATGATCTTCGACGTCAGCGCCAACTCCGGATTGATTGTCTCGGCGGACAAATCGCTGGACCTTACCTCCAAGGTTGTCGAGCGGCTCAAGGCCAAGCCGTAAACCGATGACCTCCCATCGCCTTTCCGCGCAGGCGGTCGCCGAACTGGTCGGTGGCCGCCTGTTCGGCGATGGGGGGGTGGAGCTGGAGGAACTGGCCCCGCTGGATCGCGCCGGAGCGCATGCGCTGACCTTCCTCGTCTCCGAGCGATATCTCCCCGATTATCGACGCTCCCACGCCGGAGCGGTTCTGGTGGCGGAATCCCTGGCCGAGGCGGCCCGCGGCTCGGCCACCCGGATCATCGTAGCGGATATGGCGAGCGCCCTGAATCGGGTGGCCGAGGTCTTCACTCCCCAGGTAGCCGCCGTGGCTGGGATACATCCGTCGGCCCGGCTCGGTTCCGAGGTTCAGGTTGGCGAAGGGGTCTCGATTGGACCGTTCGTGGTGGTGGAGGACGGCGTCAGACTCGGACCAGGGACCAGGCTCGAGGCAGGAGCCTATGTCGGCGCCGGTGTGGAGATCGGCGCGGATTGTGTCCTCGGGCCTCACGCGGTCTGCTATGCCGGTGCCCGGCTGGGGAATCGGGTCTGGCTCAAGGCGGGAGCCGTGATCGGAGGAACCGGTTTCGGCTTCCTGCCAACACCCCAAGGGCATCAGCGCATGCCCCATCAGGGGGCCTGCATTCTCGAGGACGACGTCGAGGTCGGATCGCACAGCTGCATTGATCGGGGTACCTTTGCCGACACCGTGATCGGGCGAGGCACCAAGATCGATAACCTGGTGCAGGTGGGCCATAACGTCAGGATGGGAGCCCGCTGCCTCGTCATGGCCACCACGGGCATCGCCGGGAGCGTCGAGATCGGCAACGATGTGGTCATCACCGGCGGAGTGGGCATTGCCGACCGGGCGGTGATTGGCGACGGGGCCACTATCAGCGCCAGGAGCGTGGTGTTCGGCCCGAGCCGGGTGGAGGCGGGGAGTGTGATCGGTGGGTATCCCGCGCGGCCACACCGCGAGTTCCTCCGGGCCCAGGCCGCGCTCTACCGACTCGCCCCGTTGGTGAATCGGCTCGAAGCAATGGCGCGTGGCGTTCCTGCCGATGCCGCGTCAGACGCTTGAGTCCACGGTCGAGCTGGCTGGAGTCGGGCTCCACACCGGTGCTCACGTTACGATCCAGTGCGGTCCGGCTCCTGGTGGGAGCGGCATCGTGTTCCGGCGAACCGATCTGGCGGAGCAGCCCCGGATCCCGGCACGACTCGACTCGGTCGGCGCGACCGCCCGTCGTACCCAGCTGCGCCGGAACGGAATCACCCTGGACACGGTAGAGCACCTGCTCGCTGCAGTGGCCGCGGAACAGCTCGACGATCTGCTGGTTGACGTGAACGGGCCCGAGCTTCCCATTCTGGACGGAAGTTTTCAGCCCTGGGTCGAGGTACTGAACGCCGGCGGAATGCGACAGCAGGCAGGGGTACCGGATCGGCTGCGACTCGAGGAAGCGGTCCAATTTCAGGACGGAGATTCGGACTACCGGGCGGCACCATGGAATTGCGCCCTGTTGTCCGTAACTATCGAATGGCCGCACCCGTCGATCGGTCGGCAGAGTGCCGAATTGGAGCTGACGGCCGAGTCGTTCCGCCGTGAGATCGCGCGGGCCCGGACCTTCGGTTTCGCCGCCGAGGTGGATGCCCTGCGGCGTGAAGGTCTGCTGCGAGGCGCGACACCGGACTGCGCGGTCGTGCTGTCGGAGGGCCCCATCGATCAGGGAGAGCTGCGCTGGCCCAACGAGTTCGCCCGCCACAAACTAGGTGACCTGGCCGGCGACCTCATGCTCCTGGGGGGCAGATTGCTCGCCAGGGTTTCAGCCAGCCGGCCCAGTCATCGCGGCAACGTCGCTTTTGCCGCGGCAATCGCCCGTCTGACCCAACCGGAAGGGGAACGGTGATGGACATCCGAGCAATCCTCGACCTCCTGCCGCATCGCTATCCATTTCTCCTGGTGGACCGCATCATCGAGATGCAGGGCACCGAGAAGATCGTCGGGCTCAAGAACGTCACCATGAACGAGCCCTTCTTCCAGGGGCATTTCCCGGGGCATCCCGTCATGCCGGGTGTCTTGATCGTCGAGGCGATGGCCCAGACCGGAGGCTTGCTGCTGATGGAGAAGATCACCGATCGGGCCAACAAGGTGGTCTACTTCATGTCGCTCGACAACGTGAAGTTCCGCCGGCCGGTTGTCCCGGGGGACCAATTGCGGATGGAGGTTGAGATGGTCCAGTTCCGGGGCAAGACCTGTCGCATGAAGGGGGTCGCGTACGTCGACGGACAGGTCGCGACGGAGGCGGAAATGATGGCATGCGTCGTTGAAAAATGACCGCTCGCGTTCACCCCACGGCACTCATCGACCGCTCCGCCCGGATTGGCACCGGAGTCGAGATCGGGCCTTGGGTGCTGGTGGGTCCGAACGTCGAAATTGCTGACGGTTGCAGCCTCGGCCCCAGAGTCACGCTCGAGCGAAATGTGAAGCTGGCCGAGGGGGTACGAATCGGAGTCGGCGCCGTTCTGGGCAGTGATCCGCAGGACATCTCCTACCGGGGCGAAGACACCTGGGTCGAAATCGGGCCGGAGACGGTGATTCGGGAATTCGTCACCATTAACCGCGGCACCAGGGCTTCCGGCGCGACGAGAGTGGGTGCGCGCTGCTTCTTGATGACCTATTCCCACCTGGGACACGATTGCCAGGTCGGCGACGACGTAACGATAGCTAACTCGACCGAGATTTCGGGCCACGTGACGATCCAGGAGCACGCGAACGTCAGCGGCCTGGTCGCGGTTCATCAGTTCGTCACCATTGGCGCGCATTGCTTCATCGGCGGCGCTACGCGGGTCAACCAGGACGTGCCGCCATACGTCAAAGCCGTGGGCAATCCGATGGAGCTCTACGGTCTGAACGCGGTCGGGCTGCGCCGGGCCGGCTTCGCTCCTGAGGCTATCCTGGCCCTGAAACATGCCTACCGGATGGTGTTCAACTCCGACCTTCCGGTCTCCCGCGCCATTGAACGACTGCGCGCTACGCCTCAGACCGGCGAGGTAGACCGCTTCCTCTCGTTTCTCGAACAATCGGCTCGCGGAGTCCCCGCATGACCACGCGGTTACCGATCGGGGTTGTCGGAGTAGGCGCGCTAGGCCTCCACCATGCCCGGCATCTCGCCCGGCTGGATGAGGTCGAGCTGGTCGGGTTCTACGACATTTCCCGGTCGCGTACTGGTGAAGTCGAGGCTGCGGTGGGAGTCCGTGGGTTCGCCGATCTTCACTCGCTCCTGAGGCGTGTGAGTGCGGTGACCATTGCGGTCCCGACTGCCGACCATGCCACGGTCGGGCTCGCGGCACTTCAGCGAGGCATACCAGTGCTCATGGAGAAGCCGCTGGCTGGAAATCTCGCCGAGGCCGATGCCCTGGTCGCGGCCTCAGCCAAGGCTGGGGTCCAGCTCCAGGTCGGTCACATAGAGCGGTTCAATCCGGCGCTTCGCGCTGCGGAGCCCTACCTCGACCGGCCCAGTTTCATCGAAGGTCGCCGGCTCGCGCCGTTCCAGACCAGAGGCACCGACGTCCCGGTCGTACTCGACCTCATGATCCACGATCTGGACCTGATCCTTCACCTCCTCGGCGGTTCGGAGGCGATGGAAGTGAAGGCGGTAGGTGAGACCGTCCTCTCTCCTCATCTCGATCTGGCTCACGCCCGGGTCGAATTCGGGTGCGGCGCGGTTGCCAGCGTCACGGCATCGCGGATTGCCCGTGAGCGGGTTCGCCGTCTACGGCTCTACCAGGCCGATGGGTGTCTTTCGCTCGACTTGGCAGCCGGGCGGGGAGAATTCCTCCGGTTGCGGGAAGGCTGGACCCTGGCCGATCCCGAGGATCTCGCCGAAATCGAGCGCATCCCCCTCGAAGCCCCACGCGCTGACGCCCTGAAACTCGAGTTGTTGAGTTTCATTCACGCGGTGCGTGGCGAGCGAGAGGCGGTAGTCCGCGGGGAAGAGGGCAGGGCGGCCCTGGCCTTGGCCCTCGAGGTTTCCGCCGCAGTGGCGCGAAGCGCACGAACCCTGGCCGTCCCGTGACGGATCGCCCCCCCCGCATCCTCGTCTCGGCCGGGCGAGCCCTCCGGAGATCTTCACGCCGCCGCGGTGGTGAAGGCCATCCGGGAGCAGCTGCCCAATGCCGTCTTCGAGGCCGTAGGTGGACCGCGGCTCGAGGCGGCTGGCGCCGAACCGCGATTTCCCATGGAGCGGCTGAGCCGGATGGGATTCGGTTCGGTGCTCGCCTCGCTCCCACTGCACTACCGCCTGTTCCAGTCGCTACGTGACGATCTGGTCGCCGGTCACTATGACCTCGCCATTCTGGTGGACTATCCGGGTCTTCATTTGCGCGTTGCACGGGCCGCCCGGGCGGCTGGGGTCCCGGTCCTCTACTACATCGCTCCGCAGCTCTGGGCTTGGCGTCCGGAGCGGGCCACCCGGCTGCGAACCGACGTAGACCGACTCGCAGTCATTCTTCCCTTCGAAGCCGATTTCTTCGGGCGCCTCGGCGTACCGGCTACCTACGTCGGCCATCCCCTGCTTGACAGAGGGCCTTGGCCGAGTCGCACCGAGGCCCGGCTGGGACTGGGGATGTCTTTACAGGACCGGGTTTTAGGTATCTTTCCCGGCAGCCGAGACCGGGAAATTGTCCGCCATTGGCCCCGGTTTCGGGACGCGGCTTTGGAACTCTTGAATCAGCGGGTGTGCGACCAGATCATCGTCGCGGCGACGGAGCAGGGAAGCTACCCCGACCCGGGACCAATCACGGTTCACCGCGGCGACCCGACTCCAGTTTTCGCCGCGGCCGATGTGGCCTTGGCCAAGTCGGGCACCACCACGCTGGAGGCAGCACTGGCGGACACCCCAATGGTGGTGAGTTACGCCGCGTCCCGGTTGACCCGCGCGATACGGCAAAGCGGTTGATGACCGTGAAGTGGATCAGCCTGGTCAATCTCATCGCCGGTCGGGCCGTGGTGCCGGAGTTCTGGCGCGGACCGGTGTTCGACGGAGGCGCTGGTGGAAGCAGCCCGTCCCCTGTTCGAGTCGGAATCGGAATCGCGGAAGCAGCAGCTTGCGGGCTTGGCCGAGGTGCGAGCCAGGCTGGGCCAGGCGGTGCGCGCCGAGCCGAGTGGCGAATCTGGCCCTGCAGCTGGTGGGCGCGTGAGGCTCACGGGCTCCCGCTGATCTCACCAGGCGACTCGGAGTGCCGCTCGCCTGCGCTCTTGCCCGGTCCTGGCGTCTCGAGGTGGTGCGCGCCGGACTTGTGGCATCAGGTGCGCGCCACTGGTCGGCCGGCTGGTCATCATGAGCTGGCATGAGGCGTTGCTGCCGGTGCTTGTGGCATCACCGAGCGCAGGGAGTTTCCGCGGTGGTGAGTCTCGGCGCAGGACGGGCAGCACCTGGCCGCGTTCGCTCGCCGGATCGGCTATCGGATCATCTCCGGTTCGAGCAGCCGCGGTGGTGCTCGGGCGCTGCTCCGCGCCGTCCGCGCCTGCGCGAGGGACGGGTGGTTGGTTTCACGCCTGACGGACCTCGGGGCCCTCGCCGCGTCATCAAGCCTG
This sequence comes from uncultured Gemmatimonadales bacterium, assembly GCA_963788625.1. Classification (GTDB taxonomy): domain Bacteria; phylum Gemmatimonadota; class Gemmatimonadetes; order Gemmatimonadales; family GWC2-71-9; genus DATBGE01. The sequence goes on along the minus strand of CAWBHB010000002.1, from coordinate 211,394 downwards.
GAGTCCTGCTGGCGGCGCAACGGGGAGGCGGCGTGGTCGTCCCGGTTCACGCCGAGGCGCATCCGGCCTGGCGGCTCGGCTTCGTGGGATACCATGCTGATTCCCAAGCCATTCGCTCGAGTTCGAATCGCCTACGGCACGCCGATTTCTCGTGGAGCCCGGACGCCGAGGGTCGCGCTTCGGCCGAGGCGAGGGCACGGGAGAGCCTGGAGGAAGTCACCAGACTGACCGCATGGCCAGACGGCGCGGCGATACCCACCGGCTGATCCGCTGGCTGTGGACCAGCCGCCGGGTAGATGCGAGGTTGGCTCGCGCGGCCCTGCTCCCGCTGGCTGGGTTGTGGCGTCTTTGGATGGGGGTACGGGTCGCCGGGTTCCGGCTGGGATGGGTCAAGGTACACGACCTGCCACTGCCGTCGGTTGCGGTCGGGAACCTGACCGTAGGCGGTTCGGGCAAGACTCCGGTGGCCATCTGGGTCGCGCAGTACTACGCCGGCAAGGGACTGGCACCCGGGGTGTTGCTCAGGGGATACGGCGGCGACGAGGCGCTGGTACACTCGAAGGCCGTGCCGAGCGCTCACGTCGTGAGCAGCGCGAACCGGGTCGAAGGTGCCGAACGAGCGTTGGCCAGAGGTGCGCAGGTCCTGGTGCTGGATGACGCCTATCAGCGGCTCGACATCCGGCGCGATCTGAACATCCTGGTGATCAGCGCAGAGACGACTCGCGCGGTTCGCTGGCCGCTACCCGGCGGGTCCCTGGCGCGAAGGGTGGTCGGCTCTGGACCGGGCGGACCTGGTCATCGTGACCCGGAAACGGGCAACGGCGGAAGCGGCGCAGCAGCTCGCGGAAGAGCTTCGCGGCCGGGTGCGCTGTCCGGTTGCGATCGCGCACCTCGGTCTGGCCCGGTTGGAGGGTCTGGTCAGCGCCCGCCGGCTACCTCCCTCAGCGCTGTCCGGGCAAACGGGTGGTGGCCGCCTCGGCTATCGCGGATCCGGAAGGCTTCGTGACCCAGACCAAGGCCACGGGGGCCGCGGTCCAGGTGGCGACTTGGAAGGATCATCATCAGTATGGAGCGCGAGGACGTGGCCTGGCTGGCCCATGCGGCCCGCCGGGCCGACCATGTGGTGATCACCGAGAAGGACGCAGTGAAACTGCGGGACCGTTGGCCAGCGGGCGCTCCCGAAGCCCCTGGTGGCCGTGCTGGACCTGACATGGGAAGACGCCGGCGACGCAGTCGCCACCGCCCTCGACGCGGTGATCACGCCGCCCGAGCGCCTGTAAACTCAATGAGGAGCTTATGACCGCCACAAGTCCGCGCCCGACGCAGGACGTCATCCGCCCTGACAAGGACCGGTTTCTCCAAGAGGAAAACCCGTTCGAGGAGATGATGTCGCGCTTCGATTTCGCGGCTAAGCAGCTCGATCTGGAGCCGGGGCTCTACAAGATCCTGCGTCACCCTGAGAAGCAGATCATCGTCTCGGTGCCGGTTCAGCGCGACAACGGCGAAGTGGACGTCTATACCGGTTACCGGGTGCTCTACAACACCTCGCGAGGCCCGGCGAAGGGCGGAATCCGGTTCGACCTCCAGGTGAACCTGGACGAGGTCAAGGCGCTGGCGGCGTGGATGACCTGGAAATGCGCAGTGGTCAACATCCCGTTCGGTGGGTCGCGAAGGGTGGTGTCATCTGCGATCCAAGCACCATGTCCAATGCCGAACTGGAAAAGCTGACCCGCCGCTATACCTCGGCCATCATCGAAACACTCGGGCCCGATTCCGATGTGCCGGCCCCCGACGTGAACACCAACGAGCGGGTAATGGCGTGGGTGATGGACACCTATTCGATGCACAAGCGGCACACCGTGACCGCGGTGGTGACCGGCAAGCCGATCGAGATGGGCGGTTCCCTGGGCCGCCGCGAGGCGACCGGTCGCGGGCTGTACGTCGTTACCAAAGAGGCGCTGAAACAGCTGAAAATGCCGATCAAGGGCACTCGAGTGGCGGTACAGGGATTCGGCAACGTGGGCTCGATCGCGGCTCAGCTCATGGCTCGCGAGGGCATGACGATTGTCGCCGTGAGCGACAAGTCCGGCGGTACTCTACAATCCGAAGGGACTCGATCTTGAGGACGTCTTCAAGCACGTGCAGAGCAAGAAGCTGCTCAACGCCTACAAGAACGCCGAGCAGATCACCAACGAGCAGCTGTTGACCCTCGACTGCGACGTGCTGGTCCCCGCCGCGCTCGAAAACGTGATCGATGACGAGAACGCCAGCCAGATCAAGGCCCGGATCATCTGCGAAGGCGCCAACGGTCCCACCACCGCCGCGGCCGACAAGATCCTGAACGAGAAGGGCATCTTCGTCATTCCCGACATCCTGGCCAATGCCGGGCGGAGTCACGGTGAGCTACTTCGAGTGGGTGCAGGATCGCGGCGGGTACTTCTGGGATGAGGAGACCGTCAATCAGCGGCTCGAGCGGATCATGGTGCGGTCCTTCGACGAGGTGACCGCCATGGCGCAGCGGCACAAGCTCGACAACCGGATCGGTGCCTACATGTTGGCGATCGACCGGGTCGCGGCTGTGCATCGGCTCCGCGGCATGTATGCCTGATGAGCCCGGCCGATGGACCTGCGACTGCTGGCCGTCGGCAAGCTCCGTCCCGCCTTCCGTGAGGCGGGCGACGAATACCTGAAGCGGTTGCGACGCTACGCATCCATTCAGGAGATCGAGATCAGGGAAGCTTCCCGGGCCCCGACCGGCGTGGTGCAGCGGAGGGAGGAGGCGGTGCGGCTGCGGGCCAAGACTCCCCGACGGGGCGATGTTCTGGTCGCCCTCGATCGCGAAGGGACCTACCTCACCAGCGAAGCACTCGCCCACCAGTTGAAGCGCTGGGGCGAGTCGCCGCGCACTCTCGCTTTTCTGATCGGGCGGCTCCACCGGTCTGGCGGATGACATCCGCCAGGCTGCGGCATTCCGCTGGAGCCTCGGTCCGCTGACTCTGCCTCACGAGCTGGCCCGGGTCGTGGTGTTGGAGCAGCTCTATCGCGCGTTTACGATCCTGCGGGGCGAACCGTATCACAAATGAAGTGAGCCGGCCACGCCCGATCAGCGGAGTGCGATGACCGAATGGTTCGAAGAATGGTTCGGGGAGGAATACCTTCACCTCTATCCGCACCGCGACGAAGCCGACGCCGAGCGTCTGGTGGACCTTCTCTGTGGCGCGCTGGACTGGCGACCAGGCTGGAAGGTGCTGGATGTGGCGTGTGGCGCGGGGCGGCACATGGCCTCGCTCGAGGCGAGGGGTGCTCCGGCCGATTGGCGTCGACCTGTCGCTTACCCTTTTGCGGAGGGTGCGCGAGGTGACCGACCGGCCGGTGGCTCGCGCCGACATGCGCTGCCTACCGGTGCGATCCCGGTCGATGGACCTGACCCTGAATCTCTTCACCAGCTTTCGGATACTTCGAACACGACGAGGAGCACGCCCGCACCATCGGGGAGATGCTCGACACCGTCCGGCCCGGCGGCTGGTTCGTAATCGATTTCCTCAACGCCGATCGAGTACGACAGACGTCTCGTGCCGGAAGAGACCGTCCGCTTCGAATCGGCGGTCGTGCGCATCACTCGGCGGATAACAGACGATGATCGCTTCGTGGTGAAGGCCATCCATACCCAGGATGGCAGGACCTTTCAGGAGAGGGTCCGCCTGCTCGCCCCTCCGGAGCTGGAAGCCCTGATCACGTCCCACGGAGGCAGGATTACCCGACGCTGGGGAGACTACAGCGGCAGCCCGCCAGGAGATGGACCCCGCTGCATCCTCCTGGCGCAGGTCTCCCGGTGACCATCCGATTCGTCGCTACGCCCATCGCGAGCTCGGTCGCCTGCTCCCGCACCGCGGTCAGGCGCGTTGCAGTCCGGCCTGCGTCGATGCCTGCGTGCGCGCACCGGGTGCCGAGGCGGCGATCGCCGAGCTTGGCCGATCCCGACGTCCTCGTCGTTACCACCGGCCAGCAACCAGCACTGTTCACCGGACCGCTCTATACCATCCACAAGGCGCTCTCCGCCGCCGCCCTCGCGCGAGGTGCTGGGACGTCGTTGGGGGCGCAAGGTAGTCCCGGTGTTCTGGGTCGCGGGCGATGACCATGACTTCACCGAGGCCAACCACGCATCGTGGCTGAACGGCGACGGTGCCCTGGTAACGGCGGTTCTGCGCGAGCGACCGGCCGATGCTCCGCTGCTTCCCCTTTACCGGGAACCGCTGGGGCCAGAGGTGGACGCCGTCTTTGCGCGCCTGGAGGCCGACCTGCCTGCGGCGGAGTATCGCGATGTGACTCTCGACTGGCTTCGCCGGCACTTCCGTTCCGACCGGACGGTGGCGGGTGCGTATGGAACTGCCCTCGCCGAGCTCCTTGCGCCGTTCGGCATGGTCTGTCTCGACAGCACCCACCCTGCGGTAAAGCGGGCTGCGGCGCCGCTGCTGCTGAATGCCGCTGCGCAAAGCGTCCGAACTCGAGCAACTGCTGGACGAGCGTAGCGGTGATCTGGTGGGGCAGGGCACCGATCCCGGTGTGGCCGCCGCAGACGGGGCCACCCTGGTCATGGTCGAGGCGGCCCTCGGAAGAGATCGCCTGGTACGCAGCGCGGACGGCTTCGTGACTCGGCGGGCTCACGAGCGGTTTGCCCTCGCCGATCTCGAGCGCCTGGCGCAGCAGGAACCACAGCGGCTGTCGCCCAACGTCCTGCTGCGACCGGTGGTCGAGAGTGCCCTGCTCCCCACGGTGGCCTACGTCGCCGGCCCGGGAGAGCTTCGCTACCTACCACTCTGCCGGCCGATCTACGAGAGCCTGGGCGTGGTGCCTCAGCTGCCAGTGCCGCGCTGGTCGGGGATCCTGGTCGAGCATCGGGTTGATCGAGTACTCGAGAAATTCGGGGCGACCCTCGACGAATTGCTGCAGCATGGTCGTGCCCTGGAGTCGCGGGTGGTCCGTTCCCAGCTGCCATCCGAGGCAGTGGCCACACTGGAGCGGCTTCGCGCCGAGCTGACTGCCGGCTTCGACACGCTGGCGGAGGTCGCGCGTACCATCGATCCGACCATCGAGAAGACGATTCAGAACATCGGCAAACAGGCGCTGAGCGGCACCCAGGATGTCGAGCGCAAGCTGGTCCAGCACCTGCGAGAAGCGTTCCGAGGTCGAGCTGAGCCAGGTGGAACGGGCCCGGACCGCGGTGCTTCCCGGTGGCAAAGCCCCAGGAACGGGTGCTGACGGTGGCGCCCTTCCTCGCGCGGTACGGTCCGGAGTTGCTCCAGCAGCTCCATCGGGAAATGGTCGGCTGGTATGGCAGCGCCCTTGAAGGCGCTTCTCAATCCTCGTAGACTCGTGCCATGATGTTCCTCGGTCATCATCCTGCTTGTGGCGTTGATGATTCCGATCATCGGAATCCTCATCGACTCCCCGATCGGCCGGGCGCTTGCTCGCCGGCTGGAAGGGCCACGAGCAAATTCCCTCCGGCGTGGCCGACTCTGGCCCAGCGCGTTCAGCTGCTGGAAGGGCGAAGTGGATGATCTCAACCGCTCGGTCCAGCAGCTTCAGGAGGAGAACCAGTTTCTCCAGCGTCTGCTCGAAGATGGCGCGACTCGCGCCTCCCTCCCGCCGCCCCGGAAGCCCTGAGCGTCACCCAGTCCTAACCCGGCATCACCCTCTCCGGCCCGATCGGCCTTCCTCGTCGGATCCGGCATCCTGCTGAGTCGGCTGGTCGGGCTGGTGCGGCAACGGGCTCTCGCCCACTACTTCGGGCTTTCCGATGTCGCGGACGCATTCAACGCCGCCTTTCGAATTCCCAATTTCCTGCAGAACCTTTTCGGCGAGGGTGTGCTTTCGGCGTCCTTCGTTCCAGTCTATGCCCGCCTGAGAAGCCAACGCAACGATGCCGAGGCCTCCCGCCTGGCCAACGCCGCGTTCGGTCTGCTCGCCTGCAGCACCGCCGTAATCGTGCTGATTGGAATGCTCGCTCGCCGGTCCGCTCACCAGGTTCATCGCCCCCGGATTCACCGGCGACAAGCGCGACCTCACCATTCGCCTGGTAACCCTCTTCTTCCCCGGCGCCGGCTTCCTGGTGCTTTCCGCGTGGTGTCTCGGCGTCCTCAACAGCCATCGCAAGTTCTTTCTCTCCTACGCGGCGCCAGTCGTCTGGAACCTGGCGATCATCATTGCGCTGGTCGGCTTCGGGCCCCGGGCTCAGGGGGGAGCAGCTCGCCCTGGTCGCCGCCTGGGGTTCACTGGTCGGCAGTGCGCTGCAGTTCGGGTTCAGTTGCCGACCGTCATCGGGCTGCTTCGTGGGTTCCGCCCGGTTCTCGAGCGTACCAGCGAATCGGTGCGCACGGTGATCCGGAACTTCTTCCCGGTGTTCATCGGCCGCGGCGTGGTCCAGATCAGCGCCTTCGTCGACACCATCCTGGCGAGCCTGCTTGCCGAGCGGAGCCGTTGCCGGCCTGGCCAACGCCCAGGTGCTGTACACCCTGCCCGTCAGCCTGTTTGGAATGTCGGTCTCGGCCGCCGAACTGCCGGAGATGTCGAGCGCCATCGGAGACGAGGCCGAGGGTCCACGAGTATCTTCGCGGTCGGCTCGATGCGCGGGCTTCGCCGGATTGCCTTCCTGGTGGTTCCCTGTGCCGTCGGCGTTCCTCGCCTTCGGTCATGTCATCGCGAGCGCTCTGTTCCAGTCGGGGCGATTCGGGACGCGAAGACAGCATTTATGTGTGGGGGATCCTCGCAGGCTCGGCGGTCGGCCTGCTCGCGGCGACGCTCGGGCGCCTCTATGCCTCGACCTACTACGCGCTGCGTGACACCAGGACACCTCTCCGCTTCGCCGTCCTGCGGGTGTTTCTGACGACCGCACTAGGATATCTCTGCGCGATTCCGCTGCCGGGCTGGCTCGGCATCGAGCCCCGCTGGGGTGCGGCCGGCTTGACCGCCTCCGCCGGGCTCGCCGCCTGGGTCGAATTTCATCTGCTGCGCGCCTCGCTCAACCGCCGGATCGGGAACACCGGATTGGCTCCCTCCTACCTGGTTCGCCTCTGGGTCGCAGCACTCGTGGCAGGCCTCGTCGGATGGGGCATTCTCCGATTGCTCGGCGAGACTCACCCGGTAGCGCGTGCCGCGGTCGTCCTTGTACCCTTCGGCATACTGTATGTGGCGATTCTGGCCGGGTGGGAGTGCCCGAGGCGGGTGCGTTCCTGGCCAGGGTTCGCCGGCGAATTTGGAAGGATTAGGTAGTGCAGGGGACTGAACCGCTTCACCGCAAACTCGAGACACTGCCCGAAGGTCCCGGCGTCTATCTCTGGAAAGATGCCGAGGGTCGCGTGCTCTATGTGGGCAAGGCGCGTCGACTCCGGAGCCGAGTCCGCAGCTACCTCGGCGGCGGATGTGCCGGACAATCCCGATTCACCGGCTCCTGCTGCGCCAGATCGCCGATGTGGAGACCATCGTCGTCGCGAGCGAGCCCCAGTCCCTCCTGCTCGAGAACAATCTCATCAAGGAGTACCAGCCGCGGTTCAACGTGCGGCTCAAGGACGACAAGAGCTACCCGTCCATCGCGGTAACACTCGCGGAGCCGTTCCCCCGGGTCCTGGTCACCCGGCGCCGGGATATCCCCGGTGCTCGGTATTTCGGGCCCTATACCGACGTGACCCACCTGCGCCGTTCGCTGGCCATCGTCCGCCGGCTCTACACCGTCCGTTCCTGCAGTGACAACCTGCCGGTCGATCGGCGTGATCGGCCCTGCCTCGACTTCTACATCGGGCGCTGCCTGGCCCCCTGCGTGGGCTGGCAGGAACAGGCCGGAGTATCGGGCGATGATCGACGAGGTCCTGGAGTTCCTCTCCGGGCGCACGCTCGACGTACGGGCCCGGGTGCGCGAGGCGATGCTCGAGGCCAGCGAGACGAGAGGACTACGAGCGGGCCAGGAACCTGCGCGATACCCTCAAGTGGCTGGAGCAGATCGAACAGCCCGCCGCCATCGAAGTACTGGGAACCGGAGACGCCGACGTCATCGGCTACGCTCGCGATGGCGACGATGCGGTCGGCGTGTCGTTCTGCGGGTGCGGGAGGGGCGGGTCGTGGGTCGGGAGCACGCCTTCCTGGAGAATGTCGAAGAGGAGTCGGACGATGCGGTCCTGAGCGTATTCCTGGTGCGGATGTACGTTCCTCTGCCTGCACGCAGCGGCCGAAGCTGCTGCTCCCGTTCGCTCCTGCGGACGCGGACAGCCTGAAGGCGCTGCTGCCCGAGACCGACTGGCAGCTGCCTCAGCGAGGCATGGGCCGGCGTCTGGTTGGATCTCGCCGAACAGAACGCCGGCACCTGATGGAAAGCCTGCGGATCGAATCGTTCGAAACCGAAGAACGCGCCGAGGATCCGGTCTACGCGCTTGGTCGGGATCTGGGTCTGGCGACTGTACCCCGAAGCATGATCTGCATCGACATATCGACCAATCAGGGCACGAGACACCGTCGGCTCCCTGGTCTGGTTCGAGGCCGGCCGCCCCAAGAAGAGCGAATACCGGAAGTTCAAGATCAAGGGAGTGGCACAGCAGGATGACTTCGCCGCGATTGCACGAGGTCGTTACCCGGTTTCTCACCCGGCGGCGAGACGAATCGAAGCCGCTTCCCGATCTTATCGTCATCGATGGCGGGAAAGGGCCAGCTCTCGGCGGCGGTCCAGGCGGCGGCAGCGGCCTGGGGATGACCAGATTCCCATCGTCAGCCTGGCCAAGACGAGAAGAGGAGGTCTTTCTCCCGGGCCGGGAGGACAGTCTGCGGCTCCCGCGTCGAAGCCCCTCACTTCGTCTGCTTGCAGCGAGCGCGGGATGAGGCGCATCGCTTTGGAGTGGCCTACAACCGGAAGCGTCGTACCCAGCGGACTATTACCTCGGAACTGCTCGAGATCCCCGGGATCGGGCCGACCCGCCGTCGGGCGTCTGCTCGAACGCTTCGGCAGCCTGGCGGGAGTCAAGTCCGCGACCGCGGCGGAGCTCGCCAGCCTGCCGGGTTTCTCCACGAAACTTGCGGACCGGATCCTCCGACAGCTCGCGGAGAAGTAACCAGATGTCTCGCGCATTCGTGAAGGAAGACCAGGAAGACCAGCCACGGCGCTATGATCTGCCGCCCCGCAGCGATCCGGCCTATCCGGCTGCGGCCGCCTGGGCGCTGCTCGGAAGGGGCCAACCACGGCGATTCCATGGGAGCCGAGGCTGCCACCGGGTCATCGATGGGGAGATGTCAGCGCTTCGGCCCCAGGTAGAGATCATCCGGGCCGATGCCGAACGGCGTGGGTGACGAGCGGCTGGTCCAGCTGGCGGATCGTTTCCTGAGCCACCGGTCGGAGTCCTGAGATGGATTGGACTCTCGAGTGCGTCAACTGCGGCAACACCAGCGGCCCCGACGGCCTGCCGACGGTATGCACCAAGTGCGGACAGCCGTGGCTGGTGCGCTATCCCGATCGAGTCGCCGGTTCTGACCGACCGGGCGGAACTGCGACGTCGTCATGGGATGTGGCGTTTCCGCCCCTTCCTCCCGCTCACACCTGCCGAAACTCCCGTATCCCTCGGCGAAGGCGATACACCGTTGCTGCATGTCCGGCCGTCTGGGCAAGAGCCTCGGCGTAGACTCCCTCTGGATCAAGGACGAGGGAGCGAACCCTACCGGCTCCTTCAAGGCTCGTGGACTGAGCGCGGCGATCACCCGGGCCCATGCGGCCGGTGTCACTCGCTTCGTCATTCCGACTGCGGGAAATGCCGGGGTCGCGGCTGCAGCCTACGCGGCGAGGGCCGGATGCCACGTGAAGGTCTTTGCTCCCGTCACCGACGCCCACGCCCATCCTGGCCCAGATTCGCGGTCTTCGATGGGGATCTCGTCCTGCTCGACGGCCACATCGGGGACTGTGGGCGGGCCGCACGGGCGTACGCCGCGGAAACCGGTGCATTTGATCTTTCCACGCTGCGCGAACCCTATCGCATCGAGGGCAAGAAGACGCTCGGTCTCGAGCTCGCGCTGCAGTTCGGCTGGGCCTTGCCCCAGGTCATCATCTATCCGACCGGCGGCGGAACCGGCCTGATCGGGATGTGGAAGGCGTTCGCCGAACTCCGCACTGCCGGCTGGGTCACGGATGCACCGCCGCGAATGTTCACCGTTCAGGCGGCCGGGTGTGCCCCGATCGTTCGCGCCTTCGATGCCGGATCGGATCAGGCCGAACCGTGGGACAATCCCGAGACGATCGCCAGCGGACTGCGCGTTCCGGCGCCCCTGGGTGATCGCCTCATCCTTCGCGCCCTCCGGGAGAGCAATGGGGCCGCGGTCGCCGTGACCGACGAGGACCTGATCGCGTTGGGCGGCTAATGGAGCGGCCGAGGAAGGGATCGATTTCTCGCCCGAAGGAGGGGCCGGCGCTGGCGGGCCTTCGGCTCCTGCTGGATCGCGAGGCTGGTGCGTCCGGACGAGCAGATCGTCGTCTTCAACACCGGCGCCGGATGGCTGTATCGGCAGAATCCCCGATTTGCCTCCTCCCTCGACGGGGAGCAATATTTCAGCATGACTGCGGGCCGATTTGCGATACTGGACCCTGCCGCAGGGATCAGCGGCGACATGCTGCTCGGAGCGTTGGTAGATGCGGGCGCGGCACCAGAATGGCTGGAGGCGTTGCCGGGCCGCCTCGGGTTTTCCGATGCCAGGGTGGAAATCGCCCGCGTGGTCCGTTGCGGCATTGTTTCCACCAAAGTGACCGTCAGGTCCCCGCGCGGTGAGGTGGAACATCCCAACCCGGTATGGCCGGAGCCCCACTCACACCCCCCGGGCGCTCACCAGCACTCACACCACTCCCACTCCCCGCATCACCATGTGGGGAACCTGATCGCGGTCCTCGAGCGGGCCCCGCTTGTCCGATTGGGTGCGCGAACGCGCCATCCGTGCGTTCCGATTGCTGGCGGAAGAGGAAGGCCGGATCCACGGCGTGGCGGCAGATGATGTGGCGCTGCATGAAGTCGGCGCCATCGATGCGATGGTCGACATCGTCGGTGGTATCGAAGGCTTCGAGCGCCTGGGAATTCAGCGCATTTACAATCGGCCCGTCGCTCTGGGTGAGGGATGGATTCGCGCAGCACACGGGGTTCTGCCGATCCCGGCGCCGGTAACCGCTCGCCTGCTCGAGGGCATCGAGATCGGTCCCAATGGCCCGGTGTCGGGAGAAGCGACGACCCCGACGGGCGCCGTTCTGCTGCGAGTCTTGAGTGCGGGCAATCCGCCTTCGCGCTGGCGCGCGACCGCGAGCGGGTGGGGAGCCGGTGGACGCGATCCGGAATCGTATCCCAACGCGCTTCGGCTGATCATTGCGGAGCCGGCCGGCGAAGCAGGCGAAGTGGTGACACTGTCCACCGATCTGGACGATTTGAGCCCGGAATACCTGGAGCCTTTGCGGGAGGCCCTGAGTTCGCGCCGGTGCACTGGATGTTCAAGTGTGGCCTACGCATATGAAGAAGGGCAGACCCGGTTTCCGGCTGGAAGCCATCACGGAACCCTCTGCGGCAGACAGGGTTGCAGAGGCACTCTTTCTGCACAGCACGACTGCAGGTGTCCGACGGTGGACCGTGGAGCGCATCACCCTGCCGAGACATCAGGTGGAGATTGAGATCGCACCTGGTGTCTCGGTTCGTGTGAAGATCCTGGAAGCACCCGGTGGCCCCCGGGCGAAGCCGGAATTCGACGACGTGAGTGCCGCGGCCCGACGATTGGGCCGGCCAGCGCTCGAGATTTCGCGTGAGGTGCAGACTCGCGCGCTCGCAAAGGTCGCCGCGGTGGCGTCCGACAGATCCCGAACACTGAAAGAGGAGTCGTGATGAGACGATTAATTGCGGTGGGCTTGCTCCTGCTGTCAGCGGCGCCGATGGCCGCCGCAGCAGCCGGCCATTGCCAGCCGCGTGACGGGTGCTCTCGACCAGAAACTGGTCGACCCGGCGTGTCAGCTCAAGGGCGGCGATTTCAAAGTCAGCAGCGGCAAGACTTACCTCAAGAGCGCCCTGGAATCGTCGATCCCTGATGCTCGGAACCGGATGCTCCGCGATGGCGTGAGGGTCATCACGGAATCAATCAGCGGCGGACAGAGCGGGAGCTCAGCGGCCTGGTACTGGCTGGGCCGCAACTACCTGCAGCAGGGCGACCTGGTTGGCGCCGATTCCGCGTTCACCAAGGTCGAGCAAGATAGCGCCACCCTGCAAAGCCGACACCGACAAACAGCGGTATCGGGCATGGGCTGCGCTGGTGAACGCCGGCAGTGAATTCCGGAAGAGCGGCGTGAACGATTCCGCGTTGGTCATGTTCAACGCCGCAAACAGCATCTACCGCGGCGCTCCCTTGTCATACATGAACATGGCCGAGCTCTACAACGGCCAGAAGATGACCGATAGCGCGCTGGCCTACTACGCCAAGGCGGCTGCGACGGAGCCGACCGACACGGCACAGCTCAAGCTGCGCGATCAGGCGCTCTACAATGCGGGCGCGCTGTCTGAGCAACACCGGCAAGGCCGCCGAAGCGATTCCGATGTTCGAGAAGTATCTGCAGCGGGTACCGAACGATCTATCTGCCAAGAAGGCCCTGGCGAATGCCTATCGGGCCGCCGGACAGGTCGACAAGGCACAGGCTCTGGAGAAGGAGCTGGTGGCGGCAGGCGGTGGCGGCGGTCGCTGCTGGAGCCGGGGAGGGCGGTGAGGGCCTGACCGAGGCCGACCTCATCGACCTGGGTACCCGGCAGTACAACGACAAGAACTACAAGGAAGCGGCCGTGACGTTCGGCAAGGTGCTCGAGCTGAACCCCAATCAGCACGACGCGATCTACATCCAGGCGAACTCCTATCTGGCGATGCAGGACGGTGCCAATCTCGCGTCCGTCAGCCGAACGGCTGATCGCCCTCGAGCCGCTCAGCGAATACGCCTATTCGATGCGGGCCCAGGGATACAAGTTCACCAAGAACACCGACAAGGTCGTCGAGGCGATCACGGCCCGCGAGGCCCTGCCGGTCAACGTGGAAATCGAAAAGCTGAAGGTCGCCGGTTCCAACGTGTCGCTCACCGGCAAGGCGACGGGTCGAGAAGCACGGAACGCTTCAAACAAGGTCATACCGCCTGCTCCCACCACGATCGTGGTCGAGTTTCTCGATGAAAAGGGCACGGTCGTGGGCACCCAGGAAACAACGATTCCGGCACTGCAACCGGGGGCCACCCAGCCGATTCAGGTCGATGGCAAGGCCGACGGGGTCAAGGCCTGGCGCTACAAGGTGAAGTAGTCTTTCGAACCTGACGCCCCGGCGCAGTCTGGCCGGGGCGTCAGTGTTCAGTCGGTCATTGACAAGGTTGTGAAACGACGGCGACATTTCTGCCGACCGCGGGCGTAATTCAGTTGGTAGAATGCCAGCTTCCCAAGCTGGACGTCGCCGGTTCGAGTCCGGTCGCCCGCTCTCATCGCTCGATCAAGTGGCCCCCGTGGGAGCGTCGCGGGGGCTGTTCGTTGTTCCCAGCCGCACTGACCTCCGGGCGAACGCCTGTCCGAGGCTCTGGTCAGAACGTTGCCGAGGGTCGATCCGGTCCGTAGCCGCAAAGGCAGACGGGTGTAGGACTTAGATTTAGCAGCGGGTCAGGGCTTGAATGTTGCCCAACCGCCCGGCAGATTCGTCTCCCCATCTCAACTTTCTGGAGCCGGCCGAATGAATTCACTCAGCCGTTTGCCCTTGACCGCTGCGATCTTACTTGTTGTCGTGGCCACCCCAGCGAGGGCTCAGTCGGAACTGCCTCAGGGGGTCACTCAGGAACTCATCGACAAGGGCAACGGGATCTTCCATAAAGATGGTCTTTGCTATGCCTGCCATGGTCCCGACGGAAAGGGACTGGTGGGTCCTAATCTGACGGATGATGTCTGGCTCCACGGCAAGGGGAGCTATGATGAGATCGTCGCCCAAGTAATGAAGGGAGTCCCCAAGGAAGAGTCGAAGAGCGGGGTGCCGATGCCGCCCAAAGGTGGCTCCAGCATCTCCGATGATGATGTAAAGGCCGTGGCCGCTTACGTCTGGTCGCTCAGTCACCCTCACTAGGGTAGTGTGATCTCGATCCCATAACGCGCCGACCCGAAAATCCGGTCGGCGCTTTTGTCGTGCAAGACGCCGAGATCCGATTGGGCCTGAATGCCGATTTTCCCCCTCGCCACTACCTTATATCTTATTGGGACATATAAACTTACGATAATTGTCGAATATTGGCATAGGGGTTGCCCCTCCGCAGGTATTGGGAGTTTCACTCTCGTGGCGCACCTGGAAGGCGGCACGTTATGACGCGGAAGGGATTTACCCTAATCGAGCTTCTGATCGTGGTGGTGATCATCGGGATTCTCGCGACCATCGCGCTCCCGAAGTTCGCCAACACGAAGTACAAGGCCGTTGTGGCCAGCATGAAGACCGACCTGCGCAATCTGGTAACCGCGCAGGAAGGATTCTCTTTCGACAATAACGACTATGCGGGTGGCACCATCAACGGCCTGGCCGTCAACGCGACCGGCGGGGCGGGCAAGGTCTCCTTCCTGCCCAGCGCGGGCAACGTGCTGACGCTCACCTACATCAGCAACACGGGGTACAAGGCGACGATCACCAATCCCGTGATCACCCTCACCACTCCCAACACCTGCGGCGTTTTCGTGGGACCCATCGCCAACTCGCCCAATGCCGCGGTGACGATGGAGGGTACCCCGGCCTGTTGGTAGCGTTAGACCTCCACCGATTCTCGGGGCGGCGACCATTGGTCGTCGCCCCTTTTCTTTTCCCTCCTGTCTTGAATCCGTGGGCCTGTGGGGCGACCTTTTACCGCTTGTCAGTTGGTCCGCTCCGCGTCCTCGAGTTTCAATGGTCAAAGTCACCGCAGTCCACCCTGGATCGATCGCGGCGGAACTCGGACTCCTGCCGGGCACCGAGCTTCTCTCGGTCAACGGCCGTGAGCTGGAGGACTTCCTCGACTGGGAATTCCTCACCGCCGACGATGAGTTCGTGGTACACGCCCGCCAGCCTGATGGGGAGGAGGTCGAGTACGATATCGAACGGGCGGAAGGAATGCCGCTTGGTGTCTCGTTGGAGCCGCCCAGGATCCGTCGCTGCGCCAACCGGTGTGACTTCTGTTTCGTGGACGGTCTGCCCCAGGGCCTGCGGGAAACGCTCTACATCCGGGATGATGACTATCGCCTCTCGTTCAAGTACGGCAACTTCGCCACCCTGACCAACCTCAAGCCGTGGGACGTCCAGCGGATCATCGACTACCGGCTCTCTCCGTTCTACGTGTCGGTGCATGCGACCGATCCGGTCATCCGGCGGTACCTCCTGCGCAATCCGCTGGCGCCCGATGTGCTCGACCAGCTGCGCCATTTCGCGGCGCACGGCATAGAGTTCCACACCCAGATCGTGATGTCCCCTGGCGTCAACGACGGTGAGGTGCTGGACCGTAGCCTCTCCGATCTCTACGCCCTGGGCCGCGTAGTTCACAACGTCTCGGTAGTTCCAGTCGGTCTCACCGAGTTCAGTAAACACAGTCTGGTTCGGGAGCCAACCCGGGAGGAGTGTATCGCGGCAATCGGCCAGCTGGAGCAATGGGCGATTCGCGCCTCGGCCGAGCGAGGGATCACCTGGGCCTACGGCGCCGATGAGCTGTACCTGCGAGCGGGCCTCGAGCTGCCGGCGGCTGCGGTGTACGGTGACTTCGAGCAGGTAGAGAACGGGGTGGGATCGGTGCGTTACCTGCAGCAGAAGATCTCGGAAGAGCGGGACAGTCTGCGGAGCTGGGCAGGGAAGCGGATCGCTGTGCTAACCGGAACCTCCATGGGCGCGCTGTTGCCTCAGGTGCTCGATCAGCTGCGTGAGTATACCGGTGCCGAGTTCGAGCTGCTGGTTCTGGAAAACACCCTGTTTGGAACTTCGGTGACTTGCGCAGGGTTGCTGCCCGGCTCGGCGTTCCGGCAGGCGCTGCTTGATCGAAAGGATCTGGATCTGGCGCTGCTGCCCGCTGAGTCGATCAATGACGATGGGCTCTTCATGGATGACCTGTCCTTCGAGGCGCTGGCCACCACCACTCCAACAGAGATTCGCCCCTCCTATTTCTTCGCCGACGCGCTCGATTCCCCCGTCGCCGCGTGAGCAAACCTACCGTTGCCATCGTCGGACGTCCCAACGTCGGCAAGTCCACCCTGTTCAACCGCGTGCTCGGAGGGCGCCGCGCCATCGTCTCCGAGCGCCCCGGCACCACCCGTGACCGCCATTTCGGGGACGCGGAGTGGAACGGACGGCGCTTCTGGGTGGTGGACACCGGGGGATTGGTCCCGCACTCGTCCGACTCGATGGACGTCGCCATCCGCCGTCAGGTTCAGGCGGCGGTCGAGGCGGCCGACCTCGTGGTGCTCGTGGTCGATGGCCCCGAGGGAGTGAATCCCGTGGATCAGGAGATCGCCGCGCAGCTGCGAACCTCGCGGCGTCCCGTTCTGCTCGTAGTGAACAAACTGGACGATCTTCCCAGGAGTACCGCCCACCTCCAGTTCTATGAGCTTGGCCTGGGCGACCCGGTTCCCGTATCGGCCCAGATCGGCAAGTCGAGCGGGGATCTGCTCGACACGATGGTCGCGATGCTTCCGCCCAAAGATCCGGCCGAGGACGAGGAGGCGATCCAGGTAGCGGTGGTCGGCCGGCCCAATGTCGGGAAGTCTTCCTTGATCAATCGGCTGCTGGGAGAGGAGCGCCATCTGGTCGCGGCAGAACCGGGTACAACCCGAGACTCTATCGACTCCCCCTTGCGATATCACGCCAAGACGCTCAACTTCATTGATACAGCGGGCTTACGCCGCCGAGCTAAAGTAGAAGATGACCTCGAGTTCTACTCGACGTTACGCACCCATCGCGCAATTGACCGGGCCGATGTCTGTGTGCTGGTGGTGGACGCCTCGGTGGGACTCCACGTGCAGGACCTCCGCATTGCGACCGAGGCGTGGGATCGGGGCTGCGGACTGATCGTCGTGGTGAACAAGTGGGACTTGATTGCCGAGAAGGACGCGAACACGGCGAAGCGGGGGCAAGACCTCCTGACGGAAAAGGCGCCCTTCCTGAGCTATGTCCCGTTCGTCTATACCTCGGCCAAGACCGGGCAGCGGGTGACGAAGCTATCGGAACTGATCATCGCGGTGGCGGAGGCGCGAGAGCGGCGGGTCCCGACGGCTGAGGTCAACCAGGTCCTGGAAGATTTGATCCAGCGGAACGCACCGCCGCAGAAGCCGGGCGAGGAGGTGAAGCTGCTGTACGCGTCACAAGTCGGCACCACGCCGCCCGCGTTCGCCATCGTCTGCAACCGGCCGGCCGACGTGCCCGAGGCGTATCAGCGCTACCTGCTGAACGGCTTCCGTGCGGCGTGGGGGTTTGAGGGCGCTCCGGTCCGCCTGAAGTTCAAGCGCCGTGCCTCTCGAGGTCGCCGATGAGCGGACACCTTGGCGTCGCCGTCGCTGCTGCTCCTGGCGTCGTACCTCTGCGGGGCTATCCCCACCAGCTACCTGGTGGCGAAGTGGTTTCGAGGCATCGATCTCCGTGAGCACGGCAGCAAGAACCTCGGGCGCGACGAACCTGTACCGCACGCTGGGCTGGAAGTTCGCGATTCCAGTGGGGCTGATCGATGTGGCCAAGGGAGCGATCCCGGTCGTGCTGCTGGGTCCCAAGCTCCCCGGGGTCCCGCTGTTTCCGACCCTTTGCGGAGTGATGGCGGTGGTCGGACACGTGTACTCGGTCTTCGTCGGGTTCAAGGGAGGGAAGGGGGTTGCCACCGCTGCCGGCATGCTGCTCGGGCTCGCGCCTGAGGCGCTCGGTGTGGCGTTGATCGTCTGGCTTCTATTGGTGCGTTTCACCGGGTACGTCTCGCTGGGCTCGGTCGCAGGCGGCCGCGGTTTTCCCGCTGGCGGACTATCTCCTGAACCCGAGTCGCCGGACGCTCCCGGCACTGGGACTCGATGTCGCGGTTGCGCTCTTCGTGATCTGGAAGCATCGCGCGAACATTCAGCGCCTTCTGAATGGAACGGAAAGCCGCTTCGGCCGCCGAGACGACACGGCTCCTTCGCGCAGATGACCGCGATCGGCGTATTGGGGGCCGGAAGCTGGGGGACTACGCTCGCCGACCTCCTCGCCCGCAAAGGACTCGCGGTGCGGCTCTGGGCCTACGAGCCCGAAGTGGTCGAGTCCATCAACTCGGCGGCAGGAGAATGCGCTGTTCCTGCCAGGGTGCCGACTGGCGAAGGGGCTTCGAGCATTCGAGGATCCGATTGAGACGGTGCAGGGCGTCGACGTCATTGTCTCCGCGTCGCCCAGCCATGTCGTGCGGGCGGTCGTCACGAAGGTCGCAGCCACCGTACTCGAGGGAACCCTGGTGGTCAGCGCGACCAAGGGACTGGAACCCGATTCGTTGCTGCTCATGTCGGAAGTGCTGGGCCAGACCGTGCCCGGCGCGCGGGTGGCAGCACTCTCCGGACCCAGTTTCGCGCTGGAGGTGTTTCAGGAGCAGCCCACCGCCGTGGTGGCGGCAGCCAGAGAATGGCGAACGGCGGAAGACACCCAGGCGGTGTTCGCGGCACCACGCTTCCGGGTCTATTCGCACCAGGACGTCACCGGCGTGGAGCTGGCCGGCGCGCTCAAGAACGTGATCGCGATCGCGGCGGGGATCCTGGAGGGCCTGGGGCTGGGGAACAATCCCCGTGCGGCGCTGATCACCCGCGGTCTGGCGGAGATCACCCGACTGGGCGTGGCGAAGGGCGCCGACCCGCTCACCTTCGCGGGACTGGCGGGAATGGGAGACCTGATCCTCACCACGACCGGTACCTTGAGCCGGAACCGGTCACTGGGTCTCGCCCTGGCGAAGGGTCAGAGCCTCGACGAGTACCAGGCGACGCATCGGACGGTGGCGGAGGGAGTCAACACGGCGCGGAGCGCGGTGGCCATGGGCCGCCGGGTGGGAGTGGAACTCCCGATCTGCGAGCAGGTGCACAGCATTCTTTTCGAAGGGAAGCCGCCGGCGCAGGCGGTGGGAGATCTCATGGAGCGTACCCTGAAGCCGGAGCAATGGCGGTGACGATGGCGCGGCCCGTTCAGGAATTCTTTTCGATCGGCGAGGTGTGCGCCCTCACCGATCTGAAACCCCATGTGCTTCGCTACTGGGAGAGCCAGTTCCGATTTCTCAATCCGGCCAAGAATCGCTCCGGCAACCGGGTCTATAAGAGCCGGGAAGTCGAGCTGATCATGCTGGTCAAGCACCTCCTCTATACCGAGAAGTACACGATCGAAGGAGCTCGCCAGCGGATCGAGCACTACCGCCGCACCGGCGAGCTCCGCAGCGTGGCCCGCCGCGCCCTCGAGCGGGAGACGGTACAGGAGCTTCGGCTGGCCTTGAGCGAGCTCGCGGACCTGCTGGACGGCAAGACGCCGGCACCCCGGCCGGAGCAGGACCCGAACCCCAGGTGAACATCCTGGTGTCGAATGATGATGGGATCCTGGCCCCCGGCCTCGGGGTGCTGGCGGAGGCCTGCCAGACGGTCGGCAAGGTGACAGTCGTCGCACCCGACCGGGAACAGAGCGGGACTTCGCATTCTCTCACCATGCACCGGCCGGTACGGCCTGCCCGCCGGCCCGACGGCTCCTTCCAGGTCGACGGCACCCCTACCGACTGCGTGCTTGCTGGCGCTGGGCGCGCTGCTCGCCGAACGCCCCGACTTCGTCTTCTCCGGGGTGAACCACGGACCGAATATGGGAGAGGACGTGCTCTACTCAGGCACCGTCGCCGCGGCGATGGAAGCGGTGACCCTTGGAGTGCCTGGCATCGCGATCTCCTACGCCGGACCAACCTCCGACCTGACGACGCTCCAGAGCTACCGGGAATTGCTCGCACGCCTGATCGGCCGGATCGTGGGCGTCAAGGACTTTCCGAAGGAGACACTGCTGAATATCAATCTTCCCCCGATCGCCGCCGATGAGGTTCGAGGCATCAGGGTGACGGAGTTAGGCAGCCGCTTCTTCCAGGAATCGCTCACCCGGATGAGCGATCCCTGGGGACACGAAATCTTCTGGATCGGAGGCGGGACCATTCACTGGACCGGAGGAGAGAACTCCGACCACCGTGCGGTGGCCGATGGGTTCATCTCGATCACACCGCTGCACATGGACCTGACAAACTACCGACTGCTTGAAACGGTGCGGGAATGGTCGCTCGAAACCTAGGAGAGGGAGACGGCTACGGCGGCTACCGCAGCCGGCTTGGTGGAGGAACTCGCATCCAAGGGGATTCGGGATCCCGAGGTGTTGCGAGCCATCGGACAGGTCCCGCGGCATCTGTTCGTCCCCGAGAGCGTTCGGCATCGAGCCTACGAAGACTCGGCACTGCCCATCGGAGCGGGGCAGACGATCTCTCAGCCCTGGGTCCAGGCGCGGTATCTCGAGCTGGCGCGTTTGTCTCCCCACGACAAGGTGCTGGAGGTAGGGACGGGTTCGGGCTATCAGACCGCGCTGCTCGCGGTGCTGGCGGGCCAGGTCTTCAGCATCGAACGCATTCCTGCTCTCGCCAACACCGCTCGACAAATCCTGGCTCAGGCCGGGATCCGCAACGTCACCGTTCTGGTAGGCGACGGCACCCTGGGGTGGCGTCCCTATGCTCCTTTCGACGCGATTCTGGTCGCCGCGGCGTCACCCGAGGTTCCCGAGCCCCTGCTGCAGCAGCTGGCTTCCGGTGGCCGATTGATCATCCCGCTGGGCGACCGTCAGGCCCAGGTGATTACCCTGGTTACCCGCCAAGGTGAGGAATTCCAGGTCGAACGTCTCAGCGACGTCAGGTTCGTACCCCTGCTCGGTGAGCATGGATTCGCCGAGCAACCGACCCACCCCAGAGAGTCCGGATGGAACTACTAAAAGACTTCATAGATCTGTTTCTGCATCTCGACAAGCACTTGAGCGAGGTGATCCAGCACTACGGGACAGGTACCTATCTCATCCTTTTCCTGATCGTCTTCTGCGAGACCGGACTGGTGGTGACTCCCTTCCTTCCCGGGGACTCCCTCCTGTTCGCGGCCGGCACCTTCGCCGGCCTCGGCGATCTCGATGTGGTGCTGGTCTTCACCATCCTCTGCGCAGCATCGATTCTGGGCGACTCGTCGAACTATTGGGTCGGTCGGCTGGTCGGTGGGAAAGCGTTCCAATCGAAGTCTCGCTTCATCAAACAAGAGCATTTACTCAAGACCCAGGCGTTCTACGACCGGCATGGTCGGAAGACGATTATCCTGGCCCGGTTCCTCCCGATCCTCCGGACGTTCGCACCCTTTGTGGCCGGGGTAGGGCGGATGCCATACCCCAGGTTTCTGACCGTCAGCGTCCTGGGGAGCATCGCTTGGGTGGGGATCTTCGTGTGGGCGGGCTATCTCTTCGGGAACCTCAGGGTGGTGAGGGAGAACTTTACCCTGGTAGTGATGGCCATCATCGTCCTTTCCGTGATGCCAATGGTGATTGAGGTGATCAAGACCCGGCGGAGTCGTCCTGCGTGACGGTTCGGCTGCTGGTAAGTGGGCGAGTGCAGGGTGTCGGGTTCCGGTTCTTTGTGCTGCGCAGGGCCCAGGAACTCGGATTAATCGGCTATGCGAGCAATTTGGCAGACGGTCGGGTGGAAATTGTCGCCCGGGGGTCGGGGAGCCAGCTCGAGACGCTGGAACAGGCGGTTCGTAGCGGGCCCCGCCACGCCAAGGTGGCACAAGTGGAAAAAGCCGAGATTTCGGATGAAGTCACAATCGGTAACACCTTTGAAATACGCTAATTAGCTTATCCACACAAAGCGAGTTCACAAATGGTTTCCGGAACACTCGATGCGCAAGTCCGGCAGGCGATTCGGCCCATCCCGGACCATCCCAAACCGGGAATCGTGTTCCAGGACATCACGCCGGTGCTCAAGGACCCTGTGCTATTCCGGCAGGTAATCGCGGGCCTGATCGAGCCGTTCCGGGGCCAGGATATCACCCACATCGTGGGGATCGAGGCCCGGGGGTTCATCCTGGGGGCTCCGGTAGCGCTGGAGCTGGGCGCCGGCTTCATCCCGGCCCGCAAGCCCGGCAAGCTGCCGTGGAAAACCCGACGCCACGATTACGCCCTGGAATACGGCACAGACGCGCTGGAAGCGCACGAGGATGCCTTCGCCCCGGGTGCCCGGGTTCTGGTGGTGGATGACGTCCTGGCGACTGGGGGAACAGCCCTGGCGGCAGCCTCCCTGGTGCGGCTCCTCGGGGCCGAGCTGGTGGGGTGGACCTTTCTCCTAGAGCTGGAGTTTCTCCACGGTCGTGAACGCCTGAACGGGGCGCCTGCCGAGGCGATCGCACACCTGTAGCGTTGACGCCGACTGAGGCAACTGTCTACTTTTAAAGGCTTTGCCCCCGTAGCTCAGCTGGATAGAGCAGCGGTTTCCTAAACCGTTGGTCGGACGTTCGAATCGTCTCGGGGGCACCTGCTGCGCCGGATCTCCCAGCACCGGCCTAACCCTTTGGATTTCGAGCGACCGAGCGACATGGCAACCACAATGGAAGCGCCGAGCGTTAAATCATCCAAGAAAGCTGTGGCGGCGCCGCCGGCCAGCAGGTTCGCAGTCCCGAAGAACCTGCGTCTGGCCGGAGCAATCGCGCTCGGAGCCGTGCTGCTCATCACCTGGTTCGTGATCGTCAGTGGAAGGCGGAAGGCTGACTTCGCCAACAGGGCTCTGGAGCAGGCGAGGAGTGCCGCCGAGTCGGGGAACCTTCCGCTCGCCGCCAGCGAGCTGCAGAAGGTCATCTCGACCTACTCCGGCACCGACGCGGCACAGGAAGCCGTCATCACGTTGAATCAGGTCCGGTTGCTGAACGGCCAGCAGGAACTGGCGGCGGTCAGCTTGCAGGACTTCCTGAAGGCCAATCCCGACAAGAAGTATTTGACGCCTGGTTACGCGCTTCTCGGGCGAGCCCTGGAGAACGCGAACCGTCCAGAGGAAGCCGCAAAGGCCTTCCGCTCCGCGTCGGACAACGCCGACGTAGACTACCTTCGCGCCGAGTACCTCAACGACGCCGGCCGGGCCTACGTCACGGCGGGGAAGCGGGACGAAGCAATCGCGGCCTACCGGAAAGTCATCCAGGATTATCCGGAATCCAACTCGAAGGTCGAGGCTCAGGTTCGGCTCGCGGAACTGACTCAAGGGAAGATGTAATTCTGACCGCCCGCGGGTTGGGGCGGTCTTTTCTTGGGCTCCGCTTAATGTCGTATAATGTGTATTATGTTAAGTAGTCCGGTGGAGAAATGGGGATAACTGGATCCCTGCTGTGTAAGAATTTGGAAGTGATTGTTACTACAGGTCTTAGGTGGGATTCCTACCGCAGAATTCTACAACACCCCCGTAAACACCAGGCGCCCTTCTCCGGCCAGCCAGACCTCCCGGACGGACCCATTCACCAGATTCGCGGCAATCCGGAGGCAGCGGCCGCTCCGGGTTCGGATCTCCAACGGCAGGCTGGCCCGCCCGGACTGAGCCAGAGCTGCGGCGACCGCCACCGCACCGGTTCCACAGGCCAGCGTCTCTCCCTCGACCCCCCGCTCGTAGGTTCGGACCGGCCAGGCACCGGCCTTCCCGGTCGGGGTCGCGACGAAGTTGACGTTGGCGCCGGCTGGAGCGATGGCGGAATGGTTCCTGAGTTCCCGACCCCGGGCCATCAAATCGGCCCGTTCGATGTCCTCGACCGGGACGACGAGGTGAGGTACGCCGACCGTCGCAAAGCTGGGTGGGCCCTCGCCCGCAGCGGCGCGGATGCTCCCCACCAGTTCCGGGGCCGGAAAATCGGGCAGGTTCAGCTCGGCCAGCTCCGGCTCGACCCGACAGCGGGTCATGAAGGTTCCCGCTCCGGTCACCAGGCGCATCCCCGCAGCCGGCGCGATCTCGAGGTGGGCCGATAGCCGGGTGCTGCAAAGCGCCGCATTCCCGCACATGGCGGCCCGGGAACCGTCGCAATTGAAGAAGTCCATCCGGACGGTTCCGGCACTCTCGGGATTCAGGATGACCAGACCGTCCGCCCCGACGCCGAGCCGTCGATCGCACACGTCCACGATCCGCGCCGCGGGCCAGTCGGCGAGAGTCGTGGTGCGACCGTCGAGCAGGACGAAGTCGTTGCCCGACCCGGTCATCTTGTAGAAAACGATTCCCTTCACCGCCGCCTCCCTAGATTCTTCCCAGTATTCCCTGGAGCCGCAGCCACCAGACCATCCAGATCGCTTCCCGGACGATCCGCTTGCTCATCTTGCTGTGCCCTTCGACCCGGTCGTGAAAGATGATCGGGATCTCGGCCAGGCGGAAACCCTTTTTCCAGGCTCGAAAGCTCATCTCGATCTGGAAAGCGTAACCATTGGACCGCACCTTCTCCAGCGGGATGGCCTCCAGCACCTCACGTCGAAAGCACTTGAACCCGCCGGTCGAGTCGGAGCAGCGGCAGCCCGGTGATCCACCGGGCGTACAGGTTGGCACCCAGCGACAAAAGCAGTCGGCTGATGGGCCAGTTGATGACGTTGACCCCGGTTGCATAGCGCGAACCGAGCACCAGGTCCGCATCTTCGATCGCCTTCAGGAACTCCGGTAAGGAAGCCCGGGTCATGGGAGAAATCGGCGTCCATCTCGAAGATGGCCTGGAAACCGTGGTCCAGCGCCCACCGAAAGCCTGCGAGGTAGGCCCGACCCAGTCCCTCCTTGGCGAGGCGATGCAGGACGTGTACCCGAGGTTTGACCTGGCTCATCCGATCGGCCAGATCTCCGGTCCCGTCCGGCGAATTGTCGTCGACGACCAGGACCTCGATGCGCGGATCCTGTCGCAGGATGGCCGGGACGATCTGGGGGAGGTTGGTAGCCTCGTTGTAGGTCGGCACGATGACCAGTACTCGTTCAATCACGCGCCGGCTTCCTCCCGGTAAGGGCCGGAATCCCTGCCATCGCCAGGGCGGCGAGAAGGGCAAGGAGACTCACCATCTTTCCCTTACGATAGGTCGGGGAGTCGAAGGCCAGGTTGACCTCTCGAGCTCCGGACGGCAGGACGACGCTCAACAGGGTGTGGTCTGCACCGAAGCACCTGGGCGGGCTTGCCGTCCACGGTCGCGTGCCAGTCAGGATACCAGTTCTCGGCAACAAGCAGGTAACCGGGCTTGGGGTCGGTGCCGGTAAGGCTGATGGTCATCTTCCCGGGGGCCCAGTTCGCCACCTCGGCGGAGACCTGTGATGTTGGCAGCGGCTGAACCAGTGGATCCGGTGTCAGCGAAGCCGTGTCCGGGTACAGCACAACCGATGCGGCCGGGAAGCGAGCATCCACTACGGTCGGCACCAACTGTGGTTCCGGGACCTTGGCCGCCGCCGCGACGACCCTCGCATAGGGCGGCACAGTATCCCGTTCGTAGAGCGTTGCTGGTGTTCCGAAGGCGGTAGAGACCGGGCCCACGACCTTGTGGAATCCAGGAACGTCCTGAGGCTGGCGCAGGATCACATACCGGAGCGCCAGAAGCTCGGCCACATTGGGCGTGAAGAGGTTTCTCCACCCCTGCTCTTTCCCACCCAGCTCGTCGTAGAGTCCGCAACTCGTTTCCGTGGTAGCCCAGTGCATCGGGAATACGGTAAGCCATCAGGATCGAATGCCCGTAGCTCTCCTGGGCATCCAATACCCGGTACGGCGGTGTTCTGCTTCTGGAGATAGCTGGTTACCTCGTCAGACCCGAAGAGTTGCGCCGCGCGGGGCGAGAACTGGAAGAACAGGCGGTCGATGCTCCAAAGGTCGAGCGCGGTCACGGTGACGAGCAGGGCCGCGGCGACACCGCCCTTCAGCTTCCCCGCCGTGATTGCCCAGAGGGTGGCTCCACACACCACGACGGCTATGGCGAGACGGAGCGAGCCAAGTCGGAGTGCTCCGGCGTTGGCCTGTACCTGAGCCATCCGTCTCCGCGACGGCCATGCCCTCGGCCACTGCCTGGAGCACCCCGGTCAGTCCCAGGAGGGCGAACACGCCGAAGCCGCCGGCGACGAGCAGAACCGACCGGCGCGCAACCTGTCCGCTGAGCAGCCGATCGAGGCCAATCCCAGCGAGGATCGCCACGGGGAATGCCACCAGGAAGAACACCATTCCCATCGCCCGCAGCTTCTTGAGCATGGGCAACAGTTCATACCATGGCCGGTAGAACGGCGTGTGACCGGCGAAGGCAAACAGCAGGAAGAATCGCGGCGAGGCTCAGTCAGGGCGACGACCAGGCGCCGGCGAGTTGCGGTCGCCCCAGGAAAAACCGACCAGCAGAAGCGGCACTACTCCGAGATACTCGGTGTGGAACTTGATCGGATTGCGGCCCCAGTAGTTGTCGAGCACCCCGTTGAACTGCGGGAGGATGACGGTGAAGATCTCCTCGGGGGGCATCGAATACAGGTTGACGTAATCCCAGCCCGTGTTGGGTCCTCCAGTGGCACGGGGCGAGTACTTCACGTATTCGAGGAATGGCAACACCTGCAGTGCCGTGATCCCAATTCCCGATGACCACGGCAACCGCGGCAAGGCCAAGAGGAATCCAGGGATTCCGATCCCGCGGCCGTTCAGGATCCCAGAATGCGAGGTACAGGCACCAGAGGCCCAGAGCGATCAGCAGGAAGTAGCACATCTGATAGTGGCCGAGCACCAGCAGTGCGACCACGATGGCGAAGCCGCCGAAGGCCCAGGTCTGACGGTCGCGGAAGGCGCGCAGCAGGACCCAGAAGGCGAGTGGCGTGAGGGCCGACACGAAGAGCTTGCCGTCATGCCCGGGACTCATCTGGGAAGCCACGATCCCGCTCAGCTCATAGCACACGCCCGACACCACTGCCGCGGTCCAGCTCAGCCGCAGGGCTCTGGCAAAGCCGTAGGTCAGCCAGCCCGCGAGGACGAAGTGGATGGCCATGCCCCAGGTGATGGCGAGGTCCACCGGGAACAGGAGGCGCAGCCACGCGGTGGGATAGAAAATGTCTCCGTGCATCGCGGCGATGAACGGCAGGCCGCCAAACAGGAACGGATTCCATTGGGGAATGGAGCCGGTCGCCTTGAACTCCTCGGCGCCGAATAACCGGAAGGAATATCCCGCGATGAACATGTCCGACCGCGCGCCACCGAAGAGGATCTGACCCGTCAGCAAGGGCCATAGCAGAGTCAACGCCGCGAAGGTGCAGGCCAGCGCGGCCATTGCTCGAGGCCAGCGCGGCTCCCACGGATTGGGTTCAGGCGACACTGGGACGTCCTCGACGCATAAGAAGGAACGGAACGGCGCTCCCCAGCTCGGTGATGGTGAGCAGGATCCGGGAGGCCACGGCAAGCGCCGTCGCCGGGCCGAGTCCGATGCTGCCCTGCAGGAGCGCGATCAACAAGCCTTCCCGCACCACCAGGCCTCCGGGAGCAAACAGCGCGACCAGACCGGCCACATATGAGGCGGCGAAGGCGGCGATCGCGAGCCCCGGTGACAGGGTCGAGCTGGGAAGGACGCCGCGGGCCAGGAGCCACAGCGCGAACCCATAACCGAGCCAGGCCACGGCATTGGCTGCTGCGCCGAAGACGAGTGGCCCGATCCGGGGAGACTCTGGCCTCCGGTTCCCGCCAACTCGAGCAGGCGCCGAACCGCCGGGCGCCACAGCAGGAGAGCTACGCCAAACGTCCCCGCTGCTCCCGTAGCCCAGAAGAGAGGTACCAGGCGGGGATCCGCGCCCTCGCAGCGCCTGAGTGCCGGCTAGCGCCGCGACTCCGGCTCCGGTCGCGACCGCCAGAGCCTGAAGAATGATCGCGGAGGCGGTGGCAGCCCAGGCGGCGACGCCCGCGTCACGCGCCATGAGTGCCATGCTCGCGATGGCCCAGACCTTCCCCGGTACGTACTTGCCGAGGCTGGAGACGAACCAGATCCTGGCGGCATCGAGAAGCGGTAGGGATTGCCCCCACCCGGACAGCATTCGTCTCCACGCCTCGATCAGCATGCAGTACATCAATTCGATCACGATCACGGCCGCCAGCGCCGGAGCCGGGCGAAAGGTCCAGCTGATCGGTTGAGCCTGAAGATCGGTCCAGTTGCGCTGGAAGGTGCGAATCACGAAGAGCAAAATGAGGATCGCGAGGACCCAACGGCCAAGGCGAAGCAAGCGCTCAGGCACGACACGCCTCCGCGTACCAACCCTCGAAGGCGGCAGCGACGGTGTCCGGGGCCAGTTTCCGTCGCCAGGTTTCGCCCAGACGCCACGCTGCATCCCGCGCGGTCTTGTCGGCCAGCAGCTGCTCCACCGAGGCAGCGATGGCCTCGCCGGAAGGAGCCGCCCGTCGCCCGGCCCGCTGCTCCGGAACGATGTCGAGTACCCCTCCCCCATCGTGACAGGCGACGACGGGGACCCCTGCCGCGAGGGCTTCGACCGCAGTCAAGCCAAATCCCTCGGCGCGGGCCGGAAACAGCATCACATCCATCTCGGCCAATCGACGGGAGACCTCGGACGGCGGCACCATCCCGGTGAAACGGACAGCGGCGTTCAGGTCGAGAGCGCGGACTTGGGCCTCGAGCGCCGGGCGGTCCGGGCCGTCTCCGACGATGGTGAGCGGCAACCGAATGTTCCGGCGCCAGAGCAGCGCGAGCGCCTCGATGGCCAGGTGCACTCGTTTCTGCGAGGTGAGTCGAGCCACCACGATGAGACCTGCCCCGCCCCGCCCCGGTTGGCTGTCGGGAACGCTGATTGGCATCGGTTGGACATGGTCCACCGAACGGCCGGTTGCTTCCTTCACCCGGGCGGCGTGGGAGGACGAGACCGCGGTGACGATGCGGGCGCGCCGGATGACCGGCCGGGCGACAGCTCGCGCCAACGGCGACCGTTCCAATAGGGCCGCGTCGGTGCCGTGGATGGTGAGGAGCATGGGACTCGTCGCGGGTGCAGCGAGGCCGGCGGGAACCCACCAATGGGCGTGAATCAGCTCGGCGCCGGCCGCGATTTCCTCGCGGGCGGCCGTCCGCAGCGCCCGGTGGAGACCCAGGAGGGCCCGCCAGCCCGAAATGGACCCGATGACGTCGGCCATGGTGCCCCGATACGCGATGTTCTCCTCGATGGCGCAGCGTAACGCACTCGGCGTACCGGAACTCCGTCGAGCTGCGGCTCTCCCACATCTCCGCCATCGCTCGGCGCTACGACCCGCACGGAGACGCCGCGGTTCATCAGGGCCCGCGCCAGGCTGGCCAGGAACGCGCCAGAGATGTCGCCCGAATAGCGTGGATAGTTGTGGGTGAGGAAAACGACCCTGGTCACTCGAAGGACGGTCAGTCGCGATCGCGCAGGGTAAGCCGGTGACCCTGCTCCCGCAATTCCTCCCGCAGGCCGGCGATCATCTCGCCCAGGAAGCCGAAGCCGAACAAGGCGATGCCGCTGATCACCATGGTCTCGACCAGGTTGAGCAGGGGCCGGAATCCGATACCGTACCCGAAGCGCAGCACCAGGGCGATGATCCCCGCGGCGAAGCCGATCCCGAAGAGCCCGGCCCCGGCGACACCGAAGAAGAGCATCGGCTTGCGGCCGAAACGGAGCTGAAACCACACCGAGAGGAGATCCAGCACCCCGATCGGAATCCGCTTCCAGTTGAACTTCGACACGCCCGCGCGCCTGGGATGCAGGGGGATCGGGCGCGAGGTGAGCCGGAAGCCATCGGCCGCGGCAATGACTACCATGTAGCGGTGCCAGTCGGGGCGCAGCGGGACGCCCCTCATGATCTCTCTCCGGTAGGCCTTCACCGAATTCAGGTCGGCGACTTCCACTCCGAACAGCATCCGGCACAGCCAGTTGTAGACCGAGGAGACGAAGGCCTTCTCGTACTTCCCCTGCTTCGTACCGGTGACGATATCCGCCTCGCCGGCCAGAATCGGGGCCACCAGCGTGGGGATATCCTCGGGGAGGTACTGGAGGTCGGCCGGGTAGAAGACGAACACGTCTCCCATCGCGATGTCGCCGGCGGAGTGGAGCGCGTCGGCGATGCCACGCTGGCGGCGATGAGTCACGACTCGCAGGAAGGGGTACCGGCCTGCAGCTCCGCGAGGACCGTCGCGGTGCGGTCGCGCGAGCCATCGTTGACTACGACAACCTCGAAAGAGAACCCGGCCGATCTCAGCGCCTCATCGCACAGCCGCACGAATTCAGGGAGATTCTCCGCCTCGTCCTTGGCGGGAACGAGGAGGCTCACATCGAGCATCGGGCTGCTCATACCCTCTTGCGCATCCGTGCAGGGAGAATGCCGAGCTGATCCCGGTATTTGGCGACGGTACGGCGGGCGATCTGAATGCCCTGTTCCTGGAACAGGTGGACGATCTGCTGGTCGGTGAGGGGATTCGAGGTGTCCTCCTCGGCAACCATCTTCTGCAGCTTGGCCCGGATGGAACGGGCGCTGGCGTCTTCGCCCGACGTGGTGGCGAGTGCGCTGGAGAAGAAGAACTTGAGCGGCAGGACGCCGCGGGGAGTCTGGACGTACTTCTCGTTGGTCACCCGGCTCACGGTGGACTCGTGCATGTTGATGACCTCCGCCACCTCGCGCAGGGTGAGGGGCTTGAGGTGCTCGATGCCCTTCTCGAAGAATTCCCGCTGCCGGTCCACGATGAAGTTCATGACCTTGAGCATGGTCTGGCGCCGCTGCTCGATGGCCTGAATGAGCCAGTTGGCGCTGTTCATCCGGGAGGCGATGAACTCGCGGTGCTCCTGGGTCATCTTCTTCTTGTCCCGCGCTAGCTCCTGATAGGTGCGGCTGAGGCGGAGCCGCGGGCACGCCGGTGTCGTTCAGGAAGACGTGGTAGCGGTTGTCGATCTTCTCCACGATGAGATCGGGAATGACGTAGCCCTCACCCCCGGCGGAGTACTTGAGTCCCGGCTTGGGATCGAGCCGGGCCAGCAGGTCGGCGGCTGCCTGCACCGCGGCGGGTTCCACTCCGAAGCGGCGGCCCAGATCGTTCCAGCGGTGGGCGATCAGGTCGGGAAAGGCCTCCGCCACGAGGCGATAGGTGAGGGTGTTGGTCTCCTTGAGCTCCCGGAGCTGGAGCAGCAGGCACTCTCGCAGGTCGCGGGCGGCGATGCCGGGCGGATCGAGGCGCTGCACGATCCCCAGCATTTCCTCCACCTCCGCCGCCGTGAAATAGGGCATAGGCGGGTCGGGGTTGACTTCTGGTTCCGCCTCGGGCTCGGCCTCCAGGTCCCCCGTCTCGGCCAACTCCTCCGCGCTGTCGGGACGGTTCCGCTCGGCATAGCTGTCGAGCATCTCGTTCGCCATGCGCTGGATCTCTTCGACCGAGGCGGCGAGGTACCCGTCTTCCTTGATGTTGCCCAGAAATTCTTCGGCGAGCAGGGTCTGCCGCGGAGTCAGATTCCATCATCTGCAGCTGTTCGCGCAGATAATCGATCAGGTCGGTGGTCTCGACCGAGACCGGCTCGGTGTACTCCTTGTGCTCGTACTCTTCCCGCGCTCCGCCGGGCACCTCGAATCCGTTGAGGAGGATCTCCTCCCAATCGGTCTCGTTTTCGTTGGCGACCTTCTCCTTCTCCTCTTCCTTGTTGGCGGTCTCGGCGGGGGCCTCCTCCTCCTCGGGCTCCACCAGCTCGAGGAAGGGATTGATCAGCAGCTCCTGCTTCAAGTGCAGCTGCAGATCCATCATGGGCATGTACAGCATGTCCATGGCCTGGTAGAGCCGCGGATTGATCCGCAGATCCTGACGCAGTGTGGCGGTCTGAGAGAGTCCCGTCTTCACGCCGCGTCCTCCAGGCGGGCACGGAGCCGCGCCGTAAGAGTCGGGACCGAGGTAGAGCTCGGCGACGCGGTCGTCGAACACCAGATCCCGCACCGGTCCCGAGACCTGCACCTTGCCTTCGAACATGATGTATGCGCGGTCCACGATATCGAGGGTCTGCTCGACGTTGTGATCGGTGATCAACACTCCGATGCCGCGGTGCCGGAGCCCGGCGACGATGGTCTGGATGTCGTGAACCGCGATCGGGTCCACACCCGCGAACGGTTCGTCGAGCAGCATGAACTTGGGACTGGTCACCAGCGCGCGGGTGATCTCGAGGCGACGCCGCTCCCCGCCGGAGAGGGCGTACGCCCTGCTCTTCCGGAGGTGCTTGATGGAGAGCTCATCCAGCAGCGTCTCCAGCCGGGCCTTGCGCTCCGCCCGGGAGAGATCGAGGGTCTCGAGAATCGCGATGATATTCTCCTCGACGGTCATCTTCCGGAAGACGCTCGGTTCCTGCGCCAGGTAGCCGATTCCCTGCCGGGCTCGGCGATACATGGGAGAATTGGTCAGTCTCGGCGCCATCGAACAACACCTTGCCTTCGTCGGGCCGGATCAGACCGGTAATCAGGTAGAACGTGGTGGTCTTCCCCGCGCCGTTGGGCCCCAACAGTCCCACGATCTCGCCCTGTTGCAGCCGGACGCTCACGTCGTCCACCACCTTCCGCCGCTTGAACGTCTTGCTGAGGTTGAGCCCTTCCAGCACGCTGCCGCCGGGTAACGGTCCCCCTTCGTGAACCGAGGCCCCGTGCGCGCGCATCCCCTGCACCGCTGCCTGGAGCAGCTGAAGGCGAACGCCATCCCGATCGCGCAGGGTTTCGCTCCACCAATCGCCCTGAGCCCGCACCACCGACCAGTCGCCCCCCGCGGGCCCTGCGATCCACCCCTCGTCCGCCAGCCGGGGAAGCACTGAACGAACCAGATTCTCGTGGACCTCGTCCTCGGACAGCTCCGGGCCGCTGCGCACGCCCGCCTCGGCCAGGGTCTGCAGGAAAGTCTGTCGGTACGACACGGAGAGCGCCTTGAAGTCGAGGGCGCCCGACAAGTCCGCGTCGCGGGCCAGAGCGGCGAGGGCCAGCGGCAGCGAGGGATCGCGCCCGACGAATCGATCGATCCAGCCGCTCACGTTTGGCCCCCGGCTGCGTGTCGAGTCGGCCTTCGTCGAATCGGGCTTGGTCGCGGCCGGCTCCAGCTGGATCCCGTCCACGTTGCCCCGGATATCCACCCGTTCGACGCCCCGGTTGCCGGTCGATTTCATCTGCACCGCGATCCGGTCGCCTCTCGAGTAGTTGATGGAAGGCCGGGTCTCGCCCTTCCTGCGTGCTGGCGATCCGGTAGTAGGACTTGGCCGTGCCGCTGGCCTCGATGCGGGCCAGCGCGGTCTTCACCGCGCCGGCCGAGTCATACTGGGCGAACCGGGCGGTGACCGTGTCGCCGCTCATCCAGTCGCGCTCGTTGGTTTCCACATCGATCTTGCCACCCACCCAGGCGCTTCCGAAGGACCGGGTCTCCTTCAAGCGCTGTCCCGGCGTATCGATCGCCAGGGAGTCGGCGCGGATTTCATAGTCGGTCGACACGGCAAGGGGCCGAATGCTGTCGCCCCAGGCAACGGTCTGCACCAGCTCGCGGGCGTCGATATCGAGCCCGATCGTATCGGCCGTCAGGTCCATGTCCTTGGTCACCGCGTGTCCGGAATCGAGCGCCGTGACATAGCTCAGCTCCTGGTGATCCAACTTGAGATCGATCCGCTTGCCGGTGAGAGTGAAGGAATCCTTGCCGGTGCCTTCCACGCTGGGACTGCCGATGAGGGCGCCGTCATTCCCGGCGCCGGTGTCCAGTCGCAGCGAGTCGCCCCGAGCCTTGAAGTCACTGCGATCGATGGTGACTTGTCCTCCGCCCCAGATCCGGTCGTTGCCCTTCATCCGCACGCGGTCCGCCACGATCACGTAGGGCTCACCTCGGGTACCGGCGGAATCGCATCGTCTGATAGGTGATGGTGGGCCGGCCCACCGAGAACAGCTCGACTGTGTCGCGAGTTCCCTTGATCGCGCGGTAATAGTCCAGCGACGGTCCGACCATCCTGGATCCGTTCTGGATATTCTCGGTCACCACGTTTCCGCGGGCCTCCCACCGCTCACCGGTCCGGTAATAGGTTCCGCGATTGGCATCCATGGTGACCACCGAATCGCGGTATTTCACCTGGCCGATGAACTCCGACGATGGTGCCGCTGCGCCGGCCGTAGAACGCGGCGCTGTCGCTCTCCATCGAGACCGAGGTGCCCTGGCAAGTGATCCGCACGCCGCCACCGGCGTAGTAGTTGGTGTCGCCGCCGACGATCACCTGCTGGCCCAGCCCACCGACCCGGTCGAGGTGGAACCGGCAGGTCCCGCCCTGAGCCGCGAGCGGCACCGACCAGAGCAAGCGCGACGAGCGCCGGGGCGATCCGCATCATTGCCCCGGCAGCAGGAACCCGGTGCTATCGCCCGGGCTTGGCGTTGGGACGCTGGCCGCCGCGGGGCTGCCGGGTGACGACATTGCGGAAGTCGGGATCGGAGGTGAACCCGTTGCCCTCAAGGTGCTGATCCGCCCGGTCGTAGACGAACGGCTTGTCCGAGGAGATCTGCTGCTTGCGGCTGTCGTACTTGAGCTCCTCGCTGCGCAACGTCCGCCCGTCGGGCGTCACCGCGACCACGTTGCCTCGGGCGCTCATCGAGCCGTCGCGAGTCAGGTAAGTCCCTGAATCGCCGGTGACGGTGCGAGGTGATGTCTCCGGCCGGGTCGTAGAATGTGACCTTGACGCCCGCGCATCTCGACCGTCTGGGTGCTCTGATAGACGTAGGCGGTGTCGGCTTCGACCGAGAGAGCGTCGAATGCCCTGGTCGGTGACATAGTGCTCCATGCCGTACAACACCTGGTCCGCGGTGTCCGCGGCCTGAAGCGTGACCGAGGGACGGATCGACTTCCTCCTGGCAGGCGGACAGGGCGGACAAGGCGGACAAGGCGCACACGGCGGTCAAGGCGGAAAGGTGAAGTCCCTTCCGTCCTCGCCAACCCGCCTTGGGTCCACGCGAGTCGTGTCACGCCATCGTCCTCCATCTGTCCGCCTTGGCCGCCCCGTCCGCCTACCTCTCCCCTCGATCCTCTAGGTAGATGCGCACCGCGTCATCCCAGCGTCCCTGGGCTCGAAACAGGGTTCGATCACTTCCCGCACCGCGCCGCTCGCCGCCGCGATGCCGTCGTGGTGTAGGCGGCGAGGCTCCTTCACCTCACTCACCGCGTTGGCCACCGCGATCGGCAGCCCGACCCGGCGCAACACCGGCAGGTCGGCGAGATCATCGCCCACGAACGCCACTTCATCCCACCCGATGCCCCGCCGCATGAGCATCTCGGTCATCGCCGGAACCTTGCGGGCTCCCTTGTCCTGAATCACCTCATCGATCTTGAGCTCCGCGGCGCGCAGCGTGGTGGCGTCCGA
Organism: uncultured Gemmatimonadales bacterium; assembly: GCA_963788625.1. GTDB lineage: Bacteria > Gemmatimonadota > Gemmatimonadetes > Gemmatimonadales > GWC2-71-9 > DATBGE01. Next base: position 176,013 of record CAWBHB010000002.1, on the reverse strand, counting down.
GTAACGACCACTTACCAGAGCCACAACCATCCCGAGCCGCCGAGCCAAACCGATTCCGAGTCCGTCCTGAATGTCGAATCGTTTGAACTCCACCCGCTGACCCGCCACCAGCCCGAGGTACACCGCGTTGTCGGTAAGCACCCCATCCACATCAAGTCCGAGCAGCCGGATTCGACCTGCGACCGCCGGATCAATCATGGCCTGGGGCCCGGCCGCCTAGCACTCGCCGCCCACGAGTCTCTTTTCTCGCGCCAGCTCCCAGACTTCCAGGGCTCGAGCGACGAGCTCGCCCAGGCGGTCGAGCGGCCACTGAGTGGCTCCATCGCTCGAAGCCCGAGCCGGATCGGGATGGGTTTCGAGGAAGAACCCGTCGGCACCCGCTGCCGCGGCGCGAGCAGGAGCGCGGGGACCGATTCCCGATCGCCGCCGCTGGAGCCCCTGGCTCCCTGTCCCGGGCGCTGCGCCGCATGCGTCGCGTCGAACAGCACCGTGGCTCCGGTCGCGCGCCTGAGGCGTCCGAAGCTCCGCATGTCTACGATCAGATCGCCGTACCCGAAGGCGGTTCCGCGTTCGGTAACCGCGAGATCCTGACTTCCGCCCTTCCGGACTTTTTCCGCCGCGCCGGCCATCTCCTCCGGCGCCATCCATTGGCCCTTCTTCACATTGACCGGGAGACCGGTTGCCCCGGCCGCGACGAGCAGATCGGTCTGGCGGCAGAGGAACGCGGGGATCTGCAGCGCGTCCACCACGTCGGCGGCGGCGCGCGCCTGTTCCGGCTCATGCACATCGGTGAGTAGCGGAAGCGCCGTCGCCGTCCCGCACTCGCTCGAGGGCGCGCAGTCCTCGCTCCAGGCCGGGGCCCCGCGCCGCCGTGGCGCTGGCACGATTGGCCTTGTCGAAACTCGCCTTGAAGCACACCGGCAGGCCCAACCTGGTCTGTATTCGGACCAGTTCCTCCGCCACCCGAACCATCACGTCGTCCGACTCGACGACGCAGGGCCCGGCGATGAGAAGGGGCGCCTTGCCGAAGGTCCAGCTCATGAGCGAGCGCTGGCAGTCAGGACGTGGTCGGGTTGATCGGTCAGCTTCAGGCGACGCTGCAGTGCCGCGCCCACGAAGGCGGCAAAGAGGGGATGAGGCCGGTTGGGACGGGATTTGAGCTCGGGATGGAACTGACAGCCGAGGAACCAGGGATGGTCGGGCAGCTCGATGATCTCGACCAGGCTGCCGTCGGGGGACTGGCCCGAGAGCCGCAGTCCGTGCTCGGCCAGCACGTCGCGGTAGGCGTTGTTCACTTCCCACCGGTGGCGATGCCGCTCGCTGATCTGCAGGGTCCCGTACGCCTGAGCGGCGCGAGAGCCGGGTCGCAACCGCGCGGCGTAGGCACCGAGCCGCATGGTGCCGCCCATGTCTTTCACTTCACGCTGATTTGCCATGAGCGCGATGACCGGGGACTCGCACTCCGGGTCGAACTCGGTGCTCGACGTGCTGCCCATCCCGCAGACGTTGCGGGCGAACTCGATGACCGCGACCTGGAGCCCCAGGCAAATACCGAGGAACGGCAGGTTGTTGGTCCGCGCCCACTGAATCGCCTGGGTCATTCCATCGATGCCGCGGATCCCGAACCCGCCGGGTACCAGCAACCCGTCTACTCCGGCCAGCAGCCGTCCCGCGGCTTCCTGATCGGTGAACTGGTCGCTGCCGGTCCAGAGGATTTCCACTCCGGCATCGTTCCCGATGCCACCGTGAATCAGCGCCTCCTGCACCGATTTGTAGGCGTCATGCAGGTCGGTGTACTTCCCCACGACCGCGATCCGAACCTGATGCTTCGGATGCACGATTCGCTCGACGATGGCCTTCCAGGCAGTGAGGTCGGGTTCCTTGGTCTCGAGCCGGAGCCGCTCGCAGACCACGCGGTCGAATCCCTGATCCCGGAACCGGACCGGGATTTCGTAGATCGTCACCACGTCGGGGCTTTCGATGACGCACTCGAAATCGACGTTGCAGAAGCCGGCGATCTTGCGCTTGATCTCGGGGCTGATCGGCTGTTCGCTGCGGCAGACCAGGATGTCGGGCTGGATTCCGATCTGCATCAGATCCCGCACCGAGTGCTGGGTCGGCTTGGTCTTGAGCTCGCCGGCCGCCGCGATATAGGGCACCAGGGTCAAATGGATGAACAGCGCGTTGTCGCGCCCCACCTCCTGGCGGAACTGACGGATCGCCTCGAGGAACGGCAGCGATTCGATGTCTCCCACCGTTCCGCCGATCTCGGTGATAACGACGTCGTGCCCCGGCGCGCTGCGCCGGATGGCATTCTTGATCTCGTCGGTGATGTGGGGGATGACTTGAACGGTGGAACCGAGGTACTCGCCGCGGCGTTCCTTGCTGATGACTGTCTGGTAGATCCTGCCGGTGGTGATGTTGTTCTGCTGGGAGAGGGAGTGATCGATGTAGCGTTCGTAGTGGCCAAGGTCGAGGTCGGTTTCGGCTCCGTCGTCGGTGACGAAGACCTCGCCGTGCTGGAACGGTGACATCGTTCCAGGATCGACATTGATGTACGGATCGAACTTCTGCATCGTCACTTTGAGGCCCCGTTCGACCAGGAGCCGGCCGAGGGACGCCGCCGCAATTCCCTTCCCCAGCGAGGAGACCACGCCGCCGGTAACGAAGATGTACTTCGTGCTGCTGGTGGCGCTCGTCATCTGTTCACCTTTGCTGTGCGACCCAGTGCGCTTCGGCGCGCCGCAGGTCTTCGGGGGTGTCGACGCCGGGGTGTGCGGGCCGCTCAAGCCGCGCAACCCCGATGACCATTCCGTAATGCAGAGCCCGCAACTGCTCGAGTCGCTCGGCCAACTCCGCCGGAGGCGGCGTCAGCCGGACCCAACGCTCCAACGCCGGACGACGGCAGGCATATACCCCCAGGTGCTGCCAATACAGCCCGGGTGATCCCGCACTCCCGGCCTCCCGGGCAAATGGAATGGGGGCCCGAGAGAAGTACAGCGCACGACCATTGGCGTCGGTCACGACCTTCACCCGATTCGGATCACCCACGAAGGCTGCCTCGAGTGGAGCAGCGGCAGTGCCGATATCATCTCCGCTGTGGACCCGTTCGATCGCTCCGGCCAGAGCCTCGACCGGCAGGAACGGCTCATCCGCCTGGATATTCACCACGATGTCGAATCCGGCGTATTCCGGCCGGGAGGCAACCTCGGCGACTCGGTCGGTCCCCGAGCCATGGTTTGCGTCGGTCAGAACCGTGGCCACGCCCGCGCGCTCGGCTACTCGCGCCACCATGGATGCGTCGGTGGCAACCACCAGCGTATCTACCAGGCCGTACTCGCGAACCCGCTGCACTACACGAGTAACCAGTGGCTCGCCGGCCAGGAGTTGAAGCGGTTTGTGAGGGAGACGGGTGGAGCCTAGCCGGGCCGGGATGACGCCAAGTACACGCATTTCCGAACGTAATAGGAGCGCGCGGCCCTGTCAAAAGTCATGCCGAGCCGCGATCGACCCCTTGCGCTGGAGGCTATCAGCCCGAGGCTAAAGGAGTTACGTAACGTTGGCCAGGACTGTAGACGGGAACCCTGCGGTCAACCGAAGAAAGTTGGTGAGCAAGGTACGCCCCCCCTCCGTGGCCACGGATTCGGGATGGAATTGCACCCCAAAAATGGGCTGACTCCGGTGCCGGAGGCCCATGATCTCGTGTCCCCGTGGGCGGTCCATCGACCACGCCGTCATTTCGAGCTCCGGCGGAAACGCACTCGCGGAAACCACAAGCGAGTGGTATCGCATCGCGGTGACCGGGTTGGGAAGGCCGTGAAAGACATCCGACCCCACGTGGGTCACACTGGTGGTCTTGCCATGCATCAGCCGGTCGGCACGCTCGATCCGGCCGGAGAATGCGGCGCCAATTGCCTGATGGCCGAGACAGACTCCCAGAAGAGGTACCCCGGCTGCCGCGGCGGCACGTACCAGGGGAATCGATATCCCGGCCTGAGCAGGTGTGCCGGGGCCCGGAGAAATGATAATCCCCGCCGGGGCGAGTCCCATTGCCTCGGCGGGAGTGAGGGCGTCGTTCCGATAGACTACCGGATCACCGCCCAATTCACCCACGTACTGCACCAGGTTGTACGTGAAGCTGTCGTAGTTGTCGAGGACCAGGATCATGCTAGTTGGGCGGTGTCGGCGGGCTTGGTGTCGGCGTGGGGCCGGGAGCGACCCTGGTCTTTACCCCCGAACGCTCCAGCTCCTTATCCACCACTCTTTTGATCGAATCCGCCAGGCGCTGGCCGTTCACCGCCGCCGAGTCCAAGTTGATGCCGTCGGAGTGGCGAAGTGCGTCAAGCTGAGCCTCATCGGCCTTCATGCGGTCCACCATGGCCCGCATCACGACCCTGACCGAATCGGCTTTGCGCTGCAGCTTGGGCCGCTGACCCTGGGGCGCCTGGGCCGCAGAATCCTCGAACTGGTCCGCCAGATCCCGCAGTTCATCGACCGAATCCGACCGGGCATCCATCCTGCTCTCAACTTCATCCGCCAGGGAGTCCTCGGCCGAGGTAACCGAGAAGCCGTGACTGGAGAGGTTGAAGCGAAGCTTCTTCAGTTCATCCACGGAGTGCGCCGGAAGCAGGAGGGGGACACTGTCGTTGCTGTTCTTGAAGCGCACGTATCCGAACTGGGCCAGGCGGGAGCCGGTGGTATCACCTTTCTCGCACCGGAAGCTGCTCTTTTCGTTGATGTGCTCGACGTCGTCCACCACGAGGAGACAGTTCTGGAACTTCTCTGCATTAACCGTGTCGGCCAGGTCAACGACTACCCGCACCCCGGAAACCTGGTTGGGCTTGTCGCGCAGCAGGACCACCTTGTCGAGAGAGCCGAGTTTGGTGCCTTCGAGCCGGAACGGCAGGAACGCGACCGGCAGTGGAATCGGGTCGGTGCCTTCCATGGTGTCGGTGATCTTGGCGCGGGCTTTCCTCACCCCGGTGATGATCACCATACCGCACACGAACACGGCCAGGGCGCCCAGGGCGATCTTGATCCAGTAGTTTCTCATACGACCTGTCCGAGATAATAGCCGGAGCGACGGTGTTGCAAAAGGAGACGAATGGAACCGGTGCCAGGTTTCACCCAGGGAGGGCGACTCGTTGAGGCAACTGATCTTACCAAGCTGTACGGCGATTTTCCCGCCGTGCAAGACCTGACCTTTGCACTTGGTCCCAGTGAGGTCCTCGGACTGGTCGGTCCCAACGGTGCCGGGAAGACTACCACCCTGCGATGCCTTTCGGGGGTAATCCCACCGACTCGTGGCAGGGTCAGACTGGCGGGGTTCGACCTGGCGACCGAGCCGATTCGGGCCAAAGCCCAGTTGGCCTTCATTCCGGATGAGCCCCAGCTCTTCGACTATCTGACGGTGGAGGAGCACCTGGTCTTCACGGCCCGGCTCTATGGCACCCCCGCGGCCCTGGAGCGAACGGATACCTTGCTGGCCGAATTGGAGCTGGAAGGCAAACGCCGGACGCTCGCCAACGCATTGTCCCGTGGAATGAAGCAGAAGCTGGCGATCGCCTGTGGGCTGCTCCACGACCCGCGGGTCATCCTGCTCGATGAACCGCTCACCGGCCTCGACCCGATGGGCATCCGCCGAATGAAGGCGACCATCGCGGCCCGGGCGCAGCAAGGTGCCGCGGTCATTCTGAGCTCGCATCTGCTGCCGTTGGTCGAGGAACTCTGCAGCAAGGTTCTGATCCTCCAGCACGGACGCGTCGTTGCGCTGGGATCCATGGCGGAGATTGCCTCCGAGCGTCCCGAGCTGGCCGGGCGAGGTCTGGAGGATCTCTTCCTGGCGCTGACCGATTCTCCGCAGGCCGAGCGGTGATGGTTGACGCCGCGCTCTACCTGGTCTCCCGGAGTCTCAAAAACTGGCTCCTGGTTCGGCTCCGGAAGCTGACGAGCCCGCGATATGTGATCGCGCTTCTCCTGGGAGGAGCGTACCTGTGGTTCTTCCTGGGCCTCCGGCACCTGCCCACCCAGTCCGCCACGGGAGGAGAAACGGCTGGCCGGGTGGCCGCGCTCCTGTTGTTGCTTGCCGTAATGAGATGGTGGCTGTTCGGAGCGGACCGAACCGCCCTCGCCTTCAGCCCGGCGGAAATCCAGTTCCTGTTCCCCGCCCCGGTCACGCGACGACAGCTCATCCTCTTCAAGCTGCTCCGGGCCCAGCTCCTCTTGCTGGTGAACGTTCTGGTCTGGACGCTGCTCATCCGGCGCAGCGGCTCGGGCTTCTCCGCAGCGCTGCATGCGCTGTCGCTTTGGGTGCTCTTCTCGACTCTGTTCCTCCATCGGCTCGGAGCGGCGCTGGTCCGTTCCGGTGCGGGAGAGCGGGTCCGCAGCCGACCCAGGGCATTCGGCGCCACCGCACTGGGGGTCGTGATCGTCTTCATCGCCGCCCTGCTCGGCGTTCAACTGTCCGGAGTGGATCTTTCTCTACCCGGAGGCTCATCGCTGGAATTGCTCCGCCGAGCCTGGGAGGGGCTCGACAGTCCGGCGGGACGCGCTCTGCTCTATCCTTTCCGACTGCTGCTGGCCCCGGTCATGGCCACCACGGTCTCGACCTGGGCCTCGGCCATGGTTCCCGCGATAACGCTCCTGGGAATTCACTTCCTATGGGTGGTCCTGGCCGACCGCGCGTTCGAGGAGGCGGCACTGGAGTCGAGCCAGCGTCGGGCCGAGCTGCTCGAGCGCTGGAGGAGAGAAGGCCGTCCCGCGATTCCTCAGGAGGGCCGAGTACGCCTGAGACTTCCGCTCAGCGCCTCGGGTCATCCGGTTCCCGCGCTGGTGTGGAAGAATCTCAGCAAGACCTTGCGAGAGGATCGGCCCTCCATGCTCTTCTCGGCCGTGGTGCTGCTGATTGTGGGTGCCGCCATCGGCGCCGTGGGCAACGGTCGCGAAGGGGCAGCCACGATTCTCTTTGCGTTGGGCGCTTCCTGGGTGGTCCTCCTGGTCTTCTTCGGCCCGCAATGGATCCGCAATGACTTGAGGGCGGATCTGCCCCGTCTCTCGGTTCTCCGCACATTCCCGATTTCGGGTGCGGCCCTGATGACCGGGGAAGTAATCTCCTCGGCGCTGGTTCTCTCGTTGTATCAGCTTCTGCTACTCGCCGTCACCGCCTTTGGCGCCCTGGGCGCGACCCGCCTCGGCATGACGCCTGGTCACGTGGTACGGGGACTGGCCGTGGCCGCGTTCGTGGTGCCGGCTCTGAATGTTGTCGCCATGGGCATCCAGAACGCGGGAGCGTTGTTGTTTCCCTCGTGGGTCCGCACCGACATGCGGCCCGGCGGTGTTGAGGCTCTGGGTCAGCATCTGATTTCCGGGACGATGTGCCTGCTGCTCCTCGTCGTAGCGGCGCTTCCGCCCGCCGTCCTCGGTTACGTGGTCGCACTGCTCATCTATCCATCGTGGGGTACGGCCGGCCTGATCCCGGCGACCCTGCTCGCCGTCTTGGCGCTGATTCTCGAGGCTTTCCTGCTGCTGGATTGGCTGGGTGGCAGATTCGATTCTCTGGATCTCTCCGAGCTTGCCTGAGCGCCCGGTCCGCGCCACGGGAACCAGCCTGGCGACCGCCTGGCTTGGCTACCTGACCCTGGTGACGCTGCTCGTCACCCTGGCGCCCTACGAATTCCGGGTACCCAATCGAGTGGTGATCTCGCTCGGCATCAATGCGGAAGACGTGATCGCCAACATTCTGCTCTTCGTACCGCTGGGCTTTCTCACCCGCCTCACTCTGGGCCCACGGCTGGGCAATCCCCTCCTCGTCTTTGGCCTGGGGGTGGTTCTCAGTGGGCTGATCGAAACCTGTCAGATCTTTCTGCCTGGAAGGTTCCCCTCTCCGATTGATGTGACGAGCAACTCGCTGGGAGCCTTGCTCGGTGCCTTGCTGCTGGAGGGTATCGAACACCGAATTCAGCTCACTCCCGGGGTGGTGGACCGCCTTGCGCTCGAACTGCCGATGATGGGGCTGCCGTACCTGCTGGTGCCGCTGCTCTGGGTGAGCAGTTTCGCCAGCCGAAACCAGCCGGGCCGCTGGATGTTGACCACCTTCGTCGGTTTCATCGGCGCCGGGGTACTGTCGAGCCTCCATCGCCACCGCTTCGGACCCGCCGGAGCGATCAGCGCATCCGGAACGGCCCTGGTTGCAGCGCTGGGGTTCCTGGTCGGGGCCCTTCCGGGATTCGTGGTGAACCCCGAGCTGCTGGCGCTGAGCACGACCGCGGTGGCGCTCGTGACTGGCCTGCTCTCCCTGATCCCCGGCCCAACCGGAGCTGGCGACCGACGATTCGAAGCAGCAGAGCTCAATCGGATCATTCCGGCGTTTCTGCTCTACCTGCTCTTGCTCGCGGTGTGGCCCCCGACGCCGCATTCGCGGTAGGTGGACTCCGGAATGGGGGCTGGTGCCGGAACTGGACCATGTCTCGACCGACGACGTCATGAGCCTCCTCGAGTACATCGCGGGCTTTACCCTGCTGGGCTATGCCCTTGCCGGGCGGCGGGGCCGGCGCGAGGAGCCCACCGGCATCCTGGTGCCGCGCACGGCCCTCCTCGGAGCGGCATGTGCCGGGCTTCTGGAACTGGCCTCCGCATTTCATGCCGGAAGCAGAGGAAGCGGACTGAGGCTGGCGATGTCGGTCGTTGCCGTGGGCTATGGGGCGAGGTTGTATGCGGCGCAGCGAGCTCACATCAGGAATGTGCTGCTGACGGATCGGGAAAGTTGATTCCAACCGACGGCTGGCGTCACCCGCGCGGATGGAACTGGCGATGTACCGAGCGGAGGTATTCCCGGTCCACGTGAGTGTAGATCTGGGTGGTCGACAGATCCGCGTGTCCCAGCATTTCCTGCACGGCGCGGAGGTCGGCTCCTCCTTCCAGCAGGTGGGTCGCGAAGGAGTGGCGCAGCGTGTGGGTTGTGACCCGCTTGCGGATGCCCGCATCCCGCGCCCTGGCCTTCACGATGCTCCACGCCCCCACCCGAGAGAGCGGCTGCCCGCGCGCGTTGAGCAGTACCCGATCCTTGGTCTTGCCGCGGTCCAGCTCCGGCCGAATCTGGTGCAGGTAGACAGACACGGTCCCGATCACCTGTCGTCCGACCGGCACCAGCCGCTCCTTGGATCCCTTTCCGAGCACCCGCACCAGGCCCTCGTTGAGCCAGAGATTGTTGAGCGTGAGGCCGCACAGCTCCGAGACCCGGAGCCCCGCCCCGTAGCCAAGTTCGAGGAGTGCGCGGTCCCTCCAGGCCAGTGGTTCTTCAACTTGCGGCGCGGTGAGGATGGCTTCCATGTCCGACACGCTCAGCGTATCGGGCAGTTTTCGTCCGCGTTGCGGGGTCTCCAGCCGGTCGGAGGGATCGGCGGAAACCAGACCCTCCCCGATGAGAAAGCCGAAATAGGTCCGTACCGCGGAGACCTGGCGGCGGATCGTCGCCGGGCTGAGACCCAGATCCTTGAGTTGGTAGACGAAATCGCGCAGAAGGGCACGGGAGATCCCGGTCGGCGCCGTCACCTTACGGCTGACGGCGTACTGAGCGAGGCGGCGGAGGTCCCGCTGGTAGTTCTCGACCGTGTTGCCGCTACTGCCGGCCTCGAAGCTCAGATAGTCCCGGAACCGATCCAGATGGAACTGGCGGTCCAAGTCGGGCGGCCGCTTCACCGATTACGCCTCAAGTGAATCATGTGTCAGCGAAATTTCTACTAGATGCTGAGCGGCCGGCCGCGAATATTCGACCGGGGAGTGGCAGGGTGACCCCAAACCTACCTCAAATGAGTCCGGCATCGTGATCCTATAGATAGATAGACAAGGGAGGCAGAGCTACTCTGCAGCAGGGTCCAGTGAACCGTTTACCGTCGTTCTTGCAGCGGCCGCCGCCTTAATTGGGGGATGGGAAGTCGGGAACCGGAAAGACGGTGGTGCACGTCTACTCGGCGCCTAACCAGTTCTACAGAGTCACGCTGACGGTGTTTGACCTGGCCGGCCAGAGTTCGCAGAAGTCGTTTCAGGTGTACCCGAACTCGCACTGACCCGGCGGCGGGCCTCCGCGAGGTCATCGGGAGTCATGCCGAGCAGGTCGGCGGCGCGCTGCATCAGCCGGTGCTCATGCCGGCTGATCACGCCGTCGGAGGAGACGATCCGGAGCAGGCGGGCCGCCAGTTCGAGGCGGGCCGCCAGATCGTATCGCTCGGCGAGGTGAGTACGCAGCTCCTCGGTGTCTTTGAGCGTGGCGGAATCGGCGGGAGACGCCACGCTCTCGAGCGCCGGCTCGCCCAGCGCCCATTGGGAGCGTAGCCTGGCTTCGATCGCGAGCAGGTCTTCCCGCGGAATCTCCTGATCTCCCTGCGCCAATTCGAACAACACAGTCGCCGCGCCGGCGGATGCCGTCGCATCCTTGCCGCCGGCGCCGGCCCTGGCCAGCGCCTCCTGAAACAAGTTGCGCAACCGGTCATGCTGGGTGCGCCGCCGGCGCAGCAGCAACCAGAGAACCAGTGCCACGAGCAGCAAGCCGCCGATGATCGCCAGGGTTCGATTGAGGCCAGAGATGATCGCATTGATCTTCTCCCACTCTTCACCCAGCTGGACCCCCACATAGACCAGGAATCCGTACCAGAGCGTAGCGGCGGCGGCGATCGGGAGGAGCGTCTTGGCCGGAGAGAGATTGGCCAGACCCGCGAAGGGGGCGACAAACGAGCGGAACCCGGGCAGGAGCCGGCTCAGGAAAATTCCCGCGATCCCGAACCGGAGATATTCCCGCTCCATGCCTACGATCGCGGCCGGAGGAAGCAACCGACGCCCGATCCGGCTCGCGAGAAAGGCGGGGCCGTACCGCCGGGCGACCGCATAGACCGTGATCGTTCCCAGGAGGTTTACCGAGATTGTGATTCCGAAGACTGCCCACGGGTCAATGACTCCGCCGTGGCTCAGGAACGCGCCCAGGGCCACGATGACATCGCAGGGGGCGGGCGGGAAGAAATTCTCCACGAACGCCGCGAGGGCAATGATAGAGTAGACCGCGAGTGGGGACAGCTCGGTCAAACTCTGCAGAAACTGCTCGATCAGAACGCCTCCACCGTCGCCACCGCAATGACGGCGACACCTTCGCCCCGCCCGATGAATCCCATTCCCTCGTTGGTCTTGCCCTTGATGGAAAGCGCCGAAGCGGGAATGCCGGTCGCCGCGCTCAAGGTGGCGATCATGGCCGGCGCATGGGGCCCGATCCGGGGCTGTTCAGCGATCACAGTCACATCGGCCTGTACCGGGCGGAAGCCCCGGCCGCGCACCATCTCACAGGCGGTCCGAAGCAGGCCGATGGAATCCGCGTCTTTCCACTGGGGATGGCTGTCGGGGAAGAGCTTGCCAATGTCCCCTGAGGCCGCGGCGCCGAGGATGGCGTCGGTAAGCGCGTGGGCCACGGCGTCGGCATCGGAGTGGCCCTCGAGGCCCAGTTCGGAGGGAATCCGCTGCCCACCGAGGATCAGGAGCCTGCCCGGGACGAGACGATGCGAGTCATAGCCAATTCCCACCCGGATCGCAGGACGATTCACGGGGGGCCCGCCTCCCTCCCCTGTCACGCCGCCACCATCTCCTCGATGATGGAATAGTCCTGCCGCCGGCGCCGGGCGGTGAACCCCGCATCCCGGATGATCCGCTCCATTTCCTCCACCGTGGTCCGATAGGTAGTCCCGGCGGAGGACACGACGTTCTCCTCCATCATGAGGCTGCCGTAGTCGTTGGCGCCGAAGCGGAGTGCCACCTGTCCGACCTTGTGCCCCATGGTCACCCAGGAGGACTGCATGTTCGGGACGTTGTGGCAGATGATCCGACCCATAGCGAGGGTCCGGAGATACGTCACCGCATCGGTCTTCGGCTGATCGGCCATGTCGGTCCCATCGGGCTGGAGCGGCCAACAGATGAATGCCGTGAAGCCGCCGGTCCGGGCCTGCAGCTCGCGGACCCGGAACAGGTGCTCGATGCGGTCGGCGTTACTCTCGCCGAGGCCGTACATCATGGTGACCGACGTCTTCATTCCCTGACGATGGGCTTCTTCCTGCACCCCGAGCCATTGTTCGGTCTGAGCCTTCTTCTTCGCCACTCGCTCCCGCACGGTGTCGACCAGGATCTCCCCGCCTCCGCCCGGAATCGAATCGAGCCCAGCCTCGTGAAGCTGACGAACCACTTCTGATACCGGCATCCGGAAGCGCTCGCCGAAGAACACCACCTCACTGGGCGAGAACCCATGGATGTGAATCGGGTGGTGCTGCTTGATGTACCGCATCAAGTCGAGGTACCACTCAAACGGGATGTAGGGATTATGCCCGCCCTGCAGCAGGATCTGCACGCCACCGATGGCCTTGCACTCGTCCACCTTCGCGCCGATCTGCTCGAAGCTGAGCACGTAGCCTTCGTTGTGCCGGGGCCGTCGGTAGAACGCGCAGAACTTGCAGTCGGCCACACACACGTTCGTATAGTTGATATTGCGGTCGATGATGTAGGTGACCGCGTTCTCCGGGTGATGACGCCACCGCTCGGCATCCGCGAGACGCCCCAGCTCGAGCAGATCGGCTTTCTCGTAGAGCTCGAGGTAGTCGCGGAATTCGCCGGAGGTGCGGTCGACGTTTGTCATTGGTCGATGGTCGATGGTCGGTGGTCGTCGAGGCGCCAATGCCCTAGGCCGCCGTAATGAACGACAATGACCCGTCAGGCACGAGACCGTCCTGAGCCAGCCGCCTGAAGAAGTCTGTGAGCCCCGCGAGATGGCGATAGGAGAGTGCGTAGTCCAGGTCGTCCAGATACTCCCGGCACACTTGCTCCGCCACACCGCTGGAGCGGGCCGCGTCGCGGGCCAGCTGATCCAGGTGATCCAAGCCCCAGCTCCGTGACCGGATGAGCCCCGCATGAACCTGCTGGACCATGGCCAGGGGCGCGTCTCGTCTGGCGGCCCACACCGCGAACACGAAGGGGAGCCCGGTCCAGGCCTTCCATTCCGAGCCGAGGTCTACCCGTTCGGAGTACCCGTGGCGTGAGCCGAGCATCAGGGCAGCATCCCCGATGACGAGTACCGCGTCGTGCGGCAGGCCCTGCAGCGACTCGAGATCACCCGCCTCAGCCCGCGCCGTGACGAAATGGGGTCTGATGCCCCAGCGGTGGCGGCAGAAGAGTTCGAGCAGCAGAACACTGGTCCGGGACGAAGCGGAGAGGAGGATGGTTTTCCCGTCGAGTTCTTTCACTGGCCGACGGGAGAAGAGGGCCACGCTGTGCACCGGGCCGTCGCAGGAAATCGCGAGATCGGGAAGCAACTGATAGGCAGCGGCGTTGCGAGCGTATTCCACGGCCGACACGACACTCACATCCAGCTCCCCTGCGGCCAGCAGGTCGTTCAGCTCCGAGGCGGTTCCGGTGACGCAGCGAGCGGGTATCCGCTCGAGCCCACGGTCGATTGCGCCATAAATCGGATAGCAGTTGATCCAGGGGATCCTGCCAAGCCGAAGCATCGGACTGGTGGTCATGCGGCGTGCACCACCGGCGCACTCGCCCCGAACCCCAGAGGCCGGTCGGGAGGCAGTTCGTCGAAGCTCTCCCGCACCGGCTGATAGAGGCTGTCACGCTCCACGGGCCGCTTGCCTGCGCCGCGGATCAGTCGCACCAGTTCGAAATACGGCATGTGCATTTCGGTACGGGCGCCCGCCTCGTGATAGATCCGCTCGTAGACCACGGTGCCTTCCACGTCGTCGCAACCAAAACTCAGCGCGATCTGTGACAGGAAGGGTGTCACCATAGGCCAATGGGTCTTCATGTGCGGGATGTTGTCCAGGAACAGACGCGCGACGGCGATGTTCTTGAGGTCCTGGTAGCCCGTCGTCGCGGTACCTACACGGCCCAACTCCTCACCCAGCTCGTTGTGGTCGGGGTGGTAGGCCAGAGGGATGAAGGTGAGGAACCCGCCGGATTCATCCTGTAGTCCACGCAACGCCTCCAGGTGTTCCACCCGGTCCACCGCCGTTTCCACGTGGCCGTAGAGCATCGTGCAGTTGGTCGGGATGCCGAGCTCGTGCGCGACCCGGTGCACCCGAAGCCATTCCTGCCCCGTCAGCTTCCGCTCGGCGATGGTGGCGCGAACCGCCGTGCTGAACACCTCAGCGCCGCCACCGGGGAGACTGGTCAATCCCGCTTCCCGCATCGCGATGAGGACCTCGCGCTCGGAGATCTTCTCGATGCGTGCCAGGTGAGCGATCTCGACGGCGGTGAGGGCCTTGATATGAACCGAGGGGTGCCTCTCCTTGAGCCCCCGGATCATGTCGGTGTAGTAGCTCAGTCGAAGCTTGGGGTGCAGTCCTCCGACGATGTGGAACTCACGGGTCGGCGTGCCGTGGGCCTGATCGGCCTCGGCGTACACTTCTTCCAGGGACCGGGTGTAGGCTCCCTCTTCCCGAGGCATCCTCGCGAAGGAGCAGAAGGTGCAGGTGTTCCGCAGGACGCAGACGTTGGTGGGATTGATGTGCTGATTAGCGGAAAAAAAGACCCGATCCCCGTTCTTCACCTCGTTGGCGTAGGCGGCGAGGTTGCCCAGCCCCAGGAGATCCGCCGTGTTGTAGAGCGCAAGCGCGTCGGCGCGGTCGAGCCGTTGTCCGTTGTGGACCTTCTCTCCCACGGGGATGAGAGCAGGATCGCGAAATTGGGCGAGCTGGACCGAGGCCGGCATCGTATGTCCTTGAAGTAAAGCCACTTAAAAGCGGCGCCTCAATTTACCTAGCGGGGCAGCCCGGGTGCCACCCCCTAAAAGGCTTCCCCCGCTCCCAGGCTCAGCCCCTGCTCGCCAAAACTGGTGAAAGTGTAGTCCACTCGCAGGTTGAGCGCGTCGCGGGGGTTGACGTTGAATCTGAGTCCTCCGCCATAGGTGTATTTCATCTCGTCTCCCAACTGGGCCCCGTTGCTGCCAAACACATTCCCTGCCGCTCCGAATACCACCGCGCCGAACCGTTTCCACACGTGCACCCGATAGTCGGCCTGGGCGATCAACTCATGCCGATCGCGAAAGCGGCCGAGGTAGATCCCGCGCATTACCACCTGGGAAGTGAAGTTGCTGATCTGCGCCATGGTCTGGATCGGAACCTCGGCTCCGTTGAACTGCCCATACAGGTTCAATGCGAGCACGTGATTGCGAGCATGATCCAGCGGGAGATACTGGCGAGCGTCGAACAGCAGATACGGGTAATCGTACTCACTGCCGAAGATCTGGAGATTCGCGAGCACATCCACCACAACGAAATGCCCGACGGTCGGCGTGAAGATTGAATTGCGAGAGTCGGTCAGTGCGGAAAAGCCGAGGCCGGAGCTGGTCGAGCCATCACCCCCGTGAAGTGACGGGGGTATGAGGGCGGGAGCGTGGAAATCGACCCCCCACGCCGCATGAAGCCGATAATATGGCCCCAGGTACAGCGTGGAACTGAGCCGGCGTAGCGCCTTGGCCTCGAAGCGCACCACCTTCTGTTCCATTCGATTGGCGTCGCTCGGGTCGGTGAACGGCCCGATCCCGTAATAGTCGGTGGGAGCGTAGCCGGTCTGGATCCTACTGCTGAACCACCAGCGGTTGTGCAGCGTGAAGAAATCGTTGGAGAGGCTGACGCCCCACTGCCCCGCCGTGGTAATCGAGAATCCGGCCGAGACATTCGATGCCCTGGTCGCCGAATCGTAGGCGCTCTCACCCGACTTGAACTGGATCGTCCCTCCGGCTCCGAAAATGAACTTGGTCGTCGGGCTATACCCCACGAACGGGAGCCCGAAGATTCGGTTCTTGTAGCGCTGGGGGGTCTTGATGGAGTCTGCAGCGCTGTCGACCGAAACCGTGGGCAGCGTGTCGGTTGTTGGCTCCTGACCTGACATTGCCGCCACTCTGACGGCTCCGTTGGCCGCCAGTGCCAGCCATGCCGCTAACCGATGCGTCACCCCGGAACTCCGGCGCCGCTCAAATCCGCCGACGGAAGGAAGCCTGGGGACTTCCGATGCTTGGTGGCTTGCTCATAGGAATAGGCCATCTTGATCAGGGTCCCCTCTGCCCAGGGCTTGCCGATTAAGGACAGTCCGACCGGAAGGCCAAAAAGGTTTCCTGCCGGCACACTGATGCTCGGGTAGCCAGAGACCGCGGCGGGTGTCGAACTGGCTCCCAGGAAATGGTCGCCGTTGACCAGGTCGGTGGGCCAGGCGGGATGGCCGGTGGGCGCCGCCAGCGCATCCAGTTGATGTTTGGCAAAAATTGCGTCCAGGCCCGAGGCTCGTGAGAGCTTCCTGCACTTGGCGAGGGCGTTCTTGTACGCCTTCTCTGTAAGGGGACCCTTGGCTTCAGCCTGGATCATGGTCTCCTGCCCAAAGAACGGCAGCACTCGCGCCTTCTCCTTCTCATTGTAGGCAATCACCTCGGTGAGGGTGTGTACCGGCGCCTGAGGACCCAGTTGAGCAAGATAGGCATTGAGGCCCGCCTTGAACTCGTAGAGGAGAACCTCGAACTCGTCGGCGTCGTACTCGCCAGCCTGAGGGAGATCACAGGGATCGACGATGATTGCCCCCTGTTTGGCCATGTCGCGGATCGCCTCGTCGATCAGTGCATCGGTGGGGCCGTGGTAGCCGAAGAAGAGTTTGCGGGGTACGCCGATTCGGGTGCCCTTGAGACCATCCGGCTTCAGAAACTGGGTGTAGTCGGTACCGGCCTGACTCGAGCTGGCCGCGGTCGCGCTATCCCGCGGGTCGACACCGGTCAGGGCTCCCAGCAATAGGGCCGCATCTGCCACCGTTCGAGCAAGTGGCCCGGCTGTGTCCTGGCTCGCGCTGATCGGAATGATCCCGCTTCGGCTCACCAACCCCAGCGTTGGCTTGATGCCCACAAGACCGTTGGCAGATGCGGGACAGACGATGGAGCCGTCGGTCTCGGTGCCTACGGCCACCGCACCCAGGTTGGCCGAAACGGCGGCGCCCGACCCCGAACTGGATCCGCAAGGGTTCCGGTCCAGCACATACGGATTTCTGCATTGCCCTCCCCGGCTACTCCATCCACTGGTCGAGTGGTTAGAACGGAAATTGGCCCACTCGCTCATGTTGGTTTTTCCCAGAATCACTACACCGGCGGCACGGAGGCGCTCAACCAGGAAGGCATCTCTGGGCGCGTGCGATCCTTCGAGAGCCAGGGAGCCCGCGGTGGTCTGCTGGCTGTCGGCCGTGTCGATGTTGTCCTTGAGGAGCACCGGGATTCCATGGAGTGGCCCGCGTGGCCCGCGTTCCTTGCGCTCCCGATCCAGCGCATCGGCGATTTGAAGGGCTTCCTTGTTCGTCTCCAGTACGGAACCGAGGCTGGGCCCTTTGCGGTCTATCGCGTCAATCCGCCCGAGATAGGCTTCCGTAATGGCCCGAGAGGTCCGTTTCCCGGTCTCCATATCCTGCTGTAATTGCGCGATTGAGACCTCGTCAAGCTCGAAGCCATCACGACTTAGCCTATGTCCGTCCTCCCGGGAGGACGCGTGCAGAGGTGCGGGCACGGAATTGGCTAGCGAGGTAAGACTGACCCCGATTGCGGCCCGCACGAAGGTGCGTCTGGACAACGGATTTCCAACGGCCGATTCGGCGATGGGCAGTGCTGTCATGAGATCCCCGGGGTAGTGATGCGTTCCGAAAATGGGCGGCGGTGGGACGGCAGGGTACGTGGAACGTATTGAGGTGTCAGACCCTCGAAACCGGCGAAGAAATGTACCGAATACGGTTACCCTCAGGCGAACAAGCCGTCTTCAGGACCGTTGAGGAACTCACGCTCGCGGTCCAGTCGGGCGTCGTTGGCCCCACGGCCGAAGTCTATCTTCCCGATGCCAATCGCTGGATGCAGGTGGAATCGCATCCGGACTATCAGGCCGCACGGGTTCGGCCCGCGGTCCCCGAGAGCCCGGCACCGAGTCCGCCCGTCACTCAGCCCCCTCTGACCCTGGCGCCGATTCCGCTGGGCGAGACGGCTCCGGCATCTGCCCCCGTCCCTGCTCGACCCTCGGCATCCTCCCCGCCGCCGATGCCGGCGGAGGCTGCCAAGCCTGCGACCCCGACGGAACCCGCTCAGCCTGCGGCTGAAACGCCTCCAAGTCCGCCTGCTCTACCACCAAGCGTGTTCATGACCCGGGCCCGCAAGCTGCGCGAGATGCTGGCGCTGCGTCTTGGGCTGCTGCTGGTGATCGGGGCGAGCATTCTCCTCACGATCTATCTGGCCGGGGATGGCAGAAGGCTGATCGCGAGGGTAGCTCCCACGGCCCACGAAGGGATGATGCCTCCCGGGGCTGCCGCGCCCATTGCCACTCCCGAGCCCGTGATGCCCGTCAGTGTCGTCACTCCTGACAGCGCCGCGGCGGAGCTGGAGCGTGCCGGGATTCCCAAGCGGGACGCACCCAGGCGAGAGCGGGAATCGCTGGCCGCCGCGCCTACGCTGGATTCTTACGAGACCGGTTACGGCGAAGCGCGCGACGAGCTGGAAGACGCGCTGGACTACATTCGCTTCGACCACGTTTTCGCCCCGGTCCGACTGAGGAACGCCGAAGCGGTGCGGATCACCCGTCGGTCGATCGCGGCGGCGGGCAACATCGTCAGCACGTATCGGGCTCGGGAGGTCATGCTGGAGCAGACCGTGGGCGCGACGCGTCCGGCGTCGCTGTCCCAGCGAGAAAGCTATGAGGCGGGAGCGGCGGTTCGCGAGATGCTGGAAGACAGCGACAGCCTCTACGCTCTGCTTACGTCGCAACAGGGCCGTTACACCCTGCAGGAAGGCTCGATCTCCTTCACGAACTCCACCGCCGCCACCATCTGGAACCGGGTTCGGGGTCGCCTGCTGGGTACCGTGGCGGTCTGGCGCGACTCGACGGGCACCTCGGCCGCGGTGACCGTCCCCCACATGGTCCACGCTCTTAGCAACCCGCCTCCGCCAGCCGCCAAGTAGCAGCTTTCTGCCCGTCTCGACCACCCCGGCTTAGGCGGCTATACTCAAGGGAAGCGACAAGTTACCGGCGTTTGCCCTTGGAACCGCATGTACCGAATCCGCCTCACGACTGGCGAAGAAGCCGTCTTCCGATCCGTTGAGGAGCTGTCCCTCGGTATCGCCAGCGGGGTCATCGCCCCGGATGCCGAGATTTACCTCAAGGAGTCTCGCAGTTGGCAGCCGATCCGGTCCCACCCCGATTACCAAGCCGCCCTGGAGCAGCGCCCAGTGGCGCTCGAGGACCTGGAGGTGACCCAGAACCCGGCATCGGTGCGTCCGGCCGAACCGGCGCGGGGTCCCGAGGTGGTGATATCGCCCGAGGGAATTCCAGAAATTGTCATGTCCGCGGAAGGGGTTTCGCTAGAAGAGGCACCCACGGTCGACGCTTCCTCGGAAGCGAGTTCGCTGGAGGTGTCTCCCACGGACGCCGGCCAACTGGTCGTTCCTGCCCCGGTATTGCAGATGGAATCGCGCAGCGGTCGGGAGCTCCTGCTGCGCCGGAAGAATGCCACCCCCGTGGCCATCGCGGCCACGGGGTTCGCCGCGGTGGTGGTCTTCATCGCGCTGCTGTTGTTCCCTCGTTCGGCCCCGCCGATCCCCGAGGCAACCAAGCCGCCCAATATCGGGGCCAATCACCCCGAGCCGCTTCCCCTTACGCCCAACCCCGCGCCGCCGACCACGGTCGAATCGTTGGCGGCATCGCCGGCCGAGTCGGTCAAGGTCACCGGGCCACCAGTGCCGACGCCCGAGGAGTTGGCTGCGAGGCGTGACTTGGCCCGGGATCATCAGATCCCGGCGCTGGACCAGGGGTTCACCGAGCTCGCGTTCAGCCACCTCTTTAGTCGATCCCGGCTGGCGGCGGCGGATAGTGTCCGGCTTACCAGGCGAGCCATCGGCCACTTACGTACCGTGCTGACCCAGTATCGATCCGCCATCGCGCAGATCGACCTCACCTACCAGGACTCGGCTGAACGCCTGGGCGCAAGTGGAGTCTGGCCCGTCGGGGCGTTGACGAACTGGAAAGCCAAGGGCCCCGCTGGAGAGGACAGGGAGGAGGTGGCCCAAAGCGACAGCCTGCTTGGCGCAATCGATCGGCTGTTCGGACTGCTGGCGGAGGAAGAGGGAAAGTACGACAACTCCGCGGAGTCGATCTCTTTCAACGACGTTACCGCGGCTGCCGACTACGACGGCATCCGGAATCTCATCGCGCACCTGGCCGCCATCGACTCAACCGTTCCCTCGCACGCCCCGCTCGCCCGACTGGCCGCCGCGGCAACTCCGCCGCCGCCGATGGCCCTTCCGCGCGGGTCCTCGCCTCCGGCCACGGACACCACCGCGCACTGACCTTCAGGCGTCGAGCGGCTGAGCCTTGCGGCCACCCCGCTGCATCGGGCGCTCCAGCTCGGCCCGGTTCCGGTCCAGAACCGTCCAGAAATCCACCGCTCGGCCCACCAACTCTCGCGCCGCCTCGCGCAGCACTTCGCTCTTCCTGACCTGCACCACGTTCTGTTCCATGTCTTCGGCATCCCACCCGCGGGAGTGGGCGATGAACGGGAAGGGCGGAAAGACGTAGCCCAATTCGCTCCAGAATGTCAGCAGCCCTCCTGCTACGGACTGAATGTTGTCCTGCCCACCGGTGATGATGAACGCCGCGACCTTGTTGCGGATGAGGACGCGGTTGTGGATCGTGACCTGGTTCTGAACGCAGTTGAGTCGTTCGGCCATACGATGATAGAGCGAGGAGGCCTGGCCCCACCGGATCGGGGTGCTCAGGATGATCACATCGCCCCAATTCACCAGACCGTCGTAGACCGCGGTGAGCTGGTCGGCGGGGTCCCGTTCCGTGATCGCGCAGGGCCAGGTGCAGGCGTGAGCCGCCTTCGAGTAGTTCCCTTCACAGGGGCGGAAGTTGAGATCGGTGAGCCGAAGGTATCGGGTTTCCGCTCCCAGACTCTCCCTCGCGTACTCCGTGGCGGCCTCCAGCAGCGAATCGGACGTGGAGTACCGGGGATTCACCTCATCCATCGCCGTAGTAGACAGCGCGAAGACCCGGGGCGGCGAGCCCGCCGGCTTGGGTACGGGATGCAGCAGCGGATGGGGTTCGTGCTTGACGAGGTGGCGGGGAGTAGCCGGCGTTGTGTTGAGGTAAACCCCGTCCGCCCGTTCCTCGACAGTAAAGGTTGGCACCGTCTCTTCCTCATAGCCGACCGGTCCTCGACCGGTCAGCACGCTGTATTCCCAGCCGTGCCAGGGGCACATCACGAATTCACCGTTCAAGTGGCCGTCGCACAACGGCCCGCCCTTGTGATTGCAATTGTTGCCGATAGCGCAGAAACGGTCCGCGTAGTAGAAGAGCGCGATCTGGTGCCGATCGAGCTTTACGGAGAACGGGACGCGCCCCAGCACCTCGGCCCGGGTACCAAGCCGGTGCCATGTAGCCATGTTCGCCCTCAAGGTGTTCGTGGGATTCCGATCTTCAGCAGAGATGGCGTAACCGGCAAGAAAGAACAAGACCCCCTGAACGACGGGGGGTCTCGAATCTGTGCCCGCTGCCTCGCGATTCTACTGCTCCTCGAACCTCCGCACCGCGAGAGTCACGTTATGGCCGCCGAAGCCGAACGAGTTGGAGAGGGCGACTCGAATCGGGCGTTCGATCATCTTATTGGGAGCTGAGAAGAGATCGCATTCGGGATCCGGCGTGACTTGATTGATGGTTGGCGGAACCTTGCAGGTCGAAGCGACCAGCGTGGCCACGCAGAACTCGAGCCCGCCCGCGGCACCCAGCAGATGGCCGGTCATCGACTTGGTGGAGTTGAACACCAGCTTGCGGGCGTGATCGCCGAAGACCGCCTTCACGGCACGGGTTTCGGCCACATCTCCCTGCGGAGTCGAGGTCCCGTGGGCATTGATGTAGTCGACCTCGGTCGGCTCGATGAGGCCGTCCTTGAGGCACATGCGCATTGCCAGCTGGGCACCATCACCGTTGTCGGGCGGCGAGGTGATATGGTGGGCATCGGCACTCAGGCCGTAGCCGATCACCTCTCCCAGAATGTTGGCACCGCGCGCCTCGGCGTGCTCCAGGCTCTCGAGAACCACGACTCCGGCTCCGTCGCCGAGGACAAACCCGTCCCGGTCCTTGTCAAAAGGACGGCTGGCCTGTTCCGGCGCGTCATTCCGGGTGGAGAGCGCCTTCATGTTGTTGAAGGCGGCGATGGCAAGACCGGTGATCGCGGCCTCGGCACCGCCGGATACCATCGCGTCAGCGATGCCTTCCCGGATATAGCGGTAGGATTCCCCGATCGCGTGAGCCGACGACGCGCAGGCTGAAACCGGCGCGTAGTTGGGTCCCTTGAGGCCGAACCGGATGGATACGAGGCCGGCCGCGATGTCGGGAATAAACATGGGCACGAAGAACGGGGAGACCCGATCCGGCCCTTTCTCGAGGAAGGCCTTGCAGTTGTCCTCGAAGGTCTGCATCCCCCCGATGCCGCTACCGATCAGAACACCGGTGCGCTCAGGTGCGGGGAACCGACCCTCGAGGCCCGCCTGGGTGACGGCCTGCTGAGCGGCGCCGATCGCGTACTGGACGAACAGGTCGTAACGCCGGGCCTCCTTGCGATCGATATACTGGGTCGCCTCGAACCCCTTGACCTCGCAGGCAAACCGGACACCCTGCCGCGCAACATCGAACTTGGTGATCCCGGCGGCACCAGACCGGCCGGCCAAGAGGCCGGCCCAGGATTCCTCGACTGTATTGCCAACCGGAGTCACCAGCCCGAGGCCGGTGACGACGACACGACGCACGCGCTATTTCCCGATTTTCTCGTGGAGATACTTGAGGGCGTCACCCACGGTGCGCAGCTTTTCGGCTTCCTCGTCCGGGATGTCGATATCGAACTCCTTCTCAAACGCCATGACCAGCTCGACGGTGTCGAGGCTGTCCGCGCCGAGATCCTCCATGAAACTGGCCTCGGTAGTCAGCTTCTCCCGTTCGACGCCCAGCTCCTCGACGATAATGTCCTTGACCCTATCTTCCACGTTGCTCATGGCGTCCTCTGGAGGGGAGTGGTGTAACTCAGACGGTCATGCCGCCGTCAACTGCCAAGACCTGCCCGGTAATGTACCCGGCGAGATCGGATGCGAGAAAGAGCACGGCTCCCGCAATGTCTTCAGGGCGTCCCGGGCGGCCGAGGGAGACGCCGCCTAACATCGCGGCCTTGGCCTCGGCAGGCAAGCCGCTGGTCATGTCGGTCTCGATGAATCCGGGTGCGACCGCGTTGACCAGGATATTGCGGCTGGCGTACTCCTTGGCCACCGACTTGGTGAGCCCGATGAGTCCCGCCTTGCTGGCCGCGTAGTTGGCCTGTCCCTTGTTGCCCGTAATGCCCACAACGCTCGTGATGTTGATGATCCGGCCACTGCGCCGTTTCATCATCCCTTTGGTGACCGCCTTGATCGTGAGATAGGCGCCCTTGAGATTGGTGGCGAGCACCGAATCCCACTCCTCCTCGCTCATTCGGAGGATGAGGTTGTCCCGGGTCAAACCCGCATTGTTGACCAGGATGTCGATCGGTCCCAGCGCCTGCTCAGCCGCGGCGATGGCGGCCTCGACTTGAGCGCCATTCGCTACATCACAGGCGAATCCCGCGGCACCCTCGCCCACCTGAGTCGCGACCGATTCGGCCTTGCCGCGCTCCCGCCCGACGATTGCCACCTTGGCGCCGGCTTGATGCAGGGTCTGCGCGATGGCCAGACCAATCCCGCGGGTCGAGCCGGTGACGAAGGCGGTCTTGCCCGTCAGATCGATGGTCAAGCTCCAGACTCCTGCAGGAATTTCTCGACTTCAGCCGCCGTGCCGAGCGTGATCGAGCTGGCGCCTGACACGATTCGCTTGAGCAGACCGGACAGCACGTTCCCGGGCCCCATCTCGACGAATCGGGCACCGGGTACCGCTGCTCCGGCAGCTTGCATGCATTCCACCCAGCGAACCGGGGCCGTGAGCTGCTCGGCGAGAAGCCGGCGCGCTTCGGCGCCAGTCGTTACCGGGCCGGCGGTAGCATTGGCGAAGACGGGAACCCGCGGCTCCGCGAAGGCCACCTGCTCCAACGCCTGCTGCAGTCCCGGCACCGCCGGCTTCATGAGGGGAGAGTGAAATGCCCCGCTCACCTTGAGCGGAAGCACGCGTTTGGCCCCTCGGGTCTTGCAGCCTTCTCCCGCCTTCTCCACGGCGGCCGGATCGCCGGAAATGACCGTCTGATCTGGCGCGTTCAGGTTCGCCGGAACCGCGACCGCGTCCCCGCTCGAAGCTTCGCGACAGGCGGCGTCAACCTCGCTCGTGGCAAGACCGATCACGGCGCTCATCGCCCCGGGACGCTGGGTTCCGGCCTGATACATCAGCTCGCCACGGCGGCGGACCAACCGCGCCCCATTTTCTGCGCTCAGCGACCCCGCTGCCACGTAGGCGCTGTATTCGCCCAGGCTGTGGCCTGCGGCGGCTTTCAGGGCCGGCGCCAGCCGTTCGCCGACGACGGCCCAGACCGCCGCCGAATGGGCGAGTATCGCGGGCTGAGCGTTGTGGGTCAGGGTGAGTTCTTCCTCCGGGCCCTCCCACATGATCCGGGAGAGCGGAGCACCCAGCGTCTCATCAATCCGCTGGAAGACCTCTTGCGCGGCCGGGAAGCGATCGGCCAGGTCCTTTCCCATCCCGACCTTCTGCGCGCCCTGCCCGGGGCAGAGCAGGACGATCACCACCGGATGACCGCGCTGCCCCAGGTGAAGCCGGCACCGAACGCAACCAGCATCACCAGCATGCCGGGTTTCAAACGACCTTCCTCCTCCGCTTGCGCCAGAGCCAGCGGGATGGAGGCCGAGGAAGTATTGCCGTAGCGGTCGACGTTGACCATCACCTTGCTCATCGGCAGTCCGGCGTGTTTCGCCGTCGCCTCGATGATCCGGATGTTGGCCTGGTGGGGAACCAGCAGGTCGAGCTGCTCACCGGTAATCCCGGCGCGAGTGAGAGCCACATCGCAGGCCTCGGCCATCTCGGTCACGGCGTGCTTGAAGACCTCGCGTCCGGCCATCTTCATGTAGTGCGACCGTTCCCGCACCACCTTCTCGCTGATCGGATCCACCGTGCCGCCGCCGGGGATGTGCAGCAGCAGCTGGAGCCGCCCGTCGGAACGGATGAAGGTCGAAAGGATGCCGCGATCGCCGCCGGAGGTGCGTTGTACCACCGCGGCGCCAGCCCCGTCGCCGAACAGAATCGCGGTTGAGCGATCGAGCGAATCCGTGATGCTGGTAAGCTTCTCGCCTCCGACCACCAGGATCCGTTCTCCCTGGCCCGTGGCTATCAGCCCCTCCGCGATGGTCAGTCCGTAGACGAACCCGGAGCAGGCGGCGGCGATATCGAAGGTGGCGGCGCGCTCGGCGCCCAGGAGAGCCTGAATCCGGCAGGCAGTCGAGGGCAGCGGACTGTCCGGCGTGGCAGTCGCGACGATGATGCCGTCCAACTCCGATGCCGTGGTCCCGGCGCGGCAAAGCGCCTTCACCGCGGCATCCTTGCCCATGGTGGAGACGGTCTCTTCCGGTCCGGCGAATCGACGCTCCCGAATGCCGGTCCGCTCCACAATCCACTGATCGGAAGTGTCGAGCGTCTTCTCGAAGTCGGCGTTGGTGACCACCCGCTCCGGAATGGAGACGCCGAGTCCGGCGATGTAGACCAAGGGACGCTGGATCATGCGGGGTTTGCTGCTTCCCGCCGCCGCTCAAACTCGGCACCGATCCGGCCACTCAAGTCGTGTTCCACGGCCGTCGCGGCAACTCGCAGCGCGTTCTTGAACGCGTTGGGACTCGAGCTCCCGTGGCAGATGATGGAGACGCCCTTCACCCCCAACAGCGGCGCCCCGCCGTACTCCGAATAGTCCAGCACGCGGAAGACCTCCCGCACGTCGCTCCGCTGGAGGATATCGGGAGCCTTCTGGCGTACGAGTTTGAGGATGAGCCGGGCGACCGATTCGTAAAACTTGAGCACGATGTTCCCCACGAACCCGTCGCAGACGACCACGTCGAGCTGGCCCAGCTTGCTGTGTCCCGCGATGATATCACGCCCCTCGACGTTCCCAATGTAGTTCAGGTTGGGGGCCTGCTTGAGGAGCTGATGTACTTCCTTGGCCGTCGCATTCCCCTTCTCTTCTTCTTCTCCGATGTTGAGCAGCCCCACTTTGGGAGAGGGCCGGCCGAGGACGTCCCGAGTGTAGACGGTGCCGAGATAGGCAAAGCCGAGCAGCTCCCGAGGAGAGCAATCCACATTGGCGCCGCCATCGACGACCAGCACCGGGATGTCGGAGGTGGGGAACAGCGTGCCGACTGTGGCACGCTCGACGCCATCGTGGAGCCCGAGCAGGATGGTGGACGCGGCGAGTACCGCCCCGGTGTTGCCGGCGGACACGAACGCATCGGCGTCACCGGCCTTCACCAGGCCGAGGCCGACCGAGATACTCGACTGGGGTTTCTTGCGGACGGCCGAGAGCGGTTTCTCGTCCATCGCGATGACGTCGGGGGCATGGAACACGTCCAGACGGCTGCGGTCCGCCTCCGGATGACGGGCTAGCTCGGCCTCGATCGCGTCAGCCTTGCCAACCAGCCGGATCCGAAACGTCGCCGGCAACGCCGTCAGGGCCAGGATCGCCCCTTCGATCTCGGCCTGCGGGGCGTGATCTCCCCCCATGGCGTCGAGAGCGATGCGGATCACCCTCAGGCGTCCTCGACCTCGACCATCTTCTTCCCGCGGTAATACCCACAGGTGCTGCAGACGCGGTGCGGGAGTTTGGGCGAGCCACAGCGGGGGCAGGCCTGATGGGCTATCACCGCTGCCTTGTGATGGCCGCGGCGAAGCCGCTTCCGGGACTTGGAGAGTTTTCTCTTGGGAACCGCCATCCGATCCTCAGTTCGTTTCGGCCGAGGCCGCGCAGGAGCACGGTCCGGCGTTCAGGTCTGCCCCGCACCGGCTACAGAGCCCGGCGCAGTCTTCCCGGCAAAGCGGGAACCCGGTGGTCGAGAGGGCCAACTCCTCGCGAACCGCGTGTCGAACATCCACTCGGGACACCGGCTGGTCCAAGGGATAAACGCTGGGGTCGTCCGCCGCGTCGGGGTTGGCGCTGAACAGCGCGTCCACGTCCGTGGCGAACGGATAGGTAAACTCCGTGAGACAACGCCGGCAGGCCCCGCGAAACCGGCCGGTCAACGTGGCGTGCCAGAAAAACTCGGCCTGCCCAGTCTCCTGGAGACGGCCCCGCACTTCGACCGGCCCATCCAGCTCGAGGTCCAACCCCTCAAAGGCCGGATCGGCGGGCTGAAGCTGCCCCACAGTCTCCACCGGCCCCCGATGCAGGTCCCTCAGGTCGATCACCAACATAGCCGCGAATGTTAGTCAGGACAACGACTTGGGTCAAGTTGGCCGACCCCGGTTTGGCCTATCTCCAGAGCCCGGCCAGCTCACCTTCCGGGAAGAAGAAGCCGACCTCCCGTGCCGCATTCTCGTCACTGTCCGAGCCATGTACCGCATTCCGACCCTTGGACTCGGCATACAGCTTCCGGATCGTTCCGGGCGCCGCCTCCGCCGGATCGGTGGCTCCGATCACCCGCCGAAAGTGGGCGACCGCGTCGGCCCGTTGCAGGGCCATGGGCAGACAGGGCCCGCTGGTCATGAAGGCGACCAGGTCGTCGTAGAACGGGCGGCCTTTATGCACCTCGTAGAAGGCCCCCGCCTGAGCGGGGGTTAGCCGCACCAATTGGGCCCCGCGAAGGACAAAGCCCTCCTTCTGGAGGTGAGCGATGATGAGACCGGTCTTTCCCGTCTCAACCGCGTCGGGTTTGACAATGCCAAGGGTGATGACGCCTGCCACTCTGCCTCCGTTGGTGTAGTTACCTGAGTTGTTGCGACTCGCGTTTGACGGTCCCGATCACCTTTCGCACGAGGTCGCTCCGGGCCAGGATGCCGACCAGGGAGCCCTCCTTCACTACGGGGATCCGATCGAGATCCTTGTGGGCCATCAGCGCCGCGGCCTCGGCGACGGTCTGATGCTCGTCAACACAGATAACGTTGCGCCGCATCGCCTCGCGAACCGGCAGGTCACGCGGGTCCGCGACCACTCGGCCAGCGACCCTGCGTACCGCCATGACCTTCCCAGTGGTCAATTGCTGGACGTAGGATGGCACTAGATAGTCCAGCAGCTCGGCTTGGGAAACGAGCCCCAGCACCTCGTTGCGTTCGCCGACCACGGGAAGCGCCTCGAGGCTGCGCCGGACCATCAGGGCCGCGGCATCGCCCAGCGAGGTCTCGGGCGGAATACTGATCACGGGGGCCATGATGTCTCCCACCCGAAGCGGTCCTTCGATCATCAGATCCCGCAGCGCGGGAACCGCCATCACCTCTTCCGGACTGGTGGCACCGAAGATCGCTTTTCTCGCTTCGGCGTCGGACAGCACCCGCGCGAAGGCGGCGACGGTTTGCAGGTACGCGGCCGCCTCCTTCACCGGAGCAACAACGAGCAGCACGCCGCGCGCCTTGCGCCTCGCTTTGGGAGACCTCGAAATGGGTTTCGGCGCGATCCCCAGAGCGACCACAACTCCCGACACCGCGTCGGTCCTGAAGTGGGGCAGGAAGAAGTCGGCCCCCACCGTCAGGGTGTCTTCGGGCGATGCCTCGGCAATAACTGTTTCCAGCCGCGCGGTATCCGCCACCATCCCGTCGGCGGCGCAGGCGGCCACCAGTTGCATGACGGCCTCCGGAAGGCTCCGCGCCTCGAGCGGAACCAGGACCCGGCGGGGACTCAGAAGCCCGGCTGCGCTCACATCCGTTTTCGGAGGAGCGCGATCACGTCCGCGGGCCGGCGCATGACCCCGATTCCAGCCGCCTCGAATGCCGCGAGCTTTTCCTCCGCCGTACCCGATGAGCCAGAGATGATGGCTCCCGCGTGCCCCATGCGACGCCCCTTGGGTGCCGTTTGCCCCGCGATGAATCCGACCACCGGCTTGGAGACATGCTCTTTCACGAAAGCAGCGGCGTTCTGCTCGTCGGTGCCACCGATTTCACCCAGCATGACGATGGCATCGGTCGCCGGGTCGTCCTGAAAGGCACGCAGGCAGTCGATGAAGTTGGTCCCGATCAGCGGATCGCCGCCGATCCCGACGCAAGTGCTCTGGCCCATCCCATTCCGGGTGAGTTGATGCACCACCTCATAAGTGAGAGTACCACTCCGGGAAACGAGTCCGACCCGTCCCGGGGTGCAGATGTTGCCCGGAATAATGCCGATCTTGCAAGCCCCAGGAGTGATCAGTCCGGGACAATTGGGGCCGATCAGGCGAGCTCCTCGTTCCCGGACGTACGGCATGACGCGGGTCAGGTCCATCACCGGCATGCCCTCGGTAATGCACACGATGAGGGAAAGCCCGGCGTCGGCCGCTTCGTAAATGGCGCCGGCCGCGAATGCGGGGGGGACGTAGATCACCGAGGCGTTCGCTTCGGTGGCGCGGACCGCCTCCGCGACGGTGTTGAAGATCGGCACTCCCGGTTCGAAGGTCTGACCACCCTTCCCCGGCGTGACTCCCGCAACCAGGCGGGTCCCGTACTCGAGCATCTGTCGCGCGTGGAACGATCCATCACGGCCGGTGATGCCTTGGACTACGAGGCGGGTGTTTCCGTCGGCGAAGATGCTCATGTTGCCCCCCGTGCCACCGCAACCACCTTCTGAACCGCCTCGTCCATGTCGTTGAGGGCCTGCATCCCGGCGGCCTTCAGGATGCGCACAGCCTCTTCCTCATTGGTGCCGGTGAGCCGGATTACCAGGGGCACGTTCACCTTGAATTGCTTGGTTGCGGTGACGATGCCGTTGGCGACGTCGTCGGTACGGGTAATCCCGCCGAAGATGTTGAAGAGGATTGCCTTCACCGCCGGATCCGATGTGATGATCTTGAGGGCGTTGACGACCTTCTCCGGGTTTGAGCTACCGCCGATATCGAGAAAGTTGGCCGGTGCTCCGCCGTAGTACTGCACCAGGTCCATCGTGGCCATCGCGAGTCCAGCGCCGTTTACCACGCAACCGACGTTGCCACTCAGCTTGATGAAGGTCAGGTTTGCCTTGCGCGCGGCGACCTCGCTGGGCTCTTCGGCGCTCTCGTCCCGCAACTGGGCCAGATCGGGCCGGCGGTCGAGCTCGTTGTCGTCGATGATCACCTTGGCATCGAGCGCCAGCACCCGGCCATCCGGAGTTCGAACCAGCGGGTTGATCTCCGTCAGGGTGCATCCGTTGGACACGAATATCTGGTAGAGTTGCTCCAGGATCTTTGCCGTGGCACGAACCTGGGCGATATCACTGAAGAGAGTGAAGGCGAGCGTCAGCGCCTGGTGCGGTAACAACCCATAACGCGGATCCACCGCTAGGCGAGTAATCTTCTCGGGAGTCGTCGCCGCGACTTCTTCGATGTCTATCCCACCCGCGGCACTCACCATGAAGACCGGGCGCTGGGTGGCGCGGTCGAGGATCAATCCGGCGTAGGCTTCACTTGCGATGTCGGCGGCTGGGACGACCAGGACCTTCTGGACCGTGAGGCCTTTGATCTGCATTCCCAAGATCCGCTTCGCCGCCTCACCCGCTTCGGCCGGCGTAGATGCCAGCTTGACTCCACCCGCCTTTCCCCGACCCCCGACATGTAC
Organism: uncultured Gemmatimonadales bacterium; assembly: GCA_963788625.1. Classification (GTDB taxonomy): domain Bacteria; phylum Gemmatimonadota; class Gemmatimonadetes; order Gemmatimonadales; family GWC2-71-9; genus DATBGE01. The sequence goes on along the minus strand of CAWBHB010000002.1, from coordinate 145,267 downwards.
CTGCGCTTTCACTACGACCTTGCCGTTCAGGCGTCGGGCAATGGCCTCCGCTTCGACGGGAGTTGCAGCGACATCGCCGTCGGGCATCGGTATGCCACCGGCCCGGAACAACACCCGGCCCTGATACTCGTGGAGGTTCACGGAAGACCTCGTGGAAAGTGAACGACCTGAAGCCTGGTCCCGCAGACAAGATGGGCCGGCGCGGGCGGGAAACTAGCGGTCGGCTAGGGCGGTAACAAGCTCAGAACTGCGAGCGATCGTCCCGGGCGTTGAGTACCCGCCGGAGCGCGTCGAAGGCACGGCCAAACGCCGCCATATCCCCTCGTTTCAGCGCGGAATCCGCGGCGGCCATCAGGCGTCGTGCCTCTTCCAGCCGGTTGGCGTGTCCCGCGGCGGCCACCAGGGGTGCCGTGATGCCAAACATGTTTTGCCACGCCTCGAACAGGTCGTGACCTGCCCCGCCCCGTCCCTGACTCGCGATGCTCACCCAGACCAGGGTAGGGCTCTCGCCGGGATTCCACGCGACATGCGGCTGGTAGGCTCCCAGCCCTGCCGGACTGAGCCAGTAACGCACCGGAACGGCCTGCAGCTGGCCACCGGAGCCAAGCACCGAGTCGCGGATCTGTTCATAGGTTGGGAAGCGGCCCCATCGGCTTTCCAGCATCTGGGGTGAGGGCAGCGTGCTGGCGCTGTCGAATCGCACCAGCTTCAGCGTTTCCCAACCGTCCACCATCCGAGCCTGAAGCAGGGACGCGACCGAGCGCTCTCCCTCGCTCTCGAAAACGACCAGAGACTGAAGGCCGGAGGTATCCGGCTCCCAAACCGACTCGGGGACCGGGTTGCCGCCACCGAGCGAGTCGGGCCGGGAAACCATTCTTCCTATTCCCCAGTCCGATCCCTCCATCACCCTTCCCTGCACCTGCAGCAGCTCGGCCGGATAGGGCACAACCCGTCCAATCTCCGGCGGAATCGAATTCGCCGGTCGTACCACCCCGCCGGCGATGTCCTGCCAAGCCTCTGCGACCTTATCGGCGGTGTGCCTGAGGTAGATCTGGGTCTCTCCCGACTCCGCCTCGATGATTCCTACGAAGTCGGCTCGCAGCGTACCAATTCGCTGACCTCGCCAACGGACTCGACTGGCGATCGGGAAAGTCTGGGAGGAGATGTATCCGTCGGCGATCCAGACCAGATCGCCATTCACGATCCGGGGAACGGCGACGCTCCACGAGGCAAACGGCGCGAGTCGATCGAGCCGCGCCGCCGGGGTGAGATACCATCGAGCCCGGGCGTCGTTTTCGATTCGCCCAAGCAGGGTGCTGGATTGGAGCGCCCATGCGAGCACCAGGCGGCGGGGTACTCCACCTACCCGAACGCCTCCGGGTGCCGTGTCCAAGACGACATTTGGCGCTCCGGGCCACACCGCGCTTCGGCTGAGGCGCAGGCGAGTGGCCGGTTGCGTCGAGGGAATGCTGTCGCCCCCAGGGTAGTAGAGGGGTTTGCCGTCAACGCTCGTCTGGTCGTCGGCGATGGCGGTAACACTCGACCCTTGCGATCCATCGCTTCGGACGACGAGCCATACCGGCCGGGGGCGGCGCAGCACCGGCAGCACGGCACGGTCTGCTCCAAGCACCTCTCCGGAGTCGGACGCGGGAAGCCGAGTGACGACCAAGGCGGACCAGAGCGATGGCGGGCTGGGCATTCGGGCCGCGGCATCGGGCCGGTCACTCGTCGAGTCCCGCAGGCCGGTGAGACCGTACGCCAGGGTCTCGAGCCGCCGGCGATCCATCTGATCCACCGGTGAGGGGCGAGCGCCGGCCAATAATGCCGGGAAGACGTGATGACCGACGAGTGAGACCGTAATGAGCACGCCCCAACCCGCGGCCATAAGGACGTGATTAGCCCGCCATGCCCAAACCAGCGAGAGCGCGGCGGCCATGAGGGCAACGCCGGCCAGGATCTGTGTGGTGATCCGTTGATAGTTGAAGAGACCGAGCTGGGTGCCGCCACCGATGCCGGAGACCAGCTCGTACGGTTCGAGCAGGTATCCCCAGACCAGACAGAGGGCCAGCGCCGCCAGCAATACACCGAGATGAATCCGCGCGTGATCATTCAGGGCGAGGTGACCGTCGGTCCAGCGCACCGCACCAATGGCGATGTAAAGGGTCAGCACTCCCGCCAAGCCGAGCAGGACGAGCAGGAGGGCGTGGCCGTGCAGCGCTCGCCAAAGCGGGAGCTGGGCCAGGTACAACCCGAGGTCGTGACCGAGGAGCGGCTCGGTCTCGCCGTAGCGCACCCCGGTCCAGGCCAAGGCCAGTGTCGGAGTCCACCCACCCAGTCCCCGACCGACGATGAAGCCCAGCAGGGCTCCGCACGCGGCACCCCCGATCACGAGGACTCGGGTGTTGAGGGCCTCGCGGATCTCGAGATTGGCCAGCTGCCGGGGAACCTGAACCGAGCCGATGGCGCGGAATACGATCAACAGGTGACCGATGAACCACGCGCAGGCCACCAGGACGCCGCCCGCCTCGAGGGTGAAGCGGAGGAGATTCCAATCCATTACGAAGCGGGAGGCCTCGGGCGAGACCAGCTCCGCCCACCAGCGATCCGCCAGGAGGGCCGCTCCCCAGCGCCCCACGAAGAGCAGGATGACGACGGCCGAGAGGATCAGCGCGATCGTGACCCCGCGACGACTCATACCCTTCCTGCCAGCCAGCCCAGGACCTCGGCCTGGTATTCATCGCGAGAGGCCGCATCACTGGCTTCGAACCGGAGAACCAGTACGGGTTGGGTGTTGGAGGCGCGGATCAGCCCCCAGCCCTTGGGAAAGGTCATGCGGACCCCGTCGATGCTGTTGACCGGATAGCGGGCCCCGAACCACGCGGCTGCATCCTTCACCACCTGGAACTTGGTTTCGTCCGGGCAATCCACCCGGATCTCGGGAGTCGCGAAGGTCTTGGGAATATCGGCCAGTAATCGGCTCAGTCCACCCGGTTCCGCGGATACGATCTCGAGCAGGCGAGCAGCCGCGAAGAGCGCATCATCAAACCCGAAGTAATCTCCACCAAAGAACATGTGTCCGCTCATCTCGCCGGCCAGGGGTGCGTCAAGCTCCTTCATCCTCGCCTTGATGAGCGAATGGCCGGTCTTCCACAACTCCGGCCGCGCCCCCGCGGCACGCAGCATCTGGGGAAGGATCTCCGAGCACTTTACATCGAAGATGACCGGCACACCGACACCAAATCGTCGCACGGCGTCGCGGCCGTAGAGCACCAGCAGCTGGTCGCCGTAGATGATCTGCCCCGAATCGTCCACCGCGCCGATCCGATCGGCATCACCGTCGAAGGCGATGCCCAGTTCCGCGCCGGTTCTCCGGACCGCGGCCTGAAGGTCGGCCAGGTTCTCCGGAACAGTGGGGTCCGGGTGGTGGTTGGGGAAGGTTCCATCAGATTCGCAGAAGAGGGGCGTCACTTCCGCCCCGAGGGTCCGCAGAGTCGAGACGGCGATCAGACTCCCAGCTCCATTGCCGCAGTCCACGACAACCTGCACCGCTCGATGCAGCCGATTGCGCTCGACGATGGCTTCGCGGTAGGCGGAGAGCACGGATGTGTCGTGTGTCTCGCTTCCCCTGCCCGTCCGCCAGGTCTCCTCGGTAATGACGTCGTAGAGCGCGGCGATGCCCTCGCCGTGCAGGGACTCACCGGCGAGTACCATCTTGAACCCGTTGAACTCGGGCGGATTGTGTGAGCCGGTGACCTGAACGCCACCATCGGTTTTCAGCGCGTGAACGGCGAAGTAGAGCGCCGGGGTCGGCAGCATCCCGACATCCACCGCCGTAGCACCAGTCTGGGCGATCCCGGAACGAACGGCGGCCGCGAGGCTCTCACCCGAGGGGCGGTTGTCTCGCCCGACCGCGAGAACCGGCGCGCGTCCCAGCCGTTCCCACGCCGCCGTGGCGTATGCGCGCCCCAGGGCGAGGGCAAAGTCGGGGGTCAGTTCCTTGTCGACCAACCCCCGGATGTCGTATTGGCGGAAAATGGAGCGTGGGGCCTGCACGCCCGCTCCTAGCGGCCGGCTACCGCGGAGGCAGCGCCATTCAGCAGCGACGCCGCGCTGGCTCCCGCGGCGTTGAGGAGTTCGGTCGGCCAGACCCCGAAGACGAGCGTGGCGATGATGGCGACGGCCACCGTCCCCGCCGCGGCGGGTGCCAGCCGAACCGCATGGTAGACCAGCGGAGCCCGGGCTGGACGCATGTACATCGCCATGATCACCGGCAGGTAGTATCCCGCCGATACCAGGGTGGTGAGCACCAGGACAACGGCGAGGGCAAAGTTCTTCTCCGCGATCACCGCGGAGAGGATGTACCACTTGCCGATGAAGCCCAGGGTTCCGGGGAAACCCAGCAGGGACAGCATACAGACCGCGAGAGCGAAGGAGAGCCAGGGACGGCTCTGAGCCAGCCCGGAGATGTCGTCGAGAGTGACGTCCCGCTCGCCACCGGTGCCCAGCGCGCTCAGGATGCCGAAGGCCGCGAGCGTGGTAACGCCGTAGGCGACGAGATACAACATCAGCGATGCAGTACCCAGCGGGCTGCCGGGCCAGAGCGCGACCAGCAGATAGCCGGCGTGGGCGACCGAGCTGTACGCGAGCAGCCGCTTGAGTGACTTCTGATTGAGTGCGACCAGATTGCCCAGAATCATCGTCACCACGGCCAGCACCCAGATGACCGGCCGCCACTGCGGTGCTGCCTGAGGGAAGCAGGAAAGCAGCACCCGGGCGAACGCGACGAACGCCGCCGCCTTGACTCCGGTCGCCATGAATCCCGTTACGGGTGTCGGCGCTCCCTCGTAGACGTCCGGGGTCCACATGTGGAAGGGGACGGCCGCCACCTTGAACCCGAACCCGATCAGCAGCATTCCCATGCCGATCAGAGCCATAGCGGGTATGGGCCGGTCGGCGAACTGGGCTCCCACCAGCACCAGGTTGGTGCTGCCGGTCGAGCCATAGAGCAAGGCGATGCCGTAAAGCAGGAAGCCGGAGGCAAAGGCACCGATGAGGAAGTACTTGAGGCCGGCCTCGGAGGAGGCCGGGCTCTTCCGGTCGTAGCCCGCGAGGACGTAGACCGCCATCGACATCGTCTCCAGCGCGAGGAAGAAGACGATGAGGTCCTGGGAAGCCGTCATGAACAGCATGCCGACGGTTCCCAGCAGGAGCAGCACGTAATACTCGGGTGCGGTGAGCCCTTCGCGCTCCAGGTAGCCGATCGAAAGGAGCGTGCTGGCAAGCGCAGTGACGAGAACCACTGCCGAAGCCAGGTAGCGGAAGCCGTCCATGGCGATCATGAAGGCGAGGCCTTCGCTCTCGAATCGCTGGTTGGCCAACCAGGCGAGAACGGCGCCGGTGGCGATCAGGGAGGCAGCGCTGAGCCAGCCGGCGAGGCGGCTATCCGCCGGGGTACGATGGCGCCAGCTCACCACCAGCAGCACCAGCATGGCGCACACCGACAGCACGATCTCCGGGGCGAGCGAGATCGTCATCCCCATCGGAGAGTTGAGATCCAGCATCGGATTCATCGATTGCGCTCCGCGTGGACTTCATCACTCGGGGCGGAGTAGCGGTCCCTTCCCGGTTGAGTCAGCTCGACATACCGCTTCGACGCAGCTTCCATGCGGGCCAGGACCGGCTTGGGATAGAGGCCGAGCCATACCATCCCAAAGACCAGCGGCAACATCACCCAGAGCTCGCGCGGTGTCAGGTCGGACAGGTGCTGGTTGGCGGGATTGTCCAGCTTGTTGAAGAAGATCCGCTGGACCGCGGGAAGCAGGTACATCGCCGCGAAGATCACTCCGGTGGTGGCAAGGCCGGTCGCCCAGGGATGCCGGCCGAAACTGCCCAGCAGCACCAGGAACTCGCCCACGAAGCCGTTCAGGCCGGGGAGTCCGATCGAGGCGAGTGAGGTCACGACGAAGATGAGACTCAGCACCGGCACCACACCGGCCAGGCCGCCATATGCCGCGATCTCCCTCGTGTGGCGCCGCTCGTACAGCATGCCGATCAGGAAGAACAAGCGCACCGGTGGAGAGGCCGTGACCGATCATGATCATCAGCGCGCCCTGCACGCTCTGCAGCGATCCGGCCCAGATGCCGAGCATTACGAAGCCCAGGTGACTCACCGAGGAGTACGCCACCAGCTTCTTCACATCGGGCTGGACCATGGCCACCAGGGCGCCGTAGATGATGCCGACGACAGCCGAGACCAGCACGATTGTGGTGACGACCGGGCTCAGCGCGACCTCCGGGAAGAAGGGCACGGCGAAACGGAGGAAGCCGTAGGTACCCATCTTGAGGAGGATGCTGGCCAGGATCACGCTGCCCGCGGTGGGAGCCTCGACGTGCGCGTCGGGCAGCCAGGTGTGGAACGGGAACATCGGCACCTTGATCGCGAACGCCAGGAAGAACGCCGCGAAGAGCCAGGGAGCCAGGGGACCCAGCTGTCGGCGCGCTTCTCCAGCAGGTCGGCGTAAGCGAAGGAGATCGTTCCGGTCGACTCGGCGATCTTCCAGACCATGACCAGGATCGCCACCAGCATGAGGAGCGAGCCGAGCATGGTATAGATGAAGAACTTGATCGCCGCGTAGAGCCGGTTCTTTCCGCCCCAGACCCCGATGATGAAGTACATCGGGATCAGCATCACTTCCCAGAAGACGTAGAAGACGAACAGGTCGAGTGCGATGAACACCCCGAGCATGCCCGTCGTCAGGGTCAGCATGAGGGCGTAGTAGCCCCGCTCCCGCTCGGTGATGTATTTCCAGCTTCCCAGCACCGCGAGCGGCATCAGGCCGGTGGAGAGCAGCACCATGAAGAGCGAGATGCCGTCCAGGCCGACGCGGTAGTTGATCCCCCATTGGGGGAGCCACGGCGCAACGGTGCCGAACTGGATGCCGCCGGAGGTCGGATCGAAGGCCCACCAGAGGCCCAGCCGAGAGCAGGAATTCCAGGATGGTGACGACGAGAGCGATGTGCTTGGCGCCCGCGGAGGGTGCCAGCAAGACCGGCACGACGCCAACCAGCGGCAGCACCAGCAGCGCCGTCAGGACCCAGCTCTGGTAGTTCAGTCCGAAGAGAAAGTCTTGCATGGCTTTCCAGTCAGAAAGTGCCGAGGCTTACCAGACCAGCCGGCCCAGCACGTACAGCGCGCCGACCACGAATACCGCGACGATAGACGCCCACCTGGCCGGTCTGCAGCCTGCCGCCAATCCATCCGAGGGCTCGCATGAGCCCGGCGGACCCATTCACTCCGGCGCCATCGATGATGCCCTGGTCCACCTTCCGCCACAGGACGACTCGGGAGAATGTCATCAACGGCCGCACGATGATCGCATCGTACAGCTCGTCGATGTAGTACTTGTGGTAGAGCACTTTCCAGAATCCCTGGTCGGGCGCCGCCTGGCGGGCCGGGACGACCGCCCGGCCGACCGTGCTGCGGAAGCCCCAGACCAATCCGATGATGGCGATCGCCACCGCGATCGCGACCAGCGTCGTCTCGGTGGAACCGTGGGGCAACAGCGGCTCTCCGACCAGCTCGGTTGCCCTGCTGGTTACCGGCTCGAGCCAGTGATGCAGCAGCTCGGTCGGACCCAGCGCGCGAGCGAATTCGGGGAGGTTGAGCCAGCCACCGGCCAGGCTGAGCAGGCCGAGGAGCACCAGCGGCCCGGTCATGATCCACGGAGCCTCGTGCAGGTGCTCCTTTTCCTTCTCTCCGGTCCGGTTCTCTCCGTGGAAAGTCATCGCCATGAGCCGCGCCATGTAGAACGCGGTGATCAGCGCGGCGGTGGCACCCATGGCCCAGAAGACCCGGAAGATCGGCTCGTGTTCGCCGCGCCCGAAGGCGAAGGCGAGGATTTCATCCTTGGAGAAGAATCCGGCGAAGGGAGGAATCCCCGCGATGGCGAGGGTCGCGATCCACATCAGCACCCAGGTCACGGGGAGATGGTGGCGCAGCCCGCCCATGTTGCGCATGTCCTGCGCGTCCTCATGCGAGTGGGTCGCGTGATACGCGTGGTGCATCGCGTGAATGACGCTTCCCGAACCGAGGAACAGCAGCGCCTTGAAGAACGCGTGGGTGGCGAGGTGGAAAATGCCCGCTGTGATGGCGCCGGTCCCGACGCCCAGGAACATGTAGCCGAGCTGGGAGACCGTGGAATAGGCCAGGACCCGCTTGATGTCGTACTGGCGCAGCCCGATCGTGGCGGCGAAAAGCGCGGTGAGGGCGCCGATCCCCGGCGACGACGGTCTGACTCACCGGCGCCAGGGCGAAGAGCACGTTGGCCCGTGCGACCAGGTACACGCCGGCGGTCACCATCGTGGCGGCGTGGATCAGGGCGGAGACCGGCGTCGGGCCCGGCCATGGCGTCCGGCAGCCAGATATAGAGAGGAATCTGGGCCGACTTTCCGGTGCAGCCCAGGAAGAGGAACAGGGTAATCGCGGTAACCAGGGCACCGCCGGCCGGCAGGACTTCCGGCGCCCGGCTGAACACGTCGCGCGAAGTTCAGAGCTCCCGAACGCCTGCCAGACCAGGAACATCGCGATCAGGAAGCCGAAGTCGCCGATCCGGTTCACGATGAAGGCCTTCTTGCCCGCGTCGGCATTGGCCTTCTCGCTGAACCAGAAGCCGATCAGGAGGTAGGAGCAGAGCCCGACGCCCTTCCCAGCCGATGAACATCATCGGGAAGCTGGCCCCCAGCACCAGCACCAGCATGAAGGCGACGAACAGGTTGAGGTATGCGAAGTACCTCGGGTACCCGTCGTCCGCCTTCATGTACCCGATGCTGAAGAGGTGGATCAGGCTTCCGACGCCTGTCACCACCAGCAGCATCACCATCGACAGAGTGATCGAGCAGGAAGGAGAAATCCACCTTGAGGTCGCCGACCGGGAGCCAGCTCCAGAAGGTCACGATCGGCGCGGCCTCGGGGTCCGCGTGCCAGACCGGAGCCAGTTGCCGGTAGGCGAGCGACTGCCGCGACGAAGGAGCCGATCAGCACCCCGGCCCCGATCACCGAGACCGCCGCCTTGGCCCGGGGCTGCCAGAGAGCGAGCGCGCCGTTCAGCAGGAACCCCAGCAACGGAAGGCCGAGGATCAGGCCGACCAGGAGATTCAGGTTTCCCGACAGCGCCGGCTCCGAGCCCTGCCCCAGAACGGCGAGAAGATGCAGATGCATCAGCCCCTGAGCAGGTTGATGTTCTTGAGATCCACCGACCGGTGGTGCCGGAACATGGCGATGATGATCGCGAGCCCTACCGCGGCCTCCGCGGCGGCGACCGTCATGACGAAGAAGACGAAGACCTGGCCGCCCAGCCCGTGAGCCTGGGCCAGAGCGACGAAGCTCAGGTTCACGGCGTTGAGCATCAGCTCGATGCACATGAACACCACGATCGCGTTACGGCGGAGCAGCACCCCGGCCACGCCGATGGTGAACAGGATGGCCGAGAGGCCGAGCGCCTGGCCGATCAGCATCAGACCCTCCGCTTGGCCAGCACGACCGCGCCGACGATCGCGGTGAGCAGGAGCACCGAAGTGAGCTCGAAGGGAATCAGATAGTTCTGGAACAGCGGGGCCGCGATGGCTCCGGTGACGCCCTGCGTCACGTTCGGCCTCGGCGGCCGTCTTCCCTGCCTCGAACACCATCGCGGGATCGGCGAGCCGGCTCGAGCCGGTGTACTCCAGCGCCAGGCGCTCCGCGCTGTATTGCGGCAGCGCGGCCAGCTCGGCCAGCAGCAGCACCACCACTCCGGCCGCCAGGATCCAGACCGGCCAGCGTTTGAAGTCGCTCGCTTCCCGGCCCAGGTTGAGCAGCATGATGACGAAGAGAAAGAGCACCATGATCGCGCCGGCGTACACCAGGACCTGGATGATCCCGATGAACTGGGCGTTGAGCAGCACGAAAATGCCGGCCAGGCAGAGCATGGTGGAGATCAGCCAGAACGCGGACGCGATCGGATTGCGCTGCGTAATGCAGAGCAGCGCCGAAAGCACCGCCACCGTGGCGAACAGGTAGAACACCGCCTCAGTCATCTATTCACCCTTGGGATCGGTGGGATCCCACAGCGTGGACACGCTGTGCGTCTGGGAAGAAAGCCGCTCGAGGTCGTACACGAAGCGGTCTCTGCTGTACTCGGAGTTCTCGAAGTGGACCCCCACATGGATCGCTTCCTCGGGGCACACTTCCTGGCAATACCCGCAGAACACGCAGCGGAATTCGTCAATCTCGTAGATCAGCGGATAGCGGTTCCCTTCCTCGTCTTCTCCGGGCACCAGCTTGATGCAGTTGGCCGGGCAGATCTGGGGACACAGCCCGCACGCGACGCACTTGGACCGGCCCTGCTCGTCGGTGAGCATCCGGTGAGTGCCGCGCCAGCGTGGGGAGATGGTGTAGTCCGCGGTGCTCTTATGCTCCGGGTATTGCATCGTGACTTTGGGCTCGAAGAGCTTCTTGAACGTGAGCCCCATGCCCTTGAGGGTGGCGCGGACGTAGCTGACCTGCGCCGCGGGCCGCTTCATCACCTTCACTCCAATCGTCATGCCGCCTCCTCAACACCGGCCGTCGCCCGGGGAGCCGGGGCCCGGCGGGCCGCCGAGCCGCTGATCAGGTGCCCGCGGTCGAGCACCAGGAAAACCACGAACATGAGAGGCAGATTGAGCAGGAACAGCGCTCCCATCTTGACCGGTCGGAGCTGCCGCTCGAGCCAGGTATCCACACCGTAGATCCCGAGGCCCACCAGCATCACGTAGGCGAGGCCGATCGGCATCAACACCTTCCACCCGAGTGACATCAGCTGGTCGTAGCGGAAGCGAGGGCAGCGTCCACCGGATCCAGATGAACAGGAAAATGAAGAAGAAGGTCTTGAGGAACATCGCCAGGCCGGTGACCAGCGTCTGGAGCCAGGCCGCCGGCCTCGTCCCAGTGACCGGGGATGTCCCAGCCGCCGAAGAAGAGCACCACCATCATGGCCGAGGCGGTGATCATGTTGGCATACTCGGCGATGAAGAAAAGCGAGAACTTCATCGCGCTGTACTCGGTGTGGTATCCTGCGACGAGCTCCGATTCGGCCTCGGGCAGGTCGAACGGAACCCGGTTGGTCTCCGCGAAGGCCGACACCAGGAAGATGAAGAAGCTCAGGAAGAGCGGCAGCACGAACCAGAGCCCGTCCTGCTGCCGCGCGATGATCTCCCGGAACGAAACGTTCCCGGTGAGCAACACCACGGGAATCAGACTCAGACTCATCGCCACTTCATAGGAGACCATCTGGGCGCTGGCCCTCAGGCCGCCGAGCAGGCTGTACTTGTTATTGGAGGACCAGCCGGCCAGTGCGATGCCGTACACCCCCATCGAGCCGATGGCGATGACGAACAGGAATCCGATCGGCAGGTCGGCTACCGCGATCGGCATGGCTCCGTGATGGACGAAGCGGCCGATCAGGGGTAGAGAAAAGTCGAAGTCGACCGGCAGCGGGGCCGCCCAGGGCAATACCAGCGACATCATCGTCGCGGGAATCAGGGATAGCGCCGGCGCCAGCACGAACAGGATCTTGTTCGAGTCGGCGGGGAACGTCTCTTCCTTGAGAATGTTCTTGAGCCCGTCGGCGAGCGGCTGGAACCATCCGTTGGGTCCCACCCGGTTGGGCCCCAGGCGGTACTGCATCCAGGCGCAGACCTTCCGTTCCACCAGGGTCAGGTACGCCACCCCGATCAGGGTGATGGTGAAGATGGCGAGCAGCTTCACCACGGTGAGGAGCAGGAAGCCCTTCATTTCGGGCGTCATGAGGCGGCTCCCGCGGTCACCGGGCGATCGGCGACGCGACCGGTGAAGCCAAGCCCGGCGAAGGTGACCCATTCAGAGCCGGCACGCTCGCCGCCAGCAGATCGAAGGCCGCGGACAACACTCGCGGGACCGGGCTTGCCGGACACCAGCGCAAGTGCGCCGGACGCGACCCACCAGGCGGGTTGTGCCATGCCCGGGCTGGGCTTGGCCTGATCATAGCGCTGAACTCGCCGATCGCGGTTGACGAAGGTCCCGCATCTCCTCGGCGACGTTGGTGACGGGCAGGACGACGGACGCCCCGGCCAGCTCCTGAGACTGCACCGTTCCGAAGACCACCAGCGTGCCGGCCTTGCTCACCTGGGCCGCCTCGGCATCGGTCAGCTCCACATCGAGCAGGACGACCAGCGACGCGCTCGGTGGCGGCCTTGAGCGCCGCACTCCACTCCGTGTCATACCCCAGCAGCCGCGCGCCTTCCCCATTGGGCGCCCGCTCCTGTCGCAGCGCCAGATTGGGCACGCCCTTGAGCGGTGCTTCGTCTCCCTGGGGCAGCTGGACCGCAGCGGTCAGCTTGGTACCCGCGAGCAGACGCTTGACCATGCCCAGAGACTCGGTCGACGCACGGCCGGAGGCGAGCACGACCGTCGTGCCTCCCTGACGGACCGCCTTCGCGACCCGACCCAGGGCCTGATCCCAGTCGGTGGCCACAAGGCGCTGGCCGTCGCGGACCAGCGGCGCCTCGATCCGGTCGCCCCGGTTCATCCAGCGATAGTTCATCCGGCCGTGATCACAGATGAAGTGGCGATTGACCTCGAGGTTCGGCCGCGGCCGCAGGCGCACCACCGCCGCATCGCGGGTATCGATCAGGATGTTGCAGCCCTGGCTGCACCCGGTGCAGACGCTGGCGGTCTTGTCCAGATCCCAGGCCCGAGCCTTGTGCAGGAAGTCCTTCGAGATGAGCGAGCCGACCGGGCAGAGATCCACCACGTTGCCGGCCCACGGATGGTCCAGCTCGTGATCCGGGATCGATGCCGATGAAGGCCCGGTCTCCCCGTTCGGAAACGTTCAGGACCGCCTCGCCCGCGACATCGTCCATGAACCGCACGCAACGGGTGCAGAGGATGCACCGGTTGGCGACGTAGAGCACGTCGGGTCCGAACTCTTCGACCGGATTGTACCGCTTGGCGTACTCGCTGTACCGAGTACCGGCTCGGCCTTCCTGGAAGACGTAGTTCTGCAGCTCGCACTCGCCGGCCTGATCGCAGATGGGACAGTCGAGCGGATGATTGATCAGCAGCAGCTCGAGCACACCCTCGCGCGCCTTCTTGGCCACGCTCGCTGTCCACGTGCACCACCTGGCCCTCGGCCACGGTCGTGACGCAGGCCGGCATGAGCTTGGGCGCCTTCTCGACCTCGACCAGGCACATGCGGCACACCGCCGGCGATGGCAGCGACGGGTGATAGCAGTAGTGGGGGACCAGCACCCCGGCCTGCTTGGCGGCCTCGATGATGGTCGTCCCCTTGGGGACGGCCACGGTGAGGCCGTTGATGGTGACGTTGACGTTTTCGGTCATAGTTCCAGGACAGAGCGACTAGCTGTTAGCCGTCAGCCATTAGCTGTTAGCGATTGGAGCTAATAGCTAACGGCTAATGGCTGCTTCTACACCGCCATTGCCGTCTTCCGATTCCCATTCAAGTACGCCTCGAACTCGCCGCGGAACTTCTTGATCCCGCTCACCACTGGCGCCGCGCAGGAATCGCTCAGCACGCAGATGGTCTTGCCGGTCATGTTGTCGGACAGGTCGAGCAGCAGGTCCAGATCCTCGATCCGCCCCTTCCCCGCCAGAATCCGCTCCATGATGCGGGTGGTCCACGCCGTGCCTTCGCGGCACTGGGTGCACTGGGCGCAGGATTCGTGGGCGTAGAAGCGGGCGAGCCGCATGATCTGGTAGACCAGGTCGGTCGAGTCGTCCATGACGATCATCCCGCCCGATCCCAGCATCGAGCCCTTCGGCGACCACACCTTCGTAGTCGAGCTGGCAGTCCTCGACCTCGGCCGCGGTCATGATCGGCACCGAGGAGCCGCCGGGAATCACCGCCTTGAGGGTTCGGCCCGGCCGCATGCCGCCCGCCATGTCGTAGATCAGCTCCTTCATGGAGCTGCCCATCACGACTTCGTAATTGCCCGGACGCTGCACGTGCCCGCAGACCGAGATCAGCTTGGTTCCGGTACTCTTGGGATTTCCCCGGCAGAGCCCTTTGTACCACTCGGCGCCCCGCACGATGATGTGCGGAGTCGCGACCAGGGTCTCCACGTTGTTGATCGTCGTTGGCATTCCGAAGAGGCCAGCGGCGGCGGGGAACGGCGGCTTGATGCGGGGATTGCCGCGGCGGCCCTCGATGGAGTTCATCAGGGCGGTTTCTTCGCCGCAGATGTAGGCGCCGGCTCCCCGGAACAGCACCAGGTCGATCCGCTTGCCGCTGCCGAAGGCATTGGCACCCAGCGCGCCCTTGTCGTAGGCCTCCTGGATGGCCGCCGCTCAGAATGCGGTACTCGACGGTGAACTCGCCCCGCACGTAGATGTATCCCCGCTCGGCGCCGATCGCGTGGCAGGCCAGCGCGCAGCCCTCCAGCAGGGCGTGGGGCGTCCACCGCATGATCTCGCGATCCTTGAACGTGCCGGGTTCCGATTCGTCGGCGTTGCAGCAGAGGTAGTGGGGTTTGCCGCTGTTCTTCGGCATGAACGACCACTTGAGGCCGGTGGGGAACCCGGCGCCGCCACGCCCGCGGAGCCCGGAGTTCTTGATCTCTTCGATCACCGCCTCGGGCGTCATGCCCAGCGCCTTCCTGAATCCCTCGTAGCCGCCGCGCTTCACCCAGCCGTCGAAGCTGCGCGCGCCCGCGTCTCCGAAGTAGCGGGAGAGAATCGGCTCTTCTTTCGGATGACTGGGATGGGGGAACCCCATTACTTGTACCCCTGGAGAATGCCCGGCACCCGTTCCGGAGTTACGCCTTCGATGAAGTCGTCGTCGATCAACACCGGCGTCGCGAAACCGCAGGCGCCGAGGCACTCGACTTCGATCATGGTGAAGCGGCCATCGGGACTGGTGGCACCCAGCTCGCCGCATCCGGTGTGCTTGAGGAAGGCCTTCACCACGTCTTCCGCGCCGCAGATGTTGCAGGGCGAGGTGGTACAGACCTGGATGAAGTGGCGTCCGACCGGATGGGTGTGGTACATCGTGTAGAACGTCACCACGCCCTTCACGTACGCCGGTGTGAGCCCGAGCACCTCGGCCACCTCGGCCATCGCGCCCTCGGAGATCCAGCCCCGGCGCCGCTGCACGATCCACAGCGCCGGCAGCAGGCACGCCATCTTGGTCGGGAAATTGGGGAACAGCGCCTCGAGCTCCTGTCGCCCCTCCCCGACGAAGACCGGCTGGTATTCCTCCTCGACGTGAGCCGAACTCATCGGTCGATCTCTCCCATGACGATGTCCACGCTGGCGTTGATCGCGATCACGTCGGACAGCAGCACGCCCTCGCAGAGCTTGGGGCAGGCAGGCCAGGTTGATGAAAGACGGGGGACGGATGCGCCAGCGCACCGGCTTGGCGGTACCGTCGGAGACGAAGTAGTAGCCCAGCTCGCCCTTCGGGTTCTCGATCCCCATGTAGGCCTCGCCCGGGGGCGCCTTCACACCTTCCATTACCTGCTTGAAGTGGAAGATCATGGCTTCCATATCGCTCATCGCGCGCGACTTGGGCGGCAGGATCAGACGGGGGTCACGTCACGTTGATCGGAGCGCCCTTGAGTCGCTCCAGCCGGTCCAGGGCCTGCTCCAGGATGCGGACCGACTGCCGCATCTCCTCCATCCGGACGATGTAGCGATCGTAACAATCGCCGTGCTCCCCGACCGGCACGTCGAAGGTGTAGTCCTCGTAGCCGAGGTAGGGGCGATCCTTCCGGACATCGTAGTCGACGCCCGCTGAGCGCAGCATGGGCCCGGACAGCGAGTAGTTGATCGCGTCCTGGGGCCCGATGGCACCGACGTTCTGAGTCCGGCCGACCCAGATGGCGTTCCGGGTAAACATCCGGTCCACGTCATCCAGGGTCTGGGGGAAGGTGCGGCAGAACTCGCCAAGACCCGCCTCCCAGCCGTCGGGAATGTCGGCCATCAGGCCACCCACCCGAGTCAGGCTGGTGGTGAGCCGCGCGCCGGTCCACGCTTCCTGCAGGTTGTAGATCCGCTCCCGCTGCTGGAAGGTCCAGAGGAACGGGGTATAGGCCCCGATATCGATGCCGGTGGTGCCCAACCAGACCAGGTGGGAGATGATCCGGCTCATCTCGCAGGCGATCACCCGGAGCACGGTGCACCGCTCGGTGATCTCGATCCCCATCAGCTTCTCCGCCGCCAGCGCCAGGCAGACGTTGTTCGCCATCGGCGACAGATAGTCGGTCCGGTCGGTGAGCGGCACGATCTGGTTGTAGTGCCGATACTCACCCAGCTTCTCGAACCCGCTGTGCAGGTAGCCCGACGTGGGGCACGACCCGGATCACCGTCTCACCGTCCAACTCGACCACCAGCCGGAGCACGCCATGGGTCGCCGGATGCTGGGGGCCCAGGTTGATCAGCATGTGCTCGGCGTTCATCTCGTCGGCCGGCTCCGGCACCTTGGGCAGCTGGATGCCGACCGGGACCTGCCGCACGTTACCCCTGCGCGTCGAGCCCGGGCGTGCTGAGCGCCATCTCCACCGTGCGCAGGCTCATCGCAGGGTCCCCCGCTCGCCCCGGCTCAGGCGCTCGCGCACGTCGGCCGGCAGCTCATGATAGGACTCGACGATGCTCAATTCTTCCAGGGAGTAGTGCGCTTCGGGATTCGCGGCGAGGGCCTGCCGGGTCTGCTCCGCGCGGCTGAAGTGGCCGCGGAGCGGGAAATCCTTCCGCAGGGGAAAGCCCTCCGAATAGGTCTCCCACATGAGAATCCGGCGCAGATCCGGATGACCCCGGAAGCCGACGCCGAACATGTCGAAGACCTCCCGCTCCAGCCAATCCGCCCCTTTCCACAGGTCCCACACCGAATCGACCTCGAGGGTCGTCCGCTTGTCCAGCTCGATCTTGCAGCGCAGGTCCGCTTTCCGGTCCAGCGACCGCAGCTGGTAGACCACCTCGAGCGGCCGCTCAATGTCGCGATACTCGACCGCGGTCACGTCGGTGAGATAGTCGAAGCGCTGAGCCGGGTCGTCCTTGAGCCAGGCCAGGATTTCGTGGGCCCGGTCACGCGCCAGGTAGGCGATCGCTGTCTCCGCAGGAGACCTCGTGCCGCAACGATGGCCGTGCCGAAGCGGGACTTGAGCGCCGGAATCGAGGGCGACGGCTCCAGGCGACTGGGGCTCACGCCGACCTCGTCTGGTGCACCGAATTGCCGAACGGCTCGGAGAGCTCGTCGATCCGGTTGGCAGGAAGGAAGAGTCCCTCGGGCCCTACCGTGTGCTCCTGGCGCAGATCGTCATCGGTGATGCTTTCGCCCGGAGATCTTCTTCTGAAGCAGCAGGATGCCGTAGAGCAGGCCCTCGGGGCGTGGCGGGCACCCCGGCACGTAGACGTCCACCGGGATGATCGTGTCGATGCCCTGTACCATGGTATAGGTATCGAAGATGCCGCCGGTCGAGGCGCAGGCACCCATCGAGATGCACCATTTGGGCTGAGGCATCTGATCCCAGATCCGCCGGATCACCGGCGCCAGCTTGAAGGGCAGCCGGCCGGCGCAGATCAGCACGTCCGACTGGCGCGGGGAGAAGGCCTGGCGCTCCATCCCGAACCGGGCGATGTCGTAGCGGCTGGCGGCCGTGGCCATGAACTCGATGGCACAACAGGCGGTCCCGAACGGCATCGGCCAGAGCGAATTCTTACGGGCCCAGTTGGTGAGATCGCTGAGTTTGGCGGTCACCCAGTTGGGGGAAACCCCGGACACTTCGGTAGTGACCGGACCGCCCGGTGGGGTCAATTCCATTCCAACGCTCCCCGCTTCCAGACGTACACGTATCCGACCGCAAGGATCAGGACGAACACAAACATCTCGACCAGCAGGAGGCCGCGGATCTCCTTCATCTGCTGGAAGGCCGCCGCCCACGGAAGCATGAAGACGGTTTCAATGTCGAACACGATGAACAGCATTGCGACGAGATAGAACTTGACCGAGAAGCGCTCTCGGGCCTGGCCCAGCACCGGCATGCCCGACTCATAGGGCGCAATCTTCCCGGGGGTGCGGCGGTAGGTCGAGAAGATGTGGGAAACAGCCAGCATGAGGATCGCGTTCGCGATGACGAGCGCGATGACCAGTAACAACGGGATGTATGGTTGGAGCATCGATGAAGCCCCGGTTCGTGAAAAGATTCACGTGCAGGGCGGTAAGTTAATGTCCGCCAAGGACGAACGGTAGCCTCGGCGTTCGGAGTGCCACCGGCACTCCGCACCCTCTATATTGCTCGCCCGTCCCCGGGGACGGAACCCAATTCTTTCCTTCCGTCCGCCATGTCCGCCTCACCGCCTGTCCGCCCCCCACTATGTCCATCAAGTCCGACCGCTGGATCCGCCGCTTGGCCCAGGAACACGGATGATCGACCCCTTCGTCGAGGGCCAGGTCCGCTCGGTGGACGCCCACGGGCGTAAGGTGATCTCCTACGGGGTGTCGTCCTACGGCTATGACATGCGGGTGGCGCCCGAGTTCAAGATCTTCACCAACGTGCTCTCGGCAATAGTCGACCCCAAGGACTTCGACAGCCGGAGCTTCGTCGAATTCGAGGGTGAGGTCTGCATCGTGCCGCCGAACAGCTTCGCCCTGGCCCGGTCGGTGGAGTACTTCCGGATCCCGCGTAACGTCCTGACCATCTGCGTGGGCAAGAGCACCTACGCCCGCTGCGGCATCATCACCAACGTGACGCCGTTCGAGCCCGAGTGGGAAGGACATGTCACGCTTGAAATCTCCAATACCACTCCCGCTGCCGGCCCGGATCTACGCCAACGAGGGGATCTGCCAGGTGCTGTTCTTCGAGGCCGACGCGGACGACGTGTGCGAGGTGAGTTACAAGGACAAGGCCGGAAAGTATCAGAAGCAGACGGGGGTGACGCTGCCGAAATTGTAGAAGGTGAGTGGCGGAATGGTCGAATGGGCAACCGTTCAGCAGAGCTTCCGCCTCGAGCCTTGCTCACAGCGTCGGCCATTCGCCTTTCCGAAACGTGAGTTTCGTCACAGGAAAATGGTCATCCCTTCACTAGCGTCTTAGCTCGTGTTCGTGTCCCCATCCGGACGCGGTACCCATGCGTCTCCCTGCTCTCGCATCGCCCTGGCCGGCGCCCGCATTGATCGCTTGTAACCCTGACCAGTCCGCCGGGTCCCAACTCCACCGAGGACCAGGTCACCGCCAACGCCTTCGGGCCCGGCCCGACCCAGTTCGTCACGGTACCGGTACAGGTCGCTCCGCGCCTTCGCCACCGCCCCGTTCGACGTGACCCGTTCCCTGACCATTCCCACGGGACTTCTCGATCCAGGTCTTTGCCCGGGTTACCGGGGCCCGGTTCCTCGCTGTGACCCCCGACGGGCGCACCCTGGTATCGCAGGCCAGGCGGCGGGCAGCATCATGCTGCTCCGTCCCAATGGAACGCGGAGTCGCCGCTGTCCTGTCGACCTTCGTGAACGGGCTGCAGAGCCCGCATGACATGGTGTTCTACAAGTCGGGCAGCACCATGTACCTGTACGTCTCCGAGAAGAACCGGGTCAGCCGCGCAGTCTACGTGAACGGCGATCTGACGATGCGGAGCCGGCAAATCGTCGTGTCCGGGACTTCCCGATGCGTCCTCTCCCGGCCTGGGCGGCCAGTATGGCCACGAGCTCAAGAACATCGCGCTGGATCCGCTCACCGGCAAAGCTCTACGTCTCCATCGGGTCCACCTGCAACGTCTGCGTCAGCGATACCCAGAGCAATCCGGTCCGCGCCTCGATCTACGTATACAATCCGGACGGCAGCGGTGGTCGGCTGTTCGCCCGCGGGCTGCGGAACGCCGAGGGGCTGGCGCTTGGTACCCGACGCGCAGCATCCTCTGGGTCGGTGGTGAACAACCGGGACGACGTCCCGTATCCCTTCAACGACGCCAGCGGGAACTACGGGAAGTGTCTTTGCCGGTTACGTCGACGACCACCCACCGGAGCTGTTCACCAGCGTGAAGGACGGCGGCAACTACGGGTGGCCGTTCTGCAATTCCAATCCGGACTACGCCCAGCGGCCTCGACTTCATGCCGTTGGATCGGGACTTACGACACCAACCGGAACGGAGCGGTGAACTGCGGCACGATGACCAGGGCGACCAAGGGAATTCCGGCGCACTCGGCGCCCCTGGGGCTCACCTTCATGCAGTCGCACCAAGTTCCCGACCTACTATCGCACGCGGGGCCATGGTGGCACTGCACGGCTCCTGGAACCGCACCACCTTCCAGGGCGGGAAGATCGTCCTACTTCCCCTGGGACCCGAGCGCACAGCGCCCCGGGCCGCAATACGACTTCGTCTCGGGATGGCTCAACGGGAACAGCTACTGGGGACGCCCGGTAGACACCGCGGTCGATTCGTCCGGCGCCCTGCTCATCTCGGATGATCTGAGCGGCGACGATCTATCGCCTGTGGCAGACCGGGACGATTCCTTGATTGCAGATTGAAGATTTCAGATTGAAGATTGTGCTTCTTCCGCGGTCGCTCAAATCGCAATCTGAATCTTCAATCATCAATCGACCAATCTTCAATCCTCAATGTCGCTTCACCCCCGCCGTGGTCCGCCGGCTTTGCTCCGCCCGCTCGTCGACCCGGTTCCTCGCCAGCCGCCACTCGTAGACCGTCAGCACCGGACCATAGAAGGCCAGGTCGGCGCATCAGCTTGCCCACTAACGCCCCAAGACTCCCGCCAAGCAGTCGAATCCCGGCCCCTATGCAGAAGGGCCGGAGTAGCGCACTGTCGAGCGCCTCGGCCACGCCGAATTCGAGGACCAGGTTCCGCAGCACCAGGAGAACGTCCTTCTGGCCGAACGACTTTCCCGACCGCTCCGGCCTGGTGCGCGTCGTGAACGGTCTCCCGGAGCGCCATGGTCCCGTAGAACACCACCGTCTCCGCGATGGTGCCGGCGTACGCCGCAGCGATCGTGCTCCCCGTGGCTTGGGAGACTGCGCCGGCGGCACCAACGGCGGCCACCGTTCCGACCACCTCCGAAGGGCCGTACCGACGGATCCAGCTCTTGAGCCTGCCCATCCTGACCGGGATACCCTCCGCCGCCCGACGAGCCATCGATTTCCCGGCGTCGTTCGCTCGCAGGACCTGAAGTGTCCACGCCCCGACCTTGACCTCGTCCCCTTCGGCGAGCAGCCAGGGAGCCTGCATTCTGCTCGCCGTTGATCAGGGTGCCGTGCCGGCTGCTGTCCACCAGCAGCGAGCCGTCGGGGGTGGAGACCACACAGGCATGGCGGCGGGACACTTTGTCACCTGGCAGCACGACGTCGCACTCGGTCAGCCGCCCGATTGAAATCGGTCGCCCACCCAAGGCCCAACGGCGATCACCGTGCAGTCAGCACCAGAGCGCAGGTGACTCATGCGATCCCAACATGAGGCCGGTTAGATTTCTCGCCATTCACCCGGGCGGGTCAAGCCGCCCTTTGTTTTCTCGGACTGGACGGTCCATGCGATACCTGTTGCTTGCCCTAATGTCTGACCGCGCCGCTCGCCGCGCAGCAACCCACCACCCCCGCTGCGCCACCGGCACCCCGGGCACCGAAACCCAGCACTCAGCGTCAGCCTGCGTCCCGCTGTCAGCCGATACGCGGCATCTTCGCGCCTATCGATCTGCCTCCGGGGAACGAGATCCGCCGGGTGAACGGTGCGCCGGGACCCAAATACTGGCAGCAGCGAGTCGACTACTCGATCAAGGCCATCCTGGACACCGCCGCGAAGCGGCTGACCGGCACGATGGCCGATCCGGTACACCAACAACTCGCCCGACACGCTGACTCGGGTCTGGATGCAGCTGGACCAGAACCTGTTCAAGCCGGGCAGTGTCGGGTCCCTGCTCAACGCCGAGGAGAGCCGGTTCGGTGGGGGCGGATTCCAGGGCGGCTTCGATATTCCCGTGGATCGTGCAGTCTCAGACCGGGATGCGGGCGCTGCGGCCGCTCAAGCCGCCAACGGCAGTCGGGCTGCAGCAGAAGCTCCGGACCCGGGTGGACGACACGATGATGGAGGTCTACCTCACGACCCCGCTCGCGCCCGGGAGCCACGACCCAGTTCGACCTCTCCTACTGCGTTCAACATTCCCGAGCACGGCGCCGACCGCATGGGGCGCGACGGCACCCTGTACGAGCTGGCCCAGTGGTATCCCCGCATGGCGGTGTACGACGATGTCCATGGCTGGAATACGCTCCAGTATCTGGGCCAGGGTGAGTTCTATCTGGAGTATGGTGACATCGACTACGAGGTCACCGTTCCTGCCGGCTACATCGTCGCCGGGACCGGCACTCTGCAGAATGCCGCTCGAGGTCCTGACCGCGTGCGCAACGGAGCCGCCTGGCGGCGGCCGCCCGATCGGACAGCATTACCCACATCATCACGGCGGACGAGCTCTCGAGCGGCGCCGCGCGGCCTCGCAGACAGCGGCACTCTGACCTGGAAGTTCAAGGCCACCAAGGTGCGCGACGCGGCCTGGGCGGCGAGCCCGGAATACCTGTGGGACGTCTCTGCGTGGAAGGGAGTCGTCGCCAACGCGTACTACCGGCCCAGCGCGATCGAGACCTGGAAAGACGCGGCGGACATGAGCCGCTACTCGATCATGGAATACAGTACCCGCTGGTTCTCCTATCCCTATCCCCAGATCTCCGCGGTCGAGGGACCGGTCTCGGGGATGGAGTACCCGATGGTCGCGATGGAAGCCCGAGGGGAAAGCAAGGAAGACCTCTATAGCGTCGTCACCCATGAGATCGGTCACATGTGGTATCCGATGACCGTGGGGTCGGACGAGCGGCGCTACGCCTGGATGGACGAAGGATTCAACACCTTCATCAACACCTTCAGCGAGGAGGGGTACTTCAAGCGCAATGACATGACCGCGCCGGCGGGGAGAGGCTGTCGTTCGTCCTGCAGAACGACCAGGCGCCGACCTCACAGCCGATCATGACCTACGCCAACCGTTACCGCACCGGGTCCAACCTGGGCTCGCTGGCGTACGTCAAGCCGTCGATCGGACTCCTCACCCTGAGAAACAAGATCCTGGGACCCGAGGTATTCGATTCGGCGTTCCGGGAGTACACCCGGCGCTGGGCCTTCAAGCATCCCCAGCCGGCGGATTTCTTCCGCACCATCGAGGATGTGAGCGGCCGGGATCTCGACTGGTTCTGGCGTGGCTGGTTCTTCACCACCGCGGCGCTGGATCAGTCGGTCGAGTCGGTGACCCAATCGACCGGGTGGCGCCAGGATCGTCATCCGCAATCTGGGACAGCAGGTGATGCCGGTCGAATTGCAGGTGACGCTTCGGGGACGGTACTACACAGCTGTTCAAGTATCCGGTCGAGATCTGGTACGCGGGCGACAAGTACGTTGCCGAGATCACGACCGACCAGACAATCACCGCGGCAACGGTCAATCCCGACGGGCAGTTCCCCGATATCAATCCGGCGAACGACGGGTGGAAGGCGGCGCCCACGCCGTAGAGGCCTTCACTCGTGGGGATCCGCGTGGCCGGGCGCGACCGAGCTAGCCAAGCGGAGTAGGAAGGTCCGAGCAGGGGAGATTTGATCCGCCACGCGTAATCAGGATGACAGGCTGCGGAAGCCGGCGAGACATTAGAAAGGGGGGGCCCCCGACCCCGGATCCTGTGCGGCGTGGGTCGGATGGTATCCGCGTAGTTTTCGATGACGGTCCGACGAGAGTCGGGTAGATATTTGAACAGGGGGGGCCCCGACTCGACCCGGAGGTCCCCCACTTTGTTAGTCTCGAGGTTGGTCTCGGGTCACCTCCTGCTGGCCCGAGGCACCTTCCTTCACTCCTTGTGCCTATTGCGGCACCGACACCTGCCAGAACCCGCTCAGCATGTCGCTGGCGTACACCGACCCGTTGTAGAGCTGCACCCCCCAGGTGAGGGTATTCCCGGGTCCGCCAGGCTGAATCCGCGCCAGCTCCCGGCTGGCCATGCTCCCGCTGATGATCCCCGAGATGTCCAGTGCCACCACACCCGCATTGTAGAATGCCGCGTACAGAATCTGATTGGGTTCATCCACCCAGAAGTTGTGGGTTCCAGCGTCCGGGATATGGAAGAACCCGACCTCGACCGGTGCGGTGAAGTCGGAGACATCCACCACGTGGATGTCGCCTGAGGCGTTGGTCCCGTTGAACGGCCCCTCTTCCCCGATGAAGAGGTATCGCTTCTCTCCGTTCGGATTCCAGAACCACCAGCCGTTGTGGGTTTCTCCTCCGAAGCCGCAGCGTGTGGCTGAGCTGGACCGGGTGGCGGGAGAGCCTCCGTGGGAGCCGTTACCGACATCGAAGATGTACAGGCCTTCGTCCCACGCGAAGACGAACGCGTACCCGTCGCGCACGAAGGTGTCGTGGATGCAGTAGTTGTCGGGAATCGGTGTGCTGCTCGCCTCGGTGATGGTCCCGGCTGCGGCCTGCGAGAGATCAAAGATCTTGAGCGCGCAGTTGCGGGGGTCCTTCGCGGTAAACGCGTAGAGCTTTCCGCCGATGTCCGCCAGTGTGCCGGTGTGCAGTCCTGCCGAAACGATCGTCTTGGCCCGGAACACCGGTGTTCCGGGACTGGTGAGCTCGTAGACGTAGAGTCCCGCCCCGGGGCCGCCCTCAGCGGTGAACACCAGCCAGGCGCCATCCTCGGAAACCTGGATGTCGCTCACCGTGCCGATGTTCGGCGTGATGATCGAGTCATGCAACACCGGAGCGCCGCTGCCGTCGAGTTGCCAGATCATGACGGCGTTGCCGTACTCGAGCCGCCTCCCCAGGTCCCGGTGTAGCCGAAGCCATCCTTGACCCAGAGATCGGAGGTGAAGCGGTCGGGCACATTGTTGCCGCCACCCATCACGCGTGAAGCTGAGCGGTACGATTGCCTTGGAGTCGAAGGTGACGGTCCCGAGCGCCGGCTACGGACGCCGTCGACCGTGGTCGGGCCCGCGGATGGCACTCATCGCGTGAACCACCGAAGCAGTGCCGTCCAATCCCGTGGTGTTGTTGGCCGCCGACAGTGTGCCGCCGCCCGAGGTGAGGGCCCAATTCACGCTCTGACCGGAGACCGGGTTGTCGTACTGGTCGGTGACCTTGACCTGGAGATTCACCGGCAGTGCCTGACTGACCCGTCCCACCTGACCATCCCCGGCGGACTTGACCAGCGCCGCCGGCGGTCCAGCCTCTGCCGTCGCCGTGAACACAACCGAGCCGTAGCCCGATGCGGAGGCACGGACCGTCTGAGAGCCGAGCAGCGTGCCGAGGGTCGCGACCGCGTCCGCGATTCCCTGGGCATCGGTCACCGACGTGGTCGGCGCTCACGTTGCCGCCTCCCGAGACCACTTGCCATGAGACCGTGAGTCCGTCCACCGCGCCGCTGCCGTTGCTGACCTTCACCGAGTAGGGCTGTAGCGCGGTACCGACCGGCGCGGTCTGGTTGGCGCCATTTTCCACGGTGATGACACCCCCCGATCCACTGGGTGAGTCGGAGCCGCACGCGCCGGCTGCGATGAGACAGAGGGCCCAACCTGGACGTCGAATCATCCAATGCCTCCGTTGTCTTCCATTACATGTCATGCTGGTGCTCATGGGTCTTGCTCGGCGCCTCGTCCAGCAGCCCGCCGTAGCGTCCCATCCGGTGCCCTCGCAGTTGCCATGAGGCCCGGAGTCCGACACTCAGCGACCGAACCGATTCCTTGCCGTAGAACGTCTCCGCATCGAACAGTCCCGCATTGACATTCTCCACCTTGCCGAACGTGCCTTCAGCGAAGGGCTCCAAATCGAGCCGCCCCTGATAAAGGGAAAAGCCGAAACCATACCCGATGGTCAGAAGCGTCCAGCGTGTGGTTCCCAGAATCGAATTTTCCAGGTGAGGCCGTACCGAACGGAACAGGTCGATAGTCCGCATGTCTTCCGGGCGCTCGGTCCGTTCCAGCCTGAAGTAAGGACGATGGTGGTCTACCGTCCATGCACCTTCGGTCAGCAGGCTCCTGAAGACAAAGAAGCCGTCCGCCTCTTCGGTCCGGGCCCACTCCGCCAGGCCGTAGACCTGACCACCCCCGACCGGACCTTCGTACCGGGCCGACACATCCCACTTCCAGGCATCCGTGCCCGCTCCCGGTCGGTGTTCGGGCGAATGGACTTTGGCCCGCGACCCCTGCAGTTCGAGATGCCGAATCGGGATGACCGTCAGTCGAAGCGCCCAGGAATCGCCGAACCGCCATTCATCATCGGTTCGGATCAGGGGCCACTGATCGGGGCGTTCGGGCTCGTCGCCGTCGAATAACGACCCCTCGGCGATGACGGGGCCGACTCTGAAGCCGGCAATGGCGACCGCGCGCTCCAGGATCTGCGCCAGATGGTGATTGACCGGATATCGCACCGGAGGGCGGCTCATGGGATCGTCGGTGCCGAAGGCGGCGAACCCCTTCCCCGCGCTCAGCGAGAGCCGCGCGGATCCATCCAGGGTCCCCAGCACGTCGACCCCGGAGATCATCAACTCATGCGCGTAGGTGTGCGGGTGTCGGCGATCGTTGAAGCCTTCGCCCCAGTCTCCGGGAGCCAGTTCCCCATCGGGAATGGTCTTCCCTTCCAGATTGAGCGTTCCAGAGAAGCGGAGATGATCGTTGAGGGCACTGGCGTGGAGCATCACCACCGGCTGCACCACTCGAAACTCATCGAGCGTGCTGCCACCGGAATCGGATCCACCGAGGTGTAGAGCGGGACGACTTGCGCTGCCAGGCTGGGCCGTGACCGGCGACTGGGCGCTCGACCTGCTGCGAGAGTACCAGTGCCAGGACTACACGAGCGTACGGCCAGTCGGGTCAAATGGCCGCCTCAGTCGCGACCTCGTCCCGGGCGGTGGCGTTGGCCACCATGTAGTCGTAGTACAGCCGGGTAATCCAATCGATGCGGATTTCCTTGGGGCAGGCCTCCTGACATTCGCCGTGCCAGGTACATCCGCCGAATCCTTCGACATCCATCTGCTGCGACCATGGATAGCGCCCGTCTGGCCCGTTCCGGCTGACCCTGAGGCAGCATGCCGAGGTGTCCGGCCTTGGCCGCCGTAAAGAGCATCGCCGAGGCATTGGGACACGCTGCCACACACGCCCCGCAGCCGATACATTGCGCGGCATCCATTGCCAGCGTCGGCGTCTCCCTTGGGAACCGGCAAGGCATTCGCATCCGGAGCGCTGCCGGTGGAGACCCCGATGAAGCCCCCGGCGGCGATGATGCGATCGAAGGCGCTTCGGTCGATCACCAGATCCCTCAGGATTGGAAAGGCCCGGGCTCGCCAGGGTTCGACATAGACAGTGTCTCCGTCCTTGAAACTGCGCATGTGGAGTTGGCACGTCGCCGTTCCGCTCGCCGGTCCGTGCGCGACTCCATTGATCATCACGCCGCAGGAGCCGCAAATCCCTTCCCGGCAATCATCATCGAATGCGATCGGCTGGTCACCCCGCTCGATCAGTCCCTCATTGACCACATCGAGCATTTCCAGGAACGACATGTCGGGACTGATGGCCGTGGCCTGATAGGTCACGAACTTCCCGGCCGCGGTCGGGGATGGTTGGCGCCAGACGTGGAGGGTGAGGTTCATCCTGGTCCTGTGTGCTGGGAGAATGC
Source organism: uncultured Gemmatimonadales bacterium (assembly GCA_963788625.1). Taxonomy (GTDB): domain Bacteria; phylum Gemmatimonadota; class Gemmatimonadetes; order Gemmatimonadales; family GWC2-71-9; genus DATBGE01. The sequence continues at coordinate 117,569 of CAWBHB010000002.1, read as the reverse complement.
CGTAGGCCATAAGCCTTAAGCCGTATCGCCAGCAGCTTATGGCTTACGGCTTATGGCTTACAGCCCGTGCCTCATTTGTAACTTCGCGTAGATAGCTGGACATTCTCAAACTCCAGCGCCTCCTTGTGCAGAACGGGCGGCTTCTCGGTGCCTTGATACTCCCACGCTGCGGCGTAGCAGAACCGGCCGTCGTCGCGGCAGGCTTCTCCATCTTCCGTCTGGTACTCGACCCGGAAGTGGCCGCCGCAGGATTCCTCTCGGTGCAGGGCGTCCAGGCACATCAGCTCGGCGAACTCCAGAAAGTCCGCCACGCGGCCGGCCTTCTCGAGCGCCTGGTTCAGCTCATCTCCCCCGCCGGGCACACTCACGTTCTCCCAGAACTCCCGGCGCAGCGCGGGGATCGCCTTGAGCGCGGCCTGCAATCCCGCGGCGCTCCGGGTCATTCCGCAGTGTTCCCACATGATCTTGCCCAACTCCCGGTGGAACGAATCAACGGTTCGCTTGCCCCGGATCGCAGATCAGCCGCTTGGTGCGCCCGCCGACCTCCGCCTCGACGCGCGCGGACGGCGCGTGATGCCCGGCGTCGACCTGGCCAATTTCGATGTCGCGAGGTAGTCTCCGATGGTGTAAGGCAGGATGAAGTAGCCATCGGCGAGGCCCTGCATCAGCGCGCTGGCGCCCAGACGGTTGGCCCCGTGATCGGAGAAATTCGCCTCTCCGATCACGAACAGGCCCGGGATGTTGCTCATCAGGTCGTAGTCCACCCAGAGCCCGCCCATGGTGTAGTGGACCGCCGGGTAGATCCGCATCGGTATCCGATACGGGATTCTCGTCGGTGATCCGCTGATACATCTGGAACAGGTTCCCGTAGCGCTCCCGGATCTTGTCTTCGCCCGAGGCGCCGAATGGCATCGGCGAAGTCCAGGTAGACGCCGCGGCCGCCGGGCCCGACCCCGCGTCCCTCATCGCACACTTCCTTGGCGGCGCGCGAGGCGATGTCGCGGGGCGAAAGATTGCCGAAGCTGGGATACTTCCGTTCCAGATAGTAGTCTCGCTCCCCCTCGGCGATGTCGCCCGGCGCCCGGTGGTCCCCTTTACGCTTGCGGGACCCAGACCCGACCGTCATTCCGGAGCGACTCGCTCATCAGGGTCAGCTTCGACTGGTGGTCTCCGGAGACCGGGATGCAGGTCGGGATGGATCTGGGTGAAGCAGGGATTGCCGAACGCCGCGCCGCGCTTGTAGGCCCGATAGGTGGCGGTGACGTTGCAGCCCTTCGCGTTGGTCGAGAGGTAGAAGACGTTCCCGTATCCTCCGGTCGCGAGGACCACCGCGTCGCCCAGCCAGGTCTCGACCGCACCGCTCACCAGGTCGCGGGTCACGATCCCGCGCGCCACGCCATCGACGGTGATCAGGTCGAGCATCTCATGGCGCGGGAAACATCGTGACCGTTCCCGCCGCGACCTGTCGCTCCAGCGCCTGATAACACCCCAGCAACAGCTGCTGGCCGGTCTGCCCCCGGGCGTAGAAGGTCCGGGAGACCTGGGCACCACCGAACGACCGGTTGGCGAGCAGGCCGCCGTACTCGCGCGCGAAGGGCACGCCCTGTGCGACGCACTGGTCGATGATATTCACGCTGATCTGGGCGAGGCGGTACACGTTCGCCTCGCGAGCCCTGAAGTCTCCTCCCTTTACCGTGTCGTAGAAGAGCCGCCAGACCGAATCGCCGTCGTTCTGGTAGTTCTTCGCCGCATTGATTCCTCCCTGGGCGGCGATGGAGTGCGCTCGACGGGGGCTGTCCTGGAAGCAGAAGCACTGGACCCTGTATCCCAGCTCGCCGAGAGTTGCCGCGGCAGAACCGCCGGCCAGTCCGGAACCGACCACGATGATCGTGTACCGCCGCTTATTGGCGGGGTTCACCAGCTTCATCTCGAACTTGCGCCGATCCCACTTCTCCGCGAGAGGGCCGGCCGGGATGCGTGAGTTCAGCTCCATATGCACTCGTCGATGGTCGAGGGTCGAGGGTCGAGGGTCGATGATTCACGATCACGTCGAACGTCCATGACCATTGACCATTGACCATCGACCACTGACATCATTTCACCCACCCGAACCACACCGCGACCGGAATCACCGACATTCCCAGCCACACAATCAGCGCGATCACCAATGCGATCGGACGATGCCTGGGGTTTGGCGAAGGGCGGGCCACGCCGAGCGATCGCAGACTGGCCCAGGTGCCGTGATAGACGTGGAGGCCCACTGCGATCAGCGCAATCAGATAGAAAACGACGACCAGGGGATCCCGAAACCCTACCACCAGGTTGTGGTAGACGTTGCCCTCGACGAAATCGGGATGGGCCGTGCCCCAGGTGAAATGGCTCAGGTGATAGACCAGGAAGACCAGAATCAACACCCCGCCCCACCGCAAAGTCTGCGACGCCAACGTCGACGCTTGGGGCACCTTCCTGGCGTACTGGACCGGTCTGGCCCGCCGGTTCATCACGGTCAGCTGCACTGCGGCGATGACGTGCAGCACCAGCGCGATGAACAGGACGACACGGGAGAGCAGCAGGAGCTCGTGAGCGGGACCGTGCAGCAGCGCGGCGTACCCGTTGAGCTTCTCCGCTCCCGCGAACACCTGGAGATTCCCCGCCATGTGCAGCACCAGCCAGGCGATCATGATGAGTCCGGTAAGTCCCATCACGACCTTCTTGCCCAGCGTGGAGCGCCAGAAGGCGAGGAAGCGGTTCACCCCAGCGCCTTCATCGTATCCATCACAGCCGCGGCGGACTTGTGCAGTTCCGCCTTCTCCTGCGTCCGACAGCTTCACCGTGACGATCTGCTCCAGTCCCTTGCCGGCCCAGCTTGCAGGGCACGCCGCAGAACACGTCGCGAAGACCGTACTCTCCCTGTAGCCACGCCGCGCAGGGCAGGATCCGTTTCTTGTCGAGCGCGATCGACTCCGCCATCTGGACCGCGGCGGCACTGGGCGCGTAATAGGCCGATCCGGTCTTGAGCAGGGCGACGATTTCGGCGCCGCCATTCCGGGTCCGGGTGACGATCGCGTCGAGCTTGGCCTGTCGATCAGCTGGGTTACCGGAATGCCCGAAACCGTGGTGTAGGAGATGAGCGGGACCATCGTGTCGCCGTGGCCGCCCAGCACCATCGCCTGAATGTCCTCGACCGATACGTCGAGTGCCTCGGCCAGGAACGAGCGGTAGCGCGCCGTGTCGAGCACGCCTGCCATGCCGAGGACCCGTTCGCGGGGAAAGCCGCGTGGCCTTCATCGCCACGTAACACATCACGTCGAGCGGGTTGGAGACCACGATGACGATCGACTGCGGTGCGACCCGTTTGATCTCCCTGCTTACCGACTCGACGATCCCGGCATTGGTCTTGACCAGGTCGTCCCGGCTCATGCCCGGCTTGCGGGCGATGCCGGCGGTGACGATGAAGAGCTCGGAGCCGGCCGCCTCGTCATAGCCGTTGCTGCCGATGACGCGAGTATCGAAGCCCTCGATAGGCGCCGACTCCCACTGGTCCAGGGCCTTGCCCTGCGGAACGCCCTCGATGACGTCCACCATGACGACGGAGCGGGCCAAGCTGTTTCTCGGCGACACGCTGGGCCGCCGTTGCACCCACGTTGCCAGCGCCGACCACGGTGATCTTGTTGAGCATTGGGAGGTAGAGTCGAGTAGTGTGAGGGCTGAAATTCAGCGGTGAGATGGAGGAGCGGGTAGACCGTATCGGTCACCCCGGCTTCTTGCGACGCGGCCCGCGACCCCGGCCGCGTCGAGGCTTCGGCTTCTCGGGTTCGGCAGGAATCCCCAGCTTGCGCAGCGCCTCGTAGAGCACCACGCTCACCGCATTGGCCAGGTTGAGACTGCGCACGTCGCCCGGCATCGGAATCCGGAAGCACTGCTCCGGATGCTTCTCCAGGATCTTGGCCGGCATGCCGTCGGTCTCATTGCCGAAGACCAGCACACTGTTGGCGCTGAAGGGAGCCTCGCGGTAGTCGCGCTGGGCGTTCGCCGAGAAGTACAGGCAGCGCTCGCGGCTGATCGCGTCGCGAAAGCGGAACCAGTTAGGATGGACCCAGAGATCGACCTTTTCCCAATGGTCGATCCCGGCCCGCCGTACTGCGGCGTCGTCCAGGCTGAAGCCCAGCGGCTCGATGAGATGCAGGGGTACATCAGCACCCACGCACAGCCGGGCGATGTTCCCCGTGTTGGGCGGGATCTGAGGACAGATCAGGGCGACGTGAAGCGTCATGCGCCGGGACCGGAGCGGCTAGCCACCCCGGGTGTGCATCTCCCGCAACGGGTCCGACCGAAGGCTCGTCAGAGTATAGAGCGCGCCCCGCTGGGGTTCGGCCGCACGGGCCTCGGCGCCCCGGTCGTCACGCTCTTCCCAGGCCTGCGACGATCCGCTCCCGGATTTCCTCATCCGTGCGCACCACCGCGCAGCAGTTCCCTCAGGTCGACTCCCTCTTCGGCGTAGAGACACAGCAGGAAATGACCGTCCGCCGTGAGCCGGGACCGGTCGCAGGTTCCGCAGAATGGCTGAGTGGTTGAAGCGATGACCCCGAAGGTCGTTCCGTCGGTCAGACGGAACCGCTCCGCCGGTGCGGCTCGATCCATCCCGTCGACGATTGGCTCGATCCGCCCGAAGCGCCGGCTGAGGCGGTCCAGCATTTCCCGGCGGGAAACCACCTTCGCCATGCTCCATCCGGTGGCGCCACCCACATCCATGTACTCGATGAACCGTACTTCGGCGCCAAACGACTTGCCGAAGTCCACCAGGTCTTCCAGCTCGTCATCGTTGTATCCGCGGACGATGACGCTATTGAGCTTGACCGGCGGGAAACCGGCTTCGCGCGCCGCGGCGATTCCCGCCACCACATCGCCGTGTCGGCTACTCCGGGCGAACGCCTGCATCCGTTCCGGTCGCAGCAGTGTCGAGACTCACCGTCAGGCGTCGCAGGCCGGCGAGCCGCAACTGCGCCGCCTGATCGGCAAGCAGGATTCCGTTGGTCGTCAGGGCGAGATCCGTCAGTTCGGGACGCCGGGCCAACCGACCGACCAGGTCGGAAAGACCGTGCCGCAGCAGAGGCTCACCACCGGTCAGGCGGATCTTGCGGACGCCTATAGTGGCGAAAATGCCGGCCAGGCGGTCGAGCTCTTCGAACGACAGAATGGAGCTGCGTGGTAACCACGCATACTCGGCCTCCGGCATGCAGTATCCGCACCGCATGTTGCACCGATCGGTGACCGAGATGCGGAGGCTGGTGAGGGGACGGGCGAAACGGTCCACCACGACGGCCGGCCGATTCAGTTCTTCGACCACTCGCCCGGTCGGGTCAGCCACGCTGGCCCCCTCCCGAACCGATCGCGAGTTCCACCGGAGCATTGGAGCCATGTCCCGCGGCCGGGTTCACCCATTCCGAGCTGCCGTCTGCGTACCACTCCCGCTTCCAGATCGGCACCCGGTGTTTCAACTCCTCGATTACATAACGGCAGGCCTCGAATGCTTCGCCCCGATGCGGCGCCGCCACCGCGATGGCAACCGCTGCTTCGCCGACCTCGAGTGTCCCGATCCGGTGCGACAGCGCGACGCGCACCGGCCACTTCGTCTCTGCCTCGGCCACGATCGCCGCACACTCCGCTTCGGCCATCGGGGCGTAGGCGGAGTACTCCAACCGCTTCACCTGCCTCCCGTCATGATGGTCGCGCACCAGTCCCACAAACGAGGTGATTCCTCCGCGGTCCGGCCCTCCCACGCTCGCAAACAGCACCGGCAGGTCGATGGGCTGGTCGGTCAGATAACCCGCAGTGGTCATGTCATCCTCCGGCCAGCGGCGGGAGGAGCGCCACCTCGTCTCCCTCGCGAAGCGGGGAATTGGGCGACGCATGCACCGCGTTTACCGCGGTGAGAGGACGGTCGGGAAGTCGGTCAGCCTGGGGCACTACAGTGCGGAGCTGGCGAATCAGGTCAGCGACGGTCGCAGGAGTTGCCAAGGAGACATCCACGGTATCGCGTCCGATCCAATCAGCGTAGCTCGCGAACAGGAGCACCTTTACCGTGACAGTCTCAGTCGAAGCAGTCATTCTGAGCAGTATAATCGCGTATCGGGCGCTGAGCCCACCCGGGGGCTGAAACGAAGGGAGCCGGGCTAACCCCGGCTCCCAAGACGCAACACAGGCTCTCGACCTCAGATCATTCGGAATGGGGTTGAGAATCAGCCGATTCCGGCGTCTCATCTGCGACCAGTGCCCGCAACTCCTTGCTGGGCTTGAACACAGGCACTGGGCGCGCCGCCACTTCGACCGGATCACCCGTGCGTGGGTTTCTGGCCATGCGAGTCTTGCGGCGCCGGATCTTGAAGGTGCCGAACCCGCGTACCTCTATGTTGTGTTGGTTCTTAAGTGCTTCCTTGACCGCGTCCAAGAACGCGTCGACCACTCGCGCGCAATCTTTCTTTGAAATCATGGGGCCCGCCGTGCGCGCGATGGAGGCGGTGACCTGTTCTACGAGATCGGCCTTCGTCATGCGTTCCCCCCTGGAGGGTCTCATGCCCGGCCCGGTCCCTAGCAGCGAGGCTGCTGAGAGACTACGAGCTTACACGTTGACTGTCAAGGGGTTGGCCCATCCCGGCGGGGCGACCCGCCAATCATTCGCACAAATTCGTCGAAGTGGGGGTAGGCGTCGTGGGGTCCCGGAGACGCTTCCGGGTGGTATTGCACAGCGAAGATCGGAAGTGCTTTGTGCCGAATGCCTTCCACCGTTCCGTCGTTGAGATTGACGTGAGTAACCTCCAGATCACTGGCTCCCGGCACCGCGCTCTTCTCGCCCTGGACCGCAAATCCATGGTTCTGGGCCGTTATAAGCACTTGTCCTGTATGGAGATCCTTCACAGGGTGGTTACCGCCCCGGTGGCCATAAGGCAGTTTCACCGTGCTGCCCACCGAAGGCCAGCCCCAGAAGTTGGTGGCCCAGGCAAATCCCGAAAGTGGGAAGGCCAGATTCGGCCAGTTCCTTGATGTTCTCGGATGGCATACCCGACCGCAGCCGGGTCTCCTGGTCCGTTGGAGAGGAACAGACCGGCCGGCTTCATCGCTTTGACGTCTTTCGCGGGCAAGGTCGCGGGAACCACCGAGACTCGGCAACCCGAGGCCGACAGCATCCGCGCGATGTTGCGTTTCATGCCGTAGTCGTAGGCCACGATGAGGGGCCCATCCCCCTCCTGGTAGGCAGCCTGGGTCGTGGCTCGTGAAGCCAGATCGAGGCCGTCCATCGAAGGTGAGTCCATCAACTGCAGCGTCAGCTGCGGCGTGGGCTCCCTGCCCTCCGCAACCACACCGCGCATTGCTCCGCGCTCCCGGATATGCCGGGTGAGACGCCGGGTGTCCACATTCTCGATGACGGGAATGCGGGCCTCCGCCAGCCACTCGTCGAGTGGACGAGTCGAGCGCCAGTTCGAGGGGTGGCGCGACATCTCCCGCACCACGACGCCCGTCACCTGCGGCCGGCCCGACTCCATGTCGTCGGGGTTGACCCCGTAGTTGCCGATCATGGGCGCCGTCATGACCACGATCTGACCGAGATAACTCGGGTCGGTGAACACTTCCTGGTAGCCGCTCAGATTGGTGGTGAAGACCACTTCACCGAAGGCCGAATCCATCGGACGCGGAGTCGTCCCGGGATACCAGGTCCCATCCTCCAGTAATACGAAAGCGGGGCGATCGGTCATCCGGTCACCCCGCGTGAAGTCTTCTGCATAGCGCCTCGAGTTACGGTGCCGGCTTGGAAGGCTGCGGTGCCGGGGCCTGCGAGCCCTGGCCTTCCGCTCCGCTGCTGGGCGTGGTCGGCGTGGCGCCTTCCAGTGGGATCGGCGCGGGCGCCGCGGGCGCCTGCTGATTCTGCAGCTGCTCGAGTACCTCGCTGGTTGCCCCGCTGCGGGTTGGGGCGACGATGGAGAGCAGCAGCGACAGGAACAGGAAGGTGCCGCCACAGATCCAGCTCATCTTGGTGAGGAGATTGGCCGCCTGACGGCCACCTACCACCAGATCGGTGGTTCCACCACCCAGAGAGGCGAGACCACCTCCCTGACCGGCCTGAAGCAGCACGACGGCCGCGAGGAGCAGCCCGTCCAGGATCAGCAGAATCAGGAGTAAGTAGTACATGGCGGCCGCAAAGCTAATGGAGGGGCTATTTCGTCGGTAGGGGCGGTTTTCTTACAGCTGCACCAGCTCGGACCAGCCCTCCGGATCGAGGCTCGCTCCACCCACCAGGACACCGTCAATCTCCTCCTGAGCCAGCAGGGCCTGCACATTGCCCTTGTTCACGCTGCCGCCATAGAGCACCGTGGCCCGATCCGACGCAGACCCAGCTTGGCCAGAGTGACTCGGACCGCACGGTGCACCTCAGCGGCGTCCTCGGGAGTGGCGTTCTTCCCCGTGCCGATGGCCCATACCGGCTCGTAGGCAACCAGGACTCGAGCCAGATCGCCGGCTGAGAGATTCGCCAAGCCCTGCCCGGAGCTGCCGGGTTACGACCGCCTCGGTCTGCTCCGCCTCTCGTTCCGAGAGTGTCTCCCCCACGCAGAGCATTGGAATCAGGCCGCCATCGAGAAGAGCCCGCACCTTTCGCCAGGTCTCTGCGTCGGTTTCGCCGAAGACGTGGCGCCGCTCGGAGTGCCCCACCAGGGCTCCGGTTGCACCGGCACCCCTGGCCAGCGGGATCGATGTCGCGCCGGTGAATGCCCCCTTCGGTTCCCAGTGCACATCCTGGGCGCCGACCCGAATGTCGGGACGCCCCTTCAGCGCATTGCTGGTTGCCTCGATGGATACTGCCGAGGGGAAGAACCAGAACGAGCGACCCTCTTTCGCTTTGGTTCGCTCCAGAAACCTGGCCGCGAATGCCCGTGCGTCCCCTGGAGGGAGATGCATTTTCCAGTTGGCGGCGTAAACCAGGGATCGCATAGGTCAGCGGCTCCGCGCCGAGTCGGGCGCCGGTCTGAGATCGAGATCCTGGAAGTCGAAACTGAAATCGACCGACGGCGAAGCGGGTTTCATCGAGGCCCGTTCGATCTTGCCATCGGCTCCAAGCCCGAAGGTCACGAACGCGTCGGCTCGGAGCTCGCGATCGCGCCATTTCACGAGGAAGGTGTCGTACTGCCAGTGCTCGAGGTCGCCCACCAGGGATGGGCTGTGGCCAAATCTCATGACGAGTCCCTTCCCTTCGAGAGTCACCGTCACGTCGCCATACCACTCGTCGACGTAGCGGCCGGCATAGCGCGCGAGCGGTACGGATGGCCGTGACGCGGTGTCCCGCACCGCCGCCGTGCGTTCATCAGTGGCCCTGGTCATCGAGTCGTTTCGTGCCACCAGCTTGGCATAGTTTCCCAGCCAGTCGAACTTGGGTGGGCCGAGATAGTAGTCGAGCACCGTCCAGGCGATGACATCGAACGCGGCGCCCGACTCTGCATTGGTGAGCACGACGACGCCCAGCTTCTTGTCCGGAATCATCGCGACCCGCGAGACGTATCCCGGAAGCCCGCCGGTGTGGGTAACCAGCTTGAGGCCGCGGTAATCGCTGAGAAAGAAGCCCAGGCCATACCCGCCGAAGCTGTGTCGTCTCGGAGCCAGCTCCGGAGGTGGCTCCCCGAGGATCTATCGGCGTCACCAGCGACCATTGCTGACGCGTCGTCTCCTGGCTCCACAGCCGCTTCCCGCCGACTCGGCCCGAGTCGAGCTGGGCCATCATCCACTTGGCCATGTCCTCGGCGCCGGAATTGATTCCGCCCGCGGGATTGGTGTTGTCGCTCAGGAACGGCGCGATCGGCCGCACTGCTCCCTCGACCTCCGCGTGCGTTGCCGAAACGTTTCCGATCGTGTCGCCCGCGGCGGAATGAGTGACAGTGGATGACGTCATGCCCAGCGGAGTCAGAAGCCGCTCGGTAACGAAGTCTTCCCAGCTCTTTCCCGATACCGCCTCGATCAACTGCCCGGCAACGAGGTAGAGCACGTTGTCGTAGGCGTACGCGGTTCGGAAACTCGTCGCCGGCTTGATGTACCGGAGCCGCTTCGCGATCTCCGGACGGTTGTAAGTCGAGGCGGGCCACCAGAGCAGGTCTCCCGCTCCGAGGCCGAAGCCGCTTCGGTGCACCAGAAGGTCGCGCACCGTGAGCTCGCGGGTCACCCATGGATCCCACAGCTGGAATGCGGGGAGATAGCGAACCACCGGCGCGTCCCACTCGATCTTTCCCTCCTCGACCAGGAGTCCGAGCGCCATCGCGGTGAAGGCCTTGGTATTCGAGGCGATCCCGAACCTGGTCTTGCCATCCACCAGAGCCGGAGATCCGAGCCGCTTGACGCCGTATCCCTTGGCGAGGACGACCTGGTCATCCTTGATGATGGCCACCGCCACACCCGGGACCTTGAACTGCTTGAGCACGCTCGCCACAAACGCGTCGAACCCCGGTGGCGGCGCGGCAGGCTTGGCTTGGGCGAAGGCAATTGCGGGAGCGAAGACGAGGGCGAGCAGGGCGCGGAGCATTCGGATGTCAGGCATCGTCGAGGGCGGCAACACCGGGTAGAGTCTTTCCTTCGAGGAATTCGAGCGACGCGCCACCACCGGTGGAGACATGGGTCATCTTGCTCTCCAGCCCGGCCTGTGTCACTGCGGCGGCCGAGTCACCACCCCCTACCACCGTGATGGCGCCCCGATCCGTGGCGTCCGCCAACGCGTGGGCCACGGCAATCGTGCCGTGATCGAAGGGCGGAGTTTCGAAGACGCCCATCGGACCATTCCAGACCACCGTCCCGGCGCCCGCGATGCGGGAGGCGAAGTCCCGCTCGGTATCGGGATCAATGTCGAACACGGCCCAGCCGGCGGGGATCTTGTCGCGGGAGACGGTCCGAGTCTCCACCCCGCTCTTGAGCTCCTGGGCAATGACACCGCCTCCCGGCAGAATCAGCCGTTTCGCTCCCTTGGTGATCAGGCTCTTCGCCAGCTCGACTCGATCCTCCTCAACCAGCGATTTGCCGGTCTCGAGTCCCATCGCCCGAAAGAAGGTACAGGCCATCGCTCCGCCGATAAGGATCGCATCGACCCGGGGCAGCAGGTTCTCGATGAGATCGATCTTGCCGGAGACCTTGGCTCCGCCGAGGACGGCCACGAAAGGCCGCTTCGGCTCGTGCAGCGCATCGCCCAGGTATTGGAGCTCCCGCTGCATAAGAAATCCCGCGACCGCGGGCTTGAGAAGTTTGGCAACCCCCTCGGTGCTCGAATGGGCGCGGTGGGCCGATCCGAACGCGTCATTGACGTAGAAATCGCCCAGCGCGGCGAAGGTCTGGGCCAGTGCGGCGTCGTTCTTCTCTTCCCCGGGATGGAATCGGGTGTTCTCCACGATGGCGACCCCACCACGCGGCAGCCGCTTGGTCACGGTCACCGAATCCGGTGCCGCGGGATCTGCGATGAAGCTCACGGGAGCCCCGAGCAGTCGCTCCAGCTCGTGAGCGCACGGCGCCAGGGAATACTTGGGATCAGGCCCGCCCTTGGGTCGTCCCAGGTGAGACAGCAGGACAACCCGGGCGCCCTTCTCCCGCAGGTAGGTGATGGTAGGCAGCGAGGCGCGGATTCGGGTGTTGTCGGTGACCACCCCGTCCTTGATGGGACAGTTGAAGTCGACCCGTACCAGAGCGCGTCGACCGTCGAGAGCCGGCGGCCGGGAGATCACGAAGAGAGCGTTTCATCCGTGACGGAATTGTGGTCGGCGTTGGACGTAGGGGCGACCCTTGTGGTCGCCCATCTCGTGGTCGCCCCGAAACGCGCAGGGACGACCCTTGTGGTCGTCCCCCTATAACCGCTCGGCGATGTACCGAATCAGGTCCACGCAGCGCGCCGAATAGCCCATCTCGTTGTCGTACCAGGACGAGACGTGGACCAGGGTTCCCTCGATCACGTTGGTGAGGGCGAGGTCTACGGTGCTCGAGCTCAGGTTCCCGATGTAGTCCGCCGAGACCAGGGGTTCGTCGCTCACCGCAAGAATGCCCTTGAGCGCTCCCTTCGGCCGCATCCTTGAAGGCGGCGTTCACCTCGTCGATGCGTGGTGCTCTTCTTCACCGTGCAGGTGAGTTCCACGATCGAGACATCGGCGGTCGGGACCCGGAGGGACACGCCGTCGATCTTGCCCTTCACCTCCGGGATCACGAGGCTGGTGGCTTTCGCCGCCCCGGTGGTGGTCGGGATGATCGACATCGCCGCGGCTCGGGCGCGCCGCAGGTCCTTATGCGGCAGGTCGAGGATGTTCTGGTCGTTGGTGTAGGAATGCACCGTGGTCATGAATCCATTCACGAATCCGAAGCGGTCGATCACGACCTTCACCACCGGGACCAGGCAGTTCGTGGTGCAGCTCGCGTTGGAGATGACGTGATGCTTGGCGGGGTCATACTTCTCATGATTGACCCCCATCACAATCGTGATGTCCTCCTTCTTCGCCGGAGCCGAGATCACCACCTTCTTCGCCCCGCCGTCCAGGTGCTTGGCGGCCTGATCCCGATCGGTAAACCGCCCGGTGGACTCGAGAACCAGATCGACCCCCAGGTCTTTCCAGGGAAGCTTGGCCGGATCTTTCTCCGCCAGCACCTTGATGGTGTCGCCGTTGACGAGGATGGCGTCACCCTTCGCCGTGACATCGCCCTCGTACCGGCCATGGACCGAGTCGTACTTGAGAAGATGGGCGAGGGTCGCGGTATCGGTGATGTCGTTTACCGCGACGAAATCGATGTCCTTGGCGCCCATCTTCTGAGCCGCCCGCACCACGTTACGCCCGATCCGGCCGAAGCCGTTGATGCCGACCTTGATGCTCATTCCCCCTGGCTCCCCAACGATGGTTGATCCCTATCCCGCATTCCGGTATTCCGCTTCACGCGATCGGTGTCGTCGCGCGAGCAAAGGTAACCGCTTCCACGCGCGCCGCTCCAGCCTCCGCCAGTGCGAGAGCGGCGGCCGCGAGAGTCGCCCCGGTAGTAAACACGTCGTCCACCAGGACGAAGCGACCCGATCGAACCGGGGTGGCTCGGAAGACTCCCTCGACATTCGCCCTTCTCGCCTCCGGCGTGAGGGCCGTCTGCGTCGCCGTCTCCCGGCACTCGGCTGAGCAAGCCCTCCTGCACCCGGAAGCCTCGCTCGGCGCCCAGCGCACGGGCGATTCGCTCGCTCTGGTTGTAACCGCGGCGCCGCAGCCGCTTCATGGCCAGCGGTACCGGCACGAGCACAACCCCGGACTCCAACGGTTCCAGTCGCCGCATGCTTCTCGCCGCCGCCTCCGCCACTCTCCACCAGCCCTCGTACTTCAGGTGATGGATCGCGCCCCGGACCGAGCCGTCGAACCAGACCGCACTGCGCACCCGCTGCAGCGCAGTGGGCCAGGTCTCGCAAATACGGCACTCGATTCCCGGATCCATCGGCTGGCCGCACCGCGAACATACCGGTTCGGGCAGCCTGCGCCACCGACTCTGGCAGAGGTCGCAGACCAGCGAATCGCCGGCGCGCTCCTCGACCGCCTCATGGCACAGGAGGCATTCCGGCGGCAGGAGCAGGTGTTCGGCGGCCTGGAGCGTCCTCGCCAGGTCAGCGAAGCGCATCATTCACCGCCGCGCGCATCACCTCGACCGGCGGCTCCTCATCGGGAAACCAGTGGCGGAACGACTGGGCCCCCTGGGCCACCAGCATGACCCGGCCATCGGATGCTCGCAAACCGCTCTGCCGCATGAGGCGCACCCAGGCTGTTTCCCCCGGCGCATAGATCATGTCCAGGGCGATCTGCGCTCCCGGAGCATCGTCCACGGCGAGGGGAAGGTGATCCCCCGCATGGAGTCCGAGCGGAGTGGCATTGATCATGCACTTCGCAGTCGACGGGGCTGGCGACCTCGACGCCTTGATCCTTCACCCACTGCTCGAAGGCCTGCCGTCGGGAAGGATTCGCGAGACCGAATCGCGACCGCCGCCCGTGCATCCCGAGCCGCGGCCACCACGGCGCGGGCGCCCCCTCCGGTGCCGGCGACCAGCCAGGCGCTGACCGGTGCCTCGAGCTGGCGCAGCGCCTCACGCAGGCCGTCCACGTCGGTATTGTCGCCGATCACGTCGACATCGGTCGCCCCAGAAGGTATTGCAGGCGCCGAGGCGTTGAACCCGTTCGCTGGGCCGGGTGATGGATCGGGCAGCGGTTTCCTTGTGCGGGATGGTGACGTTGCCCCCACCGCCCGCACGGGCGAGCGCACTGACCAGGCCGGGGACATCGGCCGCGGCGCAGCGAAGCGGGACGTACGCGGCATCGAGGCCCAGCGCGCGGAACGCCGCGTTGTGCATCGCCGGCGAGAGCGAATGGGCGAGGGGATCGCCGAGAATGGCGAAGACCCGGGTGCTACCGCCGATCACCCGATCGCTCCCGCACCAGGCGATCCGCCGCGGCGTCGGTCAGTTCGGCGAGGTCGTCGTAGGTCTGGCGATAGCCTTCGAGATCGCCGCCGTAGGGATCCCGCACCTCGGCCGAATCCCCCTCGCGGCCCGGCGTACTCGCCGAGCACGAAGACCTTTTCCGCACCGCCGAGATCGTTGACTCGCGCCCGGTGATGGCGCGACATGGTGAGAGACGAGATCAGCTTCCTGCGTCATCTCGCGGGTGAGCAACCGCGCGCGGTGCTCCGACAGATCCAGCCCGTGTTCCAGCGCGACGAGATAGGCCCCCTCCGAAACCGGAGCGCCGTCCCAGGCCCCGGTACCGGCCGAGGATACCACCACGCCATCCACACCCCGCTCGTTCCAGCGCCTCCCGCAACAGCACCTCGGCCATCGGGCTGCGGCAGGTGTTCCCGGTGCAGATCAGAAGGACCTTCGTCATGGCTTCAATGTAAGGAGTAATGAGTAAGGAGTAAGGAGTAGAGGAGTGGAGACCGCTGTCTCCTCACTCCTTACTCCTCACTCCTCACTCCGCCCCGCTCCTCGCGATCATCTCGGCCAGCCGCAGATCCTCGAGAGTCGTCACCTTGAGGTTCCGCTCCGAGCCCGGCACCAGCCGAACCTCGTGTCCCAGCCGTTCTACCAGCGTCGCGTCATCGCTCGCCGCCTTCGGAACCGGCCGCCGCATGCGCGCGAACCAGGAGTTGTCGAGGGAAACCCTGCGGGGTCTGCGCCCGCCACAGACGATCGCGAGGGACGGTGCGCTCCACCGCTGGGCTTGAACGGTCCCCTGCTCTCCTTCACGGTATCGCTGAGCGGCAGGGCCGGTACGGCGCCGATTCCGCTTCTCGCGCGTGCGGATCACCGCGTCAATCGACCTCGCGATCCACGAACGGTCGAGCCGCGTCGTGCACCAGGACGATCTCGCACACGGGCGACCAGCGCGCCGAGTCCCGCGGCGACCGAAGCGCTTCGTTCGGCACCGCCCGGCACCAGACCGAGAGAGCCGCCGGTCGAGATGTCGCGAGCCAGGCCGGAGGACGTGCCGGCGTCCTCCGCACGGCAGCGCTACCACGACCTGGGCGACTTCGGGATGAGAGGTGAACGGACGGAGGGCACGGAGCAGCATCGGTACGCCGGCGATCTCGCGGTACTGCTTGGGGACTTCACCACCGAGCCGTTCACCGCGCCCGGCGGCCACCACGACGACGCCAACGTCACGCGGCAAGCGCCCGCACCAGTTGTTCGACGTGATCCAGCCCCACGATCGAGATACCGGGGATCGGGCCGGCGGTTCGTCCCCGAAGTGAACACCCTTCGGAATCCCAACCGGGCTGCTTCCGCGAGGCGGCGCTCCAAGCCGGCGATGGGGCGCACCTCGCCACCCAGCCCGATCTCCCCGAGGAAGAGTCCGTCGGGCGGAGAGGGCCGATTGAGCACGCTCGACAACAGTGCGGCTGCCACCGCGAGGTCGGCCGACGGCTCCGAGAGGCGCACCCCGGCGGTCGCTTGCACGAAGACGTCGAGTTCCGCGAACGAGGTCCCGCCCCGCCGCTCCAGCACGGCGAGCAGAACGGCGAGCCGCTTCTGGTCCAGGCCGGTCGCGACCCGTTGCGGCGTCCCGAACCCTGAACGGGCGGCCAGGGCCTGAACTTCCACCAGGACCGGTCGAGTGCCTTCCATGAGTGCGGTGACCGCGCTGCCACTGGTTCCCGCGGCCCGGGCATCCAGGAAGAGCGCCGATGGGTTGGGTACCGGGACCAATCCGTGATCGGTCATGCTGAAGACGCCGATCTCGTCCACCGAGCCGAACCGATTCTTGGTCGCTCGCAACAGCCGATAGTCGAGCGACGCCTCACCCTCGAAGTAGAGCACCGTGTCGACGATGTGCTCCAGCGTCTTGGGCCCGGCGAGTCCCCCGCCCTTGGTGACGTGGCCCACGACGATGACCGCCGCCCCGGTGTCCTTGGCGAAGCGCATCAGGCGGGCGGCACACTCTCTCACCTGGCCAACATTGCCGGGCGCGCTGTCCAGTTGGTCGGTGTAGACGGTCTGGATCGAATCGAGGATGAGAATGTCGGCGCCTACGCGGGATGACGCTTCGATGACACCTTCGAGGCTGGTCTCACCCACCACATGAACCGGCCCCGCATCCTCCTCCAGCCGGTCGGCACGGAGCCGCAACTGCTCCACCGACTCCTCGCCACTCGCATACAGCACAGAGCGACCGCCGGCCTCGAGTCTGGCGGCCGCCTGTAATAGGAGGGTGGATTTGCCGATGCCCGGCTCACCACCCACCAGCGTCATGGAGCCCGGGACAATGCCGCCGCCCAGGACGAAGTCGAGCTCGGGGAGTTCAGTGGACCACCGGACCAGCCGCGATTCTTCGATGTCCTTGAGCCTCGTCGGCGGTACCGACGTGGCATGTCCGCCCTGCCCGCCTCGCGCGCCCCGTCCGCCTCGCGCGCCGCGGCGCGACGGTCACCGCTTCCTCCGCCACCGCATTCCACGCCCCACAGCCCTCGCACCGCCCTACCCACTTGGGATGTTCGTGGCCGCATTCGGTGCAGCGATAAACCGACCGGGGCTTAGCCATGCCGAGCCAAACGATCAGGCATGGCTCACCTCTTCCCGCTCGGTCTGGCTGGCAAACCGGGTGAACTGCTTGTAGAAATGGAGGTCGATGACGCCGGTCGGGCCGTTGCGGTGCTTGGCGACGATCAACTCCGCCTTGCCTTCGAGGCTGTTCCCATCCTTGTCCACCGGACCCTCGTACATCTCGGAGCGATGGATGAAGAGAACCACGTCGGCATCCTGCTCGATGGCGCCCGAGTCCCGCAGATCGGAGAGAATCGGCTTACGCTCACCGCCTCGCTGTTCCGACGCGCGGGAAAGCTGGGACAGGGCGATCACCGGAACTTCCAGCTCCTTGGCGAGCGCCTTGAGCGAGCGGGAAATATCCGAGATCTCCTGTACCCGATTCTCGGAGTACTGGGGACTCCGCATCAGCTGCAGATAGTCCACCACGATCAGTCCGATGTCATTCTCGATGCGGAGCCGCCGAGCCTTGGCCCGCATCTCGAGCAGGGTGAGGGCCGGCGTATCGTCGATCCAGATCGCGCAGCTCGAGAGGACTCCCGCGGCTCGGGCCAGCATGGTGAAGTCCGAGTCGCTCAGGGTTCCCCGCCGCACCCGCTGGCTGTCCACCCGAGCCTCCGCGCAGAGCAGCCGCTGCACCAGCGCCTCCTTGCTCATTTCGAGTGAGAACACCGCCACGCCGCTGTGGGTCTCCGCGGCGTGAGCCGCGACGTTGAGGCAGAAAGCCGTCTTTCCCATCGAGGGTCGGGCGGCGACGATCACCAGATCCGAGCGCTGGAACCCGGAGGTCATGTCGTCCAAGTCTACGAATCCGCTGGGAACGCCGGTAATCGTTTTGCCTTCTTGATGGAGCTTTTCGATGCGCTCCATCGTCGGCCACAGCATCTCCTTGAGCCGGCTGAACCCCTCGGCCTTGCGCTGCTGCGCGATCTGGAAGATCCGCGACTCGGCGGCGTCGAGCAGCTCGCCGGCCGGCTGCCGGGCGTCGTAGGCCTGGGAGACGATCTGGGTCCCGGCCTCGATCAGGTGCCGGAGAATGGCCTTCTCTCGAACAATCGCAGAGTGGGCTTCGAGGTTCGCCGTGGTGGGAACCGCATCCACCAGCTCGGCGATGTACAACTCGCCTCCCGCGGCGTCCAGCTCGCCTCGGCGCAGCAGATCGTCCCGCAGCGTGACGTGATCGATGACCACCCGCTGCTCGACCAGCCGTCGCATCGCCCGAAACAACCGGCGGTGCGCCTCGCGGTAGAACAGGTTGTCCTCCAGCAGCTCGGAGCCACGGAGTGCCGCGTCCTGGTCCAGCAGCATCGCACCGAGGACCGCCTGCTCGGCTTCGTTGCTCCACGGTACGCCGCGGAGCACATCACCAATGGGCGTGGCCTCCGGAACGGAGGGCTGATCGAACGAGACTGAGGTCATGTTGACGGCGAGTGTGCGGCGAGGGAAGGAAGCCAGCTTCTACTCAACACAATCCTATAAATTCGCCGACCAACAAGCAACACAAAAACGCAGCCAGAGTTATCAACGTGATCCACGCTCATCAACAAACTGTCATCCACACGCTGTCGACAGTTTGCTGAACGTTCCCTTCCCACTTTTTCAATCCCTCAATCCCTCAATCCCTCAATCCCCCAATCCCTCAATCCAATCACTGATCGAGCAGCTGTCGCGCGACGCGCACGTCGTCCCAGGTCGGCTTCTTCCAGTTGGGATTCCGCAGCAGTGCCGCGGGGTGATAGGTCACGATGAGAGGAATGCCGGCGTAGCGATGCACCTGATTCCGCAGATCGCCGAGTCCACGCTTGGTGTTGAGCAGGGCCTCGGCGGCGGTCCCACCCAGGGCGAGCAACACCTTGGGACGGATCAGCGCGATCTGGCGATGCAGATATGGTATGCAGGCGGCGGCTTCATCCGGTAGCGGCTTCCGGTTCTGCGGCGGACGGCACTTCACGATGTTGGCGATGAAGACCTGCTCCCGCGGCAGCCCAATCGAAGCCAGGATCCCGTTCAACAGCTCCCCGGCCTGACCGACGAACGGGCGACCGGTCGCATCCTCCGTGGCACCGGGTCCTTCTCCGATACACATCAGCTGGGCAGCGGGATTCCCTTCCCCAGGCACCGCGTGCGTCCGCCCGGAGCAGAGCGGACACTTCCGGCACTCCTTCACCACCTTGGCGATCGCCTCGAGCGACTCGAGCCTCGAGATCTCATCCCCCATCAGGTCCAGAGCGGGCGGTTCGATGGTGAGACCGGGGCCGGGGATGGGTGGGAGGTCCTTCTTCCACTTGTCGGATGACGACTGCGCGGGCGATGGCGGGTTCCGAGTTCCGAGTTCCGGGTTCTGAGGTCGGCACGGTTTCTCGTCGGGGACGGTCAGCGGTGCCATCGCTGCTTCCGACGTCGTCGGAACTCGGAACTCGGAACTCGGAACTCAAATACACCTCCGATCCGCCCAGCTCAGCCTGCTGCCGGAGGTACTGCTCTCGCTTACTTGCCAAGCCGCACCTCCACCGCGTCGAGTATGGCATCCGCTACTTCGCGTTTGCTGGCGAGGGGAACCGCCTTCCGTCCGCCATCCCGGTCCAGGATCGTGACCCGATTGGTGTCTCCCTCGAACCCCGCTCCCGGTTCGAGCGCGTCGTTGACCACAATGAGGTCGAGCTTCTTCCGCCGCAGCTTCTCGGCACCCTTGGCATCGGCATCGCCGGTCTCGAGCGCGAAGCCTACGATAACCGACTTCGGGCGACGAAGAGCACACGCGTTCCGCTCAGGATGTCCTCGGTCGGCTCCAGCTCGACGGCGAGCGTTCCCGTCGCGCGCGGGCGCTTGTTGTTCGCCCGGATCCTTCGGGCGATAGTCGGCCGGCGCCGCGGCCATGATCAGCACATCCGCCGCCGGCAACTCGTCCCGCACCACGGCGTCGAGCTGGGCGGTGGTGTCCACCGCGCGCACCGAGACGCCGGTCGGGTGAGCCAGTGTGGTGGGACCACTCACCAGGACCACATCGGCGCCCCGTTCCCATGCCGCCTCCGCGATCCGGTATCCCATCTTCCCGCTCGATCGATTGGTCACCACTCGTACCGGATCGATCGGCTCCCGGGTCGGCCCGGCCGTCACCAGATACTCGCTTGCCGGCGAGCGGGGCTCGACTCCCGAGCAGGCGGGCCGCGTGGGCGAGGATGGTTTCCGGTTCACTCATTCGGCCGGGCTTGTCTGACGGACCTTCGGCCAGCGCCCCGACTTCGGGCCCAACCGTCGCGAAGCCGCGCGATCGGAGGGTCGAGAGATTGGCCTGAGTCGCCGGATTGGCATACATCTCGTCATTCATCGCCGGCGCCAGCAGCACCGGCGAGGTATGGGCCAGCAGCAACGCCGTGAGCAGGTCGTCTGCGACGCCTTGAGCGGTCTTCGCGATGAGATTGGCGGTTGCCGGTGCGACGATGATGAGATCGGGGGACTGGGCCAGCTTGATGTGCTGCAGGGCGGTACCGGGCTCCCAGAGCGAAGAGATCACCGGCCGGCCCGAGAGCGCCTCAAACGTAAGGGGCCGCACGAATTCCGCGGCCCCTTCGGTCAGGATGACATCAACCTTGGCACCGGCCTCCACCAGCCGCCGGACCAGGATACAGCTCTTATAGGCGGCAATGCCGCCCGACACGCCGAGGGTGACGTGGCGGCCGGCCCACACGGTCAGGCCTCGGAGCGGCGCCGACGCGAGATCTTGTAGTTCAGCTCGCCCGAGACCAGCGACTCGAGCGACATGGTCGTCAGTTTCTGCTCCCGATCCTGAATCCGCTCCTTCGGCAGCTCGTTGAGATGCCGGGCGAACTTCGCAGCCACCAGGACGCCGAGGTACTTGTTACCCGCCCGGTTGGCGGCTTCGATCGGTGTGTAGATGCGCATGGATCCTCGTTGTTGTGTACGATTCGAGAGCCGTAGCCTTAGCCTTGGCCGTTAGCAACGTTGGTCCTGTAACCAAGCGCCTAAGGCTTACGGCTAAGGCTTACGGCCTAACTTCCCTTCACCTCAATCTTCTGCTGCTCCGCACTGATCCGCATCGCTTCGGAGGAAATGTTCCGGCGCAGGTTGTCTACCACCTCGCTCAGATTCTCCTGCCGTGCGACCTTGAGGCCCTCGCCATCGATGATCGCGCTCACCTGAGCCACCGCGCGGTCGAGATCCTCGTTGACCACCGCGTAGTCGTATTCGGTGACTGCCTTGAGCTCGTCCAGCGCGTGAGCCAGGCGGCGCTTCAACGCCGTGACGGATTCGGTCTTCCGGTCCCGCAGCCGGGCCACCAGTGCCTCACCCGACGGCGGCAGCACGAAGACGTGAATCGCGCTGGGAAATCGCTCCCTGACCTGCCGCGCCCCCTGAATCTCGATGTCCATCACCACATGGCGACCGGTCGCGAAGCTCTTGCTCGATCTCGCTCCGCAGGGTGCCGTACCGTTCGCCGTTGTAGGTCGCCGACTCGATGAAGGCGCCACCCGCCTCGAGTCGCTCGAACTCTTCCCGGGAGAGGAAGTGGTAGTCCCGGTCCGGTTCCTCTCCGGGGCGTTGCTTCCTCGTCGTGGCCGACACCGAGTAGGCCACATCGTTCCGCACCGTCAGCAGCCGGCGGGCGATGGTGGTCTTCCCGCCGCCGGAAGGCGAAGAGAGCACCAGCAGGAAGGGCTTCACTCCAGGTTCTCGAGCTGTTCGCGGAACTTCTCCAGCTCGCCCTTCATCGCGATGACCTGCTGAATGATCTCCGCGTCGTTTCCTTTGGCGCCCATGGTGTTGACCTCGCGGCCGAGCTCCTGGGCCAGAAAGCCGAGTTGCTTGCCCACCGGCGCATCACCGGCCAGCGCGTCGCGCGCAGCCTTGAGGTGGGCGCCGAACCGGACCAGTTCCTCGGTGATGTCGAGCTTGTCGGCGAGAAACGCCAGCTCCTGCGCCAACCGCTGCTCGTCCACCATCCGTGCCGTCCAGCAGCTGGGCCACGTTCTGCCGCAGCCGATCTCGCTCCCGCGGCAATCGTTCCGGCGCGCGGGCGGCGATCACCTGGCTGGACCGCTCGAGCAGGGCGAGACGATGCCGCAGCTCGTCGGCCAGCACGCCCCCTTCCCTGCGCCGCATCGCCTTGCATTCGGCGATGGCCTGAGCGACAACCGGCTCCAGCTCAGCCCACGCCACCGTTGTTTCATCCGCTGCCGGCGGGCCGATCACGTCGGGCTGGCGAACGATCATCGCCAAGTCGACTTCTACCCGGAATGTCCCAAGGCCTGCTGCAGCGCGCGAAACTGGGCCGCCACCGCACGGGCCCGTTCCAGATTCACCGTCAGACTCGTGTCCCGTTCCGGCGCCTCGGTCCAGCGCACCGAGACCGAGACGTGTCCCCGGTCGAAATCCTTGCGCAGCCGTTCCCGCAACTCAGCTTCGAGCGGGATGAGATCTCCCGACAGCTTGAGCGAGGGATTGAAGTGGCGATGGTTGACCGTGCGGATCTCGACTCTGATCCGTCCTCCGGCCACCGCCCCTTCCGCCGCTCCAAAGCCGGTCATACTGTAGGGCACAGCCGACTCAGTCCCCCGGTTGCGGGAAAGCAGGGAAATGTAATCGGGAAAGGGGTTTAGGGGTAGTGACCGCCTCCACTGACCGTTCACGAGGTGCCTGGACCGGGGGGGGAGCAGCCGCAGATAAACGCAGATAAACAGCACAGAGATTTGCTTAACGTACTCTCAACAGTGAACCTGGAAGGATCCCATTCCAGCCCGGGGTGTGCCCAGGTTCACCAAACAGCCCGGTTTCTGCGTTCATCTGCGTTTATCTGCGGCTTCTCCCCCGTTCACCGAAACCGCTACTCCCCACTTCCCGACCCAAACAGGTTGTAGGCCGGCGGCGCCATCCCGTTGAACCGGAAATAGCTCACCAGCTCACCCCGGGTCCAGACACTGTGCTCGTGTGCGAGCTCCAGGATCCGCCACCGCGTCATGGTCTACTTCGCGAAGGTCGTAGTGCCCGGCGTAGTCCGCATCGCTCAACCCGCTCACCACACCCAGCGCATAGTCGTACGACTTGTTCACGGTTTCCCGCAGCGCCGGCTTGGAGTTGAGGTAGACCGTCGAATCCCCCAGTGTCGGCGGCTTCTCGCCCTTGGCGCTGGCGGCGAAGATGGCGACCGGCACGGCCGCGTGGGCGATCTGCTGCGCGAAGTCACGAACCTCCTTGACCGGCTTGAAGTGGAGCAGTCGCTCCGGCATCGAGTCCACCATCGCGAGGGTCATCCGGCGCTCCCGCTCGAAATCGGCGATCTGCTGGGCCTTGAATCCGGTGGGGAGCTGTTGGGCGGAGAGTGGCGCGGCGAGGAGCAGTGCTGCGAAGAGAGTGGTGCGCATGGGAACTCCAGAACTTGGGGTTGTGCGATTCGAGGATTTTCGCTGGAACATCTACTCCAGAGTACGGTGCAGCCGACGCAGGTCCCCTACGCTGAAATGGTGATCGCCGTTTCCGGGGGCCGTCGGTACGGAGGAGGAACCCGTCGGGATCGGAAGGTCAGTTACTGAATTCCCACCTCACCCCGAAAGTGCTTCCGAACTTGGGAATCAGAAAGCCGGGCACGTAGGTCTGCTGGTTTGCCCGGAGATTCACCCGATCCCAGTAGATGGTAAAGCGGTCGAGCTGGACTTCAATCAGGCTCCGGAAGAAGGTCGCACCTCGAAGCGGAATCGGCGTGCCCGACGCGTCTCGACCGATGACGCCGTCACCCCAGGCTTCCATGGTCCCCTGCAGCTTGAAATCAAAGATGCCGCTGGGAAACGAACGCCAGAACTTGGAGCGGATCGTGGCGGAGCTGAGCGAGTGCGTGGGAGGGAGGCCTTCCGGTGTGCGGCCGCGCGGGTTGCTGTACCAGCCATCCAGGGTGAGCCACTGCAACGGTGTAAGCCGCCAGTTCACCGTCACCCATTCGGTTTCCCCCGACGGGGCGATCGAGTCGACCGTGGGTAGATAGGGCTGATAGGCCAAGGGACGGAACGCCGCGGTCCGCCCGTAACCCAACTCCAGCCCGATCCATTTCTGCTCCCAGCCGACCGTGCCCTGCCAATCGGTGAAGTCCTGGGCCTGATCCTTGAGGATCGTCGGAGCGGCAACGATGCTGCCGGTCCGGACCACGCCCGTCAGGTCAATCCCGTAGGGCAGATGAATCCCTGCCCCGCGCGCCGATCCATCGGCTGTGGCGGTCGAGGTCGTGTTTCTGATAGCCGGCCTCTGCGGCGGCGCTGAACCATCGGTTGGGCGCCCATCCGGCGTTGGCGCTCAGGTCCCACGGAGTCCAGCGTGAACGATTGAATACCCTGCCTCCCAGCTGCAGGGTCGGCGTGCGCCACTCGGCGACCACCCCGCCCTGTCGCATCGTCTCGTTGACTCCGGATCCGTCCCAGGTCGTGGCTCCCAGCAACAGGTCCACCCGAGGCCCCAGTTCGTCGGTTCGCTTCCGCCAGTAGAGCCGAAGCTGCGCGTCACGCCTGGTCCCGTCGAGTTTCTGGTCGAGGGTGTCGGTGTTGACCACGTACGGCTTTCGGTCCGGGCTGTTCTGGAGCACCTGAGCCTGGATCCCGAATTTGGTGTTGGGCACGTAACCGGCCTGCAGCCAGAGCGAATTCATGTCGAAATCGCTGGACGTGCCCGGTGGAGTCGGCGACGAGAGGCGTTCGGCGGCAACCCCGAAGCCGAGGCCGTTCTTGTAGCGCCGGTCCAAGGCACCGATGTAGCGGGCGATATCATCGTCGCCCGCCGATATCCCGATGCGCGACCCGGTCGAATTGCGATCGTAGCGGCGAGTGTAGAGGCGAACCCGCAGACCCTCCGGCCACCGCTCGATCTCGACTCGGTCCAGCATGCTCAGCGCGAAGATGGTAGGGTCTACGCCCACGCTGTCGGGACCCATCGGCACGAAAGGAAGGCCATCCAGCAGGTATTCCACCGAGGTGGGTCCTCGGGCCCGGAAGTTGGGCGGCTGGTAGCGGCCCACCCAGCCACCGCGCCAGAGGTACACGCCCGGGACCCGCTGCAGCAGGTCGGATAGGGTCTCCGCATTAGCCCAGTCGATCGAGTCGCGGGTGATGACGATCCTGCTGTACGCAGGAAGCGGCCCGTCATTCCCGATCGTGGGGAGAACCGGCAGCCGAACCTGATTGGCGGTCTGGGCCTTGAGGAAGAGTTCCGTCTGGTCCACGGAATCCCGGGGAAGGACTGTCGTATCCGCGGGGACTGAATCGAACGGAATCTGCGCGGCAGCCGGGGACCCAACAACCAGCGCGATCAGGAATGTGAACAGTGAACGGTGAACGGTGAACGGGATCATCTCCCAACCACTCGCCGCCACTGCAAGAAAAGACCGAGAACGGGGGCCAGTCACCGCTTACCGCTCACAACCACCGTTCACCGTTTACCGTTCACCGTTCTACCCAGCCCGGGCAAGCACGAACTCGGCGAACAACCGCATGCACACTCCCGTGGGGCCACGCGCCGCCGTGGGGTCTTCCCGCTCGGTGTACGCGGTGCCGGCGATGTCGATATGGACCCACTTGAAGTCGCCAGCAAACTCCCGGAGGAACCATCCCGCCGAGATGCTGCCTGCGGGCCTGCCGCCGGAGTTCTTCATGTCGGCGATATCCGACTTGATGAGATCGCGATACTCGTCCCACAGCGGCATCGGCCAGACCCGCTCGCCCGAGCGATCGCCGGCCTTCCGCACCTCTTCAATCAGACTCTCGTCGGTTCCCATGACTCCGGATGCCGTGTGACCCAGGGCCACGACGATCGCACCAGTCAGCGTTGCAGCGTCGAGCACGCAAGCGGGATCGAACCGCCTCGCGTAGGAGAGCGCGTCACAGAGGATCAGCCGTCCCTCGGCATCGGTGTTCACGATCTCGATGGTCTTCCCCAGGTGGCTCTTCACCACATCGCCGGGCTTGAGCGCGGTGCCGCTGGGAAGGTTCTCAGTCGAGGGCACCAGCCCAATGACGTTGAGCTTGGGACGTAACCGACCCAGCGTCTCGAAGACTCCCAGGACCGCCGCCGCGCCGGACATGTCGTACTTCATGTCCTCCATCTTGTCCGCCGGCTTGATCGAGATTCCCCCGCTGTCGAACGTCACCCCTTTCCCGATCAGCACAACCGGCGCGCCGCGCCCTCCCTTGTATTCCAGGGCGATGAACCGCGGTTCCTGGACGCTACCCTGGGACACGGCGAGCAGCCCGCCCATCCCTTCCTTCTTGATGGCCGCGAGATCCAGAACCGTCGCGCCGAAACCGTACCGGCGCGCGATGTCTTGCGCCGTCGTGCCGAGGTAGGTCGGAGTGCACACATTCCCGGGCAGGACCTGAAGACCGCGGGTCAGATTCTGCCCCGCCGCGATGGCCGAGCCGATCACGTGACCGGCCTCGAACTCCGCGGGCCGGTCTCCGGCCAGGATGTCGAAGCGCTCCAGCTCCGGCCGCTTCTCTTCCGGAGGCTGCTTCATCTCGCTGTAGTGCCATCCGCCATACGCCAAGCCCTCGGCGATGACCTGGGAGGCGTCCTGCGCCAGGACCGGTCCCAGCGCCTCGGCCGCCAGATGGAACGCGGCAGCGGGCACGCCCAGCGTTCGAGCCCGTTTCGCCCCGATCGCCGCGGCGCGACGAATCGCCCCTCGGGTCTGCTCACCTGCCTTGCCCATGCCCACGAGCAGCACCCGAGCGGCCGGCCCCGGTGGGTGCAGCAATGCCCACTCATCCTTCTTCCCCGCGAAGTCCCCGGTGGCCAGGACTCTGCTCAAGCCGCCCTGCACCTGACGATCCAGTGCGCCGAGTGAAGCCGGGAGCCCGCCGGTTGGCAGCGCGAGAATGAGCAGAGGCGTCTCGTAGCCAGCAGGCGCCGCGGCACGGACGGTCGTCGTGAGGGGCATGGATGGCAGGTGCTGGAAAGGTGGAATTTCTACGGCCGGCGGCTGCGAATCGGCCGGTAGGGGCGATCGACGGCACCAATATACATGGAAAACCCCGGCGGTTGCCGGGGCGTGAAAGCTGGTGGGCGGGTGGCCGCAGGGCAACTGCCCGCGGTCAGCGGGGAAAGATCCGGGCGCTCCGGGGAGAGACGTACACCGTGTCGCCCCGCGATAGTGCCAGCTCCTCGAAGCGGCCGCGGGATACTTCGGCCTCGATCAACTGGCCATCCTCCACCCGATCCATCTCCAGACGTACCATCGGCCCGTAGCGGCGGACGTGGCGCACCTGGGCCTCGATCGCGGGACGCCCGTTCGGGGTTCGGGCGAGATCCACCTCGTACGTCCGCACGTAGGCCACCGCATCCTGGTCGGGAGCACCGGCAAGGTCCGGCGCGTCCCATTCGCCACCCTCGATCCGCACCCGGCCTTCGCTGAGCCGGCCATGGAACAGGTTGACGTTGCCGAGGAAGCTGTAGACGAAGGGCGTCGCAGGACGTTCATAGACCTCCTCGGGGGTACCCATCTGCTCCACCTGCCCTTCGTTCATGACCACGACCCGGTCGGAGACTTCCATCGCCTCCTCCTGGTCGTGGGTGACGAACACGCTGGTCACGTGAACCTCGTCGTGCAGCCGCCGCAGCCAGCGACGCAGTTCCTTCCGCACCTTGGCGTCGAGCGCGCCGAACGGCTCGTCCAGCAACAGGACGCGCGGCTTCACCGCCAGCGCGCGGGCCAGCGCGACCCGCTGCCGCTGTCCACCGGAGAGCTGCGAGGGCAAGCGATCGGCCAGCCAGTCGAGTTGCACCAGCTTGAGGAGATCCATCACCGTCGTCCTGATCTCGCTCGGGAGAGGGACGCACGTCCCGGGGACGGACCCGGAGACCGAAGGCCACGTTCTCAAACACGCTCATGTGGCGGAAGAGAGCGTAGTGCTGGAAGACGAATCCGACCCGGCGCTCCCGAACGTGCCGGGTGGTGGCGTCTTCTCCCGAGAACAGGATCGAGCCCGCATCCGGAGCATCGAGTCCCGCGATGATCCGGAGCAGGGTCGTCTTGCCGCTGCCGGAAGGCCCGAGCAGCGCCACCAGCTCGCCGTCGGGAATTTCCAGCGACACGTTCTTCACCGCGGCGAAGGTGCCGAAGGCCTTGGTGACGCCTCTGACTTCGATGCTCATGCGGCTCTCCTCTCGGGAACGCCTTCCGGCTCGACGGTCATCGCGGCCGTCGCGCGGGCCAGGCGCCATTCCACCGCGGTCTTCGCTGCCAGGGTAACCAGGGCCAGCAGAGTCAGAATCGACGCAGCGGCGAAGGATGCGGTGAAGTTGTACTCGTTGTAGAGGATCTCGATGTGGAGCGGCAGGGTATTGGTGAGACCCCGGATGTGTCCCGAGACGACGGACACCGCGCCGAACTCTCCCATGGCACGGGCATTACAGAGGATCACACCATAGAGCAGGCCCCATTTGATGTTGGGGAGCGTAATCCTCCAGAAGGTCCGCAGCCCGCTCGCTCCCAGCACCATCGCCGCTTCTTCTTCTTCCGGTCCCTGCTCCTGCATCAGCGGAATCAGCTCCCGGGCGACGAACGGGAACGTCACGAACGCCGTCGCGATGACGATGCCGGGAACCGCGAAGACAATCTTGAGGTCATGATCCTGCAGCCATGGACCGAAGACGCCCTGCGCGCCGAACAGCAGGATGAACACCATGCCGGCGATGACCGGCGAGACGGCGAACGGCAGATCGATGAGCGTGATCAGCAGGTTCTTGCCGCGGAATTCGAACTTGGCGATCGCCCAGGCGGCCGCGACGCCGAAGGTCGCGTTGAGCGGCACCGCGATCGCCGCGGTGAGCAACGTCAGCTTGATGGCCGCCGCCGCATCCGGTTCGGTGAGGGCAGCCAGATACACCGCGATACCCTTTCGCAGGCCTTCGTAGAACACGAGGACCATCGGCACCAGGAGGAAGAGGCCGAGGAACAGCAGCGCCACGCTGGTCAGGGTCACCCGGACCCACCGCGGTTCAGTCGTCGCGCGAGGAGCCACGGCTTCCTTCCCAGCTCTCCGCATGCCAGTCGTGCCCGCCATGATCCCTCCTCAGGCCTCAGCCCGCCGCCGGCCTGCCCACTGGAGCAGGTTGATGGCGAGCAGAACGATGAAGGAGAACACCAGCATGACCACGGCGATCGCGGTGGCGCCCGGGTAGTCGAACTGTTCCAGCTTGGTCATGATGAGCAGCGGGGCGATCTCGGTCTTCATCGGCATGTTGCCGGAGATGAAGACCACCGATCCGTACTCTCCCACCGAGCGGGCGAACGCGAGCGCGAAGCCGGTGAGCAGCGCCGGCAGCAGCGGCGGCATCAGCACCCGGCGAAAGGTCTGCCAGCGGCTCGCGCCCAGGCTCGCCGCCGCCTCTTCGATTTCCCGCTCGAGATCCTGCAACACCGGCTGAACCGTGCGCACGACGAACGGCAGGCCGATGAAGGTGAGCGCCACGGCCACGCCGAGCGGCGTGAACGCCACCTTGATACCGAGTGCTTCCAGCCAGCGCCCGATCCAGCCATTCGGGCCATACAGCGTGGTCAGGGCGATGCCGGCGACCGCCGTAGGCAGTGCGAAGGGCAGATCAACCAGCGCATCGATCAGCTTGCGTCCCGGGAACCGGTAGCGCACCAGCACCCAGGCCACGAGCAGTCCGGTCACCGCGTTGATCAGCGCCGCGACCAGGCTGGCGCCAAAGCTCAGACGATAGGAGGCAAGGACGCGGGGAGAGGTGGCACTCTCCCAGAAATGGCCCCACCCCAGCTCCGCCGACCGGAAGAAGATCGTCGAGAGCGGCAGCAGGACCAGCAGACTCAGATAGGTGATGGTGATCCCCATCGAGAGCCCGAATCCCGGCAGCACGGTGTGGCGGCGGGAACTCATCGGGCTGAGTGTCCTTCCACCGTGACCCGGATCCGGTGCCACGCATTGTTCATGTAACCCTTGAAGTTCCAGAGTGGCCGCGCGATCCTCGGGCTGGGTGTTGCCCTCGGAGTCCCAAGCCCGGGCCGTGAGAACGTGGCTTCCGGCAGGGAGCGTGAGCTCGAGCTGCCACAGGGTCCAGCTCCATGGGTCGCCCACTTTGGAGAGCTGAGCGTGATGCCAGCTGGCTCCACCGTCCGCGCTCACCTCGACCCGTTCGATCGTCCGTCCGCCATTGGCGCAGGCCCATCCGCTCACCGGTACCCTGCCCTGCGGCAACCTGGCCTCGGTCTTGCGGCGACCAGATGACCGAGTTGAGCGGCATATCCGACAGCGCGACGCCCTGCTCCCACACCACCGAGGTCGCATCGACCTCCGGCGGAAACATCCGGTAGGCGTGACTCTGGAAGTAGTTGGCAGTTGGCGTGGTCTGCAGGTGAATGTTCGTCACCCACTTCACACTCCGGGCGCCGATGTAGCCCGGCACGATGACGCGCAGCGGAAAGCCGTGTACCGGAGGCAGCGGCGCGCCGTTCATCTCCCAGGCAAGCAGAGTTTCCTCGGCCATCGCCTTGCTCAACGGAATCGAGCCCCCGAATCCGAATCGCTTGCCCTCGCGCTCGATTTCGTCGAGGCCGGTGAAAGCCGCATGCCGCGCCTCGGGACGGATTCCCGCCGTCTCGAGCACTCGAGCCAGGCTCACACCCCGCCACACCCCATTGCTGACCGGCTCGGCGCCCCACACCACCTCTCCGGGGATCGGGCGGACAGCGATCAGCTCGTCGCGCCGCAGTCCGGCGCAGGAGATGGTGGCCGGTACGGTCTCGACCGGGTAATCCCGGCGCAGCTGCTCCAGGGAGAGGCTCAGCGGCTCGCTCCACCAGGCCATCGACGGTGAGCCGATAGCCCGCGGGATCGACCGATGGCACCGCCCCATGATTGCGGGTGAAAAACAGCTCCGTCGGGGTCACGGCGTGATCCCGCACCAGCTCTGGCGGAGGACCCGAGTTGAACCAGCGGGAGTCTCGCACCAGTTGCTCTGGATGTTTCCCGATAGGGCATCGTGTCGGGCCGTTCGGTCATACGTACCATTTCTTTAGCGGTTCTCGTAAATCTGATCGAAGACACCGCCGTCGGCGAAGTGCGTCGCCTGGGCCTTGGTCCAGCCACCGAACACCTCGTCGATCGTGAACAGCGTGATCTGGGGGAACGTGGCGGCGTACTTCGTCGCGACCGCCTTGTTGCGCGGGCGATAGTAGTGCTTCGCCGACCAGCTCCTGGCCCTGGTCGCTGTAGAGGAACTGGAGGTAGGCCTGGGCCACTTCCAGCGTGCCATGCTTCTTCGCCACCTTGTCCACGACCGTCACCGGCGGCTCCGCCAGGATGCTGACGGAGGGCACCACGATCTGGAACTTGTCCGGTCCCAGCTCCTTCACCGCCAGCAAGCGCTTCGTTCTCCCACGCGAGCAACACGTCGCCGATTCCCCGCTCCACGAAGGTCGTCGTCGAGCCCCGCGCGCCGGAGTCGAGCACCGGCACGTTCTTGTAGATCCGGGCGACGAAATCCTTCGCCTTGGCCTGATCGCCGCCGAACTTGCGCAGCGCATAGCCCCAGGCCGCGAGGTAATTCCAGCGCGCGCCACCGGAGGTCTTGGGATTGGGAGTGATGACCGACAAGCCCGACGCGGCCGATGTCGTCCCAATCCTTGATGTTCTTGGGATTCCCCTTCCGGACCAGGAAGACGATGGTCGAGGTGTAGGGGGCGCTGTTGTCGGGCAACCGCTTCTGCCAGTCGGCCGGAAATAGCCGGCCTTCTGGGCGATCTCGTCGATGTCGTAGGCGAGAGCGAGGGTCACCACGTCGGCCTCGAGGCCGTCGATCACCGAGCGGGCCTGCTTGCCGGAACCGCCATGGGACTGCCGGATCGTGACCGTGACACCCTTCTCCGCCTTGTACTTCGCGGCGAACGCGGCATTCACGTCCTGATACAGCTCCCGGGTCGGATCGTAGGAGACGTTGAGCAGGGTGACCGGCTTCTGGGCGTGCGCCGCCGTCGCCAGGGCAAGGGCAAGTGCGGCAACCGCAATGCACTACGAATCAGGAAAGCCATCGTAGGTTCCTCAGAAGGAGGTCTGGAACCGAGTCGCGAAGAACTTCTCGTCGGGACGGTCACCGGTCGTGGCGCCCCCTTCGAACTGGGTCTGCTCATAGTTGAACATCAGCTTCACGTTCCGGCCGAGGTGCCAGTTGAGGCCGACGGCCCAGGCCTTTTCCTCGGTGACCGAAGCGGTCGCACTCGCGTAGAGCGGGAACGCGTCGTCGTCGAAGTCCAGCTCGCCGTAGCGCGCGACCAGCTTCGAACGCACCCCACCCACCGGCGAACGGATCGAACTGCTTCTTCGGGGTGACGCTGCGGAAGGAGTTCCGCTCTCCGGTCAGGAAGAAGGAACCCTCCACCTGCCACGCCTTGTGCTCCAGCTTTTCCTGGTGCGGGAGACTCCGGTGTCCCGAGCCACCGCCTGACGGGAGATGGCGTACTCGGCGAGCAGGCCGAGCGGGCCCTTGTTCAGGTAGGCCTGGGGGATGATCCGCTCCCGGCGGCCGTCGGCGATGACGGTCCCGGTGACGGGAGTCGTAGCTGCTGCGTGAGATAGCGGAAGACCGTGGCCTGGCCGGGCGAGCGATATGAAGGAAGGGCCGTGGTCGTCGTGTTGCCGAGCTCATCGCCGGTGCTCGCGGCGATGCCGAAACCGAGATCGACCGGCGGATTGTCCGCCTTCTTGGCGAAAGGCACGATGAAGAGCCGGCCTACGAGGTCCTTGCCGTCTGCCACGTCGTTCAGCCCGCTGGCGAGATCGGGCACCCCGTCGAACAGCGCCGCGTTGTAGTTAAGTATTCCGCCGGCCAGGTCACCCGCGACCTGGAGACCGACATCTCGGCTGGGCACCAGGTTGGTGGGCAGGCCGCGTTCGATGAACTTCACGTCGGTGGCCGACTGATACCGCTCGAGACCGAGCGCCGGCTTGTACTTGCCGGCACGCACCGCGAATTCGGGCTTGAAGCGGGCCTCGAAGTAGGCGTCGAAGATGGTCGGCGCGCTGCCGGCGAAGTCCGGCATGATGCGGAAGTCGTAGTACTTGTAGACCGTGCCCTCGAGGATGGGCCGCACCCGGCGCAGCAGCAGATCGTTGGTGAGCACCTGGGCGTCGTCGCTCAAGAACACCCGCGCGTCCGCCTGGAGATACCCGCGCAGCTTGAGCACGAAGTTCCCATCGGCCGACTTGAGCTGGAACCCGGAGGCGCCGGCCGTCACCGACGGCCGCGACTTGGCCGCGTTGATCACGCTGTCCTGATAGAGCTCCCAGCGACGACCCAGGACCCGGATCTGCTGATCGAGCTCATCGAGGCGCTGCTGCGTGGCCTCGTCGAGCGCTGTCCTGCTGCGCCACCAGTTGTGGCGCTCGCAGCCACAGCGCTGAGGGCCCAGACCAGCAGGAGGCCCGTCTTCCATCGGATCGTCACCATCGGCTTCTCTCCGCGAAAACGGGGGCCTCCGGTGGTCCGGTCAGTCCCCAGGGTGAATAGAGTCCCGCTCTTCGAGCCGGGCGAATTCAGGAGCCGCTGGGCCTAACTTCCGCGCCCAAGCGGACTTTCTCCCGCCGTTCCAGCTGCACGATGCGTCCTTCGTGGACCACGATTTCGAGCGAGCCGAACCGGAGCCCGTGCAGCGCCTCCGTCACCGCCGCCAGCATGGCCTTATCTATATCTGTCATATTACTCCGATTAAGTCTAGCGGCTTAGTAGGGTAATAGAGCAAAGCCTATGCCGTTTCAGTCCCGGGCCCGCCGCCTCGGTCGGCCGCGGCCAGCTCCCGCCGCGCCAGCGTCGCCAGGCTCAGTCGTGTCCAGGATCCGCGCCGTCGCGTCCCGCACTTCCTTCATCGCCAGCCGCACCCCGCACGCCGCCTCGTCGGCGCAGTCGTCGCACCGCACGTAGCCGGTCTGGCTGGCGCAGGGCACCGGGGCCAGCGGGCCATCGAACAGCCGGACCACCTGCCCCACCGGGATCCGCGAGGGGTCCCGGGCCAGCAGATACCCGCCCTTCTTCCCTTTCCGGCTCTGCACCATGCCCTGGTTCCGCAGATCGAGCAGGATCAGCTCGAGGAACTTGGGCGGAATCCGCTCCCGGGCCGCCAGGTCGGCGATCCGCACCGGCTCATCCCCCTGGTGTTCGGTGAGCGCGAGCAGCGCTTTCAGGGCGTACTTGGCTCGCTTGGAGAGCATGGAGAGTGGTCGGGTTGAGGTGAAGGGTAAGATAGCTGATCAAGTTCCGAGTTCCGAGTTCCGAGTTCGGATGCCGGAGTGCTGTAGGCGGAGACTTGGTGTTGCAGGATGCTTCCTAACTGGAAACTCGGAACTCGGAACTCGGAACTCTTCCTCAGTCTTTCAGATACTCCTCCCGATACATCTCCATCAGCTCGAAGAAGTACGACAGCGCGAGCGGGCCGATGAGGATGCCGAGCAACCCGAAATAGCCGATGCCGCCGATGGCTCCGATCAGCGTGATCAGGGTCGGCACCTGGGCGAAGCGGCGGAAGACGGCAGGTCGGATCACGATGTCCACGTTGCCCACCACGACCACCCCGAGCACCGCCATGAAGATTGCGGTCGCCCAGCGGTCACTGAGTGCCAGGGTGACGGCGGCGGGGCCCCACACCAGACCCGCGCCGACCACCGGCAGGATGCCCAGCACCGCCGTCACCACACCCCAGAACGCCGCGTTGCCGAGGCCGGTGAGCCAGAAGCCCAGCGTCGACCAGCACCCCCTGCACCACCGCCACCAGGCCCGTCCCGACGATCGTGGAATAGGTCACGTCGCGGAACCGGTCCCGCAGCCGATCGGCGTTCTCGGGTGAGAACGGGATGAAGTCGCGGATCCGTTCCCAGCGGCTGGCCGGCTGCAGCAGCATGTAGTAGGCGATGAAGAACGCGATGGTAAGGTTGAAGCCGATCCGGGTGGCCGTGCCCAGCAGGCCGAAGACGCTGCTGGCAATCTGGGAGACCAGCTCCTCTCCGGCCTGCGACCATCCGCGGTCCGATCGGCACACCCGAGATCGTGAGATGACTGAGCCGGTCCAGGATGGGCCCTTGAATGACCCCGCGTCGCCAGCGACTGGGCCTGGCCCACCAGAAGTCCCGGTCAACATGACGGTCGGGACGACGAGGACGGCCAGGGCGAGAATCACGACCAACAGTGCGGAGAAGGCGGGTCGAACCCACCGGGTCAGGACCGCATGCAGCGGCGCCAGTATGACGAACAGAACCGGACCGCCGATCAACCCCGACGCGAACGGCGCCAGCGCCAGCGCGATGCAGATCCCTAGCACGAGGATCAGGAAGCTGGCGCGGTCTTTATCGGTGTCGAGAAAGGGCATGAGGGCGGCGGGGAGGGTTAACCGGCGAGCGGGTGGGACAACATACCCCGCCACCAGCCCAGCCGACAAGCAGCCGCGCCCAGGAGCGAGGGGTGTATCAGCGCATCTGCGCCGCCATCTCGTACGCGAAAGAGCGGATCTGCTGAATCACTGCCTCGGGCTGATCCAGGGGGAGGAAGTGTCCCCCGTGCTCCACGACGACCAGGCTCGCCCCTGGAATCTCTCTCCCCGTCTGCAGCCGCTCCTGCTCGCGGGACCAGTCGTGGTCACCATAGACCAACCGCACCGGCACTCGCACCGCAGGATAGGCGGAGTGCGTCCCGGCCCAGCGCGGCATGTGGCGGATCAGGCTCAGGAAGGCTTGGTAGTGGCCGGGCCGTTCGCCGACTCGAAATACCTCTTCTCGGAATGCAGGAGGAATGGCCGCCGGATCGGCGACTCCTCCATCCAGAATCTCCCCCTCGACCAGGCGGTTGCGGAGCCGCATGAAAGTGTCACCGAGGACCGGGATCGGGGCCAGCGTGAAAAAGAGCCGGGCGACAGCGTTGGCCCGGGCGATTCCCCGTTTCCCGTAGTCGTATGGATTGATCGCGACCACCGCACCCACACCCGGATGACCTTGGGCGGCGAGCAGCAGTGGAATCGAGGCCCCGATAGACACCCCGGCGACCAGGGCCTCCTTGAGGTCGAGGGCCTTAAGGAAGCCTCCTACGTAACGCGAGAAGAACTCCGGCGTGTAGTCGCCGTCGGGGATGTCCGACCACCCATGACCTGGCAGGTCCAGGGCATAGACGGTGAAGTCACGGGCCAGCTCGGGGATGACCTTCTGGAAGATGTCGAGCTGGGTTCGGAGCGTGTGGATAAGTACGAGGGCCGGGCCGGAACCCACCCGGATGTACCGTAGTCTGGCACCCTCAACCTCGAGGTAGGAGACCGGGATCCCCGGGAGCCAAGAAAGTACTTGAGGTGCCGTGGGGGGCTTCCGCAGGGCCTCAATCAGATACGAGACAAGAACCAATCCCCCCAACCCTGCCCCGATCCAGGCCCAAAGTGGGATAGTCATGGCATGGGCCTCCTAAGCTGTCGAAGACTGTAGTAACTTGCAGATGACAAGCTACTATACGACAGTTACTTGTTTTCTGCAAGTCACACCCGGCAGGAGCAACCAGATGACCAAGGCCCCCAATCCAGCAACGCCTTCGCCCGAACGGCGCTCGGACTGTCCAATCGCCTGCTCCCTGGACCTGATTGGGGACCGCTGGACCCTCCTGATCGTCCGGGACCTGTTCCGGGGCAGGAAGCGTTTCTCGGACTTCCTCGCCTCTGACGAGGGGATCAAGACCAACATCCTGACCGATCGGCTCAAGCGGCTGCAGGAGGCGGGACTGGTTGAGCGATCCTTATATGAGAAGCATCCGCCCCGGTACGACTACCACCTCACCAGCAAGGGTCGAGACTTGTCTCCCGTGTTGACGGCGATTTACGGGTGGGGGCGGGGCTACTTCGGGGGATGAGCGGGGAGGGAGGTTCGCGGTGGCTCTCGCGGTCAGGGCCCTGCCCTTCCCCGTCCCTGAAGGCGTGGCGAGGCTTGGTGCGCCAAGTATGACTTGACAGGCATATACTCGCGCAGTTATATATATCCCATGGAATCATCGTTTGCCATCGTCGCGGAGCCCAACAGACGGGCCATCCTGAGCCTGCTGCTCTCCTCTGAGCGCTCCGTGGGCGAGATCGAGCACAGGCTTCGGCTGTCGCAGCCGTCCGTCTCCAAGCACCTGCGAGTGCTGCGAGAGGCCGGGTTCGTGGAGTCACGGATTGAAGCCCAGCGGCGCCTCTATCGGCTGAGACCGGAGCCGCTCATGGAGCTCGACGCCTGGCTGGTTCCCTTCCGGCGCTTCTGGTCAAAGCACGTCGATGCCCTGGAGCAACACCTGGACAAGATGGAGAAGGTGCCGTCTGTGAAAGGAAAGCAAAAGACATGAGCAACCGTGAGCAATACGCGCCGGGTGCCGCTGCTGGCGCTGAGATCCGAAAAGACGGAGAGAAGTGGACGCTCGTTCTGGTCAGAGAACTGCGCCACTCGCCGGAAAAAGTCTGGCAGGCGCTCACCGACCCGGCGCAGCTGCGCGAGTGGGCGCCCTTCGACGCCGATCGGAGCCTGGGCCCGGTGGGAACCAGGTGAAGCTCACCACGGTGGGAGCGCCCACGCTGCATGGTGACCGAGACCCGAGTGATCGCGAGCCGACGCGCCCAAGGTGCTCGAGTACAACTGGGGCGGCGGCGATATGCGGTGGGAGCTCGAAGCCGCTCGGTGGGCGGCACGCGCCTGACGCTGTGGACCAACATCGATCGCCGCTTCATCGCGATGGGTGCCGCCGGGTGGCACATCTGCTTCGATGTGCTGGATCACCTGCTCAGCGGAACTCCCATCGGCCGCATCGTGGGTCCCGAGGCGATGAAGTTCGGCGGCTGGCAGCGACTGAACGCCGAGTACGCCAAGCAGTTCGGTGTTGAGAATCGCCCAACGCCCCGAAGCGTTGAACGCGCAACCCAAAGCCCGGAGATACCCGATGTCTACCGCAACCGCCCGCCACCGCCTCCGCTCCCCGCTGGATGCTCTGGACCGGCTGGCTCCTTTCCTGTCCTGGTGCGTCGCGCAGCTGCTGAGCAGCGCCTGGGTCAGGGCTACTCAGCACACCTACGCGGTGGCCGAAATTGTCGCGGGCTACGGCTATCCCGAATCGGCCATCGGCCTCATCGTCATTGCGGAATGCGTCCTGGTGGTGCTCTACCTGGTTCCGCAGACGTCTGTCCTCGCCGCCATCGTGATGACCGGCTACCTCGGCGGCGCGGTGGCCACTCATCTGCGGATCGCAGACACGGCGCGCGCGGCGATTCCGTTGGTCGTCGGAATTCTCGCCTGGGGCGGCCTGTACTTGCGGGACAGCCGCATCCGCCAACTGGTTCCCTTCCGCCGGTCGGCGTGAGCGGGATCCGACGAGATAGGATGAGAACATGAAAAAGTCTGTCGCGAGCCAAGGCCAGTCGGCCTCGGAGCTCATCTCGAAAAGAATCGCCGAACTCGAGGACTGGCGCGGGGAAACCCTCGGCAGAATGCGCAAGCTCATCAAGCAAGCAGACCCGGACGTCGTCGAGGAGTGGAAGTGGGAGCAATCCGGTCTGGTCGCACGACGGCATCATCTGCACTGGCGAGATCCTACAAGAATGTCGTGAAGCTCACCTTCGCCAAGGGCGCGTCTCTGAAGGATCCGGCCCGTCTCTTCAACTCGAGTCTCGAGGGAAACACCCGCCGCGCGATCGACATCCACGAAGGAGAAGAAGTTGACGAGTCCGCCTTCAAGGCGCTCGTTCGCCAAGCGGTCGCCCTCAACAGTTCTGGCAAGTCGAAACCTTCGAAGAAAGCGAAGTCCTAGGAGTTACCAGAAACCGTCGTCTCCACGTGCACGCACAGCCCGGAGACTGTGCTCGGCGATCTTGCGAATCAGATCCTCCGGCAGGGGCTGGTTGTAGGGAATCTGAAGGTAGTTCTTGGTAGTCTTGTGCTTTTCCAGGTCCTTTCGAAATGCCTTCAATGCCGCTTCGCTTGGCGCGAAGCTGAGGTGTGCTTTGTACGCGGAGAAAGCGAACAGGAATCGGGGCTCCACGAAGAAGGGGGTTCCCCACTTGATCACCTCCTCAGCCTCGGGTGCCACGCTCTTGAGGATCGCGTACAGCCGGCGCAAATGCGGCTGGCCCTCGCGTGGGGCAGCCCGGATATACTCGGCGATCGTAGTCGGACGCTTGCCTGCCATCTCTTTGCCTCAATCGGACGCATGTTGCCGCGCTCCTAACAGCCCGCGCTTTACCTGGGGGCGACGCGTACGAGTCCATAAGTGGTTGGCTTCCTTTAAGAATGCAGCGCCCGTCAGGTGCAAGCGGTTGTTAGACGGCATCGACCTCATTCCAGGCTCCATTCGACCACGAGAAACTCCCTCGGTCGGCGTCCCAGGTGGAGGGCTGCTTTGAACCAGGCGACCTGCGACTCGCGGATACGGTCGCGGCCAGCTCGTTTGGCTTCGGCGAAGAGGACAGCGCCGTCGCTTCGCCAGCAGAATACATCCCAACACCGAGCTTGGTCTTCAGCGATTGAGCGGATCTCCGCAAGGAGCGCGGCCGGCTCCTGTGGGAGAGATGACACCTTGTCCCCCCACGAAGAACGCCTATACGACTTGCGGTAAGTATCGACCCAGACGCCGTCCCAGCCAGCACGCTGAAGGGCCCGAAGGATTACGACTTCAGCGAATGCAGGCTCACCATTCGCGTCGAGGATAGGCTTTCCGCCGTAGCTATCGCCCGGAACAGGACCCTGCCAGCGCCTGAACGAGGGCGTCGCCTTGGGAACTGCGATGTCCTGAGGCGGTTTTCCGATGCATTCGGAGCCAGTCGGACACAGCTCTGGAGGCAGCAACTCGCCCATGGTTTCCTTGGCCGTCTAACGGCCCGCGCTTCACGTGCGAGCGACGAGTGTACGAGTTCACAACTCGACGGCTTCCTTCAAAATACGGCGCCCGAGGGGTGCAAGCGCTGGCTAGGCAGCACTCACGGCACACGCTGCAGCAATGCTACGAGAGCCCCCCGTGCCGACCGTTCCGGTAAATGGTCCGCCTGAAGTCGCTCGACTGGCCAACTCCGCGCAGCCGCACGGTCCGCGAAACGCTGGAATAGGTCCGGCGTAACGCCTGGCTCCAAGGTAAGAATGTATGTCGCGGGAACACGACGGCCAGCGGGATTCTGGGCTAGCTGGAGAAACTGAAGAGAAGCTGCCCTTGGGCCTCTACGGCCGGTGGGGCGCCCACTAGCGCCCTGACCTTGGAAATGCGCACAAACATCCAGTGAAGCGTGTGAGCCCCTAGATTGATAGAATGGCCTGCTGAGGCCTCCCTCACGACCGTGACCAGATAAGTGCCAGCTATATCTCCTTGGCCTGCCGCCCCCTCCAGCGCCCGCACTTCAAAAGGAACCAAAGCGCAGTTCCGTTCGTCACACCCCAATCCCGCTACTGCGAAGTTGGTCGCTTTGAGGCCGCTTACCCCCTCGCCGTGCTCATCAGTCACGGAAACTAATATTTGCGCGCTTTCATTCCCTTGCCCGCCTCGAGCGTTGATCCCTGTTGCATCGATGGTCAGCTTTGCGCTTTGAGCGTGTGTCATGCTTGGTGCGAGTGGAAAACTCAGGCTCAGACCTATTGCGAAGAGTGTCGAGAACGGCATACGTCCGGTGTTCATGATCCACCTCCAGTTGCTCCGAAGAGGGAATCTGCTCTGCAGACTTTGCGACGGCGCTCTGGACCTTGAGAAATATCCGGAGCGTGACCTGCTTGTGAAACAATCTGGTTTTTGGGCGCGAGGACTGGCCGCTAACCTAGGGCCCGGTACTACCGCTCACAAGACTGTGGTCATCGTTTCTTGCGCTGACGCTGCGCGACCTTGGTTGATAGTTCTCGCTCACTCTTTCCCAATGAACGAGGCCAAATCGGGGGCATCACGGGGCGGCCGGATCCGCGCGGGGAGCGCACCATGCCCCCTCCCCTGGAGTTCTCGCACAGTTGACGCACAAAATGTGGGATGAGGCCAGTGAAACACTGCAAGGTGATGAGCGAGATAACGTCAAGCGGGTGCTGCGGATGCCCGAGGCGAGAGTCGAACTCGCACGGGGTTGCCCCCGGCGGATTTTGAGTCCGCTGCGTCTGCCATTCCGCCACTCGGGCGCGGGGGGAAGTTCGTGAGGGTGGGTGGTAATGCAAGCAGGTTGTAGG
This sequence comes from uncultured Gemmatimonadales bacterium, assembly GCA_963788625.1. GTDB lineage: Bacteria > Gemmatimonadota > Gemmatimonadetes > Gemmatimonadales > GWC2-71-9 > DATBGE01. Next base: position 76,325 of record CAWBHB010000002.1, on the reverse strand, counting down.
GAGTAGGAAGTAGGGAGTAGGGAGTAGCGAATGGGAATGTCGCTCACGCCGTCCTACTCCCTACACCTACCCTATCTACCCAACACACCTGCTTACCTTCCCCCCATGCCCTCCCCCGGCCTCCACCCCTGGCACGACATCCCCACGGGCGCCGATCCGCCCGCGATCGTCAACGCCATCATCGAAATTCCAGCCAACGAGCGGAACAAGTACGAGCTGGACAAGGAGCTGGGGATCTTTCGGCTGGACCGGGTGCTGCACAGCGCGGTGCACTACCCAGGCGACTACGGCTTCATCCCCCGCACGCTGGGCGACGACGGAGACCCGCTCGACGTGCTGGTGATGATGACGCCGCCGGTCTTTACCGGGTGCCTGGTGGAGTGTCGCCCGATCGGGCTCTTTCACCTGATAGACAAGGGGAAGGCCGACGAGAAGGTCATCGCCGTTCCGCTGGCGGATCCCTACGCCGACGAGATGCATCGAGTTGAGCGACATGCGGCCGCACGCGCTCAAGGAGATCGAGCACTTCTTTCAGGTGTACAAGGATCTGGAAGGGGTGACCACGCGGACTCGGGGCTTCGAGGACGCCAAGGCGGCTCGCGAGGCCATCGACGAGGCGGTTGCGCTCTACCGGAAGAAGTTCGGGAAGACGGTACGGAGGACGGGCCAGCGTCGAAGGAAGTGATGAGGACTGAGGAGTGAGGAGTGAGGGCGCGCCAGATTTTGTCAGTCCTCACTCCTCTCACTCTCACTCCTCCTCCTCTCCTGAGCGCCAGCGGCGGCCCGAGGATCTCCCGCCACACGATGGCCCGCCGCAGCCGCGACGAGGCCGCCGCCGCACTCAGCGCCTCCGAAGCGACCGCAGCCGCCGCGGCCTTCTGCTGGGCCTGGTAGCTCGCCTCTCGCCCCTCACGGGTCCGGTGCGCCGCGGCGTCGAGCCGTCGCTGGACGGTCGCCTGGGCCTGGTCATCCTGATCTATTTCGACCCGGACGGCTCGCACAGTCGCGGCATCGTCGAAGTTGACTATGCTCTCTTCGACCTCGAGTGAACGACCCTCCGAGATTATCTCCGTAGATGGCCGGGCCATTCGGCCGAGCGGGCCTTGCGTCGGCTTCCGTGGCGTGCTGAGCTGACGGGACGCCTCGAAGGCCTGCTTTATCCGCGCCAGCCGTTGCGCCTCGGATTCAGGCTTCGCCCGGGGTGTTTGCCTTGGCGCCGGTTCCGCTTCCGCTCTTGCCCGCTCGATCTCCCGGAGCAGCTTCTTTAGCGAAAACTCTTCTTCCTGGCTCTGATTGGGCCCCGCATCGGCGAGTTGCTCACGTTCTGCTTCGAGGTGCCCACTAAGCTTTTTCCCTGCCTTCGCGATCCGGTTAAGGACGAAGTAGACGATGGCGAGGATGACGAGACCTTCGATACTCACCGGATCAGCTCCCCTGCCCCGTCGGACCCTGGTCGCCCTGCCCCGCGATGGATTGCCGCATGGAGGTGTCGGCCTGGATGTTTCGGTACCTCTGATAGTCCATCACACCCATGTTGCCCTTCTTGAAGGCCTCCGCCATGGCCAATGGGATCTGCGCCTCGGCGGCGATGACCAGGGCCCGCTGCTTCTGGGCCTCCGCCTTGTATTCCTGTTCCATCGCCACGGCCAGGGCGCGCCGTTCCTCCGCCTTGGCCTGCGCGATCCGCTTGTCGGCCTCCGCCTGATCGGTCTGCAGCTCGGCGCCGATGTTCTTGCCCACGTCCACGTCGGCGATGTCGATGGAGAGAATCTCGAAGGCGGTCCCGGCGTCCAGCCCCTTTGCCAGCACGGTCTTCGATATCATGTCGGGGTTCTCGAGCACCGCCTTGTGGCTGGCGGCCGACCCGATCGTGCTCACGATACCCTCTCCCACCCGGGCCAGGATCGTTTCCTCGCCGGCGCCTCCCACCAGGCGATTGATGTTGGCCCGCACCGTGACCCGGGCGAGAGCCAGCAGCTGAATCCCGTCTTTGGCCATTGCCGCGACCTTGGGGGTGGTAATGACCTTGGGATTCACACTGACCTGTACCGCCTCGAAGACGTCCCGACCGGCCAGATCAATCGCGGCAGCCTGCTTGAAGTTGAGCGGGATACCCGCCTTGTCGGCCGAGATGAGGGCGTTCACCACCCGGCTCACGTTTCCGCCCGACAGGAAGTGAGACTCCAGCTCACGCAGTCCGACGGTTTCCAGGCCGGCCTTGTGGGCATTGATGAGGGGGAGCACGATCACCGAAGGATTCACCTTCCTGAATCGCATGCCGAACAGAGTCAGGAAAGAAACCCGCACTCCGGAGGTGAGCGCCTGGATCCACAGACCCAGGGGAATGAACCGGAAAACGATCACCAGGAAAATGAACCCGATGAAGAAGAGCGCGATCAGCAAGCCTGGAGCGAGCGACGAGAGGTCGTTCACGAGTTCCTCGAATGGTGATGGGATAGAGGCAGGAGCGGGTTCCAACCCGGTCCTGCTAGGCTGCGCGCACCACGTGCCGATAACCGTCGGTGCGAACCACCCGCACCCGGCTGCCAATGGCGATGTACTCACCCTCGGTGACCACATCAATTCGTTCGTCCGCCACCGACGCCACGCCAGCCGGTCTCAGGTTGGTCAGCGCGACCCCTTCCTTACCAACCAGGTCGGGCCGGGACGGGGCGGCGAGAAATCCATGCGCCGCTCCTGAGGACTCCTTGAGGATGAGGCCGCTGAACCGACCGCTGTTGGGGAGGTGCCGGATGAAGGCGAAGGTGACCGCCGCGGTAATGACCAGGCTGGCGCCGAGCACGGCCCCGGCATTCAGCAGATCTCCCGCGGTTGGCGACGGACCCACCAGCGCCATCAGGGCCGAGGCGCCGACCAGCAGCACGCCGAGGATGCCGGTGAAGCCGTGCCCGGGTATCAGAAATACTTCGATTCCGAGAAACAGAATTCCGAGCCCGAGTACCAGGAGGGTCCCCATGCCGGCCAGCCCCAGGATCAGGCTCGATCCAAAGAACAACCCAAGGGCCGAAAGACTGATCAGGAGTCCCAGGCCGTGGGCGCCCGCCTTGATCTCGGTCAGGAGACCCAGGATGCCAAGCGAGAGCAGCAGCGATGAGACGATGGGATTGGCGAGGAACCGCACTACCATCTCGGCCCAGTTCGGGTCAATCGCCTGAACCGCGGCATTCTCGAGGCCGATCGCGCCCAGCAGCTCCTGCTGGTTGGCCACGATACCCTTCGCGTATCCCACCCGAAGCGCCTCGGAGGTGCTCAGCGTGACCAACTGGCCGGGCTCCGCGACTCCGGGCGCCCCGAGTTTCTCATCCACCATGGCCTCGGCAATCCGCGGATCGAGCCCGTGCTGCTCGGCCAAGGCGCGAAACTCGGCGCGCATGGCGGAGACATACTTCTCCGGCAGTTTGGTGCCCTCTCCGCTAACCGGAGTAGCGGCGCCCAGCACGGCGCCGTTCCGCATGTAGATGCCCTGCGTGGCCAGGGCGATCAGGGCACCGGCGCTGTAGGCGCGAGGATTGACAAAGGCGTAGACGGGAACGCGAGACGCCCGTACGGCATCCGCGATGCGTTCGGCGGCGTCGACTCGGCCACCGGGCGTGTCGAGGTCCAGATAGATCGCGGCGGCGCCGGCCGCATTGGCGGCGCGGATCCCTCGGGCGACGTAGGGCGCGAGGCCGTTCTCGATGGTCCCGTGGATGTCAATGCGGAAGACCGCGGCCTGCTGGGCCGAGGCGAAGGTCAGATCAAAGCAGAATAGTGTGAAGACCAGCTGGAACAGTCGGGCAAACCGCCGCATCGATCACTCCTCAGGAGTGCGGCTGGAATGATACCGGCTCGAGGCGAAAAGCTCTAGGTTTATGCCGCTAGGGCTGACGTCGGCGGAACCGTCCGATCGAATCGTCCCGCTGTTCCCTCACCTCACGCACCCGCTCCAACAACCTCTCTCTCAAGACCAGGAACTGGGCCCGCTGCACCGGATCCAGGTAGCCCGACATTTCCTTGACCTCGTCCTTGAAGCTCTGGGCGTAACGGACCTTGAGGTCCAGCATGGCGTCGGTGAGTTCGGCCACGCTGTCCTTGTTGGCCGCAACACCCGGGCGAAGCTGGCTCGCCATCGCCTGGCGGAGTCGGCGGTTCTCGTCCTCCATGTCCCGGCGCTTCAGGAACCAGTCACGCACCGTGGATCTTCATCCGGGTGGTCTGCTGGTCGGTGAGCGCCAGCTCCTCCTGCACCCGGGCCGTAAACCGATCCTCGATCTGCCGGCGCAGCTCGTTGGCCCGAGCCGGGTCGGCGCCCAGCTCCTGGGCCGCAAGCGGTGCGGCCAACGCCAGCGCCAGCGGCACCCACCAGATGTTCCGCATCAGCCCTCCAGCGAGCGCAGCACGCGCTCCAGTTGTCCGTCGTCGAGATCTCCCAATCCCGACGAACCGTTGAGATTGCCGGCGCCGAGTGGCGCGTCGAGATCCTCCAGCACCGATTCCAGCTCTCGCATTGTCCAGCGAATCCAGCTCCGCCACCGGGATGCGAAAGGCTTCGTGAACCGGACGCACGGTCTTGCGGGGCACCCTGCCCCACACCACCAGGGCCACCGCCGCGGCGGCTGCGAGTCCGGTCACCCACCCGCGCGGCGCCAGCGCGAGGCCCGGCGCTCGGCCCGAAGGCGGCCCAGCACTGCGACGCCAAGCCGCTCCACGTCCAGTGCCGCAGCCTGGTTCCCGAGGGTCTTGGCACCCTGAACCAGCGACCATCCCGCCTGACAGCCGGCGCAGCCGGCCAGTGTGCTGAGCCTCGTCCTCGGTCCACTGCGCGGCCCCCTGGGCGACGGCAGGCATCCGGTCCAGCATCTCCTCACAGGAGGTCATGCGATCATCTCCTTGAGCCGTTTCACCGCGTGGTGAAAGTGGACCCGCGCGGCTCCCGCGGTTGTTCCCAACGTCGTCGCGATCTCCCGGTACTCGATCCCCTGCTGCGCCCGGAGCAGGAACACCTCCCGTTGCAGCCGGGGGAGCGCCTGCAACGCCTCCACCAGCCGCCGCTCCGTCTCCCGGAGGGCGAAGGCCGATTCGGGGTTGTCCCGGGAGGGGACGTCATGGTCCTCCAACGGAACCGAACGCCGGGCCTTGCGGCGGCGGTGTTCGTCTTTGAGCAAATTGCTCGCGATGGTAAAGATCCAGCTTCGAAATCCGGCGTCCCCCCGCCAGCCTGCGATCCGGCGAAAGGCTCGAAAGAACGTGTCCTGCACCAGGTCATCGATGTCGGCGTAATCGGCGCCCAGGCCCACCAGAAACCGGGCGACCGATGCGCGCATGCCGGCGTACCAACTCGGCCGCCGCGGCCTCGCTGCCGCCCTGGTAAGCGCGGACGAGGTCGGCGTCATCAGGCAGGCACGGGGCTGGCCGGAACGGGCATTCCTGAGGCAGACGCGCGAGTGGGCCGGGCGTTAAGCTTGACCGGCCGGGGAGGCCGGCCTAGCTTCCCGTCCGAACGAACGTTCGGACGGCCCGTGCTCGCCTACGACAAGCGTCTTCAGCATCTCCTCACCGTTGCCGCCCGGACCTACGCCGAGCGGGGCTATCAGGCTACGTCCATGAGGGACCTGTCCAAGGCCAGCGGGTTCAGCCTCGCCGGTATCTACCATTATGTAAGCAGCAAGCTGGAGCTCCTCTACCTGATCCAGGATCGCTGTTTCTCCCAGGTGATCATTGCGGGCGCCCGCGAGGCGCTGGCCCAGGCCGGAGAGGAGCCCGAGGCGAGGCTCGCGGCCTTCATCCAGCATCACGTGACGTTCTTCGCCGGCCCACATGGACGAGATGAAGGTCCTGTCCCACGAGTCGGATGAGCTGGAGGGGACGATGCGGGCGCAGCTACGCCGGCGCAAGCGGGAATACGCCAACCTGCTGCACGAGCTGCTGGATCAGGTGCCCGAGGCCCAGATCTCGCGTCAGACCGCCGCCTTCGCGCTGTTCGGCATGATCAACTGGATCTATACCTGGTATCATCCAACCGGCCCGCTTCCGCCCGAAAAGCTCGGCGACGAGATGTCCCGCCTGTTCCTGAGCGGGTACGCGGCGCCGATTTCCAACTCGCTCCACGGATGATCGCTCCCTAACGGAGGAACGTCGCCTTGACCGCCACCGCCACGCCCGCGTCCCGGCGCCCCGACCCCCACCGACAAGGTGCTGGTGAACTATGAGGTCCGAGGACGGGCTCGCGATCATCACGCTGAACGATCCGCCGGCCAACACCTACACCTATGAAATGATGCGGCAGCTCGATGCCGCGATTCTCGATGCCCGCATGGCGGAAGACGCTCACGTCATCGTGCTGCGCGGCCACGGCGAGAAGTTCTTCTCCGCCGGCGCCAACATCGGGATGCTCAACAGCGTCACCCCACGCTTCAAGTACTTCTTCTGCCTCCACGCCAACGAGACGCTGAACCGGCTGGAGCAGACGCCCGAAGCTCACCATCGCGGCGCATCAACGGCCACTGCGTGGGCGGCGGGCTCGAGATCGCCATGGCGTGCGACCTCCGCATCGCGCCGCGCAATGCCGGCAAGATCGGCCTCCCGGAAGTGAACCTGGGCGTGCTGCCGGGCACCGGCGGGACCCAGCGGCTCTGCCGCATCGTCGGGAAGTCCAAGGCCATCGAGCTGATGGCCACCGGCGAGACCTTCTCCTTCGAGATGGCCCAGGAGCTGGGCGTCGTGAACCAGGTCTTCGAGCCGGACGGCTTCTGGGATCAGGTGCTGCTCTACGCGAGGCAGTTCTGCCCGCCCAACAAGGCCTCGAAGGCCGTCGGCCTCATCAAGCGCGCGGTGCAGTCGGGCGCCGAGATTCCCTTCGAGAGCGCCCTGGCCATCGAGCGGGAGCTGCAGCAGCAGCTGTTCCAGTCGGAAGACGCGAAGGAAGGGATCGCGGCGTACACCGAGAAGCGGATGGCGAACTTCAAGGCGCGGTAAAAGCGTGAGACGGGAGACGTGGTAGGAAGTTGGGAGTAGGGAGTAGGGAGTGGGGATGTCAGGGTGGAATGCCTAAGGCTTACGGCCTACGGCTTACGGCTACGGCTGAACAGCTAACGGCTGACAGCTAAGGGCTAGATGAACACCGATCTCTTCATCAACAACGAGTGGCGCCCGGCCGCGGCCGGCGAAGCGCTTCGACGTCGTCAATCCGGCCACCGAGGAGGTTGCTGGCCCAGGTGGCCGCGGGCGACGCGGCCGATGTGGACGCCGCGGTCGCAGGCCGCCCGGGCCTGCTTCGAGTCGGACGAGCTGGCAGCAAGCTGTCAGGCCGGAAGCGGGGCGCGATGCTGGCCAAGGCCGCCGATCTCCTCGCCAGCCCGGCTCGATGAAGTCGCGCGGCTCGAGACGGTGCAGAACGGCAAGCCGCTTCTTCGAGTCGAAGATCGACGTCTCGATGACGATCGAGACCCTGCGCTACTACGCCGGCTGGGCCGACAAGCTCGCCGGCGAGACGGTCCCGGTCGACGGCCCCTACTTCACCTACATGCGGCGCGAGCCGGTGGGCGTCGTGGGCGCGATCGTGCCGTGGAACTTCCCGCTCAACATCGCGGGCTGGAAATTCTCTCCCGCGCTCGCCGCGGGCTGCACCGTCGTGCTGAAGCCCGCCACCGAAACCCCGCTCACCGCCCTGGCCATGGCGGAGATCATGCGCGAGGCGGGTCTACCGGCCGGGGGCATTCAACGTGGTGCCGGGCGCGGGCTCCACCGCCGGCGCGGCGCTGGTCCGGCATCCCGGGTCGACAAGATCTCCTTCACCGGCTCCACCGAGGTCGGCAAGCGCATCATGAAGGACGCCGCCGACACCGTGAAGCGGGTGACCCTCGAGCTGGGCGGCAAGAGCCCCAACCTGGTCTTCGCCGATGCCGACCTGGGCGCCGCGGTGCGCGGGGCCCAGAACGGAATCTTCTACGGCAAGGGCGAGGTCTGCGCCGCAGGAAGCCGGCTCCTGGTCGAACGCAAAGTGAAGGATCAGGTGGTCGAGCAGCTCGCCGAGCGGGCGAAGAAGCTGGTCCCGGGCGATCCCTTCGACAAGAACACCCGGCTCGGCGCGGTGGTCTCCAAGCGCCAGCAGGAGACCGTGCATGGGCTACATCGACAAGGGGAAATCCGAAGGCGCGAGTGTGGTGGCCGGCGGCAACGCCGCGCAGGTGAACGGCAAGGGCTACTTCGTCGAGGCCACCATCTTCGACGGCGTGAAGCCCGAGATGACGATCTCGCGCGAAGAGATCTTCGGGCCCGGTGCTCGCCGTGCTCGGCGTTCGACGATGTCGAGGAAGCGGTCCACCTGGCGAACCAGTCGATGTACGGGCTCGCCGCCGGCATCTGGACCCGGGACATCTCGAAGGCGCATCGGGTGGCCCACGCGATCAGGGCCGGCACCGTCTGGATCAACACCTACAACATCTACGATCCCGCGGCGTCCTTTCGGTGGCTTCAAGCAATCGGGCTTCGGCCGCGACCTGGGCCGGACGGCGCTCGAGGGGTACATCGAGACCAAGACGGTGTGGGTGGGCTGTGACAGCGTGAGAAGTGAGAGTGAGACGTGAGGAATGACGGAGACGTGGACGTAACAGCTAACAGCTAATCGCTAGCTAACAGCTGACGCTAACGGCTAACGGATGACTGACGCTTTCATCACGACCGCACTACGCACCCCGGTGGGACGAGCCGGCGGCGCGCTGGCCGAGGTTCGGGCCGACGATCTCGCGGCGATTGCGATTCGCGCCGTGGTCGAGCGCTCCGGGATTCCGCCGGCACGCATCGAGGACGTGATCTTCGGCTGCACCAATCAGGCGGGCGAGGACAACCGCAACGTCGCCCGGATGGCGGCGCTGCTCGCCGGGCTTGCCGGTCGAGGTGCCGGGCCAGACGGTGAACCGCCTGTGCGGCTCCGGCCTGCAGGCCGTGGTCAGCGCGGCCCAGGCGATCCGGGCCGGCGAAGGCTCGGTGTTCATCGCCGGAGGCGTCGAGAACATGACGCGGGCGCCCTACGTCATGCTCAAGTCGGGGTCGCCCTGGAATCGGACGCCGCCGCCGATGGCCGACACGCACGGTGGGCTGGCGGTTCACCAATCCGCGGATGAAGAAGGAGTGGACCATCTCCCTCGGCGAAACGGCCGAGAAGGTCGCCGGCGCAATACGGGGTCTCCCGGGCCGAGCAGGACGCGTTCGCGGTGGAGAGCCAGGCCCGGGCCCAGGCGGCGCTCGCCTCCGGCGTCTTCAGCCGACGAGCTGGTGCCGGTCCCATTGCCGGGCAAGGAGAACGCCGGAAAGACCTTCACGACGGACGAGCATCCCGCGGGCCGGAGTGACGCTCGAGTCGCTCGCCAAGATGAAGCCGGCATTCGTCGCCGATGGAACGGTCACCGCCGGCTCGTCGAGCGGGATCAACGACGGGGCTGCCGCACTCACCGTGGTGAGCGAAGACGCGATGCGGGAGCTGGGCCTCTCGCCACTGGCCCGCATCATTTCGTCGGCGGTCGCGGGAGTGGATCCCTCGGTGATGGGTATCGGCCCGGTGCCGGCAGCGAGGAAGGCGCTGGCCCGCGCCGGTATCAAGGCCTCGCGATCTGGACCTGGTCGAGCTGAACGAGGCGTTCGCGGCCCAGGCGATCCCCTGCATCCGCGAGCTGGGGCTCGATCCCGCCAAGGTCAACATCTACGGCGGCGCGATCGCGCTGGGGCATCCGCTGGGTGCATCGGGTGCCAAGATCCTCACGACGCTGGTGCACGCGCTCGCGGCGAACCGGCGGACGCTACGGTCTCGCATCGATGTGCATCGGAGTTGGCCAGGGCATCGCGCTGGTGGTCGAGAGCGTGAAGGACGGACGGTGAGCGTGATCGATCGGGTGGGTTCCAGTTCGTTCGGCTCGACGTTGCGGGCGGAGTCGGCACCCTGACGCTCACCCGGCCCGACCGGCTGAACGCCTTCGAGGCCGTGATGCGGGAAGAGATGGTCGCGGGAGCGCAGGCTCTGGTCCGGGATCCCGCGGTGCGCGCGATCGTCGTGACCGGGGCCGGCCGGGGCTTCTGCTCCGGCGCCGATGTGCGGTACATGCACGACTGCGTTGAGCAGGGACGTCACGCCGATGCCATGCGCCTGCTCGAAGCCGGCAACGAGCTGGTTCGCCTGCTGCGCGGGACCGCTAAGCCGGTACTGGGCAGCCTGAATGGACCCGCGGTTGGTGGTGGGGCCGCGATCGCGCTCGCCTGTGATCTCCGGATCGCATCGGAACAGGCGTCGCTCGGTTTCGTCTTTCACCGACTCGGTCTGCATCCCGACATCGGGTCGACGCATTTCCTGGCCCGCCAGGTCGGCGACCGCGCGAGCGCTTGAACTGTTCTGGTCGGGCCGACTGATCCCGGCAGCCGAGTGCCTCGCGCTCGGGCTGGTGAACAAGGTGGTCCCGGCAGGCGGAGCTGGAGGCGGCGACGGCCGAATGGGCGGCCTGGCTGGCCGGCCTCCCTACCCCGGCCGTGGGACTCTCGAAGGCCGCGGTCTACGCCGGCGAATCACGCGACTCTCTCGACCATGCTGGAGCTGGAGCGCGCCAACCAGCTCACCTGTTTCCAAAGCAGCGACGCGGCAGAAGGACTGGCCGCTTTCCTGGGCAGACGCCCTCCCCGTTTCGCGGTTGAATGAGGCCACTCATGCGCCGAGTGAACAATTTCGACGACTGGATCGACTACTTCCACTACTGGCAGGACTCCATCGGAGTCGCGGCCAAGGAGTTCAAGGGCTCGGCCGTGAGCGAGGAGTTTCGCGGCAAGAGCTTCGCGACCTTCAGCTTCGACGCGAAGTTTGGCGAGCCCGAGGCGGAGATGATCGAGTTCGGCCACTACAAGGGCCGCAACAAGTGGCCCACCCTGATGCACATCCCGGATCAGCGGATCCGCGACGCGCTGCTCAATCTCATCGTCTATCAGGGCGACACCGAATTCGCCTCGGTGGAGCAGCAGCGGGCCCTGCTTCAGAACGCGCCCAGCGACTACGACCTCTTCGCCCTGATGCGGGTCATGAGCGAGGAGATGCGGCACGGCTGGCAGATGTCTTACCTGCTCTGCCAGCACTTCGGCGACGAGGGCAAGCGTGAGGCGCAGAAGCTGCTCGAGCGGCGGGCCGAGGAAGGCCAGCGGCTGCTCGGCTCGTTCAATGAAATCGTGGAGAACTGGCTGGACTTCTTCACCTACACCCAGTACATCGACCGGGACGGCAAGTTCCAGCTCAAGATGCTGTCCACGTCCGCCTTCCATCCGCTGGCCCGTTCCATGGGGCCGATGCTCAAGGAAGAGAGCTTCCACCTGGGCACCGGAAACAACGGACTGCTTCGCATCGTGAAGGCCGGTCGAATTCCGCCGGAGATCATCCAGCGCTACTTCAACAAGTGGATTCCCGACGGCGTTCGACCTGTTCGGCACCGACAACTCCTCCAGCGCCCACTGGGCCTACGTGTGGGGCCTCAAGGGCCGGTTCAACGAGCGGGAGACCAGCGACCCGGCCGATGTTGCCCACCTGAACGAGGCGAGCCGCGAGCTGTACCGGCAGGAGATCGCCCGACTCGTGGCACGGCTCAACACTGCGATCCCGGACCGGGACCGGCATCTCTACGTGCCGGACCTCAAGTTCAACCGGCGGATCGGAGTCTACTGCCCGGAAGGCCTATGACGTGAAGGGCAACGAAGTCTCACCCGAGGCGTACCCGGCTTATCTCGCGTCGGTGACCCCGACTGCCGAGGACCGGGCGGCGTTACGCGAGATCTTCAAGGACAACGACTGGATCGAGCCGAAGAAAGCGGATGAGAACTGATGGCGGGTGTGAGGGACAGTGCCCTAAGCCATAAGCCGAAAGCTGTAAGCGACTCGAGCTTATGGCTTATGGCTTACGGCCTACGGCGGCAGTCCCACGCATGACCCGCCCTTCCGTGATCGCCCACCGCGGTGCCTCGGGACACGCTCACGAGAACTCTCCCAGCGCCTTTCGCCTGGCGAAGCAACTCGGCGCGGACGGGGTCGAGCTGGATGTGCACGCGACCCGGGACGGCGCACTGATAGTCCATCACGACTACGAGATTCCCGGGGTGGGATTGATTCCGGAGCTGACCGCAGCCGATATCGCCCGGCAGCGGCTTCCCAACGGAGAAGAGATTCCCACTCTCGCCCAGGCACTCGAGCTGCTCGACGGGCTCGACGTCTGGATCGAGGTCAAGTCGCTCCCACCGGCAGCCGATGAGCGGGCTGTTCGAGACGCTGGATCGTGGTCCGACACCGCAGCGCTACGCCGTCCACAGCTTCGATCATCGCATCGTGGCTCGACTCGGTCAACAGCGGCCGAGTCTCCCGCGCGGTGTGCTGCTGGCGTCCTACCTGCTCGATCCCCTCAGCCGTGCTGAAGGGTGCGGGCGCGGATGTGCTGTGGCAGGAGGCTCACCTGATCGATCAAGACCTGGTTCGGCTCATGCACAACGCAGGATGCCGGCTCATCGCCTGGACGGCGAACACGGAAGCGGAGATCTCCCGCCTGGCGAGGCTCGGGGTAGACGGAATCTGCGGAAATTTCCCGGAGCGGATTCACGCCGTGGTCACCGGAGGCATGTCATGAGCGGGATTGAACGCGTCGCGGTGATCGGGGCCGGCACGATGGGCCACGGCATCGCCCAGGCCGCCGCCAGCGCGGGCTGGGAGGTGTGGCTTACGGACGAGCGAGCCGAGGCACTGCCCGCGGCGCAGGCGAGCATTGCGAAGCAACCTGGACGGGGCGGTGAGCCGCGGCAAGACTGGAGCGGGCGGTGGCGCGAGGCAATTCAGCGACGAATCCATCCGACCTCGAGCATCGTGGAAGCGGCGCGGGGTTCGGACCTGGTGATCGAGGCGGTGGTCGAGGACCTCGCCGTCAAGCAGGCGGTCCTGCAAGCAGGCCGCGAGCCGCTGCCCGGTCCGGCGCCCTCCTGGCCAGCAACACGTCGTCGCTCTCGATCGCCGAGATCTGCCAGCGCGCTTCCCTGCCCCGGCCGGTTCCTGGGGCTGCACTTCTTCAATCCGGTGCACCTGATGAAGCTGGTGGAGATCGTGGTTCACCAGCGGACGACCGAGGAAGCCAGAGGCCGAGGCGCTCGGAGATCGTGAAGGCGCTGGGCAAGGAAGCCATCGTGGTCCGGGACTCACCCGGCTTCGCGTCCAGCCGGCTCGGCGTTGTCCTGGGACTCGAGGCCATGCGAATGGTCGAGGAGAATGTGGCGAGCGCCGCGGACATCGATCGGGCCATGGAGCTGGGCTACAATCACCCGATGGGACCGCTCAAGCTCACCGACCTGGTCGGCCTCGATGTTCGACTCCGCATCGCGGAGTATCTCCATCAATCCCTGGGTGGAACCCAGTACGAACCCCCGGCGATCCTGCGCCGGCTGGTGGCGGAGGGGAAGCTGGGCAAGAAAAGCGGGGAGGGGTTCTATGAATGGAAACAGCCATAAGCTGTAAGCCATAGGCCTTAAGCTGTTAGCTGTTAGCTGTTAGTGGCGCCGTTCACTGTTCACTGTTCACCGTTCACCACTGCCTTCATGCCCGCCTCTGCCAACGTCCTCGTCGAGCGATCGGCGCCGTCGCGCTGCTCACCATCAACCGCGCCGAGAAACGGAATGCGCTCGACCAGGCAACGCGAAGGGAGTTCATCCAGGCCCTGGACGCGTTGCGGCACAATGATGCCGATACGGGTCGTGGTGGTGACCGGCGCCGGCGACAAGGCCTTCGTGGCGGGAGCCGATATCACCGAATTCGAAGGACGGACACCGGTGGATCAGTACCGGGTGATGAATGAGCCCACGATCTTCGATGCGGTGGACCAGTTCCCCAAGCCGGTCATCGCGATGATCAACGGATTCGCGCTGGGCGGCGGGTGCGAGCTTGCGATGGCGTGTGACTTCCGGATCGCGGCGGATTCGGCCAAGCTGGGCCAGCCGGAGATCAACCTGGGCATCATTCCCGGCGGAGGGGGAACCCAGCGTCTGCCGAGGCTGGTCGGGACCGGCGCCGCGCTGAAGCTGCTGCTTCACTGGGGCCTTGATCGACGCGACCGAAGCGCTGCGCATCGGGCTGGTGGACGAGGTGGTGCCCGCGGCCACGCTCAGAGAGCATACCCTCAACCTCGCGGCCGGCATCGCGGAGAAGAGTCCGGTCGCCCTGCGACTGATCAAGGAAGCCGTGCGGGCCTCAGTCCGCGGCTCCCTGGACGAAGGACTCCGCCAGGAAACGGCGCTCGTTCGGCCTCGCCTTCTCGAGCGAGGACAAGGCCGAGGGAGTGAAGGCGTTTCTGGAGAAGCGGAAGGCCGATTTTACTGGAAAGTAAGAGCGTGAGAAGTGAGATAGTGAAAAAGTGCGAAAGTGAGAAAATGAGAAATAGGAGCGTGAGATGGGATAATGGGAGAATCGGACGACTGGTGTAAGAGCGACATGGCCTTGGGACAGCTACCTTTTCCTTCTCATTTTCTCACTTTCTCACTTTCTCATTTTCTCACTTTCTCACTTCTCACGACCATGCCTTCGCCCTATCCAATCTCCGACCTCCACATCCACATCCAGCCCTGGCGGCAGCTCAAGCCGGCGGTCATGGAGGTGATGCGCAAGGGCAAAGAGGACCACTGGGCGCGCTTGATTCACCTGATGGAGAATCCGGCGGCGCTGCTCGAGCTGCTGGACGCCGCCGGAATCGATCGGGTCGGACTGATCAACTACCCGAGCCCCGATCTCATGGGGTTCGACGATTCCACCAATGATTTCGCGGCCCAGTATGCCGCGGCCGCGCCTCGACGGCTGCTCCCCTTCGGCGGCGTGCATCCCCGGTTCACCAGGGATCCCGAAGGCGACGTGGACCGGCTGATCGCGCTGGGGATCCGCTGTCTCAAGATCCATCCTCCGCACCAGCTGTTTCCGGCCAACGCCTACACCCAGGGACTGGAGGCGCTGGGCCGGATCTATCGTCGCGCCGAGGATCGGGGGCTGCCGGTCCTGGTCCATACTGGAACCAGCATCTTCCCTGGGGCACGATCCAAGTACGGGCAATCCCGCTCGAGCTGGACGATGTGGCGATCGATTTCCCCGATCTCCGCATCGTGATGGCTCACGGGGGCCGTCCGCTCTGGGGAGAGGAGGCGTTTTTCGTGCTCCGCCGCCATCCCAACGTCTGGCTGGAAGTCTCGGGTATCCCGCCGGGAAAGCTGCTCGACTACCTTCCTCGGCTCAGTGAAATCGCCCACAAGACCCTCTGGGGCACCGACTGGCCCAGCCCGGGCGTCAAAGACCTGCGTCAGAATCTCGATCAGTTTCTCGCCCTGCCCCTGTCGCCTGAGGTTCAGCGGCAGATCCTGAGTGAGAACAGCCTTCGACTCTATCCGGACCGTGCCGGGTGAATCTCCCACTTTCTCACCGCCGTAGATCCCTGGTGCCTCAAAACCACTCCTGTTCCACAATTCGGCAGACTCTGTGTGGCCTCGGACTCTTTCTGGCCGTGGTGGCGCCGTGGGATTCCGCCGTGCAGGCTCAGCTTCCACGCGCGCTGCCCTTCGAGCAGTACAAACTGCCGAACGGGCTCGAAGTGATCCTCTCGCCCGACCACAACGCCCAGGTCGTGGCGGTGAGCGTGTGGTATGACGTCGGTGTACGCGACGAACGGCCGGGTGAGGCCGGTTTTGCGCACCTTGCCGAGAATCTCATGTTCGATGGGTCGGCCAATGTTCCACCTAGTGCCCACCTCCTGGAAGTGAATCAGATCGGGGGCGATGCGAGCAGCGACACCGAGGACGATATCACCCGGTTTTACGAAGTGCTGCCGTCGAATCAGCTCGCCCTGGGCCTCTGGCTCGAAGCCGATCGAATGCGCTCATTGACGCTGAATGACACGGCGGTGACCGTGGAGCGGAGAGTGGTCCGGGATGAGCGGCGCTACCGCATCGACGAGCAGGCCTATGCCACTCCGTTCCTGGTCGGCACCCACGGCCTCTACGATTCAACCACGTGCTTCGGCTATTCGCACCCGGCCCTGCCGGGTCGCGGCGCACTCGATAGCGCCACTGTTGGCACAATTCGCCCCTTTTTCTCGACTTACTACACCCCCCGGAATGCTCGGCTCACTGTAGTCGGCGACTTTGACCCCGCCGCGATCAAAGACCTGATCGCCAAGTACTACGGCGACATTCCCACCGGTCCCGAAAGACCGCGGTTCACTTGTGCGCCAGGAACCGGAGCCTCAGGGACTCGACGCGAAATCCGTGACGAGGCCGCTTCACTTTCCGGAGCAGGCCTCTTCTTCCGGGCGCCGGCCCACGACCACGCCGATACGCCGGCTCTCGAACTGCTGGGCCTGATCCTCGGGCAGGGACCGCGCTCCCGACTGGCACTGGCTCTCTCGGGCGAAGTCAACCTCGTCGCAGGGATTCAGACCGATCTGGTGAGCCGGCGAAGGGGGCCATCAGTGTTCGCGGTCTTCGCGGTGGCCAACCCCGGGGTAAACCCGGATTCGGTGGCCGCCCTGCTCAAGGCCCAGACCGTCGCGATCGCAACCCAGGGCGTGACCGAGATCGAGCTGACCCGGGCCAAGAATTTCTTCCTCGCCGGTGCCGTCAACGCCAGGCAACGGGTCCAGGACATGGCCGAGGCGTTGCAGCATGCGGCCACCTTCCTTGGTTCCGCCGAGGCGGTGAATCGCGATGTCGAGCGATACATGGGAGTGACGGCGGAGGACGTGCGACGGGTGGCGGGCACCTACCTGCGCCCGCAGGACTGCTTCACGCTCATCGTCCAGCCGGGGAGAACCTCATCATGAGATCGCCGGCTCTCTTGCTGCTTCTGTCGCTCACCACGGGTCAAGCGGCGGCACAGTACCCGACGTCTCCACCGCCGGGTGCAACGGTTGGCGCAGCCTCGCCGATCGCGGTGCAGGAGTTCGTGCTCCCCAACCGAATGAAGGTCATGCTGGTGGAGAACCACCGGCAGCCCGTCGTGTCTATCGCGCTCTCGCTGCCGGCTGGAACGGCCTATGATCCGCCGACTCAGTCGGGCACCGCCGACCTGCTCACCTCGCTGCTCACTCGGGGCGCGGGAAGTCGGGACGCGGATAGCGTCGCCGCGGCGATCGAGCAGGTGGGCGGCTCGCTGAGTGCCGCGGTTGATCCCGACTTCCTGACGCTGACGGCCGATGTCCTCTCGCAGCACACCGATGTCGCACTTGGTCTGCTGGCCGATGCGGTACTGCGCCCCCATCTGGATCCCCAGGAAGTAGACCGGCTACGGACCCAGACCGCTTCCAGCCTTCAGGCCGAGATTTCGCAGTCTGGATCCGTGGCCTCCAGAGTGTTTCTTGCGGGACTCTACGGATCACACCCGTATGCGATCCGGGCCACGCCTCAGACCCTGAACAACATTGGGAGACGGGATCTCGAGACGTTCCGGCTGGCCCGCTTCCGCCCATCCGGCGCCCAACTCATCATGGTGGGCGACCTGACCCTAGCCGACGCGCGCCGGCTGGTGACCAGCGCGTTCGGAGAATGGCGTGGCGTGGCCCCGACCCCGCTCACGCCCCAGGCTCCTCCTCGCGCGCCGATTCGCATCGTCCTGGTCCACATCCCCAGTGCGGAGACCTCCAGCATCCTGGTGGGGAACACGACGCTGCGCGGAGGGGACTCGAGCTACTACGCCGCCACGGTGGTTGATCGCGCGTTTGGTGGTTCCTCGTCCAGCCGCCTCATGCGGGCGCTTCGCGACGAGCGGCACTGGGCCGCGTCTCCCGCTTCCGCTCTCTCGCGGCCGAACGGCGTGGGAATGTTCCAGGCGGGCGCGGAAGTACGGACCGCCGTGACCGATTCGACCGTCCGGGAAATGCTGGCGCAGATGCGGCGGCTCCGGACCGACACGATCGACCACCGCCGAGCTGGCTACCGCGGAAGCGGAAGTGGCCGGGAGCTATCCACTCAACCTGCAGTCGATGAACCAGGTTGCCGGAGCAGTCCTCAAGGCGCGCCGCATGGGCCTGCCGGTCAGCTCCGTCACCGACTATCGCAAACGAGTCGCCTCGCTCAGCGCAACCCGGTTTCGGACAGCCGCGCGTTCGGTGGTCAAGCCGGACTCCTGCCTCATCGTGGTAGTCGGCAATGCGCCCCCCCTCTATCGCAGCCTCAGCGCGGTGGCGCCGGTCCAGCTGATTGCTCCTGACGGAACGGCGCTCACGCCAGCGGATCTCGAGCCCAAGACCGCGGCGCTGGAGCTCGATACCGCTCTGCTGGTGCCACGGAAGGACAGTCTGCTGGTCGTGGCGCAGGGGCGGACGGTTGGGCAACAGGTCGCTACCCTTGAGCGGAGCGGAGACGGCCTCACCTATACCGAGACGACCAACATCGGCAACGTGATCAGCCAGACTACCCAAGTCATCATGGACCGTGCGGGTCGCATGCGAACCCTGGCCCAGACCGGCAAGCTGCGGGGCCAGGACACCAAGATCGATCTCGCCTACGGCGGCGGTAGAGTGAAAGGCTCCGCCCATGTGATCGGCCCCAGTGGTCCGACCACGATGGCGGTGGATACGGCCGTCCCGCCGGGCATAGTCGATGACAACGCGATCCAGGCGCTGCTTCCGGCGCTCAAGTGGGGGCCGAATCTCCGCTGGACCATCCCGGTTTTCGCCTCGGGGCAGAACCGGGTCCGGTCGCTAACCCTGACAGTCCGCGCCACGGGGACGATCAACATCCCGGCCGGTTCTTTCCAGGCCTACATGGCGGATCTCGAGGGGGACGACCAGAAGGTCACCTTCTATGTGTCGGTCGATCCGCCGCACCGTCTGTTGCGACTGACCGTCAGTGGCACTCCGCTGGAATTCGTGGCCGTTCCTACGGGAGGTGATCGCGCACCATGAGAGTTCCCACGTTTCTCACCGCCTTGACCGGCGTGCTCCTGTTGCTGAGCGCCTGCGGAGCAGCTTCCAGTCCCAGTACCAGCCCCAAACCCGAGGGCGATGAGAGCGAATTCCGCAGCCAGTACCCCTCGACCTACCAGAGAAAGCCGAATCCTCCGGTCTTCATCCGCAACGCCACGGTCCTCACGGCAGCGGGCCCCGAGATGCAGCACGCCTCGGTGTACTTCAAAGACGGGCTGATCGTTTCGGTCGGGGCCGACACGACCGCACCGGCCGACGCGGTGGTGGTGGACGGAACCGGGAAATTCGTGACACCCGGGATCATCGACGACCACAGCCACCTCGGCGTCTATGCCGCGCCCGGAACCTGGGCCGAGAGCGACGGCAACGAGGCGACTTCACCGGTCACGGCGAATGTCTGGGCGGAGCACAGCTTCTGGCCCCAGGATCCGGAGATCCCGCTCGCCATTGCCGGGGGCATCACCGTCATCCAGGCGTTGCCCGGCTCGGCCAACCTGATCGGCGGGCGCTCGGCGACGCTGCGGCTCATTCCGGCGCGCAGCGTCCAGGAGATGAAGTATCCCGGCGCGCCCTACGGCCTCAAGATGGCCTGCGGCGAGAACCCGAAGCGGGTCTACCAGCGCAGCGGACCTTCGACCCGGATGGGCAACATGGCGGGGTACCGCGCCGCGTTCATCGAGGCGGAGCAGTACCGCGCGCAAGTGGGACAACTGGCTCAAGAACAAGAGCGGAGATCCTCCCGCGCGCGACCTCAAGCTGGAGACCCTGGCCGACGTGCTCCGGGGCAAGATCCTGGTGCACAACCACTGCTACCGGGCCGACGAGATGGTGCAGATGATCGACCTCTCGAAGGAGTTCGGCTTCCACATCCGTTCCTTCCATCACGTGGTCGAGGGCTACAAGATCGCCGACGTGCTGGCGAAGGAAGATGTCGGCCGCCTCGGTGTGGGCCGACTGGTGGGGCTTCAAGATGGAATCGTTCGATGGGGTGCGGGAGAACGCGGCGCTGATCCAGCAGGCGGGCGCCCGCGCCATCATCCACTCCGATTCCGAGGATGGCATTCAGCGGCTGAACCAGGAAGCCGCGAAGGCGATGTACAGCGGGCAGCGCGCCGGCCTGGGCACCACGCGGGAGCAGGCGATCCGATGGATCACCGCGAACCCGGCCTGGGCACTCGGCATCGACAGCACGACCGGGACGCTCGAAGCCGGTAAACACGCCGACGTGGTGATCTGGTCGGGGGATCCCTTCTCGGTCTACAGCAAGGCCGAGCGAGTCTACAACGATGGCTGGCTGGTGTACGACCGGAACGATCCGGCGCACCAGCCCAAGACCGACTTCAACCTGGGCACTGGGGACCCGGGGGTGGGCCGATGAGAACCTGCCTGCTTAGACGGCGACTCGTCGCGCTGACGATCGCAGCTGCTCCGGTCGCACTAAACGCCCAAACCATCGCCATTCAGGGCGGCACGGTGTATCCGGTCTCCGGCCCTCGCATCGAAAACGGAACCGTCATCATCAAGGATGGGCGAATCCTCCAGGTCGGCACGGTGTCACGGTCCCCGCGGATGCCACCGTCATCGATGCCAAGGGCAAATGGGTGACGCCGGGCCTGTTCCACGCCTGGACCGACCTGGGGCTGAACGAGGTCGGATCGGTTCCCCAAACCTCGGAAGACACCAAGTCGGGCGACATCAACGCCGCGTTCAACGTGGCGGAGGGGATCAACCCGCAGTCGGTCTTCATTCCCGTCGCGCGAACCGATGGAGTGACGACCGCGGTCAGCGGTCCGGAGGGAGGTCTCGTGTCGGGCCAGGCGCTGCTGCTCGAGCTGTCCGGAGACCGGATAGAAGACCTGATTTCGCAGAATCCGGTCGCGATGGTGGTGGACCTGAGCAGCGAGAGCAAGGGAGCGGGGGGCGGGAGCAAAGCGGGAGTGTTCCAGCGGCTGCGGCAGCTGTTCAAGGATGCCGATGAGTACCGGAAGCGGACTCCGGACTACAAGAAGAACCAGATGCAGGAGCTGTCGGCCCCGGCCGCAGACCTGGAAGCTCTGCAGCCGGTGCTGGAAGGCCGGCTTCCGCTCTACACCATCGCCAACCGGCAGAGCGATATCGAGAGCGCGCTCCGACTGGCCAAGGAGTACCACCTCAAGCTGGTCATTCGGGGCGGCACCGAGGCCTGGAAGGTGGCCCCGCTGCTCGCGGCGGCGAACGTGCCGGTGGTGCTCAACCCGCTCAGCGATGTGCCCAGCTTCGACGGCCTGGCTCCGCGGCTCGACAACGCCACGATCCTGCGAGAGGCGGGCGTTCCGGTGGTCCTGGTCGAGCCCGATCGCGGCAACTACCGCAACCTCCGATTCTCGGCCGGCAACGCGGTGCGGAACGGGATGAAGTGGGACGATGCGCTGCTCGCGATTACCCTCGAGCCCGCCCGGGCCATGGGCGTAGACTCGCGCTACGGGAGCCTCGAGACCGGCAAGGTGGCCGAACGTGGTGGTCTGGAGCGGCGACCCGCTCGACTTTGCCTCGGCGCCGGAGCACACGTTCATTCGGGGAGTCGAGATCTCGACCAAGACGAGGCAGACCGAGTTGCTGGAGCGGTATAAGACGCTGCCGCCCCAGTATTAGTTAGGCCTCGCGCCACCCTTGGAGAGGCATGGCCCAAGATCCAATTACGCAATGAAGCTCGGGATGATCTTGGGCAACTTTCACAGCCTAGAAGTCGCCCTCCGGTCGTTCCTTGCTGTTCGAGACCATCGGGACGCCATAGAGCTCGGGTCAAACGTTTGAGGACTCTGCGAGTAGGGGATTCCGTCGCCGAGACTCCGTTTACGAATTGGGACACCCTCGGACAACTAATTGGCAAGTACAATAGCATCGTACCAGCTACACGACGCGTCGACCCATCGCTGGTGGATCTACGTGACGCACTTGCCCACGGCCGTATCTGGTCTCCGAACGGGATGTTTCCATTGCAATTGCTGAAGTTTGCTCGCCCCGAGCAAGGGCGGACCACCGTCACCTGGTCAGCAACCATTGACGACGCGTGGTTGGACACCCACCGGAGTCGAGTGTTCGACGCACTCGAGCAAGTTGCCGGCAAGCCTAAGTGAGCGCCGGCCTAGCAGGACCTGGCGTTAGTTCCAAGAGGCAGCCATCTAGTCGTGGACTCGTACACATTTCGCCCGCAGGTGAAGCGCGGACCGTTCGCCGGACAGCATCAGATCGTCCACAGGAGAGCAGCAATGATTCTGATCACGGGCGCGACTGGGACGGTGGGCACCGAGGTGGTCAAGCGATTGTCAGCTCAAGGGATGCCGGCGCTTGCCGTGGCGCGCGATGTGCAGACGGCCCAAGCCAGCGCACCTCCTCATATCAAGTTTATCCAGGGCGATTTCGACAACCACGAGTCTATGCGTAGGGCGTGCGCCGATGTGGAACGGGCGTTCCTGTTGACCAACTCGACCGATCGTGCGGAGGAGCAACAGATCGCCTTCGTATCCGCGTGGCCAAACAGAGCGGCGTGCGGCACATCGTGAAGCTGTCCCAGCTTCATGCAGACCCGAACGCGCAGCAACGGTTCCTCCGCTATCACGGCGTCGTAGAAGCTGCCGTCCAGGCGTCCGGCCTCACCTTCACATTCCTGCGCCCGAATCTCTACATGCAGGGCCTGCTGAACTTCAGGCAGAGTATCCGGGAGAAGGGCGTCTTCTTCACGGCCGCCGGTGACGCGCGCATCAGCGCAGTGGATGTTCGCGACCTCGCGGACGTGGCGGTCGCAGCGCTGATCACTTCGAGACACAACAACAAGGTGTACTCGCTCACCGGCCCCGCTGCGCTGACGTTTTCTGAGATGGCGCAACAGATAGCGAAGGCCACTGGCCGTCCGGTTGCGTTTGTCGACGTACCGGCCGAAGCCATGCGGGCAGCGCTTCTGGACCTGGGCTTCCCAGCTTGGCAGGCGGATGGCTTGCTCGAGGAGTTCGCCATGTACCGTCGTGCCGAAGCTGCCGCGATCGAGGCAGGTGTGCGTGACGCCCTGGGCCGCCCTCCTCGTTCATTTGAGGAGTTCGCGCGTGGCTACGCCACGATGTTCGTATGACGTCAGGTTGTCCTCCACACCGGTGATGCAAAGGGCAGCTCTGCTCTGCTTGCGATCTATCCGGAGAACGACCTGGTACTGGCGATACTCTCTAATAGTGATCGGTCGTTTATTGAGAAGAGTGGTCGGATTGCCGATTGGTTCGTACCCCCTAGGCCTGCTGCCTGACACGCGCTTAGAGCTGACCGCCCGTGACTAACTACCTTTGCAGGCGATTCCCTTATGAACCAGGGTGTGGAATCTCCGGTGCCTGAGGCCGCGAACCTCGGGCTGGTTCGTCCTCCGTTCGTCTACCTGGGCGCAATCGCACTCGGGCCTCGTGGTTCATGTTCTGTGGCCGGATGCACCTTGCGCCACGCGTCCGTTGGGACGCCGGTCGGGCGCCGTGCTCGTGCTCGGTGGCCGTCGCACTGTTCGTGTCCGCGGTTCGCAACCTTCCGGGCGGCCGGGACGCCCGTCCCGGGGAACCTCCCCGCCACAACGATCGTCCGCACGGGGCCGTATCGTTTCAGCCGGAACCCCATCTACCTTGCCTTTTCGCTGTTTCACCTCGGCCTCGCATTCGCGGTCAACAGTCTCGGCTTGCTGATCACCCTGATCCCGGCCGTTGCGCTGATGTCGCTTGTGGTGATCCCTCGAGAAGAGCGATATCTCGAGGCGCAGTTCCTCCGAATACCCGCCCTACAAGGCTTCGGTTCGTCGCTGGCTCTAGCGTCGGGACGCTAGCCGGCGGCGAGAGCGGTGAGACTCCCGCCCACCGGGCTCCGCCAAGGCTCAACGCGCCGCCAATCCATCCGCCGAACCCGGAATGCCGCTGGTGGTGCCGACCGGCTCAAGCGCCCCGCTGGCTCCGACGGCGAACGCGCTGAGAGTCCCGTTGCCCGGGTTGAGCGAATACAGGAAGCGGCTCTCCCGCGACAGGGCCAGATCGATAGGTGTCGAGCCGGGGCCGGTGACACCGGTGCGGCCATCCGCGTCGAGCAGGGTCAGCGCGCCGCCCTGCACCGCATAGCCGCTGATGCTGCCACTGCCCGTGTTGCTGGTAAAGGCGAAGCGGCCGTTGTTCGTCACCACGAACCAGCACGCGGCCGTCTCGGTCGTGGGGACCGAGCCGCTGATCAGGTGCAGTACGCCATTCTCGGCCACCTCATACGATGACGCGGCACTCGCATCCACCGCGCCCCCGAAGGCCTCGGAAACGATCAGCAGGTTGGGGCGCCTCACGGTGAAGCCGAACGGCGTGCAGCGCCGTTCGATGCCTGCGGCTGCGGCGCGAAGCGAGCCCGTCCAGGCCGACCCGGTAGGTGGTGATGCGGTTGGTCCCCTTCTCGGTGACGATGAGAGGCGGCCACCCGGGCGAACTCGATCTGAGCCGGATCCACGCCGGCGCCCGAAAGGGGTCGCGCCGAGCCGGAGATCGGCGACAGCAGTCCCGAACTCGAGAGCCGGAACCCGGCGATGTTTTCCACCGGACCGGCGTTGAGCACGTAGACCAGATTCCGTGAAATCGTCACACTGATCGGCTTGACGCCGCCCGACGGCACGGTGCTGGTGCGCTCCAGCGAGCCATTGCCCCGCACGCGGAATGCGGTGATCGAATTGCTCCCCGCGTTGACGGCCAGGAGCCGGCGCCCCTCGCCACCCAACACCAGGCCTCCCTGGTTGCCGAGCCCGCCGCCGCTGCCGTTGCCTCCGGTACCGAACGTTCCCCCCGGAGTCAACGTTCCGTCAGTACGGCGGTCGAAGACGAGCGCGAGCGTTCCGCCGCTCCGTTGCTCGTGGTGAGACGTTCCCTGGCACGCCCTCGCCCGAGGCGCTCAGGTTCTTATCGACGGAACTCCGGGTCACACGTGAAGGGTCATCGGAACAGCCCGCCAGAACGAGAACAAGCGCCGCGCTCGCCAGAAGCCCGGGATGCTGCTTCATACAACCTCCTTACCGGATGGCCGGCAATTGACGGCTTGCGTTGCCTCCCTGCCCGCGCTATACTTGGGTTAACAGCGACGCACTCCCGAAAATTCCAGCCGGGCAGTAATGACTTCACCGCAGAACCTCGCCAGCGACGCCAAGCGAGCCGAGTTCGAGGCCATCGCGGTGCCGCTCATGACGACGCTCTACAACACGGCGCGGCGGCTGGCGGAGGATCCCGATGATGCGGCCGACCTGGTACAGGAGACCTATCTGCGGGCGTACCGGACCTTCGAGAACTTCCGGCGCGGAACGAACTGCAAGGCGTGGTTGTTGACCATCATGTACTCCGTTTTCATCAACGAGTACCGACGGCGGAAGCGCCGGGGCCCGGCGTTATCGCTGGACGACCTCGAGCAGCGGTTCCAGCGCTACGTCGAAGTCGAGAGCGACGCGGAGGAGCAGCCGCGGCGACGGTCGCGGCGTGGGGAGCCCGGCTCTCTCCCGAGGTCGAGGCGGCGCTCAGGCAACTCCCGCCTGATTACCGGGCTCCAGTGCTGCTGGTCGATCTCGCCGGGCTGTCGTACGACGAGGCGGCTGGCGTACTGCAGTGTCCGGTCGGCACGGTGCGGTCGCGTTTGTACCGCGCCCGCAAGGCGCTGTTCGCCGCGCTGCAGGAATACGCGGCTGAAACGGGGTTCTTCCGGGGCGAAGGATGATGCCGCCAGAGACCCATCTCGGCGAAGTGCTTCAGGACGTTCTGCGACGGACGGCTCGGCGAGGCCGAGCGTAGGTTTGCGCGGGCCGAGGCACATCTAAACGGCTGCGCCCGCTGCAGGCACGAGCTGGAGGCACTGCGCTGGGTCAAGGCCGAGGTGCAGCGGAACACCGGCGACGAGCCAGTCCCGCCGGCACTCGCGGCGCGGGTGCGCGCAGGCCTGGACGCAGTGGACGCCGAGTCGAAGCGAGCCAGCGTTCCACGGGCCCGCTCGCGGCTCCGGTGGGCCGTGGCGGCGGGGCTGATCGCAACGGCCGCTCTGCTCTTCATCGTCCTGATCCGACGTCCCACCCCAGTGCCGGATCAGATCGCCGGTGATTTCACCGCGTTCGTGGCGGGCCGACTCCCCCTCGGCATCACAGCCAGCGACCCGGAGACCCTCGAGACCTTCTTTGCCGGGAACGGCGTCGGCTTTCCGGTCCGGGTCTTCGACCTCGGCATGATGGGGTACGCGCTCCAGGGCGGGCGCGTGCACCGGCTGGACGACGGGGTGGGCGCGCTGGTCGTCTATCAGGGCGGGGACGCCGATGCTGATGTGCCAGATGTTCCTGGCATCAATGGCGGCGTTGCCGCCGCCGGAGGAGACCCGCGTGATCAACGGTATTTTGTTTCAAGTCTATCGGCGTGGCATAACTACATTGGTATTCTGGGAGGAGGGCAACGAGGTGTGCGTGCTGGCGTCGGACGCGCCGCGCGAAACGGTGATCGAGCTGGCCGCCGCCAAGGCCGTCAAGGTTTGAACTCTGGCTCTACGCCAGCAGAGACTGGGGTCTACATCCTCGGCCGCAACTGTAATTGTCGTCCGATCTCGGCCGTAGCTTTGAGTAATAACGGCTGGTGAACGCAGGAGGCTGCTTACCCCATGAGGAGAAGCCGTTGAAGGAAAGCACCAACCGAGTTGAAGCCTTTAGCGACGGTGTCTCGCCATCGCCATCACGCTCCTGATCCTCGAGATCAGGATGCCGCCGGCGTGCCGCAGCGGCGTCTTGTGGCCGGCCCTGGTCGCCCTTCTGGCCCTCCTATCTCGCCTTCCTGCTCAGTTTCTTCGTCATCCTGCTCATGTGGATCAACCATCACGAGCTGATCCGTATGATCGAGGCGGTGCACTACCCCTTCTTCTTCGCCAACCGGAGGTCCTGCTGACGGCGACTTTCGTGCCGTTTCCGACGGCGGTGCTGGCCGAGCACCTGGCCACGCCGGACGCGAGCGCCGCGGTGGCGTTCTACTGTGGCACCTTCGTCATCAACGGCCTCTCCTGGACCCTGCTCCTCCACGCTATTCGTCGGGGGAACCTGTTCAAGCCCGAGGTCACTCCTGAAGTGATAGCGCGGATCCGTCGGCTTACACGATGGAACCCTTGGTTTACCTGGTTTCGACCGCCGTCGCTTTCTACCAGCCCTGGTTGGGCCTGGCACTCAATATCTCCCTGTGGATCCTGTGGACCCGGCTCTGCTACCACGGCGGTACCCTCGCCGTGGAGCAACGGCGGCGGAGAACGACCGCCCAGCGATCCTAAACCCACCATGACTGACCGACGATACAATGACGAGGAGGTCGCGGCGATTTTCCTGACCGCCGCCAGAGCCCGCAGACTGCTCCGGTCCAGACTCCCCGCAATGAAGGTTTGACCCTCGCCGACCTCCAGGAAATCGGCCGCGAAGTTGGCATTCCCCCTGACGCGGTGACCCTCGCCCCAGTCCCTGGATCTCCGGCGACAGGCCGCGTCTCAAGACCTTTCTGGGACTGCCGATTGGCGTCGAACGTACGGTCGCACTCAATCGGTGGCTCACGGATGCGGAATGGGAGCAACTGGTCGTCGAGTTACGCG
Source organism: uncultured Gemmatimonadales bacterium (assembly GCA_963788625.1). GTDB lineage: Bacteria > Gemmatimonadota > Gemmatimonadetes > Gemmatimonadales > GWC2-71-9 > DATBGE01. The sequence goes on along the minus strand of CAWBHB010000002.1, from coordinate 48,753 downwards.
AGGTCTTTAGAGCCAGAGGGACCGTCCGGTCCTACGGCTCCCTGCGCCAATGGACCAACGGGAACCTCCAGGCCCTGCTGGAACCGACTGCAACCGGCCACCGCCTCCGCCTCGGAACCGTGAAGGGGGACGCACGCACCGGGATGGCCGGTGGGCTTGCTATCATCGGAGTCAGTGCAGCGGTCGCCATCGCCAGCGCAGTCGGTGGCCAATTCACCTCTGCCGTACCCGGAATCGCATTGCTGCTGGTGACTGGACTTGGTCTATTTGCCAACGGTGCCCTTCGACTGCCGAGCTGGGCTCGCTTACGCGGGCGTCAAATGGAGGCGATCGCCGCTCGCCTGGCCCTGCCAGCGGGGGCACCTCCGCAAGGGGGGAGGGAGTAGGGAGTAGGGAGTAGGGAGTAGGGAGATAGGGAGTAGGGAGTAGGGAGTAGGGAGTAGGGAGTGGGTTGAGGACTAATGTCCAACGTCGATGGTCAAACGCCGATCCCGACAACCCTCCTGACCACCCACACCCGCTATCGCCGTGTCCTCGCTAAGTTGAGAAGTCCGCCAGTACGACTTAGCCCCGAGGCCCATCATGACCGAGCAAACACCCCACCCCGACATACGACACTCGTCTCAACGTCCTCTTCCCCAGCTCGCGGTGATTGATGTCCCGAAGCTGGTGTCGGAGGTTACCCATCCCTGGTTCAATCAGACCCTCTGCCAGGTCAACGAGTCGGTCGTACGGCTCGGCGTCGTGAAGGGCGAGTATCACTGGCACAAGCACGACGACCTCGATGAATTCTTCTACGTGGTCGAGGGCCGGTTCATCATCGACATGGAAGACAAGAGCGTCGAGCTGACGCCCGGGAAGGCGTTCGTGGTGACCAAGGGCGTCCGGCACCGGCCCAGGGCACCGGAGCGCACCGTGATCCTCATGGTCGAGGGGGCCGGCATCGTCCCCACGGGTGATTGAGATGCAGACCGCCGAGCCGACGGGCCGCTTCCTGATCCGCCGGGCAGATGCGGGTGACGCCGAGGAGCTGGCGCGCTTCGCGGCGCGCACCTTCAGCGAAGCCTTCGGAGCGGAGAACACCCCGGAGAACCTGGCACTCTATCTCGCCAAGGCCTATGGGCCGGCCCAGCAGGGCGCCGAGCTTCGGGATCCTGCGTGGACGACGCTGCTCGCGGAGGAGGGAAAGAGTCTGGCCGGGTACGCGCAGGTCCGAACCGGGCCCGCACCATCGTGCGTCACCGGCGAATCGCCCATCGAGTTGTATCGCTTCTACGTAGACTCCCCGTGGCAGGGCCAGGGACTGGCGGGACGGTTGATGGCGGCGGTGGATGAAGAAGCAATCCGCAGAGGAGCCAGGACTCTCTGGCTCGGCGTGTGGGAACGCAACGCCCGGGCCCAGGCCTTCTACCGGAAGTGTGGGTTCGTGGATGTGGGAGAGCAGACGTTCATGGTGGGCACCGATCGTCAGCGCGATCGGGTGATGGCCCGCTCGCTGGAGATCGTCTAGTGCCCTACCAGCATCGACTGATGGAGAAGGAGGGTTACCTGCTGGTGTCCGGCTCGGCACCGTGTGACCTGGCGGATACCCTCGAATCCATGCGCCGGGCCATGGTGGAGCTCAGGGGAGCCGCGAGACTCGCCGTGGTCGTCGACATTCGTCGCGCAGCCTACCACCCGACACCGGAGGAGGCAAAGGAGCTGGCGGTTCTTTTGGGCAACAAGGAGCTGGCGGGAGGACGGCGGGTGGCGTTCGTGGTCGAGCCAGGCGTTCAGTATGGCCTGGCCCGAATGGTCAGCATGTTTTCCGGTACTGAAGGCACAGGAGCCGCGGTCTTCCTGGACTACGAACCTGCGGTTGCCTGGGCGGTTGACGGAGGTGTCCGCTCCTAGGCCTCAGGCTCCGACACAGTCGCGGCCGCGTCTGGAGTGTCACTCTCTGTCGCACCCTCGCGCTTGGTCGCGGCGATGTCCTGATCAACCCGCGCCAACGCGGTGGCCAGGTTATCGAGCTTGACCAGGTAGGCGTCGAACTCGAGGGGATCGACTTCGTGCCCCCGAGTCTTCCGATAATGCAGCATTCCCAGCTGGCGGGCCGCCTCGTCCTGTTCCCGGCGGAGGCGCATCCGTTCAAGCTGCAGTTTCCCTTCGTCGAGCGCCGCCTGAGCCCTCCGGCCGAACTGCTCGAGTTCCTTGTTCAGTTTGTCGAGAATCCCGGACATGAAAATCCCCCTGTGGTGGACCCTACAGGGGGAATCTAACGCGGATTTTGTCGAGTTGTTTCAGGACGGAGCGAATCAGCTCGCGGAAGCCACCGCGGGATAGACCGAGACCTGCATCCGCTTCTTGTCCTTGTGCTCGAACTTGACGGTGCCGTTCACCAGGGCGAACAGGGTGTCGTCATTGCCGCGGCCGACATTCTTGCCGGGGTGGAACTTGGTGCCGCGCTGCTTCACCAGGATGTTGCCGGCGGTGACCTGCTCCCCACCGTAGCGCTTCACGCCGAGGTACTTCGGATTGCTGGTGCGGCCGTTGCGGCTCGAGCCTACGCCTTTCTTGTGTGCCATATCGCCCTCAGCCGACCTTCACGTCGGTGATCCGCACTTCGGTGAACTTCTGCCGGTGGCCAGTCTTCCGGCGCACGTTCTTCCGGCGCTTGAAGCGCCAGACGTAGATCTTGGGCTCCTTGCCCATCCCGACGACTTCGGCCACGACCTTCGCACCCTTTACCAGCGGGGTGCCGGCGTTGATGGTCTCCCCATCCGATGAAAGCAGCACCTCATCGAAGGTGACCTTGCTGCCCGGCTCCGCATCCATCAGCGGCAGGCGGACCGTCTGGCCTTTTTCTGCCCGGAACTGTTTACCGAGCGCACGGAAGATTACGTACATGGGTACCGATCGTAGTCGAAAGCGGCTGATAAAGAGCCCGTAACTCTAATTGGGGGATGGGGTTCTGGCAAGGGGAGGGGCGGACAACGGACCGGCGGACGTACTGACCGGACCGGCGGACGGGCGGACAGGGCGAACGAGGCGACGCGACAGCGGCCGAGCCGCCGAGCCGCCGAGCCGCCCAGCCGCCGAGCCGCCGGCCGACAAGGTGTCCCCCTAGGCTACCGCGTACAAGCTCGGTCACGTCCCGCCCGGCCGGCCGGCTCATCAGCCGGAACTCGTCCAGCCGCATCATGGGATCGTCCCGCAGCTCCAGCTCCAGGCCCGTGGCCTTGCCCAAGGTGTGAAACAGCTTGGGTTCTTCTTCCAGGAGATAAAGCGCTACATCCGGGTGGAGCCGAACGGCGATCTGCCGCTCCCGGCGCTCCCGCCCAGCCCGCTTGAGCGACCGTTCCAGACGTCGGGCCACCGCCTCCGGGGTGAAGACCCGTCCGGTCCCGGCGCAGGATGGGCATTCGGTGGTCATCGAATGCCAGAGTGATGGGCGCACCCGCTGCCGGGTCATCTCGATCAGGCCCAGCTCCGACACGGCGAAGGCCTTGGTCCGGGCCCGGTCGCGACCCAGGTGAGACCTCAGCTCCTGGAGCACCCGATCCCGGTTCTGCCGGCTCTCCATGTCGATGAAGTCGCAGACGATGATCCCGCCGATGTCCCTGAGCCGGATCTGCCGCGCGATTTCTCGTGCCGCCTCGAGGTTGGTCTTGAGGATCGTCTTCTCGGGGTCCTTCTTGCCGGTGTAGCGACCGGTGTTGACGTCGATCGAGACCAGCGCTTCGGTGGGCTGGACGATGATGTAGCCGCCGGTGGGGAGATCGCAGCGGGCCTTGAACAGATCCCTGATTTCGTTCTCGACGTCGAACTTGTCGAAGAGCGAGGTCGAGTCGCCGTACAATCGTCACCCGGGACATCAGCTCCGGATCGATCTGCTTCAGGTACTGCTCTACCTCGTTGTACAGCTCCTTCGAATCCACATGAAGGGCGTCAACCTTGGCGCTGAAGAGGTCGCGGATGATCCCGCGGGTGAGGCTGGTCTCCCGCTGAACGAGTGCGGGAGCGCGGACGAAGGTCTCCTTGCGGTTGATCTTCTTCCACGCGTGCAGGAGCGAATCCACCTCGCGCTTGAAATGCTCTTCCGTCACCCCCTCGGCGACGGTGCGGACGATCATGCCGCCGGAATCCTTGGGCAGAAGACCGCTCACCATCTCCCGCAGCCGGCCACGGAGCTCGCGGCTCTCGATCTTCCGGCTGACCCCGACCTTGGAGGCGTACGGCATGTAGACCAGGAAGCGACCCGGCAGGGAGATCTGCGCCGTGACCCGGCAGCCCTTGGTGCTGATCGGTTCCTTGGTGACCTGCACCAGGAGAGTCTGGCCCTTCTTTAAAACATCCTGGATGTTGGGGAGGGGACGGCGAGGGTGCACTTCGCGCTGGCGTGGCTCGGAGCCCCCGCTGGGATCTCCCGCCCGGCGACCCCTGCGCTCCCGGCGACCGCGCCGGGCGCTTCCACCATTCCCCCCGTTTCCACCATTGCCTCCATTTCCCTCGGCAACGGCGGGCTCCTCCGGTTGCTCGGTGGCGAGCCCCGGATCGGGAGTGTCGAAGGTGTCTCCGTTTTCGTCGGAATCCTCCTCGTCCTCGTCGGGCTCGAGGAGATCGGAGGCGTGCAGGAAGGCGCTTTTCTCCAGGCCTATGTCAACGAACGCCGCCTGGATGCCGGGCAGGACTGCTTCAACCCGTCCCTTGTAAATGTCTCCAACGGTCCGCCGGTGGTCGGCACGGTCCACCAGCAGTTCGACTAAACGATCGTCCTCGAGGATGGCCACGCGGGTTTCCCGCTGGCTTCCATTGATGAGAATCTCGCGCTTCACGCGTGGGAACCTCGACCGCGTTCCACCAAAGCCCGGGATCGGTAGCACTCCCGGGTGGGGCCGCACTGGTCATCGAAATGGGGATTCGGCCGGCCGCGGAGAGCGCTAGGCCAGCCAAGGGAGAAGAGACGGCACAACGGAAACGCCGGGGGGGACCCCGGCGGGAACGACATGACCCGATACTGCGAAACTGAGCAGGCGGAAGGAGTTCCGCCCGGGCAACGGAGCCGACTCCCCACCAGCCGGCGCGCCACAACCAGGCGGCCGTCCAGCCGAGAAGCCAAGAGCCCATGTATGCCGGAGACATGGGCTAAATATATGGATCGAATGAGTTTAGAGCAATATTTCGGGTCGGATACGGCTATTGAACCACGTCCCCCAGGATCTGGCGGGCGATCACGATGCGCTGGATCTCGCTGGTTCCCTCTCCGATTTCGCAGACTTTCGCGTCCCGCATCATGCGCTCGACCGGATAATCGGTGGTATAACCGTATCCACCGAAGATCTGGACCGCTTTGGTGGTGACGCGCATCGCCAGCTCCGAGCAGTAGAGCTTGGCCATCGCCGCTTCCTTCTTGAATGGCTTCCCGTTCTGCTTGAGCCAGGCGGCGTGGTAGAGCAGATGGGTGCCGGCCTCGATCTCGAGCGCCATGTCGGCGAGCTGGAAGTGAACGCCCTGGAAGGAGCCGATCGGCTTCCCGAACTGTTTGCGGACGCCCGCGTAGTTGAGCGCCGCTTCATAGGCGCCTTCCGCGATGCCGAGCGAGAGGGCGGCGATGCCGATGCGTCCGGCGTCGAGCGTCTTCAGGAAATTGACGAAGCCCTGCCCCGGCTTGCCGAGCATGTTTTCCTTGGGAACCTTGGCATCTTCGAAGATCAGCTCGCGGGTGTCGCTGGCGCGCCAGCCCATCTTGTCTTCCTTCTTCCCTGCCCTCACTCCGGCAATCTTCGGCAGATCGTCCGCGTGGCCGACGCCGACCTGGCGGCACTTGTCCAGGTCAACCGTGTCCTTGGTGACGATGAAGCTGGTGATGCCGCGATTGCCGTTGCCGGGCTCGGTGCGCGCGGTGGCGACGAAGATCTCGCCCACACCGGCGTGAGTGATGAAGACCTTGGCGCCGTTGATGACGTAGTGGTCGCCCTTGGCGACGGCGGTTGTCGCCGTTCCGCCGGCATCGCTCCCGGCGCCGGCTTCGGTCAGTCCGAATCCGCCCATCACCTTCCCCGAAGCGAGCAGCGGGACGTAGCGCTTCTTCTGCTCGTCGGTGCCGAACTCGACGATCGGCGAGGTGCCGAGGTTGGTATGGGCGCTGATGGTGAGGGCGTGACTCGCGTCCACCTTGGCCATTTCGTGAATCGTGATGTAGTAGCAGAGCTGGTCCATCCCTGCCCCGCCCAGCTCCTCGCTCCATGGCACGCCGAGCAGGCCAAGCTCGCCCATCTGCTTGATGTTGGACCAGGGGAATTCGGCGGTGCGATCCAGGTCGCGGGCGACAGGCGCCACTTCCTTCCGGGAGAACTCCCGGACCATCTCGCGAACCTGGTGGTGTTGCTCGGAGAAATAGAGTGAGGGATCCATGGCCACCAATATAACGTTCGGCCCGGCCTGATCTATCTTTCAGTCATGCAAACGTTCCGACCCGGCTGGCCTGGCTTGCGGCCCTGGGGGTCGTCGCCGCCACGGCCTGCAGCGATTCGTCCTCGTCCCCGTCGGAGCCCGCCTCGGGTCTAGTACTCGCCGCGGTGGACAGCGAGTATGACTTCTCGGTCTACCTGACCGCTCCGCCGGGCGACACCCACCGCACGATAGTGATCGAGCGGGGTGGGAAGATCTGGCTGCTCAAGGACGGCGTCCGCCAGCACGACCCCGTTCCTCGACCTTACCAGTCTCACCGGGCAAGGACACGAGTACGGGGTATACACCCTGGCCTTTCACCCGCAGTATGCCCAGAACCGGCGACTCTTCGTCTACTACGTAGACAACAGCGCCAACACCCGGGTCGTGGAATATCAGGCGAATTCCGATTTCGACACTGCCGACCCGGCGACCCGCAAGGTGATCCTGGCGCAGGCTCAATCGGCCACCGCCGTGCTCTATGGCGGGATGATCGCGTTCGGACCGGATGGCAAGCTCTACATCAGTCTGGGCGACGGGGACGTGGGCGGGGATCCGGCCAGCCATGCGCAGGACAGCACGTCGCTATTAGGAAAGATGCTCCGCCTCGACGTTGATGGTGCGGCACCCTATGTGATTCCGGCGGACAATCCCTACGTCGGCAGACCCGGATGGCGGGGGGAGATCTGGCAGCTCGGCTTCCGCAATCCGTGGCGCTGGAGCTTCGACCGCGCCAACGGAGACCTCTACATCGGCGATGTGGGAGAGAACCTGTGGGAGGAGGTTGACCATGTCCCTGCACCCGTCGTGGGCGGCAACAACTTCGGCTGGCCGATCGAGGAAGGGAAGAACTGCTTCCAGCCGAGCACCAACTGTTTCACGCTCGGGCTGGTGGAACCGGTGTTCGAGTATCCGCACGGACTCGCCTGCGCGGTGACGGGCGGGTATGTGTATCGGGGCCAGGACTTCCCCGAGTTACAGGGCACCTACTTCTATGGAGACTTCTGCTCCGGGGGGATCCGCAGCTTCAAGCTGGACGGAGAGTATCCCCAGGAGTTGCTGCCTGAAATTCAGATCCCACTGGTGAATGGCTTAGCTGACAACACCGTATCCTTTGGCGAGGACGCTCGAGGGGAGCTGTACGCGGTGATGGCGTCGGGGCGGATCTATCGGGTGGAGAAGCACTGAGGGGCGGCGGACCAGAACTCGACAAACGGCATCAAACGGTGAGTAATAGTCCAGCCACATGAGCCAGGATTCCAATCGCTGCAGGAGAGGTCACCGGCTTGCTTCAGCGCCTCCGCACCGGAGACGAGAAGGCGGCCGATCAGTTGTTCCCCCTGGTCTACGATGAGCTGCGCCGCGCTGCGCAGCGGGCGCTTCGTCGGGAGCGCGAGGACCACACCCTGCGTCCCACCGAGCTGGTTCACGAGGCCTGGTTCAAACTCGCCGGTCCGACCCCGGAGCCCCTGCACAATCGAGCGCATTTCCTCGGTGTCGCCGCGCGGGCCATGCGCCAGGTATTGGTAGACCACGCTCGTCGCAGGAACGCCGGAAAGCGCGGCGGGGCCTTCTACCACACCACGATCGACGGACTGGCGCCGGGCGAGGAGATGCCTTCGGACGAGATTCTGGCGTTGGACGACGCGCTGACCCGGCTGGGAGAGCAGGCGCCGCGGCTCCAGACCGTCGTGGAGTTCCGCTATTTCTCCGGTCTCACCGATGCGGAGATCGGGGAACTGCTCGGGAGTGAGCGAACGCACGGTGCATCGGGACTGGCTCAAGGCGCGCGCCTGGCTCTACAAGGAGCTCTATCCTTCGAAATGACTTCGGATCCTCGCTGGAACCGGCTGAGCAACCTCTTCGACCAGGCGCTCGAGTTGCCCGAAGAAGCGAGGGCGAACTGGCTGGAATCGGCCTGTGCGCGACGACCCTGCCCTTCGGGCCGAGGTCTACGCCATGCTCAAGGCGCACCAGCTGCGCCAGGGCATCCTGGAGAGCGATGCCGTCCCCGACACGCGCGCCGTGCTTCAGGAAACCGTCGCCGAGGCGTTGGCCGACCGGTACGACGTGGAGCGGCTCCTGGGTGAGGGCGGCATGGCGTCGGTCTTCCTGGCCCACGAGAAAAAGCACGGGCGTCGAGTGGTCATCAAGGTTCTCAAGCCCCAGATCGCCGCCCGCTACGGCGTCGACCGGTTCCTGAGAGAAGTCCGGATCGCGGCCCGTCTGGCTCATCCCCACATCCTTGGCCTGATCGACTCCGGCGAGGCGCGTGGTCTCCTGTACTACGTCATGCCGTACGTCGAAGGAGAGACGTTGCGGCAGCGGCTGGACCGGGCTGGTCCCCTTCCAATTCGTGATGCGTTGTCCCTGCTGCGAGATCTCGCGGACGCATCTGGCGCATGCTCACCGCGCCGGCGTGGTGCACCGGGACCTCAAGCCGGGCAACGTGCTCTGGGTGGGGAACCATGCCTTCCTGATGGATTTCGGAATAGCAAAGCTGGTGGACGAGCAGGAGCTCGATGGAGCTGACGGACCACGGGTTCGCCGTGGGCACGCCGGCCTACATGCCTCCCGAGCAGCGCATCTCCGACCCCTCGCTCGACCATCGCGCCGACCTCTACGCCTGGGGCACCCTGGCCCATGAGACGCTGACCGGCAGGCTGCCGCTGCCGCCGGAGAAAGCGGGAGAGGTGGACACCGGCGGAGTACGAGCCCATCGGCTGGAGCTGCCGGAATCCGTTGCCCGGCTGGTAGCGCGCTGCCTTGCGACGGAACCGTCCCGGCGCCCGGCGAATGCCGAGGAGATCGTCGCGGCGCTGGACGCACTCGGCGTCCCGACTACCGCAGCGACACCCCGCAGGTCCCTTTCGCGCCTGGCCCTGCTGGCCGTGGCGGTCGTGCTCTCCCTGGGCGGCTTCGCCGTCTGGCGAGCCACTCGACCCCCGCCGCCGAGCGCAGGACAGTCTGCCGACGCCGATCACCGTCCTCGGATTCACCAACGAGACCGGGGACCCCAGTCTCGACCCCTGGGGTCGAATGGCGGGTGACTGGCTCACTGAGGGACTGCAGGCGACCGGTCTGGTCCCGGTGGTTCCCTGGCCCACCGCTCTTCAGGCGAGCCAGCTGCTCCAGGCGCAACGCGAGGCCGGCCACAGCGTTAATCCCGTCAGCTTCCTGCGGGAGGAAACCGGTGCGGGCACGGTGGTGACCGGCTCCTACTACCTGCTTGGCGATTCGCTGCAATTCCGGCTCGAAGTGGCGGACGCCGTTCGGGGCCGCGTGCTCGGTACCATCGCGCCGATCATGACCAGCCGCACGGCGCCGCAGGTCGGAATCGAGGCGATGCGCGACCGGTTGATGGGAATGATCGCCTTGTGGACCGAGGACGAGATCACTCATGCGCGCCAGCTGGAGCAGCGGCCGCCCACCTTCGAGGCCTATCAGATCTTCGAGGGAGGAGTCGGAGCGATTCCGGAACCAGGACTACGTCGGTGCCATGACCGAGTACCGCCGTGCCTTCCTGGCCGATACCGAATTCGTCGGCGCCCTCCTCAGTGCCGGCATCGCGAGCTGGAACCTGGGCGATGCGAAGCTGACCGATTCCATCGTGCGGGAGATCCACCTCCGGGAGTCGAAGCTGGGAGACTACCAGCGATTGCGGCTCGAATCGCTCGATGCACTCCTGGCGGGAGACGGCGAGGCGGAGGTCATCGCGCTCCGAAAGGCGTCCGCCGAGGCTCCTGCGTCGATGGCGACCTACAACCTGGCGGTGGCGAGCCTCTCAACGGACCGTCCTCAGGAGGCGCTCGCGGCGTTGGAGACTCTCGAGCCGGAGCGGGGAGACATGAGAGGCTGGTCCTCTTACTGGACTCAGCTCACTCACGCGCTCCATCTGGTGGGAGATCACGAACGCGAGCTGAAGGCTGCGCGGGAACTCCGCTAGGTATCCGGATCGTCGCGTCGGGCTCACGCTAGAGGTGCGCGCATTGGCGGCGGAGGGACGGGCCGCGGCGATCGACAGCGTGCTCTTTGTCTGCTCGTGCGTTGCCGCCGGCTACCTACTGGTCTCAAGGGGCGGCGATGGTCGTGGCGGGCGAAGAGCTGGTCACCCACGGATGGACCGAGGCCGGCACCCAATACCTGATGCGCGGCAAGTCATGGCTGGAGGGACAGCTCCGGGTACAACCGGGGGACGAGTCCCATCTCTATTGGCTGGGGAGCGCGCTGTACGACCTCGGCGAATGGACGCGGAGCCGCCGGATCTTCGATTCGCTTGCAGTGAAGGACCCGGACCGGCTGCAGTATCGAGGGCTCGCCGCTCTCGCCGCGGCCCGCACCGGATCCGCACCCGACACGCTGGGCCCCGTCGCACCCGCGGAGCGTGGAGAGTACACGATGTTTCGCGCTCGACTGGCTGCGATCCGCGGAGACTACACCGGGGCTCTGGCGCTGTTCGGGGAAGCCTCGCGCCTGGGACTGCGAGGCCTCCCCTGGATCCATTCGTCTGCGTACCGCGATCTGGTGGCGTTCCGGGACGACCGTCGAGCGTTACCGGTCTCCCTCCGTCCTGCTCAGGATCTGCAGCGAGACCGAATTGAAGGTCAAACGCAGAGACACAGCGACCGCAGAGGTCAGGCCGACTCTCCGGGTATCCAGTGTTCAACACAAGACACGAAGATTAAGAACACAAAGAATGATTTTGTATTGTGATCTACAGCGAGCCGTCTTCGTGCACTTTGTGCCCTCGTGTTCTTCATGTTCAATTCTCGGAACTCCCTAACTTCGTTGCGATAGCTGCTCTTCGAGGCTCAGGCGACCGACGGCTGGGCTCTCACCGCGCTCGCCAGGTTCTTCCGCATCCGCAGCCCGCGGGACAACCACCCACCCGGCAGCGTCGCCGCGGTGTGATCGACGGGGAGGTAACCGTTGGCACCGAAGAACGGCTCGCCATTCAGCATCGCGACACAATCGGCACTGCGGAATCCCTCGGTCAACGCCCGCCCTTCGGCCACGGTGAGCAGCCAGCTCCCGATGCCCTGGCGGCTGAACTCCGGATCCACGTAGAAGTGGCGCATCCGGGCTGTGCCGAATGGCCGGCCCGCGGGAGCGTAGCCGCCAATCCCCAGGACCCGGCTTCCCTGCTCGACCAGGAAGTACGTGCCCTTGGCGAAGGGCTCCCAGTCGGGGCCGACCACGCGGTCGAGGGCGACCTCGAGTCGTTCTGAATGGCCAATCTCCGGCCCGTTGCCCAACAACGACCTCGCCACCAGTCGTCGCACTGCGGCGGAATCCTGGGGAACCGCCCGGCGGATACGGAAACCCATGGTCTCATTCCTGGTTGGTCCGTTCTGGAATGCGCGAAAGCGGGCGGGATCGGACACGGGGCAGACTGGCTGTGACGAACGTGCTGAACCAACGCGCGCGGCGGCCTGATTCTATTGTGCCTTGAGAACGTTCAAGGTGGCGCGGAGCGACGCAACGAGAGCGGCGTTGGCGGCTTGCTTCGAGACGTTGGTGAGCTGGTAAGGATCGACCTGAAGATCGTAGAGCTCGCGATTGCCATTCTGATACTCGTTGTAGAGATAGCGGGCTGTCCGGACACCACTGGAGGTCGTCGAGGCGACGCCGCTCCCCAGATGTTCGATCAACAGCGCGCTGCGCCATGCCGCATTCGGATTCTGCAGCAGCGGGAGCAGGTTCATGCCGTTCACCGGCTGAGGGGGAGCAATGCCGGCCCACGCGGCGATGGTCGGGGCCAGATCGATGTTGGCCACCAGACTGGTGTCGGTGCGCGCAGCTAGCCCCGGCATCCTCACCCAGAACGGCACTTTGATGCATTCCTCGTACGGGCAGAGCTTCCGATCGAACAGACGGTGCTCGCCCCATGACAGGCCGTTGTCCGAAAGGTAGAAGAACAGAGTCGATTCCCACCGGCCGGTTTGCTGCAGCGTCGCCACGATGGCCGCCACTGCCCGGTCCAGCGACTTGAAGGCTTTCCACCTGACTCCGGTGGAACGCGTCCGACTTGGCGATCTTGGCTGCGGAGAGCCTCGGGATGGCCTTCACCCATGCCGGCTTGTCGCTGACGTCCGCTTCATTGAACGACGGAGGCCGCCACACCGGGAGAGTGGCAAATGAACCCTTGTCCGTCGGGTAGGGCGTAGCGGGGGCGTGGGGAGCGAACGGAGTCATCATCAGGAATAACGGCTGGTTTTCCGGCGTACCGAGGATGAATTGCTTCGCCTTCTGCGATGCACCAGTTCCGTCGAGTAGTCCGCCGGCGCGCGTGCCGTACGTCATCTGGGTACCGTTCTCGTTCATCCTCTGGTCGTAGTAACTGTTGTCGTCCAGCCTATCGAATACGCGGAAGTCATCCCAGCCCGGGCGGGACGGCCGGGGTCAATCGCTTGTATTGATTCAGGTATTTGCCGATCAGGCCCGTGCGGTAGCCTGCCTGGTGCAGCCAGGTAGCAATGGTCGACGTCGGGTCGAATTTGGTTGCCCCGCCATTGGGCAGCGCGTTGGTCAGGACGCCATGGTTGTGAACGAACCGACCCGTCAGGATGCTGGCGCGGCTCGGGCAACACAGCGAGGTCGTCACAAAGCCCCGGGTAAAGCGCACTGTCTCCGCGTTCAAGAGATTCGAGGTGAGAGGCATGTACTGCATCAGTTCGGCGCGCTGGTCGTCGCTCATGATGACGACCACGTTCTGCGGCGGACGATTGTCGACCGTCGATGCTCACTTCGTCGGAGGTCGCGGTATTGTCGGCGGTGTCACGCGCCATCGCCGTCAGCACGTGCGGTCCCGTTCGCCAAGCGTGTAGGAATTGAGATCAACGGCTGTACGGCGGAGTCGTGACCTCCGTTCCCGACGTCGCTCGCCGTCCACCTGGAACTGCACCCCCGCCACTTCGCCGTCATCGCTGGCGTCGGCGGTGATCGTGAAGACCCCGCTCACCGTCGCGCCGTCGGCCGGTGCAGTGATCGCGACCTGAGGCGGCGTGTCGTCGACCGGTGGAGGCGGCTCTACTGCCAGCGCCAGGTCGTCGAACCAGGCGGCTCCGACGTCATCGGATTCCAGCGCGACCCGCAGTTGGAACCGGGCGACCACTGCCCCACCGGGTGCAACGAAAGACCCCGCCACACTGGTCCATCCCGTAGTACCGCTCAGACCCGCCCACCACGGTAGTGCCCACCAGGTCGGACAGAAGGAACCACTTCAGGGAGTCCTGCTCGCATCCAGCCAAAGCAGCTCCACGACGCCACCGAGGTCGTTCAGGTCTTGGGTGAAGATCCATCCGGATGCGTCATAGGTCTCGCCTGCCGTGACGGCCACATCCTGGTAGACCACATTTTCACCGGCCGCAGAGGCCTGGATTCGCTCGGCAAAGCTGCCGCTTTGCGCCTGGGTCCCGTCCACCGAGCGGCCGGGCGCCGCGCTGTTCTGCCAGTCGGCCCCGCCAGCTTCAAACGCCGGATCCAGAAGGAGGTTGGGGCCGGTTAGCACCGAGCCGAGCTGTGGGCCGAGCCGGAGCGGCGACTTGGTCAGAAGTGCAGGTGGAGATGAGGCTGCAAACCGCGAGAAGTGCAACGGTCCGAAGCGAGCGCCTCAGACCCGAGGGTAGAAAGGCGGTACCGTAGGACCGCTGCGCCGTCCCTGGAGCGGGGTTCACACTCCCAATCCTTGTGAGGGAGGTGCAAGCTGGCGGCAATATGAATTCCGGTACGCACCAGCGCAACACGGCTCAGGAGAGGAATCCCCAGGAGCGTTGGTTCATCGGCGCCGCTGAGCCGCAGCAGTGCGTCGCCCCATTTCGCGAGGGCACGCGGTCCCAAGCCCTCGATCTGCCGCAGCGAATCGCGATCCCGAGGCCGCTGTTCTGCAATCCGCTCCAGGACCGCATCGGGGAGGACGGCTGTAGTCGGGCACCCCCATCCCGTCAGCCACACTCCTGCGCCAATCCCGAAGGGCCTGATGCAATGGTGGACATTCGGTCGATTCAGCGTCGGGTTCCACTTCCAGGGCCCGAAGGATGACTGCCCCAAGGCGCTCGGTGAGCAAAGGCCCCACTCCCGGCACCGCGGCCAGCTGATCCGAGTTTCCGGGCGGTCTCTCGGCGAGATCCCGCAGGACCTCTGGTTCAATCAACGCTCCACCCCATGGGGCCTTACCGTCGGCGAAAAGGCGCAACAACCGGCGGTACCTTCCGGCAGCGATCGAGTCGAGCCGACCGTTCGTGCTCCTGCCGCCTACAGCGGCCGCACCCGGCGCAGCGATCGAGCGTCTCGCCGAAGTAGCTGAGCAAGGCGGCTCGACGACATCCCGTCCCTTCGGAATAGGCCTCGACGGCGGCGATTCGTTCCGCGGCCTTCTCCCGACGGGCCAGCGACCGGTCGCCAGTCCACCGAACCTTTCTCCGGGTGGAGCTCGCGGGCGAGCCGGTCGGCCGACGCCAGGACGTTGGCCGGAACGCCGCGTCTCCCATCCTTTTCGTACCAGATCCGCTGCAGCAACTGCTTTGGTGGGAAGGTGACCTCGAGCTGGCGGCGATGGAGCACCGCATCATTGCGACCGGCGAGTAGCACGCACCGGGCGAACCCTCCATCGCGCCCGGCACGCCCAGCCTCCTGGTAGTAGGACTCCGGAGTGGGCGGCATGGTCCAGTGGACGACGAGCTTCACCCGTGGCTGGTCGATTCCCATCCCGAACGCGCAGGTCGCGGTGACTACCTCGAGATCCTCGTCCAGGAAGCGGCGCAGCACCTCGACGCGACCCGCCTTGTTCAGGCCGGCGTGGTACGGCGCGGCGCGAAATCCGGCCCGATTGAGAGCGCGGGTAAGACCCTCGGCGGTATTTCTGGTGGGGGCGTAGACGATGGCCAGCCGGTCCTCCTGCCGGAGGAGAGTGAGCAGCCGCTCGAGCCGCTCTCTTTCATCCCGGACCCGGACGACGCCGAACCAGAGATTGGGCCGGTCGAATGAGCCGAGGTGGAGATCGGGCCGGCGTAATCCGAGCGCGGCGGTGATGTCCTGCCGGACTTCAGGAGTGGCGCTGCCGGTCAGGGCGACAACCGGCGGTTTTCCCAGGGCAAATCGCAGTCGGCGCAAGGCTGCGGTAGGCGGGGCGGAAATCGTGGCCCCATTCCGTGATGCAATGCGCCTCGTCGATCGCGAGGAGACGCGGCGTCACGCGTTTCTGTCGCAGGCTGGCCGACAGCCCGGCCAATCGCTCCGGCGAGGTATACAGAAGGGGAACCTGTCCGGCGACGACCTCCTCCAGTACGCGCTGCTGCTCGGTGCGAGTCAGGCTGCTGTTGAGCAGGGCCGCGGAGATCCCTCGCGCCCGCAGAGCGGCCACCTGATCCTGCATGAGCGAAATGAGTGGGGAGACGACGAGGGTGAACCCGCCAAGGACGAGGGCCGGGATCTGGAAGCAGATGGACTTGCCGCCACCGGTGGGAAGGACCGCGAGGGTATCCCTGCCGGCCAGAACCGACTGCACCACCCGCCGCTGGGCCGGCCGGAAGTCAGGGTAGCCGAAGTGGCGCTGGAGGAGCGTTCGCGCCTCGTCCAGGCGCTGGGGGACGACGTTGGCCATGCCACAAAGTGAGGCTAGGCGCGCGAATCCCCGTTATCCCTTTTACGCGAATAGATCCAGAATTCAACACGAAGACACGAAGGGCACAAAGGGCACGAAAGACATTGAATAGTTAAGATTTCAGATTGAAGATTTGAGGGCAGGGCCACGCCAATCTGCCATCTTCAATCTCAAATCTTCAATCCACCGCGCCCTTTGTGTCCTTCGTGTTCTTCGTGTTGAACTTCTCTGACCCGCCCCTAACGTCGCCGGGGTGGCGCAGCTCCTCGAAGCTTTACTTCAGAAAGGCCGCGATCGCGGTGCGGAAATCGGGGTGGGCGCGGGCCAGGGCGTTCACCCGGGCGCCGAGTCCGATCCCCTCGGCGAAGGAAACGCCGTCCAGCTCGTAAAACTGCCGCTTGGTGAGGGCGAGGGCGTTGGCACTGGTCGCCGCCAGCCCGTTCAGCACCGAGCTCACAGTTTGCTCGAAGTCGGCGTCGGGAATGGCGCGGGAGATGAGGCCCGCGGTCTGTGCCTCGGCAGCGCTCAACACCCGGCCGGTGACCGCGAGGTCGAGGGCGATCTTTTCTCCGACGGCGCGGCGAAGCATGGTCATCACCATCGCCGGCACGAAGCCGCGCTGAATCTCCGGATAGGCGAATTGCGCCGAGCTTGCCGCCAGCACGAGATCGCAGGCCGTGGCCAGGCCCGCGCCTCCGGCGAACGCCCGCCCATGTACCACCGCGACGACCAGCTTGGATAGGGTCCGGATTCGGACGAAGAGGCCTCCCATCCGAAGCGCCGCGGCTTCGTTCTCCGCCAGTGATTTCTCCGCCGACGCGAGCAGCTCATTCAGATCTGCCCCGGCGCAGAAGTCCTTCCCCGCCCCACGGATCGCGACGACACGGACCTGACTGTCTAGCTCGGCCTGAGCCAGCGCCGCCTGGAGCGCGTCCAGCGTCGCCGTGTCGAGCGCGTTCCGCTTGTCGGGGCGGTTGAGGGTGAGCGTGAGGACGCCGGCGTCGAGAGAGGAAATCAGAGTCATAGAGGATCGGGAGTAGGGAGTGGGTGGTAGGTGGTAAGGCGCGACATTTGGCGATAGCCGCATTCCCTACCACCTACTCCCTACTACCTACCACCTTTCTGGCAATGTTCACGGGGACCGGAATTGTCATACGAAGCAACGCCGTCGAGTACACCTTCCCCTGCGCGTCGGTCTTGAGCGAGATGGTGCCTCCCCCGTCGAGCGCACCGTGCAGCAGGAAATTGAGCGCATTGAGATTGGGCAAGAGCGAAGCGATCGACGCTGCGGACCATGCCCTTGAAGTGGCGCTGGACCCGCGCCGTGGTCACCTGCTTCACCAGGATCGGGAAATACTCCGGCTCCAGCGCGATGAGTCCCACGTTCGCCGTGTCGCCCTTGTCCCCCGAGCGGGCGTGCGCCAGCCACCGTAGCTGGACGGGGACCTCGCGCTTTCGGGCTGGGGACTTGGATGCCATTCCAGGACTCCTAGTCGGTGAACGGTGAACGGTGAACAGTGAACGGGCATTCTCTGCTAACTCCGGTTGCCCGCGAGTCTACAGAACAATTACCTCGGGCCGTTCCTGATTCGCCGTTCACCGTTCACCGTTCACCGTTCACCGTTCACCTTTCACCGTTCACGCTGTCAGGATCTCCACCCTCACTCCCGGCTCGATCTCCCGGCGATCAATGAGCGCGGGCCAGTAGGCGACGACTTCTTCCACCTGAGGGCGGCCGCCGGCAAACCCGGTCACACTGGGTGGTCCGGTGAGCACCAGCGGGGCGATTTCCCGGGTGAAGCGATCCACCGGCGCCTTCTCCCGGGCCCGCACTCCGATGCGCAGCTGAACCTCCGGAGTGTCGGGATGGGGCTGTGCCCGCCAGCCGACCGTGGGTGGCATTCGCTCCGACGAACTCGGTCAGAATCTGCTCGAAGCTGAGCCCCAGATCCTTGAGCCGCTGGCGGAGAATCCGGTCGGCCGCCTTCGCCTTGTCGTAGGCCTCGGGCCAGGAGTACACCAGGGTCCCTACCGCCTTGTAGCCGTAGAAGTACGCGATGGACACCTTGAGCATCGGAGTCTTGGGCCCACCCTTGATGCCGGTCACCCGCACGCGATTCTTGCCATTCTGTCGCAGCATGATGGTGGTGAAATCCGCGACGCCGTCCGGCGTGATATAGGAGTGCGGGTCTCCCATCTCATACACCAGCTGTTCGGTCACGCTCGGCACGTTCACCACGCCGCCGGTGCCCGGGTGCTTGGTCACCACGAATGAACCATCGGGCGAGGCCTCGACGATGGGAAATCCCGGATTGGCGAGGCCCGGCACCTTCCGCCAGTCGCGCAGCAGATTCCCGCCGCTCGACTGCGCGCCGCACTCGATGATATGGCCTGCCACGGTTCCGGCGGCGACCTTGTCCCAGTCGTCCGCCCGCCACCCGAATTCATGAAACAGAGGACCGAGAGTCAGCCCGGTGTCGGTCACCCGTCCGGTCACCACGATATCCGCCCCTTTTTGCAAGCGCGGTCACGATCGGTGCCATGCCGAGGTAGGCATTGGCCGAGAGGACCTTGTCGCGGATATCGGTCAGGGGCCGGCCGCTATCCATGTCGCGCAGCTCATGGCCACGGGCCAACAAGTCGTCGAGGCGCAGGCAGGATGTCGTCTCCCGACACCAGGCCGACTTTGACCTTGCCTGCGAAGCCAGTTTTCGCGCGACTGCGAGTACCGCTTCGGCACAGCCGCGCGGGTTCACCCCGCCGGCATTGGATGTCACCCGAATTCGGCGCGACACCAGGGTCGGGAAGGATCCGTTCGATCAAGGGAACGAAATCCCGCGCGTATCCCGCGTTGGGATCGCGCGACTTCTGCTTCTGCATGATGGACATGGTCACCTCGGCGAGGTAGTCCATCATGAGGTAATCGATCGGGCCGCCTTCGACCTGACGGACCGGGGCCTCGAGCCAGTCTCCCCAGAAGCCCTGGCCGGCCGCCACCCGCACGGTGGTCTTGGTCATGGAGCGAGGGGCGCGCCCGTCTCGGGGAAGCCGATCTCCCGAGTCCAGGTTCGGTCCCCCACCGGTACTACGACAATTCCCAGAGGAGCGAAGCCCGGTCCGAGCTGAACGGGCGACTGGCTGGGTAGGGCGATGTGTACCGAGCCGGTTCCCCCGGGTGGCAAGGTGATTTGCGACCCGGGAAGCCGCTCGACGCGAGCGGAGTCGGCATAGAGGCGGATCGAGAGGGACGCAGTCCAGCGGCGCGTCGCTCTCCGGCTCGGCCAGACCCGGAAAGAGCCGCACGACTCCGGCGAACGAGGCCCGTCCCGGCAGCTCGACGTGCAACCGGCCCAGCGCATAGTTGAGCGGTGACTTGCCGAGTTGCCGCCCGGCCGAGTCGAACAGGCGTGAGGCCGAAATCGGTGAAGCGGGGCCACTGGGCCGGGTCCATGCTCAGGTCCACCGTCGCATGAATGGCCCAGTCCGGTACGCCAAAGGTGACGGGATCGACGGTTCCCCCATGGCCCGTAATGGCCGCGGCGCGTTCAGCACCGACCAGCACCACGAAAGGCTCGGTGGTTACGGGGCTGCTGTCCGCATTCTGCAGCGTGATGGTGATGCCCGCAGCGTCGCGTGAACCGGTGATCACAAGCGGGCTCTGCTCGATCACGGTGAGCGATGTCGCGGCCTGGAGCGGCGGAGCGACGGTGACCGCCTCGTACAAACCGGTCACGACGTCACGCCCGTCCACGACATAAAGGGCGGCATCGTCACCCGACCCCGCGGGAATCGCCATTCGCTTCCCGATAGGGCTGCCCGCCAGGCTCATGGAGAAAGGCCTGCGCCTGCTCGGTGCGGGAGGTAGTCGCCGTGGCGACGAAGAAGGGTCGGCCTGCCTCGGCACGGAAGAAGAGCCGTCGTTGACCTCCGGCAGGAATCTGCGCCGGATCGGTCTCGATTCGTTCGCCGATAGCCGGCACCACGATGGTGTTGACCAGCCGGAACGCCGGCCCGGCCATGGTATCGCTGGTCCAGCCGGAGACTACGCCGGTGTACACCCCGGGGTTCTTCAGGGCTTCGGGCCGGTACCGCAGGTCGAGCCGTGCGGACGGGCCGTGCATGTCCACCGCGGTCGGCGCCAGGAGCCAACCCGCATTGCTTCGGAGCGAGAAGGACTCCGGGTCCGCCGGAGCTGCGCTGCAGCACGAAGCTCTGAACGGTGTCGCCCGGAGCCTCGAGCCCGTTGGGCCGGAACGCGGCGGTGACTCCATGGTCGGCCGGGACGAGCATCCACCTCCGGCAACGGCATGCGCGCCTTCCAGCCAGCGCATGGCCGCTCTCACATCGGGAACTCCAGTTCCTTCGTCCAGCATGGACTGGTCGGGCACCGGCCGCGCAGTGACCATCAACGCCTGTTTGATCAGGCGGGCGTCGATCTTCTCCCCTCGCTGTGTGATGGCCGAAGCGAGCAGCGCCGTGAGTCCGGCCGCATGGGGCGAAGCCATGCTGGTGCCGCCCTTCCGCTCATCGCCGACATTCCAGTGGGGCACCGTGGAATAGGCGAGCCCCGGCGTCGACGATATCCGGCTTGGCGAGTTCTCCGCCCCGGGCGCTGAAGTAGGCGACCGGGTCGCTGGCTCGTGCCGGGTGGTCGCAGCCGACCATCCCGGCCGGGAACGTGGCGCCGACGGTGAGCGCCCGAGTGGCCGATCCGGGGAATCCCATGGTGGAGAGCCCCGGTCCGTCGTTGCCGGCGCTGATGGTGAATACCACGTCGGGATGGACCTGAAGCACCGAATCGATCAGCTGATCGATGCGCGCCTTCCCTTCCGCCTCGTTGCCGACGCCGAAACTCATGTTGAGCACGAGCGGCATGCGGCGCTGGTGGGCGAAGCTGATCGCGTAGTCCATCGCCCGCAGCATGCTGCCGGTGGTGGAGATGCCGCCCTGGGCGTCGTTCGCGATCTTGAGCCCGAGCAGCTGCGCGCCCGGCGCCACGCCATCGAATCCCTTCACGCCGTACATGTCGTGCGCCGCGGCGATGCCCGCGACGTGTGACCCGTGCGCGCTGGTGTCGAAGTACAGATCGAGCGCAGGCACTCCACGCGTTGTCGCGGAAGTTGGCGGCGAGCGTGATGTTCGGGGTCGCTTTCCGGGTGCTCCAGGCGAAGACTTCGCGGGCGATGAGGTAGTCGTGGACCGGCCGTTCATTGCCAAACGAGCCGTCGCCGTCGCTGTCGATGAACAACACCCAGCCGTCGCTGGCCCGAGTCACCACGAGCGGCGAGGGTATCGACGTCGTTCCGGTTGCCGTTCAGATCGGACGCGGGCATGTCGCCCAGCGGCAGTTCAGCGATCGTGCCGACGTACCAGGGACCCGCGGCGTTGGTCGTCCGCACCCGGGAAAAACCCCCGAGCCGCTTGCCCGCGACGACGCACCGTATCGCCGGCCGGAGAGGCCTTCTCCGAGCGTCACCTTCGCCTTCACCGGAGAAGTCCCGCAGGTCGAGGATCTTGCGCTCTCCGGTGGAGGTGGCGAGGAGGCCGGGAATGCCCGGATCGATCCCGCTGTCCAGGATGCCGATCAGGACGCCGCGGCCATCGTAGGTGGGATAAGCTTTGCGAAACTCGATCACTCCCGTGGTGGCGAGCGGCATCCAGCCGCGCGAGTAAGGCCTCCCGAGGCGGCAGGATCGGTTCCGATGGCCCGGTCGTGTCGGACTCGACAGCGGCGCCGCCGCATACGGTGGCGGGATCGGTGCCTGGTCGCCGCCTGCTGGGTTGCGCCGAGCGCAGGAGAGCGACAGCGCCACCATAGCCCAGGCGCGAATGGCTTGAAGAGTTCTCACGTCGTCGTTATCGAGGAAGCGCCAGGTCGAGAGGATCCAGGACGAAGGGCCCCAGATGCGGGCCCGGCGTAGTTGCTGGTCACCCGGAGCAGAAAGGCGAGCTGGTCCCGGGTCTCCTCCGCCGTGATGATCGCGTCCACATAGCCTCGGGCGCCGGCATACTTGGCGTCGAGCTGATGTTCATAGTCGGCACGCATCGCGTCGACCGAGGCCTGCACCTCGGGCGGCGGGGCGCCCTTGGCGGCTCGGGCCTTGGTCAGTTCGGGGCCGTGCACCGCCTCGACGGCCGACTCGCCTTCCATGACTGCCATGCGTCCGGTGGGCCAGCTCAGGATGAAATCCGGATCGAATCCCTGCCCCGCCATCGCGTAGTACCCGGCGCCGGAGGCGTGATTGATGGTGAGCACGATCTTGGGCACCACCGCGGTGGCCATGGCCTCGACGAAGCGCGCGCCAGCCCGAATGATCCCTGACTGCTCGGCCTCGGGGCCGACCATGAACCCGCTCACATCCTGCACGAAGAGCAGCGGCAGCCGCTCGCGGCTTGCCGTCTCGATGAAGAAGGCGGCCTTCTCGGCGCTCTCGGTGTAGATGATGCCGCCGAACCGGGGCCGCTCACCGGCTTTGCCCTTGATGATCCCGCGCCCATTGGCGAGGACCGCGACCGGGCGGCCCTCGATGTGCGCGTGGCCGCAGAGCATCTCGGCCGCGACGCCGGGCTGGAACTGATCCAGCGTTCCGCCATCGAGGATGCAGGACAGCACCGCATGCATGTCGTAGGACATGCGGTGGTCGTGGGGCAGCAGATCGTAGAGATCGGTGGGCGGGCGGGCCGGAGCCTTCGACTTCCGTAGACGGTGCTGCACCCCTTCATGGCGGGGCAGCCGGCCGACATACTCCCTGATCTTGACCAGGCACTCGGTGTCGTTCGCGGCCAGGTAGTGGGCGACGGCGCTCACCTCGGTATGCATCCGGGCTCCGCCCAGCGACTCGGCATCCACCGTCTGACCGGTGGCGCCCTTGACCAGGTTGGGGCCGCCCAGTCCCATGAAGCTGGTGCCGTCCACCATGAAGATCACGTCGGACAAGGCGGGCAGGTACGCGCCGCCGGCGATGCAGCTCCCCATCACCGCGCTGATCTGCGGCACGTGGAGATAGCGCCGCATGATCGAGTTGTAGTGGAAGATGCGCGCCGCGCCGATACTGGCCCGGAAAGACGCCGCCCTGGTACGGGAGATTCACTCCGGCGGAGTCCACCAGATAAATGATGGGGATCCGCTGCCGCATCGCGATCTCCTGCGCCCGGAGAATCTTGCGGATGGTTTCCGGCCACCAGGAGCCGGCCTTCACCGTCGCGTCGTTGGCCACCACGACGACTTCGCGGCCCTCGACCACGCCGAGCCCGGTGATCACTCCGGCGGCGGGCGCCTGACCATCGTACTGGTCGTAGGCGATGAGGAGCCCGATCTCGAGCCAGGGGCTGCCCGGGATCCAGCAGCTTCTCGACCCGCTCGCGCGGTGCGAGCTGCCCCTTCTCGTGCATCTTCGCGATGCGCTTGGCTCCCCCGCCCTGCCGCAGCCTGGCGGCGAGCGCGAGGTACTCATCGCTCAGGGTGCGCAGACGCGAGGTCCGGGGGACGGACTTGGAGGCAGTCACCGGAATCAGTCCTTGAGGTGTTCCGCGGCCCAGGACTGGATGTAGCTGACGAGATCCGACGTCGGGGTGCCGGGGCCGAACAGGCGGCCCATCCCGCCCTGTTCGAGAGCATCCATGTCTTCCCGGGGAATGATGCCGCCCCCGGTGACCAGGATGTCGCGTGCGACCCTGCTCGTCGAGCAGCTTGCGGACCCGGGGGAAGAGCGTCATGTGAGCCCCGGAGAGAATCGAGAGGCCCACCACGTCCACGTCTTCCTGAACCGCCGCACTGGCGATCATCTCCGGCGTCTGATGCAGCCCGGTGTAGATCACCTCCATGCCGGCATCTCGCAGCGCCGCGGCCACCACCTTGGCTCCGCGATCGTGGCCATCGAGGCCGGGCTTGGCCACCAGCACGCGGATCGGGCGGACCGGGTACTTCTTGTTGAGAGTCGCGAACATTGAGTGCTCGGGTCAGGGCTCAGGGGTGAGACAGAATCAGGTCGGCCACCGCCGCAATGCTGGCGCGCCGTCTGCACGTCGCGTCCGGCGTGATTGCCGGCAGGATCGAGCAGCACCACATCCAGGCCGGCCCGTCGGGCGCCGACCACATCCACTTCGTAGATGTCGCCGACGTACAGCGCACCTTCGGGTGCGATGCCCAGCGGCTCGAGTGCGGCCTGAAAAATCCGCGGGTCGGGCTTTTCGAAGCCGACCAGCCGCGAATCCACGATCACCTCGAAGTCGGCTCGAATCCCCGCCGCATCCAGAGCCTCTTCAACTCGTCCGTCACTGTTGGAGACGACGCCGAGCCGGAGACCGGCCTGTCTCATGCCGAGCGAGCGCCGCCGGCGTGCTCGGGATGCATGGCGCTCCAGAGGTGGCGCTCGTCGTGCAGGCGCAGCAGCGTGTCCCGCACCAACCCCAGCTGCTCGCGCGGCACTCCGGCCAGGAGGAAGAGACTCTCGAGGTAGCGGCGAGGCCCGGTCGTGGTCGCGTGGTATCCGACCGCTCCAGTTGCGAGCGCTGCCTCGCCTGACTGAGCCTCGAGATCCTGGGCTGTGAGCGGCACCCCGACCGCGGCACCGACCTCGCGGCGCCAGGCGCTCGTAGTCGAGGAACAGCAGGGTATTCCCGGCGTCGAACAGAACGCGCTGCGATCTTCACCGGAACCTGAGCAGCCCGGCCAGCCCGTTCACCGCGCGGCGGGCCTCGCCATCGTACACCACCTCGACCTTGACCCGCTGGCGCAGCGCGTCTTCGATCGCCTCGTCCACGAGGTCGATCACCGGAACCGGGTCACCTTCGCCGCGAAGGAGCTGGTCGGGCTTCGCTCACCAGCCGTCCCGACTGGGAGCCGCGAAATCCCGGGACCGCCGGCGTCCGCGTCGGCCAGCAGGGTTCGCACCTGGCCCTTGGAAAGCGCCAGGAGACTCTCGTCCAATGCCGTTCACCGCCCAGCCGTTTCCCAGGCCCTCGGTCAGGTCGTGCGCGGCCTCGCGCTCGGTGGCGCGCTCGAACGCCTCGCGCACCGCCAGGGTGGCCTCATGGACCACCGACGGTGTCGCGTCCTTCGGATCGAGCTGGACCGATCCCATCAGCCGCTCGACCAGGTACGGATGCAGGAAGTCCTCGACCGCCTGCGCGTCGCTGCGGCCGGCCAGCACCATGCCATGCACCGGATGTTTCCGGTGCAGATCGAAGAGCCGTTGCGCCACGGCCTCGTAATGCCGCTGGCGCTCATTCCGGATCCGGTTGTTCCAGGCTCGCTCTCCCATGCCCGGCGGGCCCTCGTGACTCCGGAACTTCGGACTCCGCCTGCGCTCCGCCTTGAGGCTCGGCAACTCCTCGGCTCCGAACGCGGTGACCTGGAAGAATCGCGCGGTCGTACGATCCACCACGGCGGTCAGCAGCGATGCCGAATTCATCCTCGACCGAGGCCAGCTCGCGAACCAGCGCGGTACGATCCACGCCGAGCCGCGAGCGATGCACCGCGGGCAGCGGCAGTATTTCGAACAGCTTGAGCGGCTCGGCAGCCGAAGATGGCGACGCCGTGGGTCGAGGGGAGCCGGGCCGGTTCCCGGAGATGCTCCATGATGCGCTGCAGGTCGTCCTGGCCACTTCCTGCTGTACCGTGCGGGAAAGGCCGATCTCCGGCAACGCCGCCTCTGCCCGCTTCACCCGGTTCTTCAGCTTGATCAGGTACTTGCCCCGCGACCGATCGCTCAGTTCCAGCTTCAGGTAGCAGGTGACTATCCGATGATCGTCCGTCTTCAGCCTGGTGAGACGGGCGAGGGTCTTGGCGATGTGTTGGTCGTTCATTTTTTGGTTGTCGATGGTCAGTGGTCGATGAGTCGATGGTCTGAGTCAACGAGTCAGCATGACTGGTACCCGACGGACTCATGACTCATCGACTATCGACCACGACTGCTTGACCCTCGACCCTTAGAAAAACACCGGCTCGCGATACGTCCCGTACACCGTTTCCAGCACGTGACGGATCTCGTAGAGGGTGCAGTAGGCCCGGGCGCAGTCCAGCATCGCCGGGATGACATTCTGATCGGCGGCCGCGGCGGCTCTCAGAGCCTCGAGTTTCTGATCGACCGCGTTGGCGTCACGAGTTGCCCGGAGCTCGCGCCATCCGTTCCCGCTGAGACCGCTCGGCTTCCTCGCCGATCGGAGAATTTCCGGCGCGCACTCGCTCTTCCCCGGTAAACATGTTCAGTCCAACCACCACTTTGCGTCCCTTCTCGACTTCATCCTGGAACCGCGACGCCGACTGGGCGATCTGCCGCTGGAACCATCCCGACTCGATGGCCGGAACCACACCGCCCTGGGCCTCGATCTCGGCGAACAACCCGGCCGCTTCGCGCTCCAGGCTGTCGGTCAGAGCCTCGATGTAGTACGACCCGCCCAGCGGGTCCGCGACGTTGGGGACGCCGGTCTCGTAGGCCAGGATCTGCTGGGTGCGCAGCGCCACCCGGACCGACTCCTCGGTGGGAGAGCGCCAGCGTCTCGTCGAGCGCGTTGGTATGCAGCGACTGGGTGCCGCCCAGAACGGCGGCGAGCGCCTGGTAGGCCACCCGGACGATGTTGTTGAGCGGCTGCTGCGCGGTGAGCGTGACACCGGCGGTCTGGCAGTGGAAGCGCATCTGCCAGCTCCGGGGATTCTTGGCCCCGTACTTCTGGCGCATGGTGCGGGCCCAGATCCGCCGGGCGGCGCGCATCTTGGCGACTTCCTCGAAGAAGTCGTTGTGCACGTCCCAGAAGAACGAGAGCCGGGGCGCGAAGCTGTCTACCTCGAGGCCCCGCGCCACCCCGTGCTCCACGTAGCTGAAACCGTTGGCGAGCGTGAAGGCCAGCTCCTGGGCCGCGGTCGCGCCGGCTTCCCGAATGTGGTAGCCCGAGATGGAGATGGTATTCCAATTCGGCGTATTGGTGGACGCCCAGTCGAACATGTCCACGATGACCTTGAGCGCCGGCTCCACCGGGAAGATCCAGGCATGCTGGGCCATGTATTCCTTCAGCATGTCGTTCTGGATCGTGCCCTGGAGCTTGGCGATATCCACGCCCTGCCGCTCCGCCGCCGCGACGTAGAAGCAGTAGAGCATCGCCGCGGGACCGTTGATCGTCATCGAGGTGGAGACCTTGTCGAGCGGGATGCCGTCGAAGAGGGTCTCCATGTCCTGGGCGCTGGAAATCGCGACGCCACACTTGCCGACTTCGCCCTCGGACCGCGGATGGTCCGAGTCGTAGCCCATCAGGGTCGGAAAGTCGAACGCCACCGAGAGTCCGGTCTGGCCGTGAGCCAGCAGGAACTTGTAGCGCTCGTTGGTGTCCTGCGCCGTGCCGAACCCGGCGAACTGCCGCATGGTCCAGAGCCGGCCCCGGTACATCGTGGGGTGAATGCCGCGGGTGTAGGGAAAATCTCCCGGGCAGCGTGGTGGCGCTGACGCTGTGCGGATCGAGATCGAGCGCGGTGTAGACCGGCTCCACATTGCGGCCGGACACCGAGGTGAAGGCCACGTCCTCGCGCATGGGAAGCTGGGCCACCTGCTCCCGCCAGGCCCGCAACTCGGCCCGCAGCTCCTCCAGCTCCCGCTCCTGAGTCTCGAGCCGCTCGGCCATGTGCCGCAGCGAGAGGTCTGCGTCGAACGTGGTCATACCCGTGTCCCCTGTTTGAGCCCGTCCAGCACTTCGGCCGCCACTTCGTACGGACTGGTGCGCCCGGCCGCGAGATCGTCGAGCCGGTCGCTGATCATCTGCTCGGCGGCCGTCTCCTGCCAGATCCACTGACGGGCGGCGCGATCCACGACCTCCCGGGTGCGCTCGAACAGCCGCCGGCGGCGACGGACACCCAATTCACCCGACTCGGTCGAGCCACTGGTGATGCCCGTCGAGCGCGCCGGCCAGCTCCTCGACTCCCTTCGCCCTTCGAGGCGACGGTTCCCAGTACGGGGTGCGTCCAGTGCGGTTCGGCGGATCGGCGCGAGCGTCGGGGCAGCTTGTCGCCCTGCCCGCCCTGTCCGCCCCTCCGCCTTGCCCGCATCCCGACCCCGTGATGTGCCTTCACATGCCGATACGCATTTCCCGCCCGAATGCCCAGCGTGATCTCGATCTCCTGGCGCAGGCGATCGGCGCCCGGACGATCCGACTTGTTGACCACGAACACGTCGCCGATCTCCATGACACCCGACTTGAGGGTCTGAATCCCGTCTCCCGATTCCGGTACCAGCACGAGAACCGTTGAATCGGCGGAGCGGCCGACGTCGAGCTCCGACTGGCCCACCCCGACCGTCTCGATCAGGATGCGATCGAACCCCGCCGCATCCAGCACGTCGCACACTTCGCGAGTGGTGGTGGCGAGTCCGCCGAGCGAGCCGCGGGTCGCCATGGATCGGATGTAGACGCCGGGATCCAGCGCCACCGATTCCATGCGGATTCGATCGCCCAGCAAGGCACCACCGGTGAACGGACTGGTTGGATCGACCGCGACCACCGCCACGGTATGTCCCCTGGCCCGCAACACCTGCACCAGCCGCTCGGTCAGCGTGGATTTCCCGGCTCCGGGCGGGCCGGTGATACCGATCCGTCGGGCATGGCCCAGGGTGGGATGAATCGCAGAGAGCAGCGCCTCAAAACCCGCGCGGCCATTCTCGACCTGCGAGATCGCCCGGGCCAGCACCGGCACATTCCCACCCCGCAGTGCTGCGACCTGATCGGCTTGGGCCATGGTTGTAAGTTCGCATGTTTGCAGGCAGTTAGCCACCCCCGGCCGGACCCGGTCTCCGGGGGCTCACCGTTGTCGCTGGCCCGTTTCACCTCCCAGGTGACCAGCGCGATCACCACAGCGGCCACCGACCAACGCGATCAGCAGCCCGACCTCGAGTCGCCTGACCTGCCCCAGACAGGGATTCGACGCCCTGCCCGGTCAGGTATCCCAGCACGGCGAACCCGGTCGAGGCGAGGGCGCAACCCAGCAGGTCGACGAAAGCGAAGCGCTGGAACGGAAGGTGGGCCTGACCCCAGAAGACCATGCTCGCATTCCGGGTACCGTACACCACCCGGGCGAGCAGCAGCTGCCAGCTGCCAAGGCGTGAGGCGACTCGCTCGATCCAGGGACCGGCGCGGCGGTAGATCGCGGTGTCGCGCAAGTCGGGCCCGAGCCTGCCGTCCGAGGAAATACCAGGCGCAATCGCCCACAAAATTCCCCGCTGCTCCCGCCATGATGACAGCCGGCAACGACAGCACGCCGCGATGGGCCAGCATTCCGGCGAGAATCAGGCTGGCATCGCCTTCGACGGTGGCGAGCAGGAAAAGGGCGATGAGCCCGTACTGGGACAGGAATTGTTCGAGGGTCATCGGTCAGCAATGGGGCTTGCTTGACGGACGACCGATTGCGCCGTATCCTCGCGAAGCACCCCTGCAGCACTCTGCCAGCAACAACATAGACTCGCCCACCCACTCCGGAGGGTTCGATGTCGCCGTCTCTCGTCCGACAATCCTTTCGACTCGGCTTGGTCGCTGCACTGCTGTGCCTGCCTCTCGGAGCCTTGCCGCGCAGACCGGGACGGTCCAGGGCCAGGTGGTGGACAGCGCGGGTGCCCCGGTTGTGGGTGCCATCGTAACGGTTGATCGCACCAGCCTGGGCACCACGACGACGGCCTCGGGACGCTACTCGCTGCACGGCGTGCCGGCCCGGTTGGTTACGATAACCGTTCATGCCATCGGTTTCGCCGCGGCCTCTTCCAACGTGACCGTCGTCGAGGCTGACGTGGTGGAGCTGAACTTCACCCTGAACCGTTCACCGGTCGAGCTGGCACCGATTGACGTGGTGGTCGGTTCTCGCGCCCACCACACTGCGGCCGAGGAACTCGCCGTCCCGGTGGACGTCTACACCGCCGAAGATATCCAGCAGCAGGGCACCACCGAAACCAGCCAGGTGCTCCAGACGCTCTCCCCATCGGTCAACTTCCCCCGGCAGAGCGTCACCGACGCGAACGATATCGTCCGCCCCTTCACACTTCGCGGTCTGAGTCCCGACCACACGCTGGTCCTGGTCAACGGCTGGCGGCGGCACCAGATGGCGGTGCTGAACACATTCGCCTACGGCATGGGTGCCGGGTCGAGCGGCGTTGACCTGAACGCGATTCCGGGCGGCGCCATCGACCGGATCGAAGTGCTGCGGGACGGCGCATCGGCGCAGTACGGCTCCGACGCCATCGCCGGCGTGGTGAACATCGTCATGAAGGAAGGCAAGTTCTCGCCGTTCCTCAATGTCGACGCAGGCAAGTACGTGACCGACGACTACCCCGACGATGGGACCTGTACCAACCTCAACGGCGGCGTCGGACATCGGCATGGGCCGTGGTTCGCTCGAGCCTGTTCGGCGAATACCAGCACCGCGATCCCACCAACCGGGCCTGGCCCGACTCGTTCCTGGCCGATGCAACAGGGTGTCACGCGACCTGATCGACCCCAAGACCGGGGAGATCATCCAGAAACGGAACTCCCTGCACCCAGCCGAACTACCACTGGGGCGATGGTCTCGAGAAGGACGTGATGACGTTCGCCAACTTCCGGATGCCGCTCAACCAGTCGGGCACGCAGCGAGTTCTACGCCTTCGGTGGGTACAGCTATCGGGTAGGCACCGGCAACGGCTTCTGGCGCTACGTCGACAGCAACCGGAACTGGCAGGAGATCTATCCCCAGGGATTCCTGCCCGGAGTTCCATCCCAACGTGAACGATTACTCCGCTGCGGGCGGCTTTCGCACCAGTCTGGCGGGTTGGGGCACTCGACTTCGGGGTCTCCTGGGGCCTGAACCGGTTCGACTACGACCTGGAGAACACCAACAATCCCTCGCTGGGACCCTGCCTCGACGCGCCTGCGCTCCGGGAGCCGACGGGATCCTGGGTAACGCGGACGACCCCGGCATCCCGAATCAGACTTCGTTCTACGCCGGCTCGCTGCAGCGCAGCGAAGTCCTGGTCGGCGCTGAACGCTGTCGAAGCCGCTCAACCTGGGTCTCCCCGAACCCGCTGAACCTCGCCATCGGCGGGGCGTGGCGGCGGGAGAACTACAAGATCTACGCAGGGCGAATTCGCCTCCTACGTGAACGGCGGCCATGCAGCGCAGGACAGCGTGGCGCATCCCGGGAGATCTCTCGCCCGGGTGGTTCATCGGTGTTCGGCGGCTTCCGGCCCGCAGGACGAAGCCGACGAGAGTCGGGCCAACGTGGGAGCCTACGCCGACCTCGAAACCAACCTGACCTCGGGGCTGCTGGCCAACGTCGCCGGACGCTACGAGAACTACAGCGACTTCGGCTCCCGGGTCACCGGCAAGCTGGCCTTGCGGTACCAGCCGACCAAGCGGTTCGTGCTGCGCGGCGCGGCCAGCACCGGGTTCCGGGCGCCCGGTCTGGCCCAGAGCTTCTTCAGCCACGTCACGACGAACGTCATCGGCGGGCAATTCCAGGAGATCGGGAACTTCCCGGTAAGTAATCACGCGTCCCAGATCTTCGGTGCCAAGCCGCTCAAGGAGGAGACCTCGGTCAACCTGAGCGCCGGGTTCGCCTTCACGCCGGCCGACAACTTCACGATCACGGTGGACTACTTCCACATCCAGATCGACAACCGGATCCTGCTGGGCGCCACCTTCAACGACAGCGTCTCGCAGGCGATCCTGGCCGACTCGGGCTTCGCCGACATCGCGCGGCGTGCAGTTCTTCACCAACGGGCTCGACACCAAGACCGACGGCGTCGACTTCACCGCCGACTGGGTGGTGCCGGCCGGCAACGGGACCTTCGATCTCAACCTCGGCGTCAACTACACCAAGAACAAGATCACCCACGTCGATCCGCTGCCCCCGATTCTGCAGGGCACTCCGACCACCTCACCAGCATCCTGGACCTGGTGACCGAGGTCGGCATCGAGGAGGAACGTCCCGACTGGCGCGGCACGCTGCAGGCCAACTACTCGATCGGTCGGGTTCCACACGCTGGGACGGGTCAGCTACTTCGGAGGGTTCGCGTCGGCACAGCCGAGCTTCACCGATCGCGAGGAGTACGGGGGCAAGACCCTGGTCGATCTTGAGATCGGGTATCGCTTCGACCAGGTGAACCTGTCGATCGGAGCGCGGAACCTGTTCGATACCTATCCCGATCAGCCGAAGGCGGAGTTCAACAACAACGACAACACCTTCCCCTGGGCCGCGGCGTCGCCGTTCGGGTACAACGGGCGGTTCATCTACACCAGGGCGGAGATGATTCTGGGGTGGTGAGGTGGAAACGGTGAACGGCGAACAGTGAACGGGAACCGGTGATCGGTGAGCGGGCGTGGGGGAATCGTCCTCACGCCCGCTTCGCTCTATCAGTCGCCGTGCTCGACCTGGCTCTTTTCGTCGCCGAGCACGACGACCATCACCTGGCGACGATCGCCGAGCTGCTCCGCTCGACGCCTTAGCGTCAGGATCTCAACAGCGTCCCAGCCAGGCCCAGCAGCAGGAGAAATCCGCACACATCGGTGAAGGTGGTCACGAAGATCGAGGACGCGATCGCCGGGATCCACCTTGAACCGCTCCAGCAGAATCGGAATGAAGGCTCCGGCGAAGCCGGCGACGAAAAGGTTGCCGGCCATCGCGAGGAAGACCACGAGTCCCAACTCCGGTCCCGCCGCCCATGACGACGGCCACGGCCGACACCGTGACCCCGATCGCAAGCCCGTTCACCAGCCCGACCAGAATCTCCTTCCCCACGACCTCGAACAAAGCGGTCCGGCGGGATGAGTCCCAGCGCCAGGCGCCGCACGGTCACCGCGAGAGCCTGAGTCCCGGCGTTGCCGCCCATGCCGGCGATGATCGGCATCCACACCGCGAGCGCCACGGTTCGGGTCACCGTGTCCTTGAACAGGTAGACCACGGCCCCGGCCATGAAGGCGGTGAGCAGGTTGACGAAGAGCCAGGGCAACCGGCTGCGCACCGCGGTGGTCCACCGGGCGCCCAGCTCTTCATCGGCCGAGACGCCGCCGAACCGAAGGAGGTCCTCGGTCTGTTCCTCTTCCACCACGTCAATGACGTCGTCGAAGGTGACCTGACCGAGCAGGCGTCCCGCCGAGTCTACCACCGGCACGCCCGCCACGTCGTAGCGCTTGATGAGCCGCGCGACTTCTTCCTGGTCTTCCTCCGGCGCGACCCGCACGTCGGCGTTTTCCATGAACTCACGGACCGGCCGGTCCGCGCGGACTGGTGACCAGTCCCTTGAGCGGCAGCACGCCGACCAGCCGGCGATCCTGAGTCCACCACGAAGACGTGGGGGAAATCCTCGACCTCTTCCGCCTGCCGTCGCAGCGCTTCGATGGCTTCTCCCGCGGTGCTGGTGTCCTGGACCGAGACCACATGCGCCGTCATGATGCCGCCGGCGGTCTCCGGATCGTAGCGAAGCAGCGTTTCTACATCGGCCCGGTCCTCGACCTCCGCGAGAATTCGCTGCTGATCCTCCGGGTCGAGCGCACCGACCAGGTCTGCCGCCTCGTCGTCCGGCAGCTCCTCGACGATCTCTCCAGCCGCCTCCGGCTCCAGCGCGACCAGGGTCTCCTCGGCCTGGGTCTCGTCCGGCCATCTCGATCAGCGCGCGTCCGGAAAGCCGGGGCGGCAGCTGCTTCACGACGGCGAGGCGCTCCTGGTTGTCCAGCGATGCCAGGACGTCTCCCAGATCGGCCGGTTCGGTCTTTTCGGCTCGGGCGAGGAACTGCTTGAGATTGCCTGCGCGGATCAGCCCGAGGAGTGACTGGACCAGTCTCGGTTGGATTCACTTCCGGGAATCCTCGGCGAGTGGGCGGAGCCAGCAGCACAGGAGGCGGAGGCACGAGACGAATCAGCACCCGCTCCACCCTGGTGGGCGAGGCCTGGACGACGTCGAACTGCAGGGTGCGGATGATGAAGCGATCGCCCGGCACGGGGATCCGTCCCGCCAGCTCGGCGAGCAGACCGGCCACGGTGCTGGTGCGTCGCGGTGGGCAGCTTGCGATCGAACCGTTCCTCGATCGCGGAGATGGGAGTGGCGCCGTCGGTCTCGAACAGGGTCGGCGTCGCTCCGCCGGCGCCGCCGGCGCCTTCATCGAACTCATCGAAGATCTCGCCCACCAATTCCTCGAGCAGGTCCTCGAAGGTGACGATGCCCAGCGTGCCACCGAATTCGTCCAGCACCACGGCGAGATGGCGGCGCTCCCGCTGCATGTCGAGCAGCAGGTCGCCGCAATTCCGTCCGGCGGGCGCGTTGGCCACCGGCCGAATCGGGAGCCGGTCTCCCGGCTGCAGCTTGAACAGGTCAAAGGCGTGCAGCATGCCGACGATTTCATCCAGGGTGCCGCGGTAGACCGGGAGCCGGCTGTATCCGCTTTGCGCGAAGACCGCGGCGATCTCATCCAGCGGCGCGTCTTCCGGAATCGCCACCAGGTTGGTTCGGGGTGTCATCACCTCGCGCACCGCACGCTCGGCGAAGGTCATGACTCCGCCCACCATGATCAGCTCTTCGTCGCCACCGATGACCGGAGGCGGCACCCTGGCGCCAGATGGTGCGGAGATCGGCGGCTGGACGTTCCGGCGCGCGAGACGGGAGGAACAGACGTAAACAGCGCGGAGAGCGGCCGGAGCACCGGTACGACGCCGGCGCGGAACGCCTCAGGACGGGAGCGAGCCACCCAGCGCGGCAGCAGGTAGCCGCCGAGCAACACCACCGGGAGCACCACCAGGACCATCAGCGCGAAGAGTCCCGGCAGACTCATGCCGGTGAACAGGGCCGGCGTGGCCACCCCGAGCACCGTCATGCCGAGGGCGGTGAGCGCGGCGGTGATGCCGAGGAAGGTCTCCATCTCGGCCAGCCAGGCGAGGGAGCCGGGTCCGCCGCGGAGCTGCCGGGAGACGGCCTGCACCAGCTCGAGCCGGCTCATCGAAACCAGCGCGGTGCTCGCGGTGGCGCCGATGACCGCGAGCAGGATGCCGATCGAGAAGACGATCCAGATCATTCGGCGGCCTCGCTCTGCCTCGGCTGCTGCCGGCGCGGTGGGCCGTTCCACCTGGACCCGCCTGACCCGTCGGCGGGCCACCTGCTCGACCGCGAATCGAATCCCATCAACCGCGACCGCTTCACCCGAGCGCGGTACCCGGCCGAAGGCGTCGAGCATCAAGCCACCCACAGTGCTCACGTCTTCCCGGCCGAAACTGTGGCCCAGAATGGCTTCCAGCTCGGAGAGCGGCACGCCGCCTTCGACCGAGAGCCGTCCCGCGGGAAGTTCCTGGACCGGAATGGCCTCGTCGGTGTCATGCTCGTCCTGGATCTCACCGACGATCTGTTCCAGGATGTCTTCCAGCGTCACGATGCCCGCGGTGCCGCCGAATTCATCGACCACGACCGCGAGATGGCTTGGCCCCCGCTGGAAGTCGCGCAGCTGGCGATCGAGTGTCTTCCCTTCCGGGACATAGGCGGCGGGCCGGATCAGGGCGTTCCATGGCTCGGCATCGTCGCCGTCGGGCAATCGGGCCAGCATGTCCTTGGCATAGAGCACGCCGATCACCGCATCGGGATGTTCCTCGTAGACCAGGAGCCGCGCGTGTTCCGAGCCCCGGAGCGTCGCGACCACCTCGTCCTGGGTGGCCGATGCATCCACCGCGATGATATCGATCCGGGGAGTCATCACCTCGGCGACCGTCGTGTCGGCCAGAGAGAAGAGGCCGAGCAGCATGTCGCGGCGGGTAGCGCCGGACTCACGGTACTCCCGCCGTTTGACCTGGCGGATCTTCCGGTCGGCCCAGGCCACGAGTCGAAGCCGGGGCGCCAGGAGTCGAAGCGAGCGGAGCGCCGAGGGCCGTGCCAGGGCGGGCAGGTCGGGCGCGACCGAGGCCAGGAAACGGGGGAGAATGTTGCCGACGACCCAGACCAGTCCCACCGCGAGAAGCAGCCGAGCGAGCGCGCCGCCCGGCGGGCCGGGCCCACCACGACTCGGCGATTCCGGCAGCGGCGCCCGCCAGCACCAGCAGCGCCAGGTGCGCGACGTACAGCGCCCGAGCCGGAGGGAGTCCGGTCTCACCGGTGGGCTGCTCATCTGCGAGAATGTGGGGCACGTCCGCGTCCGCCTCTCCCGCAAAGGAGAGCCACGCCGCCCAGAACGCGAAGACCAGCGTGGCGAGCGGAGTAATGAAGTAGTGCAGCGTTTCGATCACGTCAGCGCTTCCAGGTATCGCTCCTGCCGTCGCCAGAGCACCGAGCGGGTACGTCCCCGCCCCTCGGGATGGTCGTAACCCAGGACATGCAGGGTGCCGTGAATCACGAGGCGAGCCAACTCCTCGGTCTCGGTCACTCCGGCCGCCTTTGCTTCCCGCGCCGCGACCGCCGGACAGACGTAAATGTCTCCCGCCAGGCTTCCATCGGGCCCCGGCAGCTGGAACGAGATGACATCGGTCGGCCGGTCATGCCGTCTTGTACTCCAGGTTGAGCCGCCGCATCCGGGTCGGTCCCAGGAAGGTCACCGAAACGGTGCGCGCGGCGTCGCTCGGCCGCCAGAACTTTCCGCACGATGCGTCGCACCCGCGTGGGGGAGAGCGTTGCTTCGGCCGCTCACCCGGACTTCGCGGTGGCCGCTCGCCCAATCTCCTAGTCGCGGCCAAAGTCAGCCGTGATCCCGCCCGCACCGCTGGGATACTCGACGCGGGTATGGTACATACCCGCGAGCAGCCGGGCGAATTCCTGGCTCACCCGGTCCAGATCCCGCAGCGTCAGCGGTGCCTCCCGCAGCTGCCCGGCGGCAATCTTCTGCGCGATCAGGAAATCCACCGCTTCCCTCACCCGCTCGGGCGTCGGCTCATCCAGTACCCGCACCGCCGCCTCGGCGCTGTCGGCGAGCATGGCGACGGCCGTCTCCGCGGTACGAGGCCGAGGGCCGGGATACTCGAAGGCGCTCTCGTCTCTCGCTTCCGCGCCGTCCGGCTTCTGGGCCTGCTCGAAGAAGTATTCCATCCTGCTGGTGCCGTGGTGCTCGGCGATGAACCTGCGTACCGCTTCGGGAAGCTGGGCCTGATCGGCCAGCTCGAGTCCGTAGGTCACGTGCTGCCGGATGATCCGGCCGAGTCGACCGGCGGGAGGTCGTCGTGCGGGTTGCGCCCGCCCTGCTGGTTCTCGGCGAAATAGATGCGGGCCCACCAGCTTGCCGACATCGTGATAATAGCAGCCGACCCGGGCCAGCAGCCCGTTGGCCTGGATCGCGTTGCAAGCGACCTCGCAGAGATTGGCCATCTGGAGACTATGGGCCCAGGTGCCGGGAGCCTCGGTGGCCAGGCGTTTGAGCAGCGGGCGCGACGGGTCCGCCAGCTCCAGCAGCCGGAGATCGGTGGTGATTCGGGTGAGCCATTCGGCGAGCGGCAGCAGGGCCATGGCCACCGACGTGCTGACCAGGGCGACGACCGCGCCGATCCCCGCGCTCCGAAGCATGTCGTCCGCGCTCCACCCGGCCATGAGGCCGAAGGTGAATGCCGCGATGGCGTAGGCGACCGTGATCGCGGCGATGCTCACCAGAACCTGGCTGCGGCGGCGCACCACCCGCATGCTGATGGCCCCCGCGACACCGCCAGCAATGCCGAAGAAGAGCGTCGCGGCGTCGGTCTGCCCGCCCTGGGTTCCCAGCAGGAGTGCGAGGGTGATGGCGCAGGTGATCGCGATGCGACCGTTGTAGAGCAGGGTGACCAGGATGGCCGCAAGCGGGATGGGCAGCGGCTCGGCCCGGGCCGGAAACAGCCCGTCGAGCAGATCGGCGAGAACGATGGAGAGTGTGAAGAGGGCGGTGAAGAACACCATCTCCCGCAGTCGCCGATAGGTCTCGCGGCGATAGAGCGCGAGCAGCAGCCAGAAGATGGAGAGGATGACGAGATTGTAGAGGAGCGGGCCGACCCAGGACCGAATGAAGCCGCCGGTGGTCGTCGGAGGATATGCCAGCCGAGTGGCCAGCGCCGGGATGAGAATCAGCCCCCATCGAGCCGCGTGGAAAGTGAAGCGATTCAGCAAGGAGGATCCGGCGGCGTCACCCCACGCGCGCTCGGCCCTTCCAGTCACGCATCAACCGTTCTGGTCCTCCGCGTAGGCTCGGATGATCTCCCGCACCAGCCTGTGGCGCAGCACGTCGGACTCGTCGAGATAGCAGAACGCGATCCCGTCGATGCCGGGGAGAACCCGTTCGATCTGGATCAGCCCCGAGTCTTCCCGCTTGGGAAGGTCGATCTGGGTCTTGTCACCGGTGACCACGACTTTGCTGTTCACGCCGATCCGGGTCAGGAACATCTTCATCTGGGCGATGGTGGCGTTCTGCGCCTCGTCCAGGATGATGAACGCGTCGGCGAGCGTGCGGCCCCGCATGTAGGCCAGCGGCGCGATCTCGATCGTTCGGGTCTCCAGCGCCTTCTGCACCCGGTCATGCGGCATCATGTCCTCGAGCGCGTCGTACAGCGGGCGGAGATACGGATCCACCTTTGGCCTGCATGTCGCCGGGGAGAAATCCCAGCGACTCTCCCGCCTCCACCGCTGGCCGGGCCAGGATGATCCGGCGGACCCGCTTCCGGGCCAGCGCCTCGACCGCCTTGGCCACCGCGAGGTAGGTCTTGCCGGTGCCGGCCGGGCCGATGCTGATCACGACGTCGTGGGTGGCGATGGCCTGCAGATAGTCCCGCTGGCCCTGCGTCTTGGGCACGATCACCCGGCGCAATCCGGGAAGAATGATGCGCTGCTCGCCGCTCGCTAACGGTTCGGTCGCCGGACCCTGTGCCACCAGACGGGCCACGTCGTCCGTGGTCACCGCCTCGCCCATGCGAGTCAGGTCGAGCATCGCTTGAACCACGCCGGTCGCGCGCTCGACCTGCTCGAAGCTTCCGCCGACCGTGATCGCATCACCCCGGAGTGACACCCGGACCCCGAGCGCCCGTTCGAGTGCGAGCAGGTTGGCATCGTTCACGCCGGCCAGGAGCAGTGGGTCGGCGCCTTCGGTCGACAATCGGTGCTGGATGTCGTCGGCCAATTGTGTCTCCTTTAAAGGCGTAGTACGTAGGACGTTGTAAGTGGGACGTGGGAACCCGGTGACACTTCGCCTCACCTCTCACGTCCCACGTATTACGTCTCCCGTCACCTCAATATGCAACGCCTTCAAGTCCTCGGGATTCACCACGGTCGGCGCACCCTCGAACAACGCGCGTGCTGTCGTGGTCTTGGGGAACGCGATTACATCCCGCAGCGACGTAGCGCCCGCCAGCAGCATTGAAATTCGGTCGAATCCCAGGGCGAACCCACCGTGGGGTGGCGCGCCGGCGGCGAGGCCGTCGAGCAGGAAACCGAAGCGGCGACGGATCTCGGAGTCCGGAATGCCCAGCAGCTCGAAGATTCTTCGCTGCACCGCGGGATCGGTGATCCGGATGGAGCCGCTCCCCAGCTCGTTGCCGTTGTAGACCGCGTCGTAGTGCAGCGCCCGGGTGACGCCCGGACTCTTGTCCAGCAGCGCGATGTCATCCGGATGCGGCGCCGTGAACGGATGGTGGGCCGGCACGTGCTGGCCCGTGTCGGGGTCCAGCTCGAAGAGCGGGAAGTCCACGATCCAGCAGAAGGCGTGATCCGTGTTCGGCTTGGAGCCGGGTCGCTTTACCAGTTCGGATCGCAGGGCGTGCAGCGCGGGTGAGGTGACTTGATCAGTTCCGACAACCGCGAGCAGCAGATCCCCCTCGGCGCCCAGCTTCGCCAACGTCTCGGTGCCGACCGCCTTTACGCCCTGCCCCTCCCACCCCGTCGCCGTGCGCTTGGCCCAGATCAGTCCTCCCGCCTTGGCGCCTTTGACCGTCGCCGTGAGCCCGTCGATTTCCTTTCGGCTCATGCCGGCAGATCCCGGCGCCACGATCGCACGCAGGCGCTGGCCGCTGGCCACCGCGGACTTCAGGAAGTCCGCCGCGTCGGCTCCGACTTGAGGAGTGAGATCCCGGATTTCGAGGTCGTAGCGCAGGTCGGGCTTGTCCACGCCATAGCGTTCCATCGCCTCGCGCCACCGCATGCGAAGGAACGGCGTCTGCACCGACTGTCCCGCTTCAGCCCACAGGTCCACCAGGACCTTCTCGACCACGGCCTGCACGTCCTCCGCCGAGACGAACGACGCTTCGAGGTCGATCTGAGTGAACTCGGGCTGGCGATCGGCGCGGAGATCTTCGTCCCGGAAACAGCGCGCGATCTGGAAGTAGCGATCGTAGCCCGCCACCATCAGCAGCTGCTTGTAGATCTGGGGCGACTGGGGCAGCGCGAAAAACTCCCCCGGATGAATCCGGCTCGGCACCAGGTAGTCGCGCGCGCCTTCGGGAGTCGGCTTGGTGAGAATCGGCGTCTCGAGCTCGAGAAACTCGAGCTCGGTGAGCGTGCGCCGGGAGCGCTGCAGGAGGCGGTGCCGCAGCATGAGGTTCCTCGCCAGCTCCGGCCGGCGCAGGTCGAGCACCCGGTGCTTGAGCCGTAGCTCCTCGGCCGGAAGCTCCTCGCCTTCTTTGCGGGCGACCGGGATCGCGGGCGTCTCCGCCGGCCCCACGATCTGCAGGGATTCCACCCTGATCTCGACGTCGCGAGTGGCAAGTGCGGTGTCGCGGGCAGATTCCGGTCGCAGCTCCACGGTTCCGCTCACCAGAACGACGCTCTCCGCTCCGACCTCTCCGGCACGGCGCAGCACGTCGGCCGGAGTCCACTTGGGATCGAAGGAGAGCTGCACGATCCCGTCGCGGTCCCGCAGGTCAATGAACAAAAGCCCGCCAAGATCACGCACCCGATGCACCCAGCCACCGAGCCGAACCTTCTGACCCGCGTGCTCGCGGCGGAGACTGCCGCAGCGGTGAGTCCGGAACGCCGTGGCGGTCATCGTTCCTCGGCCTCCACCAGCACCTGGTGGAATTCGGCAGGAGTCTGCGCCTTGAGCAGCGCCTCGCGCACCGACTCGCGACGAACCACGCGGGCGATTCGGCTCAGCGCCTTTACGTGCAGTCCGGCTGCGCCCTCGGGGCCGACCAGAAGGAAGAAGAGCCGCACCGGTTCGCCGTCGAGCGCATCGAACGGCACACCCACGGGGCGGCTGCCGCATACCAGCTGAAGGTCGTGTATGGTCGCCGACTTGGCGTGAGGGATCGCGATGCCGTACCCGATGCCGGTGCTCAGGACCTGTTCCCGTTCCTCGACCGCGGCCAGAATTCTGGCTGGGTCGCCACCGGAGCGTTCGGCAAGGAGTTGGGTGAGTTCGCGGATGACGCCCGGCTTGTCGCCCGCCTCGAGGGGGACTTTGATCCGGTCAGGCGTCAGCAGTTCGGTGAGCAGCAATCGGCGGTCGGGAGTGGGGGACCCGAGCAAACCTAACCAGCCCGAGCAAACCCTGCAAGCGATTCAGGGACTAGAGGTTAGGGGCCTCCCACACGAGTTAAGGGACCTTCGCTGGTCGATAGTCGATGGTCGGAGGTCACCCAAACGAATGCCGCCGGAGGGGGTGGCCTCCGGCGGCACGGATCGTCACCTCAGATCATGGCACGGCGAAGGTCTTGGAGAGCGTTCCAGTCAGGCCGCCCGCGTCGGTCACAGTCAAGACGACCGTACGGTTGCTCGCCTTTTCATACTGCACGGTAATCTGGCGCCAGTGCCCAACAACCCGCCGCCGGGCCCGTTCCAGCGATAGCTCACGACGCCATGGTCGTCCGTGGAGCTGCTGCCGTTGAGCGTGCAGCGATGCTGGGCAGTGCAACTCACGGTGAAGTTCGCCACCGGCGGTGTTGCCACCGCCACCCCCGCCGATGAAGCCCATGTAGACCAGCAGGTTCGTGGTGTTGGCGCCGGGGTTCTTCACCACTGCGGAGGCGTTGGTGATCAGGGCAGTGCGGACCTGGGCCGGCGTCGCGGTCGGATTGGCGGACAGGTAGAGCGCCACGACGCCCGCCACGTGCGGAGTCGCCATCGAGGTCCCGCTGATCGTGTTGGTGGCAGTGTTACTGCCGATCCAACCCGCGGTGATGTTCACGCCAGGCCCGTAGATATCGACGCAGGTTCCGATGTCGGAGAAACTGGCCCGGTTGTCGCTGATGTCGCTCGCGGCGACGGTGAGCGCATTGGGAGTGCGGGCCGGCGAGTTGTTGCAGGCGTTCGACCCGAAGTTGTTGCCTGCGGCGATGGCGTAGACGATCCCCTTCGCGATCGACGCGGTCACGGCGTCATCCAGCGCCTGGAAGGTGCCGCCACCCAGGCTCATGTTCGCCACGGCGGGCTTGATGCCGTTGTTGGTGACCCAGTCCACTCCCGCGATGACCTGAGAGAAGGTACCGGAGCCGCCGCAATCCAGCACCCGGACGCCGACGACGGTCGCGGTCTTCGCGACGCCGAACTTGGTGCCGGCGATCGTCGTGGCCGTGTGGGTGCCGTGTCCATTGCAGTCCACCGCATTGCCGCCGGGGGTGATGGCATCGAAGCCCTTGGAGGCGCGGCCGCCGAAATCGGTGTGGGTGTACAGAATCCCGGTGTCGATGCCGTAGACGTGCACCCCGGCGCCGGTATTGGGATAGGTGTAGGAGTTGTTGAGCGGCAGCGCCTTCTGATCGATGCGATCGAGGCCCCACGACGGCGTCGGAGACTGGGTCGCCTGGATGGTGACCACCCGATCCTGCTCCACGTATGCCACGTTCCGGTTCAGGCGCAGCACGGCGACGGCGGCGGAGACAGATCCGCCGCGAAGCCGTGGATCGAGTGCTCGTAGGTGAAGTGCAGCTTGCCCTTGTCGGCGTTCACGATGCTCTGCGCTTCGGCAGCTACCGAGGCTGCTGCCACCGTGTTCTTGAAAACCACGACATACCGGTTGGGGATCGCCTGGCCGGCGACCGCGGCCGGCGCGTTCACCGGCATCGTGTCGGTGGGCGCCGGTGATCGCTGCAGGCAGCGATAGCGAGAACCAGGGAAGGACGGCGAACTTCTTCTGCATGCTACCTCCTGCAGGGGAATGGGGCAGGGAAAGTGAGCTTCACGTCACCATCCCGTTAAAAAACAACAACCCCGCCGAGACTCTCCGGGAGACCTCGGCGGGGCGGCTCGAACATTACCTGCCAGCCTCAGGGTACGTTGATCGTCTTGGTGATCGTGCCGGTCAGGCCACCACCATCAGTGACGGTCAGGATGATTGCCTTGGCGCCAGCCGACGCGAAGGTGCGGATCAGGACCTGGGTGGTCCCGATGACCCCGCCGCTCGGCCGCTTCCATTCAAAGGCCACGACGCCGACATCATCGGTCGAGGTGCTGGTGAGCGTGCAGCTGGGTTGCTCGTGCAGCTCGCGGTGAAGTTCGCGACCGGGGCCTGGTTGCCGCCGCCGCCACCGCCGATGAAGCCCATGTAGAGCAGCCGGTTCGGGCTGCCGCTGCCCGGGACTCGTGATCTTGCCCATCGTGGCGTTGGTGGTGATGGCGCTGGCCACCTGCGCCGGCGTCGCAGTCGGGTTGGCCTCGAGATACTGCAGAGCGACGCCGGCCACATGCGGCGAAGACATCGAGGTGCCGCTGATGGTCTGGGTCGCCGTGTTGCATCCGATCCAGCCCGCGGTGATGTTGACGCCCGGGCGCGAAGATGTCGACACAGGTGCCGAAGTTCGAGAAGCTGGCCCGATTGTCGGTCTTGTTGCTGGCCGCGACCGTGATGGCGCTCGGCGCCGCGCGGGAGACTGGGTGCAGGCGTTGATGTTGTTGTTCCCGGCGGAGACCGCGTAGACGACGCCGGACGCGACCGAGCCGCAACCGCCTGATCGAGGCGGTGGAGACGCCGCCGCCCAGGCTCATGTTGGCCACGGCCGGGCTCTGGTGATCGTGTTGTCACCCAATCGATCCCTGCGATAACGCCGGCGGTGGTGCCCGACCCGCCGCAATCGAGCACCCGAACCGGGTGGACCGTCGCCGCCTTGGCGACGCCGAACGTAGTGCCCGCGGCAGTCGTCGCGGTATGAGTGCCGTGACCAGTGCAGTCGGTCCGCATTGCCGCCGGGGGTGACCGCATCGAATCCGTTGCCGACCCGACCGGCCAGATCGGTGTGCGTGAGGTTGATGCCGGTATCGATGCCGTAGAAGTGCACCCCGGCACCGGTCCGGTTGTAGGTATAGGAGTGGCTGAGCGGCAGGTTGCGCTGATCGATGCGGTCGAGGCCCCAGTTCGCCGGTGTTATTCTGGGTGGTCTCCAGCTTGACACCCGCTGATCCTGCTCGATCCGGGCGACATGGGATCGGTCCGAAGCACCTGCACCGCGCGAGGC
This sequence comes from uncultured Gemmatimonadales bacterium, assembly GCA_963788625.1. Taxonomy (GTDB): domain Bacteria; phylum Gemmatimonadota; class Gemmatimonadetes; order Gemmatimonadales; family GWC2-71-9; genus DATBGE01. The sequence continues at coordinate 4,417 of CAWBHB010000002.1, read as the reverse complement.
GACAACTCGGCGGCGAAGCCCTTGATGGCCTGGGTGTAGATGAACTGAACCTTGCCCCGCGACTGACGACGATCCGCTGGCTCGGCGGCCGGAGCGCTGACATTCTGCTTGAACACCACGATGTACCGATTGGGTATTCCAACCGCCGCGGGCGGCCATCACATCTGCCAGTCCGGGGCAGGAACCACCGGTGGGGGTCTGACTCTCACTACAGGCAAACAGAACGACAGCAGCTAGTGCGAATCGGGCGAGCTTCCTGCGCATGCGACCTCCGCGGCGGGGCTGGGACGGCACAAGGGTGAGGATGAGTCCTCAACCGGGTCATTTAGGGCGTTGCTGAGTCGCGAACTTGGGGGTTAACGGCACTCCCCGAGGAGGGGTGGGAAAGCTAGGCAGGACTGTGGACCGTCAACATGTCGCCTAGACACACGTGGCTCTCACGCCACGAGTGTAGAGTCAATCCCCCCTTTCGACGATTATCTTGAGACATGGCGATCCGTTCCCGCACCGCTGATCCAAGGCCGTCGCCTGGACCTGACGCCGCAGGGAGCGTCGGAAGGCTCCGGACTGGGCGAGTCCGAGGGTCTGCCGCGTTACCGCGTCGGCCAGATTCACCGCCGGCTCTGGCAGGCGCCGATCGCCGGTTGGTCACAGGCCACCGAACTGCCGCTCGCCCTTCGAGCCGGCCCCGCCGCTCTCGCTCTCTCTCTCGCCTCCGAGCCCGCAACGAACAAACAGCTCCAACGATGGAACCAGGAAGTTTCTCTGGCGGCTGGCCGATGGGGAGGCCATCGAGTCGGTCCTGATCCCCTCCCAGGAACGGCGGACTCTGTGCGTTTCGTCACAAGCGGGCTGCGCGCTGGGGTGCGTCTTCTGCGCGACCGGGACCATGGGGTTCCAGCGCAACCTTACGCCGTTCGAGATCGCCGGCCAGGCACGGGAGATCGCCCTGCGTGAACCGGAGCTGAGCCCGACCAACGTGGTGTTCATGGGGATGGGCGAGCCGCTGCTCAACTGGCCGGCCGTGTCCAGCGCGCTCTCGATCCTGAATCAGCCGACGGGGATGGGCATCGGCGCCCGGCACATCACGGTCTCGACGGTGGGAATTCTGCCGGGGATGGGGGAGCTGGCCCGGCGTCCCGAGCAGTTCCGGCTCGCGATCTCACTCCACGCACCCACCCGCGAGCGCCGGCTCGCCCTGATGCCGATCGAAAAGAAGTACGACCTGCCCGCGGTGCTCGAGGCCGCCAAGGCGTTCCGGAAGCGGATCACCTTCGAATACGTGCTCATCGCCGGCTCCAACGACACCAATCGGGACGCCGAGGAGCTGGTCCGGCTGGCCCGCAAGATGGGAGCCTTGGTCAATCTGCTCCCGCTCCATCCCGGTGGGGCTCCGGGTCTCACGCCGACACTCCCCTCCCGCATCCGCGAGTTTGCCGATCGACTGCGAAATCAGGGAATTGAGGCGGTGGTGCGCCGGAGTCGAGGGCTGGACATCGCGGCGGCGTGCGGGCAATTGAAGGTTGAGATGGAAGGAAGGGCCGGCAGGCTGACGGCTCTACCCCGTCGCCCCAAACCCACTCGAAATACAATTGATCGACAGCAACAGCGCCGACAGGTATTGCTGCCGCTGCTGGTCAGTCGACGCGGCGCGGAAGCGGCGCAGCAAATCCACCTGCTGGCGGCTTACCTGATTGATGGTGGGTAGGCGCCGGCAAGGCGGCGCCGGAATCGGGGGAATCGCTCGGCCGGCTCGCTTCCGCCGCTCACCCGGAGGACCGCCTCCACCGTGCGGTGATATTCCGCCTCGATGAGACCGAAGATTTCATCCCGTGCGGCGGAATCCTGGACCAGGTCAGCGTACAGCCGGGCAATCTCGAGATCCACGTAGGCCAGAGTCTTCTCCACCTCATCCACCACCAGGCCGGAAGCGTCGCGACTCCCCGTACATCCGCTTCAGCAGACGCTCACCTCGGTCGCCGCGATCTGCAGGAAGGTCAGCAGGCCGCTCCCCACCCCGTACCATCCGGTGATGAAGTGGCGGTTCTGGGACCACGCGAACACCCAGGGAATGGCGCGCAGGTCGGCCAGGGTATGGAGTCCGGTGCGACGAGCCGGCCTCGACCCGATGTTGAGCAGGGCCAGCTCTTCCAGGGGGCTCGCGGCCTGGAAGTAGGCCAGCAACCCGGGTTGGTCCACCAACCGGCGATATGCCGCCTGGGCCGCTCCGGACAACGCCTCCATCGCCTCGTCGAACTCGGCGGTGGGCACCAACTCGGCTTCGGTCTCCGACTTGAGCGAGTGTTCGATGACGCTGGCCGCGAGCAGCTCGAGCTGATAGGCGGCGGTCCCCCGGTTGGCGTACTTGAACGAGACCACCTCTCCTTGTTCGGTAAGACGCATCGGCCGCGGATGGAGCCGGCGGGTTGTGCGGCGATGGCACGCCCCAAGGGAGCACCTCCGCGGCTCACCGATCCGCCGCGACCGTGGAAGAAGGCGATCGGCACTCCCAATTCGTCGCTCAACCGGGTGAGTCGCGCCTGGACCTTGCTCAGCTCCCAGTTCGAGGAGAGGAAACCTCCATCCTTGTTGGAATCGGAGTAACCGATCATCACTTCCTGCACACCGCCCGATGCGCGCACGCTGCGCCGCACCAGGGGGACCCCGAGCAGGTCCCGCATGATGACCGGCGCGCGCTGCAGGTCATCAATGGTCTCGAACAGCGGGACGATCGGGAGCGTGCAGCTCTCGGTACCGGCCTGGTCGACGAATAGCCCGGCTTCCTTCGCCAGCAGATAGGCGCCGAGGACGTCGGACACTTCGCGAGTCATGCTGAGCACGAAACTGCCGAACGCCTCGCGGTCCAACCCATCCCTGACCTCGCCGACCAGCCGGAACATGCCCAGCGTCTCCCCGGTCTCCGGCGGTGCCGTGCGGTCGGGTCGCAGCGGCTTCCCCAGCTCCGATAGCAGCCAGGCTCTCCATTCTTTCGATGCCACAGGAGGCGGTTCTCCGGTCTCTCCGGTTGCAGCCCGCCACAGAGCAGTCAGAGCGTCATGCAGCCGAGCCGAATTATCTCGCAGGTCCAGCCGGACGGTACTGAACCGGAACGCCTCCACCTCTCGGAGCACTGGCCGCACAAAGGCGTGCGCCAGGTGCGAGCTCTGCGAATCATTCAGGCCCGCCATCAGGATCCGCAGATCGCCGGTCAGCTCGTCGGCGGTGGCATATCCTTCGGCACAGCGAGTGGTGTCTCCCGATTCGGCGTGGCGCAATGCCCCTTCGAGCCGCGCCATCATGCAGGCCAGGTACTGCCGGAAGATCTCGCCCGGGTTACGGACCGCTATGTCCTTGCCGTGCTCGACACTCGCCAGTGCCTTCTCCAGCGCCGAGCGGAACGGGGCCGGTACCACGATCGCCCGTTCGGTGATGCTCAGGACTTTCACCAACTCGGCGAGTCGGGCGTGGTATCGCTGCAGGCTGGCGCGGCGATTCTCGGCGAGCGTGCGGCGAGTGACGTCATTGGTGACGAACGGATTCCGTCCCGGTCTCCGCCGATCCAGGAGCCAAACTGCAGGAAGGGCGGCATCTCGAAGCGTTGGCCCGGATAGACCATCTGGAGCGAGCGGTCCAGCTTCTCGTGGACCTCGCCGGTAGCTTCGAACAGCGTTTCGTTGAAGAAGTGGAGTCCCCGGTCGACCTCCTGGGGAACGGTTGGGTTTTTCCAGTCGGAGCTCGCCCGTCATCCAGAGCAGCTCGATGTCGTTGCGGAGCTGATCAATCAGCGCGGCGCGCTCGCGTGGGGTCCAGCGGGGAGACTCGAGATCCACCAGCCGGCGATAGATCCGGCGATGCTTCTCCAAGACGGTGACGCGCTTGGCCTCGGTGGGATGAGCGGTGATCACCGGACGCACCCGTAGGCCGGCAAGCAGCTTCCGTATTCGATCGGCGTTGGCGCCGGCGCCCGCTCCCTCGGCCATCACCTGGGCGAAGGTGCCGCGGACTTGATCCATGCCGCGCTCAGTTTCGGTCTGGCGGCGGCGCCGCATCCCCGCGTTCTGTTCCGCCACGCTCAGCAGTTGGAACCAGATCCCCTGAGCCCGGAGACCGCGCTCGATTTCTTCGGGTGTCGCCGACGGGCTCGCAGGCTGACCCTGGAGAACGGGCACGACCTCGGGCTCACGGGCACGCACAACGTCGAGCAGCAGGCGGAACAGCAGCTCCGCCACCTCGGTGGCGTAAGCGGCGGCGCTGGCGGCGAGCAGGATGGCTGAAACGGGTCAGCTTCAGGCGGGAAAGGGGGCAGCGTGCTCCTGGGTCACACGACGCGATCACGAACCGGCTGGCCCGCGAAAAACAGTTTGAGATTCTCCAGCGCGCGCATCCCCATGGCCACCCTTGTTTCCGTGGTGGCGCT